>NZ_JBDGLC010000002.1:0-262522 GCF_057656055.1 Pseudaminobacter sp. Soil_N_29
GCAGAAGCTGCTGGCCGCCCGGCGATGAACCGGCTACCCTACCCCAGCTCAAAGTCGCGCTTCGACGAGAACTCACACCGCAAAGTTAGAATGTCCTGAATCTGCAAAGTAAGAATGTCACACTCCCCGCGTTTGAGACGTGGGGGTTGCGGATGGGACTGGTTGCGATGAGCGAGCGTGATCTGCAGCGGATCGAGGTTTTGTCGAAGGTTGTCGCCGGCCGGATGACGCTGGTGTCGGCGGCGCGTGTTCTTGATTTGAGCACACGCCAGGTCCACCGACTTCTGGAGCGGATCCGCGCGGATGGCGCAGCGTCAATTCGGCACAAAGCCCGCGGACGGCGGTCGAACAATCGAATTTGCGACGGTGTGCGTGATTATGCCTTGGCGATCGTGCGTGAGCGCTATGCGGATTTCGGTCCGACCTTGGCGGCCGAGAAGCTCGCCGAGCATGCTGGGCTGAGGGTATCGCGCGAGACGCTGCGCAAATGGATGTCGGACGACGGTCTCTGGTTGTCGCGCCAGCAGCGGCGCTCGTTCCATCAGCCACGGTTGCGCCGTGAGGCCTTAGGCGAGCTGGTGCAGATCGACGGCTCCGAGCATCGTTGGTTCGAGGATCGCGGGCCGCCCTGTTCGCTGTTGGTGTTCATCGATGATGCGACAGGCAAGCTGATGCAGCTTCGGTTCGTGCGCTCGGAAAGTGCGTTTACGTATTTCGAGGCGCTTGAGCTTTATCTGAAGGATCACGGCGCCCCAATCGCCTTTTATTCCGACAAGCATTCGGTGTTCCGGGTGGCGAAGAAGGATGCCAAGGGCGGCCAGGGCATGACGCAGTTCGGCCGTGCGCTTTCAGAGCTAAACATCGAGATTCTTTGTGCGAACTCGAGCCAGGCCAAGGGTCGGGTCGAGCGCGCCAACCGGACGCTGCAGGACCGCCTGGTGAAGGAACTGCGGCTGGCGGGGATTTCTGACATGGAAGCGGGCAACGCCTTTTTGCCTGGCTTTATCGAGCGCCACAACGCGCGCTTTGCCCGAACGCCTGCCCGCCCGGAGGACCTGCATCGGCCGCTGAACCTCATGGCGGACCGGCTCAAGGACATTCTGTGCAAGCGAGAGCAGCGCTATGTCGGCGCCCAGCTGACGTTTTCCTACGAGCGCCAGCGCATCATGCTGGAGGAGAACGCAGTGACGCGCGGGCTGGTCGGCCGCAAGGACCAGCGTGTGACCCATGCGGCAATCACGGAGAACAAGCGACTTTCTGATGTTCTGGCCTATATCAAGGAGCAGCAGCATCAGTTGCCGCCACTTGCCGCCACCGAAGGTCAGGACCAACAGCGAGAAGAATGGGTATGTGCCGCGTGCTCGTGGGCCAGGACGTCGGAAGGATTTCGTGAACGATCACGTGGTGCTCGCGCGTCGAGAGAAAGCTTTGTCTTCGTCGCGACGCGGCAGAATGAGATCACCCGCCCCGATCTGCCTTGCAACCCGGACCAGCCGGTCAGATCGGGGCTGGTCGTCGTGCCGTGTGGTGGGTCAAAGTGACATTTCTATTTTGCTCAGCGGCGGACATTTCAAAATGGCCGCCACATTTATTGCCCTCGCTGGGGCCCGCCCCATCGCGACTTTAGCAAATTGAATGGATGAATTTGTTGGCGGAGGGAGTGGGATTCGAACCCACGGTGACATCACTGCCACGCCGGTTTTCAAGACCGGTGCCTTAAACCGCTCGGCCATCCCTCCGTCGACCGACTGTGCATGTGCGGCATCGCCAGCAGACGGTTCTGCGCCTTTATAACTCGCGCAAGGACTTCGTCAACGTGGATTGCCGCAATCTGCTCGTGTTCGCGTCATAGCAACGAAAAACCACGGCGGAAACCCTGCTACACCGGCTTAGGCAATTCGGGACGTTTTTCTTTGCCCGCGGATCGACCGACATCGGCATGCACTTCGAGACTGCCGGCAACACGAGTGATGGTTGCCAGCCGGATTTCACGAGAGAGTCGGCGCGCCTGGCATTGGAATGAAGGAGGCCCGGCGAGTCATGTCCTATTGGAACAACGGAATCCGCTGCAGAGGCGGATGTCGTCCTGTGTCGGTGCCCCTTCCCCATTATTCGGGATCGGCCTCGGCAGCTCACTTGACGCGCGGCGACTTCCCGCGTTACCGCATGCCGCGCGGGAGAAGCTGACAAGAAACGCGAAAGGCGCCGACGGATGGAAGTTTTCACGGCCGCGGGTTTTTCGGCGCTGTTGCAGGTCATCGCGATCGATCTCGTGCTTGCCGGCGACAACGCCATCGTCATCGGCCTGGCCGCGGCCGGTTTGCCCGCGGACCAGCGCAAGAAAGCCATTCTAATCGGCGTACTTGCCGCCACGGCGCTGCGCATTGTTTTCGCTGCCCTCACCATCCAGCTGCTGGAGATACTCGGTCTGCTGCTTATGGGCGGCATATTGCTGCTGTGGGTCTGCTGGAAGATGTGGCGCGAATTGCGCACGACCCACGCCGAGCTCGACGCCGCCGCCGAAGCTCTGGGCGAGGACGACGACGATGATGCGGTCGCGACGAGGGCCGCAACTGCCGGCCCGAAACGCAAGACCCTGGCTCAGGCCGCTATCCAGATCGTCGTTGCCGACGTGTCGATGTCGCTGGACAACGTTCTGGCCGTCGCGGGCGCGGCGCGCGACCATTTCACGGTGCTGGTCATCGGGCTCACTCTGTCGGTCGCATTGATGGGACTCGCGGCAAGCTTCATAGCCAAGCTGCTCAACCGCTATCGCTGGATCGCCTATGTCGGCCTGCTGATCATCCTTTACGTGGCACTGGACATGATCTATCGCGGCTACATGGATCTCGCGCCCTACCTGTCCGACCGGCTCTGAGGCAGAAACTACTGTGCAATCGGCATGGCGGAAGCGATTCCATTGCGGAAAAAACTGTGATATTGCGCCGCCCAGTTTACGAGTCTGCGTCGCCCATCCACCGGGCTCTGGCGGTCTCCCTAGTGTCTTTCAGCGCGCATCTTAGATGACAGTTTCGGCTGCCGGGATCCGTGCTCCAGAATCCGGAACGCAGTCACATGTCCTCGCCCCGCGTCAGCTTCGTCAGCCTTGGATGTCCGAAAGCCCTGGTGGATTCGGAACGGATCATCACCCGGCTTCGGGCCGAAGGCTACGAAATCTCGCGCAAGCACGACGGCGCCGATCTCGTGGTGGTGAACACCTGCGGCTTCCTCGATTCCGCGCGCGACGAGTCGCTTGGGGCCATCGGCACGGCGCTCAAGGAAAATGGCAAGGTCATCGTCACCGGCTGCATGGGCGCAACGCCGGAGCTGATCCGCGACAAGCACCCGAACGTGCTGGCGATCACCGGCCCGCAAGACTATGAGAGCGTTATGGCCGCAGTGCACGAGGCGGCACCTCCGGCCCACGACCCCTTTGTAGACCTGCTGCCGCCGCAGGGAGTAAAGCTCACCCCTCGCCACTACGCCTATCTCAAGATTTCCGAGGGTTGCAATAATCGCTGCACCTTCTGCATCATCCCTGCCCTGCGCGGCGATCTGGTCTCGCGGCCGGCTGCGGATGTGCTGCGTGAAGCCGAGAAGCTTGCCAAGGCAGGCGTGAAGGAAATCCTCGTCATCTCGCAGGACACGAGTGCCTACGGCATCGACATCAAGTACGAGACCAGCATCTTCCAGGAGCGCGAGGTGCGGGCCAAGTTCCTCGACCTGTCGAGGGAACTCGGCGAGATGGGCGTGTGGGTGCGCATGCACTACGTCTACCCCTACCCTCACGTCGCCGACGTCATCCCGCTGATGGCCGAGGGCAAGATCCTGCCCTATCTGGACATTCCGTTCCAGCACGCCTCGCCGCAGGTGTTGAAGAACATGCGCCGGCCTGCCCATGGCGAGAAGACGCTGGAGCGCATTCGTGGCTGGCGTGATATCTGCCCCGACCTCGCCATCCGCTCGACCTTCATCGTCGGCTTTCCGGGCGAGACCGAGGAAGACTTCGAGATGCTGCTCGACTGGCTGGACGAAGCCAAGATCGACCGTGCCGGCTGCTTCAAATATGAGCCGGTTCAGGGCGCGCGCTCAAACGATCTCGGCCTGGAGCAGGTGCCGGAAGAGGTCAAGGAAGCGCGCTGGCATCGCTTCATGCAGCGGCAGCAGAAGATCTCGGCAGCGCAACTGAAGAAGAAAGTCGGCAAGCGCCTGCCCGTCATCATCGACGAAACCGACGGTCTCAGCGCCAAGGGCCGCACGAAATACGATGCGCCGGAGATCGACGGCTCGGTCCACATCCAGTCGCGCCGCCCCTTGCGCGCGGGGGATATCGTGACGGTCAAGATCGATCAGGCCGACGCCTACGACCTCTACGGCACCGCTGTCTGACGTCTCCACTTGCTGAGCGTCACGGCTACACGGCTGAACCGTTGCAGTGAGTAACCCGCGGGCCAGTCCCACAATCGATTCGAGCAACAAAAAGGGCGCCACACGGGCGCCCTTTTCGCTTGTCGGATGTGCCGTCAGCCTTACTGCGGCAGCTTGTCGTCCACGCCCTTGACGTAGAAGTTCAGACCCAGCAGCGTGCCGACATCGGCCACTTCGCCCGCCTTCAGCCACTCGGTGCCGTCCTGCTTGGTGATCGGGCCGGTGTAGGGGTTGAACTCGCCGGACGTGATCTTGGCGGTGGCTTCCTCGGCCAGCTTCTTCACATCGTCAGGCATGTTGGTGAAGGGCGCCATGACGACGTTGCCTTCCTTCATGCCGTCCCACACGTCGTGCTGCTCCCAGGTGCCGTCGATAACGGCCTTGACGCGCTTGACGTAGTACGGGCCCCAATCGTCGACGATGGCGGTGAGCTGGGTCTCAGGGCCGAACTTGATCATGTCGGTGGCCTGGCCGAAGGCCTTGATGCCGCGCTCGGTGGCAACCTGCATCGGGGCGGTGGAGTCGGTGTGCTGGGTAATGACGTCGACGCCCTGGTCGATCAGAGCCTTGGCGGCGTCGGCTTCCTTGCCGGCGTCATACCAGGTGTTGGCCCACACGACCTTGACCTTGAAGTCCGGATTGACCGACTGCGCGCCGAGCATGAATGCGTTGATGCCGAGCACCACTTCCGGGATCGGGAACGACGCGATGTAACCGGCAACGCCAGTCTTCGACATCTTGGCGGCGATGATGCCTTGGACGTAGCGACCTTCATGGAACTTCGAGTTGTAGGTCGCGACGTTCGGATGCTCGCGCTTGTAGCCCGTGGCGTGTTCGAACTTCACGTCCGGGAACTTGCCGGCCACCTTGTTGGTGGGGTCCATGAAGCCGAAGGAGGTCGCGAAGATGATGTTGCAACCCGAGCGGGCGAAGCGCTCGAGCGAGCGCTCGGCGTCGGCGCCTTCCGGAACGCTTTCGAGATAGGCCGTCTCGACCTGGTCGCCCAGTTCCTTCTCCACTTCCAGCAGGCCCTGATGGTGCTGGTAGGAATAGCCGAAGTCGCCGATCGGGCCGACATAGATCCAGCAGGCCTTGACCTTGGCTTCGGCGGCCAGCGTTCCGAACGACAGCACAGCCGCGGCCGTGGCAAGCGATAGAATGGTTTTCTTCATATAGCTCATCCTCTTGTCAGTTTGCCCGGGGGCATGTGATCCCATTTTGTTGTCATTCAGCGATCTGGCACAAACGGCCGCCCCAGTGAAGCCGGTGTGTTCACCATCGTCAGTCGCCTGTTGCGCGAGATTAGAACAAGTACGACGATGGTAGCCAGATAGGGGAGTGAAGAAAGCAGCTGGGACGGTATCCCTATCCCCAGCGCTTGCGCGTGAAGCTGGCCGATGGTGACGGCGCCGAACAGATAGGCGCCCGCCAGAACCCGCCATGGCCGCCAGGACGCGAACACAACCAGCGCCAGCGCGATCCAGCCGCGGCCGGCGGTCATGTTCTCCACCCACTGCGGCGTGTAGACGATGGAAAGATATCCGCCCGCCAGACCGGCGCAGGCGCCGCCGAACATCACCGAGAGATAGCGGATGAGGATCACGTTGATACCGAGCGCGTGGGCCGAGGCGTGGTTGTCGCCGACCGAACGGAGCGTCAGGCCCGCGCGAGTGCGGAAGAGAAAATAGGCGACGCCGCCGGTGAGCAGCAGAGACAGGTAGAATATGGGATCCTGGCCGAACACCAGCTTGCCGACCAGCGGCAGGTCGCTCAGGAAGGGGATGTAGATGGTGCCGAGCTTCACGCCGGGAATTCCGACGAAGCCCTCACCAAGCATGCCCGACAGCCCGAGACCAAGCAGGGTGAGCGCAAGACCCGTGGCGACCTGGTTGGTCACCAGGGTGAGCGTCAGGAAGGCGAAGAGCAGCGAGAACAGCGCGCCGACTGCGATCGCGGCGAGGAAGCCGAGCCAGGGCGAACCGGTGGTCAGCGCCACGCCAAAGCCGGTGACCGCGCCCATCACCATCATGCCTTCGACGCCGAGGTTGAGCACGCCGGAGCGTTCCACCACCAGTTCGCCGATCGAGGCGATCAGCAGCGGTGTCGCCGCCGTCGCGATGGTGATGAGGATGGCTTCAAGCATTCCCATGGGAAACCTCCGCCTTGCGCGGCGCTGCACCGACGAAGCGGATGCGATAATGGATCAGCGTATCGGCGCCGAGCACGAAGAAAAGCAGCAGGCCCTGGAAGGCGCGCACGACCTTGTCGGAAACGCCGATGGAGATCTGCGCTGCCTCGCCGCCGAGATAGGAAAGCGCCAGGATCAGCCCTGCCGCGACGATGCCGAGCGGGTTGAGCCGGCCGAGAAACGCCACGATGATAGCGGTGAAGCCATAGCCCGGCGAAATCGTCGGGCGAAGCTGGCCGATGGCGCCGGAGACTTCGGAGATACCGGCAAGGCCGGCCAAGGCGCCCGAGACGATGAAGGCGAAGAACACCATCTTCGACGCCGAAAAGCCGGCGAAGCGCCCCGCCCGCGGGCTCTGCCCCAGCACCTGCACTTGAAAGCCGCGCAAGGTGCGCGTCAGCATGAACCAGACCACGACCGCTGCGATCAGCGCGAAGATGAAGCCCCAGTGCGCCCTGCCCGATGCCGACCAGATTTCCGGCAGGATGGCGTAGTCGTGGAAGTTGCGCGTTTCCGGGAAGTTCATGCCCTGAGGGTTCCGCCACGGCCCGCGCACCATCCAGTCCAGGAACAGTTGCGCGACATAGACGAGCATGAGGCTGGTCAGGATTTCGTTGGTGTTGAAGCGCGTCTTCAGGAAGGCCGGTATGGAGCCATAGGCCGCGCCGCCAACCATGCCCATGATTAGCATCAGCGGCAGAACGATCCACGACTGGAAATCCGGGAACATGACCGGCAGGGCCGAACCTGCGACGGCACCCATGATGAACTGCCCTTCGGCGCCGATATTCCAGTTGTTGGAGAGGAAGCAGACCGACAAACCAACCGCGATCAGGATCAGCGGCGCGGCCTTCACGGCCAATTCATGCAGGGACCAGACCTCGCGCAGCGGATCGATGAAATAGTAGTAAAGCGCGTCGACCGGGTTCTTCCCGAGCAGGGAGAACATGATGGCGCCGGCGACCAATGTCAGTGCAAGCGCGATGAAGGGCGAGAGCACGCCGAACAGCGCCGAGCGCTGCGGACGTTTGACGAGTTCGATGCGCATCAAGCGACCTCCGCGACGTGTTCAACGTGGCCGGGCTCGGCGCCGCCCATGAGAAGGCCGATCTTTTCCAACGTCGCTTCCGCAATGGGCAAGGGCTTGGAGAGTTCGCCGTTGTGCATCACTGCGATGGCGTCTGAAATCTCGAACAATTCGTCGAGATCCTGACTGATGACCAGGACCGCGGAGCCCTTGCGAGCCAGTTCGATCAGCGCCTGGCGTATGCGCGCTGCAGCGCCCGCGTCCACGCCCCAGGTCGGCTGATTGACCACCATTACGGCCGGCTGGCGGTCGAGCTCGCGGCCGATGATGAATTTCTGCAGGTTGCCGCCGGAAAGCGAGGCGGCTTCGGGATCTGGCGCGCTCTTGCGCACGTCCATCGCTGCGATGATGCGCTGCGCGGCCGAAGCGATTGCGCTGTTGCGCACCAGGCCGCCCTTGCCGAGAAACGCCTTTCTGTCAGTCGCGTGGCGCGACAGCAAGAGGTTTTCCGACAGTTTCATGCGCGGCGCGGCACCATGCCCCAGCCGCTCTTCCGGCACGAATGCGGCCCCGAGAAGTCGCCGCCCGGTGATGGAAAGATTGCCGGCATCCTGGCCGCGGATACGCACGGCACCGGCTTCCGCTTGCAGGACCTCTCCCGAGACCGCCTCGAAGAACTCACCCTGCCCGTTGCCTGCCACGCCCGCGACGCCGATTACCTCTCCCGCCTTCACGGAGAGATTGATGTTGCGCAGCGGGATCGAGAACGGCGTAGCGGGCTTGCGCGAGAGATTGCGCACTTCAAGCAGGACCGCCGCTTCATCGATGCCTTCGACCGGCGGGCGCACGACCGCCTGCACTTCGCTGCCCACCATCATGCGGGCAAGCGACGCCGCCGTTTCCTGGCGCGGGTCGCAATGGCCGACGACCTTGCCGTGCCGCAGCACCGTGGCGCGGTCGCACAGGCGTTTGACCTCTTCCAGCCGGTGCGAGATGTAGAGGATCGACTTGCCCTCGGAGCGCAGGCGCTCAAGCGTCTCGAACAGCTTGTCGGCTTCCTGCGGCGTCAGCACTGCGGTCGGCTCATCGAGGATAATGAGTTCCGGCGTCTGCAGCAGGCAGCGGATGATCTCGATGCGCTGGCGCTCGCCCACCGAAAGATCGCCTACCAGCGCATAGGGATCGAGCGGCAGGCCGTAGCTGTAGGCGAGTGCCTTGGCCTTTGCGGCAATGGTGGAAATCTGGGCCTCGTCCTCGAGCGACAGGGCGATGTTCTCGGCCGCTGTGAGCGCATCGAATAACGAGAAATGCTGGAAAACCATGCCGATGCCGAGCTTTCGCGCCGCATGCGGATTGGCAATGCGCACTGGCTGGCCATTCCAGCGGATTTCGCCGGCATTCGGCTCCAGCGT
This sequence comes from Pseudaminobacter sp. Soil_N_29, assembly GCF_057656055.1. Lineage (NCBI taxonomy): Bacteria > Pseudomonadati > Pseudomonadota > Alphaproteobacteria > Hyphomicrobiales > Phyllobacteriaceae > Pseudaminobacter > Pseudaminobacter sp. Soil_N_29. Next base: position 9,056 of record NZ_JBDGLC010000002.1, read on the forward strand.
GCCGAAAAGCATCTTGACGAGGGTGGATTTGCCGGCGCCGTTCTCGCCCAGCAGGGCATGGATTTCGCCCTTGCCGATCGCAAGGTCGATGCCGTCGCAGGCTTTCAGGGTACCAAATATCTTAGTCAGGCCGCGGACCTCCAGAAGGTTCGCAGCGGGTGCTTCCATAATGGTTGTCACAAGGTCCCCATCAAGTGTTTTTATGTTCCCCGGATACCGTATGTGCGTGCGGTTCACAACGCAAAGCTTCGCAGGACTTGAAAGACCTTCAAGATTTTCAGGGGAGAAGGACGGTTGCGCCGGTTGTCCGGCGCGATTCGAGATCGCGATGCGCATCCGCCACATCCTTCAGCGCGTAGCGCTGATTGATCTGGATATCGACAACGCCTTTCTCAACCACGTCGAAGAGCGCCGCGGCTGAGGCCTCCAGATCCTCGCGCGCGGCGATGTAGGTGAACAAGGTGGGGCGTGTTGCGTAAAGCGATCCCTTCTGCGACAGCAGCGCCATGTTGAAGGGCGGGATCGGCCCGGAGGATTGGCCGAAGCTCACGAACATGCCGCGCGGGCGCAGGCAATCGAGCGAACCGGGAAAAGTATCCTTTCCGACGGAATCGTAGACCACATTGCAGAGGCGCCCGCCGGTGATTTCCTTCACCTGCGCCACGAAATCCTGTTCGCGGTAGTCGATGACGTGGTCGTAGCCATGGGCCTTTGCCAGCGCCACCTTCTCGGCGGAGCCGGCCGTGCCTATCACCGTGGCGCCGAGATGCTTTGCCCACTGGCCCAGAATGAGCCCCACACCGCCCGCAGCGGCATGGCACAGGATCGTGTCGCCCGGTTGCACATGGTAGGTGCGACGCAGGAGATATTCGGCGGTCATGCCCTTCAGCATCATGGCCGCCGCCTTCTCGTCGCTTATGCCTTGCGGCAGCTTCACCAGCCTGTCGGCGGGTGCGAGACGTTCCTCGCAATAGGCGCCGAGCGGAAGCGTGTAGGCGACGCGGTCGCCCTTCTTCAGCCAGTCCACCCCCTCGCCTACTTCCATCACGACGCCGGCCGCCTCGCTGCCCGGTGTCAGCGGCAGGCCAGCGGGAGCGGGATAGAGCCCGCTGCGGTAGTAGGTATCCAGGAAGTTCAGCCCTATTGCCGTGTGGCGTACCAGCGCCTGGCCGGGACCGGGACTTCCGACCTCCACATCCTCGTAGGCTAGGACCTCGGGGCCGCCATGAGCATGGATGCGAACGGCCTTGGACATGATCAGAGCTTCCTTGCGCCGAGATTGGGGAAGAGTTGCATGACGCCGCCGATGAAGAACAGGTAGACGCCGGTGACCGCAATGCCGATCTTCACGACTTCGCTCGCATCCATGTTCTGCACCAGCGCGAAAGCACCGAAGGCGCACCAGGCGAGGAAGACGGCGAGATTGAGTTCGCGCAGGCGCTTCACCCGCACCGGATGCAGGAAGTACATGGGCACAAAGGTCATGATTGCCGACACGGCCACCACCGCGAACGAAACCAGTTCTCCCGGTTCGATGACAAATAGCGTGAAGACGATCATGTTCCACACCACCGGGAACCCCTTGAAGAAGTTCTCCCTCGTCTTCATGCCTGTGTCGGCATAGTAGATCGCGCTCGAAACCACGATCAGCGCCCCGGCCAGGAATGACAGCTTATCGCCCATGAAACCGCGCTGGTAGAGCGCAAAGGCGGGGATCAGCACATAGGTGACGTAGTCGATGATGTTGTCGAGCAGTTCGCCCGACCACGTCGGCAGAATGTCCTTGACCTCGAGCTTGCGCGCGATGGGACCGTCGATCCCGTCGACGAACAGGGCCAGCCCCAGCCACCAGAACATGGCAGTCCAGCGCTGTTCGCTGGCTGCGACCAGCGACAGGAAGGCCAGGAACGAGCCTGACGCGGTGAGGAGGTGGACGGAAAAGGCCTTCGCTTGCGGCCAGGTTACTTTTTTTCGTTTCACGGGCCGCGCCAGTCCAGTTTGCAGATTTCGGCCGATCGGCCAGTGAAGTTCCAGTTTCGGCCGAAGGCGCGCATCCTGCTCTTGTCGGACTTGGCGACGATGATCTCGGGCGCGATCCAGTATTCGGAATTGGTGATGACAGTGTCCCCCGCCTTGTTCTTTCCCGGGATGGGCGTGATCGCGCCATCGATGATCTTCGGTATCTGGAACACGCGGGTCCTGTCGTGCGTCTCATAGCTGATCGGCACCTGCTCGGCGCCGAGGAATTTCCCCACCAGGATCGACAGCAGCGAGGTCGTGCCGCCGGCCTTGCCGGTGAATATCTTTGTAAGGGCCTTCGCCGCATAGATCGACGCTCGCTGATCTATGAACAGCCCGGCCGTCCAGTTGCCGCGGCTCATATAGCCGGGAATTTCCATAATCAACCCGAGATTGAGGCCGGACAGGTCGACATCGCCGTAATGCCCGGCATCGATGCGAAAGCCGGCCCAGGTCTGGCAATAGCCTTCCGTCGGCGGATGGTTGCCCAATGAGAGCACACAAGGACAGAAAACTGTGCAGTTACAGGAAAGTACAAGCTCCCCCTTCATCGCCCAGCTCTGGTCGGCCATGGAACGTCCCCCTTCCCGGTCAGACTGAGCTTAATAGAAGCGCAACAGCCCAGACAAGCAGTATCGCACCTGCAAGCCGCGTCGAGACATGCCTTGTTCCTTGTTTTTCGACCAGCGTAAATACCGCTATCAGCGCCATCCAGAACAAATTCATGATGCCGACGGCGAACATCACCAGCATCAGCGCCCAGCAGCAACCCAGGCACCACAAGCCCTGCTCCACCCCAAGCCGGAAGATGCGAAGTGGCCTGGGGCTCCATCGGGCGAACAGGATAGAGAACGGATTGCGGCACTTGTTCAGGCAGGCATCCTTGAACCCTGTGAACTGGTAAAGCCCCGCAAGGCCAAGAGCCAGCGCACCGGCCACTCCCTTGACCGGCGCGGTCTGGATCCCGGCGGCAAACCGATGAACGAGAACCGTCAGTGCCGCAAACAAGGCCGAAGCGGCGAGCCACGCACAAAGATATCCGGCCACCAGGACCAGCGGGTGCACCGCGGCCTCGCGCTTCCTGCCTGCGGTGTCGGCGATCTCGCAATAGGTGCGGATCATCGGGGCCGCCGAAGGAAGCATCATCGCAACCGACATCAGCAACCACATCAGCGTGAGTGCGGCGAAGAGGTCCGGGGCCAGGCCACCGGGCGGCAGCGGGTTCAGGCACAACGAAAAGAACCGGTCCATGAAGGCTGGCACGGGCACAGGCGGCAGCATGCGCAACAGTTCGTCTCCGGGCGCTTCGCTTCCTGGCCCCCGGATCTCGGCTCCACGCAGCGCCATGAGCGCCAGCAGCGCCCATGACAGCATGATGCCCGCGCCCAGCATGGCGTAGACGACCTTGCGTGGGTTCCGTGCGACGTGACCCGTCGCGCGACCTTTCCGGTCGAGGTGATCGAAGCCTTCCGGATTTCCGTTCATGATCGACCGTTGGGCTGAAACGCCACGTTGATCAATAGGATAGGCCTATCCTATATGAAAGGGACAGCCGGATTTGCATCCGGTGCCGGAAATGCAAAGAGGTTTTGCTTTGGGTGGCGAAAGAACAGCCGAAATCCTGGTCGCGGGAACCGGCCCAGCGGGGCTGATCGCCGCATTGGCGTTTGCGAAGGCGGGTTTCTCCGTCGACCTCGTCGGCCCGGCTGCCAACAGCCAGGATCGCCGCACGACGGCGCTTATGGTCCCTGCCCTGAAGTTTCTGGACAGCCTCGGCGTTCTGGCATCGCTGGAGCACAGAGCCGCACCGCTGCGCGCCATGCGCATCGTTGATGCCACTCAGCGGCTGATCCGCAGCCCGGTCGTCACCTTCTATGCAAGCGAGATCGGCGAGCCCTATTTCGGCCTCAACATTCCCAACAGCATCCTGAACGAAGCGCTGGAGACGGCTGTTTCCTCTCATCGAGAGATCGTCTGGCATCGCAGCCTCGTCGAGCGTTGGGAGCTTGAGCCGCATCAGGTGCGTGCGCTGCTGGCGGACGGAACGGAAATCAACGCCGCACTTGCCGTTGCCGCCGACGGGCGACTGTCGCCGGCGCGGGAAGCCGCAGGCATTTCGACCTCCACTCACCCCTATCCGCAGGCCGCGCTGGTGCTCAATTTTGCCCACACGCGCGAACATGGCTTTACCTCGACTGAGTTCCACACCGAAACCGGCCCCTTCACCCAGGTGCCCCTGCCCGGCAATCGCTCCAGTCTCGTATGGGTAGTGAGACCCGAGACGGCCGAAGAACTCGTGAAACTGGACGACGAAACGCTGTCGATGCGTGCCGAAGAGCGCATGCAATCGATGCTGGGACGTGTGACGGTCGAGCCTGGCCGGCAGGTCTATCCGCTTTCGGCGATACTGCCGCGCCGCTTCGCCCAGAACCGGGTAGCGCTTGTCGGCGAGGCAGCCCATGTCTTCCCGCCTATCGGGGCCCAGGGGCTCAATCTCGGCATCAGGGATGTCCAGCAACTGGTGGAGATCGTCGCTTCAAGTCGTGCGGACCCGGGGGCGCCCGCACCCTTGGCTGCCTATGACAGGCAGCGCCGGCCGGACATTCTGGCGCGCAGCGGCGCGGTGGGGCTGCTGAACCAGTCGCTGCTCTCAAACCTGCTGCCGGCCCAGCTGCTGCGCAGCGCAGGGCTTAGCGTGCTTGGCGGATTTGCGCCGCTTCGCGCCCTTTTCATGCGCGAGGGCCTGAAGCCCGGCAGCGGCTTCTCGGCGCTGGGATCTCTTTTCAAGCCGGGTTTCCCTCCGCGCCCGGGTGCGCATTAGAGAAACCTGCTTGACCTTGGCTCACCGGCACCAGGCTGTGGTGACGTTCGATTTGCACCGTCACCGCTAAATCGTTGTTTTCCCATGAGCCTCACGCGGGATTGAATTGCTGAAAGCGTTGGTCCAAATATCCTGAAGGAGTTCTTTCTTCGGTGGCCGCCGAATGCGGTCATGGGGCCTGCGTGAATGCAAGGCCAGGATTTTGGACGTGACTGAAATGAAGACGGCGAAATTTGCTATCGGCCAGGTGGTGCGCCACCGTCTGTTCCCGTTCAGGGGCGTGGTCTTCGATGTCGACCCGCAGTTCAACAACACGGAGGAATGGTACGAGGCCATTCCCGCCGAACTCAGGCCCAGCAAGGACCAGCCCTATTACCACCTGCTCGCGGAGAACGACGAGACGGAATACATCGCCTATGTCTCGGAGCAGAATCTGCTTGCCGACCACTCGGGCGAGCCGATGCGGCATCCTCAGCTTGCCGATCTGTTCGAAACCACCGCCGACGGTCATTATGCGCCGAAGGGACAGGCTCGCCACTGAAAGACCCGCCTGCAGCAATCTGATGGAAACAAAAAAGCGGGGCCGAAGCCCCGCTTTTTCATTAACCTGTCTTGACGATCAGTTGGCGGTCTTCGCCTTTTCCTGCTCTTCCTTGAGCTTCTTGGCGAAGTCCTCGTTGTTCTTGCTGACGAACTCCTGGAGCTTCTTCTGGCGCTCCTCGAGGTCGGACTGCTGCAGCGGCGCGCCGTCATAGGCGCCGGTGAAGCCCTGCAGGGAAACCTTGACCGGGTTCTGCTGGTTCTGGAAGTTGACCGAGGTCAAGGTGAGCTCAGAGCCCTTCTTGAACGAGCCAACCAGCTGGTCGGTGAGCGGCGCTTCGGCAACGCAACGGTCCGGGAAGCAGATCACGTAGTCGAGCTTCTGCGCCTTGCCGCCGTCGATCTGGAGGCCGATGCCGGGAGGCACCAGGCGGCCGGTGGGAACCGTGACCTGGAATACCTTGCGGTTCACCTTGCCCTTGAGCTCGATGAGGCTGATGCCGGTCACCAGCTGGCCGGAGGCGGCGGTTGAGATATGCTGGACGTTACAGATGTCGACGTCTTCCTGCTTGGAACAGGCCTTGAACCAACCCTGTGGAATTTGCTGCGCTGCGGCCGGCGCCAGCCCTGCGGCGAGCATGCCGACCACGCCTGCAGCCATAACCGAAAGACGTGCAGCGTCGGTTTTGAGGCTCGTCATCTATCTCAATCCTCTCAAATGATCCCGGGACCGGCTTGCTTGCCGTCGCCAACGCTACCTGTTGCGCAAATGCGGCGACAGCATGACTTTGACGGCGGTGTTACACCGGGCAGCGTTGCGAATCCAGCCCCGCTGCATGCGATTATTGGCGTCTGTCCCAACTAAACTCACAATAGTGTCGTCATGGTAGATTCCTTCTCGAATCGTCACCGAAAAGTTTGCCTTGGGATCCCCGTGATGCGCCGCATGATTTTCTCGCTCTGTACCGCCGCAGCCATCCTGTCGAACGGCGGCGGGGCCTCTGCCGAACCGGTTCATGCGATCGCAATGCAGGGCGAACCCGCGCTGAAGGACGGTTTCCGAAGCTTTCCCTATGCAAATCCGGACGCGCCGAAAGGCGGCAGCGTGACCTATTGCGTGGTCGGCACCTTCGACAATCTCAACCCGTTCATCATCAAGAGCCTGCGCACCACCGCGCGCGGCATGATCGACACCATCTACGGCAACCTGGTGTTCGAGCCGCTGATGCAGCGCAGCGCCGATGAGGCGTTCTCTCTTTATGGGCTGCTTGCCGAATCGCTCGATATCTCGCCCGACCGAAAGGTTGCCGAATTCCATATCAATCCGAACGCCAACTGGTCGGACGGGCAGCCGGTGACGGCGGACGACGTGGTGTTCACCTATGAGGTCTATACCGAAAAGGGCCGCCCGCCCTACAGCGACCGCATGAAGAAAATCGCCAAGCTGGAAAAGACCGGCGAGCGCAGCGTGCGTTTCACCTTCAATGAGAACGCCGACCGCGAGTTTCCGCTGATCGTGGCGATGACGCCCATCATCCCGAAGCACGCCTTCAACAAGGAAACCTTCGATCAGACCACGCTGAAGCCGCTGATCGGCAGCGGGCCATACCGGGTAGCTCAGGTGGTGCCGGGGCAGAGGATCGTCTTCGAGCGCAACCCTGACTATTGGGCGAAGGACCTGCCCTCCAAGCGCGGCTTCGACAATTTCGACCGCGTCACCATCGAATACTTCCTAAACGCCAATTCGCAGTTCGAAGCTTTCAAGAAAGGCATCTGCGCGCTTTACGAGGAGAACGATCCGGTCAAGCGGGAACGCAACCTCGACTTTCCAGCAATGCGCGAAGGCAAGGTGGTGACCGAGGTCTTCGAAAACGGACTGCCGCCGGTCGTCACCGGCTTCCTGTTCAACACGCGGCTGCAGAAATTCGCCGATGTGCGCGTGCGCCGCGCACTGGCCATGCTTTACGATTTCGAATGGGCCAACAAGAACCTCTTTAACAGCCAGTTCAAGCGCACGGCGAGCTACTGGCAGAACTCCGAGCTTTCCGCTTTGGGCAAGCCGGCCAGCGAAGCTGAACGCGCGCTGCTGGCGCCCTACTCCGGCATGGTGTTGCCCGAGGTGATGGACGGCACCTACCGTCCCGCTGAAACGGACGGCTCCGGTCACGACCGCGCCCCGCTGAAGACGGCGCTGGACCTGCTGAAGAGCGCGGGCTATCGCATCGAGAACGGCAAGCTGCTCGATCCGCAAGGCCAGCCCTTCAGCTTCGAAATCCTCACTTCCTCCCAGAGCGAGGAGCGGCTGGCGGCCCTCTACCAGCGCACGCTGGCCAAGATCGGTATCGGGGTGAACATCCGCGCCCTCGAGGCCGACCAGATCCAGATGCGCAAGCAGCGCTTCGACTTCGACGTGCTGATCGGCTCCACCGGCTTTCTGGGCACGCTGTCGCCGGGCATAGAGCTTACCTTCCGCTGGGGTTCGGAATCGGCAAACACGGAAGGATCGTTCAACCTGGCCGGCGTGGCCGAGCCCGCAATCGATGCGATGATCGAGGCGATGCTGAATGCCCGCGACAAGGACGCCTATGTGGCCGCAGTGCGTGCGCTCGACCGGCTGCTGATATCCGGGGCCTATATCGTGCCGATGCAATACGACAACCGGCAGTACCTCTCCTATTGGAGCCAACTGGCGCATCCTGCCAAGACACCGGTGTTCGGCTATCAGCTTCCCACCTGGTGGCATAAGCAACCCTGAGCCGGCATGGCCGACAGAAAGGAGCCCGCGATGAGCGGCCCGAAGCAATCCATCACCGTCGACGTGGTGTCGGACGTGGTCTGCCCCTGGTGCTTCATCGGCCAGAAGCGGCTCGACAAGGCTGTCGCCGCAGTGCCGGAGGTGGATGTCGAGATCCGCTGGCGTCCGTTTCAGCTCGATCCGACCATTCCGCCGCAAGGCCGGGACCGCAGGCAATATATGCTGGCCAAGTTCGGCAGCGAGGAGCGCCTGCGCGAAATCCACGCCAATGTCGGGCAGGTCGGCAAGGCCGAGGACATCGATTTCGATTTCGGAGCCATCGAGGTTTCCCCCAACACGCTGGATGCGCACCGTGTGCTGCGCTGGGCGGCTTCGAACGGTGCCGAGGTTCAGGGCCGCCTCGCCCGACGGCTGTTCCAGCTTTACTTTGAGGAAGGCAAAAATATCGGCGACCACGCCGTGCTTGTGGAGGCCGCGCGCGAAGCCGGAATGGATGCGCCGGTGGTGGAAGCCATGCTGGCGACCGACGCCGACCGAGACGCGGTCGCCAACGAGGCGGCGACGGCTTCGCACATGGGCGTCACGGGCGTTCCCTGCTTCCTGTTCGAAGGCAAATATGCCGTGATGGGAGCGCAGGACAGCGAGGTGCTGGCCGATGCGATCCGCCAGATCGCCGCCGCGAAGGCGCGCGGGGAACTGGAGCCGGTGCAGTAGGGCGCTGGCGTTCCCTCCCCCTTGAGGGGAGGGTCGAACCGCGTAGCGGATCGCGGTGGGGTCGTTGCGGCAGCGCGCGGCATGGACCCTCCCGGGCGCGGCTGCGTTGACAGCTATCAGGCTGCCTTTTCGACCAGCCGCGCAAGCTGCGTCATGACCACGGCCGAGCCGGCAAGGCGCTTTTCGGCGCTCGGCCAGTCGCGGATGAAGACCACGCTTTGATCCGGCCTGATCTTGGCCAGCGAGCCCTGTTCGCCGATGTATTTCACCAAGCCAGCCGGGTTCGAGAACTCGCGCTTGCGGAAGTGGATGACCACGCCCTTGGGGCCAGCGTCCAGCTTCTCGACATTGGCCTTGCGGCACAGGGCCTTGATGAACACGATCTTCAACAGATGCTGGACCTCTTCCGGCAGCGGTCCGAAGCGATCGATAAGCTCGGCGGCGAAGGCGTCGATCTCTTCCGGCGAATCGAGGTCGGCGAGGCGCCGGTAGAGCGCCAGCCTGAGCTGGAGGTCCGGCACATAGCCTTCCGGGATCATCACCGCCGTGCCGACAGTGATCTGCGGCGACCAGCCGCCGTCGAGCACTTCCCCGGTGCCGCGGATCTCGGCCACCGCCTCCTCCAGCATCTGCTGGTAGAGCTCGAAGCCGACTTCCTTGATGTGGCCGGACTGCTCCTCGCCGAGCAGGTTGCCGGCACCGCGAATGTCGAGATCGTGGCTGGCGAGCTGGAAGCCGGCGCCCAGCGTGTCGAGCGACTGAAGCACCTTCAGGCGCCGTTCGGCCGTGTCGGTGAGCTTTCTGTTCGCCGGCAGGGTGAACAGCGCATAGGCGCGCAACTTCGAACGGCCGACGCGGCCGCGAAGCTGGTAGAGCTGGGCCAGGCCGAACATGTCGGCACGGTGCACGATGAGCGTGTTGGCAGTGGGGATGTCGAGGCCGGATTCCACGATGGTCGTCGACAAAAGCACGTCGTACTGGCCGTCGTAGAAGGCGTTCATGATGTCGTCGAGCTCGCCGGCCGGCATCTGGCCGTGGGCTGTCGCGACCTTCAGCTCCGGCACCGATTCTTCCAGGAACTGGCGGACATCGGCGAGATCGGAAATGCGCGGCACGACATAGAAACTCTGGCCGCCGCGATAGCGTTCCCGAAGCAGTGTCTCGCGCACCACCAGGGGATCGAAGGGCGAAATGAAGGTGCGCACCGCCATGCGGTCGACCGGCGGCGTGGCGATGAGCGAAAGCTCGCGCACGCCGGTGAGTGCAAGCTGCAGCGTGCGCGGGATGGGCGTTGCCGAAAGCGTCAACACATGCACATCGCTCTTCAGCTCCTTCAGGCGCTCCTTGTGCTTGACGCCGAAATGCTGCTCCTCGTCGATGATCAGCAGGCCGAGGTTCTTGAAGGAGATGGTGGAGCCGAGCAGCGCATGCGTGCCGACGACGATGTCGACCGTGCCTTCGGCGACGGCCCTCTTGGTTTCGGCCAGTTCTTTCGAGCCGACCATGCGCGAGGCCTGACGCACCACCACGGGCAGGCCGGCGAAGCGCTGCGCAAACGTCTTGTAGTGCTGGCGGGCAAGCAGCGTGGTGGGCACCACGACTGCAACCTGGAAGCCTTCCATGGCGGCGAGGAAGGCCGCGCGCAACGCCACCTCGGTCTTGCCGAAGCCGACGTCGCCGCAGACCAGGCGGTCCATCGGCTTGCCGGCCGACAAGTCGTCCATGACGGAATCGATGGCGCGCTGCTGGTCGTCCGTTTCCTCGTAGGGGAAGCGGGCGGCGAATTCGCCATAGACGCCGTCCGGCGGGTTGATGGCAGGCGCGGCACGCATCTGGCGCTCTGCAGCGAGCTTGATGAGCTGGCCTGCCATTTCGAGCAGCCGGCGCTTGAGCTTGGCCTTACGCGCCTGCCAGGCACCGCCGCCCAGCTTGTCGAGCGTGGCTTCGGCCGAATCCGAGCCGTAGCGCGAGAGCAGCTCGATGTTTTCCACCGGCAGGAACAGCCGGTCGTCGCCGGCATAGTGGATTTCGAGGCAATCGTGCGGCGCGCCAGCCGCCTCGATGGTGCGCAGGCCGATGAAACGGCCGATGCCGTGGTCGGCGTGGACGACGATGTCGCCGGCCGAAAGCGCGGCCGCCTCCGCGATGAACTCCGACGGGCGCTTGCGCTTCTTCGAGCGGCGCACGAGGCGGTCGCCCAGTATGTCCTGTTCGGCTACGACGACGAATTCGTCGGTTTCAAAGCCCGCCTCGAGCGGCAGCACCGCCATGCCGGCCTGCCCGGCGCCAAGGTTCTTGACGTCGGCCAGGATGGCGACCGGCTTGAGGTTGCCGAGATGGTGCTCGGTGAGGATCTGCGAAAGGCGGTCGAGCGAGCCTTCGGTCCAGCCCGCGATCACCACGCGCCGCTTGGCCGCGCGCAGGTCGCCGATATATTTGACCACTTCTTCGAAGACATTGACGTTCGGGTCGGCGCGCTCGAGCTCGAAGCCGCGCGCGGGCCTGGCGCCGGCGTGCAGCAGCTTGCGACCGCCTGTCTCCGGCGTGTCGAAGGGCGTGAACTCGATGGCCATGCGATCGGGCAGCGCGGCGGCCACGTCGTCGGGCGACAGATACATTTCGGCCGGCGGCACCGGCTTGTAGGGCACGGCATCCTTCATCGCGCCGCTGGCGGGATGGCGACGGGCCTCGTAGTAGTCGAGGATCAGCGTGTGGCGCTCGCCCAGCGCCTCCCGCGCCAAATGGTCGAATACCACCGGCGCCGTGGGCAGATAGTCGAAGATGGTTTCCAGCCGCTCGTAGTAGAAGGGCAGCCAGTGCTCCATGCCGGCAAAGCGGCGGCCTTCGCTGACGGCTGCGTAGAGCCCGTCGTCACGCGAGGGCGCGCCGAAGGCTTCGATATATTTGCGGCGGAAGCGGCTGATGGCCTCGGGCGTAAGCGCCACCTCGCTCATGGCCTGCAGCGTCAGCGCCGTGCGCTGGCCGGTGGTGCGCTGGGTGGCGACGTCGAAGGCGCGGATCGATTCCAGCGTGTCGCCGAAGAAGTCGAGCCGCAGCGCTTCCGGTGCGCCGGGGGCAAACAGGTCCAGGATGCCGCCGCGCACGGCGAATTCGCCGACCTCGCGAACGGTGGCGACGCGGTCGAAGCCGGAATTCTCCAGCCGCCCGATCAGCGCGTTCATGTCGACCTGATTGCCCGGGCGGGCATGGAAGGTCTGCGCCTCGATGGCCGAGGCCGGCGGGATGCGCTGCAACAGCGCGTTGGCCGTGGTGAGGATGACTGCGCGGTGCGGTTGCCTGGCAAGAGAGGCCATGGCGGCCATTGCGTCGAGGCGGCGGGCGGCGGCATCGGCGCCCGGCGAGACGCGATCGTAGGGCAGGCAGTCCCAGGCCGGGAATCCCAGCACCGGCAGGTCGGGCGCGGCGAAGGCGAGCGCATCGAGGATGGCGGGAAGGCGCTGGCCGTCGCGGGCCACGAAGATGACCGGGCCGTCCGGCGCCGTTTCCAGAGCCGCCGTGACCAGCGCGAAGGCCTCATAGCCATCGGCCACCCCGTCGACGATGAACTGGCCGACGCCTTCCTTGGGCAGGCCGATTTTCCTGATCAGGGTCATCCTAAAAGCTCTTGGACCGGCTAGAGGCCAGGATCTTGCGGTAGATCGCGCTGTCGACGGCCGGCGGAACGGGCTGCTCGCCGGTGATCCAGGAGAGCAGGTCGACGTCGTTCAGCTCAAGCAGCGTCTCGTATTCGTCCAGTTCGGCGTCGGACAGGGCGTCGATGGTGGTGTCGGCGAAATGGCCGAGAATCAGGTCCATCTCGCGCGTGCCGCGATGCCAGGATCGGAAAAGAAGCTTGCGCCGACGCGTGTCCAGCCCCTCAGTCGATCGTGTCGTGCCCATGATGAACCTTTTCCTCTGTGCCGAGCGGCGCATATAGCGTGGATGACGCGGCCTGTCAGCCTTGCGCATGGTCGCGGGGCGCATAAGCTGGCGGCCATGCGCCCTTCCCTTCTCGACCCGCTGTTCGTGCCGATCACTTCGCTTGCCGGGGTTGGGCCGAAGATTGCTGACCTGATCGCCAAGGTGGTGCCGGCCGACATTTCGGACCGACCCGCGCGGGCTGGCGACCTGATCTTCACGCTGCCCAATTCGGTGATCGACCGCCGTAACCGGCCCGGCATCGCGCTGGCGCCCGGCGGCGCGATCGTGACGCTCGACGTGACCGTGGACCGCCACCAGCCGGCGCCGCCCGGCAACAAATCGGTGCCCTACCGGGTCTATGCCTTCGACGACACCGGCGAGATTGCGCTGACCTTCTTCCGCGCCAACACCGCATGGCTTGAGCGCGCGCTGCCGGTGGGCGAGGAGGTGACCGTCAGCGGCCGGATGGAATGGTTCAACGGCCGCCCGAGCATGGTGCATCCCGATCATATCGCCCTCGCCGCTGAAGCCGGCAACCTGCCGTTGGTCGAGCCGGTCTATCCGCTCACCGCCGGGCTTTCCGGCAAGGTGCTGCGCCGCGCCATCGGACAGGCGCTGGAACGGGTGCCCGAACTGCCGGAATGGCAGGATGCGGAGGTGATGCGGCGGCAGACCTTTCCCCCGCTGCGCGAGGCCTTGAGCCGCATCCACAATCCGGCCGATCCTATCGACGTCTCGCCCGACAGCACGGCGTGGCGGCGGCTGGCCTATGACGAATTCCTGGCGGGCCAGATTTCGCTGGCGCTGGTGCGGGCCACCGTACGCAAGCTTTCGGGCCGGCCGCTGACCGGCGACGGCAGGCTGATCGCTGCAATCAAGCGCGCCCTGCCCTATGAACTGACCGGATCGCAGACGCAGGCGCTGGCCGAGATAGACGCAGACCTGCAGAAGCCCGAGCGCATGCTGCGGCTGCTGCAGGGCGATGTCGGCTCCGGCAAGACGGTGGTGGCGCTTCTGGCCATGGCGCGCGCGGTGGAGGCCGGCGGACAGGCAGCCCTGATGGCGCCGACCGAAATCCTCGCCCGCCAGCATTTTGCAGGGATAGCGCCGCTCGCGGAGAAGGCCGGCATGAGGGTTGCCGTGCTGACCGGCCGCGAAAAGGGCCGCGAGCGCGCCGAGATCCTAGCCGGCCTGGAAAGCGGCGACATCAACATCGTGATGGGCACGCATGCGCTATTCCAGGAGACGGTGCGGTTTCGCGATCTCGCTCTTGCGGTGGTGGACGAACAGCACCGCTTCGGCGTGCACCAACGCCTTGCCATGACCGCCAAAGGCGACGCGCCCGACATGCTGGTGATGACGGCGACCCCGATACCGCGCACGCTGGTGCTGACCGCCTTCGGCGACATGGACGTTTCGCGCCTGACCGAAAAGCCAGTCGGCCGCCAGCCGATCCGCACCATCACGCTGCCGCTGGACCGGCTGGACGAACTAGTCGGGCGCATGCGCGACGCGGTGGCCGATGGGCAGAAGGTCTACTGGATCTGCCCACTGGTGGAGGAATCCGAAGAGATCAAGCTGATGTCGGCGGAGGACCGCTTCGCCTCGCTGAAGCCGGTGTTCGGCAATTCGATTGGCCTCGTGCATGGCCGCATGAAGGGCGCCGAGAAGGATGAGGCGATGCGCGCCTTCAAGGATGGCGAGACGCGCATCCTGATCGCCACGACTGTGATCGAGGTGGGCGTCGACGTGCCGGATGCAACGATCATCGTCATCGAACATGCCGAGCGTTTCGGTCTCGCCCAGCTTCACCAGCTGCGCGGCCGCGTGGGGCGCGGCTCCAAGGCATCGGCCTGCGTGCTGCTCTACAAGGACCCGCTGGGTGAAACCGCCAAGCGGCGGCTGTCCGTGATGCGCGAGACGGAGGACGGCTTCCGCATTTCGGAGGAAGACCTGAAGCTGCGCGGCGAAGGCGAACTGCTAGGCACGCGACAGTCCGGAACGCCGGGATTTCAGGTCGCGCGCATCGAGGCGCACGCCGATCTGCTGGAGATCGCCCGGGACGACGCCCGCCTGCTGCTTACCCGCGACCCGGAACTGAAGTCGGCGCGCGGCGAAGCGGTGCGGACGCTGCTCTATTTGTTCGGGCGCGACGAGGCGGTGCGGCTGTTGCGTGCCGGCTGAGCGACATCGAACTCATTCGGATTGCCGAGCTGCTCCAGGGCCGGGGCGCCCATCTTGGTGACCTTGGCCTTGACCTCCGGTGCGACCAGACCGGCGGAAACGATGAGCTTGGCGCCATCCTCAATGGTCATGTCCAGCAGAACGATGTCGGACTTGCGCACATACATGAGGAAGCCCGTCGTGGGATTGGGCGTGCACGGCATGAAGACGCCCACCATCGGGTCGTCTTCAACATCGAGCTTCTCGTTGATCTCCGAGTATTTCTCGCCAGCGACGAAAACCAGCGACCACACGCCCTTGCGCGGATACTCGACGAGGCCGACGGTGCGAAACATTTCGTTCTTGTTGGACAACACCGTTTCGAAGATCTGCTTCAGTGCCCGATAGACGCCGCGCACCAGCGGCATGCGGTCGAGCAGCCTTTCGCTGATCGAAATGAGGGTGCGGCCGATGATGTTGGCCGTGAGAAAGCCGACAAGCGTTATCAGCAGCAGCGCGATGATGAGGCCAAAGCCAGGCACCGCAAACGGCAGATAGTAGTCGGGGTTGTAGCGGCTCGGGAGATAGGGTTTTACCCAGGAATCGACCCAGCCGACGAATGACCACGCCAGATAGACCGTGATTGCCAGGGGCGCAGTCACGATGAAGCCGGTCAGAAAATAGTTCCGCAGACGCGCCATGTTGATTCCGGTGTCGAGGGTTTGCCTTTCGAGGCGCATGCGCGCCGCCAGCCCCGTCCATATAATGCAGGAGCCGCCCGAAAGGATACCGGAATGTTCTGGTCGGTTTTTGGCCGACTACTCCACCGTGACCGACTTTGCGAGGTTGCGCGGCTGGTCGACGTCGGTGCCCATGAACACGGCGGTGTAGTAGGCCAGCATCTGGATGGGCAGCGCGTAGATGATCGGGGTGATGATTTCCGGCACGTCCGGCAGCACGATGGTCTCGAGCGTGTCGAGCGAGGCCTGCTCGGCACCCTTACGGTCGGTGATCAGGATGATCTTGCCACCGCGCGCCGCCACTTCCTGCATATTCGAGACCGTTTTCTCGAAAATGCGGTCGTGCGGGGCAATCACGATCACCGGCATGTTTTCGTCGATCAGCGCGATGGGCCCGTGCTTCAGCTCGCCGGCGGCATAGCCCTCGGCGTGGATATAGGAGATTTCCTTGAGCTTGAGCGCGCCTTCCATGGCGAGCGGAAAATTGGTGTCGCGACCGAGATAAAGCACGTGGCGGTAGTGCGAAAGCTCACGCGCCACCTTCTCGATCTGCTGGTCGAGCTTCAATACCTGGTTGGCATAGCGCGGGGCTTCGGAAAGCGCGCGCACCAGCGCCTTTTCCTCATCCGGCGAGACCGTGCCACGCGCCACGCCGGCGCGCACGGCCAGCGAGGCGAGCACCGAAAGCTGGCAGGTGAAGGCCTTGGTAGAGGCGACGCCGATTTCCGGGCCGGCAAGCGTGGGCAGAACCACGTCCGATTCGCGCGCGATGGTGGATTCGCGCACGTTGACGATGGCGCCGATGGGCACGCCCGCCTTGCGGCAGTAGCGCAGCGAGGCCAGCGTGTCGGCGGTTTCGCCCGACTGCGAAATGAAGATCGCCGCGCTGTTCTTCGAGATCGGCATCTCGCGATAGCGGAACTCGGAGGCGATATCGATGTCGACCGGCAGGCGCGCGATGCGCTCGAACCAGTATTTTCCGACCACGCCGCTAAGATAGGCGGTGCCGCAGGCTGAAATCGCCAGGCGGTCGATCTTGGCGAAGTCGAACGGCAGGTCGAGCTCCCTGGAGGCGCCGGCGGTGAAATCCAGGTAGTTGGCGAGCGTGTGGGAGATGACCTCCGGCTGCTCGTGGATTTCCTTCTCCATGAAGTGGCGGTGGTTGCCCTTGTCGACCATGAACGCGGTGCCGAGCGACTGCTGGCGCCGGCGCTCGACCGGATTGCCCTCC
This sequence comes from Pseudaminobacter sp. Soil_N_29, assembly GCF_057656055.1. Classification (NCBI taxonomy): domain Bacteria; kingdom Pseudomonadati; phylum Pseudomonadota; class Alphaproteobacteria; order Hyphomicrobiales; family Phyllobacteriaceae; genus Pseudaminobacter; species Pseudaminobacter sp. Soil_N_29. The sequence continues at coordinate 25,960 of NZ_JBDGLC010000002.1, forward strand.
ATGTCGAAGATGCTGACCGAATCGCGGCGCACCACGGCCCAGTCGCCATCCTCCAGATAGGTGACGGAATTGGTGAAGGGCGCGAGCGCGATGGCGTCGGAGCCGAGGAACATTTCGCCCTCGCCATGGCCGACGGCCAGCGGCGGGCCGCTGCGGGCGCCGACGATGAGGTCCTCGTCGCCGCGGAACATGATGGCCAACGCGAACGCGCCCTCAAGCCTCTTCAGCGTCTGGTGGGCCGCCTCGATCGGCGTGGCGCCACGGGAAAGAGCGCGGGAGACGAGGTGCGCCACCACTTCCGTGTCGGTCTGCGAGGAGAACGCGTAGCCATCGGCGATCAGCTCGCTGCGCAATTCCGCAAAATTCTCGATGATGCCGTTGTGGACCACGGCGACGTCCTCGGAGAAATGCGGGTGGGCGTTGGTTTCATTGGGAACGCCGTGGGTGGCCCAGCGCGTGTGGCCGATGCCGATGCTGCCTTCCAAAGGCTCGGCGTTCAGTCGCCGTTCGAGGTTGATCAGCTTGCCCTCGGCGCGGCGGCGAGCCAACTGGCCGCGCTCGATGGTGGCGACGCCGGCCGAGTCGTAGCCGCGATACTCAAGCCGCTTCAGCGCATCGACGATCAGCGGCGCGACCGCACCCTGGCCGACAATTGCAACGATTCCGCACATATGTCCGGCCCCCGATTCCCGTCAAAACTGCCCCCGGCTATCTAGTTGCTGCGGCCGAAGGGCGGAAGTCACATTGCATTTCGTTTCATGACAGCCGAAACGGCTGGAAAAACAAACCACTGCAGACTGCACCGGCTGCAGGACAATAAGTCCGAAGCCGTTACTTCTTTGCTGCGCTGGCCCGCCGATCGCGCAGCTCCCTCGCCTTTTCCGGCAGCGTCTTCTGCCGCGCACGGCCGAAGGCGAGCGCATCGTCAGGCACGCTTTCGGTGACGACGCTACCCGAGGCGATATAGGCCCGCTCGCCGATGGAGAGGGGCGCGACCAGCGACGAGTTGGAGCCGATGAAGGCGCCGGCACCGATATCGGTAAAGAACTTCGAATAGCCGTCATAGTTGCATGTGATGGTGCCGGCGCCGATATTTGCGCCCGCGCCAACGCGCGCATCGCCGATATAGGTCAGGTGATTGACCTTGGCGCCCACTTCGACGGTGGCCTTCTTGATTTCGCAGAAATTGCCGACCTTCGACTTTTCCTTCAGATCCGCACCAGGCCGCAGGCGCGCAAAGGGGCCGATTTCGGCACGCGGACCGATGCTGGCGCCCTCGAGGTGGGAGAAGGCGTGGATGATGGCGCCGCTGGCAATACGGACGCCGGTGCCGAAATAGACGTTCGGCTCGATGAGCACGTCTGGCTCGACCTGGGTGTCGTGCGAGAAGAACACCGTTTCGGGCGCGAGCATGGTGACGCCGGAGAGCATGACCTCGCGGCGCTTGCGCTGCTGCCAGATCGCCTCGGCCTGCGCGAGTTCGGCGCGGTTGTTGATGCCGAGCGCGTTCTCGAAACTGGCTTCCGTGGCCACGATCTTCAGCCCCGCCTTGCGGCCGATCTCGACAATGTCGGTGAGATAGTACTCGCCCTTGGCGTTGTCGTTCTTTACGGCATCCAGCAGCGCCAGCGCATGCTTGCCGGAAATCGCCATCAGGCCGCTGTTGCAGAAGGTGATCTTGTGCTCTTCGTCGGTGCAGTCCTTTTCCTCGCGGATAGCCTGCAGCGCGCCGTCCTGCTCGATCAGGCGGCCGTAGCCGGTGGGCTCGTCGGTGCGAAAGCCGAGCACGACGACGGCAGCGCCCTCGGCCAGCTTCTCGCGGGCGTGCAGGAGTGCGGCAGGATCGATCAGCGGCGTGTCGCCGAACATGACGAGGATGTCGTCATAGCCGCGCGCGATGGCCTCACGGGCCGAAAGAACGGCATGGGCGGTGCCAAGCCGCTCTTCCTGGACAAAAGTTTCCGCGCCGGGCGCAAAAGACGCCGCCGCCTCGCGCATCTGCTCTGCGCCATAGCCGATGACCAATGCGAGGTCGCCGCCGCCCGCGGCGGCCGCTGCTCTGGCGACATGGGCGACCATGGGCAGGCCGGCGATTTTATGGAGCACCTTGGGCAGCGCGCTCTTCATGCGCGTGCCTTCGCCGGCGGCAAGGATGATCGACAGGCAGGAACGTGCGGTCATGGCGTATTCCGGAAGCGAAAGGGAAGAGTCGGCACAGTTCTAGAGCACGAAGCCGAACAATGCGAAAGGGTTTTGCTGCCCCGCGCGGTCACACTCGGCTACGGATCGTGACGACGGCCCAGTTAGGCCGGGAAATTAGCCCAGGGTGCCCAGCGCCGGGAATGTCTCCAGCAGCCAGTAGGAGGCGGTCTGGACGCCGCCCGTGAGAAACAGCACGCCCGCAGCCACCAGCAGCGCGCCGATGACCTTTTCGACCCGGCCAAGATGGACGCGGAAGCGGCCGAGGAAACGCATGAACGCGCCCGAAAACAGCGCCGCCAGCAGGAAGGGTATGCCGAGGCCCAGCGAATACGCGGCAAGCAGCAACGCGCCCTCGCTGACAGTTTCGCGGCCGCCGGCAAGCGTCAGGATCGGCCCGAGCACCGGGCCGATGCAGGGCGTCCAGCCGAAGGCGAAGGCCAGGCCCATGACATAGGCGGCAATAAGGCTGGTGGGCCTGCCCTCGGCCTGGAAACGGGCCTCGCGCGATAGAAACGGGATCTTCAGGATGCCAAGGAAGTTGAGGCCCATGAGCACGATGAGCACACCTGCCACGAGCGCCAACGGCTCCTGCCACACGCGCAGGAGACGGCCAATGCTGGAGGCGCCTGCGCCGAGCGTCACGAAGACGGTGGAGAAGCCCAGGACGAAGGCGAGAGAGGTGACCATCAACGCGCTGCGCGCGCCCGCCCGCGCGGCCTGGCCGGTGCCGGCGCGGAAGTCGTCCACGGTCACGCCCGCCATATAGCAGAGGTAGGGCGGCACCAGAGGCAGCACGCAAGGCGACAGGAACGACAGCGCCCCTGCCCCGACCGCACTGAGATACCCGATGTCCAACGCCATGCCTTCAGCCCCGTCTAGTCCGTCCCGCTTATAGCCAAGCGGAGGCACCGGCTCCAATCACGACTGCGTGGCAGATCGTCGCCCGCAAACCTTTACCCACCCGACCCCAGCGGCTAGGTACCATTCGAGGGCGCAAGCCGCCAGCAGACAAGAGGAAATCGATTTGACCGACATCATCGTGAAAGACAGCAACGGAACCCGCCTGGCAGACGGCGATTCCGTCACGCTCATCAAGGACCTCAAGGTCAAGGGAACCTCCGAGACCCTGAAGCGCGGCACGCTGGTGAAGAATATCCGCCTCACCGACGATCCCGCCGAGGTCGAGTGCAATACCAAGCAGGTGAAGGGACTGGTGCTGCGGACCGAATTCCTCAAGAAGGCCTGAGGACGGAGCCTCTGCGAAGACGCCCGGCGAATGGCTTGGGCCCGCCGGGCAAGGCGGCGGAACCAACCGGCCGCCAGCCCGTTGCCCCGTTGCCTTGAACAACGGAGATCGACCCATGGCAGAACCCCTCAATCCGGAGGAAATCAAGAAAGCGCTGGAGAAGCAGATTGCCGATCTGCGGAAGGAAATGTCCGAAATCAGCAAGACGCTTTCGGAGCGTGGCGCCGAGTTCTACGATAGCGCACGCGAGCAGGCCGCGGAGACCATGGACGAGGCTTCGCATAGAGCCAGGCGAGCGATGCGGCAGCTTAGGACGACGAGCGGGGCGGTTTCCGAACTTGCTCGCGAAAACCCGGCCACTGCTACCACCATTGTCGTGCTGAGCGGCCTCGTGGGCTTCCTGCTTGGCTTGGCTGTGGCAAGCGCAACCGCCGAACGCAGGCGCTGGCTGTAGCGAATCGCGACGGGGCGACCCAGAGGCAACGTCGGCCGGCCTTGGTCGCCAACGGATTTATTGAAGCGAGAATTCGCAGCAGAATTCGACGCCATCGGTCGACGACAATGTCGCCTCGCCATTCATCTGGCGGGCAAATGACCTGATGAGCCGGCTGCCCATTCCCGTGTTTCCGTCCTCCGGGTCGAAGCCGACACCATTGTCGCGGATGACGAGGCGCGCTCGGCAATCGTCCAGCCGGGTGAGGGACACGGCGATCTCGCCCTCGCGGCCGTCGGAAAAGCCATATTTGATAGAGTTGGTGACGACTTCGCTCACCATCTGGCCGAGCGGCATCGCCAAGTCGGGCGAGATCAGAATCGGATCGCCATCCACCGCCAACGACACCTTGGCGCCGTTGGATATCCCCTCGACGGTCTGGCGCACGAGGAAACCGATATATTCCCGGGCATCGATGGTGTCGAATTCGTCGTTTTGATAGATGTGCTCGTGCACCGCCACCATGGCGGCAATGCGCTGGGAGAGATCCTCCGAAGAACTGCCGTTCCTGTCGTGAAGCCTGACGAGCGAGGCGACCGCCTGCAGGTTGTTCTTGACGCGATGGTGGATCTCGCGCAGCAGCACTTCATTCCTCTTGTTGGCGCGCGAGAGATTTGTCCGGAGTATCTCCTGGTCCCGATGCATCCTGATGTTGAAATAGGAGGCAAGGATCAGCGCGAGCAGGATGGGCGCCCCCACAAGAAGCTGCATCTCGAGACTGCGCCAGAAGGGAGCGAGCGCCGCCTCCCTGCTTATGCCGACAACCGCTACAAGCGGCGATCCTGGAACACGGTCGAAGCCAATGATGCGGGTGACGCCGTCGATCGGAGAGGCGCCCATGGTGAAGGCCCCCCTTTCCTCCCCCTTGAACCGATCCACGAAGTCGTCCGGCAGTTTCTGGCTGAAGATCTCGTGCTGGACCATCGGCAGCCTCGCGGTGAGCCATCCGTCCAGGTGCACGATGAAGGCGTTTGAATCCCTTCCTGCCGCAAAAGCCGACCAGACCTTGCTGAAGATATGCATCGGAGCATAGGCAACAACGGCGCCGTAGAACTTTCCGCCGCGAGAGAGCTTGTGCCCCACGGCGAAGGTCTGCTCGCCAGTTCCGCGCTCCTGGATGAGGTTGGAAATCGACCAGTCGTGGCCGTTCTTCAGGTTGAGAAAATAATCGCGGTCGCCGATGTTTACGGACTTGTGGTTGGCATCCGAGAACAGGCGCGAATTGCCATCGCGGTCATAAACGACAATTCTGACTCCGTTGGGCAGTTCGTCGACGAGTTGGGCAATCTCGCTGCTAACCATCCCAACGCCGTTGATGTCCTTGCCGAGCGCCTGGTCCACGCGGCGCAGGCTTTGCCTTGCAACGTCAAGGTACCACTGGACGTCGGTGGAAAGAGCAAGTGCGTAGGATTCCGCTCTGGCGGTGGCGATATTAACAAGATCGCGCCGCTCGACGTAAACCATGGTCGCGTAAATACTTGCAATAACAACCATGAACGCCATAATAATGGCGGTTATCGAGATGATTTCTTTTCGCTTGTAGACTGTAAAAAGAAATTTTCCGGAAAGGAAGTATTTTATCAAAACAGTCTCGTCATTGTGATGGTGCCGGCCCCGACGCAAATTCGCAGCACTTCGAGCGCGGATGCTATTAGCGTCGAAATGGAGGGTCAATCATTATCTGGGGCACCGGGGAAGCGGCCCTTTTCGCCAGCCGGCGACCGGCTGCGCGCTGGACAATGCGGATAAGTTGACGCATTCTCGAATGGCATTCCTGACCGACATGGGAGGGAGATATGCCTTCTAGCGCTCATCAGCACTATCTGGCCCCGGACGACATGACGATGATCGAAAGGGTTCTCGAGAATGCCGGGTTCCGAAAGTCTGCGGAATCTTCGGCGCTGGGCCGCGATGCTGCCAACTTCCTGGCCCGCGAATTCCAGGACGGCGTGACCGACGAAGCCGGCCTGACGCAGGCGCTCGACAGATACATCGCGCTGCGCGGCACCTGGCGAAGCCCCGGCAAAGAGCCAAAATCCGACAAATCCAACTGACCCAGGGCGGAAAGCTCGCCTGCGCCGAGGCGCGAACCCACAAGTTCGTGAGGGCTTCAGGACCTGAACTCGGCGCAGGCTCTCGTTCCCGATTACTGGCCGATCTGCCGCCTCACCCTATCTAAGAACCGGTCGAACAGGCGCGGCCGCATGCCGGCCGCACGGCCTCGACATGCAGGTCCTTGAAACTGAATTGACGGCGTCTGGCTCCGCGGAGCCGTACGCAAGGAGGTTCTCATGATGTCGACCGCACCCGCGCGCACGCTTGCGCTTACCGCCTTGATCATGACCGGCTTGACCCTGACTGCGACAGCGCAGCCGCCGCAAACCGTGCCGCACACCGTCGTCAGCAAGATGTTGCTGGCTCAGGCCGAGGAGCCGCAAACCAGAGGGCCCGCCGAAGAGGAAGACCAGGAAGGCGCGCCCGAACGGCCGGGTATGAACGCCCCAGGCATGAACGCTCCCGGCATGATGCCCCCTGGAATGATGGCCGAGAGGATGCGCCGCATGATGCACGGCGCCATGCACAGGCGGCTCATGCTGAAGATCATGTTCGCGATTGCCGATACCGATGAAGACGGATCGGTGTCGTTCGAGGAAATCTCGGCGATCCACAAGCGGATCTTCGACATGATCGACACCAACAAGGACGGCAAGGTGACCTTGGAGGAGATGGAAGCCTTCATCGAGAACTAAGGGCGCGAAGGCCGGCACGAAACCGGCTGGCCCATGGTCCAGTATTGCCGGGCGCTCGGCTCTGTGATGCCGAGCCTTCCGATGAGCGTTTGCGCCACGTCATTGAGCAACTCCAAGTGCCCGCGTGTATGGCTCTGGACGGGAGGACTGGGCCCTACGCTCGTCAACGGGGTGCCGCCTCCCTTGGCTGTCTACCCCACCCAGGCGCGGTTTTCCCCGTCTTGTGTTCGCACGGCGATCTGACACCGTTTCTCCTGGCAAGGCATGGGTGGCGAAACGCCGTACCTTGCCGAGATGAGGATCACACCCAGGGAGTATGCCATGATAGCTGCTGCACTTGCGCGCGTCGCGCTGACAGTCACCATCACCGCCGGCATGGCGTCCGGCGGCATGGCCCAGACGTCTGATCTGAACCGCGAGGAGACGATTCTCGCGCAAGCGGCGAACCCATCCGATGAGTATGAGGACGAGTATCAAGATGAGCAACCTGGGGAGATGGATCACGGCATGATGCCTGAACGAAGGCCTCAGCAAAGGGCTCCAGAGCAAAGGAAGCCGCAGCGTAAGATGCCGCCGGGCATGATGGCTGATCGCATGATGGAGAGAGGGCATATGATGGGCATGCCCCGGCTGAAGATCATATTCGCCATCCTCGACACGGACGAAGACGGATCGATCTCCTTCGAAGAACTGACCGACGTCCATAAGAGAATCTTCGACATGATCGACACAAACCACGACGGAGTCGTCACGCTGAAAGAGATCAATAACTTCCTGCGGAACTAGCTGACTGAAACGAAAAAAAAGCCCGCCGCCTCGAGAGAGACGACGGGCTGATGAGTACGGGTGCTGTTGTAACGCACCAAACGTTCAGCGGTTCCCGTCAAAACCCAAAAAACTCGCTTCGCGGCGGAGAGCGGCTGATATTTGGACCTGGCCGTCGGTTTACAGCGCACACATCTGCCTCACGATGGATGCTGCCCGGGTGCAGGCAGCTAAGCTCGGCGACCCATCGCCCCATGCTCACCGCGCGAGCACAGCCCGATGCGTAAGAGTGCGCGCATTTGGCAAAGAACGCCCGCCGCGGCGAACCGAGGCGGGCAAATCCTTGGCCTAAATGTACCTCACAACACTAACCAAGGTTCGCGCTCATGGAGTTGCCCTCATGAGGTTGACTAGCAACACCGTATATTCGCGCGATCAATATCCACCGTAGTAGCCACCCGGATAGCACGTGCCGTAGTAGGCCAAGGTGTACGGGTCACAGTAGGCGTACGCCAGTGGCAGGCCTAACCCCCACCAGCCCCAACCCCAGCCCCAGTTATTGCCACCGCCATTGAAGAACCGCCGGTTGACGAAGCGGTTGCCGCGCATGCCGTGCCAGCCGCCACGCCAGACACCCCCGCGCCAGCCCGGGCCCCAACCGGCCCCACGCCAGCCACCACGCCAGCCCGGACCGCGCCAAGCACCCATGCCATGCCAGCCGCCGCGGAAGCCGGGACCCCAAGCGCCACGGCGGAAGCCGGGCCCCCAGGCCCCACCGCGGAAGCCGCCCATACCATGGAAACCGCGCATGCCATGGAAACCGCCCATGCCATGAAAGCCACCCATGCCGTGGAAGCCACCCATGCCGTGGAAGCCACCGTGGAAACCGCCGCCGCGGACGAACTGGAGGCCGCTGCTTGCGTTGTCAGATGGCCTTTGTCTCAGCACGGCCGTGTCAAGGCCGCCCTGGCCCGAGCCAGTCGTCGGGGCGATGTCGGGAACGTGTATGACCCCGGCAAAAGCCGAAGTGCCGGAGAGGGCGCCGATGCCAAGCAATGCCGAGCATGCGAGTGTCGAGAGATAGCGTCTCATTGTCTTCTCCAAGGAAAATCGGTCCGTGGAGGTCAGGCCTACGATGACGTGGGGGTGACGGGCCTCCACGCGGTGGTCGCGAAGGCTGGCCCTTTCGAACGAACCCCAAAAAACGTGTCGCCGGCAAAAAAGTTCCAACGCTTGGCGCACAAAATAGCGAGCCCGCCGCCTCGTGTGAGACGACGGGTGAGTGCCGAGCGCGATTGGTTCAGAGGATTCAAAGAGCCCGCCCCGGCAAACCGGAGCGGGCAAAGCGTCTGACGAAGATGAACCCGAGAATAGCGCCGCGGGGGGCTCGGCTAACCTGGGATCAGTGCCAGCAAATCTCAATTGCCACGGCTGTGCAAGACGCAACAAAAATGCAACGGCAGCGTCTTTCCCCCTAGTGCTGAAAGATTCACGTCAACCCAAGAAGTAAGTCCAACTCACTTAAGGGGGATAACAAGATGAGAAACTACCTCGTCGTCTCCGCGCTATTCGCAAGCATTACCGGTGCAAAGCTGCGATTCTCGACGCCTCTTCATTCTTTGAGCCCTGCGACGCGCGCGATGAAGGGACGCTGCAGCGCCGGAAAACGCCCAATGATTGAGAATGCGAGATTCCTGAAAGCCTGTGCGGTCGGGCTGGTCGCCTGGGCCATCCGCAAGATCCGCTCGCTGAGCACGATCCAGCGTCGCCCTATCGGCCAACGCTCCTCTGTGTAGCCAGCCAACGAACCGTCGAAGTAGCGGCGGGCAAAGGACATTGCGTCCTCAATGCCAAGGTTCATGCCGCGGGCGCCCAACGGCGAATGCGCGTGAGCGGCGTCACCGCCCAGAAAGACGCGGTTTGTCTGATAGCGCTGTGCCTGCCGGGCGGGAATGTGGAAGCGATCGGTCCGCAACAGTTCCGTTACCCGATAATTGCCCGGGATGCGCCGCAAGGCGTCGCCGGTATTCGAGACTGCGCGGAAGCGCCCCTCTTCGATGGGAATGATGAAACCCAGGTCGCCATTCCGGTGGAGAAAGGCCTGGGCCGAAAGCGGCTCATAGGGCCAGTCGGCAATTTCGGCATCGGCGATGCTCCATTGCCGCTTATGCGTATAGCCCTGAAACTCGATGGCCAACGCCCTTCGCACCGCGCTATCGACGCCATCAGCGCCGTATACCCAATCGAAGCGCGCCTGCTCCTGGCCATTGGCCCTCGCGATCGTCGCCTTGACCCCGTCGGCGCTTTCCTCGAGGCCGGCAAGCGTAGAGCGCCATTCCACCTCGACACCAAGTTCGGCCAGCCTGGCGACCATGATCGCTTCCGTATCCCGTTGCGGCAATGAAAGCAGGAAATTGAAGCGATGCGAGAGGACCGAGATGTCGACCACGCCAAGTTCGCGGTCTTCCGCGCTGAAGTGGACGTGGCGAATCCTGAGGCCTTTGGCTAGGAGGCGTTCCGAAATGCCCGACGCCTCCAGGAGATCGAGGCTGTGCGGACTGATGCCAACCGCCTTGCTAAGCGGGGTTGGCGCGTCCTTCCGGTCGATAATGCGGGGCGCAACACCTCGCCGCGCCAGCTCCACCGCGGCAGTGAGACCGGTTGGCCCGGCCCCGACGATCAGGATTTTTGCATTGGCTTGTTGCTGTGCCACCTGTTCCATCCCGGCATCCGCCAGATAACGCGGCAGGCTCGATGTCGATCCCATGGCACAGGCCTCCGCTGTGCTCGACGATGGAGAACGAGCCGCACCGAGCCTGGTAGAAACGAGCCTACCGGCACGGCAGTCGGGCCTGTGCTAAAAAAGCCCGCCGCGCTCAAAAAGCCGATCTGAAGGCAATCTACGGCTGGACCACCTACAAGCAGCCAGACCTTTATATCCGCAAGGCACGTCGCCGGAAGATGGCAGGCGCCGCCATAAAGCTCGTCGTATTCGACCGGAGCGAGAATACCAATCTCCCACTTTCCCAGGGTGGCAAATGGTGGGGCAAAAAGAGGCAAAAAGCCAATAAATCTAGGGAGTGATTTTAGTATTGGTGGGCTGGATGGGACTCGAACCCATGACCCCAGAATTAAAAGTTCCGTGCTCTACCATCTGAGCTACCAGCCCTTCACCAACCACCCTTTTGTCCGTTCAGGATCAACCGGCCGAAGCCTGGGCGGGTGCTTCCGGTGGCCGCGCTTGGCACCCCGAAATTGGGCCGGAACATAGGGAGAGTGCTCCTGCCGGTCAACCGCAAAAACACTGTTTTTCTGGGGATGTTGGCGGCGGATGCGCAAGTGCGCGAGGGCGTGCGAAGCAGCCGCGACAAAAGCAGCACCAAAAAGGGTGACCCGGGCAATTTGGAACTAACGCGACGAGTGGAACGTTCTTTTCCACGAGGGAGACTGCAACCCAAAGAGCAGGAGATTCCAATGAAAAACCTTTTTACGAGCCTGTCCGCTTCGGTGCTGGCGGCCTCTTTCGCGTTTGTTCCCGTAGTGCCCGCCAGCGCTGGCGAAATCGTCCTTCCCAAGCCGGCCGTGGCGCAGCCAGACGGCAGCCAGGCCCAGCAGGTGGCCTATTACATCCGGCGCGGGCACACCGTGGTGCGCCGCGGGCCGGTGGTGGGTGGCTGGCATGGCGCGCACGCGGTTCGCGGCGGCTACTGGCATGGCTATCGCGGCTATCGCAACTACCGACCGGGCTATCGGCTTTATAATGGCTGGTGGTTCCCTGCCGGCGCCTTTGCCACGGGCGCGATCGTGGGCGGTGCCTATGGCATGACGCCGCCAGCCTATGCGGGTGCCAATGCGCATGTGCAATGGTGCGCCAACCGCTACCGCAGCTATCGGGTGTCGGACAACACATTCCAGCCCAACAATGGGCCGCGCCGTCAGTGCGTCTCGCCCTATTGAGTAAGACCTGACCGAAAAGGCGAAAACCCGCGCCGCAAGGTGCGGGTTTTCCATGTTTCCCGACCGCTGAGAAGGCTAATTCTGGGATAGCGTGCGCCGAACCGCGTCCCGCCAGCCCTTCAGCTTTGTGGCGCGCAGGCCGGGCTCCATATCGGGCTGGAAGCGCCGCTCCAGCGACCAGTTGCTGGCGAAGGCTTCCATCTGCGGCCACACCCCTGCCCGCGCACCGGCAAGCCATGCGGCGCCCAACGCCGTGGTTTCCAATATGGTCGGACGATCGACGGGCGCGTCGAGAATGTCGGCCAGCCGCTGCATGGTCCAGTCGGAAGCGACCATCCCGCCATCGACCCTCAGCACGGTCCTGCTCGAGTTGGCCTTCCAGTCCTTGCGCATGGCATCGAGCAGGTCGCGGGTCTGGAACGCCACCGATTCGAGCGCTGCACGTGCGAATTCGGCCGGACCTGAATTGCGCGTCAGGCCGAACATGGCGCCGCGCGCTTCGGCATCCCAGTGCGGCGCGCCCAGCCCGACGAAGGCGGGCACCAGATAGACGCTTTGCGATTCGTCCGCCCTGTCGGCCAGTTCCCCCGAATGCTCGGCCTTGTCGATGACCTTGATGCCGTCGCGCAGCCACTGGACGGCGGCGCCGGCCACGAAGATGGAGCCTTCGAGCGCGTAGGTTGTGCGGCCTTCCAGCCGGTAGGCAATGGTGCTGAGCAGGCGATTCTTCGACCGCACCAGATCCTCGCCGGTGTTGAGCAGCGCAAAGCAGCCGGTGCCGTAGGTCGATTTCATCATGCCGGGCGCAAAGCAGGCCTGGCCGATGGTCGCCGCCTGCTGGTCGCCCGCGACGCCAAGGATGGGAATGCCGGCACCGAACAGGTCGTTATCGGTGACGCCGAAGTCGGCGGAACAGTCCTTCACCTCGGGCAAGATCGAGGCAGGAATGCGCAGGATGCGCAGCAGCTCGGCATCCCATTCGTTGGTGCGGATGTTGTAGAGCAGCGTGCGTGATGCGTTGGTGGCATCGGTTGCGTGCTCCTTGCCGCCCGTGAGGCGCCAGATAAGGAAACTGTCGATGGTGCCGGCCAGAAGATCGCCCCGCTCCGCGCGCTTGCGGGCGCCCTTCACGCGGTCGAGCATCCAGGCAAGCTTGGTGCCGGAGAAATAGGGATCGAGCAAAAGCCCGGTCTTGCGCGAGAAGATGGGCTCCAGCCCCTGCTTCCTGAGCTTTGCGCACAGGGGAGCCGTGCGGCGGTCCTGCCACACGATGGCATTGTGGATGGGCTGGCCGGTGTGCTTGTCCCACACCACCACTGTTTCGCGCTGGTTGGTGATGCCGATGGCGGCGATGTCCCGCGCCTCGCATTTCGCCTGGGCAAGCGCTGCCTTGCAGGTGGCGACGACGCTCTGCCAGATCTGCTCCGGGTCGTGTTCCACCCAGCCGGAGGCAGGGAAATGCTGCGGGAACTCCTGCTGGCCGAGGCCAACCACCCGCCTTTGTGCATCGAACACGATGGCCCGGCTTGAGGTAGTGCCCTGGTCGATCGCCAGCACCAGATTGCTCATCCGTCTACCTCCGTCGCGTGCACACGGCATCAGTCGCCATTCGGTCGAAGCCGCCGCAGAATTGTTTGGCCGCGGGAACGAATGTCAAACGAAAATTGAACGCGCAGGGCAGAATGCCGGGCGCTTCGTGAGACTACCGTTCAGTTTCGATCAGTTGCACACCCGTTTCCCGGCAGACGTCGCGTATGCCCTCGAGCTCGCAACGGTCCGTGATGAAGGTATTGACCTGCGAAAGGTGGCCGATGCGAACGGGCGCCATGCGCTCGAACTTTGTGGCGTCGGCCACCAGGATCACATGGCGTGCATTGGCGATGATGGCCTGTGCCACCTTGACCTCGCGGAAATCGAAATCGAGCAAGGCGCCGTCCTCATCGATTGCGGAGACGCCGATGACGGCATAGTCGACCTTGAACTGCTTGATGAAATCGACCGCCGCCTCGCCGACGATGCCGCCGTCGGAACTGCGCACGACGCCGCCTGAAATCACCACCTCGATCTCCGGATACACGCGCAACCTGTTGGCCACGTTGATGTTGTTGGTGATGACCATCAGCCCCTTGTGATCCAGAAGAGCATTGCTGACCGCTTCCGTCGTGGTGCCGATGTTGATGAAGAGCGACGCCTTGTCTGGGATCAGCCGGGCGGCCGCGCGGCCGATCGCCCCCTTTTCTTCCGCAGCGATCTTGCGGCGAGCCTCGTATTCCATGTTCTCGATGCCCGAGGGCAGCAGCGCGCCGCCATGGATGCGGCTCAGCAGACGCTGCTCGCAAAGATCGTTCAGGTCCTTGCGGATGGTCTGTGGGGTCACCCCGAAACGGGCAGCCAGATCGTCGACCAGGACCCGGCCGGAATCCTTGGCCATCTGGATGATTTCAGCATGCCGAGCCGACAGGAACACGAGGCAACTCCAGTCTTCGTTTCGATGGATACTATTGCAAAACGAAAGACAACGGAAGTTTGCCTGTCACGCCCCCTGCCCGGCATGAAGCCGCGCCGCGACCTCGGCGATGACATCGAAGGCTTGCGCAACATCTGCCTCGGCCGCATCGAACTGGCCGACCTGGAAGCGGATGGCGACACGGCCGTCCACTCGCGTCTGGGTGAGGTAGATGCGGCCGTCGTCGTTGATGGCGTTGACGAGGCGCAAATTGTGCTCGTCGAGGTCTTCGACGCCATTTGGCGCATGGCGGAACGAAAACAGCGACAGCATCGGCTGGGTGACGATCTCGAAGTCCGGCACAGCCTCAAGCCGCACCGCCAGCGCCTCGGCCCAGGCGACATGGTTGCGGATCATGGTGCGCAGGCCTTCAAGGCCATGTGCGCGCAGCAGGAACCACAGTTTCAGCGCCCGGAAGCGGCGGCCGAGCGGCACGGACCATTCGGAATAGTTGATGACGCCGTCCTTGCCGTGCGTCTTCAGATATTCCGGCTTGATCGCCAGCGTGCGGACGAGGGAATCGGGGTCGCGGATGAACTGCACCGAACAGTCGAACTGCGCGCCAAGCCATTTGTGCGGGTTGAAGACGATGGAATCCGCGCCTTCGATGCCAGCCCAGAAACGGCGAAACTCCGGGCAGATCATCGCCGAGCCGGCCCAGGCCGCATCGACGTGCAGATAGAGGCCATGCTTCTTCGCCACCGATGCGACAGCGGCGATATCATCCGTCGCGCCGACACTCGTGCCCCCTACACAGGCGATGATGCCGGCGGGCAGGAAGCCTTGCGCCTTGTCGGCGAGGATTGCTGCCTCGAGCGCGGTCGCATCGATGGACCGCAACGCGCCCGCAGTCGGAATGCGGACGAGGTTTTCCTCGCCGATGCCGGATACCCAGATGGCACGGTCGATGGAGGTGTGCACCTGATCGGATGCGTAGACGCGCAACCGGTTCTGCCCTGAAAGCCCCTGCTTATTGCCCTGCCATTCCAGCGCGCGCTCGCGCATGGTCAGCACGGCGGCGAGCGTGGCGGAGGAGGCGCTGTCCTGGATCACGCCGGAAAAACCCTCCGGCAGGCCCAGCGCCTGGCGCAGCCAGTCGATAACGCGGGTTTCCAGCTCGGTGGCTGCCGGCGAAGTCTGCCAGAGCATGCATTGCGCGGCCATGACGGTGACCAGATATTCGGCCACGACCGACACCGGCGCCGCATTGGCCGGGAAATAGGCGAAGAAGCGCGGGTGCTGCCAATGCGTCATGCCGGGCAGGATTTTCTGCTCGAAATCGGCGAAAATCTGCTCCATCGGCTCGGCCGCTTCGGGCGGGGCGGCGGCGATTTGCGCCGCGATCTCTCCTGGCTGGGTCTGCGCCCTCACCGGCCGGTCGCGCAGCGTCTCGCGATAGTCCGCGCCCCAATCGGCCGCCTTGTGCGACCAGTGCCGAAATTCCTCGCTGTCCATTTGTCCTCCCGGTGTGGTCGCTGGCCGGCCTGGGCCGGTCGTCAAAGAACGGGGATATCTCCCCTCGCCCAGCCTTCGGAAATCTCGGCCGTCCGATCCGCGAACCTGCCCTGCTCGATGGCGTCGCGAATGTCCTGCATGAGGCGCTGATAGTAGGAAAGATTGTTCCAGGTCAGCAGCATGGCGCCCAGAGACTCCTGCGAGCGCACCAGATGGTGCAGATAGGCGCGCGAATAGTCGCGCGCGGCCGGGCAATCGCTTTCCTCGTCGAGCGGGCGGTGGTCGTCCGCGTGGCGGGCGTTGCGCAGGTTGATCTTGCCGCGCCGCGTATAGGCCAGGCCGTGGCGGCCGGCGCGGGTGGGCATGACGCAGTCGAACATGTCGATGCCGCGCGCAACAGACTTGATGATGTCGTCCGGCGTGCCGACGCCCATCAGGTAGCGTGGCTTTTCGGCCGGCAGCTCGGGACAGGTGATGTCGAGCATGTCGAGCATGACTTCCTGCGGCTCGCCCACCGCCAGGCCGCCTACGGCATAGCCTTTCAGCCCGAGGTCTGACAGTGCTCGGGCCGAGCGCACGCGCAGATGCGGAATATCGCCACCTTGCACGATGCCGAACATAGCCTTGCCCGGCTGATCGCCGAAAGCGGTCTTGCAGCGTTCGGCCCAGCGCAGCGAAAGCTCCATCGCCCGCTCGATCTCGCGCTCCTTGGCCGGCAGCGCAGTGCATTCGTCGAGCTGCATCTGGATGTCGGAATCGAGCAGACCCTGGATTTCGATAGAACGCTCGGGCGACATTTCATAGGGCGCGCCATCAATATGCGAGCGGAAGGTTACGCCCTGCTCGGTGATCTTGCGCAGGCCGGACAGCGACATGACCTGGAAGCCGCCGGAATCGGTCAGGATCGGGTGCGGCCAGCGCGCGAATTCATGCAGGCCGCCAAGCTTGGCGACGCGCTCGGCACCCGGCCGCAGCATCAGGTGATAGGTGTTGCCCAGGATGATGTCGGCGCCGACGCCCCTCACCTGGTCCATATACATGGCCTTCACCGTGCCGCCGGTGCCGACCGGCATGAAGGCGGGCGTGCGGATGGTGCCGCGCGGCATGGTGATTTCGCCGCGCCGGGCGTTGCCGTCCGTAGCAAGGATGTTGAAGGAAAACTCGGTACTCATTCGGGGGCCCTGAACAGCAGGCTGGCATCGCCATAGGAATAGAAACGATAGCCGCTGTCGATAGCATGGGCGTAGGCGGCGCGCATGGTTTCCAGTCCGCTCAAGGCGGAAACCAGCATGAACAGCGTCGAACGCGGCAGGTGGAAATTGGTCATCAGCACATCGACCGCCTTGAAGCGGTAGCCGGGCGTGATGAAGATTTCAGTCGCGCCGGACCAGGCGGACATGGAGCCATCAGGCGCGGCAGCACTTTCCAGAAGACGCAGCGAGGTGGTGCCGACCGCGACGACGCGGCGCCCCTGGGCACGCGCGGCGTTGACGGCTGCAGCAACCTCCGCCGAGACATGGCCGATCTCGGCATGCATCTTGTGATCGGCGGTGTCGTCGGCCTTCACCGGCAGAAAGGTGCCGGCGCCGACATGGAGCGTCACGAACCGCCGCTCGATGCCACGGGCATCCAGCGCGGCGAACAATTCCGGCGTGAAATGCAGCCCGGCGGTGGGTGCGGCGACGGCGCCTTCCTCTCGGGCATAGACGGTCTGATAGTCGGCGCGGTCGCGCGCGTCGTCGGGCCGCTTTGACGCGATATAGGGTGGCAGCGGAATGTGGCCGACGGCGTGAAGTGCCTCATCCAGCATTGGGCCGGACAGGTCGAAGGCAAGCAGCACCTCGCCCGCCTCGCCCTTCTCCAGCACGGTGGCGTCGAGCGCGCCGAGCATGCAGGCCTCGGCGCTGTGGCCGAACTGGATGCGGTCGCCCTCTGCGACCCGCTTGCCCGGGCGCACGAAGGCGCGCCAGCGGTCGGGGCCCACGCGCATGTGCAAGGTGGCGTCGACATGGGCGATCGCCTCGCCGCGCTGGCGCACGCCCTTCAACTGTGCGGGGATTACCTTCGTGTCGTTGAAGACGAGCAGGTCGCCCGGCTGCAGAAGCGACGGCAGGTCGCCAACGCGCTTATCCTCGAACGGCTCGCCTGGGTGCACCAACAACAGCCGCGCGGAATCACGCGGCTCGGCCGGGCGAAGAGCAATACGCTCTTCCGGCAGGTGAAAATCGAAAAGGTCAACGCGCATCAGAACAGGCGGATCATCAAGGCCCCGGCCAGCAGCAGCACCGCGCCGGCGACGCGGCCCATGGTGATCTCGCGGACCGCGACGCCGAGGAAGCCAACGCGGTCGATGAGCATGCCGGCCAGCAGCTGGCCGGCAACAAGGAAGGCCATCAGCGCTGCCGCGCCGAGGCGCGGCGTCAGGATGGTGGCGCTGGTGACATAGGCGGCGCCAAGCAGGCCTCCGCCAACGAACATCCACGGCGCCGGCGCCCGCCAGTCGAGCGAAACGCCCTGCAGGCGGGTGACGGCAACCGAAACAATGCCGAGCACGACTGCGCCCGACAGGAAGGAGAAAGCGGCGGCTGCGACGGGTAGGCCAAGCCCCTTGCTGAGCTCGGAATTGATCGGCGCCTGGATGGCGATGAACGCGCCAGCCATGATGCCGAGCAAAGACCAGAAAATACCCGCCACTGCCGCTTGCGCCTTATTCCTGAACGTCGGCCGCGACCTTCATCGACACGATCTTGTCCGGGTCCTGGACAGGCTCGCCGCGCTTGATCTTGTCGACGTTTTCCATGCCTTCGATGACCTGGCCCCAGACCGAGTACTGGCGGTTGAGGAAGCCGGCATCCTCGAAGCAGATGAAGAACTGCGAGTTGGCGGAGTTCGGGTTCTGGGCGCGTGCCATCGAGCAGGTGCCGCGGCCGTGATTCATGTTGGAGAACTCGGCCTTCAGGTCCGGCTTGTCGGAGCCGCCCATGCCGGCACGGGCCGGATTGAAGTTCGGGCCGTCCGACTTGCCGAACTTGACGTCGCCGGTCTGGGCCATGAAGCCGTCGATGACGCGGTGGAAGACGACGCCGTCATAGGCGCCTTCGCGCGCCAGTTCCTTGATGCGGCCGACATGGCCGGGAGCGAGATCGGGGAAGAGTTCGATGACGACCCTGCCCTTCGTGGTCTCCATGATGAGCGCGTTTTCGCGATCCTTGATTTCGGCCATGTTCAGATTCCTTCTCGGATGCCGTTTTACTTGCCGTCGCCGGCGATGCGCACCTTGATCATGCGATCAGGCTCGCTGACAACCCCGTTGGCAGCGGGATCACCCTTTTTTATCTTGTCGACGAATTCCATGCCGCTCTCGACATTGCCGACGATGGTGTAGTTGCCGTCGAGGCCCGGGTTGGCCGCGTACATGATGAAGAACTGGGAATTGGCGGAATTCGGGTTCTGCGCCCGCGCCATGCCGACCGTGCCGCGCACGAAATGCTCAGTAGAAAATTCCGCCGGCAGATTGGGCAACTCCGAGCCGCCGGTGCCCGCGCGGTCCGGGTTGAACTCCTTGGCCATGTTGCCGAACTTGACGTCGCCGGTCTGGGCCATGAAGCCCTCGATGACACGGTGGAAGGCGACGTTGTCATAGGCGCCGTCACGCACCAACTGCTTGATCTGGGCCACGTGCTTGGGCGCCAGGTCCGGTCGCAGCGCGATGGTCACGTCGCCGTCCTTCAGCGTGATGATCATGGTGTTGTCGGGGTCCGCTGCCCAGGCCGGGAGCGAGGCGCCTGCGAGGCTGGCCATGACGACGAAAGACGAGGCAAGTCTTCTGAACTGCATGGAAATGCTCTCCGTTCCTACTTTGCAAATTTGGCGGCCAGGGCGCCGGCGACGACCTCCGGCACGAAGGGGCGAATGTCGCCGCCCATGGAAGCTATCTGCCGCACGAGTGTGGCGGTAATGGTGCGCACCGAAGGGCTGGCCGGCAGGAACACCGTGTGGAGCTCCGGCGCCATGGTCTCGTTCATGCCGGCCATCTGCATCTCATAGTCGAGATCGGTGCCGTCGCGCAGGCCGCGGATCATGATCGCGGCGTTGTGTTTCCTGGCCGCGTCGATGACCAGGCCGCTGAAGGAGACGACCTTGATTCGCCGCGCATCCTCGCCGAAGGCCGCGAAGGCGGCCGTCTCGATGAGTTCCACCCGCTCGTCGAAGGAGAACAGCGGTTTCTTGGCCGGGTGGATGCCAATGGCGGCATAGATGGTGTCGGCCACGGCCAGCGACGCCCTGAGCACCTCGAGATGGCCGTTGGTGAGAGGGTCGAACGACCCGGCGTAAATGGCGATGCGCTCTGTCATGGCAGTTTTCTAGCGAGGGCTTCGGTCAAAGGCAATTGCCGGCGGACAAGCATGAACCACAGATAAAGGCCGCGATCACAACAAGTTCAAGTCGAAGCGAATAGTGTCCGGGTGGAACGGATGCAACCAAATCGCCACATCAGCATTGCAGGGCCAGGAGACCACGACGATGATGATCTATGTGCTTGCTACCGCAATGACCGTCGCGATGCTGATTGCAACTGCGTTCGCACTTCACCAGGAAACGCAGCGCCTCCGGCATCAGGAGCAGAAGGTGAAGGTGCGTTCGAAGCCCTTCGGTCCGCACTGACCCATCAACCCCGCCTCGTCGCCCTGACGAGGCGGCCAATGCCGGAAGCACACGACTTCCGGCAAAGATTTCCTCAATTCGTCTCGCCGCCCTCGTTCGCCGAAGCTTCCGACGAACCGTTTGACGCTTCACCTTCCTCATCCTCGCCCTCGCCCTGAGGCTCGGAAATCCGCTCGACGGAGACGACCTTCTCGTCTTCGGCGGTGTTGAAGATGGTGACGCCCTTGGTGGCGCGGCTGGCGATGCGGATGCCATCGACCGGCACGCGGATGACCTGGCCACCGTCCGACACCAGCATGATCTGGTCGTCGTTGCCCACCGGGAAGGCGGCAACGAGTTGGCCGATCTCGGCGGTCTTGGAGACGTCGGTGGCGCGGATGCCCTTGCCGCCACGGCCGGTGAGGCGGAAATCGTAGGACGACGAGCGCTTGCCGTAGCCATATTCGGTGACGGTCAGCACGAACTCCTCGCGCGCCTTCAGCTCTTCATAACGCTCGGCCGAAAGGCTGGTCTCCTCGCCGATGTCCTCGTTGGTGAGCGCGATCTCCTCGTCCTCGCCCGTCGCCAGCTTGCGTTCGGCAACCGACTGCTTGAGATAGGCCGCGCGCTCGGCCGGTGTGGCGTCGACGTGGTGCAGGATGGTCATGGAGATCGCGCGATCGGTCTCCGGCATAGAAATGCCGCGCACGCCGACCGAGTTGCGACTCTGGAAGACGCGTACGTCGCTGACGGGGAAGCGGATGCACTGGCCCGAAGCAGCTGTCAGCAGCACGTCGTCGAACTCGGTGCAGGTCTCGACGCCGAGAATTTCGTCGCCCTCCTCCTCGAGTTTCATGGCGATCTTGCCGTTGCGGTTGACCTGCACGAAGTCCGACAGTTTGTTGCGGCGCACCGTGCCGCGCGTGGTGGCGAACATCACATCGAGGTCGCCCCAGCTCGACTCGTCTTCAGGCAGGGGCATGATGGTGGTGATGCGTTCGCCCTGCTCCAGCGGCAGCATGTTGATCAACGCCTTGCCGCGCGATTGCGGATTACCGACGGGCAGGCGCCAGACCTTTTCCTTGTAGACGATGCCGCGCGAGGAGAAGAACAGCACCGGCGTGTGCGTATTGACCACGAACAGCCGCGTGACGAAATCCTCGTCCTTGGTCGACATGCCCGAGCGGCCCTTGCCGCCGCGGCGCTGCGCCCGATAGAGCGAAAGCGGCACGCGCTTGATGTAGCCGGAATGACTGACGGTGACGACCATGTCCTCGCGCGGGATGAGGTCCTCGTCCTCCATGTCGGCGCCGCCTTCCGACAGCTCCGTGCGGCGCGGCGTGCCGAATTCGTCGCGAACCAGGGCAAGCTCGTCCTTGACGATCTGCTGGATGCGCGCGCGAGACGACAGGATGTCGAGATAATTGGTGATCTCGGCGCCGATTGTGTTCAACTCATCCGCGATTTCGTCGCGGCCGAGCGCGGTAAGGCGCTGCAGGCGCAGTTCGAGGATGGCGCGCGCCTGCTCCTCGGACAGGTTGTAGGTGCCGTCTTCGTTGATGCGGTGGCGTGGATCGTCGATGAGGTGGATCAGCGCCTCGACATCGGCCGCGGGCCAGCGACGCTCCATCAACTGTTCGCGCGCCGTATGCGGATCGGGCGCGTGGCGGATGAGCTTGATGACCTCGTCGATATTGGCAACCGCGATTGCCAGGCCCACCAGGACGTGGGCGCGCTCGCGCGCCTTGCGCAGCAGGTACTTGGTACGACGGCTGATCACCTCCTCGCGGAAGCTGACGAAGGCCTTCAGCATGTCGACCAGCGTCATCACTTCCGGCTTGCCGCCGTTCAGCGCCACCATGTTGGCGCCGAAGGAGGTCTGCAGCGGGGTGAAGCGATAGAGCTGGTTGAGGATGACCTCGGCGTTGGCGTCGCGCTTGAGTTCGATCACGACGCGGTAGCCCTGGCGGTCGGACTCGTCGCGAATGTCGGAGATGCCCTCGATGCGCTTTTCGCGCACCAGTTCGGCCATCTTCTCGATCATCGTCGCCTTGTTCACCTGATAGGGAACCTCGGTGATGACGATGGCTTCCCGGTCGTTGCGGATCTCCTCGATATGCACGCGCCCGCGCATGACGATGGAGCCGCGGCCGCTGGAATAGGCGTTATAGATGCCGGACCGGCCGAGCACGATACCGCCGGTCGGGAAATCCGGACCGGGCACGATTTCCATCAGCGACGGCAGATCGATAGCCGGATTTTCGATGATGGCGATGGCGCCGTTGCAGACCTCGATGAGGTTGTGCGGCGGAATGTTGGTGGCCATGCCGACGGCGATGCCGCCCGAGCCGTTGACCAGCAGGTTGGGGAAGCGGGCCGGAAGGACACGCGGCTCCCTGCCTGAGGCGTCGTAGGTGTCCTGGAAATCGACCGTTTCCTTGTCGATGTCCTCGAGCAGTTCGTGCGCGACCTTGGTGAGGCGCGACTCGGTATAACGCATCGCTGCCGGGGGATCGCCGTCGATCGAGCCGAAATTGCCCTGCCCGTCGATCATCGGCACGCGCATCGACCAGTCCTGCGCCATGCGGACCAAGGCGTCGTAGATCGAGGCGTCGCCGTGCGGGTGATACTTACCCATGACGTCGGCAACCGGGCGCGCCGACTTCACATATTTGCGGTTCCAGTGGTAGCCGCTCTCATGGGAGGCGTAGAGAATGCGCCGGTGAACCGGCTTCAAACCGTCACGGACGTCCGGAAGCGCACGACTGACGATGACGCTCATCGCATAGTCGAGATATGAACGCTGCATCTCCTCGATAATCGAGACAGGCTCGATGTCGGAGGGGCCGCCGGGTCCACCCGGTATTTTCTGTTCGGTCAAATTAGATCACTGAGTCGTTGGGAATCACTTCTCCCTTATATAGGAACGGATTGGAATTCTCCAACGCGTCCCTGGCTTTTCCAGAACTGTTTTACATCGCGATTTCAAGAAGATACAAGAAATTGCAAAGCGTGCGACACCATGGCGGGAAAACAGGGCAAGGTTTGTCCAAGATGCCGTGCAGCCGCCGCAAAACGGGACTGGCGCAGACGACGGCGGCAGGCTAGCCTGCATCCCGGAGGGTGATGGATGCTGAATTTCGAGAACGTTTTCAATGCCTTCTTGACGATCCTCGTCACCATCGACCCGCCGGGGCTGGCGCCGATCTTTCTTGCGGTGACGCGCGGCATGACGCGGCACGAGCGTCGGCAGGTCTCGATCCGCGCCAGTGTGATCGGTTTCGGGGTTCTGGCGCTGTTCGCCATTGCCGGCGCAGCGATCCTGTCGGTGTTCGGCATCACGCTGCCGGCCTTCCGGGTGGCGGGCGGCTTCCTGCTCTTCTTCATCGCCTTCGAGATGGTCTTCGAGAAGCGGCAGGACCGGAAGGAGAAGATTTCGGACGTGGCGATCACGCGAGACCACATCCACAACATCGCAGCCTTCCCGCTGGCCATACCGCTGATTGCCGGGCCGGGTGCGATTTCTGCCACGGTGCTGCTTTCCGGCTCGTTCCAGGGCTGGGCCGCGCAGGCGGCGCTGGTCGGCATTATCTTTGCCAGCCTCGTGCTGACCTATCTGGTCTTTTTCCTGGCTGAGCGCATCGACAGCCTGCTTGGGCAGACCGGACGGTCGATCCTGACGCGTTTGCTGGGCGTGATCCTGGCGGCGCTTGCCGTGCAGTTCGTGGCCGACGGCATCAAGGCTCTGGCGGCTATGTAGCCGTCGGCGACGGGATTTCACATTGCAGGCTCGGAGCACAGCGTGTTCCCTCGGCGCCTGATGGATGGGCATAAGGCCGAGGAGCTACCAACGAAAAGGGCAGCCGATGGGCTGCCCTT
Source organism: Pseudaminobacter sp. Soil_N_29 (assembly GCF_057656055.1). Classification (NCBI taxonomy): domain Bacteria; kingdom Pseudomonadati; phylum Pseudomonadota; class Alphaproteobacteria; order Hyphomicrobiales; family Phyllobacteriaceae; genus Pseudaminobacter; species Pseudaminobacter sp. Soil_N_29. Next base: position 49,857 of record NZ_JBDGLC010000002.1, read on the forward strand.
TTTGATTGATAACCGGCCGAATGCACGGCTGAAGCGGTAGCTTAAAACGGGATCTCGTCGTCGAAATCGCGCGAGCCACCGCCACCACCACCGCCGGTTCCGCCGCCGCTGCGGCCGCCACCGAAGCCACCGCCGCCGCGACCATAATCGTCGTTCGGGCCGGACTGGCCGAAATCGGAACCGCCGCGCCCGCCGCCATAACCGACCTGGCCGCCCTCACCGCCCTGCCCGCGCGCGTCGAGCATCTGCAGCTCGCCGCGGAATTTCTGCAGCACCACCTCGGTGGTGTAGCGCTCATTGCCGTTCTGGTCCTGCCATTTGCGGGTCTGCAACTGACCCTCGACATAGACCTTCATGCCCTTTTTCAGATACTGCTCGGCGACCTTGGCGAGATTGTCGTTGAAGATCACGACGCTGTGCCACTCGGTCTTTTCCTTGCGCTCGCCCGAGCTCTTGTCGCGCCAGGATTCGGAGGTCGCGATGCGAAGGTTCACGACCGGATCACCGGAATTCAGCCGGCGAATTTCAGGGTCCGCGCCGAGATTGCCGACCAGAATGACCTTGTTGACGCTACCCGCCATAACACCGCTCCCGCGCTCGTCCTAACTCTACTGCACCGAATTGCCCGCGCATCCTATCCGATCGCGGCCGCGCCGGGCGCCTGCGGCTGCGAAAATCGAACAATGTCCACAAATGTTTTGTTCTATTTTTGTTCTATATGGGCTTTCCGCAAATTTCAAGCGCCTTGGAGTGAGAAAGCGTGTCTGCCGACCGAGCTGTTCCATAGGACTGACATAAAGCGGCCTCGCCGCTCTCAATCAGGAGCGCGCGAGGCCCTGCTGGCATATCTGCCTGACTTGCCGGGAGTATTTCACCGGCTTTTTCGGATGCTTCGCGGCCTTCAGCCGACGATCCGACTGGTGTTTCAGCTTATTTTTCTTGATTACAGAGGCCGACGTGCCGGGTACCTTCGGGTTGTCAGACCCGCTGCGGCTCCATCAAGGGGAGCCATTTGAGACTGTCCGGTGGGATCATGCCTCCCTCCTGAGTCGCTTGCTCCAACGTCTCCACGACTTCCGTTCGCAGGTTTGTGGCGTCTCGCAAACCGCCCTTTGGCAGCGAAGAGCAACTTGCTCAGCCGCAGATGACAGCGTCATTGTGCGCCCGCCGTGCCATCGGGTCAATGCGCAAATTCCGGCAGGGAAAATTGTTATCCCGAACGACTACTACCGACGGTGAAATGTCAGCAGAGCGTTCGACCTTTGTTCTTTTCACTTGCCGCATGCGCCCAAAGGCGGCTAAACCCCGGCTTGAGGAGCTTTAGGCATCCCTCGACACAGTTGAGAGAATACCTACATGACGGGTTTGGCCGGTCATACCAGCCAAGCCAGGTAACATTTTGAAATCGAGGCGGCGACCCGGCATGGCCGAGCACAAATTCCTCTCCATTCGCGGCGCGCGCGAACACAACCTCAAGAACGTCGATCTCGACCTGCCCCGCGACTCGCTGATCGTGATGACCGGCCTGTCGGGCTCGGGCAAGTCTTCGCTGGCTTTCGACACGATCTATGCGGAAGGCCAGCGGCGCTATGTGGAAAGCCTGTCGGCCTATGCGCGGCAGTTCCTCGAGATGATGCAGAAGCCGGACGTCGACCAGATCGACGGCCTGTCGCCGGCCATTTCCATCGAGCAGAAGACGACCTCGCGCAACCCGCGCTCGACGGTCGGCACCGTCACCGAAATCTACGACTACATGCGCCTGTTGTTCGCGCGCGTGGGCGTGCCTTATTCGCCGGCGACCGGGCTGCCGATCGAAAGCCAGACAGTGAGCCAGATGGTGGACCGCGTGCTGGCGCTTGACGAGGGCACCCGGCTCTACATCCTGGCACCCTTGGTGCGCGGCCGCAAAGGCGAATACCGCAAGGAACTGGCGGAACTGCAGAAGAAGGGTTTTCAGCGCGTCAAGGTGGATGGCGCCTTCTACGAGATTGCCGACGTGCCCGCGCTGGACAAGAAGTACAAGCACGACATCGATGTCGTCGTGGACCGCATCGTGGTGCGCGGCGATCTGGCGACGCGACTGGCCGACTCTATGGAAACGGCGCTGAAGCTGGCCGACGGCCTTGCGGTTGCCGAATTCGCCGACAAGCCGCTGCCCCCGGAGGAGACGGCTGAGGGCGGCGCGGCCAACAAGTCGGCCAACGAGACGCATGAGCGCATCCTGTTCTCGGAAAAGTTCGCCTGCCCGGTTTCAGGCTTCACCATTCCCGAGATTGAGCCGCGGCTGTTCTCGTTCAACAACCCGTTCGGCGCCTGCCCGACCTGCGACGGCCTGGGCAGCCAGCGCGCCATCGACCCCAACCTGGTGGTGCCGGACGACAACGTTTCGCTGCGCGACGGCGCGGTGAGCCCGTGGGCGAAATCGACATCGCCCTATTACGCGCAGACGCTGGAGGCGCTGGGCAAGGTCTATGGCTTCAAGCTGGGCGACAAGTTCAAGGATCTGAGCGACGAGGCCAGGCAGGCCATTCTGCACGGCACTGGCAGCCGTGAGATCACCTTCAACTATGACGACGGCCTGCGCTCCTACAAGACGACCAAGACCTTCGAGGGCGTGATCCCGAACCTCGAGCGCCGCTGGAAAGAAACGGAATCGGCCTGGATGCGCGAGGAGATCGAGCGCTTCATGTCGGCCACCCCCTGCCCGGCCTGCAATGGCTATCGCCTGAAACCGGAGGCGCTGGCGGTAAAGGTCGGTGACAAGCACATCGGCCAGGTGACGGAGCTTTCGATCCGCAAGGCGAATTCCTGGTTCGAGGAACTGCCGGCGCAGCTCAATGACAAGCAGAACGAGATTGCGGTGCGCATCCTCAAGGAGATCCGCGAGCGCCTGCGCTTCCTCAATGATGTCGGCCTGGATTATCTGACGCTGGCGCGCAATTCCGGCACGCTGTCGGGCGGCGAGAGCCAGCGCATCCGCCTGGCCTCGCAGATCGGCTCGGGCCTGACCGGGGTGCTCTACGTGCTCGACGAACCGTCGATCGGACTGCACCAGCGCGACAACGACCGGCTGCTCGATACGCTCAAGCATCTGCGCGACCTGGGCAACACGGTCATCGTGGTGGAGCATGACGAGGACGCGATCCTCACCGCCGACTACGTGGTCGACATCGGCCCCGCCGCCGGCATTCATGGCGGACAGATCATCGCGCAGGGTACGCCGGCCGAGATCATGGACAACCCGAACTCGATCACCGGCAAGTACCTCAGCGGCGAGCTCGAGGTTCACGTGCCAGAGGCGCGGCGGCAGATGAAGAAAGGTCGGCGCATCAAGGTGGTGGGCGCGCGCGGCAACAACCTGAAGAATGTCACCGCCGAGATACCGCTCGGCACCTTCACCGCCGTCACCGGCGTTTCGGGCGGCGGCAAGTCGACCTTCCTGATCGAGACGCTGTTCAAGGCCGCGTCGCGGCGCATCATGGGCTCGCGCGAGCACCCAGCCGAGCACGACCGCATCGAGGGATTGGAGTTCCTCGACAAGGTGATCGACATCGACCAGTCGCCCATCGGCCGCACGCCGCGCTCGAACCCGGCGACCTATACCGGCGCCTTCACGCCGATCCGCGACTGGTTCGCGGGCCTGCCGGAAGCCAAGGCGCGCGGCTACCAGCCCGGCCGCTTCTCCTTCAACGTGAAGGGCGGCCGCTGCGAGGCCTGCCAGGGCGACGGCGTCATCAAGATCGAGATGCACTTCCTGCCCGACGTCTACGTCACCTGCGACGTCTGCCACGGCAAGCGCTACAACCGCGAAACGCTGGACGTCACCTTCAAGGGCAAGTCGATCGCCGACGTGCTGGAGATGACGGTGGAGGAAGGCGTCGAGTTCTTCTCGGCCGTGCCTGCGGTGCGTGACAAGCTGGAGACGCTGGCGAAGGTGGGCCTCGGCTACATCCATGTTGGCCAGCAGGCGACGACGCTTTCGGGCGGCGAAGCGCAGAGGATAAAACTCGCCAAGGAGCTGTCGCGCAAGGCAACCGGCAAGACACTCTACATCCTCGACGAGCCGACGACCGGCCTGCACTTCCACGACGTGGCCAAGTTGCTCGAAGTGCTGCACGAACTGGTCGAACAGGGCAACACGGTGGTGGTGATCGAGCACAATCTCGAGGTCATCAAGACCGCCGACTGGATCCTCGACCTCGGGCCCGAAGGCGGCGACGGCGGCGGTGAACTCGTGGCTGCCGGCACGCCCGAGGACATCATTGCCGAGCCGCGCAGCTACACCGGCCAGTTCCTGAAGGAGCTGCTGGAACGGCGGCCGAAGGGAAAACGCGAAGCTGCGGAGTGATGGACGAGAGCGGCATCGTTTCAATCGAAAGCCGGTTCGGTGTTTCCGATACTTCGACCGGCTGCCGGAAACGGTGACGCAACTCGGCCGAGCGGCAAGCCCCCCGGCCGCGTAGGGGGCGCGGTGCCAGGTCTATTGCATAAGCTTAGATTTTTCGAGTTGAGGTGGAGGAGCGTATGACCAAGTCGGGGACCATTCGCGCAGGCATGGGAGGCTGGACTTTCGAGCCCTGGGACACCTCCTTCTATCCTGAAAAGCTGCCCAAGGCGAAGCAACTCCAATATGCCAGCCGCCAGGTGCCGACCATCGAGGTCAATGGCACCTATTATTCGAGCTTCAAGGAACCGACCCTCGTCAAATGGGCCAGCGAGGCGCCGGACGGCTTCGTCTATTCGCTGAAGGGCAACCGCTTCGTCACCAATCGCCGCGTGCTCGGAGAAGCAGGCGAATCCATGATGCGCTTCCTGGGCTCAGGCATTGTGGCGCTGGGCGAAAAGCTCGGGCCGATCCTGTGGCAGTTCGCGCCGACCAAGAAATTCGATCATGACGACTTCGAGGCCTTTCTGAAGCTGCTGCCGGAAAAACAGGACGGCGTGGCGCTGCGCCACACAGTTGAAGTGCGCCACCCCTCATTCGTCGTACCCGAATTCGTGGCGTTGGCGCGCAAATACAATGTGCCCGTAGTCTATGCCGACCACGCCACCTACCCGGCCATCGCCGACATTACCGGAGACTTCGTCTATGCACGGCTGCAGACCGGCTCGGACGACATTGCGACCTGCTATGCCCCCAAGGCGCTGGACGAGTGGGCGGCCCGCGCGAAGGTCTGGGCGCAAGGCCGCGTGCCCGACGACTTGCCACGCGCGGACCCCGCCTATGACGCACCGGTGAAGCCGCGCGACGTGTTCGTCTATTTCATCACCTCCGGAAAGGTGCATGCACCGCAAGGCGCAATCGCCTTCATGCAGCGCATCTGATCGCCAGGCATGGCAAGGGCGGCAAGGCCGAAGCCCGCCGCCCCTAACGACCAGATTAGTTGACCAGCGCTCAGTTGCCGCGGTCGAGCAAGCGGGGGCTGTTGCCGACCTGACGGCCAGCATAGGCGCCGATCGATGCGCTGGAGCCGTAGTTGGCGGAGCTGGGTGCATGGCCAACCGACGAGGCCGGAACCGCATCGCCTTGGCGCGGCAGAGGCACGGACGCGGCCGTGGAAGCGGCACCGGCGTCTTGATTGACGACCACGGCCGGCGCGGCATCCCCTTGGCGCTCGTTGGCAAAAGCGGTACCCGAAGCGAGCAGGATGGCTGCGACGGCAAGAATGGTCTTGTTCATTTCAATTCTCCAATAGTCTCTTTTCAAACCTTTCGGTCAGCTGCGGTGCAGCGCCGATGGAGTGTAGATATGTGAACGATAGCGGGGGAATTAGGTGTCAAATGGTGAACGATGTGTCGGCTGGAGCGCCGTCAAAAGCGCGTGCATAGGGCACGTGTTCGTCCACCGCCTCACATTCGAAACGATGGACATCGCCCACCCACAGGCCTAGCTTTCGGCGATCGCGCAAATGCCTGACTGAGTCTTGGGGAGAAGACCAAATGAGCATTACCGACGCATCGCCATCTCTTTACAACGAGGATCTGGCCCCGGCGAAAGTGCGCAACTGGGGAGCGTTCAGCATATTCAACGTCTGGACATCGGACGTTCACAGCCTGTGGGGCTATTATCTAGCCGCCAGCCTGTTTCTCTTCTGCGGCAGCTTCGTAAACTTTCTCATCGCCATCGGCATCGGCTCGCTGATCATCTATGTGCTCATGAACCTGATCGGCAATGCCGGCGTGAAAACCGGCGTGCCGTTCCCAGTGCTGGCGCGCGCGTCGTTCGGAATATGGGGCGCCAACATCCCGGCCCTGGTGCGAGCGATTGTGGCCTGCTTCTGGTACGGCGCGCAGACCGCGGCGGCATCGGGTGCCATTGTGGCGCTGCTGATCCGCACCGAGTGGTTTGCGAGCTTTCACCAGGATGTGCATGTGCTCGGCCACTCAGGGCTCGAGGTCGTGTGTTTCCTTGTGGTGTGGGCGCTGCAGTTGCTGATCATCCAGCGTGGCATGGAAACCGTCCGGCGCTTCCAGGACTGGGCGGGACCGGCTGTCTGGATCATGATGCTGATCCTTGCCGTCTATCTGTGCTGGAAGGCCGGCAGCTTCGCCGTCACCAGCGACATTCCCATGGACGTGCTGCTGGAGAAGACCAAGGATGCGGGTGTTCCGGGCCTGCCGGGCTCGGTGCCGGCGCTGGCAGCCGCGGCCGCGATCTGGGTGACCTATTTCTCCGCGCTCTACCTGAATTTCTGCGACTTCTCGCGCTATGCCCCAAACCAGGCGGCGGTGCGCAAGGGAAACATATGGGGCCTGCCGGTCAACCTGATCCTGTTCTCGCTGGTCGCGGGCGTCACCACGATCGCGGCCTATGACGTCTATGGCGAGGTGCTGCTGCACCCCGACCAGATTTCGGCCAAGTTCGACAGCTACTTCCTGGCCCTGCTGGCCGCCCTCACCTTCGCGGTCGCCACGCTCGGCATCAACGTGGTCGCAAACTTCGTCTCGCCTGCCTTCGACTTCTCCAACGTCTTTCCCAGACAGATCGACTTCAAGAAGGGTGGCTACATCGCTGCCCTGATCGCATTGGCTCTCTATCCATTCGCGCCATGGGAAAGCGGTGCGGCGGTCTTCGTCGGCATCATCGGCGCCACCATGGGCCCGATCTTCGGGGTGATGATGGTGGATTACTATCTCATCCGGAAGGGCGAGATGAATGTGGCCGATCTCTATCGCGAGAACGGGGAATTCCGCTTCCAGGCCGGCTGGCACGTCAACGCCTTCATCGCCGCCGCCATCGGCGCGCTGTTCTCGTCGATCCTGCCCAACTTCACCAACTGGCTGCCGGAATGGTGGGGTGTCTATGGCTGGTTCTTCGGCGTCGCCATCGCCGGGGTTATCTACTACGCCCTTCGCATGGCGAGGCGCGGCGCCGGCCGCGTGGCGGCCAGGGCATAACCCGGCACCAGCCGTAGTTGATGGGCGGGCGACGCTGCAGTGTTCGCCCGCCGCTCTCAGTGGGCCGCCAACGCCTCCGCTCATTCGTGATACCGCATGAAAAAGGCTCGGCCCGAAATCGCTGCCGATTTTCGGGCCGAGCTTTTTTCTTCCGGGCTTCTTGACCCGCCTTCGCGTCCGGCGACGCGGCGGCTAGACGAGCCGGCTCTGCTCTACCGCCGCCTCGATGAAGCTTGCAAACAGCGGATGCGGATCGAGCGGGCGGCTCTTGAGCTCGGGGTGATATTGCACGCCGATGAACCACGGATGGTCCGGATACTCGACCGTCTCGGGCAGGACGCCGTCGGGCGACATGCCGGCGAACACCAGACCGCACTCTTCCAGCCGTTCCTTGTAGTCGACGTTGACCTCATAGCGGTGGCGATGGCGCTCGTGGATAATGGTGTCGCCGTAGATTTCGGCGATCTTCGAGCCCGCGGCGAGATGAGACTCATATGCGCCGAGACGCATGGTGCCGCCCATATCGCCGGCCGCCTGGCGCTTCTCGAGCATGTTGCCCTTCAGCCACTCGGTCATCAGGCCGACGACAGGCTCGCTGGTGGGGCCGAACTCGGTCGAAGAGGCCTTCTGAACGCCGGCAAGCGAACGCGCCGCCTCGATGCAGGCCATCTGCATGCCAAAGCAGATGCCGAAATATGGCACCTTGTGCTCACGGGCGAACTTGGCGGCCAGGATCTTGCCTTCCGCGCCGCGTTCGCCGAAGCCGCCCGGAACCAGGATGCCGTGCACCTTTTCCAGCCAGGGCACCGGGTCTTCCTTCTCGAAGATCTCGGCCTCGATCCAGTCCAGCTTGACCTTGACCCGATTGGCCAGGCCGCCATGGGACAGCGCCTCGATGAGCGATTTATAGGCGTCCTTGAGGCCGGTATATTTGCCGACCACCGCGATGGTGACTTCGCCCTCGGGGTTGTGGATGAGCTGGGAGACATGCTGCCACTGCTCGAGACGCGGCTTGGGCGCGGGGTCGATGCCGAACGCGGCCAGGACTTCCGAATCCAGCCCTTCGTTGTGATAGGCCAGCGGCACATCGTAGATGTGGCCGACGTCCAGAGCCTGGATGACTGCCGATTCGCGCACATTGCAGAACAGCGAAAGCTTCCTGCGCTCTTCCTTGGGGATTGCCCGGTCGGCACGCACCAGCAGGATGTCCGGGGCGATGCCGATCGAGCGCAGCTCCTTGACGGAATGCTGGGTCGGCTTGGTCTTCAGTTCGCCGGCAGTCGGGATATACGGCATCAGGGTCAGATGGACATAGACCGCATTGTTGCGCGGCAGGTCGTTGCCGAGCTGGCGAATGGCTTCCAGGAACGGCATCGCCTCGATGTCGCCCACCGTGCCGCCGATCTCGCACAGGACGAAATCGAAATCGTCGTTTCCGGCCAGGATGAAATTCTTGATCTCGTCGGTGACGTGCGGAATGACCTGGACGGTCGCGCCCAGATAGTCGCCGCGCCGCTCGCGCTCGATGATGTTCTTGTAGATGCGGCCGGTGGTGATGCTGTCGCTCTGGTTGGCCGAGCGGCCAGTGAAGCGCTCGTAATGGCCGAGGTCGAGGTCGGTTTCGGCCCCGTCATCGGTCACGAACACCTCGCCGTGCTGATACGGCGACATCGTGCCGGGATCCACATTCAGATAGGGATCGAGTTTACGGATGCGCACGCGGTAACCGCGTGCCTGCAAGAGAGCACCGAGTGCTGCCGCGGCTATGCCTTTTCCGAGGGAAGAAACCACGCCGCCAGTGATGAATACGTATCGCGCCATGGGAGTCATCGCTTATCGCTGTAGGATTGATTCCGCCAGTGAAAAATCCGCGCAGGGCGCATTTTCCCGGCAATGATTTTTTTGGGCGCCAGGCGCCCAAACAAAAAGGGCCGGCAGGGCCGGCCCTTTTTATGATGCCCTATCGATCAGAGAACGACGACTTCCGTGCCCATCTTGACGCGATTGTAGAGGTCGATCACGTGATCGTTGACCATGCGGAAGCAGCCATTGGACGAGTTGGTGCCGATGGTCTGCGGCTGGTTGGTGCCGTGAATGCGGATATGTGTGTCGTTCCGGCCCTGATAGAGGTAGATGGCACGGGCGCCGAGCGGATTGTCGGGGCCGCCATTCATGCCGTCTTTGTACTGACCGTATTTTTGCGGCTCACGCTTCTGCATATCCTGTGTGGGGATCCAGCGCGGCCATTCCTGCTTGTCGCCGACCTTGGCGGTGCCCTTGAACTCGAGCCCCTCGCGGCCGACCGCGATCGCATAGCGGCGTGCAGTGCTGGAGGTTTCGACCAGATAGAGGTAGCGCGCCCTGGTGTCGATCACAATGGTGCCGCGCTCATAGCCGGAGAACGGAACCGTCTGCGGCTCGAACTCCGACCTCACCTGAAATTTCTTCTGGGACTGGCGCTTTTCGAGCACCGCATCCAGCGCGCGGGTCTGCGGCAGCATGCTGGGCGAGGAAGCCTCGCCGCCGAAAAGAAGCGCCAGGAAGCCGCCCTGCGGCTTGCCGTGCTCCGCGCTACGCAATTCGCCACTATTGCCTTCCCGCGCGATCGAGAGCGGATCGGCAAGCACAGCGCCTGTCGTAATCAAGTCCTGCTTGGCTTTCTTCTCGTCCTTCTTGGCCTGCTGCTTGCCATTGGGCTTCTTGATCGGAAGCTTCTCCTGCTTGGCATCGACCTCGGCGGCCTTGACGGTCTTGGGGAAAAGATAGGTCTTCTGCGGCGGGGTTTCGGCGTAGGCCGAAGCGGACAGGCCAAGGGAAGCGCAGATGCCCAGGAATAGTAGGCTGCGAATATGCATTGTTTGCGATCCTGATAAAAACTGTGCGGCAGAGCATCATACTACGCCAAAGCGCAGGCTACCGCTGTCGGGTTTATAAGCAATAAACCCGAAAAATCTCAAGGGACCGATTCTCCGCCTTAGGGTGTTTTCCGAGGACAAAACCCCATTCACCCAAACTGTGATCAAATGACCACAGTTGTCGGACGGCTCGTTGCTGGAGGCGCAAAACAAAAGCCTCCGCCGGGCTTCAAGAGCCCCGCGGAGGCCTATTCCGGGCTAATCCGTTACTGATTGGGGACCTGCGGCGCGGCCGGCTGCTCGGCGGGCGCAGGAGCAGTGCCGCTCTCTGCCGGAGCGGTCTGCGCGGGCGCCTCGGGCGCGCCGCCAAGCTGGTTGAGCACGCCGCCGCCGGAAGTGCCGCCCTGCGTAACCGGCACGCGGTCCAGAATGTCGATCGGACGCTCGCCGTAGCGTGCGAGGATCGAAAGGATCAGCGAGGTGGCGAAGAAGCCAGCTGCCAGGATGGCCGTGGCGCGGGTGAGCGCGTTGGCGGCACCGCGGGCGGTCATGAAGCCGGAGCCGCCGCCGATGCCGAGCCCGCCGCCTTCGGAACGCTGCAGAAGCACGACGCCGACGAGCGCGAGAACGATCATCAGATGAATGACGATGATAATGGTTTGCATGACTTCACCTGAAGCTGGCGGATTTACGGGCGCGGTCGCGTCCGCGGCATTGGAGGCGGCTCAATACAACGGTTTCGCGGCATTTCCAAGTCCGAGAGCGAATATGGGATGCGAAACCGGCATTGCAAAGTGTTCTGACGCTCGGTGTCAGAGCGAGCGATATGCTTCGGCGATGCCGAGGAAGTCGACTGCCTTGAGGCTGGCGCCGCCGACCAGCGCGCCATCGACATTGCCGACCGCCAGCAGTTCGACTGCGTTTGAGGGCTTGACGGAGCCGCCATAGAGGATGCGCACCGAGCCAGCCGCCGCACCCAGACGCGCCGTCAGCCGTGAGCGGATGTGGGCGTGCGCCTCGGCAACGTCGGCGACGGTAGGCGTGAGGCCGGTGCCGATCGCCCAGACGGGTTCATAGGCGATGATCGCGTTGGCGGCAGTTGCGGCGCCAGGCACCGAACCCTCGATCTGGCGCGACAGAATGTCCAGCGTCGCGCCGCTTTCGCGCTCGTCCTTGGTCTCGCCGATGCAGATGATGGCCACGAGCCCCGCGCGCCAGGCCGCTTCCGCCTTGGCATGAACCAGCGCATCGCTCTCGCCGTGATCGGTACGGCGCTCGGAGTGGCCCACTATGACATGAGTGGCGCCGGCGTCCTTCAGCATCTCGGCCGAGATGTCGCCCGTATGAGCGCCGCTTTCCTTGGGATGACAGTCCTCGCCGCCTACGCCCACGGGCGTGCCCGCCACCACCTCGGCGGCGCGAGAGATGAGCGTTGCCGGCACGCAGACCAGTGCGTCGGCAAAGGCGTCCAGCCCCTGCCCCAGGCCTTCGGCAATGGCGCGCAACTCGCCCAGCGAGGCGCTCGTTCCGTTCATCTTCCAGTTGCCGGCGACCAGCGGGCGAATTCCTGGCGTCATTATGCTCTTTATCCTGTATCTGTGACCGGTGACCCCCGCCCTCAGTACCAAAATCAGGCCACAAAGCAATCGACACTGGCCCTGAACGGCGCTATTGCCGTTCATTCAGACGCGAAACCGCGCCCGTATGCGCCAAGACCGGAAGTGATAGATGCTCAATAGCTTGCGAAATGCCGCTGGAACCTGGGTTGCGAAGCTGCTGCTTCTCATGTTGGTCCTGAGCTTCGCCATCTGGGGCATCACCGGCAAGATGATGGAGGGCCACGGCGGCAACAAGGTGCTGACCGCCGGCGGCACGTCGGTTTCGATCAACGAGTTCCGCCTGGCCTATGACCGTCAGGCCAACCTGATGTCGCAGCAATTCGGCCAGCGCCTGACGCGCGAGCAGATGAAGGCGTTCGGCCTGGAGAACCAGGTGCTGGCGCAGCTTGTGGCCGGTGCCCTGCTCGACGAACAGGCCCGCAAGATGGGGCTTGGCCTTTCCAAGGATCGCCTCGCCGCGCTGACCGCCGAGGACCCCGCCTTCCAGGGCCCGGATGGCCGCTTCAACCGCCAGCAGTTCGACTATGTGCTGCGCCAGATCGGGATGCGGCCCGACGACTATTTCGCCAATCGCTCGCAGGTTGCCGTCCGCCAGCAGATCATCGAGGCGGTTTCCGACGGGCTCCGGGCGCCCGATACGTTCCTGCGCGCGGTTGCGCTTTATCGCGGTGAAGATCGCACCGTGGACTATGTGGTCCTGCCCAAGTCGCTGGTCGAGCCAGTCGCCGCGCCCTCCGACGAGGTGCTCAAGGCGTGGTTCGAGGACAACAAGAAGAACTATGCGGCTCCTGAATTCCGCAAGTTTTCCTACGTGAAGCTCGAGCCGGCCGACATTGCCGACGAGAAGTCGATCTCCGACGAGCAGGTTCGCGAGGATTACGAGAAGAACAAGGCGCACTACACCACGCCGGAGACGCGCACGATCGAGCAGATCGTCTTCAAGTCGCCCGAGGCGGCCAACGCGGCGCTCGATTCGATCAAGGGCGGAGCCACCTTCGAGAAGATCATGGCGGCGGAAGGCAAGACGGAAACCGACGTGCTGCTCGGCACGCTGCCGAAGGACAGGATCCCGGACAAGGCTGTTGCCGAAGCTGCCTTCTCGCTGGCTGCCAACGAGGTGAGCCCCGTGGTGCAGGGCCAGTTCGGCCCGGTGCTGCTGCGCGTGACGGAAATCAAGCCCGAGGTGGTGAAGCCGCTCGACGAGGTGGCGGGCGAGATCCGCAAGCACCTTGCCCTGGTCGATGCCAACCGGCTGCTGCTGGAAGTGCACGACAACTTCGAGGACGCGCGCGCTGCCGGCGATTCCATGGCGGAAGCGGCGAACAAAACGCATCTGAAGCTGGTGACCGTCGACATCGACCGCGCCGGCCAGCGCCCGGACGGCACGGCGGTGGATTCCCTGCCGCAGCCGCGTGAACTGCTGCAGGCCGTGTTCCAGGCCGATGTCGGCGCCGACAACCCGCCCCTGAACATCGGCTCGGCCGGCTACGTGTTCTATGAACTGGAAGACGTGACCCCCGCCCGCGACCGCACGCTGGACGAAGTGCGCGAGAAGGTCGTGGCCGACTGGACCAAGATCGAGACAGAGAAGCGTCTGGCCGAAAAGGGAGAGGAACTGCGCAAGCGCCTCAAGGACGGCACCCCCATGGAGACGCTGGCTTCCGAGCTGTCGCAGGAGAAGCAGACCAAGCGCGGCCTGAAGCGCGAAGCCGATGATGGCGACTTCGGACGCGCGGGCGTCGGCGTCGTGTTCAGCGTCGGGCAGAATGGCGTGGGCCTGTTCGCTTCGCCCACGGGGGATGCACAGATCCTGTTCAAGGTGACGGATGTGGTGGAGCCGGCCGGTGCCGATGCCCATTCGGTTCCGGAAGAAGACCGGAAGGTCGTTGCAAGGGGCATTGCCGACGACCTGCTGGACGAACTGGTGGCCAAGCTGCAGACGCAGTACCCAGTGCAGATCAACCAGAACGCGATCACTCAGGCACTGGCCTTCTGACGATGAGCACGCTGAAACCACATCTCGCCAAGATCGCCACGGGCGCCCCCCTCTCCTTCGAGGAGGCGAAGGAGGCGTTCGACATCATCATGTCCGGCGACGCTACGCCGGGCCAGATCGGCGGCTTCCTGATGGCGCTGAGAGTTCGCGGCGAAACCGTGGACGAAATCTCCGGCGCGGTAGCGACGATGCGCGAGAAGATGCTGCGCGTGGACGCACCTGCCGGCGCCGTCGACATCGTGGGCACCGGCGGCGACGGGTCGCACAGCGTCAACATTTCGACCGCCTCGGCCTTCGTGATTGCGGGCGCCGGCGTGCCGGTGGCCAAGCATGGCAATCGCGGCCTTTCCTCGCAGACCGGTGCGGCCGACGTGCTGATGGCGCTGGGGGTCAAGATCGACCTGACGCCGGAGCAGATCGGCGAATGCGTGCGCGAGGCCGGCGTCGGCTTCATGTTCGCGCCGGCGCACCACCCGGCGATGCGCCATGTCGGCCCGACGCGGGTAGAGCTCGGCACGCGTACTATCTTCAACATCATCGGCCCCCTCTCCAATCCGGCCGGCGTGACGCGCCAGATGGTGGGCGTGTTCTCGCCTCAGTGGGTGGTGCCCGTGGCCGAGACGCTGAAGACCCTTGGCGCGGACCACGTCTGGGTCGTGCATGGCGACGGCTATGACGAGATCACCACCACTGGCGAAACGGATGTGACGGAAGTGGTTGGCGGGGAACTGCGCAGCTTCGTGCTGAGCCCCGAGCAGGTGGGCTTGAGCCGCCACACCAAGGAAGAACTGCGCGGCGGCGATGCGGCCTTCAACGCCAATGCGTTGCGCGGCGTTCTTTCGGGCGTGAACGGCGCCTATCGCGAGACGGTGCTGATGAATGCCGGCGCCGGCCTGGTCGTTGCCGGCAGGGCGGCAAGCCTGAAGGAAGGCGTGGCCACCGCCGCCGCTGCGATCGACAACGGCCGCGCGCTGGGCGTTCTCGAGGCGCTGGTGAAAGTTTCCAACGGATAAGCGATGTCGGACATTCTTGCGAAGATCGAGGCCTACAAGCGCGAGGAGATCGCCGCTGCGAAGGCACGCCTGCCGCTGGTGGAACTGAAGGCGCGCATGCGCGATGCCGAGCCGCCGCGCGGCTTTCTGGCCGCGTTGAAGGCCAAGCGCGCCAGCGGCGAGTTCGCGCTGATTGCCGAGATCAAGAAGGCCAGCCCTTCCAAGGGGCTGATCCGTCCGGATTTCGATCCGCCGGCGCTTGCCCGCGCCTATGAAGCGGGCGGGGCGGCGTGCCTGTCGGTGCTGACCGACACGCCCTCCTTCCAGGGGGCGCCTGAATTTTTGACCGAAGCGCGCGCCGCCTGCAACCTGCCGGCTCTGCGCAAGGACTTCATGTTCGAGCCCTATCAGGTTTACGAAGCGCGCGCCTGGGGCGCCGATGCCATACTCGTCATCATGGCCAGCCTGAACGACGACGAAGCCAAGGCGCTCGAGGACACCGCACACCATCTGGGCATGGACGTGCTGTTGGAAGTTCATGACGAGGCCGAGGCCGAGCGCGCGCTGAAACTCGCCTCGCCGCTGATCGGCATCAACAACCGCAACCTGCGCACCTTCGAGGTCAGCCTCGAGACCTCCGAAAGGCTTTCGAAGCTTGTTCCGGGCAACAAGCTGCTTGTCGGCGAAAGCGGCATCTTCACCCATGACGACTGCCGGCGCCTGGAGCGTTGCGGCATCGGCACCTTCCTGGTGGGCGAAAGCCTGATGCGGCAGGCCGACGTGGCCGAGGCCACCCGGCGGCTGCTGACGGGCGCCGAAGCAGCCCGCGCCGTGAACGGTTAGTCTAGGCTATGACGAGCAAGCCTGCCCTTACCCATCTCGGCGCCGATGGCCAGGCGCACATGGTCGATGTCGGCGCCAAGGCGGAAACCGAACGCACGGCGGTTGCCGAAGGCATCGTGACCATGCTGCCCGAGACATTGCGCATGATCCGCGCCGGCGATGCCAAGAAGGGCGACGTACTGGGCACCGCGCGGCTGGCCGGCATAATGGCCGCCAAACGCACGCATGAACTGATTCCGCTATGCCATCCGCTGCTGCTGACCAAGGTTTCGGTGGACATCGAGCCCGACGAAGCGCTGCCCGGCCTGCGCGTGACCGCGCTGGCTCGGGTGACCGGCAAGACGGGCGTCGAAATGGAAGCGTTGACCGCCGCCTCGGTGGCCTGCCTGACCATCTACGACATGGCCAAGGCGGTGGACCGCGGCATGGTGATTTCCGGCATCAGGCTTTTGGAGAAATCCGGCGGAAAATCCGGCGACTACCGGGCGGATAGCTGACGATGTCGCTGCTGCCGGTGAAGGACGCGCTCGAGCGGCTTCTGCAAGGGGCGGTTGCCTGCGAGCCCGAAGCCGTGCCGCTGGCGGAGGCTGCGGGCCGCATACTTGCCGAAGACGTGCGCGCGCTGAGAACGCAGCCTCCTTTCGATGCGGCGGCCATGGACGGCTACGCGGTGCGCGCCCAGGACGTGGAGACAGTGCCCGTCACGCTCCAGATCATCGGCGAGGCCCCGGCTGGCCGGCGATTCAACGGCCCGATCGGACCCGACCAGGCGGTGCGCATCTTCACCGGTGCGCCGGTGCCGGAGGGCGCCGACACCATCGTGATCCAGGAAAACGCGCGTAAGCTGGGCCAGGACACGGTCGAAGTTCTGGAAACCGTAGCCGCAGGGCGGCACATCCGCCGCAAGGGACTGGATTTCGTCACCGGCGACCTGCTCCTGGAAAAGGGCCGCGAGCTGGATGCCGGCGCGCTTTCGCTGGTGGCGTCGGCAAACCACCCTCGCCTCGACGTCGTGAAACGGCCACTGCTCGCCATCATCGCCACCGGCGACGAACTGCTGCCGCCTGGCAGCGAGCTTGGGCCCGACCAGATCGTGGCATCCAACGCCTTCGGCGTGGCGGCAATCGCCACTTCCGTGGGCGCGCGGGTGCTCGATCTGGGCATCGTCCCCGACAGCCGCCCGGCAATCGCCGCGCGCATCAGGCAGGCGCTGGACCACGGCGCCGATGTGGTGGTCATGCTTGGCGGGGCTTCCGTGGGCGACCACGACCTTACCCATGAGGCGCTGGCGAGCGAGGGCATGGTGCTGGACTTCTGGAAGATTGCCATGCGCCCCGGCAAGCCGCTGATGTTCGGCCGCCGCGGCCGCACGCGCTTCCTGGGGCTGCCCGGCAATCCCGTCGCCAGCCTTGTGTGCTCGCATCTGTTCCTGAAGCCGCTTCTGTCGCGACTTGCCGGCCGTTCCTACGAGCCCGATCTGCGCCAGGCCGTTCTCGGCAAGCCGATGGCGGCGAACGGCCGCCGGCAGGACTTTGTGCGGGCGGTGTTGCGAGAAGGGCATGACGGCCCGGTGGCGACGCCCTTCGAAGTGCAGGATTCGTCCATGCTGAGGACATTCGCGGAAGCCAATGCGCTGATCATTCGCGATCCCTTCGCCCCGGCAGCGCCGGCCGGCGCCCCTTGCACGATTCTGAAGCTACGCTGACTGCGCGCGGCTTCCCACGGTCTACACCGCAATGGATGCCGCCCTCCGGAAGCCGGTCGCGGCGCGATTGAGGCTTGGTGCGCAAAAGGCGGAAATTGCGCGGAACCAACCTCTTGCGCCGCTTTGCTGCAGCAAGGTGGCAAAGGTGGAGCGGAGCACGCCAATATCTCAGCCGGCAACCGATTTGCGCGTCTTCATGGAAATTTAAACAGTTGCAGAACACAACTGGAACAGATAGTGTTTGTTCTGGTTTTGTTTTGGGGGTCGATTCTCCCCGGGGGGGCTGGCCATGCTGACGCGCAAACAACACGAGTTGCTTCTCTTCATTCACGAGCGGCTGAAGGAATCCGGCATACCGCCTTCCTTTGACGAAATGAAGGACGCGCTGGACCTTGCTTCCAAATCCGGCATCCACCGGCTGATCACCGCACTGGAAGAGCGCGGCTTTATTCGCCGGCTGCCCAACCGGGCGCGCGCGCTTGAAGTGCTGCGCCTGCCCGATTCCATTGCCCCCGGCCTCACGCCTCGCACCAGGTTCTCGCCCAGTGTGATTGAAGGTAGCCTCGGCCGCCGCGCCGCCCCGGAGCCGGCTCGCGCGCCTCTGGCCAGCAACGACGAATCCGGGACGGCGATCTCGATCCCGGTTATGGGCCGCATTGCCGCCGGCGTGCCCATCGACGCAATCCAGCACAAGACCCATTCCATCACGGTGCCGCCAGAGATGATTTCCGGTGGCGAGCACTATGCGCTCGAGGTCAAGGGCGACTCCATGATCGAGGCCGGCATTTTCGATGGCGATACGGTCATCATCCGCAACGCCAATACGGCCAATCCCGGCGAGATCGTGGTGGCACTGGTGGACGACGAGGAAGCGACCTTGAAGCGCTTCCGTCGCAAGGGGGCCTCGATCGCGCTCGAGGCTGCGAACCCGGCTTATGAGACGCGCATTTTCGGGCCCGACCGGGTGAAGGTGCAGGGCAGGCTGGTTGGGCTGATTCGGCGCTATTGAACCGGGCGGAGTGTCGGGTGAGCAAGGAGCTCAACTCAGTCTTCGGAGGCGCGCGGTCGTTGTATTTGTGCGTCCTGGGATGACCCACGCGCTTCGGCTGACTGGGTCTCCGACTTTTTGACGTAGGGCGCCAAACCTCGCGCCTCGCGCGAAAACTGGCGATGGGCATGCCACGGCCGATAGGGCTCGCCCACCGCGTAGTGGACTTCCGCGCTTTCGCTGCCCACCTCGCCGCTACCAAGATAGACGACGGCACTGCCGAGTTTCGCCAGATCGCGCTTGGTGAGGACCAGCGCCCCCTCACGCCGACAGATGTTTTTGGCGGTGGCGTCGTCGACGACAATCACGGCGGCATATTCGCAGGCGGGACGCGCGATTGCCGGGTTTGCCGCGTGAACTACAATCGCGCCGGAGGGATGCACGGCAACGCAGAGGCTGTCGTGGCAGTCGAAGCCCGAGCTTGGCGCTTCATCTTGCCCCGTTTCGGCTTTTGGTAGCGCCGGCGGCTGCGTTCGGATTTTCGGCGGCGCAATGCCCTCGCCTTCGACTTCCGCGCCTGAAATTTCGCGATCCGTAACTGCAGCCTGGCTGCTCAGCTTCTGCGCAGTGCGCGACCTTCCCTTGCCGGCGCTTCTCTTCGAAGTGGTGTCGACTGGGCCAACGAGTTCCTCGCTACGTACTGCCCGTTTCCAGTTTTCAACGGTAAAAGCGTTCGGCCTTGTCCTGTTGACGGCGAGTTTTCCACCGCCAAGCGGCACGGCCACGAGCCGTCCGTCTTCGGAAACGAAAACGTCGGGCGTGCGAACATCGGTGAGCGTCAGCGCGCCGGCAAGTGCAGCCGGCACCGCGAGCAGCCGCAGCCAGGTCGAGGCCATGCAGGCAAACACCAGCGCGACTGTCAGCAGCACCAGCGACTGCGCCGAGATGAGCCCGACCGCGTCGATCGGGGAGCGCTCTGATATCCAGATCGACACTGCGATCATAAGCGACAGGCCCTTCCCCATCACGTAGAAAAACGGCGCGTCCAGCCCGATCGGCATTGCCAGCGAGCCGGCGACGGCGAACGGCATGACGAGTATAGAAACGCTGGGCATCACGGCCAGATTGGCAAGCAGGCTAAGCGGCGAGACACGCTGGAAGTGATAGACGCCGAAAGCAGTCGTCGCGACGCCCGCCACAACGGATGTGATGGCAAGCGCGCCCACGGCGCCGAAGGCCTTGGCAATTCCGCGCCCAATGAGCGATCTGGGCTGGGCCGGCGGCGCCCGCTTCTTCACATTCCGGCGTTCAGCCCATATCGCATAGGCGCTCACCAGCGCCGCGGTTGCCGCAAACGACATCTGGAAGCTTGGGCCCACCACCTCATGCGGTGATACGGCCATGATGACGAGCGCCGAGATGGCGAGATTGCGCGTGGTGAGCGCGCCGCGGTCAAAAAGCAGGGCTGTGAGCATCACCGCCAGCATAAGGAAGCTGCGCTGCGCCGCCACGTCGCCACCGGACAGGAACACATAGCCGGCAATTGCGGCGAGCGCTGCTCCGGCCGCGTATTTCTTGACCGGCCGCCTCGAGGCGAAGCCGGGAAAAGCCGCGAAAGCCACTCGCAGCGCGCTCATCACGGTGCCGGCCACCAGCGCCATGTGCAGGCCTGAAATCGAGATGATGTGGTAGATGCCGGTCCGGCGCATCGCCTCGTTGATGTCTTCCGGAATGCCGGCGCGAATGCCCACCACCAGGGCGGCGGCGATTTCGCCCTCAGGGCCGCCTATGTGGCCGCGAATGCGCGCGGCGATGGCGTTGCGGACATTTTCCAGGCTGTTGGAAAGCCTGGTCCGCAACAACGGCTGCGGCGCGCCTTCGACCAGATCGGGACCGCGCAGGAAAAAGCCGCTGGCGCCGATGCCGTCGAAATAGCTGGTAAAGGAAAAGTCGTAGCTGTCCGGCCGGACCGGCCCGGAAGGCGGCATCAGCGTGACCGCACCTTCGATCTGCGAGCCGACGATGGTGCCGGGCGGGACGCGGCGGGCGGTCAGCCGCACGCGCTGCGGCGCGTAGCGCAGCGTGGGCCGCGCAGTGGCCAGAACATCCATTGTCAGCCGCGCACGGCCATTGGCCATTTGCTCTATCGCCGCGACCCGCGCAGTGAGGCGCGTGGAGATTTCACCGCCCAGCATGGCGGTTCCGGCCCGCCAGGTCTCCAGCTTCGCCAGCGCCATGCCCGAAAGGCAGACCAGAACGGCAATGAGCACAAGCCGCACAGCCTGACGCCGCGCCGGCACCAGCGCCGCAAGGGCGACCGTAAGCGCAACCCCGCCGAGGAGCGGTTGGAAGTCCGGTTCGGAAGGGAGCCGGAAATAGATGATGGCGCCCGCGCCAAGCAGGACGGGCATGAATAGAAACGGCGTGCCCCGATCGAGCTCCGTTGCAAAGGCGGCAGCCAGCTCCCCGTTGCGATGGCCCCGCTTGATGGGATCGACAACTGCCGTCAGCGTCTGGCGCGCGGCTGCGCGCAGCGTCGCGACTCGTGGCGGCGGCTGCGGGGCCGGGCGCGGTGGGTCCGCTGTGTTCGGCAACGCGGGCGGTTGCAGCAGCGTCAGGCCTTCCGGCCCGCCGGTGAACAGCTCGCGCTCGCTCACATCCCCCCTTGGTGGTGCACGCACTGCCCCGGCTCCCCCTGCCCGAGAGCGCGGCCGCCCGCACAGCGCTTCGCACTGCCGGCCAGCCTGCCCCTTGCGCCACTGACCCTCTATGCTACATGAACGCTATCAAATTGCCATGCGCCTGCCCTTGCGGCTCCGGCCAGCCTGATCCTTCCTTCTGGAACCCTCATGTCCGACACAGTCATCACACGTTTCGCCCCCTCGCCCACCGGCTATCTGCATATCGGCGGCGCCCGCACGGCGCTGTTCAACTGGCTCTACGCGCGCCACACCGGCGGCAAGATGCTGCTGCGCATCGAGGACACCGACCGCGAACGCTCCACAGACGCGGCGACCGCCGCTATCCTCGACGGGCTCACCTGGCTCGGCCTGACCTGGGAAGGCGAGCCGGTGTCGCAGTTCGAGCGCGCCCCGCGGCACCGCGAAGTGGCCGAAGAGCTGGTGCGCACGGGCAAGGCCTATTACTGCTATGCCACGCCCGAAGAGCTCAACGAGATGCGTGAAAAGGCCCGTGCCGAGGGCCGGCCGCCGCGCTATGATGGCCGCTGGCGCGACCGCGACCCTTCCGAGGCACCCGCCGGCGTGAAGCCCGCCATCCGTATCAAGGCGCCCGCCGAGGGCGAGACGGTGGTGAATGACAGCGTGCAGGGACAGGTCCGCTTCCCCAACAAGGACCTCGACGACTTCATCATCCTGCGCTCGGACGGCAACCCCACCTACATGCATGCGGTGGTGGTGGACGACCATGATATGGGCGTCACCCACATCATCCGCGGCGACGACCACCTGACCAACGCCGCACGTCAGACCGTCATCTACAACGCCATGGGCTGGGACGTGCCGCAGATGGCGCACATCCCGCTGATCCATGGCTCGGACGGGGCAAAACTTTCCAAGCGGCACGGCGCGCTCGGCGTCGAAGCCTATCGTTCCATGGGTTACCTGCAGGCGGCGCTGTTGAACTATCTCGCGCGCCTCGGCTGGAGCCATGGCGACGACGAAGTGATGGCGATGGAGGACATGATCCGCTGGTTCGACATCGTCGACGTCAACAAGGGTGCAGCGCGTTTCGACTTCCAGAAGCTCGAGGCGCTGAACGGCATCTATATGCGCAAGATGGACGACGCGGAACTGCTCGACATCTTCATCGACACGCTGCCCCATCTGGAGAACGCGGAGGCGATCCGCGCCGGGCTGAATGACGCTCGCAAGGCGCAACTTCTGGCCGCCATGCCCGGCCTCAAGGAACGCGCCAAGACGCTGCTGGAACTCGCGGATGGGGCAGCCTTCCTGTTTGCTCAGCGCCCGCTGCCGCTGGACGAGAAGGCTGCCGCGCTTCTGGGCGAGCAGCAGCGTGAGATCCTGCGCGGTGCGCACGCGGCCCTGGCAGGTGTTGGCGCGGACTGGACCGCAGCCTCGACCGAGGCGGCGATTCGCGAATTCGCCAGCGCCAAGGAGCTCAAGCTTGGCGGCGTTGCCCAGCCGTTGCGCGCAGCGCTGACGGGGAAAAGCACTTCACCGGGCGTATTCGACGTGCTGGCTGTGCTGGGTCGCGAGGAAAGCCTGGCGCGCATCGCCGATCAAATCGATTAACGTTGCGGTCGCACCGCGGATTGGCGTTGCAACATGCCTGCTGCGGTGCAACATATCTCCGTTGCCGAACTTGGCACGCCCCCGGAAATGCGTTAGCAAAAACCCGCATTTCGAATGCCGGAAAAACGGCATTTTTCGCGGGTGACGCCGTTCGCCGAATAGAAAAGGAAGTTTGCGATGACCGACTCGACAGCCAAACTAGAATTTGGTGGCAAGACCCACGAATTCAAAGTGCGAAGTGGCTCTGTCGGCCCATCGGTGATCGATATTGGCGCGCTGTACAAGGAAACCGGGGCCTTCACCTACGATCCGGGCTTCACTTCGACCGCCAGCTGCGAGTCGGAGATCACCTATATCGATGGCGACGCCGGCGTGCTGCTGCACCGCGGCTATCCGATCGACCAGCTTGCCGAGCATGGCGACTTCCTGGAAGTCTGCTACCTGCTGCTCTATGGCGAGCTGCCCACCAAGGCCCAGAAGGACGACTTCGACTATCGCGTGACGCGCCACACCATGGTGCACGAGCAGATGTCGCGCTTCTTCACCGGCTTCCGCCGCGACGCGCACCCTATGGCGGTGATGTGCGGCGTGGTCGGCGCGCTGTCGGCCTTCTACCACGACTCGACCGACATTTCGGATCCGCACCAGCGCATGGTCGCCTCGATCCGCCTGATCGCCAAGATGCCGACGATTGCGGCGATGGCCTACAAGTACCATATCGGCCAGCCCTTCGTTTACCCGAAGAACGAGCTGAACTTCGCCGCCAACTTCCTGCATATGTGCTTTGCGGTGCCGTGCGAGGAATACAAGGTCAACCCGGTGCTCGCCCGCGCCATGGAGCGCATCTTCATTCTGCACGCCGACCACGAACAGAACGCCTCTACCTCGACGGTTCGCCTGGCCGGCTCGTCGGGCGCCAATCCGTTTGCGTGCATTGCTGCCGGCATCGCCTGCCTGTGGGGCCCAGCGCATGGCGGCGCCAATGAAGCGGCGCTGAACATGCTGGCCGAGATCGGCACGGTCGACCGCATTCCGGAATTCATCGATCGCGCCAAGGACAAGAACGATCCGTTCCGCCTGATGGGCTTCGGCCACCGCGTCTACAAGAACTACGACCCGCGCGCCAAGATCATGCAGAAGACCACGCATGAGGTTCTGGGCGAGCTCGGCATCAAGGACGATCCGCTGCTCGACGTTGCGATGGAGCTTGAGAAGATCGCGCTTACCGACGAATATTTCATCGAAAAGAAGCTCTACCCGAACATCGACTTCTACTCGGGCATTACGCTGAAGGCCCTCGGCTTCCCCACCACCATGTTCACGGTGCTGTTCGCCGTGGCGCGCACCGTGGGCTGGATCTCGCAGTGGAAGGAAATGATCGAAGATCCGAGCCAGAGGATCGGCCGTCCGCGCCAGCTCTATACCGGCTCGCCGGAGCGCGACTACGTGCCGATCGCCAAGCGCTGATCGGCAAGAAGCCTAGCGAAAAAGCGCCCCACGGGGCGCTTTTTCATTGTGAGGCCGGAGTGCGGCCGGAGTATTTAGTATGACGCTCCAGCCTCAAGAGGCTTCGTCGAACCGTTGAGAGAGCCTGGTGCTCGCGTATAAGGTGGGCCAAGCCTATGACTTATACTGCCGGCGACCGGGATGCCGTCGCCAGGGTGACGCCAACCAGGCCAGTCAGTTCGCCAGGGCCTGCGGCCAACTCTCCAAGACGACAAGATCGACGCCTTCGTCCCGGCCGACCACGGCCTGCGCACGGAAATGCGCGCTCTGCCGCGGCAATCCGGCCGTGAGGCTGTCGTGGAGGATCTCGTCATGCGCTACGGAAATGCCCCACGTGCAAGAAGAGAACGGCCGGGAGAAGATGACCGACATGGCAAGAGGCTGGGTCAAGGAGAGCTTGCACTTCCTGCTCGACCAGCGCCAATGTCATCGACGAATGACGGCCTGAGGTGCGGCGGATACCGAGTTCGACAAAAAGGCCCGAGGGCATCGGCCTGCGTACCGTGTGCTTCTTGCCGGCCGGCCTGCCAGAACTGGGCCGCATCGACAGGGAGCAGATTGCCAAGCTGGTCGGCGTCGCCCCATTGAACCGCGACAGCGGCTTGATGCGCGTCAAGCGTACGGTCGTCGGCGGCAGAAAGCAGGTAGGCTGCCTTGCCGGCGATCCGGTTTGACCCCGCACCCTGCGCACGCTGCCTCACCGCTTCGACGGAGCCGTATGGACCGATCGCATCGACAGGATCGGTCCGCTGGTGCGCAAGGACTGACGGCTTACTGGAGCGAGGCCTTCACGGCATCGATGGCCTCCTGGGCTCGGGCAGCATCGGGGCCGCCGGCCTGCGCCATGTCCGGCCGGCCGCCGCCGCCCTGGCCGCCAAGCGCAGCAGAGGCGACACGCACGAGGTCGACCGCGCTGAAGCGCTGGGTGAGATCGTCAGTCACGCCGACAACCACGCTGGCCTTGCCGTCATCGGCCGCGCCGACAAACACCACGACGCCGGAGCCGAGCGACTTCTTGCCCTCGTCGGCCAGCGGCTTGAGGTCCTTGGGCGAAACACCCGAAACGATGCGGCCCATGAAGCCGACGCCGGCAACAGTCTCGTTCGCTGCCACGGCGCCGCCGCCCGCCGCGCCGCCGCCGAGCGCCAGCTTCTTGCGCGCCTCGGTGAGTTCGCGCTCAAGCTTGCGGCGTTCCTCGACCAGCGCCTCGACGCGGGCCTGCGCATCCGCGGGCGACACCTTGAGCGCCGCCGCAATCGCCTTCAGGCGACGGTCCTGCTCATCGAGATGGCGGCGGGCCGCCTCGCCGGTCAGCGCCTCGATGCGTCGCACGCCCGCAGCCACCGCGCCTTCCGAGACGAGCCGCACGAGGCCGATGTCGCCGGTGGCATTGACATGGGTGCCACCGCAAAGCTCGACCGAATAGGGCTTGCCGGCCTTGTCGCCATCCAGGCCCGTGCCCATCGTCACGACGCGTACCTCGTCGCCGTATTTTTCGCCAAACAGCGCCATGGCGCCCTCGGCAATGGCATCGTCGACGCTCATGAGGCGCGTGGTGACCGGGCTGTTCTGCACCACGACCTCGTTGGCCATGGTCTCGATGCGCTCCAGTTCCTCGGCCGAAATCGGCTTGGGATGCGAGAAGTCGAAGCGCAAGCGCTCCGGCGCCACCAGCGAACCCTTCTGGGCGACATGGGTACCCAGCACCTCGCGTAGCGCCTCGTGAATCAGGTGGGTGGCAGAGTGGTTGGAGCGCAGTCGGGTGCGGCGCTCGTGGTCGACCTTCATCTCCACGGCCGCGCCGACCAGGACGCTGCCCTTGACCACCTTGCCGCTGTGCACGAACAGGCCGTCACCCTTTTTCTGCGTGTCGGTGATCTCGAGCGCAAAACCTTCGCCCGACATGGTGCCGGTGTCGCCCACCTGGCCGCCGGATTCGCCGTAGAACGGCGTCTGGTTGACGACGATATCGACCATCTCGCCGGCCTGGACGGAACTGACCTCCTCGCCGCTTTTCACCAGCGCGGCGACCACGCCCTCGGCCTGCTCGGTTTCGTAGCCGAGGAACTCGGTGACGCCGACCTTGTCCTTGACGGCGAACCAGACCGCCTCTGTTGCGGCTTCGCCGGAACCCGCCCAGTTGGCGCGCGCTTCGGCCTTCTGGCGCTCCATGGCAGCATTGAAGCCGTCGGTATCGACGGAAATGCCGCGCTGGCGCAGCGCATCCTGCGTGAGGTCGAGCGGAAAACCGTAGGTGTCGTAGAGCTTGAAGGCAGTCTCGCCGTCGAGACGGTCGCCGGTGCCCAGCGTTTCGGTCGCATCGGAGAGCAAATTGAGGCCGCGCGCCAGTGTCTTGCGGAAACGCGTTTCCTCAAGCTTGAGCGTTTCGGTAATCAGCGGCTGACCGCGCACCAGTTCGGGATAGGCCTGGCCCATTTCGCGCACGAGCGCAGGCACCAGACGCCACATCAGCGGCTCGCTGGCGCCAAGAAGCTGCGCATGGCGCATGGCGCGGCGCATAATGCGGCGCAGCACATAGCCGCGCCCTTCATTGGACGGCAGCACGCCATCGGCGATCAGGAAGCTGGCCGCGCGCAAATGGTCCGCGATCACGCGGTGGCTGGCGCGGTTCTTGCCCTCGGCCTTGACGCCGGTCGCCTCTTCCGAGGCACGGATCAGCGCCTGGAACAGGTCGATGTCGTAGTTGTCGTGCTTGCCCTGCAGGACCGCGGCGATGCGCTCCAGCCCCATGCCGGTATCGATCGACGGACGTGGCAGCGCGATGCGCTCTTCCTTCGTCACCTGCTCGAACTGCATGAAGACGAGGTTCCAGATCTCGATGAAGCGGTCGCCGTCTTCATCCGGGCTGCCGGGAGGGCCACCGGCAATGCCTTCGCCGTGGTCGTAGAAGATTTCCGAGCACGGGCCGCAGGGGCCGGTATCACCCATCGCCCAGAAATTGTCGCTGGTCGGGATGCGGATGATCTTCTGCTCGGGCAGGCCCGCGATCTTCTTCCAGAAGCCGGCAGCTTCGTCGTCGGTGTGGTAGACGGTGACCAGCAGGCGCTCGCGGTCGAGGCCGAACTCCTTCGTGATCAGGTTCCAGGCGAACTCGATGGCCTGTTCCTTGAAATAATCGCCGAACGAGAAGTTGCCGAGCATTTCAAAGAAAGTGTGGTGGCGGGCGGTGTAGCCGACATTATCGAGGTCGTTGTGCTTGCCGCCGGCACGCACGCATTTTTGCGCGGTCGCGGCGCGCGAATAGTTGCGCGTCTCAAGCCCCGTGAACACGTTCTTGAACTGCACCATGCCGGCATTGACGAACATGAGGGTGGGGTCGTTGCGCGGCACGAGCGGGCTCGATGGCACCACTTCGTGACCGTTCTTCCGGTAATAGTCGAGGAAAGTCGACCGGATTTCGTTTACGCCGCTCATGTCATTGCCTTTGCGAGAGATCCGCCCATGCCGGAGGCGGAAAATGAACATGGCCTTTTAGCCTTCGCATTCTACCCTGTCCAGAACGCCGAAAGCCCTGAGTTTGCTTGTAGCACGGCCACTGGTGGGCCGGACGGGACACACCGAGCCCGTAACGCGAAACAGGCCGCCGGCGCGAACGCCGACGGCCTGCCAAACCTTTCGAACTGCGGCAGGCTTTAAGCCTCGCCGGCCTCGTCGAAACCGTCTTCGCTACCCTGGTCGAGCATCTTTTCGGCAATCAGGCCGGCGTTCTGGCGCAGCACCGTCTCGATCTCGCGCGCCGTATCGGGGTTGTCACGCAGGAACGTCTTGGCGTTCTCACGGCCCTGGCCGAGGCGCTGCGAATTGTAGGAGAACCAGGCGCCCGACTTCTCGACCACGCCGGCCTTGACGCCGAGATCGATCAACTCGCCGGTCTTGGACACGCCCTCGCCATACATGATGTCGAACTCGACCTGCTTGAAGGGCGGCGCCAGCTTGTTCTTCACCACCTTGACGCGGGTCTGGTTGCCGACGACCTCGTCGCGGTCCTTCACCGAGCCGATGCGGCGGATGTCGAGGCGCACCGATGCGTAGAACTTAAGCGCATTGCCGCCCGTGGTGGTTTCCGGCGAACCGAACATCACGCCGATCTTCATACGGATCTGGTTGATGAAGATCACCATGGTGTTGGAACGCGAGATGGTCGCGGTGAGCTTGCGCAGCGCCTGGCTCATCAGGCGGGCCTGCAGGCCGGGCAGGGAATCGCCCATCTCGCCTTCGATTTCGGCGCGCGGGGTGAGTGCCGCGACCGAGTCGACCACCAGCACGTCGATGGCGCCGGAGCGCACCAGCGTGTCGCAGATTTCCAGCGCCTGCTCGCCCGTATCGGGCTGCGAGATCAGGAGGTTTTCCAGGTCAACGCCCAGCTTGCGGGCATAGACGGGGTCGAGCGCGTGTTCGGCGTCGACGAAGGCGCAGATACCGCCCTTCTTCTGTGCCTCTGCCACGGTGTGCAGCGCCATCGTGGTCTTACCCGAGCTTTCCGGGCCGTAAATCTCGACGATACGGCCGCGCGGCAGACCGCCGACGCCGAGCGCAATGTCGAGGCCGAGCGAGCCGGTCGAAACCGTTTCGATCTCGACGCTCTTCTCATTTGCGCCCAGACGCATGATCGAGCCCTTGCCGAAGGCGCGCTCGATTTGCGACAGCGCTGCATCCAGAGCCTTAGTTTTGTCCACCGATTTGTCCTCAACAAGCCGCAACGAATTCTGAGCCATGATACATTACCCCTCGGACGTCAATGAAGGCCGGAATGTCCTTTTCGAGAAAAGATTTGTACCTTTTTTGTTCACGTTTGACAAGAGCGGTTAACTATCTGACAAAGAAAGATATTCCAATTTTGTTCTATTTTTGTACATGGCCGAAAGAACAAGAGACACGAGGCGCGGAAGGTGCACTCCCGCCCCTGTTTCGCCGCCATTTCCTCGATTCGTCGCGGCCGATTGCCCATGGCCGGGAGAAGCCATAAGGTCCGCGGCGCTTCGGCAAGCTCGTTTCGACAGGACACAAGCATGAGATCTCCCAGCATTCTGGCCGTTGGCGGCGCCCATGTGGACCGGCGCGGCCAGGTCAGCGGCGTATATGTGCCGGGCGCCTCGAACCCGGGAATCATGCGCGAGGACCTGGGCGGCGGTGTCTTCAACGCGGTGCGCAATGCCGTCCGGCGAGGCGCAACAGCGGCGCTGATTTCGGTGCGCGGCGGCGACGCGGCCGGCGACATGGTGGCCCGCGCAATCGCCGAGGAAGGCATGGAGGACCTTTCCGCCGTGTTCCTCGACCGAACCACGCCGAGCTACACGGCCATCCTCGACCGCGACGGCGACGTCATCACCGGCTTCGCCGACATGATGCTCTATGAACTCGCCTTCCCCAAGCAGATGCGCCGCTCCAAGATGCGCGAGGCCGTCGCCGGCGTCGACGCCATATTGTGCGACGCCAACCTGCCGGCCGAGGCGCTGCGCGATCTGGTGGCGGTCGCAGAAGACAAACCGGTCTTCGTCATCGCAGTGTCGCCGGCCAAGGTGGTGCGCGTGCAGGGCCTGCTTTCGGGCCTGGCCTGCCTGTTCATGAACCGCCGCGAAACCCGGGCGCTTGCCGAAACCGTAGACGAAGACATCGCGGCTTCGATCAAGGTCCTGCGCGATCGCGGCCTTGCCCGGGGCGTCATCACGGCCGGCGAAAGCGCGGTGATCGGCTTCGACGGCGACGAACTGTTTTCCATCACGCCGCCGCCGGCGGGCAAGGTGGTGGACGTGACCGGGGCGGGCGACGCACTGGCGGGCGCGACCACGGTGGCGATGCTGCGCGGCCTGCCGCTGCGCGAAGCGCTACGCGAGGGTGTCGCGGCGGCCGTGCTGGCGATAGAGAGCGACAAGTCCGTGCCGGACCTCCCCCCGCAGGAATTTGCCGCAGTGCTGTCCCTTGTGCCGCAGGCCGAGGAATTGCATGAAGGCGCAAAGAACGGAGACATGCCATGACGCCAGAAACCGCCCGTCCCTTCGTCGACATCCATGCGCCTGTCGCCGAGGCGCTCGCCTCGGGCAAGCCGGTGGTGGCGCTGGAAAGCACCATCATTACCCACGGCATGCCCTATCCGCAAAACAGCGAGATGGCCGCCAATGTCGAGAAGATCATCCGCGACGAGGGCGCGGTGCCGGCCACCATCGCCGTGATCGACGACCGGCTGAAGGTCGGCCTTTCGGACGCCGAGCGCGAGGCGCTGGCCAAGACCACCGGCACCATGAAGCTTTCTCGCGCCGACCTTGCCTTCGCGGTGGCACAAGGGCGCACCGGCGGCACGACGGTTGCCGGCACCATGATCGCGGCGCATCTCGCCGGCATCAAGGTTTTCGCCACCGGCGGCATCGGCGGCGTGCACAAGGGCGCGGAAAAGAGCTTTGACATCTCCGCCGACCTCGACGAGCTGGCGCGCACGCCGGTCGTGGTCGTCTCGGCCGGCGCCAAGGCCATTCTCGACATCGAGAAGACGCTGGAAGTGCTGGAAACCCGCGGCGTGCCGGTCGTCGCCTTCGGCTCGGACGTGATGCCGGCCTTCTGGTCGCGGGTCTCGCCTTACGCCGCTCCGCTGCGCCTCGATGCGGCCGACGACATTGCCGGCTTCTTCCGCACGCGCCAGGCGCTCGGGATCGGCGGCGGCATGCTGGTGGCCAACCCCGTGCCGGCGGCCGACGAGATCGTGGCCGAGACGATGGCCGGCTACATCGACGCCGCGCAGCGCGACGCCGAGGCGCAGGGAATTTCCGGCAAGGCAGTGACGCCGTTCCTGCTCGGCCGTATCCTCGAGCTGACCAATGGCGCCAGCCTCAAGACCAACATCGCGCTGGTGGAAAACAACGCCCGCCTGGCGGCCAGGATCGCCAAGGCTCTCTAGAACTGGGCCGGGCGAAGGGGCGAATGCCCCTTCGCCGCCGGAAAGCGACATCCAGAATCGTCGCGCCCGCTTTCGCGGCAGGCGGCGACGGATGTGGCGAAATCACGCTTCCTTCAGGGAACCGTAGATCCCTTCAAAAAATCGTTACCGGAGACCGGAGACCAGCGCGAGCCGAGGTCTTCATTTTGCCCGCGCAAACAGCCATTGAGGCACTACCGCGGCTCCGTTGCCCGCGCGTGCCGGCACACCAGGCCGGCGACTTTCAACCGAAACGTTTTTTTGCCCCCCCACATGAGCATGCACGCCAAAGACGACCAAGGCCCGGCCGGCGACGTCCAGCACCCCTACACGCCCTTTCTTGAAGCCATGCGGCCTTTGACCGGCAAATGGAAGATCGAGATCATGTGGGCGCTGGCACAGCGTACCCACCGCTTCGGTGAATTGCGCCGGGCGCTTGCCGGCATCACCCAGCACATGCTGACGGTGCAGCTGCGCGAACTGGAAGCGGACGGGCTGGTCAAGCGCACGGCCTACGACGAAAGCCCGCCCCGCGTCGAATACGAGATCACCGAGGCCGCCTACGGTCTGCGCCCGGTTTTCGAGGCCTTCATTGCCTGGTCGAAGCAATACGGCCCGATTGCGCGCAAGCTGAGGGCCGAGCAGGAAAAGGACGGGGTGCGCCCGGCCTGATCGCCGCCAGAGCGGCGGCCATCTTGACGTATGGCCTTACTCCGCCCTATCTTCTTGTTTTAGGCGCGTTTGTGCGACGCCAGGCGATTCCGCTCGGCTGCAAAATGCTCTAGTTGCCGAACTTGCCGGTGCGCGGAAAGCCCTTGGGCACCATGCGGCCGGCGGCGGCGCGGTTGCCGATCCACTCCATCAGTTCTTCGCGGCTGCGCACGAAGGTGCGCTCGGCCGAATCCTGCCAGGTCAGCCCGTCGGCCATGGCAAAAAGCTTGATGTCGAGAACGCCACCATCCTTGTAGCGCTGCAGGCGCACGCCCTTCCCGCGGGTCATTTCCGGGATTTCGGACAGCGGGAACACCAGCATCTTGCGGTTGTCGCCGACGATGGCGACGTGGTCGCCCGTCACCAGCAAGCAGCGCTTGGCCTCGTCGGGCGACTTGACGTTCATGACCTGCTTGCCCTTGCGGGTGTTGGCCACGACATCCTGCTCGGGCACCACGAAACCGTTACCATCGTTTGAGACCAGCAGCAGCTTGCGCGACGGATCGTGGACGAAGGCGGTGACGATGTCCTGGTCGTTCTCCATGTCGACGATGATGCGGATAGGCTCGCCATGGCCGCGGCCGCCCGGCAAGCGGTCGACGCCGATGGTGTAGAACTTGCCGCCGGTGGTGAAGACCAGGACCTTGTCGGTGGTTTGCGCGTGGAAGGCGAGCTTGAGCCCGTCACCTTCCTTGAAGCTGAACAGCGAATGGTCGTTGAGGTGGCCCTTCATGGCCCGCAGCCAGCCCTTTTCGGAGATGACGACAGTAACCGGCTCCTTCTCGATCATCGCGTTCTGGATGTCGCTCAGATCGTGGTCGGGGGCATCGGCGAAGGTGGTGCGGCGCTTGCCGAGTGCCGGGTTTTCCTCGGGTCCGAAATCGCGGCGCACCTCGTGGACCTGCCAGGCGATGGTCTTCCACTGTCTGGCGTCAGAAGCCAGCAGTTGCTCGATCTCGGACTTCTCGGCGCTGAGAGCATCGTGCTCCTTGCGGATCTCGATCTCTTCCAGCTTGCGCAACGCGCGCAGCCGCATGTTGAGGATCGCCTCGGCCTGGGTGTCGGTGAGCGCCCAGCGGGCCATCATCACCTGCTTGGGCTCGTCCTCTTCCCGGATGATGCGGATCACCTCGTCGAGATTGAGATAGGCGATGAGGTAGCCGGCGAGGATTTCCAGCCGGCGCTCGATCTCGGCCAGGCGATGCCTGGAGCGGCGCACCAGCACCTCCTTGCGGTGCTCCAGCCACTCCTGAAGAACGGTCTTCAGCGACAGAACGTTGGGCACCTTGCCGCGCGACAGCACGTTCATGTTGAGCGGGAAACGGCTCTCGAGCTCGGTGAGCTTGAACAGCGATTCCATCAGCAGGCCGGGGTCGACGGTGCGGCTCTTGGGCACCAGCACGAGGCGGATGTCTTCCGCACTCTCGTCACGGATATCTTCCAGGAGCGGCAGCTTGCGCGCCACCAGAAGCTCGGCGATCTTCTCGATCAGCCGCGCCTTCTGCACCTGGTAGGGAATCTCGGTGACGACGATGTTCCAGGTGCCGCGGCCCTGGTCCTCGACGGTGTAACGGGCACGCACGCGGAACGAGCCCCTGCCGGTCTCGTATGCCTCGAGGATCGAGGCGCGGTTGTCGATGATGATGCCGCCAGTGGGGAAATCCGGCCCTTGCACCAGCCCGTCGCCGGGCTCCTTGCTGATGAGGTCGTCGACGGTGGCGTCGGGATGATCGATCAGGTGGAGCGCAGCCGTGCAGAGCTCGGCGGCGTTGTGCGGCGGGATCGATGTGGCCATGCCGACCGCGATGCCCGACGAACCGTTGGCAAGCAGGTTGGGGAAGGCGCCCGGCAGCACCACCGGCTCCTCGTCTTCCTCGTTGTAGGTTGGCCGATAGTCGACGGCATCCTCGGTGATGCCCTCCAGCAGCGCCACCGACACTTCCGTCATGCGCGCTTCGGTGTAGCGCATGGCCGCGGCGTTATCGCCGTCGATGTTGCCGAAATTGCCCTGCCCGTCGACCAGCGGATAGCGGACCGCGAAATCCTGCGCCAGGCGCACCAGCGCGTCATAGATCGACTGGTCCCCGTGCGGATGGAACTTGCCCATCACCTCGCCCACGATGCGGGCGCACTTGGCAAAGCCCTGGTCGGGGTTGAGCCGCAACAGCCGCATCGCATGCATGATGCGGCGGTGCACGGGTTTAAGCCCGTCGCGCACGTCCGGAAGCGCACGGTGCATGATGGTCGACAACGCATAGGCAAGATAGCGCTCTTCCAGCGCCTTCTTCAGATCGACCGGTTCAATATGATCGCCATCGCCGGAGCCCGGCGGCAAAAGCCCTTTTCCCATGGTTTTCGGTTATCCGACCGGCTGATTCGCAGCAAGTGGGCGAATTGTAGCAAAAGTGCAAGCCCATCAGTCCCAGCCTCGAACGCGGACCACCTGCACCGTTCTTTCAATTGCCTTTTGCATACTTTTTTGAGCATTCTGTGCGAAATACCTCATCCTCCCGCGCCTGCCCCAACGCGAGAAGCAACGTTCATGCATTTCCCGATCTCAAGGATCACAAGATGACGATGTTCCGTCCAGCTTTTTACAAGCTCGCATTTTCGACCGTTTTCATTGCCGCTTCGCTGCAGGGCGCTCATGCGCAGGACGCGACCGAGGTTGCCTCCCGCCTGAAGCAGCTTCTTGCCGCGCAAAGCATGGACATCGACTGGAAGTCCGTCGGCGGCGGGGCCTCCGAGATGGTGCTCGACGGCGTGTCCTTCGGCGTTCCCGGCGAGAAGGGACGCTTTTCGATCGGCAAGCTGACCCTCGAGGGGGTGAGCGAGGCCGACGGCGGCTACAAGATCGAAACGATCACCACCGAGCCGTACCACTTCGCCGATGAAAAGAGTTCCGTCGACATCAGCTCGCTGGTGCTCTCGGGCGTGGTTCTGCCGGCCGCCGGATCGACCGATCCACTTGGGTCGGTGATGATGTATGAAGGGGCGGAACTGGCCAGCATCGAAATCAAGGCAGACGACAAGGACGTGTTCACGCTCTCCAACCTGTCGATGGAAATCACGCCGCCAAAGGATGGCAAGGCGATGGAATTCACCGGTTCGGCGGAAGGTTTCTCCGCCGACCTGACCACCATTGACGACCGCGACACGCGCAAGGTGCTGGACAGCCTCGGCTACCAGCAGATCAGCGGCTCCATTGAAATGGCCGGCCTGTGGCAGCCGACCGACGGCCGGCTGGCGCTTTCGCAATATGACGTGACGGTCGAGAACGCCGGCACGTTCGGCATGAGCTTCGACATCGGCGGCTACACGCTTGCCTTCATGAAGTCGTTGCAGGACGTGCAGAAGAAGATGGCCGAGTTGCCCGAAGGCGCTGACAACACAGCGCAGGGGTTCGCCATGCTGGGGCTGATGCAGCAACTGACCTTCCAGGGCGCCAGCCTGCGCTATGACGATGCTTCGCTGGTCGGCAAGGTGCTGAACTACCTTGCCGAACAGCAGGGCGTGAAGCCGTCCGACGTCGCCAACCAGACCAAGGCCATCCTGCCGTTCATGACCGCACAGCTCAACAACCCGGAGCTTTCCGGCCAGATCACTGCGGCGGTCAATAAATTCCTGGACGATCCGCAGAGCATCGAGATCAAGGCCGCTCCGGCCTCGCCGGTGCCGTTCGCGCTGCTGGCGGCCAGCGCGATGTCTGCGCCGCTCGAGCTGCCAAAGACGCTTGGCGTGATCGTGAAGGCGAACGAAGACTGAGCGGCTGGGCCCGCAAAAACGGACCAGAAAAACAAAGGCGGAGCGATGATCGCTCCGCCTTTTTAGTAATCGCTGTTGATGGCCGGCGCCTCAGCCCTGCAGGGCGCGGCGACGATCCGGCGTGATAGCCTCGTCGGCAAGGGCGGCGACCGCCTCGTCCAGCGTCATGGACTGCTGGTCGCGCGAGCCGAGGCGGCGGATGTTGACCGTCGCTTCCTCCGCCTCGCGCTTGCCGCAGACGAGGATGACCGGAACCTTGGCCAGCGAATGCTCGCGGACCTTGTAGTTGATCTTCTCGTTGCGCAGGTCGGCCTCGGCCGACAGGCCGGCCGCCTTGAGCCGCTTGACCACGCTCTCGGCATATTCATCGGCGTCCGAGGTGATCGTCGCCACCACCACCTGCAGCGGTGCGAACCACAGCGGAAAGTGGCCCGCATAGTTCTCGATCAGGATGCCGAGGAAGCGCTCCATCGAGCCGCAGATGGCGCGGTGGATCATCACCGGCTGCTTCTTCTCCGAATCGTTGCCGATGTAGAAGGCGCCGAAGCGTTCCGGCAGGTTGAAGTCGACCTGCGTGGTGCCGCACTGCCATTCGCGGCCGATGGCGTCCTTCAGCACATATTCGAACTTCGGCCCGTAGAAGGCGCCCTCGCCCGGATTGATCGACGTCTTGATGCGGTTGCCCGAACGGGTCCGGATCGTCTCCAGAACGTTGGACATAATCTCCTCTGCGTGGTCCCACGCCTCGTCGGAGCCCACGCGCTTGTCCGGTCGCGTCGAGAGCTTCACGCTGATCTCGTCGAAGCCGAAATCGGCATAGGTCGACAGGATCAGATCGTTGATGCGCAGGCACTCTTCGGCGAGTTGGTCCTCGGTGCAGAAGATGTGCGCATCGTCCTGCGTGAAGCCGCGCACGCGCATCAGCCCATGCAGCGCGCCGGATGGCTCGTAGCGATGGACGTTGCCGAATTCGGCAAGCTTGATCGGCAGATCGCGGTAGGACTTCAAGCCATGCTTGAAGATCTGCACGTGACCCGGGCAGTTCATGGGCTTGAGCGCGAAGACGCGGTCGTCGTCGGTGTCGTCACCAGCGACCGTGACCTTGAACATGGCGTCGCGATACCAGCCCCAGTGGCCCGAAGTCTCCCACAGGCTCTTGTCGAGCACCTGCGGCGCGTTGACTTCCTGATAGCCCTGCTGGTCGAGGCGGCGGCGCATGTAGGACACGAGGTTCTGGAACATCTTCCAGCCCTTGGCGTGCCAGAAGACCACGCCCGGACCTTCTTCCTGGAAGTGGAACAGGTCCATCTCGCGGCCGAGGCGACGGTGATCGCGCTTCTCGGCCTCTTCCAGCATGTGGAGATACTGGTCGAGCTGCGCCTGGTCGGCCCAGGCGGTGCCGTAGATGCGCGTCAGCATCGGGTTGTTGGCGTCGCCGCGCCAATAGGCGCCGGCCACCTTCATCAGCTTGAACGCGTTGCCGATCTGGCCGGTCGAGGCCATGTGCGGGCCGCGGCAGAGGTCGAACCACTCGCCCTGCGAGTAGATCTTGAGGTCCTGATCCTCGGGAATGGCGTCGATCAGCTCGACCTTGTAGGCCTCGCCCTTGTCGCGGAAGACCTGCCTGGCCTTCTCGCGGTCCCAGACCTCCTTGGTGAAGGGCCTGTTGCGGGCGATGATCTCGCGCATCTTCTTCTCGATGGCGGGAAAATCCTCCGGCGTGAAGGGCTCGTTGCGGGAAAAATCGTAGTAGAAACCATTCTCGATCACCGGGCCAATGGTGACCTGGGTTCCCGGCCACAGTTCCTGCACGGCCTCGGCCAGCACGTGAGCGGCATCGTGGCGGATCAGTTCCAGCGCGCGCGGATCGTCACGAGTGACGATCTCGACCTTGCCGGACTTGCCGAGCGGGTCGGACAGATCGCGCAGTTCGCCGTCGATGGCGTAGGCCACCGCCTTCTTGGCCAGCGACTTGGAAATCGACTCGGCCAGGCCCATGCCGGTCATCGCCGCTTCGTATTCGCGGACGGAACCATCGGGAAATGTAAGGGAAACAGAATTCAGCAAAGCTCTTCTCCATATCCAGTCCCGCAAACGAGCGCGGGTGGTGATGCCGGATTTTCGCATCCGGCGGCGAGCGGTCTTTTAGGGTGAGTTTGGCGCGTCGTAAAGCACCGAGCGTCAGGAATGCCCCTGCGGCGCCTTGCCAATGTGCCAGTAGCGCCAGGGCGTGTACCAGCGATAGCGCTGTTGCAATATCTCCGGAACACGGTCGATGCCGTGGGTGCCCCAGGGGCCGCAGCGCATGACCCGGAACAGTCCCATCCAGCCGCCGGCCCACAGGCCGTGCCGGGCGATGGCCTCATAGGCATATTCCGAGCAAGTAGGCAGATGCCGGCAGGAATTGCCGACAAACCCGGACAGCGTGAGCTGATAGAGGCGCACCAGTGACACCCCTAGAACGCGCCCGGGCGTTTTCGACCAAGGACCGGACCAGTTCCGCCCTTGGGCGACGGGACCCTTCTTGCGCTCGCGCTCTTCACCGTGCCGATGATTACAGGCGCGGTCGCTCATCGTCCGTCTTTCCTAAAAGAGAAACTCATGCGCTGTAGATGGCCCGCCCTGCGGGGTTTCGCAATGTTTCGGTGAAATGCTAGATGTGTTCGCAAGGTCGTCAACCTGACGTGAACAGTCCGTAGTC
The DNA here is from genome assembly GCF_057656055.1 of Pseudaminobacter sp. Soil_N_29. Taxonomy (NCBI): domain Bacteria; kingdom Pseudomonadati; phylum Pseudomonadota; class Alphaproteobacteria; order Hyphomicrobiales; family Phyllobacteriaceae; genus Pseudaminobacter; species Pseudaminobacter sp. Soil_N_29. Next base: position 88,138 of record NZ_JBDGLC010000002.1, read on the forward strand.
GGCCGAGCGATGTGAAGCGGTCATTAAGTCGCTTATGTGCAATTTCGAATTGATCGTCCCACCCCACCGTTAATGAGCAACTGCGGGCGATTGCGCTATCCTCGTCGCCGGGCAATCATCCGGCGCTCAATGCAGAGGGACACCATGTCGGACAAGATAGAATCCGGGCTCGATACGTTCGGCGACGTCACCGCCGGCGCCGACGGCCAGCTTCTGCCGCAGGCACAGGTCATCCGCAACGTCGTGGACGAGGCCGTGCTGGCCGACCAGATCGGCATCGACTTCATCGGCGTAGGCGAGCATCACCGCGACGATTTTGCTGTATCGACACCGGAAACGGTGCTGGCGGCGATTGCGGCACGCACCGAGCGCATCAAGCTCGGCTCGGCGGTCACGGTGTTGAGTTCGGACGACCCGATCCGCGTTTTCCAGCGCTTCTCCACGGTCGACGCCCTGTCGAACGGGCGCGCCGAGGTGATCCTCGGCCGCGGTTCCTTCACCGAATCCTTCCCGCTGTTCGGCTTCCGGCTCAACGACTACGAGACGCTCTTCACCGAAAAGCTCGACCTGTTCGCGGGGCTGTTGAAGGGCGGGCCTGTCAGCTGGCAGGGCTCGACGCGGCCGCCACTCAACGACCAGCGCGTCTACCCCCCGACCGAATCCGGATCGCTCAGGACCTGGATCGGCGTGGGCGGCAGCCCCGAATCGGTGGTGCGCGCGGCGCGCTACAACCTGCCCATGATCCTTGCCATCATCGGCGGCGATCCGAAGCGTTTCCGCCCCTTTGTCGACCTCTATTACCGGGCTATCGACCAACTCGGCGGCCAAAGGCAGCCGATCGGCGTGCATTCGCCGGGTTATGTCGCCGACACGGACGAGCAGGCGCGCGAGGAACTGTGGCCTAACTACAAGAAGATGCACGACCGCATTGGCGCCGAGCGTGGCTGGCCGCCGACCACGCAGGCCGCGTTCAATTCGGAGGCCGATCTCGGCTCGCTCTATGTCGGCTCGCCGGAAACGGTGGCCCGCAAGATCGCCGCGACGGTCAAGGCGCTCGGCATCTCGCGTTTCCAGATGAAATACTCGTCCGGGCCGCTGCCGCATGAAAAGATGATGCGCTCAATCGAGCTCTACGGCACCAAGGTGGTGCCGATGGTGCGCGATCTGCTTGCCTGAAACAAAAGCGCCGGCTCGCAATGGGCCGGCGCTTGTCTTTCCAGCTGCGGAATCGCTTTCAGGCAGCCGCTTCGGCGAGCCTCTTCTCGATCTGGCCGACGCAGTCGACGACCGCGTCGAAGGTCAGCATGGTCGAGGCATGGCGCGCCTTGTAGTCGCGCACGGGCTCCAGATATTTCAGGTCGGCGAAGCGACCTTGCGGCGGCGGGCCGTTTTCCTTGAGCATCTTCAGCATGGTCTCGCGCACATGCCGCAACTCGTCAGCGCTGGCGCCCACCACATTGGCGGCCATGATCGAGGATGAGGCCTGGCCGAGCGCGCAGGCCTTCACGTCATGTGCGAAATCGGTCACGACGCCGTCTTCCATCTTGAGATCGACGGTCACGGTCGATCCGCACAACTTTGAGTGTGCGGTCGCGGTGGCATCGGGGTGCTCAAGCCGACCGATCCGTGCAATATTACCTGCGAAGCCAAGAATTTTCGCATTGTAGACGTCATCGATCATGATTTTCCAACCCGTCGCCGTTTCGGAAACAGCCTGTGCCGTTTCGGCATCTTTCATTCGTGCCGCTAACCCTTATATAATGCTCATGATCCGACAACGGCAAGGCAGCGCCCTGCCCGCTCGGATTTCCGTCACGCCGCTTTCGGGCCGGACTCTCCGACATCCCGTTAAAGGCTGTGGTCCGTTCAACTCGTCCCTCCTCTGAGTGGGACTACGGGAGACACCTTTCATGGACGCCGTGATCAAGAAATTGATGCCGAAATCCGAATACCTCGAAAAGCCGGCGACCGACAGGCCAGACCAGGCGGAAGTCGAGGCGGCGGTGCGAACGCTGCTGCGCTGGACCGGCGACAACCCGGACCGCGAGGGCCTGATCGACACGCCGAAGCGCGTGGCCAAGGCGTTTCTCGAGATGTTCAACGGCTACGATATGTGCCCGGCAGAAGAGCTCGGCCGCACGTTCGAAGAAGTGGCCGGCTACGACGACCTCGTGCTGGTACGGGATATCGAGTTCCATTCGCATTGCGAGCACCACATGGTGCCGATCATCGGCCGGGCCCATGTCGGCTACCTGCCGGACGGCAGGGTCGTTGGCCTCTCCAAGATCGCGCGGGTGGTCGACATCTTCGCCCATCGCCTGCAGACGCAGGAAGCCATGACGGCGCAGATCGCCAACGTCATCCAGGATGTGCTCAACCCGCGCGGCGTGGCGGTGATGATCGAGGCCGAGCATATGTGCATGGCCATGCGCGGCATCCGCAAGCAGGGCTCCACCACCCTGACCTCGACCTTTACCGGCGTGTTCAAGGACAGCCCCGAAGAACAGCTGCGCTTCATGACCATGGTGCGCCACGGCAGCAAATAAGCCGGGCGGCTGGCCGCCGGCTTCGCGAGACAGGGAGCCGGCGATGTCCGCGCTTGAATTCCCCAAAACTCCGACCGACAAGAAGGCGCTCGAAGAGGGCGAAGTCTTTGCGCCGCTCTTCGACGCCAACGGGCTGGTGACGGCCGTGGTGACGGACGCCAGCGACGGCGTGCTCTTGATGGTGGCGCATATGAACGCCGAGGCGCTGGCGCTCACCATCGAGACCGGCATCGCGCACTACTGGTCGCGCTCGCGCAAGTCGCTCTGGAAGAAGGGCGAGACATCCGGCAATTTCCAGCGCGTGGTCGAGATGCGCACTGATTGCGACCAGGATGCCGTTTGGCTGCGCGTAAATGTGTCGGGTCACGATTCAACCTGCCATACCGGACGACGCTCCTGCTTCTATCGAAAGGTGGAACGCAAGGACGGCGGCGTCGTTCTAACAGGTGATGGCACCGAACCGCTTTTCGACGTGAAAAGGACATATCAAGGCGCCACATAATAGGCGTCGGCCTCTCGGCCAGAAAAAGGGAAGATTCATTCTTTCGATACGCCCCCCGCCTAACTTAGGCGTGGGAAGATGGAGATTGCGATGCTCGAATGGGCGTCACTGCGCAATAGGCCAGATGTGAGGGAGGCCAACGGTCCCGCCTCGTCGGGCGGACTTTCCGACCCACAACCCGCAAAGAAATCCGGAATTTCACTCGCCCTTGGCGGCGGCGCGGCGCGCGGCTGGGCCCATATCGGCGTGCTGCGCGCGCTGGACGAGGCGGGCATCGAGATCGACATGATCGCCGGCACCTCGATCGGCGCGCTGGTCGGCGGCTGCTATCTCGCCGGCAAGCTGGACGAACTGGAGGAGTTCGCCCGCAACCTGACCAAGCGGCGCATCTTCGGCCTGCTCGACTTCCGCCTCGGAGGCAGCGGGCTGCTGGGCGGCATGAAGCTGACAGCACGCATGCAGGAACATCTTTCCGGCCTGCGCTTCGAGGACCTGCCAAAGCCCTTCGTCTGCGTCGCCTCCGAGATCCGCACCGGCCATGAGATATGGCTGTCCAGCGGCTCGCTGATAACCGCCATGCGCGCATCCTACGCCCTGCCCGGCGTGTTCGAGCCGGTACTGGCCAACAAGCGCATTCTGGTCGATGGCGCGCTGGTCAATCCCGTGCCGGTTTCGGTCTGCCGCGCCTATGAGCAGCGGCTGGTGGTGGCGGTGAACCTGCACTACGACCTGTTCGGGCGCGCAGCCGTGATCAAGCACAGCGCCGGCGAACTTCTGGTCGAGGCCGACGCGCCCGCTGGCGGCTCGCGCCAGCTCAACGCCTATTCGCGCGAGAGCCGGCTCGGCATCACCGGCGTGATGGTGGAAGCCTTCAACATCATCCAGGACCGTATTTCCCGGGCGCGGCTTGCCGGCGACCCGCCGGACCTCTCGCTCCAGCCCAAGCTCGGCCATATCGGCCTCGCGGAATTTCACCGCGCAGACGAGGCGATCCGCCTGGGCTACGAGGCCACGCAGGCGCAGCTCGGGGAGCTGGAGCGGCTGCAGACGGTTCTGGCCTGATCAGGCCAGCGCCGCATCGATGATGCGGAATTGCACGCTTCTGTTGCCGTTCCAATAGTTTGAGGACAGCGAGCCGGCGAGATGCACCGTGCCGCCGCGGCTCTTGAACAGGAAATCCCCCAAGGCCGTATCCACCGCGCGGAAGGCGATCGCTTGGATGCGGCCGCCGCCATCCGAGCGCAGGTCCGCGCGGATGTGCGAGGTGCCCACCAGCCGCGCATCCACCAGCTTGTGGCGCGGCAGCACGAAGACCGGCGCGACATGGCCGGAGCCGAAGGGGCCGGCGCGCTCAAGCGTGTCGAGCAGGTTCGTGGTTGCGCCATCAGCGGCAAGCGCGGCGTCGATGGGCAGGCTTTCCTCGCTTTGCAGGCGGAAGACGTCGGACGCGGCGTGTTCCTCGAAGAAGGCGCGCAGCGCGCCAAGTTTCTCGCGCTCCACCGTGATGCCGGCCGCCATGGCATGGCCGCCGCCCTTCACGATCAGTCCGCGCTCATGCGCCTCACGCACCAGCCGTCCGAGGTCGAAGCCGGGGATGGAGCGACCCGAGCCGGTGCCGACGCCATTGGCATTGAAGGCGATGGCGAAGGCGGGGCGCCGCGCATGATCCTTCAGCCGGGAAGCCAGAAGGCCCACGATGCCCGGGTGCCATTTCGCGCTGGCGGTGACCATGACGGCAGGCCCCTGCCCGCCGAGAAGTTCCGCATCGGCCTCGGCGCGCGCCTCGGCCAGCATCTCCTGCTCCATCGCCTGTCGCTCCTGGTTCAGGCGGTCGAGCGTCTCGGCAATCTTGCCCGCCTCGACGGGGTCGTCGGTGGCAAGCAAGCGGCTGCCGAGTGCTGCATCGCCAATGCGGCCGCCGGCATTGATGCGGGGACCGATGAGAAAGGCGAGATGAAAACTGTTGATCGGTTCGCCTATGCGCGAGACGCGAGCAAGAGCGCCCAGCCCAACATTGCGCTGCTGGCGGATGGCGACGAGGCCCTTGACAACGAAGGCCCGGTTGACGCCGGTTAACGGCACCACGTCGCAGACGGTCGCGAGCGCCACTAGGTCGAGCATCGACAGGAGATCGATGTGCGGCAGGTCGGGGCGCGCGTTGCGCAGCACCTTGGCCGTCTGCACCAGCGCCAGGAACACCACGCCGGCGGCACATAGATGCCCCTGGCCCGACAGGTCGTCCTCGCGGTTGGGATTGACGATGGCGACGGCCACCTCCGGCAGCGGGCCGCCCACTTGATGGTGATCGAGCACGACGACATCGGCGCCGGCCTCGCGCGCCGCTTCGATTGCGGCTGCGCTGTTGGTGCCGCAGTCGACCGTGACGATCAGGCGCGCCCCACGCGACACCAGCTCGCGCATGGCATCCGGGTTCGGCCCGTAGCCTTCGAAGATGCGGTCGGGAATGTAGATCTCGGCCTCGACGCCGTAATGCGCCAGGAATCGCTTCAGCAGCGCGGAGGACGCCGCGCCGTCGACATCGTAATCGCCGAAGATAGCCACGCTCTCGCGACGCACTATCGCCGCGGCGATGCGCTCCGCCGCCTTCTCCATGTCGGTGAAGGTTGCCGGGTTCGGAAGCAGGTCGCGGATGGTCGGATCAAGAAAGCGCTGCGTGTCGTCAGCGGCAACCCCGCGCCCGGCCAGCACGCGGGCCACGATGTCGGGCACGCCATGCCCCTGGGCAATGGCGAGCGCCGTCATCTCCTGGCGTTCATTGAGCCTGTGCTCCCAGGCAAGCCCGGTCGCCGAGCGCCTGACGCCCAGAAAGAAACGCTTTTCGGCTGTCATGCGTCCCCAGATCCCCTATCCTTGAATGCAGGATAAGGGATCGTGCGGCAAAGCCAAACAGGCTGCGGCATCGAAGCCGTGGAAAGTCCGCCGGGAATTACTGGAACTTCTCCAGATCCTGGTGGCGGGCCTTGATCGAGCGCACCGTGAGCGAGGACGAGCGCAGCACGATCGTGTCGGTGGTGATGAAGTTGCGGCCGAACTTCACGCCGGCAAGCATGTTGCCGTCGGTGACGCCGGTGGCGGCAAACAGCACGTCGCCGCGCGCCATTTCCTCGGTGCGATAGACCTTGTTGGGATCGGAGATGCCCATCTTGGCCGCGCGCGCGACCTTCTCCGGCGTATCGAGCAGCAGGCGTCCCTGGATCTGGCCGCCGGTGCAGCGCAGCGCAGCAGCAGCCAGAACGCCCTCCGGCGCACCGCCAGTGCCCATGTAGATGTCGATGCCGGTCTCTTCCGGGTTGGTGGTGTGGATGACGCCGGCAACGTCGCCGTCGCCGATGAGGCGGATGGCAGCGCCGGTGCCGCGCACGGCGTCGATCAGCTTGGCGTGACGCGGGCGGTCGAGGATGCAGGCGGTAACTTCGGTCACCGGCACGCCCTTGGCCTTGGCGAGGCTGTGGATATTGTCTTCCGGCGAGGCGTCGATGTCGATGACGCCGTCGGCATAGCCGGGGCCGACCGCGATCTTGTCCATGTAGACGTCAGGCGCAAACAGCAGGCTGCCCTTCTCGGCGATGGCGATGACGGCCAGCGCGTTGGGCAGGTTCTTGGCGCAGATGGTTGTGCCTTCCAGCGGGTCGAGCGCGATATCGACCTCGGGCCCGTCGCCCAGACCAACCTCTTCGCCGATATAGAGCATCGGCGCCTCGTCGCGCTCGCCTTCGCCGATGACGACGGTGCCCTTGATGGCGAGGCGGTTCAGCTCGGCGCGCATGGCGTCGACCGCAACCTGGTCGGCCGCCTTCTCGTCGCCGCGCCCGCGCAGCCTTGCGGCTGCCACGGCAGCGCGCTCGGTCACGCGCACGAGTTCCATGGTGAGGATCCGGTCGAGGCCGGCTGCGTCTCTTTTCGCCATAGCTGAGTATTCCCGTGAATTCTGATGGTTACGCCGTCATCGGCGCTTACCGAACCCTTGTGTCAAAGTGACATGACAACGGCAAGACCCGCCACGTGCACTTGTTGCGACCTGGCGAAACCTCAATCGATTAAGGTGTGGGCAGCGAAGGCGGTCCCTAGCCGAAGAGAGTAGAAGCCGGCGTAGGGGCATACTCCAAACGTAAAAAGCGGCGCGGCCCCATCGGTCCACGCCGCTTCGGATTCACGCGGGGCCGCCTTGCGGCGGCGGGCGTCAGTCAGCGCGCTCGATGCGAATGACCTGCGGCTTATCGACCAGATGACCGTCCTTGGTGATGCCTTCCACTGCCTTGCGCACCGCCGCCTCGGTCGTCTCATGGGTGACGAGGATGACGGTTTTGCTGTCGCCGCCCTCGGCGCTCGAACCGTGCTGGACGATCGATTCCAGCGAAATGTCGTTGTCGGCCATGCGCTTGGCGACCCCGGCGAACACGCCGACGCGGTCGTGCACCGTGAGGCGAATGAAATAGCCGCCGGCATGGCTGCGCATCTGCGCCTTCTTGTAGGGCTTCAGCTCCTTGGCGGGGCGGCCGAAGACGGGGCCGTGCTGGAATCCTGGCCGGCTCTTGGCGATGTCGGCAATGTCGCCCACGACGGCCGAGGCGGTGGCGTTGCCGCCGGCGCCGGGGCCGGACAGAAGCAGTTCGCCCAGAATGTCGGTCTCGACGGCGACCGCGTTGGTCACGCCATGCACTTGCGCGATGACCGATGAGGTAGGCACCATGGTGGGGTGCACGCGCTGTTCGATGCCGCTTTCGGTCTGCTGGGCGACGCCGAGCAACTTGATGCGGTAGCCGAGTTCGGCCGCGGCGCGAATGTCAGCCTGGCTGATGTTGCTGATGCCTTCCATGTAGATGCTGTCGGCCGCGATCTTGCAGCCAAACGCAAGGCTGGTCAGGATGGACAGCTTGTGGGCGGTGTCGTGGCCCTCGATGTCGAAAGTCGGGTCAGCTTCCGCGTAGCCCAGGCGCTGCGCGTCCTTCAGGCAGGCCTCGAAGGACAGGCCCTCGGCCTCCATGCGGGTCAGGATATAGTTGCAGGTGCCGTTGAGGATTCCGAGCACGCGCGACACGGTGTTTCCCGCCATAGCCTCGCGCATGGTCTTGATGATGGGAATGCCGCCCGCCACCGCCGCCTCGTAGTTGAGCAGCACGCCCTTGCTCTCGGCGATCTCCGCCAGCGCCACGCCGTGCTTCGAAAGCAGCGCCTTGTTGGCAGTCACGACATGCTTGCCCGCCTCAAGCGCCGCCTTCACACAGGCCAGCGCCGGTCCGTCCTCGCCGCCCATCAGTTCGACAAAGACGTCGATGTCCGGGCTCTTGGCCAGTTCGAGCGGCTCGTCGAACCAGGTGGCAGCGCCGAGATCGATGCCGCGGTCACGCGACTTGTTTCGGGCCGAGACGGCGGTCACCACGATATCGCGGCCGCACTGGCGGGTGAGCTCGGCAGCCTTCTCGCTAAGAACGCGCACCACGGACGAGCCGACAGTGCCGAGCCCGGCTATTCCAATACGCAAAGCTTCGGCCATGCCAGCAGTGTCCCCTTGGCTATTTGATGAGTGTTCGTGGGATCCGTTCAGCGTTGTGCCGCGAGGGGCACCACATTGTCCGGTTTGTCGACATCCGACGAGAGGAAGCGCTTGATGTTGCGCGCCGCCTGGCGGATGCGGTGTTCGTTTTCGACCAGCGCGATGCGCACGTGGTCGTCACCGTATTCGCCGAAGCCGATGCCCGGCGCAACGGCCACATCCGCCTTCTCGATCAGAAGCTTGGAGAATTCGAGCGAGCCGAGATGCCGGAACTGCTCGGGAATGGGCGCCCAGGCAAACATCGTCGCGGCCGGGGCCGGAATGTTCCATCCGGCGCGGCCGAACGCGTCCACCATGACATCACGACGCTTGTGGTAGACGTCGCGCACCTCGGCGATGTCGGAACCGTCGCCGTTGAGGGCCGCGGTCGCCGCCACCTGGATCGGCGTGAAGGCACCGTAGTCCAGATAGGATTTCACCCGCGTCAGCGCCGCGATCAGGCGCTCGTTGCCCACGGCAAAACCCATGCGCCAGCCCGGCATGGAAAACGTCTTCGACATGGAGGTGAACTCGACCGTCACGTCCATCGCGCCCGGCACCTGCAGCACCGATGGCGGCGTATCGTCGAAATAGATCTCCGCATAGGCGAGGTCGGAAAGGATGATGATCTCGTGCTTGCGGGCGAAGGCGACCACGTCCTTGTAGAAGTCGAGCGAGGCGACCAGAGCCGTCGGGTTCGACGGGTAGTTGAGGATCAGCGCCAGCGGCTTGGGGATGGAGTGGCGCATGCCGCGCTCCAGCGCCGGGATGAAGCCATCGTCGGGCTCGGCCTGCAGCGAGCGGATGACGCCGCCCGACATGATGAAGCCGAAGGCATGGATCGGATAGGTCGGGTTCGGGCACAGCACCACGTCGCCGGGTGCGGTGATGGCCTGCGCCATGTTGGCGAAGCCTTCCTTGGAACCGAGCGTGGCGACGACCTGCGTGTCTGGATCGAGCTTCACGCCGAAGCGGCGGGCATAATAATTGGCCTGGGCGCGGCGCAGGCCGGGAATACCGCGCGAGGAAGAATAGCGATGCGTGCGCGGATCGCGCACGACTTCGCAAAGCTTGTCGACGATGGCCTTGGGCGTGGGCAGGTCGGGATTGCCCATGCCCAGATCAACGATATCGGCGCCCCTGGCTCGGGCGCTGGCCTTCAAACGGTTGACCTGCTCGAAGACGTAGGGTGGAAGTCTACGAACCTTATGAAATTCTTCCATTGAAGTGCCAGCCCAGCGATCAGTTTGTGTGGCGCGGTATATACCCTATGCGGAGGCTGGTCGAGGCCATCATTTGCCCTCGATTTCCTGCAGCGTTTTCTTGCCGTGAGTCGTGGCGAGCTTCTTCAACAGGGCCTCGTCCTTGGGCACGTTACCCTGCCCGGCCGCGGCCTGAGAGGCTTGCGCCGCCTGCAATTCCGACAGCTTTTCAGCCTTCTCGCCCTCGCTGATCTGGCTGGCCGCCACCTGGGGCAGGATGTTCAGGTTCGGAAAGGTGCCGGTCTGCCTTGCCTGCCCCGAAGACAGGCCCGATGGCGGAGCGGTGAACGCCACTTCCTCCGGGGTAGTGCAGCCGGAAAGCGCGATCAGCGCCAAACCCATGGCCGCGCCGAAAAACCCCGGACGCAAAGCGGAAAAAATGCCCAGCCGAGCTTGCCCTGTCATATCAATTCCCCCGCAGCTCTATTACACGTCGGCATCGGTGTTGTTCGACCCGTTTGGGCATCACATCTTAATATGGTAGTAAAAAGACACGGGAGGACAAGCGGGAACCATGTCGAAGACCGCCGATTCGGGCAAGACCGATAGCGAGCAGGCCTCTTCGGTCGAGCAGTATCTGGTCAAGGACCCGGAACGCTTCGCACTCAACCTCGCGCGCATGGTCGAACAGGCCGGCAAGGCTGCCTCGGCATGGATCGAGCCGCGCGAGCGCGGCGAACTGCGCGACAGCGTCTCCGAACCCATGGCCGACATGGTCAAGACGTTTTCCAAGCTCACGGAGTACTGGCTTTCCGATCCCGCGCGAGCGTTGGAAGCGCAGACCAGGTTGTTTTCTGGATACATGAACGTCTGGTCGAGCGCGATCCTGCGCATGAGCGGCGGCGAACAAGCGGGCGCAGGCGAGAGCGTCGCCCCCGACAAGGGCGACAAGCGCTTCCAGGACCCCGAATGGGGCCGCAACGCCTTCTTCGACTTCCTGAAGCAGGCCTATCTGGTGACCGCTCGCTGGGCGACCGATCTGGTCGAGCACGCAGACGGGCTGGACGAGCATACGCGCCACAAGGCCAGCTTCTACGTCAGGCAGATTTCCAGCGCGCTGTCGCCGTCCAACTTCATCCTCACCAACCCGGAGCTGTTTCGCGAAACCGTCGCCTCCAATGGCGAGAACCTGGTGCGCGGCATGAAGATGCTGGCCGAGGACATTCAGGCCGGCGGCGGCGACCTGAAGCTGCGGCAGTCCGACCATTCGCAGTTCGAGATCGGCCGCAACCTGGCGATGACGCCGGGCAAGGTGGTCGGGCGCAGCGACGTGGCCGAGATCATCCAATATGATCCTTCGACCGAAACGGTATTGAAGCGCCCGCTGCTGATCTGCCCGCCCTGGATCAACAAGTTCTACATCCTCGACCTCAACCCGCAGAAATCCTTCATCCGCTGGGCTGTCGAACAGGGCCACACGGTGTTCGTGATCTCCTGGATCAATCCGGACGAGCGGCACGGCATGAAGGGCTGGGAAGCCTATATCCGGGAGGGGTTGCAATATGGCCTCGATACGGTCGAGGCCGCCACGGGCGAGCACGAGGTCAACGCAATCGGCTACTGCGTCGGCGGCACGCTTCTGGCCGCGGCGCTGGCGCTGCTGGCACAGGAAGGCGACGAGCGGATCAAGACGGCCACCTTCTTCACCACACAGGTGGACTTCACCCATGCCGGCGACCTCAAGGTCTTTGTCGACGAGGATCAGATCGCGGCGCTCGAGCGCTCGATGCGCGGCAAGGGCTACCTGGAAGGCAACAAGATGGCCACTGCCTTCAACATGCTGCGCTCGAGCGACCTGATCTGGCCCTACGTGGTGAACAACTACATGCGCGGCAAGGAGCCCCTGCCCTTCGACCTGCTCTACTGGAACGCGGATTCGACGCGCATGAGCGCGGCCAACCACTCGTTCTACCTGCGCAACTGCTATCTGGAGAACAATCTTTCGCACGGCCGCATGGAACTGGCTGGCCGCACCGTCTCGCTGGGGGACGTGACCATCCCCGTCTACAATCTTGCCGCCCGCGAAGACCACATCGCGCCGGCCCGATCGGTGTTTCTGGGTTGCCGATATTTCGGCGGGCCGGTGGAATATGTGATGGCAGGATCCGGCCACATCGCCGGCGTCGTGAACCCGCCGGCGCAAAACAAGTATCAATACTGGACCAACGGGAAACCGGCGGGCGACTTCGATGAATGGGTTGCCAACGCCCAGGAAAACACGGGTTCCTGGTGGCCGCACTGGCAAAGCTGGATCTTGGAACGAGACAACCGCAAGGTTGCGGCGCGCCACCCGGGCGCGCACACACCCACCCTTGGCGATGCGCCGGGTACCTATGTAAGGGTGCGCGTGTAACACATTGTAATGCGTGGTGAATTGACCTTTCCAGAAAAGCAGGCGAAATGATGGCGTGGCAAACACGTTCTTGCCTTATTTCAACCCTAGCTCGACTCCGGCCGGGGTGCTGCAGAATCGGCGGGCTCTGAGCCCGATTGCTGAGACGACATAGTTCGACTGCATTTTTGAACGCCGTGCCCATCCACCACGCGAATATAAAGACAAGAAGGGGATAGGTTTGACCGCAGTAGGCACTCGCGTCGCCAAACGAGAAAGCCGTGCGGTGCTGGCTGCGCTTTGCTGTGCGCTGCTTGCATCCTGCACCTCGACCAACGATCCCAACCTCGATTTCAACGCGCCGGGTTTCAATGTCGGGGTCACGCCGGCCGAGGCGGCAGAGGCCGCCGTCGACGGCAATGAAGCGGCGCCGGCCGAAGGCGCGCAACTCGCAGAAGCTACGCCAGCAGCTGCAGATGCGAACACCGCGCCAGCGATGACAACGGTGATGGACGCCAACGACAAGGAACTGCCTTTGGCGGTTGCCTACCTGCCTACAGCCAAGCCAGCCACCGGCGCCACCATTTCACTGCAGGAGGCCGTTGCGGCAGAAGCACAGGCCGAGCGGCTGGCGATTGCTGCCGCGCAGGCAGCAGAGCCGGCCAAGCCGGCCGCAGCTGCCGAGACCCAGGCGGACGCGACGCCCACCGGCAGCCTGCCCGAGACAGCACCCTCCCAAGTGGTCGGAGCGGCGGAAGCCGCTGTTGCCCCCAACCCCGACACAGGCGTGGCGGTTCAGGCCGAATCGTCGGCGGCCAGCACTCCCGAGGCTGCCCAGCCGGAAGCGCCGAAGAAGAAGGGATTCTTCACCTCGCTCTTCGGCTCCCCCTCTTCGGCATCGCCCGTCACTGCGGCGGGTTCCGGTCGCGGAGCGCCTGGTGTTTCGGCAAAGCCTCTGGTCGCAACCGCCGCCCCTGCCAGCAAACCGCTGATAGAGACCGCCGAGCAGCCGCAGGCAAAGCCGATCATCCAGATTGCTGCCGCTGATCCCTCCGCGAAGCCCGCGGCTCTGGCTTCCATCACCGGCGAATCAGCCCTGCCAGGCGTGCGCCAGAGCGGCCTTTTTGAAATCACCCGAAAGTCCGGCATAGACGACGACAGCGACGTCGACCTGCACGAGGACGAAGCCGGCACATACCAGCTGGCGTCAGCGGCCGGATTGGCGCGCCTTGCTCCCAACGGACTGTTGCGCCAGACCGAAAACGTCGACATTGCCTGCCTCAAGCCGTCCCTTGTGCGCATGCTGAAGGCCATCGAGCAGCGTTACGGCGGCAAGATCATCGTGACTTCCGGCTACCGCAGCCCCTCTCACAACCGTCGCGCGCGCGGGGCCAAGAACTCGCTGCATATGTATTGCGCGGCTGCCGACATCCAGATCGAAGGCGTGAGCAAGTGGGAGCTTGCAAACTACGTGCGCTCCATGCCCGGCCGCGGCGGCGTGGGCACCTATTGCCACACGGATTCCGTGCATGTGGACGTCGGCCCCGAGCGGGACTGGAACTGGCGCTGCCGTCGCCGCCAGTGACGCGAAAAAAATCTGCTGAAGCTCGCTTTGATGGGTTGCCCGCCACCAATTGCCTGTCTATAAGGCGCCATCTCCACCGCGCGCCCATCGTCTAGCGGTCTAGGACGCCGCCCTTTCACGGCGGAAACACGGGTTCGAGTCCCGTTGGGCGTGCCAGTGGTTTTCCCATAAAACCTTGGCGAGCTATCGGCTTACTGGCGCAGGCTAACGCAGCGCGTGAACGTCATGCTTTGGCTTGCAACGACTTTTCCTGCGATCATTGGCCGTCAAGAACCTGCCGCGCCATTTGATGGGTTGCCCACCGCCGATTGCCTGTCTATAAGGCGCTCATCCCTGCCGCGCGCCCATCGTCTAGCGGTCTAGGACGCCGCCCTTTCACGGCGGAAACACGGGTTCGAGTCCCGTTGGGCGTGCCACTCATCTCCAGGAAAATGCGATCCGCCTTGGCAGACTTGGGCTGCCCGCACACGCTTTGCGCGAATCGCTCGCATTTGCCTCCACGCCCTTTCTCGCGATCCTCTGCCTGTGGCGAACTGGCGGCGAGGTGATCCGCCCACCAGACCCACCTGCCACGTGGAAGAGCGAATGAATCGCCGCGCTGAGATCGATTTGGGAAGCCACAGCAGATCCAAGCCCTGCGGCTTTCGCGAATCGGAGCAGACCGTTGCAATCGATTCGATTTTGCGGGACTATGATTTTTCTCAGATGTACGTGGGCCTTGACGAGGGAGGCAGTTCATCCGGCCTGAGGGGGCAGCGTTTGGCGACTGCAAGGGGACCGGCATGTGGATTGCACTAACGGATTTTGACGGCAAACTCGTTTATCTCAACACCAACCATATCGTCGCGATGAGAGAACATGGCCGAGGCACCATGGTCACCCATGTCATGGGGCAGATCGTGGTGAGCGAAAGCACCGACGCCATCCGCAAGGTGCTTGGGCTTACCGAAACCACGACCCTCGCCTCAGCACTTGAGCGCTGTGGCGTAGCGGGCCGCGCCTAGGCTTCTCTCTCGACAAGCCACGCTTAGAACGCGACGTTTCAGAGATCGTGGACCGCGCGCGTTGGCAACTGCGCATGCGTATCCGCGCGGCCAGATCGACCTCGCCGACCCTGGTGGTCGAGCGCGCCGATGCCCACCTTGTTTCTGGCAGTTTCTCGGGAGCCGGTCGGGAAGCCCCAAGGGCTTCTGGATCAAACCAAAACCGGGCGCGCGACAGATATGCACTGGATCAGGCCTGGCAAGGCGGGCTAAACAGGCCGCCATGACGAACATCTCCGCACCTCCATCCTACCTGAATTACGACCCCGCCACGCGCTGCCTGCGGCTCGACCCGCATGAGCAGCGTTTCGTGCAAGACCCTTATGAGGCCTATGCGTGGCTGCATGCCAATGCGCGCAGCTTCTTCTGGGAAGATTTCGGCTTCTGGTGCCTTGCCGGCTACGACGACGTGAATCGCCTGCTGCGCGATCGCCGCTTCGGCCGCGAAAAGCCTGCGGGCGCGGACGACCAGGGTCTTGCCGGCGACCGCTCGCACCTGACGGCTTTCGATGCGATCGAGGCCAACTCGATGCTGGAGTTGGAGCCGCCGGTGCACACGCGCCTCCGCACGCTGGTCAACCGCGCCTTCGTCTCGCGCCAGGTCGAGCGCCTGCGTCCGCGCGTGGAAGCGCTGGCCAACGAACTGATCGATGGCTTCGAGGCAGGCGGCCAGGTCGACCTTTTGCCGGCCTTTGCCGCGCCGCTGCCGATCACCATCATCGCCGAGATGCTGGGCGTGCCGGTGGAAATGGGCCCACAGCTTCTGGCCTGGTCCCACGACATGGTGGCCATGTATATGCACGGGCGCACCCGCGAGACCGAAGACCGGGCCAATGCCGCTTCGCAGGCGTTTTCCGACTTTCTGCGCGCCTATGTGGCCGAGCGGCGCAAGAATCCGGGCGACGACCTGCTCAGCTTGCTGATCTCGGCGCAGGAAGACGGCCAGAAACTGACCGAAGACGAACTCGTATCGTCGGCCATCCTGCTGCTCAACGCCGGCCACGAGGCAACCGTGCACCAGACCGGCAATGCGGTGCGCACCATACTGAAGCAGGGCGGCGACCCGCGCCGCTTCTTCGCTTCGCCCGAAGCCACTGCCGCGACGGTAGAGGAATGCCTGCGCTACGACGCGCCGCTGCACATGTTCACGCGCTATGCCTATGGCGAGATCGAGGCCGCGGAGGGCCTGACGCTGAAGCAGGGCCAGCAGGTGGGCCTGCTGCTTGGCTGCGCCAACCGCGATCCGGAAGCCTATGCCGCACCGGATGAATTCCAGCCCGGCCGCAGCGACCAGAAGAACGTGTCTTTCGGCGCCGGCATCCATTTCTGCATCGGCGCGCCGCTGGCGCGACTGGAGATGCAGACCTCGCTGAAAGTGCTGTTCGACAGGCTGCCGCAGATTTCGCTGGCCGAAGAACCCCTCTACCGCGACAGCTACCATTTCCACGGGTTGGAGAGGCTGACGTGCAGGTGGTAGGAACGCTCAGGCAACCTATCTGAAAGTCATCTTCACGAAACGAATGTCTCCGGTGGCCGACCGATATAGTCTTTCGGTCGCACCGGCCAGCCAGCTGAACGGCTTGCCCAGACTGCGTAGGAGCCGCCGCGGGAGCGAGCGGCGCCTGCGCCGGCTGGGCTGTATGAGGCTTTCGAACTCCTGATCCGGCTTGGGACTAAACCGCTTTTCCTGGGCGACCGGTGCGGGGATCAGTTGCCAGATCTGGCCATCGTCATTCGCCACCGCATCGTGGCCGAACATGAAGTGATCCACCGCCTCCCTCAAGGTCGTGGAACCTGCGAGCAACCTTGCCGCGTAAGCGCGGCTGACGATGTAGCCCGCCGTGCCGCCGTGGTGGGTGCGCAGCAAATGCAGCGAGCGCCGGCAGGGCGTCCTCGCCCCTGATTTGCCCACGCCGATAAGACCCCCGGAAGTGTCGAGCTTCACCAGCCCGGCCGAACCCGGAACCCAGTCGAGAGCCGAGAGCAGCCTGGGAAGATCGGGGCTCAGGCGCACATCGTCTTCGAGCACCAGGGCATATTCCTCCTCGGATCGCACCAGCTTCTCCCAGATTTCGCGATGGCTGAGAAAACAGCCGATCTCACCGGGCAGCAGCCCGCTGCCGGCATAAGGGGTGAGGTCAATTAACGAGCCGTCCGTGGCTGACACGCGCTCGACCTCCAAGCCGAGTGCAGCAAACTGGCGCCGCATATGCTCCAAGCGGGCAACAGATCTATCAAGGTTGACGAGATAAACTTTCGTCATCTGCCCACTCTATTCCGGTGGCGGCAAAACTCTTTAGATCAATGCATATCTGTCAAATACCGGGCAACAAAAACTAGAGCCGGATCACATAATCCTTGCGCGTGGTTTCGATCACTTCCCAGCTACCCTTGAAGCCGGGGCGGATGACAAAGCGGTCGCCTGCCTTCACCGTGCGCGGCTCGCCGCCATCCTCGGTAATGATCGAAACGCCGGAAAGGATGTGGCAGAACTCCCACTCGTCATATTCGATGCGCCATTTGCCGGGCGTCGACTCCCAGATGCCGGCAAAAAGACCGCCATCGACATCTTCGACGTTCCAGCTTCGGAACTTCGGGTTGCCAGAAATAAGCCGCCCCTCGGCCGGGGCGCCCTCCTCCGGCTCTATACCGGCAATGTCAACGGTCAGGAATTTTTCGGTCACGCTGTTCTCCCTCCAGCAAACGGAAACGGCCCCGGACGGCCGAATGGCGTCCGGGGCGCAGGTTCAAATTTCGGCTTGCGGCTTCAGGCCTGGGCCAGCGCCTGTTCCAGGTCGGCGATGATGTCGGCGACATCCTCGATGCCGACCGACAGGCGCACCACGTCCGGACCGGCGCCGGCGGCGATCTTCTGCTCGTCGGAGAGCTGGCGGTGCGTGGTCGAGGCCGGGTGGATGACCAGCGACTTGGTGTCACCGATATTGGCCAGGTGCGAGAACAGCTCCAGCGATTCCACCAGCTTGACGCCGGCCTCGTAGCCGCCCTTCAGGCCGAAGGTGAAGACGGCACCCGCGCCCTTGGGCGAGTATTTCTGCTGCAGCGCATGGTTCTTGTCGCCCGGCAGGCCCGGATAGGACACCCAGGCGACCTTGTCGTGCCTGGACAGCCACTCTGCCACCTTCAGCGCGTTGTCGCTGTGGCGCTGCATGCGCAGCGGCAGGGTTTCCAGGCCGGTCTGGATCAGGAAGGCGTTGAACGGCGAGATCGCCGGGCCGAAGTCGCGCAGGCCGAGCACACGCGTGGCGATGGCGAAGGCGAAGTTGCCGAAGGTTTCGTGCAGCACGAGGCCGCCATATTCCGGACGCGGCTGCGACAGCATCGGGTAGTTGCCCGACTTCGACCAGTCGAAGGTGCCGCCGTCGACAATGATGCCGCCCATGGAGTTGCCATGGCCGCCGATGAACTTGGTCAGCGAATGCACGACGACGTCGGCGCCATGCTCGATCGGGCGCACCAGATAGGGGCTGGCCATGGTGTTGTCGACGATAAGCGGCAGGCCGTGCTTGCGCGCGATGTTGCCGATCGCCTCGATGTCGACGAACACGCCGCCGGGGTTCGCCAGGCTCTCGATGAAGATGGCGCGGGTCTTGTCGTCGATCTGGCTCTCAAAGGTCGACAGGTCATCGACATCGGCCCAGCGCACTTCCCAGCCGAAATTCTTGAAGGCATGGCCGAACTGGTTGATCGAGCCGCCATAGAGCTTCCGGGCCGCGATGAAGTTCTCGCCCGGCTGCATGATGGTGTGGAACACCAGCAACTGCGCGGCATGGCCGGAAGCCGTCGCCACCGCCGCCGTGCCTCCCTCGAGCGCGGCCACGCGCTCCTCAAGCACCGCCTGGGTCGGGTTCATGATGCGCGTGTAGATGTTGCCGAAAGCCTTGAGGCCGAACAGCGAGGCGGCGTGGTCGACATCATCGAACACATAGGCCGTCGTCTGGTAGATCGGCGTGGCGCGCGCGCCCGTGGCCGGATCGGGCTTGGCGCCGGCATGCACGGCGAGCGTGTTGAAGCCAGGGGTGCGTTGGGACATCGTTTTCTCCGAAAAGGGATGCTGAAATTCGTTGCTATTCTTGACGGACCGCCGCCGGGAATGCAAAGAACAAAATGCCTCGCCAGACCGGCAATTGAGCCGTTGCGCCGCAAAATGCAGCCGCGGCGGGAATAATTTTACAAAACTAGCGCTGCCTGACACCGAAACTCTGGAAGCCCCCGCGCAGCACCGGCTTCCTGGCCGAAACGACGCCTGAATTGACGCCGTTCCAGCCGATTTCACCGGCCAGTCGCGCATATTCGATCTTTGGGCAGCGGTTCATGACGACCTTGATGCCGGCGGCTTCCGCCCGCGCGGCCGCTTCATCGTGGCGCACGGTCAACTGCGTCCAGATAACCTTGGGTAGCGGCTTGAGCGCCAGAACCTCGTCGACGATTGCCGGCACCGCCTCGGAGGCGCGAAAAATGTCCACCATGTCGATCGGCACCGGAATGTCGGCCACCCTGGCATAGGTCATCCGCCCGAGGATCTCCTTGCCCGCCTGCCCCGGATTGACCGGGATGACGGAGTAGCCCTTGGCGAGCAGGTATTTCATCACGAAATAGCTCGGCCGCGCCTCGTTCGCCGAGGCGCCGACCACCGCGATGGTCTTCACCGAGTTCAGGATGCCGGCGATGTAGGAGTTTTCGTAGGCGTCGTGGTTCATGTCTTCATGCGCTTTCAGGACGGACGAGGGCAATCGCGAGAGCTTATTCCCCCTTCCACTCCGGCTTGCGTTTTTCGATGAAGGCGCCGATGCCTTCCTCGGCGTCGCGCGCCAGCATGTTTTCGACCATCACGCGCGAGGCGTATTCATATGCATCCGAAAGCCCCATCTCGGCCTGCGCATAAAAGGCTTCCTTGCCGATCTTCAACGTCAGCGGCGACTTGGATGCGATGGTTTGAGCATATTTGCTCACGATCTGGTTCAGATACTCGGGTGGCACGACACGATTGACCAGCCCGAATTCCCGCGCGGTCGTGGCGTCGATCGTCTCGCCGGTGAGCAACATTTCCATCGCCTGCTTGCGTGACACGTTGCGCGATAGCGCAACCATCGGCGTGGAGCAGAACAGGCCGATATTGACGCCGGGCGTGCAGAAGGTGGCCTCACTGGAGGCGATTGCAAGATCGCAGCTTGCCACAAGCTGGCAACCGGCCGCAGTCGCCAGCCCGGCCACCTCAGCGATGACAGGCTTTGGATGGCGCACGATGGTCTGCATCAGCTGCGCGCAGGCGGCCATGGTGCGCTCGAAGAAGGCCCTGCCCCCGTCGGCATCGGCGCGATGCACCGTCATTTCCTTGAGGTCATGGCCGGCGCAGAACACCTTGCCTTCTGCTGCCAGCGCGATCACCCGCACCGCCTTGTCGTCGCGGGCGCGGTCGAATTCGGCCTGGAGCGCGGCCATTGTCGCCAGTGACAGCGCATTTGCCGGCGGATTGGACAGCGTCAGGCGCAGCACGCCATCCCTGGAAATTGCGGTGACCGGCCCTTCGGCGGCGGCTTTCATGGCGAGGATTTCGGCCAATGTTATTCTCCGGCTTTGTTGCGCACCACGGTAACTGCCCATGACGGCGGCCGCGACACCTTCAATCAACGCGTGGTCTTCCAATGTTGTATGAGACAGCCACGCATTCAAGCTTGCCAAAGAACTACCACGGCCCGGGTTGAAGAACAGGGGCCAAACGGGTCTTATGGCCGCGAACTTGCGCAAGTTTCCGTGCGCGCAACGCCGCCGAAGCGGCAGCATTCACGAATGAGGCCGACGAAACTCGCCATGCCGACCCAGAACAACCTTACCCCGCACATGACAGCCGCCGAGGCCAACACCCTGCTACGCTCGGTCTATCCGCAGCTCAATGGCGAATTCGCCGCCTACGAGGCGGTCGACGTGTTTCCGGGCGGCTGCACGGTGCGGCTGAACGCCGACGAGCGGCACCTGCGCCCCGGCGGCACGGTTTCCGGGCCTTCGCTGTTCACGCTCGCCGACATTGGCGGCTATGTCTGCGTGCTCACCCATGCCGGTGCGGACGCGCTGTCCGTCACAACCAATCTCAACATAAATTTCATGCGCAAGGCCGAGGCCGGGCCGATTCTGGGTCACTGCCGCATCCTGAAGATGGGAAAAAGCCTGATGGTGTTCGACATCGACATCGTGGCCGGGGCGGATAATCGCACGGTGGCGCACGCTACCGGCACCTATTCGATTCCGCCGAAACGGAACGGTTCGGTACGGTAAAATAATACCACAATCTTAAGTCTTTGTTTTTAAGGAATTTATTATAGGCCGATCCGGCAACGCCCACTTGACGCGAATATTGGGCTTTGCCTATAAGCCCGTCTGGACCAGCAGCCTTCCAGGCCGCAGTCCTTGTATTTGGCGGGCGGCCTCGGCCATCCGGCAAACCAAGCAACAAGAAACGCCTTCTCCGGAAGGTCCAGAACGAAAGCAAGATCCATGAAAACCTTTTCGCAGAAGCCTGCGGACGTGGTGAAGAAGTGGGTGCTGATCGACGCCGAAGGTCTCGTCGTCGGCCGTCTCGCATCCATCGTCGCCAACCGCCTGCGCGGCAAGCATAAGCCCACCTTCACGCCTCACGTCGACGACGGTGACAACGTCATCATCATCAACGCCGAGAAGGTCGTGCTCACCGGCAAGAAGTACACCGACAAGATGTACTACTGGCACACCGGCCACCCCGGCGGCATCAAGGAGCGCACCGCTCGCCAGCTGATCGAAGGCCGTTTCCCCGAGCGTCTGCTTGAGAAGGCCGTGGAACGCATGATCCCGCGCGGCCCGCTCGGCCGTCGCCAGATGAAAAACCTGCGCGTTTACGCCGGCTCTGAACACCCGCATGTCGCCCAGCAGCCCGAGACGCTCGACGTCGGCGCGCTGAACGCCAAGAACAAGAAGGCTTCGTAATCATGGCTGAGCTCAACTCGCTCGCAGATCTCGGCACCGTTGCCGCCGCACAGCCGGCCGCTCCGGTCCACGTCCAGAAGCTGGATGCCCAGGGCCGCGCCTACGCCACCGGCAAGCGCAAGGACGCCATCGCTCGCGTCTGGGTCAAGCCCGGCACCGGCAAGATCATCATCAACGACAAGGAATACGGCGCCTATTTCGCCCGTCCGGTGTTGCAGATGATCCTGAAGCAGCCGATCGTGGCGACCAACCGCGAAGGCCAGTTCGACATCATCGCCACCGTTGTCGGCGGCGGCCTCTCCGGCCAGGCCGGCGCGGTCCGTCACGGCATCTCCAAGGCGCTGACCTACTACGAGCCGGCGCTGCGCGGCGTGCTCAAGAAGGGCGGCTTCCTGACCCGCGACAGCCGTACCGTCGAGCGCAAGAAGTACGGCCGGGCCAAGGCTCGCCGCAGCTTCCAGTTCTCGAAGCGCTAAGCGGCTCGAAACATTCGGGCACTGCCTCGCGACAGGTGCCTGTCGGAAAAGCCGCCTTCGGGCGGCTTTTTTTTGTGGCTCTGCGAAGGCCACGAGCAGTTGGACGGGCCCCTGCCGGCTGCGGCAGAACATGCAGTCTGCGCGGGTCCACTTTTCGTCCGGAATGGTGTAGAGCCGGGACGAAACCCTCTCGACCGAAGCCAAGCAGTTTCCGCGCAATGGCTTCGTCCCACCAGACCCGTTTAGGAAATCGTGATGCCTGCAAACTCCATTGACCATGCTTTCACGGCCACCAGGAACACCGGCCGCTCGGGCGACCCGACCTATGCCGGAGCGTTGTCCTTCATGCGCCGGCGCTATACCAAGAACGTGAAGGGTGCCGACGTGGTCGTTTGGGGCATCCCCTTCGACGCGGCCGTGACAAACCGGCCGGGCGCACGCTTCGGCCCGCAGGCCATCCGCCGCGCATCGGCCATTTTCGACTGCGACCCGCAATATCCGTTCCATCTCGATCTGTTCGAAGAACTCGGCGTGGTCGATTATGGCGACTGCCTGCTCGATAGCGGCAACCACCAGAAAACGCCGGGCATCATCGAGCGCGAAGCGGCCAAGATCCTGAAATCCGGTGCTTTCCTGCTGACGCTCGGCGGCGACCATTTCGTCACCTGGCCGGTTCTGAAGGCCCATGCGGCCATCCACGGGCCGATGGCGCTGGTGCAATTCGACGCGCATCAGGACACCTGGGACGACGACGGCAAGCGCATCGACCACGGCTCCTTCGTGGCGCGCGCGGTACGCGAAGGCATCATCGATCCGGATCGCTCGATCCAGATCGGCATCCGCACCCATGCGCCCGACACGTTCGGCATCAAGATCCTCTATGGCTACGACGTGGAAGAAATGCGCGCGTCCGACATCGCCTATGCGATTGCCGAACGCACCGGCGGTCGGAAGACCTATGTGACCTTCGACATAGACTGCCTCGACCCCGCATATGCGCCCGGAACCGGCACGCCGGTTGCTGGCGGCCCCTCCTCAGCCAAAATGCTGTCTGTATTGCGCCAGATGACGCAGATCGACATGGTCGGCGCTGATATCGTAGAGGTTGCGCCGGCCTACGACCACGCCGATATAACGGCAATCGCGGGCGCCACCGTGGCCATGCAGTATGTCGGCTTGCTGGCAGAGCGAAAGGCGCGCGAGAGCGCCTGAGCCGAGCAGCCAGACCAGCCCGGCTTCGGGCGCGGTCGGCCAAACAATGTGAACCTTCTTACGGACGACAGGAATGAAACCGAAAATCTTCATCGACGGCGAGCATGGCACGACAGGCCTGCAGATCAGGGCACTGCTGGCTGACCGCGGCGACCTGGAGATCATTTCGGTTCCTGCCGAACGACGCAAGGAAACGGAAGCGCGCGCCGAGTTCCTGAACAAGGCGGACGTGGCCATTCTGTGCCTGCCCGACGACGCGGCGCGCGAAAGCGTCTCGCTGATCGAGAACGACACCACACGGGTGATCGACGCCTCGACTGCGTACCGCGTGGCGGAGGGCTGGACCTACGGTTTTCCGGAGATGGACAAGGCGCAGATGCAGGCGATTGCCGCATCCAAGCGAGTGGCCAATCCCGGCTGCTGGCCGCAGGGTCCCATTGCAGGCTTGCGCCCGTTGGTCACCGCCGGCCTGCTGCCGGCCGACTTCCCCGTCACCATCAACGGCATCTCCGGCTATTCGGGCGGCGGCCGGCAGATGATCGAGGACTATGAAGCGCAGGGGGAGGATTCGCCCGAATTCCTTCCCTATGGCCTGATGCTCAAGCACAAGCACATCCCCGAGCTGCGCGCCTATGCGAAGCTCTCGCATGACCCGATCATGCAGCCGGCCGTCGGCAATTTCGCGCAAGGCATGATCACCGTGGTGCCGTTGCAGCTCGGCCGCCTGCCGAAGGTGCCCACCGGCGCGGAACTGCATGCGGCAATCGCAGACCATTATGCCGGCGTGAAGGGCGGCGTGGTCGAGGTTGCACCGCTGGTCGACTTCGAGCGCAGCGCCGATATCCAGCCGGAGATCTATAACGGCACCAACAAGATGAAGCTGTATGTCAGCGCCAACAACGCCCGCGCCCAGGCGCTGCTGATTGCCGTCTACGACAATCTCGGCAAGGGCGCTTCGGGCGCGGCCGTGCAGAACCTGAACCTGATGCTCGGCCTGTAGCCGCAGAATAAAGGGCCGGCCTTCCCGTCTGATTGAAGGCCGGCCCTGCTACTTTCCCTGGGTTTTCTCGCCACATCCGGACGTTGGGCCGGTCTTCGCTCGACGCTTGCCTGGCGCTGCCCGTCGGCGTTCTGGCGTCGCAGCTCGACAGCCTGAAGTAACGAAAAGGCCGCGCCTCTGCGGTCGCGGCCTTCGCCAAGAGAAAGTTCCGGCTGGTTACCTTCCGACAACCACCTCGGTCGGAAGCGGATAGGCACCCTTTGTGCCGCGCCAGTGGGCCGTCGCGAAGATAAGCACCACAAGTGCGACTCCCTGATGCAGCAGTGCCCAATGCATATGCGCCTGAGCCAACAGCGTGCCGACGCCGACTGCGGCCTGCACCAAAACAAGGCCGACCAGCACCCAGGCGCGGCGCGCATGGGTCGTTCCCGGTTCTGCCCGGGCGGTCGCCACGGCATGCCAGATCGCTACCACCAGCACCGTATAGGCGAACATACGGTGGATGAACTGCACGGTCTTGGGGTTTTCGAACAGGTTGCGCCAAGCCGGATCAATGACGAACAGATCGCCCGGAATGATGGCGCCGTCCATCAGCGGCCAGGTGTTGTAGGTCAGGCCTGCATGCAGACCAGCCACGAGCGCGCCGAGATAGATCTGCACCAGTACCAGCAGCACCATGATGCCGGCGAAGCGCTGCACGCCTCGCCCGGCCGGCGCTTGCGAATAGATTGCCAGCCCGCGCGCAATATAGGTCACAGCCATGACGATGACGCAGGCGAAGGTGAGGTGGATTGCGAGTCTATACTGGCTGACGAAAGCACGTTCCGAAAGCCCCGAAGCCACCATCCACCAGCCGACCGCGCCCTGCAGGCCGCCGAGTGCCAGCAGCCCGACGAGACGCGGCTTCAGCCCGCGCTCGAGGCGGCCCGACGCCCAGAACAGCACAAGCGGAATGGCGACCAGGAAGCCGACGCCGCGCGCCAGCAAACGGTGCGCCCACTCCCACCAGAAGATTTCCTTGAACTCCTCAAGGGTCATGCCCTTGTTGATCTGCTCGTATTGCGGGATCTGCTGATACTTCTCGAACTCTTCCTGCCACTCGGCCTGATTGAGCGGCGGAATGACCCCGTGGATCGGCTTCCACTCGGTGATCGACAGGCCGGAGCCGGTCATGCGCGTGGCGCCGCCCACCATGACCAGAGCAAAAAGCACCACCAGCACAATATAAAGCCAGTCGCGGACCAGCCTGCGGTCGCGCAGTTCCTTTTCGCGAATGGCAAGGGGCGCAGTGGAATTTATCGTCGCTGACATGGCAATATTCCGGCGTTTCGAACCGCGGCGATTGGTGGACCATCGGGGCCGCGGTTACAAGGCTGTGATGCGCGCGACACGCCGTCGCGCCGTTGTTCGGCTTGCGCACGGCACCAGGAAGTCCTAGGACGGCCGCGAAGGAAAAGCCATGCCCATTCGCCTCAAGAAGTTGATCGGAACCATACTGCTGATCGTGCTGGTGATCGTCTATTCGCTCGTGGCGACGACGATTGCAGTGGCGCGGCTTGGCGAATCCAGCGCGCTGGTCCACTTCCTGTTCTTCCTGCTTACCGGCCTTCTCTGGATATTGCCCGCAATGGGCATCATCAAGTGGCTGCTCGTCGAGCGCAAGCCGAAGAAGGGCTGATAGCCCCTTTCGATCTATACCGTCACCAGCGTCCTGCCGCGATTTGCGAGCGGCGTGGTGATGCCCGACAGCATCGTGCGCAGATAGGCGAGCTCCTGATAGCGGCCATTGACCGAGATGCGGGGCAAGGCGTGAAGATGCCGCGCGTGGCCGGCCTGCAGAACGCCGTGGCGCGTCGTGACGGCAGATGCGTAGCCCGCCTCCCTGGCCAATTCCACCTCGCGACTGCCGACCGCGCTGGCATAACCGTAGGGATAGGCCACATGGCGCGGCCGCGCGCCAAGGCGCTCCTCCAGAACCGTTGCAGCCCCGACGATCTCGCGGCGCGCCGTTTCCGCGTCAAGCCGCTTCAGGCTGTAGTGGTGGACGGTATGCGCGCCGATCGTGACCAGAGGATGCGCCGCCGCCTGGGCAAGCTCGTCCCAGTTCATAAGCGTTTCGCGGCTCGGCGCGCGTGAATCGACACCGTTCGCTTGCGTCAGCGCGGCCAGCACGGCGCGCTGATCTTCCTCGCGCGTCTCGACGGTCAGAAACTGGTGCAGGCGCGCATTCGCGCGAATGCGCCCCTCCAATGTCGAGCAGTCGAGCTTGAGCGGGCCTTCCGCCGTTTCGAGCACCAGCATGCCGCGCTTATTCACAATGTCTTCGACCACCTCCCACCAAAGATCGACCGCGCCATCAATCAGCCCCGGCGCGACGTAGATGGTGATGGGCGCACCGTGCTTTTCCAGTATTGGAAGAGCCTCGGTGAGGTTGTCGCGATAGGCGTCGTCGGCGGTGATGGTCGCGAAACGCCGGGCGCCCCTGCCCTGCGCAAGGCGCACCAGCGCCTCATCGAGCGTAACGAACTCGTAGCCGCCAACCCTCATGTCGGCGATCAGCGCATCGAGAAAGGCTGGTTCGATGTTGAGATGCCGATTGAAGCCATCCGGCTTCCGCGGATGGGCGGTAACGCGATGCAACATGAGGATGGCGCCGACGCCGCCCACAAGCGGGCGCGCCAGCCGGGACAGACCGGAGGCGCCAAGACCGTTCAGTACCAGCCGGCGCAGAGCATCGACCCCATCGAACATTGATTCACCTTTAGCCACTACTGTCCATGACAGCCGGGCCCTGGCGGCCCTGATGAACCCAGGTGGCCAGCAGTAGCCGCGAAGGATTGAGGTATGGTTGACGCGGCCGCATCATTCGACAATGCAGGCGCCGCCAGCGGCGTGCTGACCGACGTCGAGGTATCTCCGGTCACTCCGGCGGCACTCACGGCTTATGGCCAGCTTTGCGCGACGAGCCCCCACGGACCGGCGCAAGCCCCGCTCTGGGTGCAAAATTGGGTTACCCATATGCACCCGGAAGGACTGATCGTCTCGCTGAAGGCAGATGGCCGCGCCGTTCTCGCGCTGGCGCTGGAGGTTGTGCGGGCCGGGCCGTTTCGCATCGCCCGTTTCATGGGCGGCACCCATGCCAACGGCAATTTCGCACCCGCCCTGCCCGCTTGGTCAAGCGTCGTAACACGGGCCGAGATGGCGCAGATGGTAAAGGCCATTCGCGCAGCGAGGCCCGATATAGACGCGTTGCTCCTGCAGCGCCTCGCCCTTGACCTCGACGGCCACAAGAACCCGCTGCTTGGCTTGCCGCACGTGCCGAGCCCGAATATCGCGCTCGCGGTAGACCTGCGATCCGGGTTTGACGCCGTGCTGGAGCACACCAGTGCCAAGCGCAAACGCAAGAAGCATCGGGCGCAGATGCGCAAGTTCGAAGCCGCCGGCGGCTATAGGCGCATTGTCGCCGACACGCCGGAGGAGATCCGACGGCTTTTCGACGCATTTCTTGAGATGAAGGAACAGCGGTTCCGCAAGGCCGGCGTGGCCAATGTGTTTGCGGAAGCCGAGATCCAGGCGTTTTTTAACGCGCTTTTCGCCGACGCACTGCGTAACGGCACGCGAGGCTTCACGCTCGAAGGGCTGGAAGTGGCCGGCAAGCTGCGCGCCGTAACCGGCACCAGCCGCTGCGGCAACAGCCTTATCTGCGAATTCGGCGCAATCCGCGACGACGAGCTGGCGCCCGCCAGCCCCGGCGAGTTCCTGTTCTACGAAAACATCGAGAAAGCCTGCGAACAGGGCTTTGAGGTCTATGACTTCAGCGTGGGAGACGAGCCCTACAAGCGGTTGTGGTGTGATGTCGAAACCAGGCAAGCCGATGTGCTCGTGCCATTGACCGCAAAGGGGCACGGTTTTGCACTTGCCATGCGCGTTTCGGTCCGTCTCAAGACCCACATCAAGAACAGCCCTGTGATGTGGAGGCTCGCAAAGGCGCTGCGCAAGCGCGCGGCAAGCCGGTCCGCCGCCTCATCGGACGACTGACCGCCGCCTCCTGCATCCTCAAGCGGCGTTGCGTCCTGGCACCGGCGTGGTCGGCAATTCGGAACCGGCAGGCGTGACCAGAATCAGATCGAGATAGCCACCGGCCTTCAGATTTTCGGCGGCGGCCACCACCTCGTCCTCAGGCTCGATGACGCTCAGCAGGATTTCGGTGTCCTCACCCACGAGCCGGCGGATGCCATCAGCGTCGATCGGACCGCATTCGACGATGACAAGGTCATAGGCCGTGGAAAGCGATTCCAGGATGATCGGCAACCGGTCGGCGGCGCGCATTGCACGGACAGGGTCGGCGGTTCCCACCGGAATCACATGGCAGCCCGAATAATGATCGGCATGGATCACGTCGGTGAACTGCGCCTTCGCGGTGAGAAGATTGGTGATGCCCGGACGGCGGACACCATCCAGCATCGGCCGCGACGCGGCACCGGAGGCGGTCAGGTCGAGCAGCACCACACGCAGGCCCGCATCCGAAATTTCCCGAGCCACCAGAATGGCCGTGGCCGCAGCCTCGTCGCCTTCGGGCGAGACGACGATGGCCCTTGTGGTGCCGCTTGAAATCAGTTTCTCGGCGGCGCGCTCGATGCCGATTTCGCCCAGCTTGCGGAGACGCGGAGCAGCACGCCTGGCCACTGGAGTGGTCTCCGGCACCATCTCCGCAACAGTCTCCGGCATTGGAGCGGCGACTGCGTCTGCCTCGAGCACTGGCGTCTGTTCCGGCTCGTGCAGCGCCGGCATGGCAACCTGCTCCACCGGGTCCAGGCGCGCACCAGGCGCAGGCCGCATGGCTCGTCCGGAAAAGAGCTCCTGCAGCAGGGTCGCCACCGCCATTATGAGAAGGGAAGCCACGAAAGCAGCCCCCACGATGGGCACGATTTTTGGGAAATAGGGCTCCGACGGCACGACTGCGCGGGAGAAGATCCGCGCATCCGCCGGCAGATAGTTGCGATCCTGCCGCGAGGCGGCCTCGCGGTAACGGGTCATGTAGGATTCGAGCAGCTGGCGCTGTGCGGCGGCTTCGCGTTCCAGCGCGCGCAACTCGACCTCTTCCTCGCCGGCGCGTGCCGACTCGGCCTTGAGCCTGTTGAGATCGGCGGTGATCTGGGTTTCACGCAACTGCGCGGCCTGCACTTCGGTAGCGACGCTTTTGAGAACGTTCTGCGCTTCGGCACGTATCTGCGCATCGAGATCAGCGAGCTGCGATCGGAGGGCACGGATGCGCGGATGGTTTTCCAGCAGCGTTGTGGACAGGTCCGCAATATCCGCCTTGAGCTGTGCCTGCCGTTCGCGCAGTCGCTGCACCAGCGACGAGGAAAGCACCTGCGGTAGCGCATCGAGCGAGCCGCCCTTCTCCAGCGCCTTGCGCACGCTTTCAGCAGTCGCTTCGGCCGCGGCGCGGCTGGCCCGCACGCGCGACAACTCGGAGGAAAGCTCCGCCAACTGCTGGGTGGCGAGGATAGAATTGTTCTGGCCGATCAACAGGTCCGATTTGGCGCGGAAATCGGCAACGCGAGCCTCGGCCTCCTTCACGCGCTTGTCGAGATCGGCGATCTCGGGCGCAAGCCAGCCAGTGGCATCGGAGTTCGAGGCGAGCTTGGCGTCGCGGCTGACTGCCAGATAGGCATCGGCCAACGCGTTCGGCACCTCGGCCGCAAGCTTCGGATCCTTGGAAGAAAACTCGATGACGATGACGCGCGACCGCTCCACGCGGTAGACGTTCAGCTTTTCGCGGAACGCCTTAAGCACGCGCTCGTCGGAGGGAATTTCGTGCGGGTCGCTCTTCAGACCGGCGAGAACGAGCAGCCGCGACACCACGGACATGTTGGCCGCGGGATCGAATTCCGGCAGCTTCGACAGCTCCAGCTTCTGGGCTACCTGCTTGAGAATGTCGGTGGAGGCGATGACCTCGACTTGGCTGGCCACCCCCTCTTCGTCGAGGATTGGCCGATCTGCCTCTCCGCTGGGGCGGGTGAACACGGATTCGCGCGTTTCGATGAGCAGGCGCGTTTCGGCGCGGTAGTGCGGCGTGGCCAGCGAGGCAAACAGGAAAGCCAAGGCCGCAGCGCCCAGCGCGACAGCCAGAATCCGCCGCCAGCTTCTCAAAAGCGAAGCAAACAGCTTTCCAAGATCGACGTCGATATCGCCGGCAGTCGAGTGAACGCCTGACATGCATCCTGCTCCCAGTATCTGACAGCAGCATGGTAAACATCTATGGTAACTCGGCAGTTAAGATCGCCACGCCTGCTGCAGCCTTCGGCGGCATTCCTTCCGCAACAGCAGCGTGCGAGCGCGCGCAAGCGCACCTTTACCAGCCATTAACCCTAACACGCCGATAAAACGCCATCGAATCCGCTCGGGGCTCTCCGACGCAACGCCAAAGGTATCGGCAACTCATGCAACGCTTTCGCCCGTTTGTTTGCGCAATGCTGGCTACGGCACTGCTTGCCGGCTGCACGAGCTATCGCCCGGCCCCTACCGCCTTCCATGAAGTGCTCGACCAGCCCTATCGGCTGGGCGCAGGCGACCGCATCCGCGTCACTGTTTTCGAGCAGGAGGGGCTGACCAACACCTACAGCGTCGACCAGTCCGGCCACATCGCCTTCCCCCTGATCGGCCTGGTTCCCGTTCGCGGGTCCACCGCCCAGCAGGTGGAAGCCACGATCGCCGGCAGGCTGCGCAATGGTTATCTGCGCTCGCCCGACGTCTCCGTCGAGATCGACCGCTACCGGCCCATCTTCGTCATGGGCGAAGTGGGCGCGGCCGGCCAATATTCTTACGTTCCCGGGTTGACCGTGCAAAAGGCGATCGCAATCGCGGGCGGATTTACGCCTCGCGCAAACCAGGCCGATGTCGATATCACCCGCGACATCAACGGCAAGGTCATGACCGGCCGGGTCAAGACGACCGATCCGCTGCTGCCCGGCGACACCATCTATGTGCGTGAGCGATTCTTTTGAGGCAGAGCCGGGAGCATGAGGCCGCGGAAGCGATCGTCCCGGCCGTGACCGCCAAGCTGCGCATAGTCCACTGCTTTCGTTCGCCCGTCGGCGGCATCTTTCGCCACGTGCGCGACCTGGTCGCCGCGCAGGTAGCCGCTGGCCATTCAGTCGGCATCGTCTGCGATTCGACCACGGGCGGCGAATTCGAGGACCGAATTTTCCAGGAGATCGAAAGCACGTTGGAGCTCGGCATCTGGCGCACGCCGATGCAGCGCCATGTCGGACCGGGCGACGTCGCCGCAGCCGTACGCGCCTACGGAATCATCAAGGAATTGCGGCCGGACATCTTGCACGGACACGGCGCCAAAGGTGGCGTCTATGCGCGCTTGTTCGGCTCACTGTTGCGGGTTTCAAGGTCTCGCGTAGCCCGCCTCTATTCGCCGCATGGCGGCAGCCTGCATTATGACGAAGCGACCGCTAGCGGGCGCGTAATCTTCAGTCTCGAGCGACTGATGGGGCGCCTGACCGACCACCTGCTTTTCGTTTCCGACTACGAGCGACGCACGTTCAAACGCAAGATCGGCGAGCCCCAGGCACCCAATAGCCTCGTCTACAATGGGCTGCGCTCGGGCGAGTTCGAGCCGGTCAGGCCGGCAGATAGCGCTGCCGACTTTCTCTATGCTGGGATGATGCGCGACCTGAAGGGTCCGGACCTCTTCATCGCGGCGCTGGCCGAAACGGAAGCCCGCCTTTCGCGCCGGGTGACCGCCGTGATGGTGGGCGATGGAGACGACCTGCCACGCTATAGGGATCAGGTGCGGCAACTGGGTCTTTCCGAGCGGGTGCTTTTCCTGCCGCCCATGCCGGCCCGGAAAGCCTTTGCCCTGGCTAGGTTTATTGTCGTTCCCTCACGCGCCGAGGCAATGCCCTATATCGTGCTGGAGGCGCTTGGCGCCGGCATGCCAATGATAGCGACGGCCGTGGGTGGCATACCCGAAATATTCGGCCACGATTCACCGGCCCTCGTATTGCCGCTGGCCTCGCAGCTTGCCGAGAAGATGAGCGGCGCATTGGCTTCGCCCGCCGTCTACCGCGCTGCAATGCCCACGAGCACCGAACTGAAGGCGCGCTTCGGCGCCGATGTGATGGCGGCCGAAATCGAGCGCATCTATTTCGGCGCGCTCGGCCGCGCCGCTCCTGGCAGGAGCGTCTCAAACGACGCGATTGCTTCAAGGGTTTCTTAGCGCCTGCCCGATAATGATCCCGCGCAAGCTACGGATCATCATCATGAAAGAGCTAGACCCTTCGCGCCTCTATTCGACGGAAGCGGTTCGTCGATTCGACGGCTCAGCGACCGGCATCGACAAGCCGGCCGGCAAGCTCAACAAGGTTGCGCTGCAGGTCGCCTCGCAGTACCGCGGCGATACCACCTCGCCGGTGATGGTGAGCGGCGTGATGCGGCTCGTCGAATTCGCTCTGTTCTTCGTCTCCGGCGCCGCGCTGTTTGCCTTCCATGTCGGCCTGAGCACCCACCTGTTGTGGCAATATGCGGGGGTCATCGGCGGGGTCTCACTGCTGACGGTCCTGCTCTTCGAGATTTGCGACCTTTACCAGATACCCGAACTGCTCAGGCCGTTCCGCCGCGCCGGCCGCTTGGCTCTCCTGTGGGCGTGCGGCTTTGCGCTGGTGGCTATCACCGGCTTCTTCCTGAAAATCTCGAGCGAGTTCTCGCGGCTGATGTTCGGCACCTGGTTCGTGACCGGCTTTTCCCTGGTATTCGGATTTCGCCTGGTGATGGCGCAGCTCATTCGCCGTTGGGCCCGCAATGGAACCATGGAACGACGCGCCGTCATCGTGGGCGGCGGAAGGGCTGCGGAAACGCTGATCCGCGCCATCGAACAACAGCCTTACAACGACATACGCGTCTGCGGCATTTTCGACGATCGCGACGAACGCCGCTCGCCGCCCGTCGTCGCCGGCTATCCGAAGCTCGGCGACGTCAGCGAACTCATCGAGTTTGCACGCATTGCCCGCATCGACATGCTGATCGTTTCCTTGCCGATCACGGCGGAAACCCGCGTCCTGTCGTTGTTGAAACAGCTTTGGGTGCTGCCGGTTGACATTCGTCTTTCGGCGCATTCCAGCCAACTCCAGTTCAGGCCACGCGCCTATTCCTTCATCGGCTCGGTGCCGATGCTCGACATCTTCGACAAGCCGATCAACGACTGGGATTCTGTAGCGAAGCGCGCCTTCGACATCGCGTTCAGCCTGCTGGGCATCATCGTGTTCTCTCCGGTGATGCTCGCGACGGCGATCGCCATCAAGCTCGACAGCAAGGGGCCGGTGCTGTTCAAGCAGAAGCGGCATGGCTTCAACAACGAGGTCATCGAGGTCTTCAAGTTCCGCTCCATGTATGCCGACCAGTCGGACCCGACGGCGCGCAAGGCGGTGACCAAGAACGATCCCCGGGTCACACGCGTGGGCCGCTTCATCCGCAGGACTTCGATTGATGAACTGCCGCAGTTCTTCAATGTGCTATTTGGCAGCCTGTCGCTTGTCGGGCCCCGCCCGCACGCTGTGGCCGCGCAGTCGCACAACCTCTTGTACAATGAAGTGGTGGACAGCTATTTCGCCCGCCATCGCGTGAAGCCGGGCGTTACCGGCTGGGCGCAGATCAATGGCTGGCGCGGCGAGATGGATACGGACGAAAAGATCCGCATGCGCACGGAATATGATCTCGACTACATCGAGAACTGGTCGCTCTGGTTCGACCTCAAGATACTTCTGCTGACGCCGCTGCGCCTGCTCGACACGGAAAACGCCTATTGAGCGCGATTATCCATCAGCTGCCGCCGGCAGCGGTCAACGCCAAGCTCGTGGCGCTGATCTCTTCGGGCGCGATCGGGCTCGGCGTTCTCTTGTCCGGGTTCGTCATCAACGAGCCGGCGCCCTACGAACTCTACATGGCGGCGCTGATCGGCATCTGGTCGCTCTTCGGCCTGCGAATCTCGCGCGCCGTCGCGCCGCTCCTGGTGCTGCTGGTGATCTTCAACATCGGCGGCATGATCTCCATGAGCCAGATGTCGAACCTGATGAGCACGCCGCTTTATCTGGCGGTCTCGCTGTTTCTCGCCTTCACCGCCGTGTTCTTCGCCGCCGTCACGGAAATGCGGCCGGGGCTTTATCGGGTCATCTTCGCGGCCTGGGTAACGGCAGCCCTGTGCACATCCACGCTTGGCATATTGGGCTATTTCAACGCCTTTCCGGGCGCGGCCATGTTCACCAAATATGGCCGCGCGGCGGGCGCCTTTCAGGACCCCAACGTGTTCGGCCCCTTCCTTGCCCTGCCCGGCATCTACCTGCTGCACCGGCTGATGACCGGTCGACCGCTGATGATGGCGGTCTATGCCGTGCCGCTGCTGGTCGTTGTCGGCGGCATCTTTCTTTCGTTTTCGCGCGGAGCCTGGGGCCTGTTCGCTGCCTCGTCCATCCTGCTGATTGCCGCGCTTTTCCTGCAAAGTTCAAGCGGCGCCTTCCGGCTGCGCATTGTTGCCATGAGCATTGCCGCCTTCCTGCTGCTCGCCTTCGCGCTGCTGATCGCCCTGCAGATACCGAGCATTTCGGACCTGTTCACCACGCGCGCGCAACTGGTGCAGGACTATGACGGCGCCCGCCTCGGCCGCTTCGCGCGCTACGGCATCGGTTTTCTGCTTGCGCTGGAAAGGCCTTTCGGCATCGGGCCGCTGGTGTTCGGCCAGATCTATGGCGAGGACACGCACAACATCTGGCTGAAATCTCTGATGGATTACGGCTGGCTCGGCTTCGTCGCCTATCTCACCATGATCTGCTGGACTCTGGCAGCCGGCTTCCGCATCCTGTTTCGCGACCGGCCGTGGCAGCCATACCTCTTGTGCGCCTATGTCGTGCTCATCGGGCACATCGCGCTCGGCACGGTCATCGACACCGACCACTGGCGACATTTCTACCTGTTGCTGGGGCTGATCTGGGGCGCGATCGGGCTGGAATACCGCCACCAGCGGGAAGGCAATGTGCCCGCACTCGGCTAGCCGAGGATGGCGAGAGCAACCGCTGGGGCGGCTGCCGGATCTCGAACCTTAGCAGAAGGAAAATGGTCGGAGTGGCGGGATTCGAACCTTATCCGGAGTGCAACTGTCCAATGAGCGTCAAGATTTAATTCATCGTACCCCTGCTGCGGCTCAGCCGGCCGGACAGCCACTCACTTGGGTCAAAGTTGTTATACTTCTAGCGCTCTGCGGCGGAGGTGTCATAAGGGGCTCATTGCCGCCCCTCTGCCGGACCAAGGTCCGGCATTCACCCGCTAGGATATTTGCAGCAGACGATTTTATCCGTTACACAGTTAGCGCGGTACAGCCGGGGACGGCGATGGCCGCGCAGACGACGACGGGTCGGCCAAAGCGCCGACCCGTAGCCTTTGTGCTGAATGCCTCGAAGAATGGCGCTCGGCGTCCGCAGTACACCAACCTCGGCAAACCAGAACTCAAAATTACTGCCACACGCTATGATCCAGCTGAACTGCTCCCTGCAAGCTGCTGAATGCACGTGGCATACAAGTCAGTCTGCTCTCTGCACGTTCGGTTCTGGCGGACCGGGAATAGTGGAATAAGATTCCCTAATTAATCTTGCCATTATTTCCGCTAGACTTTTGGTTATGAGGGTACTGCCACCGCTCAGTTGGCCCGGCATTCTGAACTCTGATATTCGGCTCGGCCGTAGGCTTCCTGACTATTTGCAGCGCGCAAAAACCGCTCCATTTGGACGTGCCTATTTGCGCTATTTCCTTGCAGTTGACTGCTGAATTCTAGTCCTTGCTGGAATTCTAAAACCTGGCCCAAGACCCTGTTCAGGGGGCAAGAATGTTATACCAGCATCCTCTAATGCCCCTTGGACCTTCTCAATTGAGCGGGTCCCGACGTTCTCCGCGGTAAGTTCAATTTTTGTCAGAGTGGGTCTGCTCACGCGTGAACGGGCGGCCAGTTCCTCGTGGCTCATTTTCAGCGCAATGCGAGCGGCGCGCAGCAATTCTCTCGTGTAGATGGCCGACATTTTTTCAGGAAACCGGCGGTGCTTAGGCAAAGTCAAGGATTTGCTATTTCCTCAATAATTTTTAGCATCAGGCTAAAATGATTGGACACCTTGCTAAGAATCGTAGAGTTAGGTTCCTGCATTGGTCCCCCGGCAATCCCTGGTCACGGCTGCAAAGGATTCGAAAGTGATTCGATACGGAATTTTTGACCCTGATAATCAGGCTCTGGAAATCACGGAGTTGGCTGCACGACTCATCGCGGCTCCGTCGCTCTGCGCCACGATTTGGAAAGCGAAGGAAACGGCATTCCTCATGGCCTCCGCTGCTCAAATAATCCGATAGGTCTGAAATGATGCTCCGATTTGGCCCGAATATCGAAATCGCCTCCGACGATAACCTTCGGAAAATCCTGCGCTTCCAATATTTGGTGGATGATCTCGAAAAGCTGGCCCGAGGAAAATGGCCGAATATTCACGAAAATTCGGGAGCGCCAATTCTCGAAGAATGGCGACTGGCTGTGCGCACGGTGCCTTGTCTCGTAGGGCTGTCGACCGGCCATCCCAAATTACCTGGTGCTCGACGTGAAATTAGCACGTCCGAAATAATCGCATTTTCACCGCAGCTTGGCTGGGCGCGGACGCTTTCTCGTTGGTATCGGCTCGCACCGCGCGACCAAAAAATGCGCAGTGTCCCCTGATGACCAGCGCCGATAATAGCCATGCCGTGTATGAACGGCTTTTTTCGAACTTTCTCGAACGTCTGCGGCACGCGAACGCTGCGGAAGCAATTATCTCAGCGCTCGATCGCGAAATCCTGGTTTCGAGCGCGTTTTCGCATGATGGTTTGTCAGGTGCCGTGTTTCAGCCCGGTCCGGTGGCCGCAGGAAAGACCGAAGCTGAAATTCTGCGCGTTCTTGCGAATCCAGCCGAAAACAGGGCTAACCGGGCCGGCAATTTTGTCGTCGAGGATGGCGAATATCTCATTCAGGAGGACAGATATCCGCTGACGAAATTCTCCGGTGGCAAGTCTGCGTTCAGCAAAAAACAAACAAGCGATAAGCCGCAAACTCACCTCGGTATTGTCCGGCAATTGATGTCGCGGGCGGATCTGTTGCGGCTGGTCCGGCAGTGCGCCGCACCACCAGAGGCAGCAGAGCTTGTTACTCTGCTGCTGGTTGCTGAGGCGATCGCACGCGAAAACGCGGCTTTGGCCGATGTGCTCGCCATTCTCAGGCGAGTGCGCCCGATCATCTCGATCACGTGTTCGGTCAAGGGCTTTGAGGAGCAGTTCGTCGCATTGCTCGACCGCGGCTTCATTCTGACTGGCGCGGTGGTGCGCTCGAACGGCTACGAATCCTTTGATCGCGGCGAATTGAAAGCAAACCTCAACGGCAAGAACCAGCGGCGCATCACCTGCTTCCAGGGAAACGACTGTGCGCCTGTGCATCTCGACTCCTGGACGATGAAGGCGGCGGTTCGCAACCGTCCCATCCTGTGTGTCGGCGAGTCCGCCAGTGCGTTGCCGCCCAAGTTCGTCATCGCCGCCGACTTGCGCCTGAACTGCGGTCCGCTCACGCCCGAGCTGCTGCGCGACACGATCACGGCTATCCTGGGCGATCTGCCCGATGACGCGCTGGCCGCGGTCGACTGCTCGGGCCTCGACTTGGTGGACGTGGCCGTGGCCATCCGACCGGGAAACACCCCGCATCGGGCGGCAACGCTGCTGAAGGAGCTCGCTGCGGACAAGCAGAACGGTCACGCGCAATCCGGGTCCGTCGATCGGCGTCCCACGTCGGGGACGAAAGACAAGCGCGGCGAAGCTGTTGGCTCTGGCAGCGAAAAGTTCATGCCAGAACAGATGACCGATCCGGCTCAGCACAGCCGCGTCCCGCGCATTGAGAACCTGTCGGGATACGGAGACGCCGCCGTCTGGGCGACGAACCTGAAAAGCGATCTGGAGGACTGGCGGGCCGAAGACCTGAGTTGGGACGAGCTGCCTTCGAAGATCCTGCTGTCGGGGCCGCCGGGAACGGGAAAGACCTTCTTTGCCCGCGCACTGTGCAACTCGCTGCAACTGCCATTGTTTTGCACGTCGGTGAGCACGTGGCTGCGGCCGGGTCATCTCGGCGATGTCATCAGCCGCATGAACAAGGCCTTCGAGGAAGCCCAATCATCAAGTCCCGCCATCCTTTTCATTGACGAAATCGACGGCATCGGAGCCCGGCTAGACCCCAGCCGGGACCATGCAGATTATTGGAATGCGCTCGTCAACACACTCTTGGAGCTCCTTGATGGCGTCACAAACCTGAACGGCGTCATCGTGGTCGGGGCGACCAACCGGCCCGCGCACATCGATCCAGCGCTCCTGCGCGCCGGACGGCTGATGCCTCACATCGAGGTCGGTCTGCCCGACACCGCCGCGCTGACGGGCATCCTTCGCCATCATCTGCGTGACGATCTCGACGCCGTGGTGGCCAGCGCGCCAGGGCTGCCCACTGATGGCCCCTGACCAAACGCGCGGCCGAGCGGCCCAGCAAGGCAGACCAGCGAGACTCGAAGAGAGACAATAGTCATGGCAATCGACCCAACTGACAGGACATCAAGCATCACAGACCAGATTTTGCGCAAACTCGCGCGCCAAACGACGGGCATGAGCGGGGCCGACATCGCGTCCCTCGTCAACGATGCGCGCGGGACAGCGCGTCGCGAGAAGCGGAAAATCACGATGGCCGACATCGAAGAGGCGTTGCTGCAGCGAAAGCCACCAAAGTCGGATGACGTAAAGTTTGTTCTTGCCCATCATGAGGCAGGGCACGCCGTCGCGCAAATCTACTTCGGGTTGGGATCGATCAAGCAGATAACCATCAACGGCGCTAATGGGTCCGCATACGTGGTTGCGCCCGTCGATAGCTTTCAAGAGGTGATCTCAGAGGAGATGCTCACCACGCTGATCGTGATCAATCTTGCCGGACGCGCCGCCGAGCAAGAATATTGCATTTGCGTATCCGCGGGCTCAGGGGGAGCCGAAGACAGCGATCTCGCGCGCGTCACCAGGCTGGCATTCAATCTGGAGATGACGCTCGGTATCGCTGGAGAGTATCCCTTCCTGTATCGAGACGTGGACGACCCGTACGCCCTTCTGGCTCTCAATCCCAGCATCGCAGAGCGGGTCAATCGGCGGCTCGAAAGCGCCTATGTGCTGGCACGCGACATCGTCGTCCGGCACCGAAGGGCAATCGAATATCTGGCCGGCCGCCTTCTGGCCGAGGAGACTTTGGAGGGCGAGGCGCTGGAAGCGGCCATCCAGGAGGTCAGAAACCGCATCGCAGAAAATCCTGTGCCCGCGCTTGGTCAGCCTTAGCTGACCGACGCCACTTAAGTATCCCGACGCGGTTGGAAATGAAAACAATCCTGAATTTACCCTCGGATTTGATAACATTTGCGACTTAAGGCTCCCCGGGATCCTTGTGCAAGTCAGGTGTGCAAGCGTTCATCGGTTCCGGGCGCAACGGGCATCCATCCAATCGAATTGCCTCTTGCAATACGGCGGCAACCAAAGACCTCGCCGAGCGACACAACTGACCGTCTTAACAATGAATGCTCGGGTCTATAGAAAAGTAATGCCTAAAAACCTGGACCAATACAGCGAATCAACCACAACTAGAATGACGAACAAAGCAGGCGCAAGCAGAAGGTAAAAGAACTGGGTGATGTCCATTGTAACTTCGGCTGCAAGCCCCGCAGTATCCAAAGCAAGCGACGGCATCTGACCGCCCCATCGGTCCGGCGCGGACACGTTTGGCAGTCGAGCCCTTCCTCAGGCTGTCCAAAGCCTTCATTTTTCAACCACGCTTACGCGCCCGTCGCCCTCTACATGTGCAACGTTCACCGCTGAAACATCCTTCACGCCCTGCATGCGAAGATTTGCCTTCAATTCCTCTTCTGTAAGCGCTTCGTTGTTCAGATTTTTCGGGATGATCTCACCATCCTTGACAACGATCAGCGGTTTTTGCTCAAGCAAACGCCGCACCGCTGGGAAGTGGTAGGTCAGCTTGTTGGTCAGGTAATTCAGTCCGACAAACACGCCGATCTGGATAGCTCCATCTGTCAACGACGAAAAATCACCCAGAGAATGCGACGCCGCTTCTGTGACGAGCAGCAGGAACACCAAATCCATCGGAGACAGCTATTTCCCCCTACAGGTGAATGGCGGCATAAGGTCTGGCGTGATCGCATCAGTAGTCAGTCCTCATGCCGTCGCCACCTGTTTGCCTACCATTGGAAGATCGCGAGAGGAGCGCCCCAGTGACCGGAGCGGAAAAGAAGAACCTCATCGAGCTTTCAGGTTACGCCGCTGTCGCTTGGCCTTGATCCGTTATGGAGGCCGCACGCTCGATCGACGCCCACCGGGCGCGAGGTTTGCTGGTGCAGACCGATTGCGACGTCCAGGATCTCTTCCGGGCTCCTGCCGCCAAGAATGTGGAGCGACAGGATTCTGGCAGCTGTCTCATTCCTGTCGCCGACGTCGGTGATCGCCAGTGCCTTGACAATGCGAAGATAAGCATCTCCCCTCTCTAGGTCCAAATAAAAGCCCCACGGTGCCAACATGACGGCAGCTTACCGCAATGTGCAAGCCCGAGACCGGGCGGTCCATAAACGGCCCTTGCCAGACATGCTGACGGCTTCAGTGAAGATCTGAGGCAATCTCGTAAATCTTAGGCACCAGTCGCCCGGTGGATGATCTGGACCATTGCCAAGGTGATGGGCAGCCTGAACCTGCGCGGGCCTGCACTGCCCGGGTTGAGATAAATAACGTCATCGCGGCTCTCGATACTGGCACGATGAGAATGACCAGAAATCACGAGATTGATGCCCATCCTGGCTGGGGCAAACGTCATATCCTTTCGGTCGTGGATCACGAATATCTTCTGGCCGAACAGCGTCACTTGAGACGCCCACGGCTCGACATCGACATTGCCGCGAATTGCCGAGACTGGCGCAACACGTTCCAATCTCTCGATGATGGTGGGGTCTCCAATGTCGCCCGCATGGACGATGTGGTCGACGCCTTGGAGAAGCGCAACAGCATCTTCACGCAGAAGGCCGTGAGTATCCGAGATCACACCGAGAAGAATGTTCATAGAGCCTAGAATTATCCGTCCTCGCTGGCACTGGCGAGAATGCTGACTTCGGAGTCGTTGGTCTGCGCTTGGCGACCCAGAACGCGGACTCCGTCAAGAGTACGCAACATCAGACACCTCGGCCGCTCGCTTCCTGCTAGGAATGGCGCTACGGCGACAATTGACAGCAGCTTCCTGGCTGGTCGTCCAATATCCGAAACTGCGATTGGGTTGCGACCCAACAGCCGCTCTCAGATTGTTGGCCCCGACCCGCGGCATCCCTATGTAGCCGGTAACCTGAACAACTCCCGAGATGTCATGCGCAGTCCCCGGTTTCAACACACTTATGCCGCCGACCTCCCCGAACGGCTCTACGCCCGCCCGGATCCATCCCCGGTTTTGACACCGCGTCTGCTTGAACTGAATGAAACACTGGCGACGGAACTGGGCCTCGACATCGGCTGGTTGCGTGGTCCTGACGGTATCATAATGCTGGCCGGAAACCGCTTCCCCGCTGACGTGCGCCCCATCGCCCAGGCCTATGCGGGTCACCAGTTCGGCAACTTCGTGCCGCAGCTTGGCGACGGTCGTGCCGTCCTCGTCGGAGAGTTGCTCGATACCAGCGGCCATTTGCGCGACGTACAGCTGAAGGGCTCCGGTCCGACCCGGTTTTCCCGCAATGGCGACGGGCGCGCAGCGCTCGGACCGATGATGCGCGAGTACATCGTCAGCGAGGCGATGCACGCGCTCGGGATCCCAACCACGCGGACCCTAGCGCTGGTTGCCACGGGCGAGCACGTCTACCGCGAGACCAGGCTTCCCGGAGCGCTGATCGCGCGCGTTGCCGCCAGCCACATCCGCGTCGGCACGTTCCAGTACCTTGCCGTACGGGAAGACATCGACGGCCTGCGGGCCTTGGCCGACTACGCAATTGCGCGGCATTATCCGCATCTCGCCGAAGTCCCCCGTCGCTACCTTGGGTTCATCGACGCCGTTGTCGCAGCACAGGCGAAGCTGGTGGCACAATGGATGCTGGTCGGCTTTATCCATGGCGTCCTCAACACCGACAACGTCGCCATTTCGGGTGAGACGATCGATTATGGTCCATGTGCGTTCATGGACGCCTATCATCCGGCGACCGTGTTCAGTTCCATCGACCATCAGGGTCGCTACGCCTTTGCCAACCAGCCGCGCATCACCGTCTGGAACCTGGCGCGCCTAGCTGAAGCGCTGCTGCCGATCCTGGGCGATGATGCAGGTGGAGACGACCAAGGCTTCGAGCTGGCGAAAGCGGCGATCGGATCGTTCCAGGCCCGCTACGAGGCGGCGTTTCATGAAGGCATCCGCCACAAGATTGGGCTGTTTACCGAGCAGCCGGGCGACCTTGATCTTGCCGCCGAACTGCTTGACCTGATGGCGCGCAACGGGGCGGATTTCACCCTTACGTTTCGCGATCTCGCGCATGAGGTCGACGGCTCCGGCCGAGTACGCAACCACTTCATCGACCCGACTGCTTTTGACGGCTGGGCTTCGCGCTGGCGTGAACGGCTGGCCCGCGAGCCGGAGAATGCAGCCGACCGGACTGCTCGGATGCGCGCGATCAATCCGAAATACATAGCGCGCAATCACCGCGTCGAAGCTGCCATCGCCGCCGCCACCGATGAAGGCGACTTTGGCCCTTTCCGGAGCTTGCTCGCTGTCCTGGCGCGTCCGTTCGACGAGCAGCCCGAGATGGAGGAATATTCGCAGCCACCCGCTCACGAAGAGCGCGTCCTGCAGACATTCTGCGGTACGTAATTGCGACTACCGTACAGGTGCCGAATGAGATGGGTTGCAGTCTGATGTGCCTTCCCAGACAAATGAATGCCCTTGGTGATTGAATGAGCGCCTTCGAGTGGCGCTTCCTGAATGCGCCACTCTCAAACAAGGAAGCAGTTCGATGTCCATCATTAAGAAGCAGACCTCATCGGAAATAGCAGCGAGGGCCGCAGCAACCCTGAGCGACTCCAACACCTCGGCGATCGCGAAAAGCTTGGCATGCTCAGCTTTGGCGCAGGCGGCAAATGGCCGTCAGACAGGAGCCGACGACTCCGACAATGGCCTTCGCGTACCAGGGCACCCGGCTGTCACCGCTGCGGTCCACAGCGCCACCACAGCGCGCTTGATGGCTCGCGCCAACTGATTTGCCCTGGACCATGAGCATGCCGCTCGCCGATGAGCCTTAAGCGAAACTCAAGCGGCCGCCCCACTAGACGCCCGAGCAGGTCTTCAACTTCTGCCTAGCGAATAGAATTCGTCGTTGGGACGGAGGCTAGTGAAGTTCGCCAAACGGTTCGACATGCCGAAGAAAGCAGCGATGGCCGCGATGTCCCAAATCTCGTCATCGCTGAAGCCATGCTCCTGTAGAGCCACACTGTCGGCCTCATCCACCGCCCACGCCTCCTGGGAAACTTTCATGGCAAAGTCGAGCATCGC
Organism: Pseudaminobacter sp. Soil_N_29; assembly: GCF_057656055.1. NCBI lineage: Bacteria > Pseudomonadati > Pseudomonadota > Alphaproteobacteria > Hyphomicrobiales > Phyllobacteriaceae > Pseudaminobacter > Pseudaminobacter sp. Soil_N_29. The sequence continues at coordinate 132,276 of NZ_JBDGLC010000002.1, forward strand.
TCTTTGTCGCGGCGTGATGTCCGCCTTTCGGTAGTTGCCTGCGACCTGATCGGCAATCAGCGGGTTCTTGGCGCGAATTCGCAGGATCGCACCGTGGGCAATGATGCAGTACTGGCACTGGTTCGCCGACGAGGTTGCGACCACAATCATCTCGCGCTCGGCTTTGCTGAGCCCTCCCTCCTTGTCCATCAGGGCGTCGTGATAGGCCATAAAGGCGCGGAACTCGTCTGGCCGGTAGGCGAGCATTAGGAAGACGTTCGGAATGAAACCAGATTTCTCCTGCACCCTTACAATGCGAGCGCGGATGTCTTCCGGCAGCGTCTCAAGTGCGGGGACAGGATAGCGGCTGATCGTGGCTTGGGTCGATTGTGCCATGCGGCGTATCTCCGGCTAAACCTTGGCGAGTGTTGACGATGTGGGCGACCAGCGTCAACGCCTTGCTCACCTCGGTTCTAATTCGAAATAAATATTTTGCTGATAGCCGTCTAACGCTACGCCGACCCGCGGGCTTTCCACTGCGCGCAGGGATTGAAGGTGATCCTGACGCTTGCTCCCGCACACGTGTCCCTGCGTGAAGCTTGCGAGGCGGATACTGATGCACAGGCGCACTTCGTAGAGCCCTTGATCACAGCGCCATCCCCGTCATGTTCCTATGGGGCCGTAGTAGCGCAGTCACTCTGCGCGGATAGTCTTGCAACGGAAGGGCTTACCGATGGGAAGAGGACCTCTCCGTATGCTTCAGATGCCGCCCATGCAGAGGTATTTCATTTCGAGGTAGTCCTCGAGCCCGTGGCGGGAGCCCTCCCGCCCGATGCCGGACTGCTTCATCCCTCCGAAAGGCGCGGCCTCCGAGGACATGCGTCCCGTGTTGATGCCGACCATGCCATATTCCAAGGCCTCGGCCACACGCCAGACACGCTTCAGGTTTGAGGCATAAAAATACGCGGCGAGGCCGTAGATCGTGTCGTTTGCCGCACGCACCACCTGCTCCGCGTCCTCGAAGCGAATGATCGGGGCCAAAGGCCCGAATGTCTCCTCCTGCGCCACTTTCATCTCGCTGGAGATCGCGGTGAGGACCGTCGGCTGGAAAAACGTGCCGTCTGTGCCGATCCGGGTTCCGCCGCATCGAATTGCGCCGCCTTTTTCCACCGCGTCGGCAATGTGGGACTCAATCTTGGCCAGGGCACGCCTGTCGATCAGCGGCCCGATCGCGACGCCCGGCGCGAAGCCGTCGCCAACCGAAAGCTGGCGGACCCTCTCGACGAACTTGTCGACGAATTCGTCATGGACGCCCGATTGGACATAAAGGCGGTTCGCAGAAACGCAGGTCTGGCCGGCATTGCGGAACTTCGCCTGGATCGCGCCATCTACGGCGGCATCGACATCGGCATCGTCGAAGACGATGAAAGGTGCATTGCCGCCCAGCTCGAGGCTGACCTTCTTGATCTGGTCCGAGCACTGGCGCATGAGCAGCCGTCCGACCTCGGTCGACCCGGTGAAACTGATCTTGCGCACCTTGGGATTGGAACAAAGTTCGCTTCCCACCGCCGCGCCTTCGGAGGCGTAGACCAGGTTCACGACGCCGTCCGGGAAACCAGCCTCCGCCGCGAGCGCGAACATGGCCCCAGCAACCAGCGGCGTCTGTTCGGCGGGCTTCAGCAAGATCGTGCACCCCGCTGCCAGTGCCGGAGAGATCTTGCGCGCCACCATCGACGCGGGAAAGTTCCATGGCGTGATCGTGCCGACAACGCCGATTGGCTGCTTGATGACCATCATGCGACGATCTGTCGACGGTGCCGAAATCGTCTCGCCATAGATGCGGTTGGCTTCCTCGGCATACCATTGCAGATAGGCCGCCGCGTGCGACACCTCCGACCTGGCCTCGACAAGCGGCTTGCCCATCTCCGCGGTGAGGATCGCGGCGAGATCGTCGGTGTGGGTGACGATCAGCTGATGCCAGCGCCACAGCGTGTCGCTGCGCTCCCGGGCCGTCAGCGCGGCCCATTCGGCCTGCGCGACATAGGCCTTGTCGATCGCCGCACGCGTCTCTTCGACACCCATGTCGGGGAGTTCTGCCAGCAGTTCACCCGTGGATGGATTCATGACCTCGAATGTTCGTCCGCTGATTGGCGTGGCAAGTGCCGGCACGCGGTCGATGGAGCAAAACAGGTCCGGGTGCTTCAGGTGGCGGGTCAGCGGTGGACAGAGAGGCAATACCGATCTTCTCCTGCAACTATGCTTGGTCGTTGTAGCGCTGGCATGTAGCCCACATATGCGACTTGCGCATAGGGCCTGCGGTGGCTAGCCGCAGAACCACCGGGCCCAAGACAAGGATCAGCCGATGGGGTACGCTGGCCCGCCGCGTGATCATTGAAAGAGGGTAATGTGGGCATTTTGAACAAATCCGTACTCGGCGCTGCGATTCTGCTCTTGTCGTCGTCGATTGCCGCGGTCGCGGATGGTCGAGCCGCAAAAGTCACGGTGTACAAGACCCCCTGGTGCGGCTGCTGCCACCTGTGGGCCGAGGCCGTCGAAAAGGCGGGATACGACGTCAGGTCCGTTGACCTGGAGGACCTGTCGCAGGTCAGGAAGCAAGCGGGCGTGCCCGCCGCAATGGAAGGCTGCCATGTCGCCGCGGTCGACGGGTATTTCCTGGAAGGCCACGTGCCGCTAGAGGCTATCGACAAGCTTCTGAGCGAACGGCCGGACGTCGCCGGCATCGCGGTCCCGGGCATGCCGGAAGGATCGCTTGGAATGGGCGATGATCCCAAGGCCACGTACAACGTCTACGCCGTATCGCGCGATCAGACAGTTCGCCCGTCGCTGTTCTACCAAGCGGGTGAATGAGAAACGACGTAGGGCCGAGAAATGGGTGTTTGCGTCAAAGGACGTTCGCCCTTCGCGGCGTCAGTCGCTGAGCTGATAGGGAAGCGGCGCGTCGTCCGTCAGTCGGACCGTGGACAAGCGTCCAGAGGCGCGGAACGAATGGCGGCAACTTACGCATACAACTCTCGTATTCTGCGCCGAACTCGGCGAGCGCCTCGCGCAAAGCCTCGTCATACCCTTCCCAGCGGTATGGAATGAAGCCGTTCTCCGGTGTCCAGCCGTTGCTGCAGTAGCTCTCCCATATCGGTGCTCAGCCTACCATCCTATAATGTCGCTCGCTGCATGCCGCGTCTTACGAACCTTGGGACTAGGGTCTCCTGTAGAAACGCAGCAACTGCGCGTTGAGGGCGACGATGACGGTACTGGCGGACATGAACACCGCAGCAATTGCAGGCGACATGATGAAACCTGTTCCGAATGTAATGCCGGCGGCCATGGGAATGGCGAATGTGTTGTAGCCCGTCGCCCAAACCAGGTTCTGCACCATCTTGCGGTAGGTTGCGCGCGAGAGCCCCAGGATCGCTGCGACGTCGCGCGGATCGCTCCTGACAAGAACTACATCGGCCGATTCTACGGCGACATCGGTGCCGGCTCCAATCGCCACACCCAAGTCGGCCTCCACCAGCGCAGGCGCGTCGTTGACGCCGTCGCCGACCATCGCCACGGAGAGCCCACGCACCTGCAGTTCCTTGATCTTGGCCGACTTCTGATCGGGAAGTACCTCGGCAAAGAACTCAGAGATGCCCAGCTCCCTCGAGACGGTCTCGGCGACACCGCGGGAATCGCCGGTTAGCATGATTGACTTGACTCCCAGTCGACCCAGCTCGGCGACCGCCTCCTTGGACTCCGGGCGTACGATGTCAGCCAGCGCAAATAGGGCACGTGGCTCGCCATTGCGCACCAGCACAACAACGGTCTTTCCTTCGTCCTCCATTTGCCGCAGACGCGGTTGGCTTATTGCCTTGCCCTGGCGCGCGAGATGGCCGGGACTGACGATCCTGACGTCCTGATCACCCACCTTGGCGGTGATGCCTTCCCCGGTGATGTTGCTGACGTCGCTGGGCTTGGCAATCTTCAGGCCGCGTTTCCTGGCTTCCGCGACGATGCCATGGGCGATCGGGTGCTCTGACTGACTCTCGGCTGCCGCCGCATAGGCCAGTTCGGTATCCTCGACACCTTCGCGGAGCAGCACAATGTCGCTCACCCCGAAGCGCCCCTCGGTCAGCGTGCCAGTCTTGTCGAACACGGCGGCATTGAGCTTCCTCGCCCGCTCGAAGGCGGCTCGGTCGCGGATCAGCAGGCCGTTGCCAGCCGAGAGCGAAGTGCTGACGGCGACCACCAGCGGCACCGCGAGGCCGAGCGCGTGCGGACATGCGACCACCATGACGGTTACCATGCGCTCCATTGCGAATTGAGGCGAAGCTCCAAGAACGAGCCACCAAACGAGGAGCGTACCGATCCCGACCGCCAGGGCGATGTAGGTGAGCCACGCCGCGGCGCGGTTGGCGATGTCCTGCGTTCGGGAGCGTGTCGCCTGCGCCTTCTTAACGAGATCGATGACCTGGGCGAGATAGGTTGCGTCCCCTGTGGCCGTAACCTCAATGGTCACCGCATTGGCCCCGTTGATCGCACCTCCGATGACGGTCGCCGCAACGCCCTTGGAGACCGGACGGGATTCTCCGGTCAGCATCGCTTCGTTGAAGGCTGACGACCCCTCGATGATTCGGCCGTCGACGGGTACCTTGGCTCCCGGCCGCACGACGACGCGGTCGCCAGGCTTAAGTATGGTTATCGGCACCTCGTGGGTGGTGCCGTCCGCATCGATCCTGGTCGCGCTGTCTGGCAGGAGCCGGACCAGTTCCTCGAGCGCTCTTGACGCTCCCATCACGGAGCGCATCTCGATCCAGTGTCCCAGAAGCATGATGGCGATCAACGTCACCAGTTCCCAATAAAACTCCTGACCGGGAAAGCCGAAAGTCACGGCAGCAGAGAAGAAATATGCGGACGAGATGGCGAGGGCGATCAGCGTCATCATTCCCGGCTGCCGCTGGCGTAGTTCGGAAGCGAAGCCCGTCAGGAACGGCCAGCCGCCATAGACATAGGCGACGGTGGAAAGGGCGAAGAGAACAAGGCCTGCGCCAGGAAAGGCAAGACTCTCAGCCATCCCCAGCCAGTGCTGGATCATGGGCGACAGTAGCAGGATGGGCGGTGTCAGAACGAGCGTGACCCAGAAGCGGCGACGGAAATCGGCAACCATTTCCGCGTGGTCATGGCCGCCGCCATGTCCGACATGGTCCGAATGCGCGTCTCCAGCCGCCACGACATCGGCCGGCTTGGGCGCGCCCTCCTTCTCAATCAAGGTCGAGTCCACATGCTGGTGATTGCCGTGATGGGGGTGACGATCTGGGGTCATTTGGTCCTGAGCCTGTTGCGGGAAAGTCATTCTTGTTCCACGACGACTGCATCCTTGGTGTGAAGGGACGAATTATGGCCGGAGGCGTATGGTCTCACGGCTTTCTCCTCCTGAACGGGTTCTGGCTGCGCTCGCTCAGTAACGCCCAGGCGACTACTATCGGGCAAGCTACCAGAAACATAAACGCGATCGCTGTCCAGAGGCCGATCCCGAACAGCCAGAGAACAGCTGCTCCTGCAAGCAACCCGACGATCGGACACAGCCATAGGAGGCGATCAGTCAGCGTAGGTCTTGAACCGATAGTTCCATTTTCTCCTTCGCCGGGATTGTGCGGCCTCGTCATCATTCGGACCTTTCTGGTGCCGGACGGAAGCTTCGCTCCATCCTATGGTCGGATACCGTTTCCACAACGATAAGAAAGCTGGGGCAATCGACCGGATCGCATGCACCTAACGCGCCACGCGTCTTGTGTGACGGGCTCGTGAACTTCCGCAGACACTTCCTCGGGAAATCGCCTTGTAGGCTTCGTCTGCGCCGTCGGTCTGAGGACCGCCGCAAAGGCGCTCAAGGGCGCACAGCAGATGTTCGGCGACATCATTGCGGCCGACATCGGTTGCGGTCTTGAAGGCCTTTATGATCATTCGATCGAGCGCCTGTGCCATGGCTATTTCCTTGGCCCTCAAGATTGCACCTTCCACCAGGTGGAAGGTCAAGAAAAACTGCAGCACTCAAGCATTATTTCACGAACCGTTCCCGGCGCTCGAATTCGAGATTCAATTCGTCGTGCCTCTTCTGGACGTCCTTCGGCCATCTCGATTTGAGGTATGACAAGACCGCGACGATCTCGTTGTCGTCCAGAACTGGACCGAAAGCCGGCATCCTGGTCTTGTAGCCCCTGAGATTGGCCGCCTCAGCCAAACCAAGTTTGGTGATGTCGATCAGCAGCTTGTCGGGGTGATGCCATGTGTGACCGCTCTCGTTGTGCGGCGGGGCAGGCATGAAGCCGTCCTCGTTTCTGGTCTGCCAGTCTGGCTGCCCTTCGAGGTTGGGGCCATGGCACGAGGCGCAATGCTCGGCATAGACGACTTCGCCCCTGCCGACGACCTGAAGATCATCCGGCTTCAGCAATCCGGCATAATTACGGTGCAGGAATGTCGTGCCTGCAAGTAGGCCGATCGCCATGGCTACGATGGAAAGTGCCGCAAGCTTCCTCATCGCCGCACCTGTGTACGCTTGCAGCAGACGGTCAAGTCCTCATGTTCCTCGGCCCGCCTGAGGCAGGCGGACAGGATCACTGAAAGAACAGATATTTGATCAGCGCCGCTATCCCGAGCACTGCCAAGACAAGGAGGACAAGGCTTGTGATCCCCATCCCCCACATTCCTCCCGACATCATCTGATCCATCGTCGTCCTCCATTCTAGTGGGCACAGCAAGTCCGCACCCAAGCAGCAAGGTCCGGGTATCCTCAGGTCGCCCCTTTGAGGCGGCTCATATGTATCGCATGATGGCTCTTGCTAACCAACATGGCTTCCAGAACGTCATCGCCGTGCACGAGGACTCGCAATCTTGCTGACGCGATATGCAGAGCCAACGAAAAAACGACCAGACCAGGAGCCTGTGGACCAGCTTTGTTGTTGCCTCGCCCGACGATTGGCTGGCTTGCGCGCCAATCCACTACAAGACATCGTTTCGCCGGACCTACAGCCTGTCGGTCGCTAGGTTGCGAGGCGTTCTGGGTAGGACGATGCGGTCAACTTTGGCCGTCCTCTTCAACCGCTAGCGTGTCGTGCCGGATTCGGCAGGATAGCCAGCTGTCTCGAGCGCTCGAGTTACCACTCCTCCATCAGATTTCGTTTCCACAGTGACTGTCTGAGTCTTGAGGTCTATGTGGACGCGTGCGTCGGCATCGACACCCTGCACAGCCTTGGTGACGACCTCGGCGCAATGGCCGCAGGTCATGTCCGGAACCTTTAATGTGATCATTTCAAACTCCTGTTGTTGATCCGGCGATTGCCATTGTCGACATGTGCGCCTTCCCCTGGCTGGAAGGTCAAGGGGCTCTCTTTGTGCCGCCCGATATTTTCTCTCATTCCGCGCTGGAATTAGTCGCGATATTCACTTCGTCTCGGCATTTCAATAACTTACCGTTATTTCAGAAAGGTGGGCCTCCCTATTGACCTTCCCGTCACTGGAAGCTCTAGACCTCTATCCAATCGAGAATGAACAGAGGTCTGATCTCCATGAACGCCCATTCGAATCCCGGTGCGGCCACCGTCAGGCAAGGTTTCCCGATCGCCGGGATGACTTGCGCATCCTGTGTGCGCCGGGTCGAGAAGGCGATTGCCAAGGTGGCGGGCGTCGCGTCCGCAACGGTCAATCTTGCCACGGAAAGCGCGGAGGTCGTCTTCAGCGGCCAGGCCGATCCGACGGCCGTCGTTGCTGCCATCATGGAGGCCGGCTACGAGGTTCCCGCCGAGCGCACGGAAATCCAAATCGAGGGCATGACCTGTGCCTCCTGCGTGCGCCGCGTGGAACTGGCGATCGCGACCGTGCCGGGGGTGCTCAAGGCGTCGGTCAATCTGGCAACGGAACGCGCGACGGTGGAAAGCCTGGCAGGCGTGACGCCGCGCTCTGCCATAGACGCCGCAATCCGCAAGGCAGGCTACGAGCCACGCCGCTCGGACACGGGTCGCGCTGGCGCGGACAGCCGCGAGGAAGCCCGCAGCCGCGAACTGTCCCAGCTCAAGCGCGACCTCGGCATCGCGGCGGCCCTTACGCTGCCCATCTTCGTGCTCGAAATGGGCTCGCACGCCATTCCCCCGTTGCATCATTGGCTGCTGATGAATGTCGGTCAGCAGGCGCTCTACATCGCCTTCTTCGTGCTGGCGACGATCGTCCAGTTCGGCCCCGGCTTGCGCTTCTACCGCAAGGGTGTGCCAGCGCTTCTGCGCCTTGCGCCCAACATGAACTCGCTGGTCGTCCTCGGCTCATCCGCGGCGTGGGCCTATTCGGTGGTCGCCACTTTCGCGCCGTGGGTCCTGCCTGCCGGCACGGTCAACGTCTACTACGAGGCCTCCGCCGTGATCATCACGCTGATCCTGCTCGGCCGCCTTCTTGAGGCCAAGGCCAAGGGCCGTACCAGCGAAGCGATCAAGCGGCTGATGGGTCTGCAGGCCAAGTCGGCCCGCGTCGAGCGCAACGGCGAGTTCGTTGACGTTGCCCTTGAGGAAGTCACTGCCGGCGACGTCATACAGGTGCGTCCCGGAGACAAGGTTCCGGTCGACGGCATCGTGCTTTCCGGCTCGTCCTTCGTCGACGAATCCATGATCTCCGGCGAGCCCATTCCCGTCAGCAAGGGTGAAAGTGCTGAAGTCATCGGCGGCACCATCAACAAGACTGGCAGCTTCACCTATCGCGCCACCAAAGTCGGGGCCGACACGCTGCTTGCCCAGATCATCCGCATGGTCGAGACCGCCCAGGGCTCGAAGCTGCCGATCCAGGCCCTGGTCGACAAGGTCACGGCCTGGTTCGTACCCGCCGTCATGGCCGCCGCCGCACTGACCTTCCTAGTCTGGTTGTCCTTTGGGCCCGAACCCGCCGTCACCTTCGCGCTTGTCAATGCGGTCGCTGTTCTGATCATCGCCTGCCCCTGCGCCATGGGGCTTGCGACGCCGACCTCGATCATGGTCGGCACCGGCCGTGCCGCAGAGCTTGGCGTGCTCTTCCGCAACGGCGAGGCGCTGCAGGCGCTCAAGTCCGTCGAGATCGTCGCGCTCGACAAGACCGGCACGCTCACCGCAGGCAGGCCGTCGCTGACCGACCTTGAGGTCGCCAAGGGTTTCGAGCGCGCCGAGGTGCTGGCGTTGGTTGCCGCCGTCGAGGGCCAGTCCGAACATCCGGTGGCTGCCGCGATCGTGGAGGCGGCCAAGGAAGAAGGCGTTGCCCTGGATGCGGTTGACGCTTTCGAGGCGGTTCCGGGCTTCGGCGTCAGCGCCGCAGTCGGCAGTCGCCGCGTGGCGGTCGGGGCCGACCGCTACATGGCGCGGCTCGGCATCGACGTCGAGGAGTTCGCGAACATCGCCGCCCGCATGGGCCAGAACGCCAAGACGCCCCTCTATGCCGCCATCGACGGCAGGTTGGCAGCAGCGATTGCCGTCTCCGACCCGATCAAGCTGACGACCCCGCAGGCCATTCGCGCCCTGCATGGGATGGGCCTGAAGGTCGCGATGATCACGGGCGACAACCGCCGCACTGCCGAAGCCATCGCCGCTCAACTCGGCATCGACGAGGTTGTGGCCGAGGTGCTGCCTGACGGCAAGGTGCATGCGATCAAGCGCCTGCGCGCGGGCGGCCGGGCGGTGGCCTTCGTCGGCGACGGGATCAACGATGCGCCAGCTCTGGCCGAAGCCGATGTCGGCATGGCCATTGGCACCGGCACCGACGTCGCTATCGAAAGCGCCGACGTGGTGCTGATGTCGGGCGACCTGCTCGGCGTCACCAACGCGATCGCGCTCTCCAAGGCGACCATCGGCAACGTCCGCCAGAACCTGTTCTGGGCCTTCGCCTACAATGCGAGCCTGATCCCGGTGGCCGCAGGCGTGCTCTACCCGGTCGGCGGCACGCTTCTGTCGCCGATGCTGGCGGCTGGTGCGATGGCGCTGTCGAGCGTCTTCGTGCTCGGCAATGCCATGCGTCTCAAGCGCTTCCAGGCACCGGCCCGTGCCGCCGCTACAAGCGCACCCTTGCCAGCACTCGCCGAATAGCCCCGCGACCCGCTCCGAAATGCGGGTCGCCTTCCAGGTTCCACTCACTCTTGCCGAGGCATGCCGTGTCCCCCGTACCTTGGATCGAGTCAAAACGACACAAGGTCAGTTGACCTGCATATGCCTAGAGATCCAATATTATCGACATGAACTTGACGCAGCAGCCCATGGCCACGCCACACCGACGCAACGCCGCTCGCCAGGCGCGTGCGGCCGTGCTGCCTGCATTTCCGCTGGCCGCGAGAAATTTCCTGCGCCTGATGTTGCCGCTTCTTCTGCTGGTGGTCTTCACGCTTGGACAAGCGGCCTTCGCCCAGCCGATGGGCCAACAGCATCACCCCCATGCGGCCGAGGCGACATGGCACCACGCCAAGGCCGACACCACCTGCTGCGACGACCGTCCCCAGCATGGGGCCGTCAAAAGCTGTCTAGTCCAATGCCTGGCCTCTTGCAGCTTTTGCGCGCCGTTGCCCCTTCCAGCGGCCTTTCCCGACGTACCAGTCGCGTCGCCCCTCCCCGCCACGGACGATCCCCTACGCGGCGCAATAGCGTCGCCCCATCCCAGGCCGCCATCCATCTCCTGAACTGACGCGAGACCCGGCTCGCCAGGAGCCGGCCAACAATCAGTTTGGAGATCAACCATGAACACCCTTTCGCGCCGCGGTTTCCTCGCGGCTTCCGCCGCTGCGTTTTCGGCCGCCGCGGTCCCATCGCTGCTGCTTCCCGCGCGACCGGCGCGCGCCGAGGGCCAGACGGTCATCACCGCGGGCAGACGTGTCATCGAGGTCAAGGGCCGCGCCGCCAACGTCTTCGGCCTGACCCGAGCCGACGGCAGCCATGGCCTCGTCATGAATGCCGGAGAGAATTTCCGCGTCCGGCTGGAAAACCGCATCGGCGAGCCGACGGCCATCCACTGGCACGGGCTTACCCCGCCTTGGCAGCAGGACGGCGCTGCGGGCATCTCGCAGGAGCCGATTCCGGACGGCGGCAGCCATGACTACGACTTCCCGGTCGCGCGTCCGGGCACCTTCTGGATGCACTCGCATGTGGGGTTGCAGGAGCAACGCCTGCTCGCAGCACCGCTGATCGTGCGCAACCCGGCGGAAGCCAATGCCGACATCCAGGAAGTCGTGGTGCTGTTCCACGACTTCACCTTCCGCGACCCGGCCGAGATTTTGGCCGAACTCAAGTCTGGCGGACACGACATGTCCGGCATGTCGATGGGCGGCGGCCACATGGATCACGGCGGCATGGACATGGGCGGAATGCAGATGGGCGGCATGGCCCACCTGCAGGACGTGCAGTATGACGCCCTGCTTGCCAACGACCGTACGCTCGACGATCCGGAGGTTTTTGCCGTCGAGCCTGGCGGTCGCGTCCGCCTGCGTCTGATCAACGGCGCTGCCAGCACGAACATGTGGATCGACCTTGGCTCGCTATCGGGCAAACTGATCGCCGTCGACGGCATGCAGGTCGAGCCTCTTGAAGGCTCGCGCTTCGAGTTCGCCGTCGCACAGCGCCTCGACATCTTGCTCGACCTGCCGAAAGAGACTTCGGCATGGCCTGTCCTGGCCGTGCAGGAGGGCGGCCGCATGCGTACAGGCGTCGTACTTGCTGCGAAGGGGGCGGCGGTCGGCAGGTTCGCCGAAATGGCGGAAGAGGACTTTCCCGCCGTCGGTGCCGGGCTCGAGGAGAGGCTGCGGGCGGCAAATCCGCTGGCCGAGAGGCAGGCGACGCGTCGGCACACCATGATGCTTGGCGAAGCATCCGGTTACGTCTGGACGCTCGACGGAGCGGTGCACGGCGCGGACAAGCCCCTTGCGGTGAAGGAAGGCGACCGTTTCGAACTGACCTTCATGAACCACACCACCATGTCGCATCCAATGCACCTCCACGGGCATCACTTCCAGGTCGTGGCCGTCAACGGCCGCCGTATCGCCGGAGCCATGCGTGACACGGTGCTGGTTCCCGCCGGCATGGGCATGGTGACCATCGCCTTCGACGCCGACAATTTCGGCCAATGGGCGCTTCACTGCCACCATCTCTACCATATGGTCGGCGGCATGATGACATCGATGGTCTACGAAGCCTGACTAAACGCCGGGCGTCGGCGAGGTCATCGACGCCCGGCGCGGCTTGCTTGGAATGGCGACGCTGATGCAATTCGGTATTGAAATGGCGTGTCTAGGGAGGCGCAAGATGGGTCGTCGGCGTCAATCGTCATTTACCTTCTGTGAGCTTGCATGCAGTAGGGGGAGATTTTTCCCCTCTCGTTTATTGAACCACATGCAGTCCCCTACCCTCACCTACGCCATCGGCGACGTCCAAGGCCGAGCCGATCTTTTGGCTCGGTTGCTCGACGGCATTGCTCAAGACGCCAGTAGGCACAACGCTCCTTACAAAGTGCTTTCCTGGGCGACATCATCGACCGCGGCCTTCAAAGCAGGCAGGCCATGGACCTCGTTTGCAGCACATTGGATGCCGTACCGGGATCGAGATTGATCCTTGGAAACCATGATGAGTTCCTGCTGAAAGTTATGGACTTAGGTGACGATTGCGGACAGCTGTTGAGGGGATGGGCAGCCCGTTACGGAGCTCCGACACTGGCTTCTTATGGTCTTCTCGACTGCGAAGAAGCCAAAATGGTGCCACGATTGATGCGCGACCGCTTCTCGCGCCACGTTGATGCACTTACGCAAGCCGCTTGCATAATCGTCGAAGGCGACTACGCGTTCGTGCACGCAGGCGTTCGCCCTGGAGTTGCGCTCGATCGGCAGACCGAAAAGGACCTCAGGTGGATCCGGAACGATTTCCTCGCCTGTGAAGAGCCATTCGAGAAAATTGTGATCCACGGACACACTGAAACCACAAGCGGGTTGCCCGAAGTGTTCCCAAATCGTATCGCCGTCGACACCGGAGCCTTCCACACTGGCCTGCTGACCGCTGCGGTGATATCGCGAAAAGCCACAGTCAGATTTCTATCGGCCTCCGAGGGCGGCGGCGTCCATGAAATCACCCCTCACCTATCCACAGACAAGGTCGCCCTGTCCTAGCTCCCAGAGTGGCAAGATCCCTCGAGTATCCACGGACATTCGGTTACGCCTAGCCACCGCCCGGAAATTCATCGAAACGGATCACACTTCTCACAGGAGCTTACGCAATTCTCTTGCTTACGGCTGCAATGATCGAAAGCAGCCGCGCCGGAACGGCACCAATGTTTGTCGGCTCCGAAAAATGAACCCCGTACTGATTTCGCGACAATCCCGGTGTCGTCCCGCCATCGTCCTGATGTTTGCGAGCAGTTTAGCGATGGGCGTACGTGCGGACAGATATGTGACCGAAGCCTTGAGAGCTTCCCGGCTTTTTCTTGAGGCTAACGGAACGGTGCAGTGCGCCATCAAGCAGGGCCCAGGCGATTGCGGCTTAGGGACCGGTACCGGAAGATCCGGTCTCAGCAGATGCTGACAATAAGCAGCCGTTCGGCTTCCGACCGCATTGTGGTCGTTGCGCTTCTTACGGTCGCTGTCCAAAACCTGCCGTACATGGAGCGGCCGATTATCGACATGAGTGGGGCCGGGAGCCGTCCGTCCGGTTTCAAGTACTAATCCGCGATAGCGGCCATTCATCGACAGATCGGAGCAGGCAGCCCGCCCTTGCTGCTGCGCCCGATACGGCGGGGGAACAACCCCTTTATTTAACCGCTCGCCGCTGTGCGGAGGGCCTCCAGGCGGTTGGCGTTGATCATGATGCACTGGGGGCATCTTCGCCCGCAAAGCCGACGAAGATGCGATCGAACACGCTCATCAGACTCAGGCAGATGATGCGGTTATAGAGGGTCTTGTGCCGCTGAGCAGAAACAAATCCCCCATCACGGCCACGTTCAGCAGAGGCCGTGAAGCACATCTCAATCGGGATTAATAGGTCCCGAACCTAGTTGAAACAGAATGAGACATAAATGAATGGAGGTGTACTCTGGGTTGCAGGTGTTAATTCGAGTTTTTTGGCTAAAGTCTCAAAATAATTGCGATTGTGATTCGATCATATGGCTGAAATGCAGGCATCTTTGATATCCTTACAGAGTGCGTTGAAAGAGCTGCCATCAGCCAGAATTCTGCTGGCAAACGAGTTTGAGAACGGTCCGAAGATCGATCCTCTTAAAATCATCCAGATTTATGATGCTAGCGATTGGGAGGCGTTCATCGACGAGTGGGTCCACTCGCTCAAATGCGCGTATGTCAGTGTGATGCGTCCGACCGGCGCTGGCGATAAGGGGATAGATATCGCAGGGTTCTGCGACGCCGACCAGCTACTCGGCACGTGGGACAATCACCAGTGCAAGCACTATAATACCCCCCTGAGTTTCAGCATTATCGCTCCAGAAATTGGAAAAATGCTGTGGTACTCGTTCTCGGGAGAGTACAAAGCACCGAGAGCGTGCCGATTCATTGCGCCCAAAGGGGCTTCGACATCACTATCCTTATTGCTTGCCAATGCGGACAAACTGAAAAAGAAGGTCCTAGCGGATTGGGAAAAAACTATCTCCAGAAAAATCACCTCGACCAGTGTAATAACGTTGGATAGGCAATTTCTGGATTACGTCAAAGAGTTCGACTTCCGGATATTCTCGGCGGTACAGCCTCGATCGATAATCGAGGCCCATTCCAGAACTGCCTACCACATCGGCCGATTTGGCGGCGGATTGCCGTCCCGACCGCGGCCCGACGCTGTTCCAGATGAGATTAATGAGGCGGAGGCGACCTATACAAGCAAGCTGCTTGATGCCTATGGGGAGCACAAGGGTGAAGTAGTTACCGCAGCATGGCATCTTGAGAAGTGGGCCAATTTGAAGTCCCACTTTCAACGCGCCCGCGAGGCATTCTACCACGCGGAGTCACTACGGGTGTTCGTGCGAGAAAAGGTTGAGCCTGGGACGTTCGAGGGGTTGCAGACCGAGATATTAGAAGGTGTCTTAGATACTTACGATGGCGAACACTCGGACGGATATGCGAGAGTGGTCGCTGTTACCGACAAAGCGCAGTCCTTGGCTCTCGATGCTCATCCGCTGAACAGAAGCGCTATGCCCACCGACCGTAGGGGAATTTGCCATCAGCTCGCCAATGACGGGAAGTTGACATGGCGACGCTAGTGACTTCGGCCTCGACTTTCAACGGCCCGTTCGAGACTGGAGTGAGAGCGGTTTTTGTGTTGCACGCGCATTTCCCTCGAGCGGTAGATCTGAACCGGCTTACCGCTATGGACTATCTCGTTGTGCGAACCAGCGTGTTGGATGGGCCAAGGGACTTGCACCCGCCAACACCGATTATGTCACCCGTCACCCAAGTGCGGAGAAAGTCCGTTCAATCAGCTGTCGCCCTCATGATGTCCCGGGGGCTCATCGACCAAATTGTAGACGAAAGCGGCATTCTATTTCAGGCGGGAGACAACTCGGAGTTCTTTGTTAACGCGCTTCAAACACCTTACCTGCAACAGCTACACGAGCGCGCCCAATGGCTGGCGGGTTATTTTGAACATCATAGCGATGAGGATTTTGACGAGCTAATGCGCAATCTCCTCACGAATTGGGTATCCGAATTCCAAGACGAAGCCACCGGGCCCACCTAATGGCATACTCAGGCTTCCAGATCCGTCATCTTTCATTTCACGGCTCAGATAGGAAGCCGGCAATCGTCTCGTTCAAGTCTGGTCTCAACGTCGTCTACGGGGCCTCCGACACTGGAAAGTCGTACATCGTAGAGGCGATCGATTTTATGCTCGGCGGAAAAGGCCCTCTGCCCGATATCCCACAGGCAAAGGGCTATGATCGGGCTTTGCTCGCGATTGCATTCGATGACGGATCGGAAATGACTCTGCTCAGAAGCATGGCCGGTGGACAGTTTCAAGCGTTCGAAGGTCTGCACACGTCGATTCCTGACGCTGACGGCAGTCTCCTTGGTGAAATCCACAGTGATCGAGATGAATCGAATCTCTCTTCCTTTCTTCTGTCAAAGATCGGCCTCGCGGGGAGGCGAATTAAGAAGAATGCAAAAGACGAAACCCAGGCCCTGAGCTTCCGAAATCTCGCGAGACTGGCGATCGTTGACGAAGAGGAGATAATTCAGAAACGCTCACCTTTGTCTGACGGAAATTACACAGCAAACACGGCGAACACGTCCGTATTTACTATGCTCTTGACGGGTGTTGATGACACAGCTCTCTTATCGCGCAAAGGCGCGTCCTCAGAGGAGCAGAAACGCCTGGCACAAATCGATCTCCTTGACGAACTGATTGCCGACGCTCAAAGACGCATCACGACCATATCCGGGTCAAGAGATGAGCTGTCTAATCAGGAAGAACGGCTCATCAAAGCGATGGACAATCGCGCCGAGCAGCTCGCATTCACTGAAGAAAAATTTAAGGCGATATCAAACAAAAGGCGCAGCATTATCCAAAGGCTCGAGACAACCAACGATCGCTACACTGAAATTGTCACTTTGCTAGACCGTTTCAATCTCCTGCGGGAACACTACGGTTCGGATTACGAGCGGCTTTTAGGGATTCGGGAAGCTGGAAGCTTTTTTTCGGTTCTCGAACCGGAGGTTTGTCCTACGTGCGGTGCCTCCCCCGATCATCACGACGTCAGCGCGGTCTGCCACGGCGATGTCGGGGTGACAGTCTTGGCTGCCGAGGCCGAAATGCAAAAAATCGAGTCTCGTCAGAACGAGCTTATGACAACAATAGCCTCGTTGAATGCGGAGGCGCGGTCGATACAGAAATCGCTCCCTAACATGAGGGATTCACTCCGCGAGCTGTCGATTGAAATCGAGACGGTCGTATCACCGGACCTCAGGAAACAACGTGCAACGTACAAAGAGCTGGCAGACAAGGGCGCAAATGTACGCGAAGCGCTCGGGCTCTTTACAAATTTGAGTGATTTGATCGGTCGCAAAGCTTCGTTGGAACGGCAAAATCAAGGAGGATCTGGCGACTCTGCGTCTAACAACCGTCTGACCAGCACAGTTGTGGCACCGTTCGCGAAATTCATTGAGAGCGTGCTCCTGCAGTGGGGTTTCCCCGGAGTTGAACACGTACATTTCGACACGAACTCGAAAGACCTCATAATTTCCGGGAAGGCTAGAACGTCCTATGGAAAGGGGCTCAGGGCAATCACACAGTCGGCCTTCACTATCTCACTTTTGCAATATTGCGCCGACAACGACTTGGCACATCCTGGGATCGTAGTGCTTGACTCCCCACTGCTTTCCTACCGTGAGCCGGATGGGGCGGATGACGATCTCAGCGAGACTAATTTGAACGGAAACTTTTACCGGTACCTTCTTGGCCTCAAAAGCGACCGGCAAGCAATCATCGTAGAAAACATGGATCCTCCGTCAGACGTCGAGCTCGGCGATCGGGTCATTCATTTTTCCGGAATGGTTGATGAAGGTCGCTTCGGCCTTTTCCCTCGCTAACCTCCGAGCTCGCCGCGCCAAGTGAGAAAATCGCTGTGATTATCCGAAACTACCTTCGATGCCTGACATGCGATCAAGTCCATATGCTGCGCATAGCCATTGGCGATGCAAAACGACAGCCGCATCACTTCGCGTGTATGAACTGCGGAGAGCAACTTGAGGTCGTGCTTACACTTGGGACCGGAAGCGGCGACGGGGCTTTTTCGTGTTCCGACAACGCTGAGTTTTGCGACGAACCTGCCGAGGCCCTGACTGTCAATCTGGACCCCAACTTTGTAATTCCAAAAGGCCAGGCAAATTCGCCGCTGTCGTTTCCTCGGCTTGAGCAAATGAGGACAATGCTCAAGGCGATGGAGTCGCGCGGTATATCGCTCGATCAAATGGCTCGAGCCTCGCGCGAACGGGGACCGACGTTTCCGACAGAGTGGACACATCTCAGAAAAGCGATCGGGCTTGAAGCACGGGGCAAGTCGAAGCTTTCAAGACGCGAAATCGACAAGAGTGGCGAGCTGTTTTATGAAGGTGAAAGGCTCGACAGTCTGGACGATTGGCTTATCCGGTTTCTGCGAAGGCTCGTCGGCCCGGATAATGACAAGCTCGTTGAAAAAATCAGCAAGGAAGTCGAACGCATCATTGAAGCTAAGGATGCGAGCGGCCTGATGAAGCACTATCTTGCCGATCTTAGAGTCTCCAGACGAGACGCATATTTCGCGATCCTGACCGACTTCTTCCGAAACTATTCTGAATTTTCTCAGGTGCTGTATCGCGTCCGACTGGGCGCGCAACCACCAGAAGATGCAGTTGCCGGCTCAACGAACTTCGAGAATGTGAAGACCTTCTATGGAGATGCCTTTGAGACTTTCGCCGGTCTGGTAGAGCTATTCACGATGCTCAACAACCTGGATGCCGAGCGCGAATACGACCAAGGAGAACGGCTGACCTTGAAGAAGTATCGGGAACTGGACAACGCGAGCAAGTTCAACCCCTTCGCCAGCAACGCGGCCTTCAAGGAACTCTGCGTCGAAATCGACAACCAGATCAGAAATGCTTCACACCATCGAGGGATCAAAATTTCCGCGGATCGTCACAGCGTGCTATACCGCGCGGGTAAGGGGGGTGCCGGGGAAGAACAGTCCATGTCCTACGTGACCTATCTTGATCGGTGCACCCGAATCTTTATGCAGATAGCTGTGTTCCTCTGCGTCGAGATCATGATGAACTTTCGCCAAGGAGAGGCTCTATTTGGAGGAGAAGCGTGAAACTAGAAGGTTTCCGTCAGCTTTGATGACGTCCGTCGGCGCTCCAATTTTCGGTCCATCATTGTTTTGGCAAACGCCAGCCGATGATGCTCCTTCATCCCGATCTTGGCGGTCGCGGCCACCCTTAAGTAATAGCGAGCAGCCGGGTTTCGCGATGCCGCTGCCGATCGATGGCAATGGTTTTTGACGGTCCGCGGAGCATATCGTTCAAATTCCAAGTGGGCCGGCTGAACGGCAGCCTCTGGGAAGTCGTGCGAGTACCCTGGACGGCAGCAATGGGGCGCGTATCTGCAACCGGCCACGCCCTCATATCTGCCGACATGGACCTGAAATGTACCCTTGAGCGGTTACAGATCCTTCAGGTACTTCATGCAATAGCGACTCTTAATTCAAGCAAATTTTTGGGGGCATGAGGTGATCGAGCGACAAATCGGGCTGGAGTTCGAGCGGTTAGTAGGTGCTGTCCTTGCCGCGCAGGGTTACGATGTCGACATTCGTTCTCTACGCCCCTTTGGTCCAAAGGATCGCATCCGTGAGATTGATGTCGTAGCCCGAAACGGCAATGGAGTTGTGTTGCCAGTCGAGGTAAAGCTCAGCACCCTTGAGAGTGTGCCGCTTTCGAGGCTACGCGAGGCAAGCTCTTTTACTAGCGGCTTAAATGACTTTGCAGTCAAAGCGAAACCTCTTCTGGTTTTCGGTGCCTACATTGAACCTAGTCGTCTCAAATGGGCTGAGCAAGAATTCCAGATCGACATTTGGGATCGCGGCATCCTACTGCAGAACGCCGGCCCCGAGCTGCCGAGACTGGAGCGTTTCTTTAGCGAGTTTTTCCAACCTTCCAAAGGCTATACTCCGTCTCCATCGGAATTCGTTCGAGGAAATGCCCCAGCGACGACAGAACTCCCGCTCAATGAACATCAAGAACCTCAGGGCGAAGCGCTGATAGCTCGGCTTGGTGCAATCGCGCCCGGCAAGAAAAATGCAAAAGATTTTGAAACCGCTTGCCAAGATATCATAAGCTACCTCTTTGCTGATGATCTCAAGGATGTCCGGTCGCAGAAAAGGACGTCAGACGGCCTAAATATTTATGATCTGATATACCGTGTTAGTCCAAAACACCCATTCTGGTTGACGCTGACACGAGATTTTAGAGCGAGAGTGGTCCTCTTCGAATGCAAGAATTACGGAAAGCCTATTGGCGCAATGCAAGTATTCACCACTGAGAGATACCTCAGCGCTGGCACGCTACGGCCCATTTGCTTCGTCCTCAGCCGTAAGCCGCCGCAGCCTCATGCGATCCAAGCAGCCTCGGGCGCAATGCGGGAATCCGGTAAACTTTTGGTCTTTTTGTCGGATGCGGACTTGGCCAAAATGCTGCGGGCGAAGGATGCTCAGCTGAAGGAGGGCGGCACGCCAGAGCAAATGCAGGCCAATGATCCGACTGAGGTACTCGACCAAACGATCTATGACTTTATCGCCGGATTGCCCCGTTGAAAGGCAAGGTAAAACCGTCCTGAAAAACCGCCGCTCCAGATGAGATGATCCCAGCGTAGGTCGCGTAACTTGAAAGCCCAGGCCGCCTTGAGCATGCTTCACGGCGCGTCTTGGGAACGGCGGGTTTCAGGATTGGCGATCGAGCAATGAACGTCAACAATGGTGCGCAGAGCTGAAGATCGTGTTGGCTGACCGAACGTCCGCTTGCTTGCTATGCCCGCCCAAAAGCAGCCATTCCGCTTCCCACCCCTAAGCGGTCGCTCCCTGTTGCTGGTCGTATTTGGCGGAAGCTGCCATGAGTGTCGATATCAGTCGCCGTTATGAAGCGCCTCAAGGCTTCGAACTTGACGTCTGTCCATTTGTATATCTCAAGCTCGTGAAGCTTCTGCACCGCCGCCGCAGGAAACCGTAGGCGAATGGGCGCGGCGGGATTGCCAGCCACGATCGTGTAGGGTGCGACGTTTTTGGTGACAATGGCACCCGAAGCCACCACAGCGCGCCCTTCGCCGATCGTGACGCCTGGCATGATCATGGCACGCATTCCGATCCAGGCTCCATCGCCGATCACGGTATCGCCTTTGCCGATATAGGCATCGCGAACGACATCGGGGAACGGGTAGAGGCTGAACCAGTCCGTGCGGTGCGTATGGTTGCCGCCCATTAGGAGATGCAGACGTAATCGCCGATATAGAGTTGGCGAGAGACATAGCTGTCCAGCTGGCAGCTTTTTGGCCGCGTTTTGAAGCTCTATCTAAATGCGTTTCCTGCCCAGACCAATTTTCTTGGCGCGTGTCGACCGAGCCGCTGCGTAAGCAGGCGCAACCATCGGATAGTCGGCCGGAAGTCCCCATTTTACCCGATATTCGTCGGGGGTCAGGTTATGGCGCGTTGCAAGATGTCGCTTCAAGGATGTGAACTTTTTTCCGTCTTCGAGGCAGATCAGATAGTCGTCCGTCACTGATTTTTTGATCCCAATTGAAGGCTTCGGGCCCTCGGTAGCAGGGGCCACGGACTCTTTGCCGAGCTTGCTGAGGGACGCATGAATTTCAGCAATCAAATCAGGGAGCAAAGCCGCCGGAACGGCGTTGTTGGAAATGTAGGCCGACACGACGTCAGAAGTCAGCCGCACGAGCGCAACATCGTCTATATTAGGCACTGCTTTCTCCGTTATTTCACCCCGATCGGGTCTAGCGAACTCGTCCAGCAATGCAACCAGGTTTCGCAACCGCTTGTTTCAATTGGAACCAGCGGGGCGGCAAGAGCGAACGAGTGCCAAAAAGAACATATTCCCCTCTCCCGACCGAGGCCTGTCGCGGCGATGCTGGCGGACCCATTTCGGACTGCACTTCACGGGAGTCTACGCAACTGGGTTGCTTACGGCTGCGACAATCGAAAGCAGCCGCTCCGAGCCTCGAGAAGGCGGCAGGCGGTTCGCATGTTGACTATATAATGCCGCATGACAGAGCACCGCCATGCCCCACCCCGACATCATCAAACGCCTCAAGCGCGCTGACGGTCACCTTCGCGGCGTCATCGCTATGATAGAAGGCGGAAAACCCTTCCTCGACGTCCCACAGCAGCTGCACGCGATCAAGAAGGCCGTGGCTTGCGCCAAACGCACGCAGATCCAGGACCATCTCGATCATTGCCTGGAGGGGGTTGTCGGTCGTCAGCCCCGCGAGCGCCGCCGCCCGATATACGAGTTCAAGGAAATCGCGAAGTACCTGTGATGCTGGCTGTTCTCTCCGACCGAACCTACCGCCATCTCTTTGCCGCTCAAGTGATCGCGCTCGTCGGCACGGGACTGCTGACGGTCGCGCTCGGGCTGCTCGCCTACGAACTCGCCGGGGCGAAAGCCGGGGCCGTGCTCGGCACAGCGCTTGCCTTCAAGATGGTCGCTTACGTCGGGGTCGCACCCGTCGCCTCAGCCTTTGCTGAGCGGCTGCCGCGCCGGTCGATGCTGGTGGCCCTTGACCTCGTGCGGGCGGCGGTTGCGGTTCTGCTCCCTTTCGTGACCGAGGTGTGGCAGGTCTACGTGCTGATCTTCGTGCTCCAGTCGGCGTCGGCGGCCTTCACTCCGACCTTCCAGGCGACGATCCCCGACGTACTTCCGGACGAGAAGGAATATACCCGGGCGCTGTCGCTCTCCCGCCTTGCCTACGACCTCGAAAGCGTCGTCAGCCCCATGCTGGCGGCTGCGCTCCTGACCGTAATCTCCTTCCACAGCCTGTTCAGCGGCACAGTCGTCGGTTTTCTTGCCTCCGCAGCGCTTGTGCTCACCGTGTCGCTACCCAGCCCGAAGCCGTCGCAGCCGCGCAGCAGCTACGACCGGACCACGCGCGGCATCCGCATCTATCTCGCGACCCCGCGCCTCAGGGGACTGCTTGCGGTCAATCTGGCTGTAGCCTCGGCTGGTGCGCTCGTGATCGTGAACACCGTGGTCTACGTGCAAGCCGTGTTCGGACTCGATCAGGAGGCGACGGCCATCGCCCTCGCGTCCTTCGGAGGTGGATCCATGGTCGCTGCGCTTCTGCTCCCGCAACTGCTGGAGGCGGTCCCGGACCGCACGGCGATGCTCGGCGGCGCGGCCCTCCTCGCGTTTGGAACGCTCGCCGCCGCTGCGCTGTCCTCCTACCATGGCTGCTGGCACTATGGTTCATCCTGGGCCTCGGCTACTCGATGTCCCAGACCCCTTCCGGGCGTCTCCTGCGCCGCTCCGCGAATGCCGAGGACCGTCCAGCACTCTTCGCCGCTCAATTCGCCCTCTCGCACGCCTGCTGGCTCATCGCATATCCGCTCGCCGGATGGGCTGGATCGGCGCTCGGCCTGCCGCTGACAGCGGCCATCCTCGCCGTGCTTGCCGCCGCCGCGGTCGCCATCGCGTTCTCGGTCTGGCCCGCCCGAGATCCGGAGGCCATCGAGCACACCCACCACGACCTCCCGCCCGATCATCCGCACCTTGCTGGGGCGGGAAATGGCCGCAACCACGTTCACGCCTACGTCATCGACGACCTCCACAAGGCTTGGCCCGCGGGCTGAGACGTAGGACAGGCCAGCCCGCCGCTTAGCTTTGACATCGATCGGCTGGAATGCGCTGATAAAGGCATCGTTCTGGTGCTCTGGCTGTAACAGCAACTCATAGCATTCCAGAGCGAGGTCTATCTCGCCTTCGCCGACCGCATTGGCCCATTCGCGGCAGACTCGGCAAGACCTGGGAATTGAAGTGGCGCGCTCCGGCAGGTCACGCCGCGTTCAGGAGCATAGTCAACGCTCGGCCCGGCTAAAAGACAGGAGAGTTCAAACGAAAACAATCGTGAGTTAATGGCGGAGAGTTGAAAACTTTTAGGACTTAAGCGCGTCGCGCAAGCCTCGTGTGAGGTCTTGGTCATGGCTTGACCCTCCATGGTCTCACATTGCGGTGCGCCACATTGAGTTCGCATGCATTTATTGGTTGAAGGTCATTACATGCCATCGTGTACTTTTTCCCGTGCGACTGCGCGCCAAGGTCGCCGACGCGGCCACGGGCGCGTTGCGAACCTAAAGGTGAGAAGGACTGCCAGATGATCCTGCAGCGGAAGCTATGCGCGCCGATGACCTGGCGCTAGCATTGAACGCATGACTGGGCCCTGCACGGCCGTATTGCCAACACCAGCCCCAATCTCGCTGAAATTGGCTTCTGCCCATGTCGAGAAAGGCCGACCGAGGTTCGCCAGAAATGTACCTCGGGCGGCCCGCGGTTTTAGCGGCCACTTGGCCGGCTCCCCGGTCTGGCTGCAAATACCATTCTTCTCACTGGGAAAGTCTCTCGCGCATTTGCTCTTCGCGTTCGATGAGTTCCGGCGTCATGGCGCCGCCGAAGTCAGCAAACTCAACGACTGGGCGGATCTCAATTTCGGAGGGGCCAGGCATCGGGTTGGGGCACCGCTTCACCCACTCAACAGCCTCGGCCATATCCTTGACTTCCCAGATCCAGAACCCAGCGACCAGTTCTCGCGTCTGGGCAAACGGTCCGTCGATTTCTGTCCGGCTCGGACCGTCGAACGCGATGCGCTTGCCTTCGCTTGAGGGCTTCAGGCCATCGCCGCCCACCATTATGCCAGCGTTGACCAACTCCTCATTGAACTTAGTCATCGCTTCGACAAATTCTGTCGAAGGCATCACGCCCTGTTCACTGTCCTCGGTCGCCTTCACAAAAACGATCACGCGCACTTCGACTCATCTCCTGTTGCTGTTTAAAGCGGAAGCCAGTTTCATTCGAAGAGGCTGTGGCGGAACCGACATCTCCGCGGAGTTTATTTGGTTTGTCGCTTCGCTGGCTAGTCGCCTTCGTCGAGCGGCCCACCTTTCATCGAGATGCTCTTTCAGTGCGGTGAGTCGGAGTTCTTTCACCTCCCAGGCCTCTCGACCCGGTGAAGGCCGCCTGGTCGGTCGAACCGGAGTATCATGACACCCGCCAATTCGACCCAGCGCTTCGGGATTGGCCGAGCACCCGTTGGAGCCCCCAAAAGGAAGAAGCCAAACTAAGTGACAGCCGCAGCATTCGCCAATACTCATCCAGCGCAGTGCATAAGCGCAGCGATCACGTGCCGGGGCCGGAATGCTCCCAGGCTCTGCCTAAAGTCCACTGGGCGATACCGACACAGTTCCCGAATTCTCGACACGAGGTCAGCCAGGTGCGGCCGTCACACAGTGCCACCCGCCAGGTACCAGATCACTCCCGCGATCGAACAGGCAAGAAGCGTCGGGATCATTTTCGCTCCAACTCCGAACGTGGCTATGGCGGCAGCGACGGTCAGGACGATGGCGGGAACGTTCGCCGTCTGCCAGATGGGCACATCGATGAAAACGCCAAAACCTCGCCATGGGCTCAGTTGTCCGAACAGCGTGTGCAGTGCGAACCATGTAGCCAGGTTCATGATCACACCGACGACCGCCGCGGTGATCGCGGACATCGCACCGGTCAGTGCCGCGTTACTCCGCAGAGCTTCGATGTATGGCGCGCCCAGGAAGATCCAAAGGAAGCATGGCACGAAGGTAACCCAGGTGGTCAGTACCGCTCCAAGAGTCCCGGCCAGCATCGGGTTAAGGTGGCCAGGAACTCGGAAAGCGCCCATGAAACCGACGAACTGAACAACCATAATCAGGGGACCCGGTGTCGTTTCGGCCATTCCCAGCCCATCCAGCATCTCCCCTGGTTGCAGCCATCCGTAGTGCTGAACAGCCTCCTGCGCGACATAGGCCAGCACGGCGTAGGCACCGCCGAACGTCACCATCGCCATCTGGCTGAAGAACACCGCGATCTGGCTGAAGACACTGTCGCGTCCCAGCAAAGCGAGGCAAATCGCAACGGGTAGCAGCCATAACAGGAGAAAGATTCCGGATATTTTCAACGACCCGATGATGTTCGGACGCGCGTGTCGAGGTGTGTCCTCGCCCAGTGCCGAATCCCTGTCCATCAGCGCGTCGTCGCCAGCATTGTGCCCGCCGCCGACGCGGAAGAGGGGCGACCCCGTACGACCTCCGATGTATCCGGCCAGCCCGGCGGCGAGAATGATGAGTGGGAAGGGTACGCGGAAGAAGAAGATCGCGACGAACGCCGCGACCGCAATCCCCACCATGACGGTGTTTCTCAGGGCACTCTGGCCTATCCGGATCACGGCCTGCACAACGATGGTCAACACCGCTGCCTTGAGCCCGAAGAAGAGGCCTTGCACAATTCCGACGTTTCCGAACGCGGCGTAGATGTAGCTCAACGCCAGTATCGACAGGAAGCCCGGAAGCACGAACAGCGTGCCGGCAACGAGGCCGCCCTTCGTCTTGTGCAGCAGCCATCCGACATAGACCGCCAACTGCTGGGCCTCGGGTCCTGGCAGCAGCATGCAGTAGTTGAGGGCGTGGAGGAACCTTACTTCTCCGATCCAGCGCTTCTCCTCGACAAGTATGCGGTGCATCACCGCAATCTGCCCGGCGGGGCCGCCGAAGCTGAGGGCGGCGACCCGCGCCCAGACGCGAACCGCTTCGCCGAACGAAACCCCATGGACAGGGATACCGGAATTTCGGTCCGGGACGGTGTTGAGGTCGCCCATCTTGCCCATGGTTTCCTTCCTGGGCGTCATCCGCCTTTGGCGCGAAAATACTGGTAGAGGTTGTCAAAGACAGGTGCGCCTTGGGCGATCCGATGATCGTCTTCAGCGTTCGCCACGCAGATTCCGGCGATTAGGCTGGCAATGCCGCTCGTCTCCTCCCGACCGAACTTCGCATCCTTCAAGTCGATGTCGTGGACAATCTCGGCAATGGCCTGAAGCGCCGGGTCATTGATGTGGGCCCGGTTCAGCAAGACCTCAAAGCTGCAATGGTCGCCTTCATGGGTGATCTCGCCTTCAAACATGTCGAAGCGAACCTCACCCTCCTTTGGAACGTATCCCTTGCCTGGCACGAAGCGGATGACGGCGTGGGGATCGATGAAGCGGCGGATGAGCCAACTGCAGGCAATGCGGTCGACATGCACGCCCTTGCGTGTGACCCAAATTCGTCCCTTGAGATCGCCCGCCAGCGGCGGCGGCGCTTCTGGCAAGTCTCTGGTCATGTCCGTGTCCTCTGTGAGCCTACGCTCCAGCTCCGCGACCAGGCTTTCAGCCGAGAGGCGACCGGTCGCACCGAAGAAGTCGATCGCCGCGATATCCGTTAGCCGCTTGCGCAGACGCCTGACCAGCGCGCGAACATCGGCTCCTTCCTGAAGTGGCGCACTGTTCCCGAGTCGGGCCAGCAACGTCCGCGCTTCCTTGACAATTTCCTCGAAGTCCTCGTCGCGCGCGGCATCGAAGAGCGCACGTGCTTGGGCGTCGGAAAGGCCATCGATCAGACGCGCCTCGCATACAAAGGCCTCGCCGCCACCCTCGACGATCTCCTTCAGAAGCCATTCGAAATCCTCCTGCGTGTCGGCGTTCGCAGGCAGCGCGTAGACCGTGCTCTTGACGGCGACCGCGCCAATCCCTTGCAGGCGACGCCAGATTTTCACCCGGAAGTAGGCTGGCTTGCTCGGCAGTTGGTGGATCAGCAGCAACCAACTCTGCTGTGCCGGTGTCTCATTCTCTCTCATAAGTATACCGTATCATTGGCCATGCGAAAAGCAACAGTTGTATCATATTGCATTTACGCGTAGCATCCCTCCATCGCGGATCCTGCAGGAGGATGACATGCATCGGATCATGCCGCTGCCCTTCAAGCCGCCACGCCTAGACGGGCTGTCGGAGCGACTGCTGGCAAGCCATTACGAGAACAATTACGGGGGTGCCGTCCGGCGCTTGAATGCTATCGAGCGCCGTCTTGACGATCTCGACTGGAGCACGGCTCCGGTTTTCGACATCAACGGGTTGAAACGGGAGGAACTCATCGCCGCCAATTCGGCGATCCTGCACGAGATCTATTTCGAAGGGCTCGGTGGCTCTGGAGATGCGACTGGCGATCTCGCCGCCGCACTGGAACGGGATTTCGGAAGCGTTGCCGGATGGCGCGCCAAATTCTCGGCTTGCGCCAAGGCCCAGGCGGGCGGTTCGGGCTGGACGTTGCTTTCCTGGTCGGAGCGCCATCAACGCCTCATGATCCAGTGGGCGCAGGATCATACAAACTGCCTTGCTGGCAGTGTGCCAATCCTGGCGCTCGACATGTATGAACATGCCTACCACCTCGATTTCGGGGCCAAGGCGGGCGCGTATGTCGAGGCCTTCATGAAGAACATCCATTGGGCGCGCGTCGGTGAGCGTTTCCAACGGCTGGCGACGCAGCGGACAGATGGGTTCCAGACAGCGGTCTCCGATGACCGCATCGCGCCCGAGGATCTGCTCGCTTGCATTGAACGGCGGGACGAAGTCGTCGTGCTGGACGTCTGTCTCACCGAAGACCTGCCAGATCGCAGTGACATGCTCCCGGGGGCGATCTCGCGGGTATCGGAGACGATCGCTGACTGGGCCGACGACCTGCCCAGGAATAAGCCCATCATCGTCTATTGCCTCTACGGCTTCCAGGTCGGCGGCGATGCCGTTGCCGAACTGCGCCGCCGCGGCCTCGACGCTCACATGCTCTCCGGCGGCATCGCCGCCTGGCATGCAATCGGCGGGCCGACGGTCCCATTCGCGTTCACTGAAGAAAGGACTGCGTCATGAAATGGGTCACTCGCGAACGTCCCGTCATCGACCGCATCGCTTGCCCCTGGCTGATCGCACGGTTCATCGACAAGGAGCCGGAATTCCTCTTCGTGCCGCCGGATCAGGTGATCAAGGTTGCCGAGAAGACAGGAGCCATTCCCTACGACGTGCCTGGTGTCGAATACACTCATGTCGGCGAAGGCTGCAGCTTCGACACCTTCGTCTCAAAGCACGGCCTCGATCGTGATCCCGGGATCGTTACCATCGCCGCCATCGTCCGCGGTGCCGACACAGACCGGCACAACCTCACGCCCCAGTCGGCGGGATTGCTGGCGATATCGATGGGCCTTCGGGACCTGTCGCCCGACGACCACGAGGTGCTGAAACACGGTTTTATCATCTACGACGCGCTCTATGCCTGGGCCTCGCGGCGCAAGACGGAGACACATAGCTGGCCGCCCTCCATGCATCCGGCCGCGTGATCGGGTACCGCACGTCAAAATTCCGGGAGCGTGCTGTCGTCTTCGCGGCGCTCGACATTTGCCCGATTGGGCACCGGAGGGTGGGAGTACAGGAGTAAACCATGCGTGCAAACATCATTGCTGGCCTAGCGTTTGTGGCCTCCCTCGGAGTCGCTCAGCCTGTTCTGGCAGCACCAGACTGGAAAGCAGTTGCGCAGGCGCTCGGGAAATCCGGCACCGAGCTACCAGACGGCATCTACAGGGTCGGGCTGCCCCGCTCCGATCTCAAGGTTACACTCGACGGCATCGCCATCAAGCCAGCGCTGGCGCTCGGCTCCTGGCTGGCCTTCAGGCCTACGGGCGACAGGGACTCCATGGTGATGGGCGATCTCGTGCTCACCCAGGACGAAGTCAGCCCGGTGATGAAGGCACTCGCCGACAACGGCATCGAGATCACGGGTCTGCACAACCACCTGCTGCGGTCGCAGCCTGCGACCATGTACATGCATGTGGAGGGCCAGGGCGACCCCGTGACATTGGCACGAGCCCTTGGCGAGGCACTGGGCAAGAGCGGAACCCCGGTCAGCGGAGGGGCGTCGGCTGCCGCTCCTGCTGGCGGGGCCGACGAGAAGCTCGACCTCGACACTGCCGGGATCGACCGCGAGCTTGGCCACACGGGAAAGGCGAACGGAGGCGTCTATCAAGTTTCGATCCCACGCGCTGATCCCGTGGCGGACCGCGGCATACCCGTTCCGGGTGCGATGGGATCGGCCACCGCCATCAACTTCCAGCCCCTCGGCGACGGCAAGGCGGCGACCACCGGGGATTTCGTCCTCACCGCCGAGGAGGTGAACCCCGTGCTACGCGCCCTGCGGGAGAACGGCATCGAGGTGACGGCCCTGCACAACCATATGCTCGCCGACCAGCCGCGGCTGTTTTTCATGCATTTCTGGGCGCATGACGAGGCCGGGAAACTCGCCAAGGGACTGCGCGCTGCGCTCGATCACGTGAGGGCCGCCAAGCGCTGAGGGCTCGTTATGAAGCGGTACCTTGTGCGTGCGCGAAGCATTCTTGCGATGGCCGCGGCGACCGCGATGAAGCCGCCGCTTGCGCAGGCCGCTGCTTCGCATCCAGCTTGTGGCGAAGATCCCGCTCGGCGAGATCAAGGGGCTGATCGATCACATGGCCGTCGACCTTCCCGGACAACGCGGCGTGCTGATCCCGGCTGTCGCTGCTGCATCCCTGGTGTTCCTGGCCGGGCTGGGCGCGGTGGGCGCGAAGACCGGAGGTGCGAGCCCCGTGGTGGGCGCTGGACGTGTGCTGTTCTGGGGAGCAGCGGCGATGGCAGCGACTGCCGGCATCGGCTGGCTGTTCGGGACCGTCGCCGCCTGATCGGGTTGGTGGACCGTTAGCCGGTCGGCATCGAATGTTCCGCCAGTGCGGACGAAGGCCCCTCCCCCGCGGCGACAATCGTCGGTGATGTGAAATGAGTTTGTCACCTCACCACCAGGACGGGAATCCTGGTCTTTGTCAGCACCTCAAGAGTCTGGCTCCCGAGCAGCAGCTTGCTGAGACCGCGGCGGCCGTTCGACGCCATGACGATGGCATCACAAAGCAGGTCTTCTGCCGTCTCGATGATGGCTTCGGCCGGTCTGGCCTGATCGACATAGACGGTCTCCGCGGCCACGCCCATCTGCTCTGCCTTGGCCTTGGCGGAGGAGAGAATGTAAGCCCCATACTTATCGGCGCGCTCCATGTAGGCTCCGATTTCGTCAGGCGTGCTCGGCCAGCCAAAACCTGGCAGCGCCATGGCGGGATACGGCTCTGTCACGTGGATGATTGTGACCCTGCTGCCCAGCGCACTCGCAAGCGCCAGGCCCTGCTCGAGGCCCTTGTATGCAAGCTCCGATCCGTCCGTCGCTATTAGAATATGCGGATACATGCCAACTCTCCCATGTTGCTGTCGGTGGATCGCCAATCCCTCGGCCCACCGAGCCCGATCTTAATCCAACCGTTTGGTACCAACCATCGTCGAAGCCGCGCCGGGACGACGGTGCTCATTTCCGATAGCGGACAACGAGCTTCGAGAGTTCTCGCAGCCAGAGCACCGAACTTGCCACTGCCGTGCACACGAGCCAGTCTCTGCCGCTCAAGGGCACTGTCGCGAATGCCTCCTGCAAGAACGGCACGTACACCACGGCCACCTGAAGCCCAATGGAAAGACCAACCGCCATCCAGAGCCAACGGTTGACGAACGGGCTGGCAAACGCACTTTGCGTCTCGGAACGCGCGTTGAAGACGTTGAACATCTGGAACATCACCAAGGTCGTGAATGTCATCGTCTGCCCATATGCCAGCGAGCCGGTGCCCTCGAGCAGCCCTCCAGGCAGCGCGGCATCGAGGATGGCAAGGGAACCGAGGGCCATGATCGTCCCGACGAGAAGAATGTCGCGCCCCATCTCAACTGTGACAACGGCTGCATCCCGCGCCCGCGGAGGCACGTTCATGACGGTTGCAGCCGCAGGCTCCACCCCCAGAGCCAGAGCCGGCGCGCCGTCGGTCAACAGGTTGATCCACAGTATCTGCGTCGCCTGCAAGGGCAGTGAGAAGGTTCCGCTCGACGACAAGCCAATGACCGGCGCAAGCAGCACCCCGAAGAACATCGTCATTACCTCCCCCGCATTGGATGAGAGCAGGTAGAACAGGAATTTGCGGATGTTGGCGTAGATGGCGCGCCCATCCTCGACAGCGGCGACGATGGTCGAAAAATTGTCGTCGGCGAGCACCATGTCGGCCGCCTGCCTCGAGACGCTTGTTCCGCTGATGCCCATGGCCACGCCGATGTCGGCTGCTTTCAACGCAGGCGCGTCATTGACGCCGTCCCCGGTCACCGCCACGATCTTTCCGTTCCGCTGCAATGCCGTCACTATGCGGAGCTTGTGCTGGGGGCTGACACGGCCATAGACCGAGGCCCGAAGAACCGTCTCGGCCAACTCCTGGTCGGTCATGGCCTCGATATCTGCGCCGCTCAGCGCGCGCTTTTCATGTGCAATCCCCAGTTCGCCGGCGATGACGGCCGCGGTTGACGGGTGGTCACCGGTAATCATGATGACGCGAATGCCGGCAGCAAGCGCGCGGGCGACGGACTCCCTGACCCCGTCTCGCGGCGGGTCGATCATCCCTACCATACCCAGAAAGACCAGTTCGTGCTCGATGGCGTGGTCAATCCGTTGGGCGGCAACTGTCGGCAAGGTCCGGAACGCGACGCCCAGGGTTCGCAATGCCTTATGTGTCAGGTGCTCGTTGGCCGACAGAATGCCAGCCCTGCGCTCCGCTGTCAGAGGTCGAACCCCTTCGCCGACCAGTTCATATGCGCAGCGCTCGAGGACGACCTCCGGCGCGCCCTTGGTGAAGACGCGTAGCGCGTCTTGCCGCTCCCGATCCGTGTGGACCGTGCTCATCCGTTTCCGCTCCGAGGAAAACGGAACTTCACCTGCGCGCTCAAAACGGGCGTCAAGCTTACCAGCATCCACTCCGGCCTTGCGAGCGGCAACAAGAAGGGCGACCTCGGTCGGGTCGCCTCGCGCCGTCAGGCTCGCGCCTTGTTCCAGCAGAACGGCATTACTGGCGCGGTCGGCGGCAATGAGTGTCCGCATGAACTCCGCCCGCAATCGACCCGCGATCCGCCCTTCGATGCCACCGAGAGTTTCGCCCGTCGGATCGCAGCCGCAGTCGCCCAGGCTCACGTTGCCGCTCGCGGTCACAACTTGCCGGACCATCATTTCGTTGCGCGTCAGCGTCCCCGTCTTGTCACATGCGATGACATCGGCCGATCCGAGGGTCTCGACGGCTGCCATCCGTCTGACGATGGCGTTTCGCGCAGCCATGCGCTTGATGGCGATTGCAAGCACCAGGGTCACGACCGCAGGAAGCCCCTCGGGAACGGCGGCGACGGCGAGAGCTATTCCCAGGAACAGGATGTCGAAAATAGCTTCCAGGCCCGTGAGGCCCGTGACGAACAACAATGTCCCGGAAATCGCGACCGCAATGACCGCGACAATCACCCCGAGCAGGCGGCCGATCTGATCGATTTCCGCCTGCAGGGGAGTCGGCTGCTCCAGCGTCGTTTCGAGCAAATCGGCAATGCGGCCCATTTCGGTCTGCATGCCGGTTGCGGTTACAACTGCCCGGCCGCGACCATAGGTGACAACGGTACCGCTGAAGATCATGTTGCTGCGATCACCCAGCAGCACGTCGTCCGGGATCGCGGCGGTATCCTTCAAAACGGGAAAGCTCTCGCCGGTAAGCGCGGCCTCATTCATCTGCAGCGAGATCGACTTCGTCAGCCGCGCGTCGGCGGGTACGATGTCGCCTTCCTCGACAAACATGAGATCACCCGGCACAAGCTCCGATGCCAGCACGCTGCGCCTCTTGCCGTCGCGCAGGACATCCACATGAGCGGCGGTCATCGATTGCAGTGCCGACACCGCCTGTTCCGCACGGGCCTTCTGGACGTAACTCATGCTGACGTTGAAAAGCACAATCGCCAGGATGGCGAACGCCTCATACGGCAGGACAGCGTTGCGCTCCCAGGCCCACAGAGCCATCGAGATCGCGGCTGCGCCGACCAGCAGCGCAACCAGCGGATTGTTGAACTCCGCGAGAAATTTGCGCCAGGCAGGACGGGGCGTCTGCGCCTGCAACTCATTGCGGCCGCAATGTCTCAACCGAGAGGCGCTCTCGGCCTCGCTCAGGCCCCGTTCGGAATCGGAGCGGAGCTCAGCGACCACCGCCGGCGCGGTGTTCCTGTAGGGCGGCGGCCCGGCGAGGCCGAAACGCTCGCGGTCCGTACTCATTTTGCAATCAGCCTCCGTCTGCCGGGCTGCCTGCGACCCTGATGGATCGCGGCCCTACAGGCCGACATTGCCGCGGTGGCAGCCGACTTCACACCGGCATCGACGCGGCCTGATCCGGGCAAAATGCATTTCTCGAGTTCGACCGCTCAATGCCTCTGGACCGGAAGCACGCACGCGCGACATCAACGAGTTCGCCGCCCGTAAGCTCCCGGCAGCATTTGCTTCAAGACATCGTCCTTGCGAACGAAGTGATGCCAAAGTGCGGCCGCAGCGTGCATCGAGGCCAGAACAAGGATGATATTGGCAGCGAGTTCATGCGTTTCCTCGAAAAATTCGGCTGTTTCCCGGTTTGTGGGAAAAGGAGATGGCACCGTGAGGAGACCAAAGAAGGTTAACTGGTCGCCCCTGAACCAGGTTAGAAGAATTCCGAGCACTGTGATTGTGATCAGAAGCACGTACAGTAAAAAATGCATGAGGTGAGCGAGATTTCGCTCAAGTCCGCTCATCGCGAGAGGAAGTTTAGGCGCTCCCCGCCAAAGCCGAAGAGCGATCTGGATCGGGACAAGCACGAAGAGCAGCAGCCCGAAAGAGATGTGCAGCCACCATGCGGTGTCGCGCCAAGGATTGCCGCGGGCGAACAAATCCTCATTGTAGGAGAGGCCGTACAAGCCGATCACCAGAAAAAAGATCAGCCAGTGGAGGGCCTTCATGGATGGAGCATATGCACCTGCCTGCATGATCGCCATCGACACCACCAGGATTTCTTTGGACTTGATTGTTTTGATAACGCGGCTTCGCGCCAAGTCAGGAAAAACCGCGATGGGGAACTATTCCGACGGTGCGCGCCCATTTGCACGGGACATCTTCGCCATTTTCATCCGGACCATGCAATCAGGCGAGCAGCAAATGGGCGCGCGTACTTTTGTTCATCTGGGCATTCACTCGCGAAGTTTGAGGCAAATCAAGGCGGGACACGCGCAGCGGCAAATATGCTTCGCGCACACAGGTCGGTAAACCTCCAATCACCAGCACAGGAGTGGATCGTCTTGAAGTTGCAGGCCTTTGTTCCTCTTGTCACCTATCCAGACCCCAACTCGCCGGCGACTGCGGCAAACGCTGCAACGTTTGCTGCCCACATCGACGCAAAGCTGCATGCCATCGCGCTCAATGCCGACATTCCTGCCGTTTCCAATGTGCTTGCCCGTCTTCTGATGAACCTGCCCGATATGATCCGCGAAGCTGAAGAGTTGAGCCGCAGGCAGGGGAGACATCTGCTGGACGCTGTCCGAGAGAAGGCGCTGGTGATGGATGTCGAGGTCGCAACACAGGAGGTCGGAGCAGCCCTTGCCTTTTTTGGCGAAACCGCTGCCGGGCATGCGCGCTACCACGATCTGAGTTTGGTCGGATGGTCTCCCGGAAACCCGACCTCTCGGATGGTGGCGGAAGCCGTCATCTTCGGTTCTGGCCGCCCTGCAGTGTTGATGCCGGAAACCAGCACGGAAGCCATCAAGTTGGACCGCGTCGCGATCGCCTGGGATGGAAGCAGGGTCGCCGCCCGTGCCGCCGCGGATTCCTTTCCTTTCCTCCAACTGGCATCCAACATCCATGTTCTGACCGTGGGCGACGAGAAACCGCTGACGGAGGCGAATGCCGGCGCGCGGATGGCGGGGAGCCTGCGCGAGCGCGGCTTTCCGGCAGAAGCCGTCGCAGTGACCGGCCATGGGCGGCCAATTGCCGAAACGCTGCAAAGACAGGCAGTCGACATGGAGTGTGGCCTGCTTGTCATGGGTGGTTACGGGCATTCGCGCGTGCGCGACTTCGTCCTCGGCGGCGCGACCGAGGGCGTACTCAGCCACTTGACGATGCCGGTGCTTCTTTCCCACTGAGAGGCCCTCTCGATCGCCGCCATATTCAGGTGGATCGCCTATTAACAGCCCCCAAGGTGGCGCTTGAAACCGCCCTGCAATATCGGCCCAGGGGGTGCAGTGCCAAAATAGCTTGCTTCAATGGGCTAATCTCCGTGCCCCGGGGGTTGCGCTGACAGTCTAGATCGGCGGCAAGGTGCAGCCTGACGGTGGAGTAGCTTCTTTTCGCCCACGCGAACGGCATGTCCGTCTCATCGGCTGGCATGAAGGATAGTCACCGCCGAAACCTGCCGTCTCACCTGGGTAGGCGGGCTCCTTGTTACAGGAGCGGTATTTGCAGAATGCGAAGTGTCGTTGCATCGAGCAGCAGTCCAGCCGCTTACACCAGGTCACGAAGTGGAGGAACCCGCGATCATGTTTTCACTCAGCATGTGTTCGCGACGTCAATTTCGCTGGTCTGTTGGTGGCGAAGGGTGTCAGGATGCCCTCGGCGACCCCGCCCAACTGCTTTTAGTAGGGGTGTAAATCCGGAGTGGGAAACCCAGCGCATCCCGAGTCCGAGAAGTCTGAGCCTACTTCTGCACCTGTGTTCGTGGCGCGTGGGCTGACTAAGATCTACGGCTCAGGCGACTCCCGCGTTGTTGCCTTGAAAGACGTTGATCTGGAAATCCGGGAAGGAGAATTTATCGTCCTCCTCGGGCCATCCGGTTCGGGTAAGTCGACATTGCTCAATATCCTTGGCGGTTTGGACGCCCCAACGTCTGGTATGGCGACTTGGCGCGACCACGAACTGACCGGAGCTGCTGATTCCGAGCTCACGGCATACAGACGTGAGCACGTTGGTTTCGTGTTCCAGTTCTACAATCTAATAGCGAGTCTCACCGTTGAGGAAAACGTGCGGCTGGTGGCACAGATTGCCAGCAACCCGATGCAGCCGGCTGTGGCGCTCGAGCTTGTTGGACTGTCGCATCGTGCGCGTCACTTCCCTTCCCAATTGTCTGGCGGCGAACAGCAGCGCGTCGCGGTCGCACGGGCAATTGTTAAGCGGCCGGACATATTGCTCTGCGATGAGCCGACAGGAGCACTCGACGTAGAGACCGGACGGCTTGTTCTTGCAGCGATCGCCAAGGTCAACGCCGAGTTCGGGACAACAACCGTCGTAATCACACATAACTCTGCAATAGCGGGAATGGCTGATCGGGTGTTGCGGTTAAGTGGGGGACGTATCGTCCGGGAGGAACTGAATTCCAAGCGTATCCGGGCCCAGGAGGTCACGTGGTAGCGGTCCTGGATATCAAGCTGGTGCGCGATCTTTGGGTGATGCGACTACAAGTCCTCAGCATCGTTGTGCTGATCGCGGCCGGGGTGGCCGTATTCGTGATGTCACTTTCGAATTACTTCGCGTTGGTCACCGCGATGGACATGCACTATCGCAATGAGCGTTTCGCGGATCTTTTTGCTGGCGTGACGCGAGCCCCTCTCAACATTGCAGACCGTCTGCGTGAGATCGACGGCATCGGGTTGGTGGAACCGCGCGTGGCGAAAACGGTTCGCGTCATTCGCGACGACACGAACCTACCGATCTCGGGACGCGTGATCTCGCTGCCATCCTCGGGGCAGCCTCTGCTAAATCGGCTGTACATCCTGGAAGGACGCTTGCCCGATCCACTGCACCGAGAGGATGTCGTCATCAGCGCTGCCTATGCTGTTGCGCGTTCGGTGCGGCCGGGGGACAGCATCGATGTGGTTCTCAATGGCCGTCTGCAAGAGTTCCGCGTCGTGGGCACCGCACTGTCGCCTGAGTTCGTGTTCGCCACGCGTGCTGCCCTGCCGCTCCCAGATGACCGAAACTTCGTCGTGCTCTGGGCCAGTGAAGAGGCGGTAGCGAGCGCCTTTGACATGCAGGGTGCGTTCAACGACGTGGTGATGACGCTTGCGCCCGGTGCAAGCAAAACAAGCGTCATAGACAAGATCGATCGATTGTTGGCACCCTACGGCGGCACGGGTGCTTACGACCGCAATGATCAGCCTTCACATCGATTCCTCGCGGATGAACTGGCCGAGCAAGAGACTCTTAGCATTGTCATGCCGTCTCTGTTCTTCGGTGTCGCGGCGTTTCTGCTCAACGTCGTCATTGCCAGGATAGTCGAGACCCAACGAGGACAGATAGCTTCATTGAAGGCACTTGGCTTTACCAACCTCTCTATTGCGTTCCACTATTTCAAGCTGGTGACAGTGATTGCATTGCTGGGCTCCGCACTCGGTGTTGCCCTTGGGCGTTGGCTCGCCATCCTTGTCGTCGAGAGCTATCGCACCTTCTTCCGATTTCCTTTGCTTGAAATCCAACTTGAGCCGTGGCTCCTGGCCGCTGCGACCCTCGTCAGTATAGGCGCAGGTAATTTAGCCGCCGCATCCACAGTGTACCGCATCGTAACTCTTCCTCCTGCAGAGGCCATGCGGGCTGAAATGCCGGGTGCGCACCTGCCAATCTGGGGGCTACAGGTAGTCAAAACTGGACGTATCTCGATGCTTGCCATCATCGCGGTGCGCACTGTGCTTTCGCGGCCATTCAGAACGTTATTGACGACCCTTGGGCTCGCGCTGGCTCTTCCCCTCATTCTGTTCGGGCTCTACTGGTTTGACGCAATCGACTATATGGTCGACGTCAGTTTCGGGCGCATCGAGCGTGGCGATGCATTCCTTGCCTTTACAGAACCGGTCTCAACGGACGCACTCAATGAATTGCAGGCAATACCTGGCGTGTTGAAGGCGGAACTCCAGCGTGTTGTGCAAATGAAACTACGTTCAGGGTATCGCACGTACCGCACTTCGCTGCTCGGGGTCGATCCGGGGTCGGAACTCAAGGTCCTGAGAGACCCGTCGCTACGCGCGATACCCGTTCCGCTAGACGGTGTCGTGGTCAGTCGACAGCTCGCGAAACTGCTGCATCTGGGCATTGGGGACAATGTCACCCTTGAAATTCTGGAATCCGGTCGGCCGATCCGCGAAGTGCGAGTCCGGGGAATCTCCGACGATATCCTCGGCCTTTCGGTTATGATGGAACGTACTGCGCTCAATCGCTTGATGGCGGAGAGCCCTGTAGCGAATGCCGCAACCCTGAGGATCGACCCTACTCAACTCGACAAAATCTTAAAGCTGATCGAGTTGATGCCTAAGGTAGAGGCAAGTTCCGTTAAGATGCTTTGGATCACGCTGTTCAACAACACAATCGCTGGAATTGTGCTGGTGGGGGCGGTAATCCTCGCCACCTTTGGCATGCTGATCGCCATTGGCGTCGTCTACAATAGTGCTCGCATCGCGTTGCAGGAGCAAGTCTGGGAACTTGCTAGCCTCCGCATCCTCGGCTTCACTCGGGGCGAGGTTGCGACGGTATTGGTTAGCGCCCTGAGCTTTCAGGTCATTGTTGCCGTGCCCGCAGGCCTTCTGATGGGAAAAGGTTTAATCGAACTGATCGCATCGGCAACCGGGAGCAAATCGTTCCAAATACCGGCTGTGATAGATCCGAGTAGCTACGCGACGGCTTCGTTGCTCGTGGTTGCCGCGGCGGTAGCCAGTTTCATTATGATCCGCGACAGGATTGACCGGCTCGACCTGGTGGCCGTGATGAAGAGCCGAGACTGATCATGATGAACCGCACGGTTCTGATTGTGATCGCGTTGCTGGTGCTCGCGGCCCTCGGCCTACACTGGTTGCTTTCGCCCCAGCCGATTCTCGTTGAGACAGCCACCGTCGAGAAAACGCTGTTTCAGGACACCATCGAAGAAGATGGCCGAACACGCGTGCGGGACCGATACATCGTCTCGGCTCCTTTGTCGGGACGTATGCAGAGAATGACGCTGAAGCCTGGAGATGTTGTGCAGACTGGAGAGAAGCTGACGATCATCACGCCATCTGTCTCCCCACTGCTCGATCCCCGAGTGCGGCGCGAACTGGAGGCGCAGGTCGGCGCGGCTGATGCCACCGTCGAAGAGTCGGCTTCGCTACTGGAACAGGCAAAAGTGCAGCTCGCTCAAGCGCGCGCCGATCTTGATCGCACAAAGCAGCTTGCAAAACATTCCTTCGCGCCCGCTGCACAGCTGCAACGGGAGGAGTTCCTTGTCCAATCGGCTCAACGGAGTGTCATTGCCGCGGAACGCCGTTGGCATGCTGCACTCCATATTCTGGAGCATGCCCGTGCGGCGTTAACGAGCACCACAGACGCAAAACCTAGCGAAAGCTTTCCAGTGTTCTCGCCAATCGATGGCCGAGTTCTCAGAGTGATGCAAGAAAGCGAGAGCGTGGTGTCGGCGGCCGCTCCCCTGGTCGAATTGGGCGATCTCTCCGACCTCGAAATCGTCGTCGACGTGTTGACCACTGACGCTGCGCGCATTCGGGCCGGCGACAGGGTTTCGATAGAGCGCTGGGGTGGCGGGGCCGATCTCGAGGGGGCAGTTCGGCGCGTCGAGCCATCCGGCTTTACCAAGCTCTCCGCGTTAGGTGTAGAAGAACAAAGGATCTGGGTCATCATAGACATAACTTCGCCGCCCGAAGCATGGAACAGTTTGGGTGACGGATATCGGGTCGAGGCCAAGATCTTGGTCG
Organism: Pseudaminobacter sp. Soil_N_29; assembly: GCF_057656055.1. Taxonomy (NCBI): domain Bacteria; kingdom Pseudomonadati; phylum Pseudomonadota; class Alphaproteobacteria; order Hyphomicrobiales; family Phyllobacteriaceae; genus Pseudaminobacter; species Pseudaminobacter sp. Soil_N_29. The sequence continues at coordinate 172,490 of NZ_JBDGLC010000002.1, forward strand.
GAGAGACTGATCAGGCGACTGTACTGCCGATCGGTGCCCTATTCCGCCAAGGTGAAGCCTGGCATGTGTTTGTTGTAGAGAACGGCCACGCGAAGCTGCGAAAAGTAGAAGTTCGGCAACTGTCACCGAGGGCTGCTGAAATTGCTAAAGGTGTGGGTCCCGGTGAGATGGTCGTCGTTTATCCAACACTCAACTTGACTGATGGAAGCAAGGTCCGGTTCAGGTAGGCTTTTCGCACTTGGGCGATCTTCAATAGTAACCGCGTGTGAACACATTTGGCCGTCTCGACGCTACTTACGCGTTCGAACGGACACGACGGCAGCCGCCCTAAGCGGGGATCTTCCAGACCCAACAGATGCACACACGGCACCCACGGTTTCCATGACTGGCCGACCGCCAACGGTTAGTGGAGCGATCGGCCCTGATGTATCCGCCGCTCCTCCATGCCCCTTCCCCTCAACGAGCCCGTTAGTCAGCGCCCGGCCGAAATGGTGGCGGTTACCGAATGGCTGCTACCCGCACGGGAGGGTCCGAAAGCGGACTGTCTGCAAACGGGGCCCGAGCCTGCGAGGCGGCAATGCTCGACGATATCGGCCATGAGGTAAGCTCTGCCCGAAGCTGGCCGCTTCGCCTGGTTGCTCCCGGCTCTCAATCCCTGTCCTTCATTCAGACGTTCATCGCCAGTGTCGCAAAAGTTTGATTGCCCGCGGCCCGTTGTTCGAGGAACCTCCGCTTCGGGACACAGTTGCTCATCCACACTTCTGGGAAGGGAGGCTGAGATGAAAGTCGTTTTTTTAGCAGCTGCCGCCGTGGTCATGTCTTTGTCCGCTACAGCATTTGCCCAGGACGATTACGGCGTCACCCTGGATCCGGACGGGATTCATGTGCAGCGTGACAGGCGCGATTACCGCGATGAGCGCTATGAGGACGGCTACCACCGTCATCATAGGCACGGGTGCCACACGGAGATAACCCGCGAACGGCGACATGGCCATATGGTCACCCGCAAAGTCACCGTCTGCGACGAAGGCTATCGCGATTGAAATTTGGCATTGCGACCACCCCCGCTCCAGAACGCCAGGCTTTTGATTGCTGTTGCTCAACGTCCTTCAGTAGCGCGACGACCTCTCGCGCCTGTCGCGGCGGGTAAGCCGCGCGCGTCTTTGCGGCTCGCCGGATGGCTAGTGCCTGCTCGTCTGGTTCGGTGCCGGCAAGGCTTTGCGCCGCATGTCGGCCATAACGTCACGGCTTTGGCCGTGGCGTGGTGGCGACGCTGGGGGGCAGGATCGGGTAGGTCACCTGCGGCTGATCGCCCGTCAGCGCCTGCAGGAACGCTGTGATCCTGTCGATCTCCTGGTCCGTCAGCTCGGCCCCGAGTTGGCTCGTGCCCATGACCGCCACCGCCTGGCGCAGGTCCCAGCTCTCGCCGCTATGGAAATAGGGCGGCGTCAGGGCGATGTTGCGCAGGGTCGGCACCTTGAACACATACTCATCGCTCACCGTTCTGGTGACCATCAGGCGGCCCTTGTCCTGCGGCGGGAGGATATCGGCGCCGGGCTTCTGGACCACACCGAAGGGGGCGTACATGCCACCTCCGATGTTGACGCCGTTGTGGCAGGAGGAACAGCCCTTTTCCATGAACAGCCGCAGCCCCTCGGTCTGCTCGGCAGTCATGGCCTTGTCATCACCATTGAGCCAGCGATCGAAGGGTGCGTTGGGGGTGATCAGCGTCGCCTCAAAGGCCGCGATGGCGTCCCGCACATGGGCGAACGTGATTGGATCCTGTTGGCCGGGAAAGGCCTTCCGGAACGGGTCCGCGTAGCCGGGAATGCCTTTCAGCTGCTGGACCGTATGCTCCTCCGTGGTCGCCATTTCGATCGGGTTCACGAGCGGGCCGCCAGCTTGCGCGCGCAGGTCCTCTGCGCGTCCGTCCCAGAACTGCGCGGTGTTGAACACGGAGTTGAGCACCGTCGGCGCATTGCGCCCGCCGCGCTGCCAGCGATGGCCGATGGAGGTCTTTTGAAGGTCCACCCCGCCCATGCCGACGATGTGGCAAGAGTTGCAGCTGATGGCGTGGCTCTCGGAGAGGCGCGGCTCAAAATAGAGCATCTTGCCGAGTTCGACCCGCTCCGGCGTGATCTCGATGCCTTCCACCGGCGGCGGCGTCAGCGGCAGGGGTTGGAACACCGACTTGGCGGAATTGCGAAGATCGCTTTGCGCGACCGCGGCAGCGACGATGCCAACTGATGCGACGGCAACAAGCACACACGTCCTCACGTTCATGGCAGTCCTCTCCCACTGTGGCTCCTAGTCATCATGCCAAGGCTGCGGGAAGTCTCATTGACCAGGCTCAATTCGGAATAGAAGGGGTAGCGAACTTGCCCGCAGCCTGGGATCGACGCGACGCCCTGTTCTCCTCCCCCGCCGGTTCGCATCGCGGAGATCGAATATTCGGCAGCGTCTCCACCGCCATCCACTGCCTAATCGATTGGAGGGACGGCTCGTCGCGTTCACTGGGCTGCCATATGAGGCCCGGCATCTCACGGGCAAAATGAACGACATGTTGCCCTGTTCCGCTGCCGACCTCGAGCACGGTGCCATGATCGGGCAGCACGCGTTTCAGGATGTCGGCGATGGGACCCTTGTTGCGTTCAGCCGACGGGCTGACAGGGCGTGTATCAGGAGAAACCTCGAGTTCTTCGTTTCGCAAATCGCTTTCCTGCCTCTGCTAATGCCCGAAGAATATCTGCGCCAAGAAACCGAGCCGTCCGCGACTATGAAGTCCGCCGGGATCAGGACGGCGGCAGTGCCTTGGACCGTGATCGCCCGGATGGTGTCGGCTTCACCCGGATGCGCATTGTCCCGCCTTCGGGATGGTCGATTTCGAACTCGTTCGTCTTTCGCACGAGGTCACTCAATTTGCGTGAGCCGAAGGTGCGCGGATCGAAATCAGAGACGAGGTTGGCAAGCTGGTTGCCTACCGCGCCGAGCGGTACCCATCCGTCTTCGCTCTCCATCTGAGCAATGACTCGTTTGATGATAGCTGCCGCCGCGCTCGGTGGCTGAAGAGGCGTGGTGGGCTGAGCCGCATCATTCGCGTTTGCGGAAATGGTGGGCAGCAGGTTCTCCGCGAAGCGACGGCATGCCTGCCGGAAACTCTCCGGGGTCTTTTGCTCGCCGAAGCCATACACATCAACGCCCTGTTCGAAATACGGGCTGCGAGCCGGGTGAAGTCGCTGTCGGACGAGACGAGGCAAAACCCGTCGAACCGACCGCTATGCAGCAGGTCCATTGCATCGATTACCAAGGTAATGTCGGCGGCGTTCTTGCCTGTCGTGCCTGCGGCACGCCATTTGGCGACGACGGATCCGAACAATTGTTGGATAACCGCGCCATCGTCTCCCACGACGGTGGCGATTTTCGCCGATGATATCGTCGCCGCTTTCTGCTGCATCTGATGCCCTCGCACGAGGCTGGAGACGATCTTCGTCGGCATTATGTCTTCCGCCGCAACGGTTGCGGCGGCACCTTTTCGATCATCGTCAGTCTATTCGCCGCTTACGCCGTTTGGCCAAATGACATAGCGTGCGCCGCAGCAACAATGGACCATAGCCGCTGATGATGAGACCGTCGAGGATCAGCCCGGACGTTCTGATTAATGAAAGCCTCGGTGCCGCCGATCTGGCGACAAGCCCGATGTGCGCGAATGGCATGAAGTTGTTGATCTACGCCCATGACAACACGCGGGAATACTCAGAGCTAACCGCCTGCACCGCCCGAGCCAGCTTCTCTTCAAGCGCTGCGTTGGACTCAAGGAGCGCCCTCACCGCTTGCCTCTGATTTCGATCGGCGGCCTTGAGAAATTCGACCGCGCCCTAGCTTCTCGTCGCTGACTCGACTCGTCCTCCCGCCTTTGCTTTGATGGGCTGGAATTTGGGAGGGGAACCATGAAATTTCAACTATCAGCCGTCTTGTCGGTGGCTGCTTTGCTTTGCGGTTGCGCGAAAGCACCTGACAGTATCTCGGCATCCTACATCAGTGACGTTGGCTATCGATCCTGGTCATGCGAGAACCTTAAGGCAGAGGCAACGCGCTTGTCGGCCGCCTACACTGTTGCGGCCAAGCAGCAGGAAAACGCACGAACCAACGATGTTGTCGGCGTCATCCTCATAGGACTCCCAGTTTCTTCGCTTTCCGGTGACAACATTGCTCCCGAGATTGCAAGACTAAAGGGGGAGCAGGAGGCCGTCCGGAAGGCTACAATGGCTAAGAACTGTTGAGCAAGAAAGCTATTCTAGTACTGCTTGCCAGCGTGGCATTCACATCTTCCACTTACGCCCATGGCGGCGGCTGCCGAAAGGACTCGCCTCCGGGTCAGTGCTGTCACATGGACAAGAAGACTGGTACGGTTCACTGCCACTAAATGGCTACTCTCGCAATGCCGTAGCGCTCCAGTCGTGATCGCGAGCGTCCAGCTCGGTGGCAGCGTCGTTTGTGCCGAGCCCATACTCGGCCGCGCTTCCGTCATCGACGGGGACACCATCGAAATCCAAGACCGCATCCGTTTCAACGGCATCGCAAGCCTTACCGCATGTCAGACCGCAGTACTGAGTCCAGCAAGCACTTGGGAGGGGGATGTTGAAATATTTAAAAACCATTGCCTGGACGACCGTCACCCTGGCTTTTTTATTCGGTGCGTGGGACTGGACTCTATCGAACGGCAAAACTGCTATAGCGGATATCGCTCGGAAAAAGGGCTACTGCGAGAATGATGCTTGGGATAGAGGCATCGCCGACGTGGAACGCACTATCAGTGAGCGGACCCAAACGAACCCGATGCTCATCGAATGGTGCTCGGCGTCGACGAGTGGGCAGCGGCCACTGTCCGTCGCGGTGCGTTGATCAGATCGATCCTCGTCGATGTCATGTACTGGCCGTGTGGAGATCTGCGAGGCGAACGCTGACGCCCACAGAATTTGCAAGGCGCATCTTTCGAAGGAATACCCGACACTACGCTATGAGGTCGAGGAGAAGCTTGGACACCGTATCGCTGCCCTGCTGGCGGAGGAACGCCCTTGAATCGCCTGTCTCTATGAACCAAATCGCAGAGCCGGACCTTCTTCATACCGAATCCTGATCAGGTCGTTGTCACTCTGCTGCCTTCAAACCAGTACTACAGGCACCTCTGCCAGCCTCGTTGTGTACCGGGGCGACCGCATCTCGGCTTTCGTATCGAACGCCCGTTTGAAACCCTCAGAACCGACGACAAGCTTCTTATTGCCGAAGCGATCATTGACCGCATCGAGTGCAGCCATGAGCTTGGCATCCCTTGGCTGTTCGAACTCGAACAGCGGCTGCGGGGCTTCTCCTTCCTTGATCAGGTCGTCCAGGATGACGCCTGCCTTGGTGTAAGCGTAGCCATTTGCGCGGCGATCACCCTTCCATCCCCTCTGGGTACAGAGGCTGGCGGCCTGGATGAGGTCGAAAGTGTTGTTCGTCATCGGCTTCAGGTGCATCGTTCTCGATACCGAATGCTGCGGAGCAGTTTTCGAAAATGGGCTCGTGTGGAAGAAGGCGGTGATCTGACCCGCGGCGAGCCCGTGCTGCCTTAGCTTTTGAGCCGCCCGCGACGCATGTGCCGTCATGGCCTGCATCACGGTATCGAAATCTCGCATCGGCTCCCCTGCAGAACGGGTGACGGCCATTCCCTTTCGCTGGGGCGCGACCTCCTCCATCTCCAGACAACGAACGCCCTGCAGCTCGGCGACAATGCGCTCGAGCACCACCGTTCCCAATTTTCTGGCCAGTGGCATCGGCATGTCACGAAGCTGAGCGACGGTCCTGATGCCGATGTTCAGCAGTTGGGCCTCGGTTGCACCACCGACACCCCAAACTTCGCCGACCGCTATCCTCTCCATGCACCAGGCGGCCGATCGTTGATCAGTAAAATCACAGACCCCGCCGAACACCGGGTTCTTTTTCGCAGCGAAATTGGCCAGCTTGGCCATGGTTTTTGTCGGCGCAATGCCAACGCAGGTCGGGATGCCTGTCAGTTCACGGACGGCCGTCCGCATTTCTGAAGCCTGCTTCAGATAGCGATCCCCAAATCCACCAAGGTCCACGAACGTCTCATCGATCGAGTAGACCTCGCATGATGGCGAAAACTGGCCAATCGCGTCGACGACCCGACGGCTCATATCTCCGTACAGCGTGTAGTTCGAGGACAGCAGCCGAATCCCGTGGTCTCGTACTTTGTCGCGGAATTGAAAGAGTGGCTGAGCCATCTTGATGCCAAGGACCTTGGCCTCTTCAGAGCGAGCGACCGCGCAGCCGTCATTGTTCGACAGCACGACGACGGGCATGCCGACGAGCTTCGGATCGAACACCCGTTCGCAGCTGACATAGAAATTGTTGCAGTCGATGAGCGCGATCGGATCGGGCATCGGTTTGTCGCCCTTGCGTCAATCGACGGGGTATCGGCGGACGACACCAGCAACGATACCCCAGATTTCAGTGTTCTCCGTCACCAATATTGGCGTGAATTCCCTCCCCCGTGATTTTGGATCAAGCCAATAGCGTCCTTCCCTTTTTGCTAGCTTCTTGACCGTCACTGCGCCGTCGACAACAGCCAGGACAATGCGGCCGACACGTTTCTTGCCTGCACGATCGACTGCGATCAGGTCACCGTCGTGGATGCCTTCGTCAACCAGACTGTCACCAGCAACTCGCCACCAGAACGTCGCCGACGGGTGCCGTACCAGCCAGCCGATGGGATCGATTTCCTCCTCAAGGTCGTCGCCTGCAGGAGATGGAAATCCTGCCGGCACGAGGGTGACCGATAATGGCATCGTCGCGCCTCTTGAGGAAACCGAAACAGGAACGAAGGGTTTTGTGACTGCTGCTGACATGCGCATGAACATACCGCGAACACGGGCCAGCCTCAATCGGGAGAAAGGAATATATTCTTGTGAGTCCGATGGGTGAAATCTGGGAGAAGATCGCCGCCATGCTCGTCGCGTGTGGAAGGTCAGTGCGAACTCGTCGGGCGTCTGCCAGCCGAGCTTCGAGCCGCCGCAGAATGAAACATTCTGATAAGTGGCGGCGAAGCTCACATTCCTCAACACCTTACCCAATTCCTCATTTCCTCATTTCCTAATTTCCTCATAGGATATGATCCTGCGGGAAGCCATTGTTTTTGTTGAGTTATTTTGCTTGACAGGAGCTGCTTGCTGGGGCACGAACGTGGCAAATGGCACCATCATCTTTTGAGGTTTTGCAAGGTTGAGTGAGGACGAGAAAGAATCCTGTATCTTCCGCCTTGTGCGGGCGACGCGACGCGGGCACCACGTCGGCGGTCCCATTCCCGAACCGTCCGTGCCTACTCCCGAAGGCTTCCTGATGCTTTTCACGGAGGACTGGCATCCAGTGGAGCCTGCGAACCGCTTCTCAATGGATGTTAGGTACAAGCCGCTGAAGACGACACGCTGGCAGAACTCGCAGCGAGCAACAGCGCAGGATCTTGCGCAATGGTGGACGTTCCTTTCAGCGAATGGCATTGCGTGGGATCACGCTGAACCCGAGGACCTCTCCGACTATGGAAACCTGATGGCGGAGTCGGTTTCGCCAGTCACGAGTCTGCAGTACAGCACGAGTACGGTACGTCGGCGCGTCAGCGGCGTAGAGACCTTCTACTCCTGGGCGGAGAAAATGGGCCTTGTCGCCGTGGCTCCACGGCAGGAGCCTACTTTCGATCAACCGGTGATTCCGATTGGCCCGAAAGCAGCGTTCCTGCCGCACCTGGGGACCGCGGTTATCGCCCGGTCGGGCACCCGCAAACCTAGAGGGCGCGATCCAGAGATGGATCCCCGGCCGATCAAGATGGACGATCTCAAGAGAATTATGGCGAGGCTCGGGCCAGCGATCTTCGCGCCTGACCAGTCGCTTCTGCCGTGGGAAGTGGGCACCAAGTCGCGCCGGAACCGCCTGATGGCCGAGGTCGCCTACCACACGGGTCTGCGCGCCGACGAAGTCGCCAGCATATCGGCTTGGGAGGTCCTCGATCGGGCTAGAAAACTGCGTCCCGGGCTGCAATGGCAGCAGTTCACTCTTACGGTCAGAAGAAAGGGCGGGGGCACGCGTAAGGTCATCATCTCATCGGTGCTCCTCCGTGCACTAGTGCTTTATCACGACGTCGAGCGGGCAAAAGCGATCCTCCGCGCCCAACAGGCGGCGGAAGCAGCCCACGGGAAATTCCGCGTTCCGGCCGAGCTGTTTGTGAATGGCGTCGACGCCAATTTGCGTGACGTGGGCCGTCCAGTCGGCACGGAGACGGCGTCCAGAGCCTTCACAAAGGCCGTCCTCGCCGAAGGACTAATTGTCTACCGGGACGGATTCGAACTTGATCCCGAAACGGGCGAGAAACTGCTCGACGAAGACGGAGTCGCGACCTCTCTAAAGGTTCCTGGAGCGGCCCATACGTTCCACGACCTCCGGCACACCTTTGCGGTGATGTTTTACAAGTCCGAGGTCCAAAGGGGCAACAGGGAGCCATGGGAGAAGCTGAGGGAACTGCTCGGCCATGCCAGTTCCGAGACCACAAAGAACACTTATCTCAGGCATGTCGACGTTGATGAAGCGTCGGTTTCCGACGCTGCCGCGCATCATATGAGGATGGAACTGCATGACGTTCGGTGACGGAAAAAGGAGGGGCAAGACGCTCGCGACGCATCTCAGGAAGCGTCCATCGAAGCCAGTGTCGAACGTGGTGCCGATCCGTCCACGCGAGGAGCTTGGCATTACCCGTACGGATAACAGTTTGAAGGTCCGGTTCACGGCGAGCCCCGGCGAAGCTCCAGAGGAACTGGATCTGTCTGGATGGCTGGAGAAGGGCGAACTAGGCCTGGCGGTCGCTCACTACGTCGCTGACTGGGGACAGGGCCGATCGCATGCCACCCGTATCAGACACGTAAAAATCCTCAATCATTTCGGGACCTATCTTCGCGAGTCGGAGTCGAGGGGCTGCAAGCCAGTCGCAAGCGTTAGCGAGCTTTCAACCGAGTTGATGACGACGTTCGTAGATTGGCTGAATGGTGCGACGTACCTTAGCCTTAACAAGTCCGAGCCGCTTGCGGAGATCACCAAGGCCCACCGGTACAACGCGGTGAAGCAGATGATTTCCTGGTGGCAGACTTCGAAACGTTACCGATCCGACTTTCCAACCGGATTAAGGATGCAACGCAATCCATGGCCCGGCGCGCATCACCACGTCAAAGCGACTGAAGTGCTCGATCCGATTTCTCGTTCTAAGGTGCTGCAAGCAGCACTAGACGAGATCATAGCCGATCTGAAGATGCGCGAAGCAACATTCGCAATTTTGGCGAACGAGACACTCGAGCTTCCTGACCCGACACTGAAAAGCGTCGTCCCTTTCAAGGACATAGGTGTTAAGCTTAAGCTGATGGCGGAGCTCTTCGGCTGTCGCCCCCCATCATGGAAGGAGTTGGAAGCCTATCCGGGGCTGTGCCGATCGTTGAAAAATCCCTATGGAACCCTGAGGGAGGCCGCTGAACGGCTCCATTTCTCAGCGCGTGCACTCGTACCGTATGTTGTCCTGCTCGCCCTAGACACGACATTTAACGCTGAGGGACTCCTCGGGCTATCGTGGTCCGAGGTGAGAGACCATCCGATCTTCGGTGCTGACCGCTGGCAGATCTCAGTCCCGAAAAATAGGGGGACCCTTGCCGACGGCGAGAAAGGGAAGGCCTTTCACAGGCGTTCCTTCGCGACCAACCTGGCCGCGATCGATTCCACCGTGAACCTGCTGAAGGCGATCAAGCGCTTCAGCGCACTGACGCGGCGGGTGGTGCCCGAACGGCATCGCAACCGGGTGTTCATCTTCTACGTTGCTGGACAGAAGGGCTGCCGCTCCTATGAAAGCCTGGCAGGCACCGCTTCGGACGACAGCACATGGAGGAACACTTTAAAGGCGTTCATCTCTGACAACAAGCTCCCTGACTTCACCCTGAGGACACTGCGGGCGACCGCCGGCGAGGTCATCCATGAAATTACGGGCGACATGAAGGCCCAGCAGGTGGGGATGGGACATGCAAGTCTGGGCATGACGTATAGGCACTACAGAGCCGGCGCAGCAAAGCAGCGGGACGAGGAAGCTCTCTCGCGGGGCATTGCGTGGCGGGAGCGATACGTTGGGACAAACGGGAAGTCAGACACCCGGAGCGGATCCTTGATGCCAGGTGGCCAAAGCGCTGCCACCCCAGGTTTTGGCTGCGTCGACCCCTTCAACCCGCCGTTCGAACGCCATGTACCCGGAAAGCTCTGCACTGCATTTGGAGGATGTGCGGCATGTCCGCTTGCTTTCATTGATCCCGACGATCCGCGTGCCTATGCGCGGTTAGTTCAATTTCGAGATCGGCTGATCGAGGCACGCACGACAGTCGATCCGATGCGCTACCTCGATGTCTGGGCCCCCCAGTTCGCGAGGCTGACAGATTACTGGCTGCCGAAGTTCACCGAAAAGGGACTGGCCGGAGCGTCGCTAGCCATGCCGCCCTTCCCCGAACTGGAGTAATCGATGAGTTACGTTGCCCCCCTACGCCAATCTCTCGAACCCTTTCAGATGGCTGTCGAGGTCAACCCGGACTTACGGGTCTCCAAGCACAGCCGATGGAGTGATCCGGTCTGGCGTTACGATGCTGTCACTGCGGGGTGCAAGGATGTCGCGCTTAAATGGGATATCGTGGTTCAGCCGAGGACTCTCCTCACCGACCCTGGGTACGAGGGGCTACTGGAACAGGCACGTCGCTTTTTCTGGTCCATAATGACGGCCAGCCAGCGAGGGCGAAATCCCAAGGTAACGTCTTTACCTGACTACTTCTGGGCCTTGAAATGGCTCATTAAGTGGATGGTGAAAACCGGACGGGGCACCTTCTCGGAACTGACGCCGCACGCCTGCTGGGAGTACCTCACTGACACTGCCGATCGCCTGGACAAGCGTGGCCTCCTTACCAACTATAACATGGCTTTGTACGCGGACACGCTTTGTCGGATCCATGAACAGTCGGTCCTGTTCGGCGAATTCCCCGACGCTGTCATGGAGACGCATCCGTTCGGTGGGAAGTCCGTTAACGACGTGGCACTCGACCACGCTCCAAGAGTTCGCAAGGGTTTTATCGATCCGGTTCCCGACCCGGTCTATCTCGGGAGCATGTGCGAGGCCATTGAATGGCTGGATGTCCGCGCTGGCGATATCCTGAAGCTGCAGGAAATTTATCTCGCGCGGAGGTCCACAGTCGATGGCCAGCGGTCCAATTCCTACAGCTGGCACCTGAACAAAGAGCTGTCGCGCTACAGGTTCGATGGCGATGGAACGCTGGAGGCCACGTGGCGGCCGACACTCTCGGAAAACTATGCTGTGACCGAATTACGTGCGCTTTTTGGAGATGTTCGCGATGCCGCGACCGTGGCCCTTCAGGGAGCACTTGGACTGAGAATCAGCGAGCTCTGTGGTATCATCGCGGGCGAAATGCCGGCCGGAGCCTTATGGCCGACCTGCGTCACCGTCTCACCCTCAATTAGTGGCCTGCACCAGCTCTTCCATCTCCACGGAAGGGTGTACAAGGCTCACAATCAATACGAAGAGGTGAGATGGCTGGCCGGGTCCCGCCCCATGGGGACCGACTACATCCCGCCGGCGGTGAGGGCAATTGCTGTTCTCTGGAAGCTCTTCCGACCGTGGCGCGAGCTGGGGGGCCGGAAGGAGCTCGTCGTTTCCCTTAACGTCGGGAAAGGGTTCCCCTGGCAAACGGGAAATATCGGAAGGGCGCTGAGCCAAACGCTGCGCAACTCTCAGCGTAGCTGGGTTGAAGAGCACGTTGATGTCCCGCGCGAATACCGCAGCTGGCAGTTGTCGACGCACCAGTGGCGCAAGAGCTTCGCGATGTACATAGTCCGCTCGGATGCTCGAATGCTTCCAGCTGTCCGCGACCACTTCAAACACATGTCGATCGCCATGACTGAGGGAGGCTATCTCGGCCGCGATCCGGAAATGCTTGGCCTCGTGGAGGACGAAGCCACTTACGCGGCTGCGCAGTTCCTGTTCGATGCGACGAATGGCCATCCGGCAGCTGGGAAGATGATGGACACGATTGATGAGAACAGGCCGGCGATTCAGGAACTTATCGGAACCGAGGGGACCGATGCGGAGAAGGTCATGCGGCTGGCGTCGATGCTGAAGGACGACGACGTCCGCGTCTGGCCCTCGGAGTGGGGAAACTGCTTCTTCCGGTCCGAGCTGGCCCGCTGCCATTACCGGGCCAAGGGCCACTTTGACCTGAGCGCGCGACGCCCGCACTACGGCCACCGGAGGCCGGGGATATGCTGCGACTGCGCGAACTTGCTGATCTTCACCGACGACGTCGATTTCTGGCAGGCGCGCTTCAAGAGCGGCTTGGCCGTGCTCGAGGCCAACAGAGCGGCGGGCGAGCATGCGGCCGCCGCCGTAACCGAGGACCGCGTCCGCACGTCGGCAGCGATCCTGAAAAGGCTCGGGATCGAGGTTAACTGGACCACTGACGATACTGGGATGGAGGAAGCCGATGAGTTCGCTTAGCAAGGGCCAGACGCCTGAGACAGAACAGGCCTTCATGCAGGCGCTTCGCCGTGTGCAGTCGGGAAATCCGCGGCATGACGAGAACGTCAAACTCGCGAACCGTGGCAGGCTGCGTGTTAATGTGGCCACAGTCGCCCGCGAGGCAGGCAGGAGCAGGAACCTGATTGGCTCGGAGGGCTGCCGATACCCAAAGGTGCGGGACGCCATTCTTGCAATTAGGGAGGGTAAGGACGGATCGGACAAGAGCCGACCCTCCGCCGCTGACCTCGTGAAAAGCCTCCGCGAGGATAAGGCCGTTCTGGAGAACCATGTTAGAGTCCTCGCGACACGGCTTCATGACGCGTTCCTGCACGCCCTAGAGTTGGAGAAGCACAGCAAGGGTCTTGAGAATGAGCTCGCGGTGGCGCAAGAACGGATCCGAAAGGCAAATTCGAATTCGAGGCCGAGGGTTTGATCGCACGTCTGCCAAGCTGCCGGAACTTGAGGCGCTCGTGCCGGAGTGGCTCTAGTTAGAGGAGGCATTCTAACGGGAAGGTCAACGTCCGCACCTTCCGGTCGACGTGTGGCACTCGCCACCGAGCGCCGTTCACACCGTCGGTGAGCGGCCGCGTTACCATCAGGCAAGCCAAACGAATTGCGAGTCCGCGGTGCTCCAGCGAGGAGCCACTACTGGCGGGGTGTCACAACATACAAACGTGCTGGTGATCGGGCATTCCTCGTTTGGACACAAGATCATGGACGCCGCGAAGTTACGAACAAAGGGCTTCCCAATCTCGGTTTTGTCGGAACAGCACTGGGTTCGGCATCTCTGAGCCAAAATGTGGCCGCACGCTGTCTTGGCCTTCGCCGGGGATGCAGCCGCGAGATAGAAAGGGTCCCGAATTCTCAAGGGGAGATTTCCTGCTGACCTCGACAGAGCGCCGCAAGCGCGACAATGAGGCGGTCGCTTCCCGCCGTCAACCCCGGGCTCGACTGGTCGATTTCCCGTGCAGAGCCTTGGTGTTAACACAAAAGGTTTCCTGTATCGTGGCTGAAAAGAGCTTGGGGGGGAACTGGTGTTTACAAAGCTTCGTTCGTTTTTCGGGGCAACGCGGAATCCGTCTCGCAGTCGTACACCAGTCATCCTGACCCGGACATGGAGCCGCTCCGTGCGGAGGAGGAAGAAGCTCCTCCCGCCGCGCCGGACGAGGCCGAGCCCGACAAGCCCGAATATAGTGTGGAAACCCAGTCAAAGTTCCTGCAGGGGGTGATCGGGATCAGCCTACTCGGTGATGAACGACAACAAGCGGCCTTTGTTGAGCGACGAACTCGCGAAAGCGGTGGCGGCGGCTGCTCAGGTCAGTGGTCTTTCCCGCGATGAGGTGCTTGCCGTGGGCCTCAAGTTCGGTCGCGAGATGGTCGACGATCTCAGTACCGACGAGGCAAAGAAGGCGGAATTCATGCGCGGTTTCGAGGCCGCTTTCGACCACATCGATTTCAAGCAGGCGCTCTATGGCGAGACGGGCTACCCGGACGGCGTTCCGGCGGACATCGCGAAAATGTTGGACCTCTATCTGGAGTTCCCGGAGTGGTCGGCCGTGCTCCGGAACCTGAGCCCCATGCAGGTAGCCGACATCGCGAACAAGGCCATGTCCACGCCGCCGCGCAAGGCGATGGGGCAGATTCACTTCTGGAACGCCGTCATCGACCACATGATGACCGCCGCTCTCCTTTCCCACGACCACTACATCAGCAAGGAGCAGCGGATCGCGACGGTGGCGATGGCGGAGAAGTACCAGGACATCGTCCGGGCAATGCTGAAGGACAAGCCTGACACGCGGGTGTGCGAAAAGGCGTGGAAGGCGAGCTTCGACAACAGCAGCGCACTGCATTCAACTAGGGCAGCCCTGTTCATTTCCGGATCGATCACTCGCTGGGGGCAGAGCATCCCCGGGGGGGGGAACGGTAGCTCAAGGCTCTTGCGGGGCCCGGCGGGCTGGTGACAGTCCTTCACCGGCCAAGAGTGCCTGCGGCCTGTAGCCCCCTCCCCGAGGAGGGGCCGGAGGCTGCCGCAACCAAAGGCTATTGGTCGCCTCGGCCAGTCAACCCGGGCTCGGTTCGGTGCGGCGAAGGCGGAATCTTAGGGCGGTGAATGGTGACCGCAATTGTAAATTTTTGCTCAGCGAGTGAAACTCAGCCATTTCGCACAAAGTTGAATGCTTTAACGACCACCCAAGAAAATGCGGACAACACAAGAAATACGTAGATGAACAAGGGATATGTGACGATTATATAGACAAGATAGTCGGATTCTCTTCGGTTTATTTGCTCCATGATTGATTGTCTTAGCTCAGATAAGGATTCTTTTCCCTGCCCAGAAGAGGTGAGCTTTATCAAACCGTCCCAGCCGTCTCCGTAACAGCGCGCTGAGAACGTAGATACGTCACCTAGAAAGCGTAATTCGTTACAATTTAGAACAGAAACATCATCTAATATAAGGGATTTATCACCTGGTTTCATCCCAAAAATAACAAAAGCCTTCTTTCCAATGAACGTCCTCATGTATTCGGCCACTTCCGGTCCATGCACAAGGGCATGTGGAACCGCATCAAACACTTCTGAGTTACTTATTAAGCCTCCAGATGCCTCGATAAAGTTAACTAAATATTGATCGTTAGATTCCATTGTAACATCAAACCAATTCTCATAGTCATTTTTTACTGTTTGATATAGTTTTCCGACCCTAGAAATCGGCAGTTTTCAGGACCAGCTCCAAGCAGTGGATCTAACATATTTGCGAAAAGTCATACCAAACCTTTGGATAGCTCGTATTCACGCGACCAAGAGGCGAGGAATCAAATCGTCCGCCATGCTGTCAGTTTACTGTAGCACTGTTGGCACTGAGACCGATACGGCTGCATACATCCACCGAGACATCTTGCGGATGCTGGAGTTGTTGACAACCCCACAAGAGGCCCCCACATTGCGGGCGCAAATTCGGCTAAGCCATTGAAACGGCTGGCTTCAATGGATCGAGTGGATTGAATCCAAGTTCCCCAGCCAATCCTTCCGGCCTTGAAATCTCAACGGTTTTTGCCTTCCGGATTTCGATCGTGTCGCCATCGATCAGGGTGGCGCGGCCGATCAGCCAATCCTGAGGACAGCCAAGGCACCGCTCGTCTTATACTGTTATCGGTTTGTATTATCTCGTCGAGATGCTATCGCGTGGAGTTCTACCGGGGACCATTGAAAATCGCGAGCGGCACTTGTCGGAAGATTATGTTGAACTGGGGCGGACATTTCATGAGCTTTCCCTGAAGAGCAGAGAAAGCGACGAGTTCGACTTTCGCAATCTTCGTTTTGGCACAGGGCTTAGCTGGCCGGACCTCCTCGCTGGATACCGTACGGTCATCCTGTCGGAAGCGGGCGCTGGGAAGACCGAAGAGATACGTCATACGGCGCAAACCTTACGTCGGGAAGGAATGCCAGCGTTTTTCCTGCGGCTCGAACATGTCGCAGACGATTTCGAGATCGCTTTCGAAGAGGGTAATCTCGCGGAATTCGAGCAATGGTTAGCCACGCCTGAAGAGGGCTGGCTATTTCTCGATTCTGTCGATGAAGCGCGGCTGCGGGAGCCCAAGGATTTTGAGCGGGCCGTTCGCAAAATCGGTGCTCGCCTATCGGCAGCGCTGCAGCGGACGCATATTGTGCTCACCAGCCGGGGTGCCGCATGGCGGCCGGTGACGGACCTCAAGCTCTGTCAACAGCACCTCAAGTATGTCGAACTCGGACCGGTTGATGCGGAAAACAGGCAAGCCGACGCGGCAAGCAATCAAGATAGTTCCTTCAGGATCGTGGCGCTGGATGATCTCGGAGTGGCGCAGGTCGAGAAATTTGCGAAGGCCAAGGGCATCGCGGACCCTAAGCCGCTCGTCGATGCCATTGAGCGAGCCGATGCCTGGTCGATGGCCGCACGGCCGGATGATCTGACTGAGCTTGTAGAATATTGGAACAAGCATAAGCGTATCGGCAACCGACTTGAATTGATGCAATCGAGCATTGCGCGACGACTGGCCGAACGTGACCAGAATCGCGAGGAAGCGCTGCCTCTTTCGATCGCGGATGCGCTGGTAGGAGCGCGAAGTGTCGCGGCTGCGGCAACCATGACGCAGGAATCTACCATTCGCGTCCCGGATGGATCGGAAAATACAAAAGGTATTGCGGTTGCGGCCGTCCTGCCCGGGTGGGACAGCAAGAAATGCGCGGCGCTACTTGCACGACCAATTTTTGACGAAGCGATCTATCAGACGGTGCGGTTCCATCACCGTACTGTGCGCGAATATCTTACCGCTGAATGGCTAAAGGGATTGCTCGACCGCGAAACGTCAAGGCGCAGAATTGAATCCCTGCTATTCCGGGAACAATACGGCCAGCACGTGATCGTGCCGACAATGCGACCGGTCCTCGTATGGCTCATCCTGCTCGATAAAACAATCTGTGAACGTGCATTGGCTATTTCGCCGGAGCTTATTTTCGAAGGGGGCGAGCCGAAGGCGCTGCCGCTGGCGACACGGCAGAAAATCCTTCGCGACGTGTGCGAGACCATGCACACCGGCATCACACGGAGCTCGACGAGCGACTTTCGAGCGGTCCAGCGCTTTGCGGACAAAGACATCGCTGCTGACGTAAAGGCACTGTTCGCGAAATATAATTCGAACCATGAACTCCAATGGTTCCTTATGCGCATGATATGGCAGGGTGAGCTATTGGAAGCTCTGCCCGAAGCGAAGCAAGTCGCGTTGAACCACAAAGCGGGCCGCTATGCACGCATCGCGGCCTTTCGGGCTGTGCATGCGGTAGGGAGGGAAGCCGACAAGTTGGAGGTCCGCGAGCACTTCCAGCAGGAAGCGTTGGCGCTAAGTCGCGAGTGGTTCGCAGAATTGCTGAAGGATTTGCCGGCAACCGAGCAATCGGTGGAGTGGGTCCTAGTATGCATCGCCAAGCTTAAATCGAAAGACCGCCACAGCGTCGATGGCTTGCCGCAGGCGCTTGATATTTTCATTCAATCGCTCAACCTTGATCTGCAGGCAAAGCTGCTGGAGGGGATGAACTCTCTTATTTCCAAACGCCCTTTCGTCGAGCGGCGTTATTGCCAGATTTCTAAACGGTATAGCTGGCTGATCAAGAGCGCGGCTCAGGCGGCAGAACGGCTCATAGCGGCTCGCCACCCGGCCGCTTTGCAGACGCCAACGCTTTCGGTTCTGCAAAAGCTACCTTCGGCACAGCATTATCGTGATTGGGATATGCGCGACATTCGTTCGAACATCCCGACGCTGGTGCCGGCATGGGCAGAATTGAACCATGCGCTGTTCTGGTACGAGGTCGGCCAGGCGCGGCGGGTTCGGCAAAAAAAGAAAGAGCGGCTGACCGATTTCTGGCAGGTGATGTTCGGCTCTTACCGTCAGTTCGGACCTGACGATTTCGACCGCATTTTTGCCGACATAAAATCGCGCCCATTGCGCGATGATCGACTTGTCGCACTGTCGCTGGCGTTCCAGCTCTATGTTCAGGCCCAGCGCCCAAGAAAATGGCTTGAAGCGGTGAAAGCTGCCGTCGCGAAAGCGCCCACGCTTCGCGCTGCGCTGAACACTCACATGCACCCACAACCGCCCACTGAGAGGCAGAAGCGTTTGAAGCGCCAAGAAGCGCAATGGAAACGGCGGAACGAGGAACATCAGTTAGCCGACGCGAAACGCGAGAAAGAATGGAAGGATTTCCTTTCCAAGAATGTCGACAAGCTACGTGAACCTAAATTGCCCAAACCAGCCGATGTTTCCAAAGCGCAATATTACCTGCATGAAAAAATGCGTGAGTTGGGTTCGCAATCCTCCCGCTGGACGGAGGGGCGCTGGCAAGTTTTGGAAGCTGAGTTTGGTGAGGACATAGCACGGGCGTTCCGCGACGGTGTGGTAGACTATTGGCGTCGCTATCGCCCAAAGCTCCGTTCAGAGGGTAAAGCGAGCAACAGCACACCGTTTGGCGTGATTTTCGGGCTTACGGGCCTCAGCATAGAGACGCGTGAGACAGAAAACTGGGCTGCGACATTGAGCGAGGACGAAGCCGAAATAGCGTTTCGCTATGCCATGGACGAGTTGAACGGGTTTCCGGATTGGATGCCTTCGCTGTTCGATGCCTTTCCTGACCTCATCACCAAGCTGCTGTTGCGCGAAGTGGATCGGGAACTGCGTATCGAAAAGGCCAAAGTGGATAGCCACTACGTCTTGGAGGATCTAAGCAGGAGCGGATCGTGGGCCTGTCCCGGTATTGGGGCGGAGATTTTTGCGCGATTGGTAGCGCGTGAACCCAAGAACCTGACCAACCTTGGCTACATGCTCAACATTATCCACGACGCGGGGATAAGTCCGGAAGACATCGCGCGGCTGGCAGAGCCGCGAAGCGCTGATCGGCGGCTTTCCCATGCGGCGCGTTGGTATGCGGTTTGGACCGGGGTTGAGCCGGACAAAGCGATCCCGGCTCTCGCGGCGCGTTTGAAGACGATCAAAGAGGCTGCAAAGCAGACCAGCTTCGCAATGCAATTCATCACCCATTTGCTAGGGGCACGCCGAAGCACGGTGAAGAATGGCGATAGATTCCGCGCCCCGGAGCATCTCAAAAATCTCTACACGCTCATGCACGACTATATCCGCGAGGAGGAGGATATTCAGCGCGTGGGCAAAGGGGTCTACTCACCGGGCATACGTGACGACGCTCAAGATGCGAGAAATCAGCTCTTTTCGTGGCTGAAGGACATACCAGGCAAGGAAGCGTACCTTGCGCTTATGGAGCTGGCGAAGCTTCACCCCGAACCTTCTTCGCGGCCGTGGATGCGACATCATGCCAAAACGAAGGCGGAACTCGATGCCGATCTCACGCCATGGACGATTGAGCAAACGCTTGAGTTCCAAACCGCGATCGAGCGCACGCCCGCCAATCACCGCGAGTTGTTCGAGCTAGCCGAAATGCGCTTCCTGGACCTCAAAGACAATCTTGAGCATGGCGACAGCAGCATCTCGAACATCCTCATTAAGGGCGCGACGCTAGAGACCGACATGCGCAAATATATCGGCGACTGGCTCCGCGACAGGGCGCAAGGCCGCTATGCGATCCCGCAGGAGGAGGAGCTAGCCGACGACAAGCGCATGGATCTTCGGGTGCACGGTATGGGTTTTGACGCGCCGGTGCCGGCCGAACTCAAGCTCGCGGATAAGTGGGCGGGATCGAAGCTATTCGAGCGTTTGGAAAATCAGCTTTGCGGGGATTACCTTCGCGACCACCGCTCTAGTCGAGGGCTTTTCGTGCTAGTTTACTGCGGCGAAAAGCAACATTGGGAGTTGCCCATAACGGGCAAAACCGTCAATTTTGCAGGGTTGGTTGCCGCATTGCAGGCACACTGGGCGACGATTTCCACCAACTTTCGAGGTATTGATGACATCCGTGTCATCGGCATCGATCTAACCCAACGGGCGAAATGAACCGATTCTTGGATATGGCGTGCATCTACGTTTCAAATATGGGCCTGCACGTCAAAGGCAATCCTTGGCACAAATCAGCATGACGGCCTATGGCGCGACCTTGCGCGCGCCTGGGATCCAGATCGCTGCATTTTCATCACCATAGGGTGTTGCGCGATCTTCAAGTGCGCAGATACCGACCCATGCGCAGACGACAGCGTCAAGCGCATCCTCGAATGCCTTCAGTTCCCAAAATTGAGGGCACGGGGTGGCATCGAAGACGGCAAAGCAAAATACGGTAGCAGCAAACCGTCGGGCTATTTCTCGCCGGTCGAATACGACGATGCGGTGAGGCAAGCGATTATGGAGAGATCGACAAGATGATCATGCTGAAGGTTCGCCCGACGAATCCAGTCAATGTGGTTGCTAGTTGTTCCGCGCCGCTTATCGGCACGACGTCAGCGTGAACGCCGAATAGTCAGTACTCGACCTGAGTCGAGCGTGTTCGATGAGGACGATGACTGCTCTTGTTCGCCGCGGGCCGATCCTTCATCTGCGAGGTTCATTTCCCGGGCGATCTTGTCGACGTTCAGGCTCGGGAACGTGTCCGCCCCCACCCCAGCGTCGTGATGGGCATCCATTAACGAGTTACGGAGCTTCTCAAGTGCTTCAAGTCTCGCAGCCAAATTCCTCACCCCTGAGGTCGGTACTCGCATAGATGCATGCTAGAGGCAGCCGTGGTTCAGCGCGCGGCAGGCCTTCATCCTGCGGCAATGGCTTCTTCAGCCGCCAACGCTCCCCCTTGTTTTCGGACGTTTTGGCCTTCTGGTAGTTACCGTTCTTCCGCTCAGTCTCTCACTACCGGACTCCTTCATCGCAGTCGCCGAAAGGCCTGTCGTTCTCCGCGACAGCAGTTCCACCACTAGCCCCACAAGCCCAGTATGCAACACAGTCAATGACGAGTGGCAAAGTTCTCCGCCCGAAAATGCTTAACGGTCATGAAGCGCCACATTACCAGTCGGAGCCGATATGCCGGGAGGCGTTTTGGGGATGCAGGGGAGTGTGCAACGGCGTGTCGTCAGCCATGCTGCGCCATCCGTCGAATTCTCGGAAACCATTTGAATCAAAGCCTTAACGGGCAGTGCACAGGTCACTTGCGTACGTAATATCGATTCTGGAGTGTATTGAAGCGCCTCAAGCGTCAACGCGACGCTACTGCGCGCCGCATTCGATTCAATCTGTCGAAACTGATGGATAAGTCGTTGATACTACGGGACTTTCTTCTCTCGGGCAGGCGGGATTCGAACCCACGACCCCTTGACCCCCAGTCAAGTGCGCTACCGGGCTGCGCTACTGCCCGACAGAAGAAAGTCCCGTAGTGTACACTCCGACGACTCCGGATAACGAACCCACGACCCCTTGACCCCCAGTCAAGTGCGCTACCGGGCTGCGCTACACTCCGAACCGGGGGAAGCCATATATACTCGAAGGTGGGGGCGCAAGCGCTATTTCGAGACTGGCGGGCAGAAGCCGATCATTTCCGGTGAAATGCGGCAAATCCCGACAAACTGCGCCGTGAAAAGACCTTCTGTTTTGAGGGGTGAGCTGTGGACAAGCCCGATCCGCGTTCGAATTCAAGCGAAAGCTCATGCGCCTTACGAATCTCCAGTCCCTCGGGCAGCTGACTCGATTGCTCGCGAAACGGGTTCAAACCACCCGGCTTCAGCAAACCGTCCGCGCACAACCGCATGCCGCAAATAAAAGGCCCGCATCGGCGAACCGACGCGGGCAATTTCCCCTTGGTGAAGATAGGAATGAGACTTACTACCACCCGGACAGGCTAGAACCTTTCGATATTCTTGTCAGGTCAGGAAAAACCGTAATGTTTTCTGCTCAACATCAGCAATTAGCCTCATGCGGGTAACGCATCATCAGAGATCCAAGGAGACGACTACACTGCGGTTTGCGCCAGCGCCGCCAAGGCGACGGGGGACCTCCGGTTCGACGACGTCGGTTGCCCCCTCTCACCGTCGGAACAGCGGCGCGGAGTGACTTCGGCTGCAAATATCGGAAGGAGTTGTGTTTCATAGTCTCTTGTGAAAATCTTTGCTGGCGTGCAAACAGGAGACTTCAACATGTCGATTATCGGTTGGATCATCCTCGGCCTGATCGCCGGCTTCCTGGCTAGCAAAATCGTCAACAATACTGGACAGGGCATGCTGATGGACATCGTCCTCGGCGTCATCGGCGCAGTGGTTGGCGGCCTTATCTTCAACTTCTTCGGCGCGACCGGTGTTACAGGGCTGAACATTTACAGCCTCATAGTCGCGGTTATTGGCGCCATCGTCGTGCTTTGGCTTTATCATGCTCTGGCAGGGCGCAGCGGCGCATAGCGACGGAGCGAAGGCACGGCAGCACTTCATTTGTCGTGCCTGGGCAATCTGAATGCGAAGGGCCGCCTCGCATCAAAGGCGAAGCGGCCCTGAAAGCTGTACGGTTTCAGGCGGCGTTGGAGCCCGCCTCCTTGTCCAGAACAAGATAATCCAGCGGCAATTGCGTGGTATACTTGATTTGCTCCATGGCAAATGCCGACGACACGTCACGGATCTCGATCCTGGCGATGAGTCTTTTGTAAAAGGCGTCGTAGGCGGCAATGTCGGGCACCACGACCCGCAAGAGATAGTCCACATCGCCGCTCATGCGATAGAATTCGATGACTTCCGGAAACTCCTGGATGACTTCCGAGAAGCGGCGCAGCCACTCATGGCTGTGCGAATTGGTGCGGATCGACACAAAGACATTGACCCGCGTGTTGACCTTTTCGGGGTCCAGAATGGCCACCCGGCGCTTGATGACGCCCTCTTCCTCCAGCTTCTGGATGCGGCGCCAGCACGGGGTTGTGGATAGTCCCACCTTCTTGGCGATGTCGGCCACGGCCAGGGTCGCGTCTTCCTGAAGAAGACGAAGAATTTTGCGGTCAAGGCGATCCATGATGGCTCCAAACGAAAAAATATTCTCGCATCATCGCGACAGAACCCCCTTTTCGCAAGAAAGGAATTCTCCGGCCTGGGCAATTCTAGGCAACGCCTTTGCCCGCTTTACCAAGCAGGCGATGGCGGATTTCCGATTTCAGGAAAGGCAGCAAATCGGTTTCAAACCAGGGATTCCTCTTCAGCCACGCCGAATTACGCCAGGAGGGATGCGGCAAAGGTATGACGCGCGGCGCCGCAGAGGCATCATAGACCGCGCGCCAGTTCATGACGGTCTGGCCAAGGCTAGCGGCGCGCGCGGTGCCGATGTGCCAGGCTTGCGCGTGTAGACCGACTGCGAGCACAAGTTCTATCTGCGGCATCTGTTCGATCAGCGGTTTGCGCCACTGCGGCGCGCATTCGCGGCGCGGTGGCAGGTCGCCACCCTTGGCGTCATTGCCGGGAAAGCAGAACCCCATGGGCACGATGGCGAAATTTGCGGGGTCGTAGAATGCGGCTCGATCCACACCTAGCCAGTCGCGCAGGCGATCACCGGAAGGGTCATCGAATGGAATGCCGCTGGCATGAACCCGGGTGCCCGGCGCCTGGCCCGCGATGAGAATGCGTGCTGTCGTCGAGGGCACCACCACCGGCCGAGGTTCATGCGGCAGAGCGCGGCCGCGCGGCGTTTCCACACAGATGCGGCAGGCGCGAATTTGTGCTGTCAATCGATCCAGTTCGAACTCGGGCATGGGCTTATGCGGCAGCACTCGGGCGGCTGGAAAGGCCCCTGTGCCAGCGGATGACGTTGCCCATTTCCTCGGGCACCTGAATGCGCGCAGGCTTCATGAAGTCGATCGCGATCAGGCCGGTGATGTCGGCGATGGAAAACTCGTCCCCGGCGGCGAATTCACGGCTGGAAAGCTCGTCATCGAGGATGGCCAAAAACTCGACGGCCTTCACCTTGTTGGCCTCGCCCCATGCTGGAACCTGCGGCACCTCCCACTCCTTCATCGCCGGATGCAGGTGGCGAAACGCAGCCGCCACCGCGGCAAACAGGTTGAGTTCCATCCGCCGCTGCCACATCTCCGCCAGAGCCTTGCCGAGCGCGCCGCGCCCGAACAGCGCCGGCTCCGAATGAAGCTCTTCGAAATAGCGGCAGATCGCGACAGACTCGGTCAGGATCGTGCCGTCGTCCAGCTCAAGAACCGGCAGGCGCTGCAAAGGATTGCGCGACGTGATTGGCGCGCCCTTGTGCTCCAAGCCGGCCATGTCGACCGGCACAAGCGGCACCTCGATGCCCTTTTCAGCCAGAAATACGCGAACCCGGCGCGGATTGGGCGCGCGCCCGCCATCGAACAGCCTCACATCGCTCTCCCTGTGAAACGGATGGACCGCACTGTAACACCGCGTCACGGAGTTCGCAGAAATTCTCGCAGCCAGCGGAAACCGGCGATTTCGCCGCCGTGGTGGTCTTCGGATACTCCGCTGTGCTTGTCGCGCCAATCCCGCGGGCGTTCGAACGTGCCGGACCACATGCCGCGACGGGCTTCCCGCGCCGCCCCTTCGGCGTCGTCATAGCGGCCGTAGGCGACGGCCCAGCCTGCCTCGACAAGCGCGCGGTTGAGTTCGACGCCACCTGCCCTGCATACCGCCAGGAGCCGGCCGTAGCGGTCGTGCTCGCCTCCCTCGCAGATCACTCGCTGTTCGTTGACAAGTTCGACAAGTGCATCCCGCGCCTCGTGGCCACATGCATAGTCATCGCCGTCGAGCTGGCACAGCTGTGCATATTCCGGAGCGTCGATGCCGGCCAGGCGAATTCGCTCGCCGGCCAGCGTGACGGTATCGCCGTCATGAACGACGACTTCGCCCTCGGCCTGATGCACCGTCAGCTGTTCGACGCGAGCCACCACCAATGCAAGCATACCGAGAATGGCGAACGTCAAGCCGATGTCGAATACAAACCGCAAGGGGCGACGGCGCGGCGAAGAAAAACCTCTGGAACGCGGCCGATACCGCGACAATCCAATCATATGGCAAACAGTCTCTTAATCATTCCGGCGTAGCTTGGCTCCTGAACCGGTTGCTCGCATAAGTTGAACACTCTCAATGGCGTTGCTGCGCTCTGACATCGCCGACAAGTTCATTGTGGACCGCACCAAGCGGCGCCGCAACAGCGACGTCGCGCGGGCAGTGCGCAGGACGAGAGACCGCCTGGCGCAACGTCCGGGCGCCCTCGCCTTCGATCGCGAAATGCTGAAGCTGCATGCCCATGCCATGACCAGCAGCGCCACGGCAATTCCGCTGCTGGTTCTGGTGATAGCGGTTGCCGGGCTTTTTGCCGGCATGCGCGGCGACATTCTGGTCTGGGCGCTGCTGACCGTGACCAGCTATGCCGGCCTCGCCTACATAGCCCACCGCGTCGGCACGGCCGATATTTCAAAGCTCGACGCCAACAGCACCAAGCAAAGGCTGCTGTTCTGGCATTTCGTCAGCGGCCTGGGCTGGGTCTATTTCGCCTCCATGGGCTGCGGCGAATGCCGGGTTGACCAGTTCCCGATCATCAAGGCGGTGGTTCTGCTGCTGGCGATGGCCGCCACCGCGCTGATCGCCTCCTCGCTGCGCGGCGCTTTGCTGGTCACCTTCACCTTGCCGGTGGCCGCCTATGCCATGGCCAGCATGCAGGGCTGGACGCCGGTCGAGCTCATCATGATCGGTCTTCTGGCGCTGTCGCTGCCTTTCTTCGACTATGTGGCAACCCACCTCAACCGCTCGTCGGTGATGCTGCTTTCGTTCCGGTCCGAAAAGGATGGGCTGATCGCCGAGCTCGAAACGGCCAAGTCGATGTCCGACGAGGCGCGCCGGCGCGCCGAGGAAGCCAATCTGGCCAAGTCTCGCTTTCTTGCCTCGATGAGCCATGAGCTGCGCACGCCTCTCAACGCCATTCTCGGCTTTTCTGAGGTGATGTCGAGCGAGGTTCTGGGGCCGATGGAGAACCCGACCTACCGCGACTATGCGCGCGATGTGCACGATTCCGGCCAGCATTTGCTCGACCTGATCAACGAGATCCTCGACCTGTCGCGCATAGAGGCCGGCCGCTATCAGCTCCACGAGGAGCCGGTGCAGCTTCTGCACGTGGTGGAGGAGTGCTGCCACCTGATGGAATTGAAGGCGCACAACAAGGACCTTCGTATTGTGCAGCAGTTCGAGCCGGATCTGCCGCGTCTCCATGCCGACGAGCGTGCCGTGCGCCAGATCACGCTGAACCTGCTGTCGAATGCGGTGAAATTCGCCCCGCCTGGAAGCGACATCCTGGTGCGTGTGGGCTGGACGGCCGGCGGCGGACAATATGTGTCGGTCAAGGACAACGGACCGGGCATCCCGCCCGAAGAAATCCCGGTGGTTCTTTCGGCTTTCGGCCAGGGCTCCATCGCCATCAAAAGCGCAGAACAGGGCACCGGACTGGGCCTGCCCATCGTGCAAGGGCTGATCGAAATGCACGGAGGCGAATTCCAGCTACATTCCAAGCTGCGCGAGGGCACGGAAGCTATCGCCATCTTTCCGCTCTCGCGGGTGATGGAAGTGCTGCCTGCCCTGCCGACCAAGAACGTGGCAATGGGCGGGCGCCGGCGGTAGGCGCCCATTCAGGCGGGCCGTTCGTGGCTGCCAGCAGGCGCCGTCAGCGTAGCGCGGCAGCCATGCCCGTGCTGCACAGCGCCGCGGCCTTGACGATGCCCGCAGCAAGAGCCGCTCCCACGCCCTCGGCGTGGGCGAGGCCGAGATCGAGCACAGGACGCATGCCGAGCTTTTCCACCGCCTTGCCAAAAGCGGGCTCGGGCGAAAGCTGTGCCACCACGCAGTGCTCCAGCGCGCGCGGGTTCAGCGCCTGCAGGACGGAGGCCGAAGCGACCGCAGGCAGGCCATCCAAGATGACGGGTATCTTCTCCATGCGTGCGGCAATGATTGCACCCGCGATAGCGGCAAATTCACGCCCGCCAACGCGGCGCAGCACCTCCAGCGGGTCCTTCAGATGACCGCCATGGAGGGCAAGCGCAGCATCGACCACCTGGGCCTTGCGCGCCACCATGGCTGCATCAGGGCCGGAGCCCTGCCCCGCCCAGTCCACGCCCGATCCGCCGTGGAGCGCCGCCAGCATGGCGGCGGCAACCGTGGAGTTGCCGACGCCCAGATCGCCTATGCACAGAAGGTCGGTTCCCGCGATCGCTTCCATGCCGAAAGCCATGGTTGCCGCGCAGCCGCGTTCGTCGAGCGCGGCCTCCTGGGTGATGTCCTCGGTCGGCAGGTGCAGCGCGAGGTCGAACACCTTCAGCCCGATATCATGCGCCAGGCAGACCTGGTTGATTGCCGCGCCGCCTGCAGCGGTGAGCTCCACCGCGCGCGCCGTCGCTTCCATCGGCCGTGGCGAGACGGCGTGCCGCGCCACGCCATGATTGCCGGCAAAGATGGCCACCAGCGGACGATTGACCGCCGGCGGGCGCCCGCTCCACGTAGCGAACCAGGCGGCCAGCTCTTCCAGCCGGCCAAGCGAGCCCGCTGCCTTCTCGGCCCTGGCGAACTGGCCGCGCACGAGCGCGCCGGCTGCCTCATCGCCGGCGGGCAACTGGGCCATCAGGGTGCGGATGTCATCAAAGGGAAGCGCGCTGGTCATGTCGTATTAGCCTGGGCAAATCGTCGTTGCCTGCGGCATAGCCGCCTTGGCTTCGTGGCACAATGCCGAAAGGGCGTGGGGCTTGCATTGGTCGCACGCCTGTCCCATGTGGTGAATACCAACCGGAACGCTCCATGACGGCAATCGAATCGCCCTGCATCCTCGTCTGCTCGGTCGACATGAAGACCGGCTACTGCTTTGGCTGCGGGCGCACCCGCGAAGAGATTTCCGGCTGGATCGGCATGACGCCCCAGCGTCGCCGCGAGGTGATGGCGGAGCTTCCGGCAAGGCTGGATACGGTGGAGCGGCGCCCTCGCCGAGAAACCCGCCGCGCCCGCATGGCGCGCGAACGCGACGCGGCGGGCTGACGACATGGCCGGCCGTTGGATCTGGATCGTTCTGGCGGTGATGGCTGCGGGACTGCTGTTCCTCGTGCTCAACGACATGAGCGGCGGCGCTTCGGGCATTTCCAGCGACACGTTCGGGCGCGTTCTTTATCTTGGCATATTCGGTGCCGTGATCGGCGCCGGCATCCTCAATGCCCGGCACCGCTTCGGCGACGTGGCGCGGACACTTGGCCTCTGGCTGCTGCTGGCGCTGGTGTTGGTGGCCGGCTACCAATACCGCTACGAACTGCAGGACATTGCCAGCCGCGTCACCGCCGGGCTGGTTCCGGGGAGCCCGATGTCGTTCACCGATGCCGATGGACGATCGACCGTGACGCTGGACAAATTGCCGAACGGGCATTTCGAGGCACGGATCACAATCGACGGCGCGCCGATCCGCGTGCTGATCGACACGGGCGCAACCAGCATCGTGCTGACGGCAGCAGATGCCGAGCGCGCCGGCTTCGATCCCTCCGCGCTGAACTACACCATCCCCGTCTCGACCGCCAATGGCAACGCCAACGCCGCCCGCGTGGTGGCCGGCAACATAACGCTGGGTGCGATCACCCGGCGCAACATGCCGGTGCTGGTGGCGGCACCGGGAATGCTGGGCCAAAGCCTGCTTGGCATGGACTTCATAGGTTCGCTGTCGGGCTTCGACATTCGCGGCGACCGCATGATCATGCGCGACTGAGCAGTCAGGCTGCCTGACCGGCGCGCTCCAGTTCGACAGCCGCAAAGGCCCGGTGCAAAACCTCCGGCCCCGCTCCCGGGCGCGTGGCGTCGGTGGAGAGGATTTGACGAAACCGCCGCGCGCCGGGCTGGCCGTGGAACAGCCCCACCATGTGGCGGGTGACATGGGCAAGCCGCCCCCCACGCTCGATATGGCGTGCGGCATAGGCTGCCATGGCGTCGATCAGCCCCGCGAAGTCGAACTCCCGCACAGGCTCGCCAAACAGGGCCGCATCGACCTGCGCAAGTATGCCGGGCGTGTGATAGGCGGCGCGGCCGAGCATGACCCCATCGACGTGATTGAAGTGCCCCAGCGCTTCATCCAATGACTGAACACCGCCATTGATGCCGATGAACTGGTTGCCGTTTTTCGCCTTGAGACGATAGACCCGGCCATAGTCGAGCGGCGGAATATCCCGGTTTTCCTTCGGGCTCAGCCCCTCCAGCCAGGCTTTGCGCGCATGCACCCAGAGTGCGTCGACGCCGGCGGCAAAGACGCGATCAGAAAGTGCGTCGAGCGCCACTTCGGGGTCCTGCTCGTCGACGCCTATGCGGCATTTGACGGTGACCGGAATTTTGACCGCCCGCTTCATGGCGGCCACGCATTCGGCCACCAGTTCGGGCGTCTTCATCAGGCAGGCGCCGAACGTGCCAGACTGCACCCGGTCGGACGGGCAGCCGACATTGAGGTTGATCTCGTCATAGCCGAACGCCTCGCCAATGCGCGCGGCCTCGGCAAGCTTGCGCGGATCCGAGCCGCCGAGTTGCAGTGCAACCGGATGTTCTTCCGCCGAGAATGCGAGCAGCCGCTCCCGCGCGCCCTGAATGACCGCATCGGCCACCACCATCTCGGTGTAGAGCAGCGACCGCTGCGTGAGCTGGCGATGGAAAAAGCGGCAGTGCCTATCAGTCCAATCCATCATCGGCGCGATGGAAAGCCTGAAGGCGCTGTAGTGGTCGTGACTATTCGTGTTTCCGCTCATCTTCCCATGGTCATTTCAAGCGCGTTCGCGCGCATTTTGTCCGCGATCTCGTTGTAACCGTGTGTGTGTTGCTCATGCGTGGGATCATTTGCCCACGCAAGTGCAGAAATGGTTCGTCTGGCTGTCTAGCGCAAGCTGCCGGCGGACGCGACGGCAAGATCGCGCTTGGCAGCTCTGCTACTCGCCAAAGTCACACCGGTGGGCGCCTACTCCACGACTGGCTCACCGCAGGGTATGTAGAGCAGGTTGACCCACCAGGAGCGATTGACGAGTCCCTTGCTGCCCATGCGCTCGGAAAGCGTGTCAACGCCGACGCACCATTCGACCAGACGCGGTGACAGGCCGAATTCCTCGGCGAGATAGGAGGCCGCCTCGTCGATGCCCTCGGAACAACCGACGGTCTTGCACAGGTCGGCCTGGGTGGCGATGTCGCCAAGCGCTTCGTGGCCGATGGACGTGGTGCGATACCAAAGAAGGATTGCAGCCAGCAGGAGCAGGGCCAGAAAGGCGACGGCGGTCCTCACGAAATTCTTCAAACGAACCTGCCTGTTTTGCCGTGCGTATGTCGGCCTACGATCTAGCCGCCCCCCGCAACCGAGTCAAAAGATTGCCAGCACTCTGATGGCGGATTGCTTGGTGCGACTTCACCAAACTCCCGACGAGAAAAGGGCCGCGAACGGCCCCCTTCAGGATCGATGCGCCGGCCCTCACGCGTTGGCGGCGGCCACCGCGCGTTTGGCCATGACCACGATCAGACTGGCGCGGTACTCGGCGGATGCGTGAATGTCGCTCATCAGGCTGTCTGATGGCACGGTCACGCCCTCGAGCGCGGAAGCGTCGAATCTATTCGCCAACGCCTCCTCGATCTGCGTGGCGCGGAATACGCCATCGTCCCCCGCTCCGGTCACCGCCACCCGCACGCCGTCCGCACCCTTGGCCACGAACACGCCGACGATGGCGTAGCGCGAGGCCGGGTTGCGGAACTTCTGGTACGCGGCCCTTGCGGGCGCGGTGAATGTCACCGCGGTGATGATCTCGTCCTCGTTCAGGGCCGTTTCAAATAGCCCGTTGAAGAACTCGTCGGCAGGGATCTCCCGCTGGTTGGTGACGATTGTTGCACCAAGCCCAAGCATCGCCGCCGGATAGTCGGCGGCCGGGTCGTTGTTGGCGATGGAGCCGCCGATGGTGCCCTTGTAGCGCACGGCGGGGTCGCCGATCATGCCGGCAAGCTCGGCCAGCGCCGGGCACACCTTCTTCAACTGCTCGTCATTGGCAACCTGATAGTGCGTCGTCCCCGCCCCGATCGTAACGGTTTGGTCCGAAACCTTTATGCCTTTCAGCTCGGGAATATGACCTAGGTCGACCAGGTCGGACGGAGCAGCCAGCCGTGTCTTCATGGCCGGAATCAGCGTCATGCCGCCGGACATGAACTTGGCCTCGCCGTTCTTGATGAGCTTCGCTGCGTCGGCGACGGAGGAAGCCCGATGGTAGTTGACCGAATACATGATCGCTCCTCCTCAGTGTCTCGTTGCCGAACGGATTGCCGCCCACACCTTCTGCGGCGTTGCCGGCATGGTCAGCTCGTTGGTGCCAATGGCGTCGGTGATGGCGTTCATGACCGCCGGCGGAGACCCGATGGCGCCCGCCTCGCCGCAGCCCTTTATGCCGAGCGGATTGCCGGGGCACGGCGTTTCCGTGGTCGAGACCTGGAAGGACGGCAGGTCGCCGGCGCGCGGCATGGTGTAGTCCATGTAGCTCGCCGTCAGCAGCTGCCCGCTGCCGGGATCGTAGTGAGCCCCCTCCAGCAGCGCCTGGCCGACGCCTTGGGCGATGCCGCCATGAACCTGGCCCTCGACAATCATCGGATTGATGATCTTGCCGAAATCGTCGGAAGCAACGAACTGCACGATCTCGGTCGTGCCCGTCTCGGGATCGATCTCGACCTCGCAGATGTAGCAGCCGGCCGGGAAGGTGAAGTTCGTCGGATCGTAGAATGCCGTTTCCTTCAGCCCCGGCTCCATGCCGCCCGGCAGGTTGTGCGCGGTGTAGGCGGCAAGCGCCACCTGGAACCACGGCACGCTCTTGTCGGTGCCGGCCACCTTGCAGGCGCCATTCTCGATGACGATGTCGCCCTCATCGGCCTCCATCATATGCGCGGCGATCTTCTTGGCCTTGGCCTCGACCTTGTCGAGCGCCTTGACGATCGCGCTCATGCCGACCGCGCCGGAACGCGATCCATAGGTGCCCATGCCCATCTGCACCTTGTCGGTGTCGCCATGGACAATGGACACCTGGTCGAGCGGTATGCCGAGGCGGCCTGAGACGAGCTGCGCGAAGGTCGTCTCATGACCCTGCCCGTGGCTGTGCGAGCCGGTCAGAACCTCGATGGTGCCCACCGCATTCACGCGCACCTCGGCCGATTCCCACAGGCCCACGCCGGCGCCGAGCGAGCCGACTGCCGCCGAGGGCGCAATGCCGCAAGCCTCGATATAGCAGCTCATGCCTATGCCGCGCAGCTTGCCGCGCCTGGCGGCCTCGGCCTTGCGATCGGCAAAGCCGGCATAGTCCGCCGCCTTCATCGCCGCGTCGAGCGAGGCGCCGTAGTCGCCGGCGTCATAGTTCATGATCACCGGCGTCTGGTGCGGGAAGGAGGTGATGAAGTTCTTGCGGCGCAGCTCTGCCGGCGAGACGCCGAGTTCGCGGGCGGCCGTCTCCATCACTCGCTCAAGCACATAGGTGGCTTCCGGCCGCCCTGCCCCGCGATAAGCGTCGACGGGCGCTGTGTTGGTGTAGACCGTGCGCACATTGGCGTGGATCGCCGGTATGTCGTACTGGCCCGACAAAAGGGTCGCGTAGAGATAGGTCGGAACCGACGAAGAGAAGAGCGACATATAGGCGCCAAGATTGGCGATGGTGTCGACCTTGAGGCCGGTGATGCGGTTGTTCTTGTCGAAAGCCATCTCCACCATTGAGACGTGGTCGCGGCCATGCGCGTCGGTGAGGAAGCTTTCGGTGCGGTCGGCCACCCATTTCACCGGCACGCCGGTCTTCCTGGAGGCCCAGAGGCAGACGATTTCTTCGGGATAGATGTAGATCTTGGAGCCGAAGCCGCCGCCAACATCCGGCGCGATCACCCGCAGCTTGTTTTCGGGAGCGACGTTGTAGAAGGCGCTCATCACCAGGCGGGCGACATGCGGGTTCTGCGAGGTCGTCCAGCAGGTGTAGTGGTCTTCGGCCTTGTTGTAATGGCCCAGCGCGGCGCGCGGCTCCATCGCATTGGGCACGAGGCGGTTGTTGATGATCCTCATGCGGGTGACATGGGCTGCATTCGCTATCGCGGCGTCGGTTGCCTTGGCATCGCCGATCTCCCAGTCGAAGATCAGATTGCCCTCGGCTTCCGGATGCAGCTGCGGTGCGCCCTTCTTCAGCGCCTCCTCCGCCGTGGTGACGGCCTCGAGTTCGTCGTAGGCAACCTGCACCGCCTCGGCGGCATCGCGGGCCTGGGCCCTGGTTTCGGCCACCACGACCGCCACGGCGTCGCCGACATAGCGCACCCTGTCCACCGCCAGCGGCGACCACGCGCCCATCTTCATCGGCGAGCCATCCTTGGAATGGATCATCCAGCCGCAGATGAGGTTGCCGATGCCGTCCGCCTTGAGTTCCCTGCCCGTCAGGACGCCGATCACGCCCGGCATGGCCTGGGCCGCCTCGACGTCGATGCCCTGTATTTGCGCATGCGCGTGCGGACTGCGCACGAAGACCGCGTGCTTCATGCCGGGGACCACCATGTCGTCGACATAGCGCCCGGCGCCGGTGATGAATCTCTTGTCTTCCTTGCGCGTCACGCGCGCGCCAATTCCTTCAATGCCCATCAAAGTTCTCCTCCGGAACCTTAAAGAAGCGAAACGCGAAATGTGAACAACGAACCGTCAGCGCGCTCCGCTCGCTCACCCGCCTGGCTTACGCCGCCTCATTCGCCTTTGCAGTGTTGCCCCTGTTCTCCGCCATGGCCTTGGAAGCCGCCAGCACGGCCTTGACGATGTTATGGTAGCCGGTGCAACGGCAGATATTGCCTTCCAGTTCGGTCCGCACCGTTGCCTCGTCCAGATCGTCCGGGTGACGGTTGATGATGTCCACGGCCGCCATGATCATGCCCGGCGTGCAGAAGCCGCATTGCAAGCCGTGATGCTCGCGGAAAGCCGCCTGGACCGGGTGCAGGTCCGCGCCGTCGGCCAGGCCTTCAATGGTGACCACTGTGGAGCCCGACGCCTGCACGGCGAGCATGGTGCACGACTTGACGGCCATTCCGTCGACATGCACGACGCAGGCGCCGCATTGCGATGTGTCGCAGCCGACATGGGTTCCGGTGAGCCCGAGATGCTCGCGCAGAAACTGAACCAGCAAGGTTCGGTCTTCGACCACGCCGCTTACGCGCCGGCCGTTCACAACCAACGATACTTCCGACATGTATCCTCCCTAGGTGCCCTAACCGCCCAGTCCGACCCGGGCCGCGGCGGCAATGTTCAAACGCCGCAAGACGCAGCATAAGTACATTTCGTATTGCCCACAAATCGAGAATGCAGCCCGCACAAGAGAGGGCATATTGTACTTTCGGATACGACCTCCGCCGACACCCATTGCCAAAGCGGTTTCTTGTGACAACAATGCCCGCCAAGTACGCCGACGATGTGTTGGGGGCACATCCAGGCTGGCTGGGGGAGGAGTTGCGCTGGTCTGTTCACGGACAAGCTATGCCTGCGGGGTGTCAGCCCTGACTTCCGATGATCCCGACGCGGACGAATTCGCCCGCGCGGTTGCCGACGAGGCAGCAGCAATCGACGCCGGTTTTGCGCTGGTCTTCTTCTCCCAATCCCTGCTGGACGCCCATCTACTCGCCGCAGCACTGAGGCTGCATGCGCCAAATCTCGCCCATGCCGGCTGCTCGACCGCCGGCGAAATCACGCCCGACGGGCTGACGACCAGCCGAGCCGTGGCAATCTTGTTTCCGCAGCGGTGTTTCACAGCCGCCAGCGCAGTCGTGCGTGAACTCTCCTCCTCGGGGATAGACTATGTGGCGGCCGAGGTGGAACAGCTGCGCCGCACGCTGTACGGACTGACGGGTGCCCGCTCGGGCAACGTGTTCGCGCTCTGCCTGATCGACGGGCTTTCCTACGCCGAGGAGGCGGTGACGTCGGCCCTGCATTGGGGCCTGGACGACATCCCGCTGATCGGCGGCTCGGCAGGTGACGATCTGAAGTTCGAGACCACGACACTGATCCACGACGGCCGTGTCGACAATGATTGCGCCATTGTCATCCTGGTGGCCACCGACGTCCCGTTCCATGTTTTCAAGACGGAGAACTTCGTGCCTACCGGCGACAAACTGGTGGTGACCGCTTCCGACCCGGAGCGGCGGATCGTCCATGAGTTCAACGCATGCGTGGCGGCCGAAGAATTCGCCGCAGCAGTGGGCATCGAACACCACGCGATGACGCCGCAGAGCTTTGCCTCGCATCCAGTGGTGGTGAAGGTGGGCGGCGAATATTATTGCCGCTCGATCCAGAAGATGAACGGCGACGGTTCGCTGTCGTTCTACTGCGCCATCGACGATGGCGTCGTGCTTTCCATCGCCAAGCCCACCGGCATGGTCGAATCCACCCGCGACGCGCTCATGAATGTGCGGGAAAGATTAGGCGGGATAGACATGATTTTGGGCTTTGATTGCGTTTTGCGACGCCTCGATGCGCGTAACCGCCAGGTCTTCCGCGATATTTCGGAACTATATCGTGCCAATCGGGTGATCGGTTTTGGAACCTATGGCGAGCAATATCGTTCCATGCATCTCAACCAGACCTTCACCGGCATCGCCTTCGGCCAGCGAGAGGCGGCCGAATAGAGGCAAGGTGAAAAATGCCCATCCGGGATGTCCATGACATCGAGAAGCTGAAGAAGATCAACCAGGCGCTGATCTCGCGCGTGGAACGATCGATGGATCAGCAGGGTAATGCTTTTTCACTGTTCCAGACAGCGATCAATCTGGAGAGCCGGGTGCGCCGCCGCACCGAGGAACTGCGCGCCACGCTGCGCCGGCTCGAGGTGTCCAATATCGACCTGGTGGCCGCCAAGGAAAGCGCCGAGCGCGCCAACGTGTCCAAGACACGTTTCCTGGCCGCCGCCAGCCATGACATCCTCCAGCCGCTCAATGCCGCCCACCTCACCGTTTCGGCGCTTGCCGAGATCCAGACCACCGAGGAGGGCCGCAAGCTGGTGCGACAGGTCGAGCGTTCGCTGGAGACGATGGAGGACCTGCTCCATACGCTGCTCGACATTTCCAAGCTGGACGCCGGCGTGGTGGAGACCAACATCACCGACGTCCCGCTCGGACCGCTGTTTTCCTCGCTCAAGTCCGACTTTCAGCCGCTGGCCGCGCAGAAGGGACTGAAGGTCAAGTTCCGGTCGACCAATGCAGTGGTGCGTTCGGATCGCACCTTGCTGCGGCGCATCCTGCAGAACATCGTCTCAAATGCCATCCGCTACACCCGCAAGGGCGGTGTGCTGGTCGGAGCGCGGCATAGGGGCGACACGATCCGGATCGACGTGGCGGATACCGGTTGCGGCATCGCGGAAGACCAGCGCGAAGCCATTTTCGAGGAGTTCCATCGTTGCTCCGCAGCCTCCGGCTCCGACGTTTCGAGCGGCGGCCTGGGGCTTGGCCTCTCGATCGTGCGGCGCATGACGACTGCGCTGGATCACCCGATCACGCTTTCCTCCGTCGTAGGGCGCGGCACTGTATTCCACCTCGAGCTGCCGGTGGCCGCGACCGTATTCCAGGCGACGAACATCGTCGCGACCGAAACGGAGCGGCCGCGAGGCTACGGCCTTTTCGGCACCAAGGTGTTGCTGGTGGAGGACGAGCCGGACGTTCTGAATGCGATGACGACCCTGCTCGAACGCTGGCAATGCACGGTGCGCGCCGCCACCTCCACTGCCGAGGCGCTTCGGGCGCTCGGCGACACGGCCTGGGTTCCCGACATCGTCATCGCCGACCAGCACCTGGACGGCGGCGACCTAGGCAGCGTCACCATCGCAGCCGTGCGGCACCATCTGTCAAGCGAGGTCCCTGCCCTGATCATCACCGGCGACACGTCGGAATCCGTCACGCAAACGGCGCGCGCGGCCGGCGTGGAGCTGATGCGCAAGCCGCTGAAGCCGGCGCAGCTCAGGGCACTGCTGGCGCATCTGTTGGCTTAGCGCGGAACGGTCGAGGCCGCCCGTTGAGGTCTTCACGTGTCGTTTTGCCGAGAGCCAGCGGCCGGAAAGCCGGTCTGCTCGCGGAAGAGATCGACATTCTCGAGCTTCGAAACCTCGATAACCGCTTGCGTGCGGGAATAGACGTTGAGCTTGCGCAGGATTTCCGAGACATGCGCCTTGACCGTCGTCTCGCCGACCTGCAGCTCGAAGGCGATCTGCTTGTTGAGCAGCCCCTGGCGCAGCATCTGCAGCACGCGCAGCTGCTGCGGAGTGAGCTTGGCGAGGCGGCGCACCATTTCCGCACGATCGGCACTTTCGGGGTCGAGCGCCTCGGGCTTGTAGTTTTCCGGAACGTGGACCGCGCCGTCCATCACCGAGCGTATTGCGTTGGCGAGATCGCTCTTGCGAACCGACTTGGGAATGAAACCCGCTGCGCCATAGGACAGGGCTTCAGAAATGATCTTCTGCTCATCGTGGCCTGATACGACCACAACCGGCAGACGCGGATGGTGGATGCGTAGCTGGAGAAGCCCCTCGAAACCATGGACATCGGGCATGCCGAGATCGAGCAAAGCCAGGTCGAAGGGTTTCGGCCCCGCCAGTATTTCGAGCGCTTCGGAGAGAGAACGCGCCTCCACCGTGTCGACATCGGGATAGGCCATTCGCACGGCGCTGTGCAGCGCTTCGCGAAACAGCGGATGATCGTCGATGATAAGGAACCGGGCCTTCTCGTTGGCAGCGCTCATGGCCAACACTCCTTGATGCGATTGCGGGAATCAAGGCGCGCGTGCCAGTTTCGCCTGCCGGAGGCTGTTCTCAGTTCCTCGATTCACAGCCTATTAGTATCCGAGGGTTCATGGAACGATTATTGCCAATTAGTACACCGGCGGCCGCTACTGCCTAGCCGGCAGTTGTGGATGCAGCCGCCTTGTTGCGCCGCTCATACAGCATGACCAGGGTTTCCGCGGTCAGCGCCGGCCGCTCCTCGCCCTCGATCTCGACCACATTGCTGGCCTTCATGAGATATTGGCCGGGCCCGCGATCCTCGATGGACACCAGCGTCGAGCGCAAGCGGATGCGCGCGCCGACCCGAACCGGTGCGATGAAACGCACGCTATCCAGACCATAATTGAACGCAGCCTGGGTATTTTCGGGAACCGCCCCGATCTCCTGCCCGAGCGCCGCGATTATCGACAGGGTCAGATATCCGTGCGCGATGGTGCAGCGAAAGGGGCTGCGCCGCCGTGCGCGCTCGGGGTCGACGTGAATCCACTGATGATCGCCGGTGCATTCGGCAAACTGGTCTATGCGGGTCTGATCGACCGTAACCCATCCCGACACGCCCAGTTCCTGGCCTGCCATCTGCTTGAGCTCCGCGAACGTCGGGGCGGGCTTTGACATGAACCTCTCCGCAAATGCTCACCGCGCAATCTATTCCCCGGGCGGTGTTCGTTCCGACTGTCACGAACAAAGCGGCTTTGTCAATTTGGATCGGGGCTGGGACATGACATGGATCGACTTATACTTACTTGCCCAATGCAATGGAGTGACCAGCACAAGTCAGCCTGCAAGAAAGAGCAGTTCGGCAACATGGAGCGCCAGCCCCGCCATGCCGCCGATCAGCATGCCGTTGAACCGGATATATTGCAGGTCGCGGCCGATGTTCATTTCCATCAGGCGGGTCAACTGGGCGAGGTCCCAGCGCTTGACCTGGTCGGCGATAAAGCCAGAGACGCTGCTCTTCTGGCTTTCGACGAAAGCGGCCAGAGCCACCACAAAACCCTCGTTCATGTCGGCGCGGATCGCCTCGTCGCGCGCGAGATTGCGGCCGACCTCCACGAACATGCCGGCAAGATGCGCACGGATCTTCGAATCGGGCGCGGCTGCGTCCTGCTCGATCAGGCTGCGCAGGCTTTCCCAGACGTCGCCCGCAATTGCCCTCAGCTCCGGTCGCGCGAGAAAATCGCGTTTCATTGCCTCGGCGCGGCGGGCATAGGCCTTGGAGGTGCGCAGATCATCGATGAATTTGTGAACGAAGCGGTCGAATTCATGCCGCATCGGGTGGTCCGGGTCGTTGCGCACCTCCTCCAGCAGCGAACCTGCGGAAGCGACGATCTTCTTGAGCAGGTATGCGTCAGCACGGAACAGGTTGAACAGCGACGGCAGTTCCATGCGAATCTTCTCGCGCATGGCCGCTAACGCTTCCTCATCCGACAGGAAGCGGCCGATGATCTTGGTGAACTGGTCCAAAAGCTTCTGGTGGCGGCGGTCCTCGCTGAAGGCCGAGAGCAGTTCAGAGGCCAGCGGCGCCACTTTCACGCGGTCGAGTTGCTCGACCATGCGGTCGGCGACGAAGCTGCGCAGCCCGGAGCGGTCGATCGCCGCAAGGGTTTGAGGCACCAGCCGCGCAACGAAGCGCGACAATGCCTCGGCGCGCTGTGCGTCGGACAGCCAGTCGGCGACGAGCGCGGCAAAATCGACCTCGTTCAATTTCTCCCGTACCGGCCCGGGCGCCAGGAAATTGACCTCGATGAAGCGGCCGAGATTTTCGGCAATGCGGTTCTGGTTGGCGGGAATGATGGCGGTGTGAGGAATGGGCAGGCCGAGCGGGCGCTTGAACAGCGCGACCACGGCATACCAGTCCGCCAGGCCGCCGATGGTCGCGGCTTCGGCAAAGGCGGCCACGAAACCGAGCCATGGGTAGCGTGGCTGGAAAATCTTGGCGGTAGCGAACACGGCGACGCAGAGGCAAAGCGCGCCGGTGGCGATCGCCCTGGTACGACGGAGGGCTGCAAGCTTCGCCGCATCGTCGCGGAAACCGGTGGCGGTCGTCGTCTCGTTCGGTGGCATGGCAATTCCGGTGGCGAACGATGCGAGACTACTCATCCGCGTCGAGCGGCGCCACCCGCCCCACGACAAAGAGCGCCTACCGCCTCGCCTGCGCCGGTTGCGCAGCACGCATTGACACCACCGCGGGCGGCATGGCGCCGCCGCGCCCGCCCTTAGCTTTTCCGAAAGGGTCGGGAGTCTCCGGGAAGACCGGCGCCGGCGGATCGAGTTCGATGACACCGACGGTTTCGCCCGCATCGAACGACAGGGACGCATTGAACTTGCGCGCCAGCGCCTTCATCGCCTCGTTCTGCGGGTGAGTGGTGACCAGCAGCCGGGTGTAGCCCAGCCAGCGCGCATTGGCGATCAGCCGCTCGAACAGGCTGCCACCGATGCCCCGGTGCTGAAGCTGCTGCTCGACGCTGAAGGCGATCTCGCCGGTAGGCTCGGCAATCTCGGGGCGTTCGTGCAGTTCGGCAGCGCCGAGCACGCGGTCGCCCTCGACATAGCCGATGACCGTCGTGCCCTTGGCAAAGCAACGGTCGGCATAGGCGCGAACGAAATTGTCGTCGGCAAAGCCGTTGAAGCGGTCGCGCCGGCTTTCGGCGTCGAGCCTCAGCAGATGATCACGAAAGCGCCGGAGGTCCGAAGGCCTGAGCTGGCGAATGATGCCCGTGAGCGGGGCCGCGTTGGATGCAGACTTCTGCATGTCGTACTCCTCGAGGGCTCCTCCCGCGAGTCTACGACTCTTGACGCCGCGAATATTGTGCACTGCAGCACGAATTGCAACCCCGCTATTACGTAAAGGTCAAAGTGCCGCGCGTGCGGCCGCCCAAAAATGGCCCGTCCGAGCTACTGGACCGGCCCCCTGCCGACGGCCCCCGATAACTTGACAACGTGCAGAAAGTATCGTCGTTACCGATCTGGAATTATTCCAGGGCCCACGCCATATTCGGTTTGGCGAAGCGGCCCGTGAATATATTGCCTGTTCTGCCCGGGCCCATTGCGGCCGCATTTTGCCCCCATGCCCGGCCAGCATCAGCGAAGGAACGATCATGCGGCTTACGCGCCAGACCAATTATGCAATACGGATCCTGATGTATTGCGCGGCCAATAAGGACCGGCTCAGCAGGATTCCCGAAATCGCCCAGGCATATTCGGTCTCGGAACTGTTCCTGTTCAAGATCCTCCAGCCGCTGGTCCAGCACGGGCTGGTGGAAACGGTGCGCGGACGCCATGGCGGTGTGCGACTGGGCCGCGAGGCCGATAAGATCACCCTGTTCGATGTCGTGCGGGTGACGGAAGAAAGTTTCGCCATGGCCGAGTGCTTTGAGAGCGACGCGGCAGAATGCCCGCTCGTGGACAGCTGCGGCCTGAACTCGGCGCTGCGCGAAGCTCTGAATGCCTTCTTCGACGTTCTTTCCCGTCACACTATCGACGACCTCGTCAAGGCGCGGCCGAATGTGCGCTCGCTGCTGGGCATCGACCAGCTCGAGGACCGCCGGGCGCCGGCGGCGTAACGGATACTGCCTTCCAGCAGCGCAAGGCCGCAGCTCCTTCGAGCGCGGCCTTTTTCGTTTGGCCACGCTGTCGGCCTAAACCTCCACCGATTGCGGGAGAACAAAGGGCGTGTTGTACGGGGGCAGCGCACCGACCTTCAGGCGGCACTCGAACACTTCCGAAATCAGATCGTCGCTGAGCACCTCACTCGGTGTGCCCGCCGCCGCCAACCGCCCCCGATGCATGACGAAGATGCGGTCGGCATACATCGCAGTCAGGTTAAGGTCATGCAGGATCGCCACCACGCCCCCGCCGCGCCGGGCGAAATCGCGTGCGATATCCATGATGATCAGTTGGTGCTTGATGTCGAGGCTGGACACCGGCTCGTCGAGGAACAGGTAACGCGGCCTGCCGTCCAGCATCGGCGCCCAGACCTGGCACAGCACGCGCGCAAGCTGCACGCGCTGCTGCTCGCCGCCCGAGAGTTCCTGATAGAAGCGGCCGGCAAAGCCATCGAGATCAACGCGCGCCAGCGCCATCTCCGGCAGGTTGCGCTCCTCGCTTGCCGAGGCGCCGGAACGGCCGCTCATCATGCCAAGGCTGACGACCTCATGCACCGTGAACGGGAAGGACAGCGCCGTCGCTTGCGGCAGCACGGCTCGCATCGACGCTGTCTCCCATGGTTTTAGGCCCGCCATGTCGCGGTTGTTGATCTCGATCTTGCCCGAATATGGGAGATCGCCGGAAAGCGCCTTCAGGAAGGTCGTTTTTCCGGACCCGTTGGGCCCGACGATCGCCACGATCTCGCCGGGGCGCACCTCGAAATCGACATTGGAGATAATGCGTCTGGAGCCGATGGAGACGGAAATGTCGTGTGCTTCGATCATGGCTGTACTCAGAGGTCCAGAAGCCCGCGCTTGCGCAGCAGGATCCACAGGAAGAACGGTCCGCCCACCGCAGCGGTGATGATGCCGATCGGCAGTTCGGCCGGCGCGACGATTGTACGGCTTATCGCGTCCGCAAGCAGAAGCATCGAGGCGCCGAGCAGCGCCGAAGCCGGCAGCAGGTACCGATTGTCCGGGCCGATGATCAGGCGCAGCAGATGCGGCACCACGATGCCGACGAAGCCGATGCCCCCGCTGACCGCGACCGAGGCGCCGGTCGCGGCCGCGACCGAGACGATGGCGACATTCTTGAACCGCTGCACGGGGATGCCGAGGTGATGTGCCGCCGCCTCCCCCAGCGCCAGCGCATTCAGGCCCCGCGCCAGGAAGGGTGACGCGATCAGCGCCAGCGCGATGATCGGCCCGGCCGCCGCGATCTTGGTCCAGGTGGCGCCGGCGAGCGAGCCGAGCCCCCAGAACGTCAGGTCGCGCAGCTGCCGGTCGTCTGCGAGATAGACGAGGATACCGGAGAACGCTCCCGCCATGGCGCCGAGCGCTATGCCGGCCAGAAGCATGGTGGCGATGGATGTCTGCCCACGCCGCGTGGCGACGCGATAGAGGGTCATTGTGGTTGCAAGGCCGCCGAAGAAGGCAGCGAGCGGCAGGGTATAGATGCCCAAGATCGCCAGCAGCGGGCCGAGCACGGTGCCACCCAGCACGATGACGACAATTGCGCCGAGCCCTGCCCCTGCGGACACGCCAACAAGGCCGGGATCGGCCAGCGGATTGCGAAAAAGCCCCTGCATGACCGCACCCGACACGGCAAGCGCCGAGCCGATCAGCACGCCGAGCACGACGCGCGGCAGGCGGATGTCATAGACGATGATGCGGTCGCGCTCGGACAATGCCGAGCCGTCCGACATCGACGGAAACAGCCAGTCGCGCACCACTGCCAGCGCCGAGGCGCCGGACGCCCCGGAGGCCAGGCTCAGCAGCACGGTCACGCCGAGCAGGACCGCCAAGAGCACGATTGCAAATTTCGCGCGCGCCGAGCGGTCGCCCGCCGACGCGCGCCTTTCCATGTTGCCGACGCTGCCGGCCACGCTGTCAACCACGGTATGCTCAGCCTTTGATCTGGTCGCCATAGAGTGCGGCCGCGAGATCGCGGATGGCGCTTGCCGTGCGCGGACCAAAACCCAGCAGGTAGCTGCCATCCATGCGGATCAGCGTCTTGGTCTTTCCCGCCGGCGTAGCGGCAA
Source organism: Pseudaminobacter sp. Soil_N_29 (assembly GCF_057656055.1). Lineage (NCBI taxonomy): Bacteria > Pseudomonadati > Pseudomonadota > Alphaproteobacteria > Hyphomicrobiales > Phyllobacteriaceae > Pseudaminobacter > Pseudaminobacter sp. Soil_N_29. The sequence continues at coordinate 216,070 of NZ_JBDGLC010000002.1, forward strand.
GAGCCGGGTTGGCGAAGACATCGGCATCTGCCGTTCCGGGCGCACCGGGGCTCTCCATCATCAGGATAACGTCAGGCCTGGCGGTCAGCGCCGCCTCGTCGGTCAGTTGCTTGTAGCCGTTCACGCCTTCCATCGCGTTCACGCCGCCGGCCAGCCTGATGATGCCATTGGCGGCCGTGTGATCGCCGGCCGCGAGAATCTTGCCGCCCTCCATGCTGAGGATGAACAGCACGCGCTTGCGTGTCGCCACCTTGGCGGTCAGTTCCTCGGCCGCCTTGAGATCGGCGTCTATGGACTTGGCCAGCGTCACGGCCTTCTCGTCCGCGCCCAGCGCGTGGCCGACGATGCGCACCTTGTCGAGAATGCCCTGATGATCGAAGGTCTCGGGCACTTCGATGTAGGTCACGCTCGCCTTCTTGAGCACGTCGATGGCTTCCTTCGGCCCGCTGCCTGCTAGCGCCAGGATGCCGGACGGATTGACCGACAGCACGCCCTCGGGCGACAGCGCCCGCATATAGCCCACATCGGGCAGTTTTAGCGCCGCTTCCGGATAGGTGCTGGTCGAGTCGCGAGCCGCCAGCTTGCCCTCCTCGCCCAGCGCATAGACGATCTCGGTGATCGAGCCGCCAACGGCCGCGACGCGGGAGGCATCCGGAAATACGGTCTTGCCCTCCTCGGCCTGCACCACGCCAAGAGAACCGAGCGCCAGCGCCACGCCAATCGCGGCAACCCGCACCGAACGGCTGAATATCGACATGCTCTTCATCCTTATGCGGCAGTCGCCGTTGCGCGCGGCAGGCTTTCGGCGACTTCGCGCCACTCGATGCGCTCGTCATGCCCTTCCTTGCGCTTGCCGAAGAACTGGATGATCAGCTCACCCTTGGCGTCATAGGCCTCCAGCGAGGTGACATGGCCATCCGCGGTCGGCTTGCGCACCACCCAGAGCTCCTCGACGTGGTCGGTCCGGAAATGCAGGTGGAAGGTTTCGTCGAAGATGTTGATCCACGGCCCCGTCGGCTTGACGTTCTGGATCGGGCCCGAGTGGATCTGGATGCAGCCGTCATTGCCGACGAAGCACATGATCGGCACCTGCGTCTCGACCGACTTGTGCAGCATGGTCGTCAGCGCATCGTTCTCGACCCGCCAGGCATAGTCCTCGCCGACCATGTGCAGCGCCTGCTGGCGGCCGAGCTTGAGGGTGCGCAGCATGCCGAAGAACTGGTGCGTGTCGGTAAGCTTGCACCAGCGGTCGCGCAACTCTTCCACCGTCGTGGTCGTTTCCTCGGCGGGCGCCTCGGCTACATCGGCGGCCACGATATCGAGCGCTGCGCTCTGGTCCTCTAAACGGAGCTTTTCCAACAGCTGCTCATAGGCCTCGACATTGGAGGACGGCCGCAGATGCACCTTGTGCACGGCAGCACCCGCCTTGTCGAAGAACTGGAAGCTGCGGCGCACATCGTCGCCATCGCGTTTTTCGACGGCAAAGCCGAAGGCCCAGCGTTTCGGGAAGATGCGCAGGTCGATGTTCTCGCCCAGCGCCATCGCCGTCTGGTCGCCGGTGACGACCTTGTCGTAGACGCCGATCTTCTCGTGCACTGCGCTCTCGTTGCGGGTCAGCGCCATCACCTCGCCCACGGCTTCCAGGCCGGTCAGCAGATCGTTGACCCGGGGCTCGAGGCGCACGGCGCCCTCGCCGATATAGGCCGCCACCAGTTCAGCCTCTGAGGCGCCAAGCTGGCTGGCGAGATCGCGCTCGCGCATCTTCGGATTTTCGGCTCTCTCCAGACGGATTTCGTGCGGCGCGGGCTTTACGCGAGCATCCATGATTCAGACCCCCTATGCGGAATTACTTGTTGAGAATGAGCTTGCCCTGACGGGTGATTTTCAAGCGGTAGAGCGAACCGCGATGATCGATGCCGATCTCGTGCTCGCCGGCGAACAGCGCGGCGCTCGACACCGTGCGGATGGACATGAGCGGCGATCCTGCCCGCCGCGCCGTTTCCGCGACGGTTTTTTCCGGACGATGGTGGAAAGCATCCTGTTCGTGGCTGCTCATGGTCGTCGGCCCCTCTCGCCTGCCGTCTGTCTGCGCCGATTTCGTTGTCCAACGAACTGTGCGTGGACTGCGAAATCAATCTTGACTCAATGAATCATGTTATCTAGTCAACTGCATTACCGGAGTAAACGAGTCAAGTTTTAAATCACTCCGGCGCAAACGAAAAATGCCAGCCAGCCTCCAGGCCAGCCCGCATCAGCAGACACTGGAGAATTGTGGGTATGGGGCTTGTGGCTCGGGATATTTTGGTTCTGTCGGGGCTCGACGGAGAAGTGAGATTGAGGCCGGGCTTCGCCCGCTCGGCGGCCCTGATGGCGGGCGTGGCGGCGATCGCACTGGGCGTGGCTTCGGCATCCGCACAGGAGGTAGATAGCACGGCGGCAGCACAGGAGACGGCTGAGAAGGTCGAACAGAAAAAGAACGGCGACGGCGCCACGCTGCTCGACAAGATCACGGTCGTCAGCCGCACCGACGAAAGCGCGATCGACACAATGGCATCCGTCAGCCATGTCGGCCAGGAGCAGCTTGAGCGCCGCATGGCGACGTCTCAGCAGGGCGTCCTGTTCGGCCTGCCCAACGTGGCAGTGCAGACGGACGCCAGCCGTACGGCTTCCAGCGTCAACATTCGCGGCCTGCAGGACTTTGGCCGCGTTCAGGTGATCATCGACGGCGCACGACAGGATTTTCAGCGCTCAGGCCATGGCACGCAGTCGAAGTTCTGGCTCGATCCCGAACTGGTAAAGCAGGTCGACGTCATCCGCGGCCCCGTGGCCAACACATACGGCTCCGGCGCGATCGGCGGCGTGGTCTTCTATGAGACCAAGGATGCCGAGGATTTCCTCCGTCCGGGCGAAAGCTGGGCTGCTTCGGCCACCGGCATGTACGAGACCAACGGTCATGGCTGGACCACCAGCGCGACCGGCGCCTATCGCTTCAATGACGCGTTCGACGTGCTCGGCAACATCGTCTATCGCGACTACGGCGATTACAAGGATGGCGGCGGCGATACCGTTCCCGGCACCAGCTTCGACGTGTTGAGCGGCATGCTCAAGAGCAGCATCCGTCCGACGGAAAACAGCGAACTCAAGCTTGGCTGGGTCGGCGCCAACGACAGCTGGAACGAGGTCAGCGGCGGCTCCCCGGTCTCCGATCTCGACCTGAAGCAGAATACGTTCACCGGCCGTTACAACATCACGGACGAGGACCAGAGCTGGCTCTACATCAAGGCCCTCAGCAGCAACCAGTTCGACCCCATGACAGGCCTGCCGACCGTCATTCCAGCAGGTTCGCAGACGAACTACGATCTCGGCACCTGGAGCTTCGACATCTGGAATACGTCCCGTTTCGAAACCGGCGCGCTCCAGCACGAGGTGACCTATGGCGGCGACTGGGTCAGCGACGACGTCCTCTCGCGGGACCCCAGCGGCAGCATGGATACCTACACGCCCTCGGGCAAGCGGCGGGTCAGCGGCGCCTATGTCCAGGACAAGATAAGCTGGGAATGGCTCGAGGTGCTCGCCGGGCTGCGCTATGACAGCTACAGCCTCGACAGCGATGCTGCGAACAATTCAGGCAACCGGCTTTCGCCGCGCATCACCGTGGGCGTGTCGCCGTTCCAGACGGCCGCGCTTGAGGGCCTGCAGCTCTACGGCACCTATGCCCAAGGCTACCGCTCGCCATCCATCACCGAAACGCTGATGAACGGCATGCATCCGACCGGGGCGACATTCCCGTTCCTGCCCAATCCCGACCTCACGCCGGAGACGGGCAAGACCTGGGAAGTCGGCGCCAACTATCGCGCGGACGGCGTGATCCAGCCCGACGACGCGCTCCGCATCAAGGCGGCTTATTTCAACAACAATATCGCCGACTACATCGGCAGCACCACGATCTCGGCTTTTACCGATACGACCGGCCTCTGCCCCGTTCGGTGGGATCTGTTGATGAACCCGAACGTGACCTATGCGCCTATCTGCTCGCAATACCAGAACTACGCCAATGCGAAGATCAGCGGTTTCGAGCTGGAAGGGATCTACAACGCAGCATGGGGCTTCGTCGGGCTGTCGGCATCGACCATCAATGGCTACACCGTGTCCTACGCCGGCATTCGCGAGGACCTGTCCACCATCCCCTCCTCGCAGGTCACGGGCCAGCTCGGCTTCCGCTTCCTGGAAGACAGGCTCCTGACCGGCGGCGAGGTGCAGTACTACGGCGCCCCGAGAGGCAATAAGGTCGCCGAGGACTACACGCTGGTAAACGCCTTCGCCACCTACAAGGCGACGGACAACCTCAACGTGAACTTCCGCGTCGACAACATTTTCGACGTGAAATATGTCAATCCGCTCAACACCAGCACCACCACCGTGCTCTACGAGCCCGGTGTGACCCTCAAGCTGGCTGCGACCATGCGATTCGGAGGCTGAACTATGCTCAGGGCGGCAACGATGCTCGGCAGCGCGCTGATGTTGCCGCTCGGGACGGGAGCGCAGGTGGCATGCGTGCGCGACCTTAAGACCACTACAAGAACCGGCATTGTTTTCGGCATGTAGGGGCATGAGGTTGGAATTGGGACTGGAGCCTGCATTCGCGCAAGACATGACGACCTGGCCTCCGGCCGGGTTTCAGGCGCTGCCTCACGGCTCGGGCGAGCCCAGCTTCATTCTCCCCTTGGGAGCGCTGCGGCCGGGCAGCCGCGAAATTCCGGAAAAGCGATATGAACTGACGGTGGACTCTGCGCTCGACAGCAGTCCCGCGGAGCCACTCGACATTGCCCGCACAGGACCAAAAGCACAGCGAAGCAGATGGTCCGGCGCAACGATCGCCGCGTCCATCGCCTTTCATGCAGCGGTGGCGCTTTGCTTGGTGGCCATCAAAGATGACGGCGTACTGATCGCCGGCGCTGAAGATGCCGGAATTGCCATGTTCGGCAATGCCACCGAAAACCTGCAGGCAGCGGGCGACAGCGCCGACGACGGCATGCCCGTGACGAATGTCACGCTGGTGACGATGTCCGACCCCAGCCCAGAGCGAAAGGCGGAAACGCAGGCTGTGGCCGAGGCCCCTTCCACCCCGCGGGTGGACGTGACGGAAGTGGAGACGGCGGTCAACGAGATGCCGGCGCCAATCGAAAAGGCGACCGAGCAGCCGAAACCACCAGCCGCAGAGCCCGAGCCTACCGAAACCGCAGCAGAGGAAATCCTGCCTACCGAGCCTGCGCCGCCGGTCCTCGCCGCAGAGGCAACCGAGCCGGCGGAAGAGGCGGCGGTGCAACAGCCATCGGCCGTCGCCCCCCTCGAACCCGCCGAAAAGCCAGAAGAGGTTAACCCCTTGCCGGAGCCCAAGCCTGAGCCGCCGGCAAGACCGGCCGAGGCGAAGAAGGCCGAGCCGCAAAAGGAGGCCGCGGCTGGTCCCCAAAAGCGCGCCGAGAAGCCCGCGGAAAAACCCGCGCCGGCGAAGACGGAACGGAGTTCGGGCTCCGGTGGCAACGCCGCCCTTGATGCGCGGCGAGGCAAGGTGGACGGCCAGAAGAACGGCAGTGACGGAATTGCCAGCAAGGGCGGCGCCAGCGGCGTGGGCAACGCGGCTGTCTCGAATTACCCGGGCAAGATCGTTGCCAAGCTGCGTCGAGCGCTTCGCTATCCCGCTCAGGCACGGCGACAGGGTGTGCACGGCGAAACCAGGGTCAGCTTCGTCGTGGCCGCCGATGGCAGTGTCGGTTCGATCCGCATGGTTGGCAGTTCCGGCTCGGCCGCGCTCGACGAAGCCGCGCTGGATGCAGTGCGGCGCGCTGCCCCCTTCCCGCCCATTCCTGACGCAGCCGGGCGATCGAGCTGGAACTTCACCGTACCGCTCGCCTTCAACCGCACCAGGTGAGCCAACTTCCACGACCTGAACTCAGGCCAGTTTGAAAGGATAGATGCATGTACATCGCCATGAACCGCTTCAAGGTGCAGAAGGGCTCGGAGGAGGCCTTTGAGGATCTCTGGAGGAACCGCGACTCGAAACTTTCGGAAATGAAAGGCTTTCGCGAATTCCAGCTCCTGCGCGGCCCCGCCAACGAGGTGGAAGGCTACACGCTGTTCGCCTCGCACGCGGTCTGGGACAGCCAGGAAGACTTCGTTGCCTGGACCAAGTCGGAGAATTTCCGCTCCGCCCATAGGAATGCCGGGTCGAACAAGGCGCTCTACGTCGGAAACCCTCAGTTCGAGGGCTTTACCGTCGTCGACGGCGCATAGGATCTAGCTCCCGAACGAGCTACGGCCGCACGGGTCGAAGTCCCTAGCCTCGCCGGGCAACAAATATCCCGGCGAGCACGATGACACCTCCAAGCGCCTGGGCCGCACCCAACGGCTCTGACAGGAGTGCCCAGGCAAGGATGGCCGCCACGACCGGCTGCACCAGCAATGTCAGCGAAGAAAAGGCGGGCGGCAACCACGCCAGCGCATAGATGATAAGCCCCTGCCCGCTGGCATGGGTGATCCAGGCCAGTCCGAGCAGCATCGCAAAGCCGAACAGCGTGACCGGGAAGAAGCCCGTCTCGAAGATGAGCGCTGCCGGCAGCATGCACAGGCCCGCCGAAAAGGTGGTCCACAGCATGGTGGTCAGCGTGGAAAACTTGCTGCGCAGGCGCCCCAGGGAAATCAGGTAGCCTGCATAAAACACCGACGCCACCACTGCCATCGCGTCGCCAGCCAGCTTGCCGCCGCCGACGGCGCCGATCCCGCCCTGCAGGATCGTGACCCCGATCAGCGACAGGGTAAGCCCTGCGAGGAAGACACGCGTGATCCGGGTTCGAAAAAACAGCCAACTGGCCAGGGTGACAAAGATGGGCGCCATGTTGGCCAGCAGCGTTGCGTTGGCCACGGAGGTCATGTGCAGCGCAATGTGCCAGGCCGCCAGGTCGCCGGCCAGCATTACGCCCGGCACCATCAAGGCGAGAACTTCAGCAAGGCTGCTCGGCTTCGCTTGCTCTTCGGAGCGGCCGGATGTGGCAGCCGACCAGGCCATCAGCGGCAGCATGGCAAGCGCGACGCGCCAGAATGCGGTCGACAGCGGGCCAAGCTCGGACAGGCGCACGAAGATGGGCGAGCAACCGATGGTGATGCCGCCGACGATAAGGGCAGTTAGCGCGAAGCTCTGCGACGTGGTCGTCGCGCTGCCCATACTCACGGTACTTTTCATAACAACTCTCAGGGCCCGATGGTGGGCGGGCCTTTCATAATGCCGCCTGGCCGAAGCGTCACGGCCAGAAGCGGGCAAAGCGGGGGGCCAGTCCCGGCCTCCTATCAAACGAAGAAGACGCCGCTTTTGCGACGTCTTCAAAAAAAAGACCCCTCTCCTCGCAGAGCGAGGGCGAACGATCGACGGCTCAGTAGTCGATCACGTCTTCCAGCGCATAGTGCTTGACCGTCTTGCGGTTGGCGATCAGCTCGTCCACCGTCGGGCTGCCGGTCATGGCGCGCGAAATCGCCAGCTTGGTCGCCTCGTAGTTGGTGCGGTAGAGATCCTTCTTGTCGAGGTTCTCGTCCTCGGCGCAGCGCGGGTCGAGCCAGATCATGATGATCATGCACAGCTCGTCGGCCTGGTCCTTGGGCAGTATGCCCTCGGCAAGGCAGTCGACGATGGCGTCGCCGGTGGCAGCCTGCACGACGCCGCCGAGCAGCTCGGCATAAGCCATGTTCTTGATCGTGACCTTGGTGGTCATCATCGTCGCCGGGCGCACGAGCTGGTTCAGGTCGCGCACCACGAACATGCGCGTGTGACCCTTCACCTGCCCCATCATCGACGCGAATGCCTGCCCGACGGGACCCCGGACCGAGCCGATCAGAACCTCAGGCATGGCATCGGTGGCCTGCCCTTCCGCGGCCAGAACCGTTGCCTCGCCTGTGCGAAACCAGATATCAGTCATGCTTAATCCTTTCCTCACTTCCGGCCGGAACTTAACGGGGCCTGTGTGCATGGTCCAGCTGTCAAAACGACCTGCCGTGCCGGTTACGGGCAGGGATTGCCGACGCGCTGGTGAATATCGTCGACGGCCTTCTGCATTTCCTCGGTCCAGGTCACCTCGGCCGAATCAAGCGCCATCTCCAGCTGGGCCAGCGATGTCGCGCCGATGATGTTCGAAGTGACGAACCAGCGGCTGCTGACATAGGCGTTGGCAAAGAGCGCGGGCTCCATGCCGAAGCTGCGCGCGAGCTCGTTGTAGGCAAGCAGAGCCTCGGCCGCGTGAGGCGTCTCGTAGCGCTGGCCGCGGTTGAATAGGGTGCTGCGGGCGCCTTCCGGCCGGGCACCGTGATCATACTTTCCGGTCAGGTAGCCCTGCGCCAGCGGCGAATATGCAAGCAGGCCCACGTCCTCGCGCTCGCACACCTCGGCGAGGTTCACCTCGAAGGTGCGGTTGACGAGGTTGTAGGCATTCTGGAGCGAGGCCACCCGCGGTCCAACACCTCGATCGCTCTCGGCAATGAAGCGCATCACACCCCAGGAGCTTTCATTGGAGAGGCCGAAATGCCGGATCTTGCCCGCCTTCACCAGTTCGTCGAAGACGGCGAGCGTCTCGGCGATTGGCGTCTCGTCGGCCAGCCGCTCGGCCGGCGCAGTGCCCACGCGCGTCGGGTTGGCGCCCCAGGTGATGGGCCGCTCGGGGAAATGGATCTGGTAGAGATCGATATAATCGGTCTGGAGCCGGCGCAGCGACTTGTCGATGGCGTCGAAGATATCCGCGCGCACCAGTTTCGACGGACGCCCGCCCCGATACCAGTCGCTGTCCGTGCGACCGATGACCTTGGAGGCAAGCACCACGCGGTCGCGGTTGCCGCGGGCCTTCATCCAGTTTCCGATACAGGTTTCGGTCCGCCCCTGCGTCTCCGCTTTCGGTGGGATGGGATACATCTCCGCCGTGTCAAGGAAATTGACGCCGCGCGAGAAGGCCAGGTCCATCTGGGCATGGCCTTCGGCCTCGGTATTCTGCTGCCCCCATGTCATCGTGCCGAGGCAGATTTGCGAGACGTAAAGGTCGGTGCGGCCGATGCGGCGCTTCTGCATGAAAAATCTCCGACTGGAACGTGGCGCGGACGCGCCTAGAACGAGTCGTTGCATAGCCCATGATGGCCCGGTGCTCCAGATGCGGAGCGGGATCAACGCTTGGGCGGCTTGGCGGCGCGGCGCTTGGCGTCGTCGATCAGCATGTTCGCGACCTGCATGCGCACCATGGCGCGTTGGCGCAGGTGCGGCGCAACCCGGTCTGGATGGTTGTGGAAGGCAAAGGTTCGCCGCAACCGGCTGAAATCCGCACTCACCTTTGCGGTGGCGAGATCCAGTTCACGTGCGATGGCCTCAGGATCGACGGAGGGCAACTCTTCCTCCGGCTCGGCGCGCTCTGCTGCCAGGGCGTCGAGGCTGGCGAGCAAAGCCGCGAAGCCGGCCTCGAAATTCTCGCTGGCCTCGCGGTATTCCGCGGCAGCGACGTCGTTCGTCACCTTGATTCGGCCGGAATGAAGTTCGTCGGCCACAGCGAGATAATCGAAGGGAATCGAGGGCTTGGACGCCGATTCTTCAATCAGCGGCTGCGCAACGAAGAGATCGTCGAGCAGCGAAGCGAAATCGCGATCGGTGTTGGTCCCCAAGACAGCCTCCTGCGCCGTCCGGCTCGCGGCGGACAACTGCCGGGACACTAGTCGCCGCTCGTTAAAAATCACTTGGTGACGCACCAAGAAATTTCGCGGCTGAATGATCCGGTGGTCCGATTTTGCCGAGACGCCGACACGTCACGCCCCTGCCGCAATCGGCTGAAGATACTCAGGAAAGAGGATTCGCGCGCAATGATTCGACTGCTGCTTGCAGCCACCGCCTCTATCGCGATCTGCACCGCCGCACTGGCCGCCGAGCCAGCGTATCTGGATGACCGGTCCGACCCGGGCGCTCTCGTGCGCTCGTTCTACAATGCCTTGAACCGGCACGAATATACTCGCGCCTGGAGCTATTTCGGAAATGCAAAGCCCACCGAGGACTTTCAGCAGTTCGTCGATGGCTTCAGCGACACCGAGGAAGTGCAAGTTGCAATTGGCGAACCGGGCTCCGAAGGGGCGGCGGGCAGCACCTACTACTATATCCCCGTTGCCATCCTCGCCCGCGACAAGAAGGGCGACGAGACGGTCTTTGCCGGATGCTACACCGCTCGCCTCGCCGACCCGCAGATCCAGGCCGAGCCGCCCTTCATGGGCCTGCACATCGAAAAGGGTGACCTGAAACCGAGCGACAAGCCGTTCGAGAACTCGCTTCCTGAAAGCTGCAGCGAAGGCCCTGCCCCCGCGCCCAGGGATGCGGTGCTCGAACAGGCCAAGGCAGCCTTTTCGGCCACCCATGCAAGCCAGTGCACCACGCTGGCGCCGGGCCAACCGGGCGACGCCACAAAGCCCGAAGACTACACGATTACCTTTCATGACGGGCAGGATGGCGAGGCCGGACCGGTGCGAAAGGCTCGCCTGATCCGCTTCCTGTGCAGCACCGGTGCCTACAACGAGGTGCATGTCTACTATCTGGCCGACGATGCGCGGGGCCTTCGCGAGTTGCACTTCGCAACTCCCGAATACGAAATTCACCGCGAAAACAATGACGCGGAGGGCAAGGTTGAGGCGCTCAACATCATTGGCTTTCGCGACGAGAATGCATTGAGCAACTCGTCTTATGACGAGCAGGCCCACACCATCACCTCCCACGGCAAGTGGCGCGCCAAGGGCGATGTATCGTCAAGCGGCATCTGGCTGTTTCGCAAAGGCGACTTCAGCCTGGTGCAGTATGACGTCGACGCTTCCTATGATGGCGTGATCAATCCCGAGACCATACTGGACTACAATTCGGCACCGTAGGCGGTCGCGGGCTCAGCTTCTCAGCGAGAGCATCCAGTTCAGCGCCCCGCGCCAGTCGATCATGCGGATGGGCGTGCCATGCGTGCCTGTTTCAAAGCGGACGAAGCGGGCGGGATAACCTGGTGATTTGGCCAATATGGAACGGAAAAAGGCCTCCTGATTTGCGACCGGGAACACCTTGTCGCGACTGCCCTGTCCGAAAAACACCGGAACCTTTCGCTTGAACGCCGGGCTGGAAAGAAACCCCTCGTACCACAGCGAGCCCATCAACATCAGACCCGACAGGCGCGGCGCAATGGCCTTGTCTGCGGCAAGCTTCCAGCACAGGACCCCGCCCATCGAGCCGCAAGCGACGAAGACCGGCGCGCCGGGCGAACGTTCGGAATAGTGAGTGATGAGAGCGGCGACTTCCGCGGCTCCCTTGTCGTCGAAATCGGAGAAGTCGGGCGAGAGATAAAGGCCGCCATTTTCGGCCATCAGGTTCTTCACCCGGTTGAAATTTCCGCCGAAGGTGAAGTCGTCCACCCCTTGCTTTCGGCTGCCGCCCTGCCCGTGCAGATAGAGGACGATGAGCTTCGCGCCGCGCTGGGTGCCCACCGCGAAGTGGCGGATGTCTCCGGCAGCAGTCTTCAGCACCAGGTCGTTCTGCACGCTGCGCACCCCGGTCGACACATATTTGCGGTGCGCACGCCTTTGAGGAACTTCATCGCGCCTGTTGATGTCGCGCATCTCGCGATAATCGACCACCGTGTGGGCACCGCCGTCGCCCGTGGACAGGACACCCGGATAGGCGAATAGATCGTCCTTGAACGGGGCAAGCGTCAGAGCATCTGACAGCGCAGCAGGGGGCAGAACGATACTCATGAGAGCCGCTGCCGCAGCGCAGCGCAGTCCTGTCGAAAACGTCATGCGTGCCCCCGATTAGTTGCCCTGCAACGCTCCGCCCGCATCTTCCATGGCGTCACGTGTGTCGACGTCCAGCGCAGCCCCTGCCCCGATCTCCACGTCCACGGCATCCGCCCCTTCCGCCTCCACGATATTCCGCGCGCCGGTGTCGCCTTGCAAGGCTTCGACCGCAGGAAACAGCGAACGCGGCAGCAGCACCGGGTTGCCGCGCCTTCCGTCGTGGGTGGCGCGCACGATGGGGCGCCCACCGGCAGACTTGAAAGCCTCGATCATGCGATCGAGGTCGGCCGTGGTGACACCGGGCATGTCGCCCAGCACGATCAGCGCGCCGGCAACATCGGCCGGCAGCGCCGCAATCCCAGCCTTGAGCGAGGAGGCAAGCCCGGTGGCAAAGTCTGGATTGCGGGCAAACTTCACGTCCATCCCCTCCAGCACGGTTTCGATCCGTTCTGCTTCGTGGCCGGTCACGACGACTGTGCCGGCCGCATGGCTTGCTGCCGCACGTTCGGCGATGCGGCGGATCAACGGCTGCTCACCAAACATTGCCATCAGCTTGTTGGGGCCACCCATGCGGCTGGAACGGCCGGCGGCAAGCAGCACGATCCCCACGCGCACCGGCAAGGGCTTTTCGCGCGCCTCGCGTGGCTGCGGCCGGGTCGGGATTTCCATAAGCAGGCCGCCGACCCCCATGCCGGCAATGTCCATGGCGGAAACCGGCAGGCCGGCGATCACGCGGTCCAGCACCCAGTCGAAGCCGTTTTCCTTCGGGCTGCGAGCACAGCCCGGCGCGCCGATGACCGGCTTGCTGCCGATCTCGCCGATCACCAGCAGATTGCCCGGATCGACCGGCATGCCGGCGCGGATGATCCGCCCGCCCGCCTTGGCAATCGCCGCCGGGATGACATCCTCGAAGTCGCACATGGCGGAAGCGCCGAACACCACCACCATGTCGTTGTCGCGCACCAGGGCTTCGACCGCCTCGGATACCGGCTCTGCGCTGTGCGGTGTGCGGAGTTCCTCGGTGATCCGGCTTTGCGAACGCGCGAAACGCTCGACCGTGATCGCCGTCGTCTTGTCCAGAACGCTCTGCTTTATTCCGGGCAGAACGGTCTGCACCACCCCCACGCGCAAGGCCCGGAAGGGGTTCACGGCAAAAGCCTCGCGCCCGGCGCACAGCGCCACCACCTTGTCCACCAGCTCGCCGGCCACGGCAAAGGGGATGATCTTGACGGTGGCGACCATCTGCCCCTTCTGCACCTCGGCATACTCGGCAACGGTGGCCAGCGTGATCGCGGGACCAACGGCGTTGATTGCATCGATCAGCGCCTTGTCGACGGTGAACACGCCCGCGGCTTGGGCATAGAGATTGACGCGGCCGGTGGCCGCCGGCTTGACGTCGACATTGCGCGTTGAAAGCGCATGCGCGATCCGCTCGGCGGCGCTGTCTTCACACAGGTCGCCCGGATCGAGCCTTGCGACGACCATTTCGTCGACGCCGGCGTTCTTGAGGAACGCGATATCGTCCGCGCTCAAACTGTGGGCCTTGCGGAAGCGCCGCTCGCCCGCGGTCAGCGAATGCGCCAAGATTGCGCCTTCTGCCTGATCGATGGAGACCGTGCCGAACTTCACGCCGCTTGCCCTTTCGGTTGCCTGGCCGCATCACGCGATCGGAAGGTGCGAATGACCTGCGCGAGAACGGCCACGGCAATCTCGGCCGGGCTGGCTGCGCCGATGTCGAGACCGATGGGGGAATGGATCCTTGCGATTTCTTCCTCGGAAACGCCGGCCGCCAGCAGGCGCTCGACACGCCTGGCGTGCGTCTTGCGGCTTCCGAGCGCGCCGACATAGAAGCAACCCGCTCCCAGTGCAGCCTTGAGCGCGGAATCGTCTATCTTCGGATCATGGGTCACGGCCGCAAGGGCCGTGTAGCTGTCGAGCGGCCGTGTCTTCAGGACGTCTTCCGGCCATTCGGCAAACAGGGTCACGTCGGGAAAGCGGTCCGCTGTGGCAAAGGCCGTGCGCGGATCGATGATCTCCAGCGGATAGCCGGCCACCTGCGCCATCGGCGCCAGCGCCTGGCTGATATGCACCGCACCGATGACCACCAGGCGCGGCTGCGGCAGATGCACATTGAGAAAGAAGTTCCTGCCATCTGCTTCGACGACGGCTGATTTGCCTGAGCGAAAAGCATCCGCAATCGCAGTGCCTAGCTCGCCAGCCACTGCCTCGCCCTCGCGCACGATGCGGTCGCGGCCGTCGCCGAGGTCGGTCACCAGGATCGCGGCGCGGCGGGCGCGGCGCTCGGTGTTCAGCTTCTTGAGATGCAGCGGGTCCATGGTTCAGCCCAGCCGCTCGACATAGACACGGATGCGGCCGCCGCAGGAAAGCCCGACGCGCCAGGCGGTCTCGTCGGCCACGCCGAACTCCAGCATTCTCGGCTTGCCGGTCTCGATCACGTCCGTGGCCTCGGCGATGACAGCACCTTCGACGCAGCCACCCGAAACGGAACCATGGAAATTGCCCTGCGCGTCGATGACGAGATGGCTGCCTACCGGACGCGGGGCGGAGCCCCAGGTTTCCACCACCGTTGCAACGGCAACGTCCCTGCCGTCCCTCATCCAGTTTTCGGCAATGGTCAGCGGATCGCGGCTCTCATCCAGATGCGCGATGTTTTCCATGACTGCTCCTCCATGGCAGAGAATATGGTCATGCCGCTTGCGGCCTGCCATTTCCCAGCCATCGGCGCGGATCGACATCCGCACCCGTTCTCCTGTCCAAGGAAGCGCAGAGATCGGCAAGCGCGTCAAGGTTGTGCACTGGCCGGAACTCATCCACAAAAGGCAGCATGACCCTGACCCCGCGCGCACGGGCCTCGAAGCCGTCGAAGCGCAGCAGCGGGTTCAGCCAGATCAGCCGCCGGCAGGAGCGCTGCAGCCGCGCCATCTCCTGCGAAAGTCCGGTCACGTCTTCCCGCTCGAGCCCGTCGGTGATCAGGAGAACGACCGCTCCCTGCCCCAGCACCCGGCGCGACCAGAGCCGATTGAACTCATGCAGCGCCTCGCCGATGCGCGTGCCGCCGGACCAGTCCTGAACCGCCGTAGAGCAATCAGCAAGCGCCGCGTCAGGGTCGCGATGGCGCATCTGGCGGGTGAGGTTGGTCAGCCGCGTGCCGAAGACGAAGGTATGCACATGGCGCCGCTTCTCGGTCAATGCGTGCAGGAAATGCAGGAAGATGCGCGTGTATTGACTCATAGAGCCCGAAATGTCGGCCAAAACGACGATGGGCGGATTGATTTCGCGCGCGGATCGGAACTTCGGCAAGATGAGTTGCCCGCCGGTGCGGGCGGCCGAGCGCATCATAGCGCGCGGATCGGCGCGGCCGCGCGTGTCGGGGCGGAAGCGACGCGTGCGCACCGTGTCGAAAGGCAACTGGAGTTCGGCAATGGCGCGCTTGGCGTTGCTGATCTCTTCCGCCGTCATCTGCGCGAAATCCTTGCCGCGCAGCACCTCGTTGCCCGACACGGTGAAACGCGCGTCGATCTCGAATTCCGGCATCTCGCGCGGCGGCTGGT
Source organism: Pseudaminobacter sp. Soil_N_29 (assembly GCF_057656055.1). Classification (NCBI taxonomy): domain Bacteria; kingdom Pseudomonadati; phylum Pseudomonadota; class Alphaproteobacteria; order Hyphomicrobiales; family Phyllobacteriaceae; genus Pseudaminobacter; species Pseudaminobacter sp. Soil_N_29. The sequence goes on from NZ_JBDGLC010000002.1 coordinate 231,471, forward strand.
TCTTCTCGTGGCCCTCGAACATTGCCTTGGACACGCGGCTTTCGGCGGCGCGAAGCTTCTGTTTCTCGCGGTTGTCGGGGGCGACCGGCGAGAACATGGCGATCATCTTCTCGATCAGCTCGCGCGACTTCCAGAACAGCCGGAAGGCTTCGTCGAACGTCGCATGATCCTCGTGGCGCGAAACCAGCACCGCATGCAGGGTCCAGTAAAAATCCTCGCGCGAACCGATGCCCGCGGCCAGAACCGCCTCGATGGCATCCTTCACAGAAGCCGGGCCCACGCGCATGCCAGCCTTGCGCAGAGTACGGGCGAAATAGACAATGTTGTCGGCTATGCGCCCGTCCGGCTTGGCAACATTGGGAGCGGACCGAAACTTGTCCATGGCCGGTCCCTACTCCGCCGCCGACAGCTCGGCCTTCACTTCATGCAAGATGCGGCGGCCCTCGCCTTCCGCGATGCGCGCAATGTCGTCCTGGTATTTGAGGAGCACGCCAAGCGTGTCGGAAACGGTTTCCGGATCGAGCGCCACCTTGTCGAGTTCAGTCAGCGCGCTCGCCCAGTCGATGGTCTCGGCTACGCCAGGCGCCTTGAACAGTTCGATCTGACGCAGCTTCTGGATGAAGCCCACCACCTCGGCCGAAAGGCGGCTGTTGGCATCGGGCACCTTGCGGCGCACGATCTCCAGTTCGCGCGCGGCGTCGGGATAATCGACCCAATGATAGAGGCAGCGCCGCTTCAAGGCGTCGTGGATCTCGCGCGTGCGGTTGGAAGTGATGACGACGATCGGCGGCTCCTCCGCCTTGATCGTGCCAAGCTCGGGCACCGTCACCTGAAAATCGGAGAGGATTTCGAGCAGGAAAGCCTCGAAAGCCTCGTCGGTGCGGTCGAGTTCGTCGATGAGGAAGATGGGCGCCGCGCCCGCCTTGCCGGTCAGCGCATCGAGCACCGGGCGGCGGATCAGGTATTTTTCGGAAAAGACGTTGCGCTCCATGTCGCTGCGATTGACCGAGCCGGCTGCCTCTTCCATGCGGATCTCGATCATCTGGGCGGCGTAGTTCCACTCGTAGACGGCGGAGGAAACGTCGAGCCCTTCATAGCACTGCAAGCGGATGAGACGGCGGCCGAGGCACTCGGCAAGCACCTTGGCGATCTCAGTCTTGCCCACTCCAGCCTCGCCTTCGAGGAACAGCGGCCGCTTCATGCGCAGGCTGAGGAACAGCACGGTGGCCAGCGCGCGGTCTGCCACATAGTCGGCGCCCGTCAGCATCTCGAGCGTTTCGTCGATTGTGCTGGGTACCGGTCGCGCTGCCTCGGTCATTGCATCTCCAGTGGCCTCATCGACCCAGCACGTGATAGCCGCGATCGTGGTAGATCAGCGGTTTGAAATTATTGCTGACGCGCAGCCCTGTCACCTTGCCAAAAAGCACACGATGGGTGGCCAGGTCCTTGGTGTCGACCAGTTCGCAGTCGAACACGGCCAGGGCGTCGGTGAGCGTGGGCGCTCCGCTGGCGATGGTCTGCCACTCGCCCAGCGCAAAGCGTTCTTCGGTTGGCAGGCGGGTAATGCCCGAAAACGCGGCCGCAAGCTCCTGATGGTGGGCGGCAAGCGTGTTCAGCGCGAAATTGCCGTTCTTCACGAACAACTCGTTGTTGGCATTCTCGCGGTTGAGGCAAACCAGGATCATGGGCGGCGTGTCTGACACCGAGCAGGCGGCTATCACCGTCGCGCCGCGCCGGCCAGCGGCGCCATCAGTCGTCACGACATGGACGGCACCCGCGAAATGGGCCATCGCGTCGCGGTAGGCCTGCGGCTCGACATCGTATTTCTTCAGCACCAGAGAGAATCCCGAAATTTCCAGATGTCCGCTATATATGAGCCCGATACACGGCCCACAAGCAAGGCAACTTGGGCCAGCGCCCGCAGCAGGCGAACAAGCGTGTTGCGGAAAACCCGGCCAGCCTTTACCTCTTGCCCGAAATGACGCTGGCCACGGCCAGCCGGCAGCGGGGCAAAACACAAACATGCGGATCGCAGGTTTCGTCATAGGCGCACTGGGCGGCCTTCTGCTGGCCGGCTCCGCGCATGCCGAGCCGCTGCGCATCGGCGTGGCAGTCCCGCTCAGCGGTCCTTCAAACGTCCTTGGCGTACAGATCCGCGACGGCGCGGAGGAAGCCGCGGCAGACCGTGGCACAGTGAAGCTGCAGATAGCCGACGATGACTGTACCGCCGAAGGCGGCGCCAAGGCGGCAAGGCAATTTTCCGAGGCGAAGGTGCAGGCCGTGGTGGGCTTCCTCTGCGGCGAGGCAATCGAGGCTGCGCTGCCGATCCTGAAGGACGCGAACATCCCGGTCATCACGGTGGGTGTGCGCACCGACAGCCTTACCGACAGCCGCGACAAGACCGGCTGGCCCGTGTTCCGCCTTGCGCCCCGCGCCGACGGCGAGAGGGAGGCTGCCGGCCGGCTGCTGACCAGACTCTGGCGCAATGAACTCTTCGCCGTCATCGACGACGGCACGATCTATGGCCGCGAACTGGCCGAGAGCTTCCGCAGCGCGGCCGAGCGGGAGGGGCTGAAACCAGTTTTCATCGACACGTTCCGTCCGCAATTGGACAACCAGATCGGCCTCGTCGGCCGCCTGCGCAAGGCCGAAGCCGGCCGCGTCTTTGCCGGGGGCGATCGCGACGACATCGCCATCATGGCCCGCGATGCGCAGAAGATCGGTGCGGAGATGGTTTTTGCCGGCGGCGAGGCGCTGCGAGCGGCAGCCGGACCGGTGCCCCTGGCCCCCGGCACGCTGATGATCGGCCTGCCGGAATGGCAGGAGGTTGCAGACAAGGCCGTGGTCGCAAAGTTCACCGACCGTGGCGTCGTGCCGGAAGGCTATGTCCTGCCCGCCTATTCCGCCGTTCAGGTCGCTCTCGCCGCCCTCGAGGAGGCGGGCTCGAACGGCGACCTCATGAAAGCGCTGACAGAGCGCGATTTCCAGACCGCAATCGGATCAGTCCGATTCGATAGCAAGGGCGACCTCAGCCAAAACCCCTACCGCGTCTTCCGCTATGACGGGAAACGCTTCATGCAAGTGGAGATGCAATGAGCTTCAGAGCCGGACCGCGCAACCTTATCACCGATGTCGCCGGCCTCAGGATCGGCAACGCTTCAGACGAGCGCCTGAAATCCGGCGTCTCCGTCGTCCTCTGCGACGATCCGGCGGTCGCCAGCGTGCAGGTTCTGGGCGGCGCACCCGGAACCCGCGAGACGGACCTTCTGGAGCCGCACAATTCGGTGGAGGCTATCAACGCCGTGATGTTGTCGGGCGGCTCGGCATTCGGGCTCGATGCCGCGTCCGGCGTGCAGGCGGCGTTGCGTGAAAAGGGCGTCGGCTTTGCCGTCGGCGACCAGCGCATCCCGATCGTGCCGGGCGCGATCCTTTTCGACCTGATCAACGGCGGCGACAAGAACTGGGGCCTCTATCCGCCCTATCGCGAGCTTGGCTACGAGGCGGTGCAAAATGCGACCATCGATTTCGAGATCGGCACCGCCGGCGCCGGTACGGGGGCATTGGTGGCAGGTCTGAAGGGCGGTCTCGGCTCAGCCTCGACCATGTTGGAAAGCGGCATCACCGTGGGCGCACTCGTGGCGGTGAACGCGGTCGGCGCGGTGACGGTCGGCCGAAGCCGGCATTTCTGGGCTGCACCCTTCGAGATCGGCGACGAATTCGGTGGGCTCGGCCTGCCCTCGCCGCTGCCCGCGGAAGCAACCGACATCGAGTTGAAGTTCCGCCACAAGCCGACTGCCGGCGCCAACACCACGATTGCCGTCATAGCCACCGACGCGGTGCTTACCAAGGCTGCAGCCAAACGGCTGGCGATTGCCGCGCATGACGGCTTTGCCCGCGCCATCTGGCCAGCCCACACGCCGATGGACGGCGACCTTGTCTTTGGTCTAGCTACGGGAAAGAGCCGCCTCGCCCCAGATCCCGACGACACGACCGATCTTTACGCCGCTGCCGGCGCCACCATGGCGCGCGCCATCGCCAGGGCTATCTATGCGGCTACGCCTGCGCCCGATGATGTCATGCCGGTTTGGTCGTCTCTGACGAATTGAGCGGCTGGCGGCCGTCTTCCTCTTCCTCAAAGGTGACGGCAACGCTGGAGTTGGCCGAGAGGCGCACCTTGCCGCCCTCGACCTCGGCCACAAGCGCCAGTGGAATATAATGATGGTGATGGCGGTGAGAGCCCTGGCCGCTGTCTTGCTTGGTGAGCTTGATGCGCTCGCCCTCCACATTGTCGACGGTTCCGACATGCACCCCGTCGGCCCCGATGACTTCCATATGCTCGCGTATCTGGCTGATGGCTTCTTCGCGCAACTGATTGGCGGCGGTCACGTCGATTTCTCCTCTGGCAGGCTTGCCAGATAACGCCAAGAGGCCGATTTGGATGCATATACGGCTCCCCTGTGCGCTATTCCGCCCGGCGCATTGAGCAAAGGGGCGCCGTCTGTTAGGACGCGGCCAATCAACGCTTAACGGACAGCTCGACATGATCCCCCGCTATTCGCGCCCCGAAATGGTGGCCATCTGGTCGCCGGAAACCAAGTTCCGCATCTGGTTCGAGATCGAGGCCTATGCTTGCGACGCGCTGGCCGAGATCGGCGTCATCCCGAAGGAGGCTGCAAAGACGATCTGGGAAAAGGGCGGCGCAGCCAAGTTCGACGTGGCGCGCATCGATGAGATCGAAGCCGTCACCAAGCACGACGTCATCGCCTTCCTGACGCATCTGGCGGAATTCATCGGCCCCGACGCCCGCTTCGTCCACCAGGGCATGACCTCGTCGGACGTGCTCGACACCACCCTCAACATCCAGCTCGTACGCGCGGCCGACCTGCTCCTGGCAGACATGGACCGCGTTCTGGCCGCGCTGAAGACGCGCGCCTTCGAACACAAGGACACGATCCGCATTGGCCGCAGCCACGGCATCCATGCCGAGCCGACCACGATGGGCCTCACCTTCGCCCGCTTCTATGCCGAGATGTCCCGCAACCGGGCGCGCCTGGTCGCGGCGCGCGCCGAAATCGCCACCGGCGCCATCTCCGGCGCGGTCGGCACCTTCGCCAACATCGATCCCTATGTTGAAGAATATGTCTGCCAGAAGCTCGGTCTCGCGCCGGAGCCGGTTTCCACGCAGGTCATCCCGCGCGACCGGCACGCCATGTTCTTCGCCACGCTCGGCGTCATCGCCTCCTCCATGGAGAACATCGCGGTCGAAATCCGCCACATGCAGCGCACCGAGGTGCTGGAGGCGGAAGAATTCTTCTCGCCCGGCCAGAAGGGCTCTTCGGCCATGCCGCACAAGCGCAACCCGGTGCTGACGGAAAACCTCACCGGCCTTGCCCGTCTGGTGCGCATGTCGGTCACGCCAGCGATGGAAAACGTGGCGCTCTGGCATGAACGCGACATCAGCCATTCCAGCGTCGAGCGCGCCATCGGCCCCGACACCACGATCACCCTCGACTTCGCGCTGAACCGGCTCGCCGGCGTCGTCGAGAAGCTGGTGATCTACCCCGAAAACATGTTGAAGAACCTGAACAAGTTCCGGGGTCTTGTGCATTCGCAGCGGGTGCTTCTGGCACTGACGCAGGCCGGCGCAAGCCGCGAGGACGCCTATCGCCTCGTCCAGAGAAACGCCATGAAGGTCTGGGAAGAAGGCAAGGATTTCCTTGAGGAACTTTTGGGCGACCAGGAAGTCCGGGCCGCGCTTTCCGAGGAAGAAATCCGCGAGAAATTCGACCTCGGCTATCATACCAAGCATGTCGATACTATCTTCAAGCGGGTGTTTGGGAAGAGCTGATCTCGCGTGACCATAAGGTTTATGGCGACGTGCCGCTAAACCCTCCCAAAAGACAGGAAAAGGGCCTGCACTCCAGCGCAGGCCCTTTTCTTCTTTGCTATCGATCGCCGTCAGGCCTCGTCGGGCACCGTCTTGATGACCGTGCCCCAAGGGTCTTCCCGAGTCTCGTTCGTCTGAGCTGTCGCCGAACGCATCTCAACCCAGCTCAGGCCGGTACGGCCGGCGTCGCGCTTGCCCGCATGCGGGCTCTGCCACGAATTGGCGCCGATGTGATGGTGATAGCCGCCGGACGACAGGAACACCGCCTGCGCGCCGTATTCGGCCACGGTGTCGAAGCCGAACTCTTTGTGCCACCAGGCCTCGGCTTCCTTGGGGTCGCCGACGCGCAGGTGCACATGGCCGACAACGCTGTTTTCCGGCGCGCCCTTCCACTCGGCATTGTCGGCCGGCACGGAGGCCACGATGTCAGGAACGTTCAGGCCGATGGTCGCCATCTCCACATGCGGGCCTTTCCACGTCCAGCTTTCAGCCGGGCGGTCGACATATATTTCGATGCCATTGCCTTCCGGATCTGTCAGGTAAAGCGCCTCGCTGACCAAGTGGTCGGAAGCGCCGTCGACCGGAATGCGCTTTTCGACAGCATGCTTGATCCAGCGGCCGAGGTCGGCCCGCGAGGGCAGCAGGAAGGCGGTGTGGAACAGGCCGGCGCTGCGCGGATCATCCGGCTTTGCGGCCGCGTCCTTTTCAATATCCAGCAGGGGGCGGTCGCCCGCCCCTAGCGTGATTACGGTCCCATCTCGCGACAGTTCTTCGAGGCCGACCACCGCACGGTAATAAGCGGCAAGATTTTCGGCGTCCTTAGCCCGCAAACCAACGCGGGAGACGCTGATCGGTGTGGTGGCGGCAAATGGCAGTGCACTCATGGTGGGCTCCGTTTGGCCGGTTCTCACCGTGGCCCCAAGGGCGAGCAAAACGGTGCCACCGACCAGTTCGCGTCGTGTCAGTTCAAAATCCATTGTTCGTCCAACACGGCTGTTTCGTCACCTCATAAATCGGCGACATTGATCGTTCACACAAGCCGGCAAGCAGCGAACAGCGCGTTCACTATTTCGAGCCAGCCCACCGGAGGCGCGATACGCCTGCGGGCAGTTGCGCTAGCAATGCACCATCGTTACATGACGGCCATGAAGGTCAAAGACGCAGACATCCTCATCGTTCCCGGCTACACCAATTCCGGGCCGGACCACTGGCAGAGCCGGTGGGAGGCGAAACTTTCCACGGCGCGGCGCGTGCAACAGGCCGAATGGTCGAAGCCGGTGCGCGACGATTGGACAGCCCAAGTGGCCCGCGCCGTGAACGAAGCGGAGAAGCCGGTGGTGTTCGTCGCCCATTCGCTCGGCGTGCCCACGGTCGTCCAGGCCATTCCGCTGTTCCGGAAGCCGATTGCAGGCGCCTTCTTCGTGGCGCCGCCGGATGTCGCCAATCCCGACATCCGCCCCAAGCACCTGATGACCTTCGGTCCCTACCCGCGCGATCCGTTGCCGTTTCCTTCCGTGGTGGTGAGCAGCAGCAACGATCCGTTCTGCTCGCAAGAGGTCGCGGCAGACATCGCCGCGGCATGGGGCTCGCACCTGATACATGCAGGCGATGCCGGCCACATAAACACGGACGCCGGTTACGGCCCGTGGCCGGAAGGCTCCATGGCCTTCGCGAACTTCCTGACCCGCCTGCCGGGATAACTGACCGCCGTTTGGCAGCCAGACCGCCGCCCCGGAGATCAGTAGCCTGACGAACCGCCGGCTTTCCCTGCTTTCGGCCGACCAAGGCTGTTTCGCGCGGCCGTGAGCAGGCTTTCGGCCCCCAGCGCGATGTAGCGCTGCTCGGTGCCGAGCGCCAGAAAGCGATAGCCCATCTCCACGAAGCGCCCGCTCATGCTGGCATCGACCACATAGATGCCGGCGTGCTTGCCCGCTGCCCCGGCTCTCGCAGCTATGCGCTCGACCGTGCCCATCATGTCTTCGAGCTTGCCGTCCACCGTTTCGCCTTCGGTCCAGGCGATGGAAAAATCGGCCGGCCCGACGAAAATGCCGTCGATGCCGGGGGTGGCCAAAATGCCGTCCAGCGCGTCAAGCGCCGCACGCGTCTCGATCATTGCGAAGGAGACGGTCGCTCCATTGCTTTCCCGCAGCCAGGCAACAGGGTCCTTGCTGCCCGCGCGAGGTGCCGCGAAGGTCGGTCCCCAGGAACGTTCGCCGACAGGCGGATATTTCATCGCCGCCGCGAAACGCCGCGCGTCGTCCACCGAGTTGACCATGGGCGCAATGACGGCCTCGGCCCCGAAATCCAGAGCGCGACTGGCCATGTCAAAACGCCCGACCGGCACGCGCACCACCGCATGGCGGCCCGCCGACGTCACCGGCACGATGCTGCGCAGCACGCTATCCTCATGGTGACCGCCATGCTGCATGTCCAGGGTTACGGCGTCGAACCCCTGAGCGGCGACAACTTCAACCGTAAGCGCGTCCGGTATGCCGGACCAGGCAGTGATCAGGGTTTCACCAGCGTTCAGACGGGATGCGAGGCTCATGTGCAACTCCTTGGATTCGCCACCATCTGAACCTGAAACCACCGGCAAGGCAAAGAAAAACCGCCCGGCAAGCGGGCGGTTTGTCAACTCAACTCTGAATTGCCTCAGGCCTTCTTGACCTGGGCGGCCGCGGTTGCCAGGAGTTCATCCATGGTGCGCCGGATCTGATGATCGGACTGATCGACACCAGCGGCGTCGAAGTCGCGGCGGATCTTGCGGAAGACGTCGTGGTCGCCGGCTTCCTCGATATCGGCCACCACCACTTCGGTGGCATAGGCCTCTGCCTCGGCGCCAGTCTTGCCGAGCTTCTCGGCGGCCCAGAGGCCCAGCAGTTTGTTGCGGCGGGCCACCGCCTTGAACCGCAATTCCTCATCCAGGACAAACTTCTTTTCGAAGTGTTCCTCGCGGTCCTTCATGCTGCTCATAGGCTAATCCTCCGGATCACATGCCGATTCGTAAAGCGAATATGGGTTGGTTCAGCAAAAATCAAAAGCCAACGGCACGGTCAATATCCATATTGAAAGGTGCCGGTGCGGCATTTCGCTTGCGAAAGCCGTTGATCGCGAAGATTTGTTGATTGAGCAAACGGCGCGTTTGGGATAGAGACCGCCTTGAGACCCGAACCGCCGCGCCCTGGCCGGCGAGATGCAGGGAGCGGCTTGTGCCGTACGCCCTTGAATCCAGAGAACAATGAGATGAAACATCGCCGCCGCATCTACGAAGGCAAGGCCAAGATCCTTTATGAAGGACCGGAGCCGGGCACGCTGATCCAGTTCTTCAAGGACGACGCCACCGCCTTCAACAAGAAGAAGCACGACATTGTCGACGGCAAGGGCGTGCTGAACAACCGCATCTCCGAGCACATCTTCACCCACCTCAACCGGATGGGCATTCCGACCCACTTCATCCGCCGCCTGAATATGCGCGAGCAGCTGATCAAGGAAGTCGAGATCATTCCGCTTGAGATCGTGGTGCGCAACATCGCCGCCGGATCGCTCGCCAAGCGCCTTGGCATCGAGGAAGGCACCGTGCTGCCTCGCTCGATCATCGAGTTCTACTACAAGGCCGACGCGCTCGACGACCCGATGGTCTCGGAAGAGCACATCACCGCCTTCGGCTGGGCGAGCCCGCAGGAAATCGATGACATCATGGCACTGGCCATCCGCGTCAACGACTTCCTCTCCGGCCTGTTCCTCGGCGTCGGCATACAGCTGGTCGACTTCAAGATCGAGTGCGGCCGCCTGTTCGAGGGCGACATGATGCGCATCGTCGTGGCCGACGAGATCTCGCCCGACTCGTGTCGTCTGTGGGACGTCAACACCCAGGACAAGCTCGACAAGGACCGTTTCCGCCGCGACATGGGTGGGCTTGTGGAAGCCTATCAGGAAGTCGCCCGCCGCCTCGGCATCATGAACGAAAACGAGGCGCCGCGCCCCAACGGCCCGGTCCTCGTAAAGCACTAAACCAAATCCTCGGGCGCGTCCAAAAACGCGCCCGAACAACTTTAGACGACTTCCCGGAGTGAAATGCCCGTGATCAAGGCCCGCGTCACCGTCACCCTCAAGAATGGCGTGCTCGACCCGCAAGGCAAGGCCATCGAACATGCTCTCGGCAGCCTCGGCTTCGAAGGCGTTGGGCAGGTCCGCCAGGGCAAGGTGTTCGACATCGAGATCGCAGGCACCGACGCCGCCAAGGCCGAGGCCGACCTGAAGGCGATGTGCGACAAGCTGCTGGCGAACACGGTTATCGAGAACTATAGTGTGTCCATAGCCTGAGGTTGGAAACCGGAGGGTGTAGTGACGAATGAACTGCTCTTTCGGGAATTGCTGAGGATCGACCAAGGTCTCGAGGCACTGAACCATGAGCTGTTGCAATCGTTGGAGCTGCTCCGAAATCTAAATCGGGACCTATCTCAAGGACGAGACCGGATCGAAGCAGCGAAAAGACTTTGGCGTTCTCCATCATAGCCGAGGGGTCGAATGACAGAAGTCACGAATGACCTGATGTATGAATTGCTGAAGCGCATTCATTCAGATCTCTCCGAAGCGAGATTCGACCTCCAGGAGATCAAGCGGCGAATGACCGGCGCGGAGGAAGCACTCGCAGGTGTGAACCGAAGACTGGATCGCCACGAAGACCGCCTCGACCGCATAGAACGCCGTCTCGAACTGCGCGAACTCGCCGAAACGCAAAGGCCTTACGAACCGAAATGAAATCTGCCGTCGTCGTCCTCCCCGGCCTCAATCGCGACCGTGACATGATCGCGGCGCTGACCAAGATCTCGGGCACCGCACCTGCCACCATCTGGCAGACCGACACCGACATTCCCGATGTCGACCTGATCGTCATTCCGGGCGGCTTCTCCTACGGAGACTATCTGCGCTGCGGCGCGATTGCCGCCCGCATGCCTGTCATGCGCGCCGTGGCCGAAAAGGCGGCCAAGGGCGTTCAAGTGATCGGCGTGTGCAACGGCTTCCAGATCCTGGTCGAGGCCGGAATGCTGCCCGGCGCCCTGATGCGCAATACCTCGCTGAAGTTCGTCTGCCGCGAGGTGAAGCTGCAGGTGGCCAACGCCAACACGGCCTTCACTCATCGCTACCAGCCGGGCCAGATTATCCGCTGCCCGGTGGCGCATCACGACGGCAACTATTTCGCAGACGCCGAAACTCTGGCGCGGATCGAAGGCGAAGGCCAGGTGGTGTTCCGCTATGCCGAGGGCACCAACCCCAACGGGTCGATCAACGACATTGCCGGCATCGTCAATGCCAAGGGCAATGTGCTCGGGCTTATGCCGCACCCCGAAAACCTGATCGAAACGGCCCATGGCGGGACGGATGGTCGCGGCCTGTTTGAAAGCGTGCTTGGCGGCGCCCGGCGCGAACTTGTGGACGCCTGACAACCCGACGGGATCCATCCCCTTCCAGCCCTCCTGTGCCAACCCGTTTGAAAGGCGAATGTCGCGGCATGAAGAAGCTTTGCATGGTGCCCGCAGTGTTTTCGGCGCTGCTTGCGCTTGGTGCTTGCCAGTCGGGTTCAAAGCCTCCGACGTCGAATGCCGTCTCGGGCAAGAGCGCCTCGCTGCGAGCCATGGAGCAGGTGGCCATCGCCGCGCACAGATGCTGGTTTGCCAGCAAGGACCCTGCCTTCAAGCCCTATCGCATGGCCAACGAACTGAACGCATTCGGCGGCACGCCGCGCTTCCTGCTGGTCCCGGCCAAGAATTACGGTGGCCTGCCGCTCCTAGTCGTACAGGCGCGCGGCAACTCCAGCCGGGTCGAGCATTTCGGTCCGCTGACGGCAGAGCCGCTCGGCGCGCGCATCAATGCCGATCTGGCTCGCTGGTCCAGCGGCAACAGCGATTGCGGCAGCGCGGCATGACGGATGAGCGAGGGACCGACGGAGCGGAGAGGTCCCCTGCCCGCCTGCTTTCACCCGCTATCTTGTGCCATGCGTCATCGCAATTCTTGCAGACCTTGGCATTTCACGCTTTAGGAAGCTTCCGAAGCCGAACTGACGGAAAAGGCCCCCGACCATGACCATTTCCAACACCGTGAAGATCACGGAAGAGCTGATCGCATCGCATGGGCTGAAGCCCGACGAATACCAGCGCATCCTCGACCTCGTCGGGCGCGAGCCGACCTTTACCGAGCTTGGCATCTTCTCGGCGATGTGGAACGAGCACTGCTCGTACAAATCCTCCAAGAAATGGCTGCGCACCCTGCCCACCACGGGCCCGCAGGTCATCCAGGGGCCGGGCGAGAACGCCGGCGTCGTCGATATCGGCGACGGCGACTGCGTGGTCTTCAAGATGGAGAGCCACAACCACCCCTCCTACATCGAGCCCTATCAGGGGGCGGCCACCGGCGTCGGCGGCATCCTGCGCGACGTCTTCACCATGGGCGCGCGGCCGATCGCGGCGATGAACGCGCTGCGCTTCGGCGAGCCGGACCACCCCAAGACCAGGCATCTGGTTGCCGGCGTCGTGGCTGGCGTGGGCGGCTACGGCAACTCCTTCGGCGTGCCGACGGTGGGCGGCGAGGTCAATTTCGACGCGCGCTATAACGGCAACATCCTGGTCAACGCTTTTGCGGCCGGTCTCGCCAAGACCGATGGTATCTTCCTGTCCAAGGCCGAGGGTGTGGGCCTGCCGGTGGTGTATCTGGGCGCCAAGACCGGCCGTGACGGTGTCGGCGGCGCCACCATGGCCTCTGCCGAGTTCGGCGACGACATCGAGGAAAAGCGCCCCACAGTGCAAGTGGGCGACCCATTTACCGAGAAGTGCCTGCTGGAAGCCTGCCTTGAGCTGATGGCCTCGGGCGCGGTCATCGCCATCCAGGACATGGGTGCGGCCGGCCTGACCTGCTCGGCAGTCGAAATGGGCGCCAAGGGCGACCTCGGCATCGAGCTCGACCTCGACATGGTGCCGGTGCGCGAGGAGCGCATGACCGCCTATGAGATGATGCTCTCGGAAAGCCAGGAGCGCATGCTGATGGTGCTGCGCCCCGAAAAAGAGGAAGAGGCCGAGGCGATCTTCCGCAAATGGGGTCTCGACTTCGCCATCGTCGGCAAGACCACCGACGACCTGCGCTTCCGCGTGCTGCACCAGGGCGAAGAAGTCGCCAACCTGCCGATCAAGGAACTCGGCGACGAGGCGCCCGAATATGACCGCCCCTGGGTCGAACCGAAGAAGCGCGAGCCGCTGGCCAAGGACGACATTCCGCAAGCTGACATTGCCGACGCACTGTTGAAGCTGCTCGGCAGCGCCGATCTTTCCAGTCGCCGCTGGGTGTGGGAACAGTATGACACGCTGATCCAGGGCAATTCGCTGCAGCTTCCCGGCGGCGATGCCGGCGTCGTGCGCGTGGAAGGTCACCCGACCAAGGCACTCGCCTTCTCCTCCGACGTCACGCCGCGCTACTGCGAGGCCGATCCTTACGAGGGCGGCAAGCAGGCCGTGGCCGAATGCTGGCGCAATCTCACCGCCACTGGCGCCGAGCCGCTGGCCGCCACCGACAACCTGAATTTCGGCAATCCGGAGCGCCCTGAAATCATGGGGCAATTCGTCAAGGCAGTGACGGGCATCGGCGATGCCTGCCGCGCGCTCGGCTTCCCGATCGTTTCTGGCAACGTGTCGCTTTACAATGAGACCAACGGCCAGGGCATTCTGCCCACGCCCACAATCGCCGGCGTCGGCATCATCCGGGACTGGTCGAAGATGGCGCGCATCGGTTTTGCGGCCGAAGGCGAAGCCATTCTGCTCGTGGGCGCGCCAGCTTCCTGGGGCACGCATCTGGCGCAGTCGGTCTATATGCGCGACATCCATGGCCGCACCGACGGCCCGCCGCCAGCGGTGGATCTCGAACACGAGAAGAAGGTGGGCGATTTCGTCCGCGCGCTGATCAACGAGGGCGTCGCCACCGCCGTGCACGATCTCTCGGACGGTGGACTGGCAGTCGCACTTGCCGAGATGGCCATGGCTTCCGGCATCGGTGCAACCGTCAACCAATTGAACGACTTGTCCCCGATTCCTGCCTTCTTCGGCGAGGACCAGGGCAGATATCTGGTGACCATCCCGCGTGATCGCGTGGACTGGTTCGTGCAGGAGCGCCTCAAGGGCACGGGCGTGTCCGCGCCCTTGATCGGAACGACGGGCGGCACCGAATTGAAGCTGGCGCAAGCCCGTGCAATACTCGTGTCAGAACTGCGCGAGGCACATGAAACCTGGTTCCCGCGTTTCATGGACAGCTGATTGCAGACGCGGAGGGCGTCGGTGGGCTATTCCAAGGTCAGAAGAACGATCAAGGAAGCGCTAGTCTACCGGTTCTCTCGCCCTCGCCCGCCCCGCCATCCTACACCGTTCAGCGGGCCGGTGCTGGTCATCGGCTCGGCCCCTGCGTCAAACCTGCCCGAAGGCTTCGATGAGCGTTTTTCGGTTCTCACCGTCAACGGCTCGCAGGCAATCGCGAAGCAATGGGGCATCCGCAAACCCCACGCGACCTTTCTGCAGTTCAACCAAATAGAGGGCACGAACGACAACGCCATTGCCGTGCGTCGAGTTCTCGAGGGCGAAGAGACCGGTCTTCTCCATGTGATACGCTGGCCCTTCGAGGAACAACGATTGCGCGACGGTCTGGCCGCCTTCAACTATCGCTATGACGAATTGCGGCTGGTCGACCAGTACCAACGCATGGCGCTGCGCGAAGCAGTCATGGGCAAACGCCACAGCGAACTGGACAATGCGCGGAAGTTCTCGAACGGCATAACCGCAGTGCTCTATGCGCTCCACAGCGAGGCGCAGGCGGTCGTCATCTCGGGGATCAATCCCAGGTCCAGCGGCCATGCCTATAACGACCTCGGCTTGCCAAGACTTCACGGCGACATGGACCTCTCGATCCTGCTCGAGCTTCATTCCCGCGGCGTCGGGCTTTTTACCGCGGATCCCGAAGTCGCCACCTCTACCGGGTTGCCACTGTGGCCGGGCATATCCGGGCTTGCCGGCATAGCGGCCACTGAGCCACGCCGTGATTGACCTTGTTCCGCGCAACGGCCATATCTGAGGCAGAGTGAACTTGGAGACTTCTTCATGGCAATGGACGCACACGACATCGAAAAGCTGATCAAGGACGGCATCCCCGATGCAAAGGTGACCATCCGCGACCTTGCCGGAGATGGCGACCACTATGCTGCCGAGGTCGTGGCTGAAAGCTTCCGCGGCAAGAGCCGTGTCCAGCAGCACCAGATGGTCTACGAGGCCCTGAAGGGCAACATGGGTGGAACGCTCCACGCGCTCGCCCTTCAGACCAGCGCTCCGGAGTAAGCACTAGCCTTTGGGAAAAACCGCAAGGATCGGTCCCACCGGGTAGACGCCACCGATCAGCGTCTCCCGGCCATTTGAAAGGGCCGAAATCGCACCATCGAAATACAACGCGTTCGGACATTCGAGCGCGTCCCGAAACAGGCGCCCGAAACTGCCGAAGCTCACCGGCTTGCGCGAGATCGCCAGCACCACCGTGTGATCATCGCGCACGCCCACGCCGTTGCGGATGAAGCGCGACGAACCGTTTTCCTCGAAGCGAGGATGCAGCTTTCCATCGATGACCAGAAGCGGCCCGGACTGAGTGGCAAATGCAACGTCTTTCGGCGAAGCGGCGGCATAGGCTAATGATTCGGCGATCGTGGCCGTCCCATCCGCAGCGATGCTGAACACGCCGTTGGGCTTCATGAAGAAGTTGCCCTGGCCATCCGCCAACTCAATGGGGCTCGTCTGCCTACCCTCTTCGACCAGCAGGCCGACGGGTGACATGTCTTCGTGATACATGCCGGCGTTCATCGAAAGCAGCGGTCGCCTGCCCTGCCCGGCCAATGTCGCGTCAAATGCCTTCAGCGATCGGAAGGGCTTGCCGTCCTTTTCGGCATGGAAAAGCGCGATCTCATGGGCCCGCAGGTCGATCTCGCAAACAAGATGCTCGACGCCCTCAAACAGCAGTTCTCGGCACAGATCGGGAATTGTCGGACCACCCGCCACGACACGCGAGGGTTGACGCACCAGCCAGGCAAGTGCAATCGCGGCCAAGCCGATAGCCAGAAGCGCGGTCGCCACGGGCTTGGCGCGCCCCACTGAGCGATCTGACCTTCGGGAACCGCCTCGATTTGACATTTCATGCATGGCTGGGGCGCTGGTGGCCAACTTGTCCGGTGTCAGGAGCCTGACTTGTCTCACCCGTCCATCGGGGTTATTTGAGGGGTTAGGGTATGGCCCTGCGCAGTGGGCGACGAAAGGCGAAATCAGATGAGCATCAAGGATTACATCGACAACGAGGTCAAGACCAACGACGTTGTCCTCTTCATGAAGGGCACGCCGGGGTTCCCGCAGTGCGGCTTTTCCGGGCAGGTCGTGCAGATTCTCGACTATGTCGGGGTCGACTATAAGGGCATCGACGTTCTGACCTCCATGGAGCTGCGCCAAGGCATCAAGGATTATTCCAACTGGCCGACGATTCCCCAGCTTTACGTGAAGGGCGAGTTCGTCGGCGGATGCGATATCGTGCGCGAAATGTTCCAGGCCGGCGAGCTGCAGAGCCTTTTCGAAGGCAAGGGCGTGGCAACCAGAGCCGCCTGAGTGGCTGCATTGCGGAAGCCTTTCCGCAGGTCGGTTCGAAGCTTCCGTTTCAAGGCGCCGGAACCCCGGCGCCTTATAGTGTTTGAATTGATTTATATGGCCTCGCCTTCGGCGCGGCCCCGCCGGCCACGATGCCCTGCGTGACTTTCCCGTTTTCGCATCTTGCCGCCTTTGTTTTGCCAATGCCTTGCCGGAAAAGCCTGATCGCACCCACGATGTGTGTCGGAGGCTGCAGTTGGCCCTTTGACGGAATGACAGAATGGACGCTTCGACGACAATCAAAGAGCCGCGTCTGCAAGGCGTGGGCAAGGTAGAATTCATCGGCATGATGGCGATGCTGATGGCGCTCAATGCGCTCGCCATCGACATCATGCTGCCCGGCCTGCAACAGATCGGTGCAAGTCTGGGCGTCGAAAGCGAAAATCACCGGCAATACGTGATTTCGGCCTATCTGCTCGGCTTCGCCTTCGCGCAACTCGTCTATGGCCCGCTGGCCGACCGTTTCGGCCGGCGCCTGCCGCTGCTTTTCGGGCTTGGCATCTATGTCGCCGCGGCCCTGGCCGGCGCTTTCGCGCCCACCTTTGCCGCGCTGCTGCTGATGCGTGTTGCCCACGGCATAGGTTCAGCGGCCACGCGCGTCATCAGCGTGTCCATAATCCGCGACGTGTTCGGCGGCCGGAAGATGGCCGAGGTCATGTCGCTGGTGATGATGGTGTTCATGATCGTGCCGGTCGTCGCGCCGGGAACGGGCCAGGTCATAATGATCTTCGGCGAGTGGCACCTGATCTTCGGCTTTATGGCCGCGATGGGCATTGCGGTGACGATATGGGTCTATCTGCGCCTTCCGGAGACGCTCGACCCTGCTGATGTCAGGCCGTTCACGTTGACGTCGGTCCTGCGCGGCTTCGGCATCGTGCTCGGCAACCGCGTGGCGCTTTGCTACACGCTGGCCAGCGCCTTCGTGTTCGGCGCGCTTTTCGGCTTCATCAATTCGGCCCAGCAGGTCTATGTCGGCATCTATCAACTGGGTGCGATGTTTCCGGTGGCCTTCGCGGCCGTCGCCATGTTCATGGCGCTGTCCTCGTTCCTCAACTCGCGGCTCGTGGTGCATCTGGGCATGCGCAGGCTGTCGCACGGTGCGCTGCTCGGTTTCACGACCATCAGCGCCATCTGGTTCGGCCTGTCGCTGTTCGGGGTCATCCCATTCCCGCTGTTCCTGGTGCTTTTCGCGCTGGCCATGTTCCAGTTCGGCCTCATCGGGTCGAATTTCAACGCGTTGGCCATGGAGCCGCTGGGCCATGTGGCCGGCACGGCTTCCTCCGTGCTGGGCTTCATGGGCACGGCCGGCGGCGGCGTCATCGGCGCGCTGATCGGGCAGGCGTTCGACGGCACCACGACCCCGCTCGCCGCCGGCTTCTTCGCCGTCTCCATCATCGGGCTGATCTTCGTGCTGATCGCGGAAAAGGGCCGGCTGTTCCAGGCCCAGCACAAACCGGCCTAACCGGCCTTACGCCGCTTCCGGCATCATGAGGCCGGCAAAGTCGAACAGCTTGCGGTCGAGCAGATGGCTCGGCCGCACATTGGTCAGCGCACGGATCATCGTGTCCTTGCGGCCGGGCATGCGCCGCTCGATGTCGTCCAGCATCGCCTTCATCGCATTTCGCTGCAGGCCTTCCTGGCTCCCGCACAGGTCGCAGGGGATGATGGGAAACTGCATCGCTTCGGCAAATTTCGCCAGGTCGGCCTCGGCGCAATAGCTCAGCGGCCGCAGCACCAGCGTGTCGCCCTCGTCGTTCAACAGCTTGGGCGGCATGGCGGCAAGCCGGCCGCCATGAAACAGGTTCATGAAGAAGGTTTCGAGGATGTCCTCGCGATGGTGGCCGAGCACAAGCGCAGAGCAGCCCTCCTCACGCGCGATCCGATAGAGATGACCGCGCCGCAGGCGCGAGCAGAGCGAGCAGTAGGTCTTTCCCTCATCGATCTTGTCGGTGACGACCGAATAGGTGTCCTGATATTCGATCCGATGCGCGATGCCGTGCCTGTCCAGGAAGTCTGGCAGGATGTGCTTGGGAAAGTTGGGCTGGCCCTGGTCGAGGTTGCAAGCGAGCAGTTCCACCGGCAGCAAGCCGCGCCATTTGAGATCCAGCAGCAATGCCAGCAGTCCGTAGGAGTCCTTTCCGCCGGACAGCGCCACCAGCCAGCGTTCGCTCGGCTTGACCATGGCAAAATCGTCCAGCGCCTGGCGCGTCTGCCGCAGCAGGCGCTTGCGCAGCTTGTTGAACTCTACGCTCGACGGCGTGTCGCGGAACATCGGGTGGCAGGCATCCCCGTCCTCATCGACGATCAGTTCCGGCGTGATGTTCATGGGGCGTGGCACCTTGATGGGCTTCGATTCCGCACGGATTAGAGCAACGCGCCGCCAAAGAAAAGGCCGCCTCGAGGGCGGCCCTTTCGCATTCGCCATTTTGTGAGTCACGCCTGCGTGCGCAGGCGGCGGCTCAGGCTTCTTCCTTCTTCGGAAGAACGACACGCAGCGACAGCTCGCGAAGCTGGGCTGGCGTGGCCTCGGAGGGCGCGTTCATCAGCAGGTCCTGCGCCTGCTGGTTCATCGGGAACAGCGTCACCTCGCGCAGGTTCTTGGCGCCGACGAGCAGCATGATCACGCGGTCGATGCCGGCGGCCATGCCACCATGCGGCGGCGCGCCATACTGGAACGCGCGATAAAGCCCGCCGAAATGCTCCTCAACCTCTTCGCGCGACTTTCCGGTCAGCTCGAACGCCTTGACCATGACTTCCGGCAACTGGTTGCGGATGGAGCCGGAGGCGATCTCGAAGCCGTTGCAGACGAGGTCGTACTGATAGGCCTTGATGGACAGCGGATCCTGGCCGTTCAGCGCCTCCAGGCCGCCCTGCGGCATGGAGAACGGGTTGTGGGCGAAGTCGATCTTTTCTTCTTCTTCCAGCCACTCATAGAACGGGAAGTCGACGATCCAGCACAGCTCGAAGCGATCGCGGTCAACGAGGTTGAGTTCCTCACCGGCGCGGGTGCGGGCCTCGCCTGCGAACTTGTAGAACTTGGCCGGCTCACCGGCGACGAAGAAGCAGGCGTCGCCATCATCCAGGCCGAGCTGAGTGCGGATGGCCTCGGTGCGCTCTTCGCCGATATTCTTGGCGATCGGGCCTGCGCCTTCGAGCTTGTCGCCCTCCTTGCGCCAGAAGATGTAGCCCAGGCCCGGCTGGCCCTGGCTCTGCGCCCACGAATTCATGCGGTCGCAGAAGGCGCGCGAGCCGCCGGTCTTGGCGGGAATGGCCCAGACCTCGACCTTCGGGTTGGCGGCGATCATGCCGGCGAACACCTTGAAGCCGGAACCGGCGAAATGCTCGGTGACTTCCTGGATCTCGATCGGGTTGCGCAGGTCCGGCTTGTCGGTGCCGTAGGTGCGCAGCGCAGTGTCATAGGGAATGCGGCGGAACTGCTGCGTGACCGGCTTGCCTTCGGCAAACTGCTCGAACACGCCGCGCATGACCGGCTCCATCGTGTTCCAGATGTCTTCCTGGGTCACGAAGCTCATTTCCAGGTCGAGCTGGTAGAACTCGCCCGGCAGGCGGTCGGCGCGCGGGTCCTCGTCTCGGAAGCAGGGCGCGATCTGGAAGTAGCGGTCGAAACCGGCGACCATCAGCAGCTGCTTGTACTGCTGCGGCGCCTGCGGCAGCGCGAAGAACTTGCCGGGATGAATACGGCTCGGCACCAGGAAGTCGCGAGCGCCTTCGGGCGACGAGGCTGTCAGGATCGGCGTCGAATATTCCGTGAACCCGATCTCGTTCATACGCCGGCGCATGTCGGCGATGATCTTCGTGCGCGCGACGATGTTCTTGTGCAGCGTCTCGCGGCGCAGGTCGAGGAAGCGATATTTCAGGCGGATGTCTTCGGGATAGTCCGGCTCGCCGAAGACCGGCAGCGGCAGCTCCTTTGCCGCCGACAGCACTTCCATGTCCTTGGCGAAGATTTCGATCTCGCCGGTTGCGAGATTGGCATTGATCGTGTCGGGCGTGCGCGCCTTCACTTCGCCGTCGACGCGAATGACCCACTCGCCGCGCACGGTCTCGGCAATCTTGAAGCAGGGCGAATCCGGATCGGCGACGATCTGTGTGAGGCCGTAGTGGTCGCGCAGGTCGATGAAGAGCAGACCGCCATGGTCGCGAACGCGATGGACCCATCCCGACAGGCGGACGGTGGACCCGACGTCTGATTTTCTCAACTGTGCGCAGGTATGGCTGCGATAAGGGTGCATGGTCAAAATCCGGTCAGGGGTGTTGGATCGGCCGCGCCGACGCATTCGCGTTCGGCTCGAAAATTTGGGGCGAAAAGCGCATGTGCACTGTGTTTTGTCAAGGCAATGGCGTCCTTTGGCCCAATCCTGGGCGATATTGCCGCTGGCAATCCCAAGGTGGTTGGTCCACTACTCTTATTTTGCCAACCGAATGTTGATTATGTCTTCAATTCGCCCGTTGATCCCGCTTCTTATTGCCGCCGGCATTCTTCTAGGGGGCAATGGTCTGCAAGGCACCCTTATTGCCTTGCGAGGTGCGCAGGAGGGCTTCTCCGCCTCGATCATCGGCTTCATGGGAACGGCCTATTTCGCCGGTTTCCTGCTCGGCTGCATCGCCATCTCGCGGATCATGAAATCGGTCGGCCACGTTCGCGCGTTCTCGGCATTGGCCGCGATTGCTTCGGCAGGAACACTGCTTCTCATCCTGGTCATCGACCCGGTGATGTGGTCGGTCATTCGTTTCGCCACCGGCTTCTGCTTCGCCGGGCTGTTCACCGTCATGGAGAGCTGGCTGAATTCAGGTGCCCAGAACCACGACAGGGCGCGGGTGCTGGCAATCTACCGCATCGTGGATATCGGCTCGGTGACCGGCGCGCAGTTCATGATTCCCGTTTTCGGTGCCGATGGCTTCGCCATCTTCGCCATCATGTCGATCATGATCACGCTGTCGCTGGTGCCCATCTCGCTCGGCGACAGGTCGAACCCCAAGCCGCCGGAAGATGTGAAGCTCGATCTTGCCCGGGTCTGGCGCATCTCGCCACTGGGCTCCATCGGCTGCATCGCCGTCGGCGTGACCAACAGCGCCTTTCGCACGATGAGCCCCGTCTATGCCGAACAGATCGGCATGTCGGTCACCGACGTCGTGACCTTCATCAGCGTGGGAATCATCGGCGGCGCACTGATCCAGTATCCGCTGGGCCACCTTTCCGATCGCTGGGACAGACGCAAGGTGTTGTTGATGACGACCACCCTTGCGATGCTCTCCACCCTCGCGCTGGCTTTCCTGGCCGGCAGCGCTCCACTTGCAAATTTTGCTCTGGTCTTCGTCTTCGGCTCCTTTGCGATGCCGCTGTTTTCACTGTCCGCCGCGCATGCAAACGACCGCGCCGGCAAGGACGAGTTCGTCCTGGTGAACGCCGCTTTGATGCTGTTCTATTCCATCGGAGCGATAGTCGGGCCCTTTGCGGCCTCTGCGGTCATGGAACAGATGGGGCCCCATTCGCTTTTTGCGTTCATGGGCTGCGTTTATGCCATCTTCGTCGTGATCACGCTTTACCGCATGGGCGTTCGTGAAGGCGTGCCGGAAAGCGAGCGTGGCCGCTTCATAGCGCTTCTGCGCACGTCGACGATTTTTGCCCGCCTGGCCCGGCGCAAGGCAGACGAGACTGCGGAGCCCGCACTTGCCTCGCAGCGCTTGACGAATGCCTCTCAGACTGAAAGGAAATGACTTCCATTTCCAGCCAAAGAACTTTCATGCACATCATAACGACCCAGAAAGAGCTCGAAGTGGCGATTGCCGCGCTCGAAAAGTCGAGCTTCGTGACCGTCGACACCGAGTTCATTCGCGAGACGACCTTCTGGCCAGAGCTCTGCCTGATCCAGATGGCAGCCCCTGGCGTCGAGGCGCTGATTGATCCGCTGTCGCCGGAGATCGACCTGAAGCCGTTTTTCGCCCTGATGGCGAACGAGGCAGTGACCAAGGTGTTTCACGCTGCCCGACAGGACATCGAGATCATCTTCCACCTAGGCGAGCTGATTCCGCACCCGGTTTTCGACACCCAGGTGGCCGCAATGGTCTGCGGATTTGGTGACAGCGTTTCCTACGACCAACTGGTCCAGAAAGTGACCGGCGCGCATCTCGACAAGTCGTCGCGCTTCACCGACTGGCGCCACAGGCCGCTTTCGGACAAGCAGCTGGCCTACGCGCTGGCCGACGTCACGCATCTCATCGAAGTCTACCAGCATCTCAAGGCCCAACTCGAGCGCGCCAACCGCGCTCACTGGCTCAATGAGGAGATGGAGATCCTGACTGCGCGGGAAACCTACGACCCGCATCCGGACGACGCCTGGAAGCGCCTCAAGATGCGTCTGCGCAAGCCGATGGAACTGGCGGTGGCGCAGTCTGTCGCGGCATGGCGCGAACGAGAGGCCCGCGAACGCAACGTGCCCCGCGGCCGCGTGCTGAAAGACGACGCCATCTTCGAAATCGCCCAGCAGCAGCCCCGCGATGCCGCGGCGCTGTCGCGCCTGAGGACGGTGCCGAAGGGCTGGGAACGCTCGTCCACCGCAACTGCATTGCTGGAAGCGGTCAACCGTGCGCTGCAACTGCCGAAGGAGCAGCTTCCGAAGCTGCCAAAGTCGCAGCCGGCGCCCGAGGGGAGCAGCGCAGCCGCAGAGCTTCTCAAGGTTCTGCTGCGCCAAATCTCCGAGAAGGAGGGCGTGGCCGCAAAGGTTCTGGCGTCTGGAGACGACATCGACCGCATTGCAGCGCTTGGCGAGGAGGCCGACGTGCCGGCCATGCATGGCTGGCGGCGGGAAGTGTTCGGAAACGTCGCCGCGCAACTGGTGCGCGGAGAGATCGCGCTGAAGTTCGACCACCGCAAGGTGGTGGTCTTCGAAACCAAATAGGTTTTCGAGCCTTCGAGCGGGTCCGCCCCGCTCGAAGGCATTCGTTCAAACCTTAGAAACTGCCCGGGTAGTTTGGGCTTTCCCGCGTGATCGCCACGCCATGCGCATGGCTTTCGCGCAGGCCGGCGTTCGAAATCCGCACGAAGGTGGCGCGCTCGCGGAATTCCGCCAGATTGCCCCCGCCGACATAGCCCATCGCCGCTCTCAACCCGCCCGTAAGCTGATGCAGGACGCCGGCCACCGGCCCCTTGTAGGGCACCTGCCCTTCAATGCCTTCCGGAACCAACTTCAGCGTGTCGCGAACCTCCGCCTGGAAGTAGCGGTCGGCCGAACCGCGCGCCATGGCACCGACGGAGCCCATGCCGCGATAGGCTTTGAACGAACGGCCCTGATGGAGATAGACCTCGCCCGGGCTTTCATCCGTGCCGGCCAGAAGAGAGCCGATCATGGCCGCGGTGGCGCCGGCGGCCAGCGCCTTTGCCAGGTCACCGGAGAATTTGACACCGCCATCGGCAATGACGGAGACGCCTGCCTTCTGGGCGGTTTCCACCGCCGCCATGATTGCCGAAAGCTGCGGAACGCCGACGCCGGCGACAATGCGCGTGGTGCAGATGGAACCGGGCCCGATGCCGACCTTCACCGCATCCGCACCGGCATCAATCAGCGCCTTGGTGCCGTCGGCCGTTGCGACATTGCCCGCCATGATACGTACGGCATTGGAAAGCTTCTTCACGCGGCTGACGGCGTCGAGCACGCGCTGCGAATGGCCGTGCGCGGTGTCGATGACCAGCAGGTCCACACCGGCGTCGATCAGGCGTTCTGCACGTTCGAAGCCGTCGTCGCCGACGCTGGTGGCGGCAGCCGCCCGCAGGCGCCCTTGCGCATCCTTGCTGGCATTGGGATTGAGCTGGCTCTTCTCGATATCCTTGACGGTTATCAGGCCGACGCAGTTGCCGTGCATGTCGACAACCAGCAGCTTCTCGATCCGGTGCTGGTGCAGCAGCCGCTTGGCCTCGGTCTGGTCGACGCTTTCGCGGACCGTAACCAGGTTTTCGCGCGTCATCAGCTCCGACACCGTCTGATTGGGATCGTTGGCGAAACGCACGTCGCGGTTGGTCAGGATGCCAACGAGCCGCCCGGTGCGGTGGCCGCCCGTGCCACCCTTTTCCACCACTGGAATGCCGGAAATGCCATGTGCGCGCATCAAGGCCTGCGCATCGGCAAGCGTGGCATCAGGGCCGATGGTGACGGGATTTACCACCATGCCCGATTCGAATTTCTTGACCTGCCGCACCTGCTCCGCCTGCTCTTCAGGCGAGAAATTGCGATGGATGACACCGATGCCGCCAGCCTGCGCCATGGCGATGGCGAGGCGTGCTTCGGTCACGGTATCCATGGCCGCAGAAAGAATGGGGATGTTCAGCTCTATGTCGCCGGCAATCACCGTGCTCACGTCGGTCTGCCCGGGCATGATCTCCGAGTGACCGGGCTGAAGCAGCACGTCGTCAAAAGTCAGCGCCATCACGCCGGTTGCGGTTTCGATGATCTTTGCCATGACAAGCCCTCAATACAGGAAACGCGCGCTAACGCTCGGAGGAGCAGCGCTGACTCTTCTGTTTCCTTCAGGAATGGCAAGGGCTCGTATCACGTCCGCCGCTCGATGAAAAGCGGCTCGGGATACACTTTTTAGGCAATTGCGAATCCGGAGCGGCTGGCAGAGATGATGCCGGCTTCAAGCCCCCCGCCCGAAACCGGCACCACCGTCGGGAGACCGGCGCATCATCGGATATGCTTCCGACGGTTCCCGGCCCCGCGGCGCCGCAGCGGAAAGCTCCAGCACCGGTGGGCAAGTTGCCCCGCCGCCCACGACGGGTCAACTCCTCAAAGCGGGGACTCACAATTGACAAGAGAGAAACCGATCCGCCATTTGTCCGGCCATCGATTCATTCGGGCATGCCATGAGCACCATAAAACTCGATCCGATCGACCTGCGCATTCTCAATGCCGTGCAGCGAAACGGGCGAATTACCAAGGAAGAACTTGCCGAGCAGGTCGAGCAGTCTCAGGCTCTCTGCTGGGCACGGCTGAAGAGGCTTGAAGAGGCCGGCGTGGTGAAGGGCTACCACGCCACGGTGGCGATGCGTCAGGTGGCGCCAGTAGCGACGGTGCTGATGGAAGTGACGTTGAGCGCTCATCGCCAGGTGGATTTCGAGCGCTTCGAACAGGCGATCAAGGAAGTTCCCGAGATTGTCGCGTGCTGGTCGGTTGGCGGCGGTGTCGACTACATGCTGAAGATCGTTGCCCGCGATATCGAAGGCTACCAGCGGCTCGTCGACGATCTGCTCGCAAGCCAACTCGGCATAGACCGCCATTTCACCTACATCGTCATCAAGACGGTGAAGGACGAAGGCGCGCTCCCACTGGAGCGGCTCGTCCCCGATGACATTGGCGCCTAGAGCGACGCCGATTCGCTCCGATATGCGGCCTTTTGGTCGCTCCTGGCCTGTTTGGACTTGAAGCCAGCGCGATCAGGTGTCACATCAGGGCGGTCGCGGGCGTATTCGCCCATCGCTCTTTCGACATGCAGGTCATTTCCATGGTTACCTATCTGGACGCCGCTTCGGCCCCGCTACGCAATACAGGTCAGATCCGCCTCTATGGCGAGGAAGCCTTTGCCGGCATGCGCAAGGCCTGCAATCTGACCGCGCGTTGCCTCGACGAGCTTGTCGACGTGGTGAAGCCCGGCGTGACCACCAATGACATCGATCGCTTCGTGTTCGAGTTCGGCATGGATAACGGCGCCCTGCCCGCCACGCTGAACTATCGCGGCTATACGAAATCCACCTGCACATCGATCAATCATGTCGTGTGCCATGGCATCCCCGACGACAAGCCCCTGCGCGAGGGCGATATCGTCAATATCGACGTTACCTACATTCTCGACGGCTGGCATGGCGATTCCAGCCGCATGTATCCGGTTGGCACCATCAAGCGCGCCGCCGAGCGCCTGCTCGAGGTGACGTATGAATGCCTTGTGCGCGGCATCGCAGCCGTTCGGCCCGGCGCCCGCACTGGAGCAATCGGCGCCGCGATCCAGACCTATGCCGAAGGCGAGCGCTGTTCCGTGGTGCGCGATTTCTGCGGCCACGGCGTGGGGCAGCTTTTCCACGACGCGCCCAACATCCTGCACTACGGCAGCCCGAACGAAGGCGTCGAGATGCGCGAGGGCATGATCTTCACCATCGAACCGATGATCAATCTCGGTCGCCCGCACGTAAAAGTGCTTTCCGACGGCTGGACGGCCGTTACCCGCGACCGCTCGCTCTCCGCACAATACGAGCACACAGTGGGCGTGACCTCGACAGGCTGCGAGATTTTCACCTTGTCGCCCAAGGGACTCGACCGCCCGGGCCTGTCTTCCTAATATCCCCCAGGTCGCCGCTGATGCGGCGACACTTTTTGGGGGAAACGTGGCATGACCGATGACCACGAGGACGAGCGAGGGCTGTTTGCCGAGCAGCCATTGCCGCCCATCAAACCCGCCGCGATGCGGGTGGCAAAGCCGCACTATCTCGGCCACAGGCAGCGGCTGCGCGAACGGTTCCAGCAAGCCGGTCCCGATGCGATTTCCGACTACGAATTGCTTGAACTGCTTCTGTTCCGCTCAATCCCGCGCGCGGACACCAAGGAGCGCGCCAAGGCGCTGCTGAAGCGGTTCGGCTCGCTGGCGGAAGTGCTCGGGGCGCCCGAGCACCTGTTGCGCGAGGTCGAAGACATCGGCGAAGGCGCCGCCATGGACCTCAAGATCGTTGCGGCCGCCGCACAGCGCATGGCGCGCGGCCAGATCGAGGGTCGCGAGATTCTTTCTTCATGGAACCATGTGCTCGACTATTGTCGCGCGGCGATGGCTTTCGAGGCGCGAGAGCAGTTCCGCATCCTGTTCCTCGACAAGAAGAACACCCTGATCGCCGACGAAGTGCAGCAGACCGGCACCGTCGACCACACCCCGGTTTATCCGCGCGAAGTGGTGCGGCGCGCGCTGGAGCTTTCGGCCACGGCCATTATCCTCGTGCACAACCACCCGTCGGGCGATCCAACCCCGTCTCGCGCCGACATCGACATGACCAAGACGATCATCGAGGCCGCACGCCCGCTCGGCATCGCCGTGCACGACCACATCATCATCGGCAAGAAGGGCTACGCCAGCATGAAGGGGCTGCTTTTGATCTGAGCTTCGGAGCCGCAATAACCCCTGCCTTCGAAATGGTGGGCAAGAAAAAAGGCCGCTCGATCGAGCGGCCTTTTCCTGTGTCGAAGCGACAGCGCCTTATTCGGCGTCGCCTTCCTTGGCGGCCTTCTTCTTCGGCGCAGCCTTCTTCTTCGGCTCTTCGGCGCCGGCTTCGTCAGCCTTCTTGGCCGAGGCCTTCTTCGTCTTCTTCTCGGTCTTGGCTTCGCCGGCGGACTCTTCCTCGTCCTCGGCCATCAGCTCTTCCTTGCTCACCTTCTGGTCGGTGACGGAGATCTGGGTCAGCAGATGGTCGATAACCTTCTCCTCGAACAGCGGCGCGCGCAGCGAGGCCAGCGCATTGGCGTTGTTGCGATAGAACTCGAAGACTTCCTGCTGCTGGTTGCCCGGGTAGCGGCGCACGACGTCGAACAGCGCGCGCTGCATTTCCTCGTCGCTCACCTGGACGCCGGCCTTCTCGCCAATTTCGGCAAGCACCAGGCCCAGACGCACGCGGCGCTCGGCCAGGCGCTGGTATTCGGCGCGGGCTTCCTCTTCCGTCGTCTCTTCATCGGCAAAGGTGCGGCCGGCAGCCTCCAGATCGCGCTGAACCTGGTTCCAGATGTTGTTGAACTCGGTGTCGACGAGATTCGACGGAGCTTCGAACTTGTAGCCCTCGTCGAGCTGGTCGAGCAGCTGACGCTTCACCTTCTGGCGGGTCATCGCGCCGAACTGGCTCTCGATCTGGCCGCGCACGATCTCGCGCAGGCGCTCGAGCGATTCGAGGCCGAGATTCTTGGCGGTCTCGTCGTTGATCTCGAGTTCACCCGGCTTGGCCACTTCCTTGACGGTCACGTCGAAGGTGGCTTCCTTGCCGGCGAGCTCTGCAGCGCCGTAGTTTTCCGGGAAGGTCACGGTGACGAGCTTCTCGTCGCCGGCCTTGGTGCCGATCAGCTGGTCCTCGAAGCCGGGGATGAATTCCTTGGAACCGAGCACCAGCGGCTGGTCGCTGCCTGTGCCGCCGTTGAACGGCGTGCCGTCGATCTTGCCGACATAGTCGATGGTGACGCGATCGCCTTCTTCGGCCTTGCCTTCCTTGGGCTCATAGGAGCGCGAGGATTCGGCAATGCGCTTGACCTGCTCCTCGACTTCCTCTTCGGGCACGTCGAAGACTTGGCGCGTAACCGCGATCTTGGAGAAATCCTGGATTTCGATGGTCGGGATGACCTCATAGGCGAGCTGGAACTCGAAGTCGGCGCCGCCGGCCAAGATCTTCTCGGCTTCCTTCTCGTCCTCGGTCATGGTGACTTCGGGCTGCATGGCAGCCTTTTCACCGCGCTCGGCGAGAATCGAGCGAGTCGAGTTCGACAGGATCTCGTTGACCACCTCGGCCATGAACGACTTGCCGTAGACCTTGCGCAGGTGCTGCATCGGCACCTTGCCCGGGCGGAAGCCGTTGAGGCGCACCTTGTCC
Source organism: Pseudaminobacter sp. Soil_N_29 (assembly GCF_057656055.1). Classification (NCBI taxonomy): domain Bacteria; kingdom Pseudomonadati; phylum Pseudomonadota; class Alphaproteobacteria; order Hyphomicrobiales; family Phyllobacteriaceae; genus Pseudaminobacter; species Pseudaminobacter sp. Soil_N_29. The sequence goes on from NZ_JBDGLC010000002.1 coordinate 260,683, forward strand.
TTGGCATCCGCAAGTCGTTCGACGAGCTTGGACTCCATTTCGCCAGCCGGCACGATCACCTTGATTTCGCGCTTAAGACCGGAATTGAGTGTTTCGGTAACCTGCATCATCAAACCTTTGTTTTCACGAATGCCGCCTGACCAACGGCTCCATGCCGCTCGACCTGCGGGTGTTCTCGTGGCGGGCATTCCTTCGGTGCGGGTGAATCAACTGTTCCGGGACGGTTCCATCCATCGGGTATCAATTGCCCTCAGAGCGCTCCGAGAATATGGGTAAGTCGTTGTTTTGCCTGCTTCTTACCACATACGTCCGAAGCGTGAATTTATAACCCGTCACATTTGACACGCCTTTTGTCACACACGGACCGATTTTTCAACACTCTTCACGCGCTCCAACCGGCTCATTTCCGCGCGATTCAACCATTTAACGCACCGGCGCGACATTGACAGAGTGACGACTACATGAGAATGCGAGCGGGATGCGGATGTGGCGGAATTGGTAGACGCCCCGGATTTAGGTTCCGGTGCCGAAAGGCGTGGGGGTTCGAGTCCCTTCATCCGCACCATTTGGCTCCAAGACGCGCGGAATCAGGCTTGCAGCAGCGGGCTTTTTCGCTCAGGTCTCAGAGAGGGATTTCGCTCCAGTTGCGAAAGACAAACAGCGGCAAGCGGTTTGCCCTTTTCAACTCAGAAACAGATTACACATCAAGTATTGCCGGAAAGCGTCGCCAAGGCCAACCGCGGCAGATCGCGCGCATCGCCTCGGCCCGCAGGTTCAGGACCAGTAGCGACTATGGCTGACAAACCCATCGCCCATGCCGAGGATGGCCGCCCCATCTATGACAACACGCCCACCGTTGTTGCCGTTCTTGCCACGAACGACGAAGGTCAGTTGCTGGTGATCAGGCGCGCCAACCAGCCCGGATATGGGTTGCTTGCGCTGCCCGGCGGCTATCACATGCGCGGCGAAACCTGGCAAAGGGCCGGCGCCCGCGAAGTATTCGAGGAAACGGGGTACAGAATCGATCCCGCCGCACTCCGCCTCGTCTCGATGGAGACCGACGAATACGGCAACAATCTCGTCATTGCCCGCGCCACACAACTGATCGCAGGAGGCGGGCATGGCGACGGCGAGGCAATGGAGGTGCTGTTCGTATCGGAAGCGGGCCCGGCCGGCGAATGGGCATTCCCCCGCCACCATGCTGCGGCAGCAAAAGTCCTCGAAGAACTCGGCGAATCGTAACCGCCCTGCCCCATCCATATGCTCGCACGGCGCGCCAGCCGATCACCTGAAGGCGATTCGCCCAAAGATCCCCAAGGCGTCTCAACCCATCAGAGCGCTCAAGGGCCCCGCAAGCACCTTGGCACCCTGCTATTCTGCCCGCGATTCTCGGAGACCTTGAGAGCGCCTTGGTTTGCGGCAACAGATCGGAAAGTCAGGTTATGAGGCTTCCTCATCCGGCCGCTCCGCAGTAGGCACATGTTCAGGGAAGCAGCCATATTCAGGCTGAAACAATGGCGCGAGTGACGGGGCTCGAACCCGCGACCTCCGGCGTGACAGGCCGGCACTCTAACCGACTGAGCTACACCCGCGCTTCGGACGTGACCCGGTTCGGTTCGCGTCGCTGGAAGCAGCCATTACGGTGTTCGCAGGCCACTGTCAACAAGCCAAAACTCGCCGCGAAGACGATCCGTGGACAAGGCCGCGTGACCTTTGGTCAACTTGATTTTTCAGGAGAACAGCTTGTTATAAGCTTTTGAAAAATGGCGCGAGTGACGGGGCTCGAACCCGCGACCTCCGGCGTGACAGGCCGGCACTCTAACCGACTGAGCTACACCCG
>NZ_JBDGLC010000002.1:262620-288912 GCF_057656055.1 Pseudaminobacter sp. Soil_N_29
CGCGCTTTGGACGTGGGCCAGTTCGGCCCCGCGTCGATGGAGGGGGAATTACGGTGTTCGGGTGTGAGTGTCAAGCGGCACTGTGCATCAATCTCACTTTTCCGCCAAAGGCTTTGGGGATAGCCGGCGAAAGAGCATCAAATCCGCCATAACCGTTTGTAGTGGCGGATTTTTGTTGCGGACGGGAAGCGAACCGCTTAAACGTCCCGCCCGAAGTGGGCGATTAGCTCAGTTGGTAGAGCGCTTCGTTTACACCGAAGATGTCGGCGGTTCGAGCCCGTCATCGCCCACCACTTACACCAGTGAAATTCCTGGTCTTTCCGTCCGATTTGCGAAGTGCGCCACAGGTTCCCAAAAAAAGCCCGCCGCGCCTTTCGATCTGACTGGCTCGAATCTGTCAGATAGTCCGGTCCCGACATTCTCGAGATTTTTGGCAAGCTGTGCCGTGGGGCGATCTCGTCACGGGTTGCCAGTCCTCAATGCGGGAATGCCTGCGTGGTGATGAAATATGCAGCCTGCTGGTAAACTTGCAGGACGATGATCGCCAGCAGCGCGGCCGAGATGGGCACGCCGAAGGGCACAACGCGCTGGCGATCCAGGTGCTGGATATAGGCCCGGAAAGCGGGCGATGGCAGCAAAAGCGGATTGCGCACGACAACCGCAGTGATCAGCGTGAAAACGAGAAGCGCGATGGAAAAGGCGAGCAAGTCGCCCCCGCCCGAGACAAGCGGCGCGACGGCCATGAGCTTCACGTCGCCAGCACCGACCTTGCGCATCAGCCAAAAGGGAAACAGCAGCACGAACAACAGTGCCCCCGCACTCGCGCTCATACCAAGGTTCCACCACGAACTCTCTGCCAGAGCGGCAAGGAACAGCGATGCCGAGCCAAGGCTCAGCAAGAGCACGACATCGTTGTTGCGAATCTTTTGAGTGGTGAAATCTGTCCAGCCGATCCGCAGCAAAAGCGGCACCGCCAGAAGCTTCATCACGAATGAGACGAACAGCAGCATTTCACCGCTCGATGTTGGTCACGCTGGAGGAGAGAAGCTGCAAGTTGTTTCTTACAGTCGGGTCCCCCGGCGCGAGCTCATAGGCGTGCAGAAAGTTGGCTCTGGCCTCCTGCAGATTGCCGCGCAGCAATTTGGAGTAGCCGTAATTGTTGTAATATTCCGGGGTTCCGCCGAGCTGCACGTATGCGCGCTTGTAGGCCTTGTCGGAAAGGTCGAAGCGGCGGATGCGATCGCAGGAGGCGGCCAGGCCCAGCCATGCAACCCCATCATTGGGCGCCAGTTGAACGGCCTTGTAGAACAGTGCGCCGGAATTGCCGTAGTTTCCTTGCCTAAACTGGTTCTTGGCCTCTGCCACCGCTTCGTCGGAGGCGTAGTACTCGACGTCGGAAACGGTTTTCAGCCCCTTGAAGGTATCGCCAAACGAGGTGAGTTCCGAAGGTGTCGGCTCGTTGGTGCGGACGATGCCATCGTCTATTGTCTTGCATCCGGCAAGAACGCCGCCCAGCAAGCATGTGGCGACAACGATATGAAATGACCTTGCCATTCTTGTCCCCCGCAGCACCTTTGGTGCCATTATTGAATTTGCATCGGCCGCCAGCCGGATCAGAAAAACACACCTCTCATCCGGATGATGACGGGCAGCATGATCACCATCAGCACAACCGGAAAGATGCAGAGGCCCAGCGGGATCATCATCTTTACCGGAAGCGAATTGGCTCGATCCTCGGCACGTAGAATCCGCTGTGAGCGCATTTCTCCACTGTAGACGCGCAAGGCTTCGGTCAGGCTCGTGCCCAGTTCCTCCGACTGGCGAAACAGAACTGCGAGCGACTTGGCCTCTTCGAGCCCCATCCGGTCCGACAGATCACGCAGTGCCTCGCGCAACGGCTTTCCGGCCCGCAACTGCAAATTCATGATCGACAACTGAATGCCGACCCACTTGTGTGTCCCCGCAAGTTCGCTGCTCACTCGCTCCACTGCCGCCTCAAGGCTCATGCCGGCGTCCGCGCAGGTGATCATCATGTCCATGAAGTCGGGAAACCCGATGCGATACTGACGTTGCTGTGCCCGCTCGAATCGGTCAAGCGCGATGCTGGGAATGACCATGCAGGCAAGCCCGAACAGGCCTGCGCCGGCAAAACCCACGAATTCCGGCATCTTCTGCGGCAGCACCTGCAGCAAGACCAGATAGGCCCCGGCAAACCCTGCCACGACCGCCCCTACCCGGCTCAGCAAGTACAGCAGCGGCGCGCTCTTCTGGTAGAAGCCGGCGCGAAAGAGCTTTATTTCCAGAGCGTCCGGTTTTCCGCGCTCTCTTTCCAGTGCTTCGAAATAGGCTTCAACCGGGCGCTGCGCGGCAAGCTTGGTCAATTGTTCCTGCACGGCCAGCGAACGGCGGTCGGCGGGCGGATCGTTCAGCAGGCTCTGGGCGACCATCCGCCTGGTCTGAAGGAGCGGCCGGAACAGAAACGCCGCGAACAGGAACAGCGAAACCGCGGCGGCAAAAACCGTTATCGAGATCAGCAGACCCAAATTCTGAAAGCTGGAAAGAAAGCTCATCTCCAGCCCCTCAGACTTCGAAATTTACCATGCGATACATGATGTAATCGCCGACCAGCGCCCAGGCGCCGAAGATGACGAATACCGGCGTGATAAGCGGGTCACCCCAGACGCCGCCGTAGTAGCTCGGTGCGATCAGCTGAAGAATCAGGAACATCACGAGGGGAAAGAGCGAAATGATCCATGCCGACACACGCCCCTCGGCAGACAATGCCCGTATCTTGAGGCGCAGCTTCTGGCGCTCGCGCAACACCCCCGAGAGGTTCGATAGAATTTCGGTCAGATTGCCGCCGGTTCTCGCCTGGATGGACAGCGACACCGAAAGCAGGTTCAGCCCCTCGAAGCCCACCCGTTGCGACAGTTTCTTCACTGCCTGCTCGAGACTGAGTCCGAAGGTTACCTCATCCGAGACGATGCCGAATTCGGTGCCTATCGGATCCGGCATCTCACGTGCCACAAGCCCGATTGCCACAGTGGTCGGATGACCGGCCCGCAGCGACCGGACGATCATGTCGAGCGCGTCCGGCAGTTGCCTGGCGAATTTGGCGATGCGCTTGTTGCGGGCCCTTCTCAGCACCAGCAGCGGCAAGATGAAGCCGACGAACACGAAGGCGAGCAGAGCCCAAAGTGCGGAAAAGGTCAGCAGCAGGCCGAGCGCCAGCGCCAGTCCGGCCAGAATGAACATCGCGGCGAAAGCCAGCGGGTTCCCTGTGATGCCCGACTGCGTGTAGAGGCGGTTGAGTGCCACGGCGCCGAACAGAAAATCGCCGCTATCGCTCAGTCCGCGCTCGCGCAGCAGCCCCCGAAGCGTCTGCTCGGCCGCGACATCCTCGGTCAGGCGCCTCAGGCGCCGGTTGACCGCGCCTGCAGCCTGTCGCCGCGCGGCATAGGACAAATAGAGGGATTCGACGACCAGAATCACCGACGCCGCCGCCAGGACGTAGATGAAATAGAGGAGCGTCTGGCCGGTCAGCATCTAGAGGGGAACCTGCGGATTGAAGGCGTCTTTTGCGAAATGATGGCCGAGCGTAGCAGCCTCCTGCGCGAATCGCGGGCGGACGCCGGTGGCGCGAAACTCGCCAACGATCTTGCCGTCCTCGGCCACGTCTCGGCGGATGAAGTGATAAATCTCCTGCAGCTGAATGACGTTGCCTTCCATGCCGGTTATCTCGGAAATGGAGATCACTCGACGGCCGCCGTCCGACAGGCGCTGCGTCTGAACGATGATGTCGATGGCCGAGGCGATCTGGGCGCGGATCGATTCGCTGCTCATCGGCATGCCGGCCATGCCGATCATCTGCTCGAGCCTCGAAAGCGCGTCTCTCGGCGTGTTGGCATGGATGGTTGTCATCGAGCCTTCGTGGCCGGTGTTCATCGCCTGGAGCATGTCGAAGGCCTCTTCGCCACGCACCTCGCCGACAATGATGCGATCCGGGCGCATGCGCAGCGCATTCTTGACCAGATCGCGCTGGCGAACCTCGCCCTTCCCTTCGACGTTCGGAGGCCGCGTCTCCAGCCGGCCGACATGCGGCTGCTGTAGCTGCAGTTCCGCCGCGTCCTCGATGGTTATCAGGCGCTCGCGATGGGAAATGTAACTGGACAGCGCGTTGAGCATGGTGGTCTTGCCGCTGCCGGTGCCGCCGGACACGAGTATCGACTTGCGCGATTGCACTGCAATCTTGAGCAGGTCGATCATGGGCGGTCGGATCGAGTTGAATTCGACAAGCCTCTCCAGCGAATACGGGCGCCGTGAGAACTTGCGGATCGACACGAGCGGTCCATCCACCGTGATCGGTCGTACGGCGACGTTGACGCGTGATCCGTCTTCGAGGCGAGCGTCCACCATGGGATAGGATTCGTCGACGCGTCGGCCGATCGCCGAGACGATCTTGTTGATCACCCGCATCAGATGCGCCTCGTCGCGAAAGCGGATTGCGGTTTCCTCGATGACCCCTCGCCTTTCGATAAACACGCGCTTGTGAGTATTGATCAGAATGTCGGCGACGGATTCGTCCTTGAGCAATGGCTCGATCGGCCCGAGGCCAAGCATCTCGTCGGCGGTTTCGCTGGTGATCTGGTCGAGCTCACGCGCGTTAAGAGGCACGTTGCGCGATCTGACGAATTCGCGAACCAGCGGAAGTATCTCGCGCAGGATGTCTTCCTTTGACGCGGTTTCCAAGAGCGCGAGATTGAACCGTTCGATCAGATGCCGGTGAATGTCGACCTTGAGCGCCAGCAGCGCATCTGCCTGGGAGGTTTCGCCCGGCTCCTCGGCGGGCACGGCAGCCAGCGGCACCGCAGGCTCCGGAAGAACCTCGGCCTTCCGCCTCGGATAGTTGGTAAAGCGGCCAAGCATAGTCGCGCCCCACTCCCACCTGCCTGCATCGCGGCGAATGCCTCCATTCGCGACGACATCCGGTTGCCTTGTCCGGCGACGGGCACCTCGGTGCCCTCAATCTGCAGCAGCCCCACAACCGCTCACAAATTATTTGGTAACCATTGCGTGCGCAAGCGTGCAAATGCTGTTTTTATGGTTCATTTTCAATTATAGTAAAGATGAGTTGATGTGGTTTTACCTCGCGATGCGCGAATGCCACTGCAACGTTCGAAACTTTGGCGCCAATATAGGTGTAGACGTGACGCCTCTTTCCGGAAGACATTGCAATAATGATCGCCACCAACTTATTGGTTAGCTGAGAAGCCGATAGGCGTAAGCAATTTTCTAGAATATAGGTTAACTTAATAATTTATCTTTACGAATCATGGCCATAGGCACAAGTTACCCAAACATACCGCACCTCAATCACGCCCATCAACTGGGCGGCTTTTCACTAAAATTGTTTGACTCCGGAAAAAGGCCAGTTCTACCATCGCGCGAGGAGATTCCCTGGGGGCGGGACACTCACCTTGTTCTTATTCCCGGCGCAGCCAGATCTGCCCACGCCCCCAGCAGTGATAAGTGCATACCAGCTGTTTGAGAGCGAGGCGGGGCAATGCGCGCGAATTCGATCGTCATGATTGTGCTGGCCAGCATTTTCGGCGTGCTTGCCGTGGTGCTTGCCAATATGTGGCTTGCCGGTCAGCGCAACCAGATGGCCATTGCCGGCGAGAAGCCCGAAGCAACGATCGTGGTGGCCTCGGTACCGCTGAAATTCGGCGATCAGATTACAGCCGACAAGCTGCGTCAGATTCCCTGGCCTGCGGGCGCCATCCCCCAGGGCGCCTTCCAGACAACGGAAGAAGTTCTTGACAAGGAAGGCGGCCGCCAGGCGCTGCAGGCAATCGGCACCAACGAGCCCATCCTGGCCAGCAAGATCACGGGCCCGGGCCAGCGCGCGACGTTGTCGGCCGTGCTGGCGGAGGGCATGAAAGCCGTCTCAATTCGCGTCAACGACGTGCTTGGCGTCGCGGGATTCGTCTTCCCTGGCGATCGCGTGGACATTCTCCTTACCCGCACGGTTCGTTCCGCCGAGGGCGCGGACCAGAGTTTTGTCGACGTGCTCCTGCAAAGCATCAAGGTGCTGGCGGTGGACCAGGTGGCAGATGAAAGCACGGACAGCCCGACGGTGGTGAAGGCCGTGACGCTGGAAGTCTCCACCAAGGACGCACAGAAGCTCACCTTGGCTGCCGGGGCCGGCCAGCTTTCACTTGCGCTGCGCCAGGTCGCGGCCGGCGAAGGCGAAAACACGGCGCGCGTGACGCTCTCCGATCTTACAGGCGATACGCCGGACAATGTTTCTGCCCGACAGGCAGCGCTGGACGCCGACCGGAAGCACAGCGAGGAGCAGATCGCCGGCTTGAAGCAGGCGGTGGAAAGGGTCGACAGCCGCCTCGATGAATTGAAAAAAGTCAACGAAAAGCCCGCCCCTGCTCCTGAGGCGGTGGTCAAGGAAGTGGTCAGATATCTGCAGCCGGAACCGCCCTCCCATGCAACGGTCGGGGTCTTCAGGGGCGTCGATCGGGTTGCTTACGACGTGCCGCGCATAAAGTGAGAGACAGCAGCGGCAGAGCGGTGCCGGAATTGAGAATGGGGCCCAATGGGCCGGGGGAACAAGACAAATGCTGAGGTCTGGACTTAGAATTTTGGCCGCGGTCTCCCTTTGGGCTGCGTCGCAGGCCCTTCCCGCGTCCAGCGCCGTTGCGGCCGACCGGCGCATAGACGTTTCGAGCCCAAGCGTACACCGCATCTTCCTGCCGGCGTCGCAGTCCGTGACCATTCAGGTGAACGAAAACCTCGGCGACCTGGTGGTGGCAAACAGCAACATAGCCGACGCCCAGCCGATGACGGACCGGACCCTCTACATCATCGGCAAAGCCACCGGCACCACCTCGATCAACCTTTTCTCCGAGAAACGAAGGTCGCTGGGTGTCATCGAGGTCGAAGTAGGCGTCGACGTGGACGACCTTGCCGCCGCCATAAGACAGGTCGCGCCGCGGTCGCGCGTGACGGTCGGCTCGGTCAATGGCCGGGTGCGGCTTGGCGGCCGCGTCAAGGACGGCGGCCAGCTTGCCGAAATCCTGAAGATTGCCGAGCAATACGGGCCGGAGGCGATCATCAACTCGATCGAGGTCGAGGACAGCCAGCAGGTCAATCTCGAAGTGCGCGTGCTGGAAGTGTCGCGCAATGCCGGGCGGGAGCTGGGCGTATCCATTCGGGCCAAGAGCGATGACAATCCGAAGTCGGAAAACGGCTTCGCCTCCGGACCTGCGCTTGCCGCCGCCCAGTTTGCCACCGGCAACGTGCCCTTCGCGGCGCTGATCGCCCGCGTTATCGACGCCGGGATCAATGTCGACATGATGATCCGCGCGCTGGAAGACAAGCGCCTGGCCCGCCGGCTCGCCGAGCCAAATCTGACCGCCCTTTCGGGCGAAGAAGCCAGTTTCCTCGCCGGCGGCGAGGTGCCCATCCCGGTGGCGCAGGACAACAACCAGACCACGATCGAATTCAAGGAATTCGGCGTCAAACTGCGCTTCATTCCGATCGTCATGGAAAACGGCAAGATCAATCTGCGCCTCAATCCCGAGGTCAGCGAGGTCGACCCGACGGCTTCAATTCGCGCCAACGGCATCGACATTCCCGGCTTCAGCACGCGCAAGGCGTCGACCGTGGTCGAGCTGCGCGACGGGCAAAGCTTCGCCATCGCCGGACTGCTGCAATCGACCAACCGCAAGCTGCAGAGCCAGTTGCCGTGGCTGGGCCAGCTGCCGGTCATCGGGGTCCTGTTTCGCTCGTCCAGCTACATCAAGAACGAGACCGATCTGGTCATCATCGTGACGCCGCGGCTGGTGCGACCGACAAAGCCGGGCCAGGAACTTGCCAACCCGCTCGACAAGACACGCCCGGCCAACGACCCCGAGTTCTTCCTGCTGGGCGAGCTCGAAGTCAGCAAGAACATGATCCGGGCTTACGAAACCGGTGCGGGTGTGGTCGGCCCTTATGGGCACATGCTCGATTTCAACTCCAAGGATCAGCTGCTCTATGCGAAGAAATAGCGCCGTACTCATCCTGGTTGCCACGACCACGCTGCTTTCGGGCTGTGCGGACTATCTGAACCGCTACGATACGGTGACGCTGGCTGCCGGCAACACGCAAAAGCACAACATGCTTCTGCAGACCGCGGACCCGTTCAACCCGGCCGCGCAGGACAACCACATACCGACCAACGGCAACCAGGTCGCGGCGGTGCTCCTGGGCGGCCCGCCCGCACTGCCGACGCCGGCAGCACCCGGAGCGCCGGCCACGGTCGGCGCTCCGGGTGGAGGATCTTAAGGGAACTTGCGGCGAAAGGCGATGCTCGAGCGAGCGAGGCGCGCGGGCGTCAGAGCAGGAAAGAGCTGTCGTCATGCTGCGAACACTTCAAGCATTCTGGCGAGATCAATCTGGGATAGCGCTGATCCTCGTCGCAATCATGCTGCCCGTCATCATCGGGTTTTCGCTGCTGGTCATAGACATGAGCCGCGCGAATACCCTGCACAACGACCTGCAAAAGGCGGCGGACGCATTTGCGCTGGCCGCGGCGGCGGAGCTGGATGGGCAATCGGATTCAATCGTCCGGGCCGAGCGCGCGCTGATTACGCTGGTGCAGAACCAATACAATTTCTCCGGCGACAGCGGGCCTCGGATCCTCGCCAGGGCCGGGATAGACAGGCGTTTTCTTTCGTCGCTCCCCAAAACCGTCAACGGAGTTGAAGGCGATGCAAGGCCTATCACCAACGGCGATGTGATCGCCAACGAGTTAACTGACGCCAAGCTTGCCGCCTACGTGGAAGTAACAGTCAGACCGGTCGGGTTTCAAACCATTTTCCCGGCCTCGTTCCTGACCGGAAGCGCCGCAAGCAACAGCTTCAATGTTGGCGCAACGGCGGTGGCCGGTTTCAAATCAGGGGTGTGTGACTACACGCCGGTTTTCATCTGCAATCCATACGAGGATACCAGCGTGACCGGCGGCGTGACTTTGGAGCAGGCAGCGCAGACGAGAGAATATCGGCGACGCCAGATCCTGCTGCGCGGCGACGGTTCCTACCTGCCGGGAAACTTTGCGTTCCTCAAGGCACCGGACGGAAACGGCGCACAGGCTCTGGAGCGGATGCTGGCAAGTTCGAAGCCTCTGGCGTGCTACTCCCGCAACGGTGTGGACACCGAACCGGGACAGAATGCAGGGCCGGTGAAAGACGGTCTCAACACGCGCTTTGGAATCGACACGGGCTATTCAGGCGCCGAATTCGGGCCGGCAGTCAACGTCCGCAAGGGCGCTCGCAACGGCAACCAGTGCGTCAAGGACAACAAGATCGACTATGAAACGGACCCGAACAAGGGCATCGGCCTCGAACCCGACAGCTGCCACATGTCTGACAACTGCACGATGATGGGCGGCCGGATGGGGGCGGGCAACTGGAACTTCGCTCGCTACTGGGCTGCCAATCACCCCGGCAGGGCGGTACCGCCCGAGCTTTCTGGAACCGGCGCAAATCTGCCCACGCGGTACGAGGTGTATCGGTATGAGATCGACAACAACATCTATCAGGACAAGGCCGTCAGCGGCGAGACCGGCATTCCCGCATGCGGCACTCCTGTAACAAAGGTAGATCGCCGGATTCTCTATGGCGCCATTCTGGATTGCAAGGCGCTGCAGGCTTCCGGCCTCAAATTCAGCGGTCGCCTCGAGGGTGTGCCGGTCAAGGCCTTCGGCAGCTTTTTCATCACAGAGCCGATCAAGGACGGCAAGAATATCTACGTCGAACTCGTCGACATCACCGGCAAGGGCGGGCGCGGTACTCTCGATAACTTCCTGCGCGACGAAGCGCAGCTTTATCGGTGACGGCCATGCTCAGCATGCTCAAGCATCTGGCAGGACGCTTTGGCCGGGAAGAGCGCGGCGCGACCCTGGTCGAAATGGCGCTGGTTGCGCCATTGATGCTCATCCTTTCAGCGGGCGTGTTCGAGTTCGGCAACATGCTGCATCAAAAGCTGCTGATGCAGGCTGGCCTGAACGACGGCGCCCGCTTCGCAGCGCGTTGCAACAGCCAGATGTATACGGACTTCGGCCTGCCGGCGATCAACTGCGCCACTACCGCCAGAAACATCGCCGTCTATGGCGTCCCCAACCCCACCGATGCAAGCAAGCCGCGGGTCGCCGGCTGGGACGCGGCCGACGTGACGGTGGAGATCGCCGACCCGTCGAGATGCCATGATGCGGTGGTCGGGGGCGTGACGCAGTATCGCTCCGTCACGGCGCAGGTCTGCATCGTCAAGCTCACCAACAACAAAGTCTACCGCGACCTCGGGATGCTTTCGCTGATCGGCATAGGCCAGATCACGCTCGGCGGCAGCCACGAACAGCGGCTGATCCGGTTCTGACCATGCTCAAGCGCTTCGCCAGATCGCAGGACGGTGCCACGATGGTGGAAATGGCCATCGCCATGACGCTGCTTCTCTTGCTGACACTCGGCTTCGTCGACTTCGGCAACGCGCTCTACCAGTGGAACTCCGCCAACAAGGCGGTGCAGGTGGGCGCGCGCCTCGCCGCCATTTCCAATCCGGTGGCGACAGGCCTGGCGGCTGCGGCGCCGACAGCGACGCCCGGCGCTCCGGTCGAGGCCGGAGCCTATGGCCCCTTCGATTGCACCTCCACAGCCAGCGCGTCGTGTCCCGGCTTCAATGCCGCCAACTTCAGCCGCATCTTCCGCGGCGATACGGCAGTCACCGCCAACGACGCCTGCCCTGCCCCCACTGGAAGCCAGCGCCCCGGCATGTGCCACTTCTACCCGTTCCTCAAGCGCGAGAATGTCGTGGTGCGCTATGCCGCCACCGGGCTCGGCTACCAGACGCGTCAGGCCGGGCCGGTGCCGACCATCACCGTCAGCCTGCGCGACGTCAAATTCCGGTTCTTCTTCTTGAACGGCTTGCTGGGTTTCCGCGAAATCGACATGCCGCCCATGCTCAGCACCGTGACCGGCGAAGACATGAAGAGCACAGCGCCATGAACGCCATCGATCCAAAGCTCGTGCCAACCCGCAGGAAGCAGATTGCGCTGTATACGGCCGATCCGCAGTTCCGGCGCGAAATCGCGTCCCGCCTCGAAGCGCTCTCCATCTACGATGTCCAGGGCGCGGAGCCCGAGGCGTTTCTGAAGGGGCTTGCCGCCGGCGGGCACCCCAACCTCATCATCCTCGATGTCGGACAGGGCGAAATCCTCGAGAAGCCCGGCCTGATGGAAGCGCGCGCCGCGTGGTCGCACGTGCCGCTGATCGCCATTTCCGCCGAGCTGCGGCCGGAGCAGATGCGCAACCTCGTCAGGCTCAACGCATCGGACTGGCTGCGCAAGCCGCTGGACGGCAAGGAGCTGCTCAATGCAGTGACGTTCCACGACAGCGGCAGCCAGGCCAGCAAGAGCCGGATCATCACCTTCGTGGGCGCCACCGGCGGCGCCGGCGCAACCACGCTGGCGCTTGCGGCGGCCGAGTATCTGGCGGCCAAATCGCCGGAAAGCGCTGCCTCCACCTGCCTCGTCGACCTCGATTTCCAGAATGCCAATTGCGGCGCCTATCTGAACCTGTTCAACCAGTTCGACCTCGCCGGCATCGTCACGCAACCGGACAGGCTCGACGTCGAACTGATGGACGTCATCAAGCTTTCGCGGCCCAACGGCCTGACGATCTATTCCTTCGAGCGGCCGCAACTGCCCTTCGAGCCGAATGGCAACGAATTCGTGTTCAAGCTGCTCGATCTGGCCGCCTACCGGTTCAGCGACATCGTCATCGACCTGCCCAATCTCGAAACGAGCTGGCACAAGCCGGTGCTGTCCACCAGCGACGAGATCTTCATCGTCTTCGAGCTCAACCTTGCCGCGTTGCGGCAGGCCAAGCGCCTCTACGGCAAAATCCGCGAATTGCGCGGCAATGGCGCCAGCATCACGCTGGTGGCCAACAAGCAGAAGCGCAAATGGTTCGGCAATCACTTCTCCCGCAAGGACCTGGAGAAGGTGTTCAAGGCCTCCAACATCAAGTCGGTCAGGCTCGACCAGGCGCTGCTGACCGATTCCCTCAACCGCGCCATCCTTCCCACGGAAGTGGACGCGCGCGCCCGCTTCAACAAGGAGCTCAAGGCGTTGTTTCGCGAGCGGCTCGATGCGCGCTAGGCGCCCCACCGCGGCGCCGCTGCTCAACGCCGTTCTGGGCGCGCTTGTGGTCGCATCCTTCGCGGCGGCCGAGGCCCGCGGCGAGGCACGGCGGCCGCCCCTGCCCACCATGGGCCCCAGCCTGCGCAGCGCGGTGGCGTTCCACACCGCCGAGACCGCCGGCACGATCGTCATCCGCAAGGAAGAGAAGGCGCTCTACCTCGTCGTCTCCCCCGGGCAGGCATTGCGCTATCAGATCAGCGTCGGGCGCGAAGGCTTCGGCTGGACCGGCACGGTGCGCGTCGGCGCCAAGAAGGAATGGCCGGAATGGCGGCCGCCGGCCGAAATGCGCGGCCGCCAGCGCGGGCTTCCCGAATTCGTGCCGGCCGGCCCCTACAACCCGCTGGGCGCGCGTGCGCTCTACCTCCATGACGGCGGCCGCGACACGCTCTACCGCATCCATGGCACGAACGACCCGAAGGGCGTGGGCTTCGATGGCACCTCGGGCTGCTTCAGGCTGACCAACACCGACGTGGTCGATCTCTTCAGGCGCGTTCCCGTCGGCACAAAGGTGATAGTCGAATGACCAGGATCATCGATCCCGACGAACTCGCCGAAGGCCGCGCCGACTCGATCTTCAACCGGAAGCTCAGCACTTCGCGGCTGGTTGGCTGCACGCTTGCGGCCGCGGCCGTCATGACCGGCATCAACCTGGCCGCCGCGGTCTATTTCATCCGGGGCATTGGGGAGCTGCGCGCGGCGGAGCAAAGGCTCCAGACCCTTTCGGACTTCGAGGCGCGGATCATCGCAAAGGTCGACAAGGTGAATGTCGGCATGCAGACCCGCTTGGAGGAACTCCAGCGCGGTGTGCTCGGCCGGCTCGGCGAAATGGGCGATCGCCTTGAAAAGATCGAGCGGGGCGCGCTGCCGGCCAACATCCAAACAAGCCTGCTGCCGGTCGGCACGGATGCGTTGCCGGAGGCCGAGCCGATAGACGGCGCGCAGCAGGAATTTCACGTGGCGGCCGAGCCGGCGGCCGCACCGCCTTCTGCGGGGCAACAGCCGGCGCCCGCGCCAAGCTCGGCCTATCAGCGGCTCCAGGGCGCTGACGGCAAGGTCTATTATCGCAAGATGAAATAGCGGCCCGGCAACCGGTCACAGGCCGCGCGCCAGCAACGCCAGCGCCTTTTCGCGCTCGCGCCGCCTGCTCGCGTTCAGGTAGAGAAAATGGCAATGGCCGCAGGCGCAAAGCCCCATGGCCAGCACGGCGAGTTGCAGCCAGTTCACCTCTATCGCGACGGGCAGATGGAAGCCCCCAAGCATCGGCACCGGGGCGAAGATACTCGCAACCATCATGTTCTGGCCGGCAACCGCCATTACCACGAAGCCCAGCAAGGCGGCGTGGTTTGCCACAAATCGGACGGCCACGGGTTTGGTTCGCGCCAGGATTTGCCACACGGCAAGGGTGGCCACGCCAATTGCCGCAATTTCCGCAAACACCGGGATCGCAACGAAGCGCTCGACCAGCACCCAGAAATTTCCGGCAAGCTGATGCAGCGCAAGCCACGCTCGCCAAAATTCCGGCCTGTCCGGAAAGGTGCCGAGCAGAACCGTGGCAGCGCGCTCTGCCGCAAGAAGAAGCATGGCGATGACAGGAAACGCGACGACAAATACTTGCCTCATGCGCATTGCAGCACCCCATCGAAGATTATTCTTGGATGGTGCCAGCAACTGATTTCGCAATGCTTAATGAAGCCCTGCGGGGGACGCGCGAAACCTGAACGACCCTGCACCGGCTGATCGGGCGGATGCGTCTGGCGCGGCGAAGCGGCCGCCGGCAGTCTCCGACGAGACGAATGGCAGTTGTTTTCCGCTGTCAGGCGCGCTTGATCGGATCAGTTTTTGGCGCGCGCAAAGACGGCGCAAGAAACTTTTTCCGGCCTCCAAGTATGGCCGGCTGCCTGTATTCACGAAGCCATTATCCAAATGGCGTATGCCGCGGCGGGAATAAGTTACGCAATAGTTAATTGTCAAAATTCCTGATTATTTTCAGGTAGATAAAAGATTATCGCTCAGCATGCAAATGCTACTTACAAGCACTTCAGCCTTAATGAATCGTTAAGTTGACGTTGACTCGAAATCTCTGTCATCACAGGATCAAGTCGGGACGCGGGGGACGATCCTTTTCAGAAGCAACGTCTTCGCCGTCCAGTGTTTTGTGTAAACCTGGGGACTCAACATGAACAAGCTTATGAATATTGCTCGGCGTTTCCGTGAAGAAGAAGACGGCGCCGCTATGGTCGAATACTCGATACTGATCGGCATTATTGCCGTCGCATCGATCGCTACGATTGGCGCAGTCGGCACGTGGGTAACTGGGGCGTTCACCAAGCTTTGCTCTAATCTCCCAGCAAGCGGCAGCCTCGCAGCTTGCAACCCGGGCGCTGGCGCGGGTACCGGTGGCTGACTACGAATGCCAAGGCTGGTTTCGTGCGTTAGCTACCCGCCAGCCTTGGGATTGCACAGCTTAGATCGTTCGAGGTCTTCTAACCTCACGTAATGCCGGCGCGCTCCGGACCAGTGCAATCAAGCACTCGTCCGCAGCGCGCCAACTCATTTCTGGGGCTGCGACATTCAACCGGTCACGGCGATGTCGCCTAAACCGGAAGCCCCTTGCAATCATCTTGCCTGCGCCGGTCGCCCTGACCGCAACATGCCGCTTGGCACCGCTGCGCCCACGCCGCGTAACTCATCCCCAACCCTCGCAAACGATGCCGCCTGAAAGCGGGCCACGCCGAGCCGCGATCCACCGCTCCAGCACCCCTACCCCGCCTTCGAGACCATCGGCACCCCATCCAGGGCCAGCCTGACCTGGCCTCGGCCGGGATGAACCAGCCGGACGGGCAGGTTCTTTTCGTCCAGCCGCCGGCGCAGCAGCAGAAGGCGCGTCTCCAGATTGTCCTTGATCTCCGGCAGGCGCAGCGCTGGCGCCAGGCGTATCTCACGGTTGGTGAAGTCGCACCTGCCTTCCCTGACATAGACTTCCAGCATGAAGGCAAGAAGCCGCCCCGCCACGCCCTTGATGACATAGGCGTTGTCTATGAAGACGCTGTCGTCGAAATGGTGGTGCACGACCTGAATGACGCGGCCGGCGGGCTGCGCGGGCGCGCTGCCTTGCGCCATGGTGCGCGTTTCCGGGGCAGGCAATTCGCCCAGCGCAAGCGCGCATTGGCCCGCCAGCGCTTCCAGCGCCGTTTCGTGCGCAAGGCCGAAGGCAAGACGCTGCCTGCTTTCCACGAACAGCACGCCGCGCACCGCGCCTTGCGCCAGCAGCGGTATCGCCATCTGGCTCATGGCGTCAGGCAGGCCGGGCAGAACGATCGTCCGGGTGCGGCTTTCATCGGCGGAAGTGGTTGCCTCGATGGCAGCGCCCAGCCGCCGGACCCTGCTCATGTCACTGACCTTGACCGTCTGCTTCGACGTCGCGGCGGTGCCTATCAGGCCATCGCCGAACGGAACCTGCGAGCCGACGCCGGAGCGGTCGTAACCCCTGCTGGCGACGGTGGTAAGCAGGCGGCGGCTGCCATCGGCCAGAAGCAGGATGGCATTGGCAAAACCCATTGCCGCGCAGCCATCCAGCACCGCGCCAATGACCGCCTCGGCATCGCCCTGCGCGCCTATGGCCTTGATGGCCCGGCCGAGCGCCATCAGGTCGGGCATCGGAGCGCCGGCGCCTGCGGCCGCCTCGTCGAAGGGAGACGCGACGGCGGAAATCGCATCGACCCGGAAGAACTCGATGGCCCGCAGCCGCATCACCCCCGCCATGCCGACCTGCGCGCTGCTGGCGCGCAACTGGCCCGACATGCGGTCGAATAGCGCGCCCTCGTCCCTGGACGATACCCAGCTGAGATCGAGCCTGAACTGCCCTCCGTGACGTGCGCTTACCAGCAGCAGGGAGGCCTGGGGGTTGGCGCGGATGTTTGCGGCGGTCTTGGCAAAGAACTGGTTGGAGATGCCGACATGCTCGTCGTCCACCATCACCACATGGGAAAGGTAGGAGATGTTGGGCGTGCCGTCGGCCGCGGCGGTTGCGATGATCGAAGGGATCACGCCTTCGAAACAATCCTCGAGGTCGCGAAGACTTGTCATTGCGCACCCGCCCTCGCCGCGGTGCCGGCCCTGGGTCCCGGCGTCTGGACATAAAGCTCGGTGATGTCGAGCGACGCCACCATCGCCTCCCGCTCCACAAGCCACGGCCTTACCACGTCGGCCGGCACGCCCAGGCCGTCGAACATGGCAAAGATTTCGGCCTGGTAGCGCCTTGAAAGCTCCAGATCGTCATGGTCGGCAGCGCGCAGGCGGGCCGAGCCCTTCAACTGATACGACACATAGTCGGAGGGGCGCGAGAAGGTGATCGCGGCGTCACCGTTTGCGTTCAGGTTGGAAATCGTCTCGGGCCATTGCCAGGCGGAGAGGATCACCTCGACGCAATCCTGCCCCGGGATGCGGGCGCCCACGCCCCGCCCGATCGTCGGACGGTTTGCCTCGTCGCGCGTCCCGACGATGATCATCACCGGGCTGGCGATGAATTGCCTTATCTCGTCGGTGAGTCGCATGCTCTCCTCCCGCACAGCAACACCTGGGAAGTGCGCCCCTTCAGTCAGGAACCATTTGGCAACACGAATTGAAAGCGCGTTTCATCAAGCAGGGTTCTTGATGCAAGGCAGAACCCGGAATGCCCAATCAGAAAAATACTGCCGCCATCATCTTGCGCCGCCTCGCCGAGGCGTGCCGAAGCGTGTTCAAGACAAGAATAAATGAGAAGCGTATAGAACACCGAAAACACTTCGCCTGGCAAGCGAAGCTTGAATGCGCCGGAACAGACTAAAGCGCGAGCGCCAACGCGCCCGCGCTATCCTGCCGGAAACATATCGTGCTGGGTGGGAGGCGCGACCGCGAGCCTGGCGATCAGACCGGGCGGCTCGCCTCGACGGAAGGCGACCCGAGGCGCGTCACTTCCACGTCGATGGGCTTGCGCTCGGCGGGGGACATCTGAAAACCGGCAGCGCGAAGCATCTCGGTGAAGCCCACGGCACCGTCGAAGGCAACGCCGCCAACCCGAACCGTGAGAATGTCCTTTTCCCCTTCCGGCGCGAAGTACACCTTGGCAACTTCGTTTCGAATACGACGCCCGACCTCGACCGCGTCCTCTTCCGACGCGTGGTGCAGGAAAATGGCGAACTCGGTCATTCCGATGCGCCCGACAAAGTCGTCACGCCGCAGCGAGGACCGAATGGTGTTCGCCACCAGCCGCAGCGCCTCGTTGCCCCATGAAAAACCATGCTGCTGGATGATCGAGCCAAGATGCTCGGCATTGACGATGAGCAGCGCGCCCTGTGCGCCGTGCTTCATGTTCCTGGCGCTCACGCGGCGCTCGACCAGCGAGGAGAAAACGTCGCCATGGTAGCAGTCCGTTATCCGGTCGTAGCTCGCCGAACGGTTCAGTTCGTTCCTGAGGCTCCGCAGTTCCCGCAGCTTGAGACCAATGGCCGCAAACATCGGCACGCCGATAAATACGGGCAGCGCGATGGACACGACGATGCCGCGACCGAACGAGGTCAACTCGCTGAAGAGCAGGAGATAATTGAACAGAAGCGACAGCCCGACGCAGGCAAACGTGCCCAAAACCACCAATTGCATTATTGGCCACATGCCGCCATTTCGCCTGTCCGCCACTGATCATTCCCTCCGTGCAACGACACGTCAATAGGACACGACACGTTCAGGCTTCGTTTCGATAAACATTCAGATTGAAGCTAAATCGAACAATTGGCGGCGGGGGGTTTGTTCCGGCCGGTGCGGCAGGCGCCTTTTGCGGGCGCGGCGCTCAAATTGTCATCCGCGTAGATTCCGGCATTCCGGACGTATCCGGCCGGAGCGGTTGTGTTATCGACCAGAATCGGTGCAATCAGTTGTGCTCTTTTTACTACATTCGGCGCGTATTTACATGGAACCGCAAGGCTGACAGCTCTCAAGCAGCCAATTGGTTGTCGACTCTTGCGGTTTTTGCGGTATTGGGACTGGGGGTGACATCTGTAGATCGGATGTCGCAAGCTTATAGGTGAGGTCGGGGGACATGGCATCAATGCAATTCAAGCGTTTGCGCTTGGCTGTTCTTTTGGCGGCTACGTTTTTGTCGCCAGGAATTTCAAACGCGCTGACTCTGCAGGACGCCATAGCAGTTGCCGTTGGCTCCAACCCGGAGATCGGCCAGGCGATCGAAAACCGCGAAGCGATCGAATTCGAACTGCGCCAGGCCAAGGGGCTGTTCCTTCCCAGCGTCGACCTTCAGGCTTCGGCAGGCATAGGCAGGCTGGACACCCCTGCCCGGCGCGCCCTGGACGTGGAGAACCGCACCCTCTACCCCAACGAAGCCAGCGTCTCGGTGACCCAGACGCTTTTCGACAACGGCGCGCGGCGGGCCGAGCTGGACCGGCAGGCTTCCCGTGTCGACGGCGCATCGTTCCGGGTTCTGGAACGTTCTGAATTTATCGGCCTCACGGTCGTCCAGGAATATCTGGAATACATGCTGCAGGCGCAGATCGTCGGCGAGGCGAAGAAGAACCTCGCCTTCCATCAGTCGATCCTGGGCGACATTCGCGCAACCGTCGACGGCGGCGGGCTGACCGAGGCGGACGTGCAGCAGGCGCAGGAACGGCTTTACGGAGCCGAGGCGCGCCTGAAGGAAGCGGCGGAGGAACTGGAGACCGCCAAGATCCGGTTCTTCAAGACCGTCGGCAAGCCGCTGGTCAATGCAGCTAGGCCCGGCTCCGTCGCAAAGGCTCTGCCGCGCTCTCTCGACGAGGCGATCGGCCTGGCACGCACCAGCAACCCCCGCGTCCACATGGCAAACAGCGACATCGACGCGGCGTCGGCGAATGTGGATGCTGCGCGCGCGCTGTATGGCCCCGAAATCCTGGCCGAAGGCCGGGCGCGGACGTGGGAGAGCGTGGAACACCACGACGGCCGATCGAACGACCTGCAGGCGCGCGTGGTGCTGCGCTGGAATCTGTATCGCGGCGGCATCGACAAGGCCAATGAGCAGGAACAGGTTCGCCGGCTGAGCGAGCAGCGCCTGGTGCTGCATCAGGTGTTCCGCGAGATCGAAGAGGCCGTGCGCGTTTCCTGGGATCGTCGCTTCAGGCAGGCGGACCTTGCCAACACCCTGAGGCTGCAGGCGGCCACCAGCGACCAGATCGTGAAGTCGTACCGGGCACAGTTCCAGGTGGGCCAGCGTTCGCTGCTGGACGTTCTCGATGCCCAGAACACCCGCTTCAACACGGCAGCGCTCGCGGACACGGCGGCATATGCCTCGCTGTTCGCGGAATACCGGCTGCTGGCGGCGACGGGGCAGTTGCTGAGGACCATGAACGTTGCCGCGCCGAAGCAGGGCGCCGCCTATGCTCGCGGCGAGTTCAACGTGCCGCCGACACCTGCTACCGACACCCAGGCCAGGGAGCCTTCGCAGCAGTATAACAATCTGCCGCTCGATATCCTGGCACCCCTGCGGAAGAACTAGAGCGAGGCAGGAAGAGCAAGCCCGATTACCAATGTTGCCGGCGGCCCGTGAACCAACACACTCATATCCAGTCCTTCGGCGACGCTTTCAAAGCGTGTTTCGCGGGCGTCGCAGCCTATCTGGGCAGGCCGTCGGCTGAAACCGTGCTGTTTGCCGGGGTTCCGGTCAGCAAGACACATATCGAAGCAAACGACATCGAGCACCTTGCCGAGCGAATCGGCCTCGATGTCCATCTTTTCGACAGCCGGGAGTTGTCGAAGGGACGCTTCGACCTCCCCGCGATCGTGTTCCTGGGAAACGGCTATCCCGTAGGCCTGCTCGCTGAATCCGAAGACGGATTTCTCACCACACCTCAGGACAATGGCCGCACGACGATCAGCAAGGAAAGCCTGATCGCCGAAGGCGTCACCGGCGGCGTTTCCTTTTCGATCACATACAGGAACACGGCCGAGGCCCCTGTTGCGGGCACCGCGCACAAGATCGAGCGGCGCCACTGGCTGTTCGGCACGATGAGCCTGTTCTGGCGCTCATATACGCGAGTGGCCCTGGCCGCGGTCTTCATCAACATCATCGCGCTGGCCTCGCCGATCTTCACGATGAACGTCTACGACCGGATTTTGCCGAACAAGGCGATCGCGACGCTGTGGGTGCTCGCACTGGGCGTCGGCATGGCCATGCTGTTCGACCTGCTGCTGAAGACTGCGCGCGCTTCGCTGATCGATCATGCGGGCCGCTCCGCCGACCTCCGCATTTCCTACATGCTGTTCGAGAAGGTGCTGAACAGCTCGCTTTCCGCACGCCCCTCCTCAACCGGCGAATACGCCAACAGGGTCACCCAATACGAGTTCGTGCGCGAATTCTTCACGTCGAATACCATCAGCGTGTTCATCGACACCGTCTTCATCGTCGTGTTCCTTTTGGTCATCTATGCCGTGGCTGGCAGTCTGGTGATCATCCCGGCCCTGGCCTTCGTGGCGGCGATCGTCGTCGGGCTGGTGACCCAGCACCGGATCGGCAAACGGGTGGCCGCATCCATGAACGAGGCTTCGCAGCGGCAGGCTTTGCTTGTCGAATCGATCTCCACGGCCGAGACGATCAAGTCTCTGCGCGCCGAAGCCTATCTTCTCAGGAAATGGCGCGAGCATACCAAGAACGCCGCCAACACGTCGGAGAAGATCAAGGAACTGTCGGCGGCCGCCGCCAACGCGACCCAATTCATCCAGCAACTGGTTACCGTCGGCATCGTGGTAGCCGGGGCCTATTCATTTTCCGATGGCAATGTTTCCTCGGGCGCGATCATCGCGGCCGTCATGCTGGCGTCCAGAGCAGTCGCCCCGCTCAGCCAGATCGCCATGACCCTTGCCCGCTTTCGCCAAGCCATGCTGTCGCTGCGGGTTCTGGACACGATCATGACGCAGCCGGAAGACCGGCCCGAAACCATCGGCTTCGTCAACCGGCCGGTTCAGTCCGGCGCACTGACGTTCAAGAACGTCGGCTTTGTCTATCCGGGCTCGGAAAACGAAGTGCTGACCGGCCTGTCGCTTTCCATAAGGCCCGGTGAGCGAATCGGGATCATAGGCCGCATAGGTTCGGGCAAGACCACCCTCGGGCGACTGATCGGCAGGCTCTTTCTGCCCACCTCGGGCGAACTGTTGATCGACGGTATCGACATCCGCCAATACCACCCCTCGGAAGTTCGGGCGGCGGTCGGCATTGTCGCGCAGGCAGGCGATCTGTTTTCCGGTACGGTCAAGGAAAACTTGCTGATGGCCCGCCCCGAAGCAACGGACGAGGAAATCATCGCGGCGGCAAAGGCAGCCGGGGTAGATGAGTTCGTGTCTCGCCATCCCCGCGGCTATGACATGAATGTCGGCGAGCGAGGCACCAACCTGTCCGGCGGCCAGCGGCAGGCCGTCGCCATTGCCCGCCTGCTGCTGACCAAGCCGAAAATCGTGTTCATGGACGAACCGTCCGGCTCGATGGATCTTGCTTCGGAACGTCAGCTTATCCGCCAATTGAGAGTGGCGTTCGACCAGGACACCACACTGATTATCTCCACACACCGATACAGCATGCTGGAGATAGTCGATCGCCTGATTGTGGTGGAACAAGGCAGGATTGTTGCTGACGGCCCCAAGGAAAAAGTTATACAGGCGCTCCAAAGGCCGAGTGCCTGATCAAGGGTGTATTGGCTGAAGCCAGTATATTAGGTGTTTGAAGAATGCTGATCGGAGAAGACCGCCCGCCATTGTTTGCGTCGGCTTCCGTCTTCATTATCGGTGCGCTTTTCGTGGCGTTCGTCGGCTGGGCAGCGTTTGCCCAGGTGGATGAGATTGCACGCGGCGAAGGCAAGGTCATTCCCGCTTCCAAGACGCAGATCATCCAGTCCAGCGAGCCGGGCGTGGTTCAGGATATCGCCGTCAAGATCGGCCAGAAAGTGAAGAAGGACGATCTCATAATCAGGTTGGACAACACGATGAATGTTTCCAGCCTTGGCGAGCAACAGGCAAAAGCTCGCGCCCTCGCGGCGCGCATCGCCCGCTTGAAGCACGAGCAGAGCGGCAACATTTCCACCTCCTTCGAGTGCCCCGCCGATATTCTCGTCTCTGCCCCGGAGATATGCGCCAATGAGCAGAAACTGCTGGTGGCGAAACGGGAGAACTTCGAGAACAAGCTGTCGGTTCTGAAGGCGCGCCTCGAACAGCGGGAAAGCGAACTCAATGAAGCCAACGCCAATTCGCAGCGCCTTACCGAAAACCTGAGCGTCAGTGATCGAGAAGCTGCGCTGGTCGAATCGCTGACCAAGCGGGGGCTCATGGCGCAAACCGAAAAAATACGCGTCGACCGAGAGCAGGCCGAGCTGAAGGGACAGATAAACCTCTCCACGGAATCCATGGGGCGAATACAGGGTGCGCTTACCGAGGCGAGGCTCCAGGTAGAAGAGGTCGGACTGGATTTCCAGCAGCAGGCGCTGGATGAGCTTACGCAAGCGTTGGCCGAACTGTCGGTGGTGGAGGAGACCCTCCGGGGTGCCAGAGACAGGGTGGCACGGACCGACATCCGCTCTCCCGTCGACGGCATAGTGAACACGCTTGAAGTCAATACGCTGGGCGCCTTCGTTCAACCGGGCGCGGTGGTGGCCGGAATTGTGCCGACTTCCGACACACTGCTGGTCGAAGCGCGCGTTTCGCCGCGCGACGTCGCCTTCATCCGCCCGGGCCAGGAAGCCCTCATCAAGATCACCGCCTATGATTTTTCCATCTTCGGGGGGCTCGAAGGAAAGGTCGAGAACATCACCGCCGACAGCATCCTCGATCAGCACACGGGCGAGCCCTACTACCAGGTCCGGGTCTCGACCAATAAGGCAGTGCTGGAGAAGGACGGGAAATCCTATTCAATCATTCCCGGCATGATCTGCTCGGTGGACATCATGACCGGGAGCAAGACGATTCTGAGCTACCTGCTGAAACCGATCAACAAAGCGCGCGAAGAGGCAATGCGTGAACGATGAAACCGCGCCTCAGGAGGGATTTGACGGAGCGATTTCAGGGGCTCTGTCGGCCGAACTGGAGCCCGAGTTCAGGGTGGTTTCCCACGCCGGAGCGCGGCGGGGGGTTCGACTGGAGCGCTTTTTCTGGACGGCGCTGAAGCGGCTTGCCGAAAGCCGGAAATCCACGCTTGGCGCTGTAGTCGAAGAGATTGCCAGAACCCATGAGGGCGCGGGCAATGCAACCTCGGCAATCCGCGTCAGTTGCATGCGTTGGTTGACCGAAGAAAATGCGGAGCTTGCCCGGCTTGCATCCCTGAAGACGGTCAATTCCATTCTGGCCGCGTGCCCCTCGCCCGCTTTCAGCCTTTCTTCAGGCAAGCGGATCCTGAACTTCAACGCGCCCTTCCAGTTGCTGGTGCGGCAGCACCTGCCGCAAGGCACCGACGGAAGGCAGGACTTGCGGCTTTCGCTCGACCTCAGCCTGCCCGAGATATTCAGGAATCTCGACGCCAATCTGGAAAAGCCCGTGGTGACAGGCTTTGTCCTGGGGGCCGGCGACCGCCGCTATCGCGGCCAGATCAATGCCGTGCGCGCGCCGGTGAAGGAACTAGAATTACTGATCGCGTTTGTCTCCAACAGCGGCGCACTACCTAATCGCTAGCGTCCCCTGCCCGGTTGGAAGCGGCCCGTCTCCGGGAGCAATCTTGCCGAAACCGCCTGCCACGTCTGCAATCTGCATGGCGCCGGGCTTCGCCCCGTGAATCCAGGCCCGCTCCTGACTGAACGAGTACAGTGGCTGGTAGTCCGGCAGCTGGCTGTCGACCAGAACCGTGTTTCTCACATTGTCCAGAATGAAGTTCCCGCTTGCGGTGCTCACGGAAAGGACCGCATGAAACACACGCAGCCGCCTGTCCTGAAGCACCACGACAGACATGCTTTGCGCCGGAATGCCGACTTCAAGCAGGGCGGCCATTTTGAGGATGGCAAAATCCTCGCAGTCTCCGGCCCGCTTGCCGAGAATCTCGCTTGGCTTGGCCCAATAATCGAGCTGGCCATAGACTTCGCTATCCGGCTTGTAGGTGATCATGCGATTTATGCCGCCGTTGATTACCGCAAGCTTTTCCCGGAAGCTCTTCCCCCGGACACCGTCCAAGAGCTCGCGCAACTGCGCGTCATCGCTGCAGCCGGCGTCGGTGGCGCAGGAGTTGATCGCCTGGTTCACCAGCGACCAACGGGCAGAAACGGGGAAGTTGCGCATCGGAAGCGCCACGGAACCAAAGACGCCCGGGGCGATCGATGCAGTCTTCATCGTATCGACACCCGCCGCAGACGCCACAACCCGCGCCTTGCTTGGCGCCGGAGCGTAGATTTTCGACCCTGCGGCGGAATCGTAGGCGGGAACTCGCTGCTCTGCCGGCGCTGTTTGCAAGGCCACGCCGCCAAGAAATGCGGACGCCTCGATCACCTTCGGTGCCGCTGGTTCGATCAGTGGATCCGCGACCGCCTGGACCGCAATGCCCTGCCCCGCACACATAAGTAGAGCGGAGATTATCCGCCCGCTCTTCATGGAACGAGCCACTATACTAATATTGCTATTCATGACGCCCCCTATGCGGAAGACGTTAGCTCGCAGAAGCAAAGATAGCGCAAACAGACTTGATTAATACTTGCCGCCTTTACTTTGAACAATTTATATAAAATTGTAATTGTCGTTCCGGCGGCGGCGCTTTCTCGCCGGAGGCACAGCCAAATGAGTCGGCTCGCGGCAGGAAACATATATTGGTGTATATGTTCCAATTTTACCCAATCGGAAATTTCACCGCGATTGCATATTCATATATATGCTGCGAGTATTCCGAGTATTGCCCATTTGTCCAATAGGTGTTTCTGTCCCCGCAATTATCGAATTGGCGGGGAAAAGACATGAGCATTGAACTTGACAACCTGGCGGGAACGCGAGCTTTCGAGGTCGAGCCGTCCGGAGCAGGCACGGCGCACATGATCGTCGCCCAGGCCGAAGCCGCCCAGAGCGAGGCCGATCCCGTTCCGGTGGACGCCGGCAACGGCGCCCCCATCCAGCAGGGCGCCACCGAAACTTCCGGTGCTCCCAATCCTGTCCCGGCGACTCTGGAATACGCGCTCGAGGCCGGCAACGTCGTCCATCTGCCGGCGAATGTCTCGATCGACAACATCAAGGTCGATGGCCAGAACCTGGTTCTCGAACAGGCCGACGGCACGCTCATCGTCATCAAGAACGCCGCCGCCAATGTGCCGACCTTCATTCTCGGCGAGGTCGAAGTCCCGCGCGTCGCGCTTCTGGCCGCGTTGGAAGCGAGCGGTGTGGACGTTGCCTTCGGGCCCAATGGCTCGATCTCGGTCGGCGGAAGCACCAACAGTTCCGGCGGCAACTTCGCATTGCCGCTGGGCGGGATCGGCCAGGGCTTCAACCTCTCGGACTTGTTGCCGCCGACCGCCCTGGAGTTTTCGCAGCTCGACGCGCGCGACCTTTATCCGGGCGCAGCCAACCGCGCGCCCGGCATCGAGCTGCTCGGCGATTCCGGCATCGTCCATGAGTCGGGTCTGCCCGGTGTCGGCTCCAATCCCGGCAGCGTAACCGAGGGCCACATCTATGAGGGCCAGTTCCGCCTGTCTGATCCGGATGGCCTGCGCGACCTCAAGACGCTCACGATCAATGGCGTTACCGTCAATATCGCCAACATGGTCGGCAAGAGCTTCGACGGCGCTCACGGCGTACTCACCATAACGGGCTACAACCCCGCAACCGGCGTCGTGACCTACAGCTATGAATTGACCAGCGCGACCACGGACGTTCCCGACGTGGCGGAACGCGACACATTCTCGCTGATCGTCTCCGATGGCAGAGCCTCGTCGGCCCCCGTCAGCATCAGCATTGAGATCGTCGACGACGTGCCGACGGCGTATGCCGACACGGACAGCGTCGAAGCGGGGAGTTTTGCGCCGATCACGGGCGACGTGCTGTCGAACGACGTGTTTGGCGCGGACGGCAAGGACGTT
>NZ_JBDGLC010000002.1:289008-573330 GCF_057656055.1 Pseudaminobacter sp. Soil_N_29
ACGGGTGAACTGACGGCCTGGTACGAATACAATGCCACGACGGGCGTGGGTACGATCCACTACAGCTACACGCTGCTGAGCAACACGTCCGGCGACGACACCTCGGTCAGCTTCGCGGTGGTGGTGAAGGACGCCGACGGCGATCCGGCTCCCGCCGGCAATCTGGTCATCGACATCGTCGACGATGTTCCGATATTGAACAGCGTGCAGAGTCAGCAGGCAAGCAACGATCCTTCGCAAACACCTGCAGTCGGACATATCGACTTTGTGGCCGGAGCCGATGGCGTCGGGTCGGCCATGACGATTACAGCTAATACCACCGGCATTACCTCTGGCGGCCACAATCTTATAACGGTGCAGACGGGTAACGTGTTGACCGCCTATGCCGACAATGACAACAACGGTACCTATAACCAAGGTGATACTGCGGTATTCACCATTACCGTGAACCCATCATCGGGACAGTATGTTTTTGACCTGCTGGCGCCGCTGGATGGCAAGACAACTCCTGTTTCGATCGGTAGCGGCAGTTCTTTCGGCAGCGGTCCAAGCTCTTCAGTCATCGTGACGCAAGGCGGCCAAAATATCGTCATGGTAACCGGCTGGAAGCCCACCGATGCTAATGGCGTCTTCACCTCACAACACGAATCGGCTTGGTTGGGTGGCGGCAATCCCTCGCTCACTCAAACGAACGACGTCAACGGCTCTGGCCAAGGTTGGGGTCTCGGAAACAATAACTTCGACAAAGGCGAGTTCATGCGTTTCGATTTCGGAACGCCGAATGACTATGATGGCGCAGGTCCCTACACGCCGCCTAACATCACTTTGGCCAATGCATCATATGCCACATTCACGTTCGATGCGGTTAGTTCGAACAACAAGATCGAGTTCGTCGCCCATTTCACCGATGGAACATTTCGTGCCTACACCCCGACAAATGGCATCACTTCACTGACGATCACATCGCCTTCCGGTGCGCAAATTGCATGGATCGATGCGTACGAGTCGTCGGGCAAGACCAAACTCAACCTCACGAACGTCGGCGTAACGTCCACCACGGTCGACCATACGATCCCGGTGACGCTGCAACTCACGGACGGGGACGGGGATCATACCGGGACGGCGAACTTCAACGTTCATGTGGCCAATGGCCTGACACCTTACGCTGAAGCAACCTCGGCCATGCACAACGACATCCAGGCGTTGGATGTTTCGCACTCGATCGTTGCCTTCGACTACACAGGCGACGGCCAGCCGACTGCTGCCGGGATCGAGGCTCTTGCGAGCCCAACTGTCGCGGAGCACATCATGGGCTCCGACAGCAGCGATCTCCTGGTCGGCGGCGACGGTGTCAACAACATACTGGACGGCGGTCCGGGCAACGACATCCTCATCGGCGGTGATGGCAATGACCTGCTGATCGGCGGGTTGGGGCGAGACACGCTGACGGGCGGTGCAGGCGCCGATACGTTCAAGCTCGACAGCCTGGACATCAACGACCTGATCACCGACTACAGCGGCATCGGCGGCGATGGCGACGTGATAGACCTCACCTCCCTGTTCAGCACCAATGGCGAGGACATCAGCCACTTCGTCAAATACGACCAGTCGACGGGCGTCCTGAGCGTGGATCAAGACGGCGCGGCCAATGGCAGCAATTTCGTCCATGTGGCGACGCTGGAGAACATGCCGTTGGCGAGCACGATCACGCTTCTCTACGACGACGACAAGCATACCACCGCACCAAGCGAGGGCTGATCTATGGTGTGCAAACGCAAGCTCGTGATATAAAGAAATTGCTGGAGGGAACTCAGCATGAAAAAACTTGCAAAGTCCTTGCTTTGCTGCGCGGCGCTCCTGGCGCCGGCCGGATCTGCGGGCTATGCCGCAGATCTCGTCGGAGGCCCGCAGATCGAATATTGTCCGGCGTCCGGCCCGACTGCGCTTTTACTCACCGGGAACGTCGGCCAGCTGACGGCCACGGTTGTGCGGTTGATGGACGAGTCGGTGGCCGTGTCGGAGGATCCGCAGTGGATCTACTCCCGGCGGCCCGCATTCGTCTGGGCCGTGGAGGCGAAAGCGGCCTGCGGCAGAGCCTTCGGCTACCTGAAGACCAACTATCTCGACGAGGACAATCTCAACAAATGCGCATGCTTCCATAGCCGGATGGTCGAGTACATGAACTGACCGGCCTGGGATGCGTGCAGTGTGCTCGTCTTACGCGATGAAGGCGCGCCCGGTGTTTGCCGGGCGTGCCGTGTTTTTGCTCGGGCCCTTGTTCTCGAGCCCACTTCTGGGCCTGGAAATTGCTGAAAGCCGACATGCATAAATTTCCGCTTCTGGCAGGCGCTTTGGTCTTGGCAATTCTTCTCGCGGCGTGTCAGTCGAACGGAACCGTTTCGGAGGCGCTCGATTCCACCGGCGCGGGCACATCGCCGGAACAGGCCACCACGACACCCCAGGCGGCATCACTGGTGTTGGGCAAAGGCCGGACCAAGGTGACCATGCTGCTGCCGCTTTCCGCCTCCGGCCGGAAAGGCGAGTTGGGCAGGAAGATGAAGGATGCGGCCCAGCTCGCCATGAGCGACCTGGGCAATGACGTGCTTACGCTGACAATCGAAGACACCGGCGGCGACGAAGCACGCGCCAAGGAACTGGCCGTGAAGGCGCTTTCGTCGCGGGTCGTCATCGGTCCCACGGAACTTACCGCCGTGCGGCACCTTGCCCGGGTATCTGGAAACCTGCCGCCGGTGCTTACCCTGGCCGACAATTTCGAAGGCGCGCCGGGCATCTATTCCGTGCCCTTGAACGAAGGCGACAGCGCGGCCGCCGGCGCAGGCGCAATCGCCGCAAAGGGCGCGCGAAAATTCGTGCTGCTGGTTCCCCGCGGCCCGGATGCGGCAATGCTTGAAAAGCGCGTCGCCAACAGCCTCAGCGTCTACGGGGCCAAGCTGGCGGTGACGGTAGCCTATGACATCAACGAAAGCGCCACCAAAGCCGTGGCTGACATGAAAGCTCTGGTCGACGCGCCGGAAGCGATCGTCCTGGCCACCGGCGGCGGCAACCCCGCGTTCATCGCGGCAGCGCTGCGCTCGGAAGGGCTGCTGAAGAAGGACATGGTGCTGGTCGGCACCAACCGTTGGCTCGAGCATTCGGTTGACGATCCTGCCCTGCAAGGCGCCTACGTTGCCACGCTGGACTCAACGGAGACCGGCCCCATCGCCGAGCGCTTCAAGACAACCTTCAACTACCCGGCGGATATCACGGTCGCCTATGCCTATGACACCGTTGCGCTGACGGCGGGCATCGCCAATGCGCTCGGGGCCGATGGATTGCAGAAGAGCGTGTTTGAAAATCCGGCCGGGTTCCGCGGGTCCACCGGTGTATTTCGCTTCAGGCCTGACGGCGGCAGCGAGAGAACCATGCCGTTCTACCGGATCCAGAAAGGCGCGCTCAAGCAGGTCGCCAAGTCCGCATCGGGGTAAGTGGGGCGAGCTTGCCCCGACAGTATCGCCTGCGGCACAGCCACCACAAAGGGCCGACAAGAGCGCGTCGACCCAGCACGACGGCGCCAAAACCCGCTAATCTCCACCGATACTTCCAAATTTAGCAGTTCTTTCAATAAAGCCTGAATGCATCTGTGGCCCAATCAGCCGTGACAATCAGGCACACAGGAGGGACACCGCATGCTAAGGCGTTTTTGGAAGTCCCAAGAGGGGAACTTCGCCGCAATACTGGCTATCGCGTCTCTACCCACGATGGCGGCCGTAGCCGGCGCAATCGATGTGGTAACTACCTATACCAAGGCTTCAAGGCTGCAGAACGCTCTCGATGCATCCGCATTGGCGATCGGCACCAAGTACTATCCGGGCATGTCGGCCGAGGAAATGAACCAGATGGGCCGGGAACTGTTCGCCGCAAATCTCTACGGGCTTTCCGAGGATATCGACGAAACCGACCCGTTGGCCGACACCGTTTCCAAATTCAAGGTCGACGTCCCATCGGGGCCAAACGGCACCATCGATGTGTCGTCGACGATCTTCAACCCCGGCTTCATGCGCGGCCCCTTCACCTGGAACGCCCATCGGTCTTCAAGCGTCCGCGTGATGCCGGGGTCGCCCGCATGCGTGATGGCGTTGAACCCGAGCGCTTCGGCTGCCGTGAAGCTTCAGGGATCCACGCAGGTCGCGCTGAACGGATGCGTCATCGCGGCGAATTCCAGGGCCGCGGATTCGGTTTCACGAGGCGGCTCCGCGCAAGTGGCCGCCGAATGCGTCGTGACTGTCGGCAAGACCTCGGGACTGTCCGGCTCGTCGTCCAAGCTGGCCTGTGGCGCACCGCTGGAGCAGCAGTTCGCCTCGCTCGATCCGCTGCTCAACATCACGCCGCCGAATGATGGATGCAACAGGACCGTTCCGGACGGCAACAACGCAAAGACCCTGACGCCCGGCACCTATTGCAAGCAGAGCTTTTCCGGGAACATTACGCTTCAACCGGGGGTCTATGTGCTGCGGGGCGGAGACGTGGAGCTCAAGGGCAACGGAAGCCTGGTCGGGCACGGCGTCACCATCTTCCTGCTGGAAGGCGCGAGCTTCTCCATCACCGCCAACCAGTTGGTAGACCTGTCCCCGCCGACGTCGGGGCCCTATGCCGGCATCACCATCTACCAGGCCCGGGACAATCCCCAAAAGGTCACCATCAACGGCACCTCCGGTTCGAAGGTCAGCGGC
This sequence comes from Pseudaminobacter sp. Soil_N_29, assembly GCF_057656055.1. Classification (NCBI taxonomy): domain Bacteria; kingdom Pseudomonadati; phylum Pseudomonadota; class Alphaproteobacteria; order Hyphomicrobiales; family Phyllobacteriaceae; genus Pseudaminobacter; species Pseudaminobacter sp. Soil_N_29. Next base: position 293,739 of record NZ_JBDGLC010000002.1, read on the forward strand.
TTCGTTTATGCTCCCAAGGCCCAAATCTTCTTTGCAGGCAACTCGACCGCTTCAGCCAGCGCCTGCCTTCGCCTGATCGGCGACACCATCGAGATGACCGGCAACTCGGCCATCGAGTCCGATTGCAAGACGCAGCTGGGGGGGCGTGAAATGTTGGCGGGCCGGCACGTGGCGCTGGTGAAATGAAACGCCTGCGGGCGTGCTCAGCAAAGTGAGACTGGCCGGCCGGACACTCGCGATGCACCAGCCTGGCACAAGCCATGCGCGCCTATGGATGCGCCGTGGCTCCCGCCCGGCGCCATAATCTGGCCCGATAGCCTCACCGCCAATGAGGCATCGGGCCAGATCGAGGCGGACGGCGCACGGCGTGACGAGGCCCCCTGACGCTGTTTCGTCCTCTGCAGGGTGCAAGCAGCACTGCGACCGCGGTCGACCCACCGGCCAAAGCGATGCCTCGCGCGGAACCAGATCCATGACTTCGACGTTATCGCGGCGCTCCGTTCAGGCGCTCGTCCCTTTCGCCGGGGGTGGGAGCTATCTGCGGTGCATGTAGCGTGAGAGCGAGCCTCGGCGCTAATTGGCGGTGACGGTAGGCGTCTCGCCCCTGCAGGTCCCCAACGATAGTGAGAGGACCCCATGACTCCCGCCAAACTTGCCGAAGACGAGAGGACCGTTTCCGTCGCCGAAACGGGCCCGCTTTCGCAACATGAACTGCAGGCCATGGATGCGTATTGGAGAGCATCCAACTACCTGTCGGTCGGCCAGATATATCTACTCGACAATCCGCTGCTGAAAGAGCCGCTGAAGCGCGAGCATATCAAGCCGAGGTTGCTGGGCCACTGGGGTACGTCGCCGGGCCTGAACATGCTTTACGTCCAGCTCAATCGCGTGATCAAGCGCGATGACCTGAACATGATCTATATCATCGGACCGGGACATGGCGGCCCCTCGCTGGTGGCGCATGCCTACCTGGAAGGGACCTATAGCGAGGTGTACCCGAACATCAGCCAGGACGCGGAAGGCTTGAGGAAGCTTTTCAAGCAATTCAGCTTCCCGGGCGGAATTCCGAGCCACGTGGCGCCGGAAACCCCCGGCAGCATCCACGAAGGCGGTGAACTGGGCTATGCGCTCAGCCACGCCTACGGCGCTGCCTTCGACAATCCGGACCTGATCGTGGCCTGCATCGTTGGCGACGGCGAAGCCGAAACGGGCCCCCTCGCCACCGGCTGGCAAAGCAACAAATTCCTGAATCCTGCGCGTGATGGCTGTGTCCTGCCGATCCTTCATCTGAATGGATACAAGATCGCCAATCCCTGCTTCCTGGCGCGCATCCCGGAGGACGAGCTGAGAAAGTTCTTCGAGGGCATGGGCTACACGCCGTATTTTGTGGAAGGGCGTGACCCTGCGCGCGTGCAGCAAAGGCTGGCGGCCGTTCTGGACACGGTAGTGGCGGAAATCAAGCGGATCTGGGCAGACGCGCGCGAGAACGGCAACCTGAAGCGCCCTTCCTGGCCGATGATCGTCTTTCGCACACCGAAGGGTTGGACATGCCCTGCGGAAATCGACGGCAAGAAATGCGAGGACTACTGGCGCTCGCACCAGGTGCCCATGGCCGACATGGACAAGCCCGAACACGTCCGCATCCTCGAGCAATGGATGAAGAGCTACCGCCCTGAAGAGTTGTTCGACCAGGACGGACGGTTCCTTTCCGAACTTGCTTCCCTGGCCCCAAGGGGCCATCGTCGGATGAGCGACAACCCGCATGCCAATGGCGGGCTCTTGCTGCGCAACCTCAAGCTTCCCGACTTCAGGGATTATGCAGTGAATGTGCCCAGCCCCGGCGCAACAACAGCGGAATCGGCCCGCGTCATGGGCAAGTTCTTGCGCGATGTGATGAAGCTCAACCTGGACAGCAAGAACTTCCGCCTGTTCAGCCCGGATGAAAACAACTCCAACCGCTGGCAGGACGTGCTGGAAGTCACCAACCGCTGCTTCATGGCGGAGATCTATCCGGAAGACGACCATCTGGCACCTGACGGCCGTGTGATGGAGGTTCTCAGCGAGCATCAATGCCAGGGCTGGCTGGAGGGCTACCTGCTGACGGGAAGGCATGGCTTCTTCTCGTGCTACGAGGCCTTCATCCACATCATCGACTCGATGTTCAACCAGCATGCGAAATGGCTGAAGGTCAGCCGGGAGATCCCGTGGCGCCGGCCGATCGCATCGCTCAACTATTTCCTCAGTTCCCACGTCTGGCGCCAGGACCACAACGGCTTCAGCCATCAGGATCCGGGCTTCATCGATCACGTCGTCAACAAGAAGGCGGAAGTAATCCGGGTCTACCTGCCACCCGACGCCAATACGCTGCTGTCGGTCACGGACCACTGCCTGCGCAGCCGCGACTATGTGAACGTCGTGGTCGCGGGCAAGCAGCCGGCGCCACAATGGCTAACGATGGATCAGGCCATAAAGCACTGCGCCGAGGGTCTTAGCATCTGGGAATGGGCCAGCAACGACAGGGGTTCGGAGCCCGACGTGGTCATGGCGTGCTGCGGCGATGTCCCGACGCTTGAAACGCTGGCCGCAGTGCAACTGATCCGCAAGCACCTGCCGGAACTGAAGGTTCGCGTGATCAATGTGGTGAACCTGATGAAGCTGCAGCCATCGAGCGAGCATCCGCATGGCTTGTCGGATCGCGACTTCGATGCCCTGTTCACGAAGAACAAGCCGATCATCTTCGCCTTCCACGGCTACCCCTGGCTCATTCACCGCCTCACCTATCGCCGGACCAACCACGATAATCTGCATGTTCGCGGCTACAAGGAAGAGGGCACGACAACGACGCCGTTCGACATGGTGGTGCTGAACGACCTCGATCGCTTCCATCTGGTGGAGGACGTGATCGACCGGCTGCCACAGCTCGGAGCGCGGGCCGCCTATTTCAAGCAGGCGATCCACGAAAAGCTCATCGAGCACCGGGAATATATCGACCGGTACGGGGATGACATGCCTGCGATCAAAAACTGGAGGTGGGGAGTGGACGAGGCCCAGGGAACGCCTCAGAAAACCTCCACGGAAGGAGATAACATCTGAGCCGCTCGGTCTGACGGCCCTGGCGGCAGCGCTGCTCACCGGCTCTTTCTTCGTGTCGTCCCGCAGGTAAACGGCGTAAGCCAATGCCAATGCTTTTAACCGACCTGGCCAGCGATGTGCCGCCAACCGACGAAGAGTTGGGGTGGCTGCAATTTACCACCCTCTTGTATTATCTGCAGGTCACCAACCCGGACAACGGGTTGGTGCGCGACAATACGAACCCGGTTTCGCCCGCAAGCATAGCTGCGCTCGGGATGGCGCTTGCGACGATTCCGGTGGTGGTGGAGCGCGGGGTGATCATCCGCGAATTCGCGGCGAAGATAACACGCAAGCGTCTGCAGTTCCTGTTCGAATGTCCGCAGGGCCCCGGGCCTGACGTTTCCGGCTACAAGGGCTTCTTCTATCATTTCCTGGATATCGAAACCGGCCGTCGCGTCTGGCAATGTGAGCTGTCGACAATCGACTCAGCATTCCTGTTTGCCGGCGCCCTCACCGTCGCCTCCTATTTCGACGGCGATAGCGCCGACGAAGCGGAAATCCGCCTGTTGGCCAACGCGCTCTATGAACGCGCGGATTGGGACTGGGCCCGCAACGGCGGCGCGACCTTGACGCATGGCTGGCACCCGGAGAGCGGGTTCATTCCCCACCGCTGGCGCGGTTACGACGAAGGCCTTCTGCTCTACATTCTCGGCCTTGGCTCCCCAACCCATCCGCTGCCGCCTGAAAGCTATGCCGCATACACCGCCACCTACGAGTGGAAGGAAATCTACGGCCACGAGCTTCTCTATTCGGGACCGCTGTTTACCCACCAGCTCTCGCACATGTGGATCGACTTCAGAGGCCTCCAGGACCAATTCATGCGAGAGCGCGGCAGCGACTATTTCCAGAACAGCCGGCAAGCCACACTGGTGCAGCAGCAGTATGCGATCCGGAACCCGATGGGGTTCGCGCTTTACGGGCAATTCTGCTGGGGTTTCACCGCAAGCGATGGACCCGGCTGGCGCACTCGCGTGATAGACGGCGTGGAGCGGAACTTCTTCGACTACATCGCACGCGGCGCACCATTCGGCCCAGACGACGGCACGGTGTCTCCCTGGGTCGTCATAGGCTCCCTGCCCTTCGCACCGGAAATCGTCTTTCCGACGGTGCGGTATTTTTCTTCACTGCACCTCGGTGCCGACAGGCTTTACGGATTCAGGCCTTCGTTCAACGCCACTTTTTCGATGGAAGACAGTCCCACCGGCTGGTGGGTGAGTCCCTACCACTTCGGCATCGACCAGGGCCCGGTGGTTCTCATGATCGAGAACTATCGAACCGGGCTGATCTGGAACCTGATGCGACGTTGCCCGCCAATACTGACCGGCCTGCGCCGAGCAGGCTTTTCAGGCGAATGGCTGTAGACAGCCGCCTACTCCTCGCCGGAGGCGTCAACAGCGCCCTGCCCCACGGCTTCAAGCTTGAGCGTTGCCAGCACCAGTCCGCGTTCGGTTGGGTGGGCCGTTAGCACAAAACCCAATTCGCGGCACATCTCCAGCATCCTGGTGTTCTCGCTGAGGATCAGCCCTTCAACCTGTTTCAGGCCATCGGCAGTCGCGTAGCGGATCATATGCTGCAACAGGGCCCAGCCGACCCCATGGCCCTGCAGATCGCTGCGGACGAGTATGCCGTATTCGCCGGACTCATGATCGGGATCGGTGCATAGCCGGACAATACCGGCCAGGTCACCGCTGGGTTCCAGCGCCACGAACGCCATCTCGCGATCGTAATCAAGCTGCGTCAGACGCAGCAGTGTCTTGCCGGAAAAATTCTTGCGCGGAGCGAGGAACCGCAACCGCATGTCTTCCGGCGAAATTCTCGACAGGAAGCTCTGATGGAGCGCCACATCGACAGGCTTTATCGGCCGGATCAGGTAGTCGACCCCATCAAGCGACACGTGCGCCTGCCAGCTTTCCGGATACGGCCGTATCGCCAGCGCCTGGTTCGGGCCGGGCGTCTCGACATCGACGGGATCGATCTCGATCCGCGCGTCAAGCGCCAGCACCCCCTGCTCGTCGGCGAGCAGCGGATTGATGTCCATGGAGACGATGCACGGAAAATCGACGATCAACTGCGACACGCCATTGATCGCCAGATTGATGGCGCGGCGGTCGGCGGGTTTGCGGTCGCGGAAGCCCGCAAGCAGGCGGCCGATGCGTGTGCGATCGATCAGATCCGATGCAAGCACATCGTCGAGAGGCGGCAAGGCAATCGCGGTATCGTCCACCACCTCGACGGCAGTGCCGCCCGCGCCGAAAAGCACCACCGGGCCGAAGGCCGGGTCCCGGCTGACGCCAAGTATCAGCTCCTGTGCATTCTTGCGCTCGATCATGGGCTGCACCGAATATCCATCGATGGCATCGGCCGAACCCATCTGGGCCAGACGTTCGCGGATATGCTCCGCGGCCTGGCGAGCGGCCTCGGCCGTCTCGATGCCGAGAACCACGCCGCCAACATCGGATTTGTGGGAGATGGTTCGGGACAGCAGTTTCACGGCCACCTTCCCCGTGTTGCTGAGGATCCGCTGTGCGGCGGCTTCGACCTCTTCGGGCGAATACGCGACAACCGTTTCGGGGACCGGAATGCCATAGGCCGCAATGACCGTCTTGGCTTCCGGTTCGGTCAGGATGCGCCGATTGTCTGCGGCAACGGCGCGGAAAATGGCCTGCACCGCGTCCCGGTCACCGGAAATGTCTTCGCTGCGGGTGGAAGGTACGCGCAACAACGCGTTCTGTGCGCGGGACCAGTCGCTGAGATATGAGACGGCGGTGGCCGCGTCCGCCGGGGTTTCAAAGGTTGCGATGCCGGCGTCACCCAGGATGGTCCGCCCGGCCCGCGCGGTGTGTTCGCCAAGCCAGCAGGTGAGCACCGGCTTTCCCTGGATCATTCCACGTGTGGCAAGCGAAGCGACTGCGGTTGCTGCCGCTGCCGAAGACGCAAGACCGGTGGGGCAGTTCATCACAAGCAGCGTGTCCACCTGCGGGTCCAAAGCCACAGCCTCGACCGCGACCTTGTATCGCTCCGGCGACGCGTCGCCGATGATGTCGGCCGGGTTTGCGCGCGACCATGTCGGCGGAAGGACCTTGTCGAGTTGCGCGATCGTTTCAGCGGAAAACTCCGCCAGGCGGCCCTTGCTTTCAATCAATTGATCGATCGCGAGCACCGCCGCCCCGCCCCCATTGGTAACGATGCCCACCCTCGACTGCTCGAGCGGGGGAAAGCGCGCGATTGTCTCGGTGGCGTCGAATAGATCGGCGAGACCCCGAACCCGCAAGATGCCCGCGCGGTTCAAGGCCGCATCGGCCACCCGATCGGCACCCGACAGCGCGCCTGTGTGGGTGGCGGCGGCCTTTGCGGCTTCGGCATGTATTCCGGCCTTGATCGCCACAACCGGCTTGAGCCGGGCGGCCGCCCTTGCAGCCGACATGAACTTTCTCGGATACGGGATGGATTCAAGATAGAGCAGAATGGCATGGGTATCGGCATCGCCGGCGAACAGGTCGATGAGATCCGCGACGTCGACATCGGCCATATCGCCCATGGAAGCGATGCATGAGAAGCCGATCTGCTTGTCTGCGGCCCAGTCGATCAAGGAGGTGACGACGGCGCCCGACTGCGACAGCAAGGCAACGCCGCCCGGCTTGGCTGTCATATGCGCAAAGCTGGCATTCAGCTTGGCCCGGGGCACCAGCAGCCCCACCGAATTCGGCCCGACGATGCGAAAGAGGAATGGCCTTGCGGCATCCAGCATCGCCTGTTTCAACCCGTTCCGCTCGTTCAGGCCCGCGGTAATGACGACCGCCGCGCGCGTGCCCTTCGTTCCAAGCTCATGGATAATGCCCGGCACCGTCTCTGGTGACGTCACGATGACCGCCAGATCGGGAACACCGGGAGTATCAGCAATGTTTGCATAGCTGCGACGGCCCGCTATCTCCCGATGCTTCGGATTTACCGGCCAGATTTCGCCTTCAAAGCCACCGTTGATGATGTTCCTGATGACCACCCGGCCCACCGAGCCTTCGCGATCGGAAGCGCCAATGACGGCGACGCTCCCGGGATTGATCATATGTTCGAGATTCCGGATGGTCATAACCGTCTTCCTTCGTCTCACCGAACCCGCACAAACATTATGGAGCACCACAGGGCTCCGTCAAACCCGATGCAGGCACAGTGCGACGTGGGGTTGAGCGCGATCAATGCGCCGCAGCCTTGAACTGTCATGCTATGTTGTTGCTCTGCGCATACGCGGCTTGGAGGAGGCTCGGCATGATCTTGCAAAACCGGCATGTCGTGGCTGTCTTCTGCGCATTTCTGTTCGCCACGGCCGCACGCGCCGACGACCAGCTTGTGCTCGGGGGCGACACCTATGCTTCGGGCCAGAACGTGCTGCTTTCAGAGCCTAGCCCGCGCGACCTCATGGCAGCCGCGTTTTCGGTCGACGTCACCGGAAAGGTGGAGAAGGATGCCCATGCCATGGGCTTCAGCGTCGATGTCGACGCGCCCGTGGGACAAGACCTTTATGCCTCCGGCTTTTCCGTGAATATCCGTCAGCCGGTCGGCGAGGATCTCTCCGCCAGCGGCTACAACGTGCTTGTGCAAAAGGACGCGACTGTGGGCGGCAATGCGCGGCTTGCAGCCGGCACCCTCGTGGTCGACGCTCCGGTAACCGGCAGCCTGCTTGCGGCCGCGGGCACGCTGACCGTCAACGGCCAGATAGGCGGCGACGCCAGGCTGGCCGCCGGCAAGCTCAAATTCGGCCCCGATGCGAAGATCGGCGGCACCCTGACCTACTTCGCCCGCGAGCCTATCGAGATAGCGCCGAGCGTGATAGCGCCGAATAAGGTCCATTTCGAAAAGTGGGAGATGCAGGAGCGGCTGGGGCCTTTCCACAGAGCCATGCACGATCACATGCCGCGCTTTTGGCCCTCGTTCCTCGGCATCTTCTTCGGTTTCCTCATAACCTTGGCGTTTCTGTTCGTGGTGGCGGCGATACTGCTTGCGGCGGCGCCGGCCGGCGTTGAAAGAATGCGCGAACGCGCGATAACCCGCCCGTTCCTGTCAATGTGCCTTGGCGTCCTCGGCCTCGGCACCCTGATCGGCCTGGTTCCGCTGAGCGCTATTTCGTTGGTGGGAATTCCGCTGATCCCGGTGGTGCTCTTCGCCATAGTCGTCTGCTGGATCGCCGGATACCTGTTGGGCATCTATGCGCTCTCCTGGCGGGTGGCCACCGGGCTTGGCACTCTCGAACCGACAACGGCGGCGCGGCTCGTCGTGCTCGCGGTGGGCCTCATCGTGGCGGCCGCCCTGAATTTCATTCCGTTTTTCGGATGGCTGATCAATCTGCTCATCCTCTTTCTCGGCCTCGGCGGGATAGTGATCTGGCTTCTGGAGGCCCTGGCGGCACGCCGCCCCGTGCAGCAGGCGCCCGTGGAGGGGCCGCCGCCCCCACCGGCCGAAGACAAGACGGTTTGACACCGCGCGCGGAAGCACGGGGGCAGGCTATCGGCGGATCAGAATCAGATCAGATGGAGCGCCATTGCGGCCGCCGTGAGGGCCACAACCACAGTCCAGGGCGGTGCCTTCCACACGGTGAGGAGCAGAAAGCCAGCAAGAGCGAGCGCAAAATCGCGGGGGGCGTTCACGGCGCTGGTCCACACAGGATTGTACAGGGCCGCCCCCAGAATGCCCACCACGGCTGCATTCGTGCCACGCATCACCGCCTGGGCCCAGGAACGCAGGCGAAGCGTATCCCAGAACGGGAGCATTCCGTAGACCAGCAGCACGCCCGGCAGAAATATGCCCACGAGCGCGATCGATGCGCCGACCCAGCCATTGGGCGCCGGTTCCATCACTGCGCCGAGATAGGCCGCGAAAGTGAAGAGCGGCCCGGGGACAGCCTGTGCGGCGCCATAGCCGGCAAGAAATGCCTCGTTCGTGACCCAGCCGGGCGCAACGACTTCTGCCTGCAGAAGCGGCAGCACCACGTGCCCCCCGCCAAAGACCAGCGCCCCGGAACGATAGAAGGCATCGAAGAGCGCAAGCCCCTGTATGCCTGTAGCGCTGACCACGACGGGAAGCGCCACAAGCAGAACTGCGAAGAGCAGAAGAGAAACGGCCCCGCGCCGGCGCGAAACCGGGAAGCGCAAATGGCCGGAAAGGACAGCTCCTTCCTGACGGCACAGCCAAAGGCCTGCCGCACCGCCCAGCGCTATGGCGCCGATCTGCGCGAAAGACCCGCCGATGAAGGTCACAATGAAGATGGCCATCAGGGCAATCGCGCCACGCCGCGCGTCCGGCGTGAGCGTTCGGGCCATACCCCAGATTGCCTGCGCGACGACAGCGACAGCAACGAGCTTCAGCCCGTGCAGGAAGCCTTCCGCGGCGGGGCCGCTGAAACCGGAAGCACCCAGCGCGAACGCAAACAGGATGAGCGCCGAGGGCATGGTGAAGGCCAGCCAGGCCGCAAGTCCGCCGAGCAGGCCATTGCCGCGCAGCACTCCGAGCGCAAAGCCGACCTGGCTGGAGGCCGGGCCTGGGAGGAACTGGCAGAGCGCGACCAGATCCGCATAGCCCGCCTCATCGATCCAGCGCCGCCGGACGACAAGCTCGTCGCGGAAATATCCAAGATGAGCGATCGGCCCGCCAAACGAGGTCAGGCCGAGCTTCAGGAAAACGCGAAAGACCTCGAAAGGCGAATGGGAACCTGGTTCGGCCGTGGTTGCGGCATTCTTTGATATCGTCATGGCCGTCCGCGGCACCCGCCCTCACCTTTGCATCCAGGGATGCATAGGTGCCGAATGGTCGTTTGCAAAGCCCGAACGGCCTATTCGCTGCTTTCATTGCCCGAAAGCAGTTTCTTGTCGCGGCGCGGCTGGCGCTTTCGAGGGCGCGGACCGGCGCGGCGTCGACCGTGCCGATCAAGCTCGCTTGTTTCCCGCTGCGACTCGTGTTCGCTTCGCCGCCGGTGCGGGTGATGGCGATGCATCCGCGGGAGACGGCTCCTGAATGACGGCAGCGATCGGCTCCTCCGCGCGCTGCAAAGGCGGGAAATCGGCAGGCGTTATGGTCTCGCGTTCCAGCAGCAGCTTGGCCCCGGCTTTCAGGTCAGGCAGCCTGGCACGCAGCAGTTCCTGCGCGGCATGATAGGCTTCGTCGATCATCTTGCGGACCGCCAGATCCACCTCGCGGGCGGTGGCCTCGGAATAGTCCCTGGGTCGAAAGCCGACCTGATGCTCACCCAGCCACTGCGATGTCTGCTCTTCAAGCACCGCCTGCCCCACCGTGCCGCTCATGCCGAAACGCGTGACGCTCTGCCTCGCTATATCGGTGGCCTTGGCAAGATCGTCCGCGGCACCTGTTGAGATTTCGCCATAGATGATCTCTTCCGCCGCACGGCCCGCAAGCAGGGCGATCATCTTGTCCTTCAATTCCGCCTCGGTGATGAGGAACCGGTCTTCGGTCGGACGCTGAAGCGTATAGCCGAGTGCACCGATGGAGCGCGGAATGATCGACACCTTCCTGACCGGGTCGGCTCCCTTCAACGCCGTCGCAGCCAGTGCGTGGCCCATTTCGTGGTAGGCGACGCGCTCGCGCTCTTGGGGCCCGAGAAGCCTGCTCTTCCTCTCCAGGCCGACAACGAGCCGCTCCACGGCATTAGTGAAGTCAACCATTCCCACCTTGTCCGCGTCGCGCCGGGTAGCGAAAATAGCCGCTTCGTTGACGAGATTGGCCAGGTCTGCGCCGGTGAAGCCGGGCGTAATGCCCGCGATCTCGTCGACGCTGACATCCTCCGCCACGGCTATCGACTTCATGTGAACCTTGAGGATCGCGACCCGTCCTTCGCGGTCCGGTCTGTCCATCACAACCTGGCGGTCAAAGCGCCCGGCACGTAGCAGAGCGGGGTCGAGTATCTCAGGGCGGTTCGTCGCCGCGAGCAGGACGATACCCACGCGGGGGTCGAAGCCGTCGAGCTCGGAGAGAAGCTGGTTCAGTGTCTGCTCTTTCTCATCGCCGCCGCCATAGCCGGCATAGGGGCTCCGAGCGCGCCCCAGCGCGTCAAGCTCGTCGATGAAGATGATGCACGGGGCGGCCTGGCGCGCCTGTTCGAACAGGTCCCGCACGCGCGCCGCACCGACGCCGACGAACATTTCGACGAACTCGGAGCCTGAAATGGAGAAAAACGGAACACCGGCTTCGCCCGCCACAGCCCGCGCCATCAGCGTCTTGCCGGTGCCTGGCGGACCGACCAGCAATATTCCCTTGGGGATGCGCGCGCCGAGGCGCCCATACTTGTCCTTGTCCTTCAGAAAGGAAACGATTTCCCTCAGCTCCGCCTTGGCTTCGTCCGCCCCGGCAACATCGTCGAAAGTCACGCCGGTCTTTCGCTCGAGATAGACCTTGGCCTTTGACTTTCCGATATTGATCAGCCCGCCCATGCCTTGCCGTTCTGCGAACCCGCGGAACAGATACATCCAGAGGCCAAAGAAGATGAGCACCGGCACCACCCAGGAAAGCAGCGTCGTCAGCCAGTTGCTGTCGCTTGCCCCCGACACCTGAACGCCAGCCTTTTCGAAGACCGCGGCGGTCGCCGGGTCGACGCGATTGGCTACGAACAGCGTCTTTCCATTCTGCGGTTCCTTGAAATGCCCCTCGATCATGGTTTCGGTCAGCGTAACCGAAGCGACCTTACCCTCGTTTACAAGGCGCATGACGTCGCTGTAGGTGATTTGCTCCACCGAACGATATGCCAGCCAGAACTGGAAAAGGGTGATCAACAGGAAGGCCGCGATCAAGTAGCCGAAATTGAATGTGTGCTTCTTGTCCATTTGACGCGGCACCAGTCCTGGCATCGGGCTTCCGCTCCTATTCCGGGCTTCTCACCTGCTTCACTTCCAGTTGCGCGATGGCCTCGCGCAGCTCCAGGTCCGTCAACTTGGTGAGGTCCTTCGGCACTTCCGCAACCGTGATTTCGCTCAGGCCCTCGGACATGGCGTCCCTCAGATCGCCAAGCATGCGCGGAGCGGCAATGATCGCCAGCCGGTCGAAGTCGCCGGCCAGCCGGTGTTCGTCGAGCACGGAGACAAGCATGCCGGCAAATGCCTGCTGTTCTTCATGCACCGGATCGGAACGGTACTCCATGGCCGACCTGCTGCGCGAATCCGCTGACGCGAAGGCGCGGCCAGGCTTGTCGGCCATGATCTCCTTCAGCCGTTTGTGGGGAGCGCTGAAGACAAGCTCCTCGAGCGGTTCTCCCATCTCGCTGCGATGGAACGCATTGCGCACTATACGGGCGTGGGCGCCATCCGCCACGAGAACCCAGATTCGAAGCGGCTTCATGTTTCACCTCCCGGACATCGCCCGAAGTGTCGATGGTCTCGCAAGGCGCAGCCTTGATCCCAATCAAGAAAGCAGCGCCGGCATCATCCTGATGAAACGAAAAATTCCGCATGCCGTTCCATCATCAGGCATGGGGCTCGACATTGCGCCTTTGACGCGCGTCAAATCTATTTGCACGCGATATGATAGTAGAAGCCCATGAGATTGTTTGCGCTGAAAGGTTCGGAAGATCTGGGCGCCGCAGTGGCTCATGCCCTGTGGACCGAACTGGACCCGCATGAAGAGCGCGACTTCGAGGATGGCGAGCACAAGGCGCGCCCGCTGGTGAGCGTCCGCGGCGAGGACGTCTACGTGCTGCACAGTCTTGCAGGGAGCGCAGGCTCGTCTGCCAATGACAAGCTGTGCAAGCTCCTGTTCTTCATCGCCACTTGCCGCGAGAACGGGGCGGAACGGGTCACCGCCATCACGCCCTATATGGCTTATGCGCGCAAGGACCGGCAGACCAAGGCCCGCGACCCTGTCACGACGCGCTATGTCGCGCAATTGTTCGAAGCCATGGGGACCGGCCGCGTGATCGTCGTCGACGTGCACAATTTCGCGGCGTTCCAGAATGCGTTCCGGTGCGAAACCGTTCACCTGGACACCCGAAAACTGTTTTGCCCGGTCGTCCACACGCTCGCCGCCGACCTGCCGGTTACGATCTTCTCCCCCGACGGAGGCGGCGTGAAACGGGCGCAGCTTCTCGAGCAGGCCTTTGAGGCCGACACCGGCGCAGAGGCCGGGTTTGGGTTCATGGAGAAACGGCGGAGCCGTGGCATCGTGTCCGGCGATCTGTTTGCCGGAGACGTGGACGGCGCCGCGGTGTTCATAGTCGATGACATGATCAACACCGGCGGCACAATATTGCGCGCCGCAGCCGCGTGCCGCGAGCGCGGCGCCAAGGAAGTGTACGCCCTGGCCGCACATGGCGTGTTCGGCAAGGGGGTGGAACAGTTGTTTGCCAGTCCGCTCCTGGATCGCATCGTCGTAACCGACAGTCTGCCCGCGGCGGAACAGGCGGTTGCGCGCCATCCTGCAGCGAAGCTGGATGTTCTGCCCTGCGGTCCCCTGATCGGGGAGGCCGTCAGGCGTCTCCATACGCGTGGGTCGATCGGCGACCTTCTGGGAATGGAAGATTGACGCACACCCTGTCCGCCTCTGCGAGGTAACGGATCGCCAGGGGGCGCCAGGTCTCGGGGCGGCGCATGTGGCTCTCAAGCAGATGGACAAGGCACAGGCGAGCCCTGAGAAGGGCGCGGAACCCACCGTAGAGCGCCAGAAGCGCCGGGTCCGGGGCATGCCCCAGATGCTTGCTCAGTATGGCGCCCAGCATGGGCCGTATCCAGCCAGCGCCGAGCATGTCGCATTCGAGCCCCAGATAGTTCACCTCGTCATAGGGATCGATGATGCGCATGGCGCGGTTGAATTCGAGGCAATCGATAATCTGCGGCGGGTCAGCCAGGCAAATGTGCTCCGGGCGGAGGTCGCCGTGCCCTTCCACGATCCATCCGCTGGCGATCCGCTCTTCGATGCGCGGCCGTAAGCGATCCAGCGCATGCTCGACCTTTTCCAGCGCAGCGGCGGACGCGACAGTGAGGCCGAATTCCGGCCGCTCCAGGATTGAGCGGTTGATTGCATGTTCGCGGACCAGATGATGCAGATAGGCCTCGCCCATCGCAACCTCCGGCGGGCAGTGCGAGTAGAAGCCGACCAGGATTTCGCCCACACGCTGGATTTCCTGCTCGGTGACGCGGCCGTCGCGAATGCGGACGTCCAGCATCTCCGCGGCAGGAAGCCGGTGCATCTCCACAAGCCAATCGACGATTATGCCTTGCCCGCCGAGCGACAGGTGGCCGCTCGTGTCTCGCCTGAGTGGAACCACCGAGATGTAGGTTGCTTCCGCCAATCGGCGGTTGAGCCGCAATTCCTCCCTGCAATAGAAATACCGCCGCCTCAGGCTGCTGAAATCGAGGAACGGGTATTTCACGGGCTTCTTGAGCTTGTAGACGCGCCTGTCCGTCAAAAACACCCATGACATGTGGGTCTCGTGGGTCTCCACATGCGTCGTCGTGCCTGCATAGGATGCCGGGTCGCTCAGAAACCGCACCTTTTCGGCCAGCCCCGTCATTCAGCAGCCCCGTCATCCATCAGGCATGCATCACCTATAGACCAGGACCGGGATGGTGGAGTGCGTCAGGACCTTTACGGTTTCGCTGCCCAGCACGATCGCGGAAACCCCACGACGGCCGTGGGAAGCCATCGCGATCAGGTCGCAGCCCTTGTCCTTGGCCGTGTCGATGATGGCCCTGTAGGGCTGGTCGTGGCGCACCAGAACCGCCTCGCAAGGCACCCCCAGCGATCTGGCCTTCATTTCCGCCTCCGAGAGATAGGCCGAAGCCGCTTCCTGCGACTGCTGCTCGTACTCGGCGGGGGTGCTGGACAGCTGATCGCTGCGCCCCGAAATGACGTGAAACGGCATCACCACCGTCAACACGGTGACCTTGGCACCGGCGTCACGGGCAAAGGCGAGGCCTTTTTCAACCGCAACTGTAGAGAGCGGCGAACCATCGGTTGGAATGAGAATATGATTGTACATCGGCTCGTCACTCCTCCACGATTTGTCTAGCGGAAGCAGCATCAATGTGCGTTGACCAGGATCAAAAGTCCCGTTGGCGCTTTTAGTGAGCAGCGGCGGCACAACAGCGACCATGTGAAAACACTCGGCGGAAAGCAGAATGCCGAAAGTGAGCGCCGGCATCATGATGTTCCGAGGCAGGCCGGAAGCGATAGAGGTCTTCCTGGTCCATCCCGGCGGTCCGTTCTGGCAGCGCAAGGATCTTGGTGCCTGGACCATGCCAAAGGGGGAGCCGCTAGACGGCGAAGCGCTCGATGTGGCCGCCAGGCGCGAGTTCCACGAGGAAACGGGCATAGAGCCGACGGGAGACTTGCACCTTCTCGGCGAATACCGCCAGCCCGGCGGAAAACTCGTCACTGCCTTTGCGCTCAGGGGCGAGATCGACCCGAGTGCCGTCGTAAGCAACCAGTTTCAACTCGAGTGGCCACCGCGCAGCGGTCATATCCGCTCGTTCCCGGAAGTGGACCGCGCAGCCTGGTTCTCCATACCGCAAGCCCGCGAAAAGATCCTGAAAGGGCAACTGCCGTTTCTCGAACGGCTCGAAGAGCTGCTCGCTGCGGACTATCGCCGCTGACGGATAAGGCGCCGCTCTTCGATCAACTCAAAGCGACAAGTGTAACAATCACTTACGGTAACGGGCGGAACAATTTCCCGTGTCTGGCTGTTGAGGGTCCATTAGTCACGTCAGAGGGAGCGCAAAATGCGAAATACTCTTATAGCTTTGGCTGCTGCGGCGGCGCTTGCCGGCTGCACCCAGACGGAGCGCGGCGCCGTCATCGGTGGCGCCACCGGCGCGGCGATCGGCGGTGCGGTTTCCGGAGATGTCGAGGGCGCAGTCGTCGGCGGCGCCATTGGCGCAACCGCCGGGGCTTTGATCGGCCGCGCCTCGGAGCGGGGCCGTTGTGTTTATCGCGATTATCGCGGAGCTCGTTACATCGCGCGCTGCCCGCGCGGTTATTGGTAATTGGAAACTGTCAGAAAACAATCGGCCGAAAGCCGCGACAAAAGAAAAGCCGGGCCACTCTGAGCCCGGCTTTTCGCCATTGTGCTGTGGAACAATGGTTCAGTTAACGGCGTCCTTGAGGCCCTTGCCAGCCGTGAACTTCGGCACGTTGCGCGCCGGAATCTGCACTTCGGCGCCAGTCTGCGGGTTGCGGCCCGTGGAAGCGGCGCGCTTTGACACGGCGAAATTTCCGAAGCCGACGAGACGAACGTCGCCACCCTTCTTCAGCTCGCCGGCAATGACGGAAAAGACCGCCTCGACAGCGGACTGCGCATCGCTCTTCGAGAGATTCGCAGCTTCGGCGACAGCAGAAACCAATTCGTTCTTGTTCATAAAATTTCCTTCCATGAGAAAACCGGAGACGAAAGACTCAGCCGGCGAGGAAGGGACTTTAGAAAGAACCGCTGCTTCAACCAAGCCGGAAAGTCCAGGATTCCTTGGTTTTCTGCGGTTTTTCAACGAAAAAGCCGGGCGCTGAGGCCCGGCTTCTCACCTGTTTGGCACAATTGCCGCTTGGACACCTCAATGGGCGAGGGTCTTTCCGGTTTCGTCGGTCGCTTCGGCCTTCGCCGGAGCAGCCTCTACCGGCTCCACCCATTCGATCGGTTCGGGCATGCGCACCAGCGCATGGCGCAACACTTCGCCGACGCGGCTGACCGGAACGATTTCCATTCCGCTCTTCACGTTGTCCGGAATTTCAGCCAGGTCCTTGGCGTTTTCTTCCGGGATCAGAACCTTCTTGATGCCGCCGCGAAGAGCCGCGAGCAGCTTCTCCTTCAGGCCGCCGATGGGCAGCACCCTGCCCCGCAGCGTGATTTCGCCCGTCATCGCCACATCGGCCCGTACCGGAATGCCGGTCAGAACCGAGACGATCGCGGTGGCCATGGCCGTGCCGGCCGACGGGCCGTCCTTAGGCGTGGCGCCCTCCGGAACGTGGACGTGGATGTCACGCTTGTCGAACAGCGGCGGCTCGATGCCGAAGTCGATGGCCCTGCTGCGGACATAGGACGCCGCAGCCGAGATCGATTCCTTCATCACGTCGCGCAGGTTGCCGGTGACGGTCATCTTGCCCTTGCCGGGCATCATGACACCTTCGATGGTCAACAGTTCGCCACCCACTTCCGTCCAGGCAAGACCGGTCACGACGCCAACCTGGTCGTCAGCCTCGACCTGGCCGAAGCGGAAGCGCGGGACGCCGAGATAGTCCGCCAGATTGTCGGACGTGATCTTCACGGACTTCTTCTTGGTCTTGATGATCTCGGTCACCGCCTTGCGGCCAAGCTTCATGAGCTCGCGCTCCAGGCTGCGCACGCCGGCTTCCCGCGTGTAGGTCTGAATGACCGCGCGGATGGCATCCTCGCTCACCGAAAACTCCTTCGGCTGCAGCGCGTGATCGCGAACCACCTTGGGCAGCAGATGCCGCTTGGCAATCTCGACCTTCTCGTCCTCCGTGTAGCCGGCGATACGGATGATCTCCATGCGGTCCATCAAGGGCGCAGGGATGTTCAGCGTGTTGGCCGTCGTCACGAACATGACGTTCGACAGGTCGTATTCGACCTCCAGGTAGTGATCCATGAAGGACGAGTTCTGCTCGGGATCCAGCACCTCCAGCAGCGCCGACGACGGATCGCCGCGGAAGTCCTGGCCCATCTTGTCGATCTCGTCGAGCAGGAAGAGCGGGTTGGACTTCTGGGCCTTCTTCATCGACTGGATGACCTTGCCGGGCATCGAGCCGATATAGGTGCGCCGGTGGCCGCGGATCTCGGCCTCGTCGCGCACGCCGCCCAGCGCCATGCGCACGAACTCGCGTCCGGTCGCCTTGGCGATCGACTTGCCGAGCGAGGTCTTGCCGACGCCGGGAGGGCCGACGAGGCACAGGATCGGGCCCTTCATCTTCTTCTGCCGGCTCTGGACGGCCAGGTACTCCACGATACGGTCCTTGACCTTGTCGAGGCCGTAGTGGTCGTGATCCAGCACCTCCTGCGCCAGCTTCAGGTCATGCTTGACCTTGGAGCTCTTGCCCCAGGGGATTGAAAGCAGCCAATCGAGGTAGTTGCGCACGACCGTGGATTCGGCCGACATCGGCGACATCGACCGCAGCTTCTTCAGCTCGGCGTCCGCCTTTTCGCGGGCCTCCTTGGAAAGCTTGGTCTTCTTGATGCGCGCCTCGAGCTCGGCGGCCTCGTCGCGGCCGTCCTCGCCCTCGCCGAGCTCCTTCTGGATCGCCTTCATCTGCTCGTTGAGGTAGTACTCGCGCTGCGTCTTCTCCATCTGGCGCTTGACGCGCGAGCGGATGCGCTTTTCCACCTGCAGGACGGAAATCTCGGCTTCCATGAAGCCCATGGCCTTTTCCAGCCGCTCACGCACGGAGAGCGTAGCGAGCATTTCCTGCTTCTCGGGAATCTTGATCGCCAGATGCGACGCCACCGTATCGGCGAGCTTGGAATAGTCGTCGATCTGGCTGGCCGCGCCGACCACTTCCGGCGAGATCTTCTTGTTCAGCTTGACGTAGTTCTCGAAGTCGGAGACGACCGAGCGCGACAGAGCCTCGATCTCGATCTCATCTTCCTCTGGTTCGGCGAGAACGGTGGCCTCGGCCTCGTGGAAGTCGGTGCGATCGGTGAAGCCGGTGATCTGCGCACGCGCGGCCCCCTCGACCAGCACCTTGACGGTGCCATCGGGAAGCTTGAGCAACTGCAGGACATTGGCGAGCGTGCCCACCTCGTAGATAGCGCCCGGCTCGGGATCGTCGTCGGCTGCATTCATCTGGGTCGCGAGCAAAATCTGCTTCTCCGCGCCCATTACCTCTTCCAGCGCCTTGATCGACTTTTCCCGCCCGACGAAGAGCGGCACGATCATGTGCGGAAACACGACAATATCGCGCAGCGGCAGAACCGCATATGCACCGTCGCCGGAAGACCTGGTTACCTTGGCCATTGTCTAACCTTTCATTTCGCGGTCGCAACTTGGCCAACCGCAAATCTCATATTAACGGCCGTGAACCGTTCCGCCTACCACTGTTTGCACAATGGCTGTAGCACGGAATGCCCACGGCCTTCACGGTGTTAGTTGGATGTGCGGCTAACAAAGATCAAGGGCAAAGCACAAAACCGTGCTCGTTCATCGACCATCTCGCTGGAACAGGAAACGGCGCCTTGCGGCGCCGTTGCTGTGTCGCGGCAGACGGCGCGATTACGCGCTGACATTGCCCTTCTTTTCCTTCTGCTCCGAATAGATGTAGAGCGGCCGGGCGCTGCCGGTCACCACTTCCTCGGAGATGACCACCTCCTGCACGCCTTCCAGCGCCGGAAGCTCGAACATCGTGTCGAGCAGGATAGCCTCCATGATGGAACGCAGGCCGCGAGCGCCCGTCTTGCGCTCGATCGCGCGCCTGGCGATCGCGGAAAGCGCGTTCTCGTGGAAGGTCAGCTCGACATTCTCCATTTCGAACAGGCGCTGGTACTGCTTGACCAGGGCGTTCTTCGGCTCGGACAGAATCTGGATCAGCGCTGGCTCGTCGAGGTCCTCCAGCGTCGCCAGGACCGGCAGACGGCCGACGAATTCGGGGATCAGGCCGAACTTGAGCAGATCCTCGGGCTCGACCATACGGAACAACTCGCCGGTGCGGCGATCCTCCGGAGAAGCCACCGTGGCGCCAAACCCGATCGAGGTCTTGCGGCCGCGGTCGGAAATGATCTTGTCGAGGCCTGCGAAGGCACCGCCGCAGATGAAGAGGATGTTGGCCGTATCCACCTGCAGGAATTCCTGCTGCGGGTGCTTCCTGCCACCCTGTGGCGGCACGGAGGCGACCGTGCCTTCCATGATCTTCAGCAGCGCCTGCTGCACGCCCTCGCCTGAAACGTCACGGGTTATCGACGGATTGTCGGACTTGCGCGAAATCTTGTCGATCTCGTCGATGTAGACGATGCCGCGCTGGGCGCGCTCGACATTGTAGTCGGCCGCCTGCAGCAGCTTGAGGATGATGTTCTCGACATCCTCGCCGACATAGCCCGCTTCCGTCAGCGTCGTGGCGTCGGCCATTGTGAAGGGCACGTCGATGATGCGGGCGAGCGTCTGCGCCAGAAGCGTCTTGCCGCAGCCGGTGGGGCCGATCAGCAGGATGTTCGACTTCGCCAGTTCGACGTCGTTGCTCTTGGACGCATGCGCCAGGCGCTTGTAGTGATTGTGGACAGCCACCGAAAGCACGCGCTTCGCGTAGGGCTGGCCGATCACATAGTCGTCCAGCACCTTGAGGATTTCCTGCGGCGTCGGCACGCCTTCGCGGGACTTCACCATCGAGGTCTTGTTTTCCTCGCGGATGATGTCCATGCAAAGCTCGACGCACTCGTCGCAGATGAACACCGTCGGGCCGGCGATCAGCTTGCGCACCTCATGCTGGCTCTTGCCGCAGAACGAGCAATAGAGCGTATTCTTGGAATCGCCGCCGTTGCTGACCTTGCTCATCTTATCCAAGTCCTTTCAGTGCTGCCCGGCCGGTATGCTGGCTGAACTATACGCATTTCGCAGCGGATCCCGCCTGACACCTACGCCCGCTCCGCCACCCCTCTGCCACACGGAGGGAAAGCGGTGCGATTCCTCACGGCGCCAAGCCCGAAACTAAGCCGCCGAAACTCAATATAGCTTTAACGTAGGCCGGAGCCCCCGTCGAGGAAACAGTAAATTGTGACGGAAATGCCGCAAGCCGAGTCAAAACTGCGTCATACTAGGCTTTTGCGGTATGCCATCACTTCGACGGGACAGCCTCCGGCGCCTCGATCGCCTCGCGGCTGGTTATCACCTTGTCGATCAACCCGAAGGCCTGCGCCTCATCGGCGGACATGAAATGGTCGCGGTCGAGCGTGCGCTCGATCGTGTCATAGTCCTTGCCGGTATGCTTTACATAGACCTCATTCAGGCGGCGCTTCAGCTTGATGATGTCCTGGGCGTGGCGCTCAATGTCGGAAGCCTGGCCCTGGAAACCGCCCGAAGGCTGGTGCACCATGATGCGGGCGTTGGGCGTCGCAAAGCGCATGTCCTTATGGCCGGCGCACAGCAGCAGCGAGCCCATCGAAGCCGCCTGGCCGATGCACAGCGTGGAAACCGCCGGCTTGATGAACTGCATGGTGTCGTAGATCGCCATGCCGGAAGTCACCACGCCGCCGGGCGAATTGATGTAGAGCGAGATTTCCTTCTTGGGGTTCTCGGCCTCCAGGAAGAGAAGCTGGGCGCAGACCAGCGTCGCCATGCCGTCCTCGACCGGGCCGGTGATGAAGATGATGCGCTCCTTCAGAAGCCGCGAGAAGATGTCGTAGGCGCGCTCGCCCCGATTGGTCTGCTCGACCACCATCGGAACGAGGTTCATTGCGGTTTCCACGGGGTTCTTCATGAAACGTCCCTTTACGAGGATGGGATCCCGGCGCCAGCCGGCGGAATCAGCGATTGAATGTTCTCCGATAAATAGGATGCCGCGTCCCCGTTGTGCAAGGCCGAGCTGAAGGGCCCGGGCCGCCAGGGACATCGGCAGCTCTATTTCTCGAGCATTTCCTTCACGACCGTCGCCAACTGCTTAAGCGAGAAGGGTTTTGGCAGGAAACCGAACTGCGCATCGGCAGGCAGGTTGCGCGCAAACGCATCTTCCGCGTAGCCCGACACGAATATGAACTTGATGTCCGGCTGCAGCTTGCGCAGTTCGCCAAGCAGCGTCGGGCCGTCCATTTCGGGCATGACCACGTCAGAGACGACGATATCGATCTTGCCTTCCAGTTCGCGATACACCTCGAGCGCCTCGACGCCCGATGTGGCTTCGTGGACCGTGTAGCCACGCGAGGTGAGCGCACGCATGCCTCCCATGCGCACGGCGTCCTCGTCCTCGACCAGCAGAACCGTCGCGGAACCGGAGAGGTCGCGCGCGGCATCGGCGACCTTGGCAGCGGGAGCCGTCGCGGCGCCCGCCTCGACGGCCGCAGCCTGCGTGCCCTCCGGCAGAGCCCGAACCTCTGCAACATGACGCGGCAGGAAGATGCGGAAGACCGTTCCCTTGCCCACCTCGGAATCGCAATAGATAAAGCCGCCGGTCTGCTTGACTATGCCATAGACCATCGACAGGCCGAGGCCCGTGCCCTTGCCCACTTCCTTCGTGGTGAAGAAGGGCTCGAAGATCTTCTTCACCACCTCCGGCGGGATGCCGGTGCCGCTGTCCTCGACCTCGACCACCACGTAGTCGGCCGGCACGAGTTCGCGATAGCCGAAGGACTTGCAGTCGTCGGCGTCCATGTTCTTGGTGCGGATCGTCAGCTCGCCACCCTCGGGCATGGCGTCGCGCGCATTGACGGTGAGATTGACGATCACCTGCTCGAACTGGCCGACGTCAGCCCTCACCGGCCACAGATCGCGGCCGTGATCGACCTTGAGGCTGACGGCGTTGCCAACCAGGCGAGCCAGCAGCATGCGCAGGTCGGCCAGCACGTCGGTAAGATTGAGCACCTCGGGCCGCAGCGTCTGCTTGCGCGAGAAGGCCAGCAGCTGACGCACCAGCGAGGCGGCGCGGTTGGCGTTCTGCTTGATGTTCATGATGTCGGGGAACGACGGGTCCGACGGCCGGTGGTTGGTAAGCAACAGGTCCGACGACATGATGATGGCCGTCAGCACGTTGTTGAAATCGTGCGCTATTCCGCCTGCCAGCTGCCCCACGGCCTGCATCTTCTGGCTCTGCGCCATCTGGCTCTCGAGCGCCTTCTGCTCGGTAGTCTCGACGGCATAGACGATCGCCGCTTCCTCCGCGCCCTCTTCTCCGGCGCCATCGGCGATCGCGTTCACATAAAAGCGGAGGTGGCGGTCCTCGTTGTTCGGCAACACCGTCTCGATAGGGGCAATGTCGGCCTGGCGCTGCCGCGCCCTTTCGAGGGCTGCGGCAAGTGCCGGCCTGTCGCGCTCGTGCACGACCGTATCCAGCCTGACGCGGCGGTCGACGGCATCACGGTCCACGACGGAAGAGAACAGCGAAAGGAACGGCGCATTGGTGCGCAAGATCCGCCCGTCCTTGTCGACGCCCGCAATCGCCATCGGCGTCGAGTTGAAGAAGCGGGTGAAGCGCACTTCAGACGCGCGCAATTCGGCCGAGGCGTCCTCGCCCTGGGTACGGTTGAGGACGATCGTGCGGCTCGGACCGCTCACGCCCTCACGGCTTGCGGAAACGCGATGCATGAAGCGCACCGGCAAGGCTTCGCCCGTCGCGGTCGCCAGGTCGAGATCGATGACGGCGTTGCGCGTGGAGCCCGGATCGGCCTTGACCGAGCGCACCAGCGCCATGCCATCGCCGGCGACTATGTCCCGCAGGGTTATCGCGCCCGGCGTAAAGCTCGCCAGATCCACCCCGAGCCACTCGGCCAGCGTTGCGTTGATATAGGTGACCCGCCCATCCTGGTCGGCGGAGAAAAAACCGGCTGGCGCGTGGTCGAGATGATCGATGGCCTTCTGCAGGTCCAGGAAGAAGCGCTCCTGTTCGGCCCGCTCCCGCGATATGTCGGCCAATTGCCACGCGAGCAACGGCTGCCTCTGCCCCGGCACGTTGAAGGCGCGGCCACGGACGCTGTACCAGCGCGCGCCAGGCTCGGCGCCTGGCCGCACCGACTGCGACAGGCGAAATTCGCCGTCGCCCGCCTGGCCGTCGCGAAGCCCAGACGCGACGCGATACACGGTGGGCGCCGCCTCGGGAATATCGGACAGCAACGCCTCGACGGTCTTCACATCGGCATCCGTCGACGCACCGGTCATCTCGGCATAGGCGCGGTTGGCATAAACCACACGGCCCTTTGTATCGGTGACGACCAGCCCCTGGGACATCGAATCCACAAAGGCCTTTGACAATTCGTCGGTGGTGGAGCGCGGCGCAATCTGCACGAAGCCGATTGCGGTGGCGAAAAGATAGCCCACGCCGATCATCGCCAGCACGCCCAGCATGCCGAGCAGGAACGGATCGCCAAGCCTTTCGCGGAAGATGCCAAACACGATTGCGGCGGCGGTAAGCACCACAATGAAGATGACAAGTCGCGTTATCGCGCCAGGACGCGTATTCTGGTCGACGATCGGAACCGGATAAAAATCGCCACGCGTTTCCTTGGCCATGCGTCTCTTGCCTAATTTTGCCCGGCTCTGCGTTGTAAGTGCACGGAAGCGGTTGAATCACATTCTGTCAAACGCGCATAGGCCTAGCTTGAAAAAGCCCCGCGAAAAACCTGGCTTTGCCTTTCGGGGCACTTTTCAGCGCCGATGAACAAGAAGTGCAACTTGCGGATATCACGTCAGGCGGTCTAGTGTCGCGCCCGGCGATAGAACCGAGCGGGGGTATAAAGAATGGATTGGTTGGATAACATAGCTGGCGCAGGATACACTTCCGCGCTCCTTTGGACGTTTGCCGCTCTCATTCTGCTTGTGATCGTCCTTGTCATCATCAAGCTGGTCAGGAGCTTGACCTCCGGCACTTTCGTCGCCGGCGGACGCAACCGCAAGACCAGGCTGGCTGTCATGGACGCGACGGCCGTCGATAGCAACAGGCGGCTCGTTTTGGTGCGCCGCGACGATGTGGAACATCTGCTTCTGATCGGCGGCCCCACCGACCTGTTGGTCGAGCGCGACATCAGGCTGAACCAGCAGCGGCGCCCCTCGCTGGCGGGCGAAAACAATCTCGATCAACCTGCGCGGCCGCGCCCGCTGGAGCAGCAGCCTGCTCCTCGCCCCGCGCCGGCACCTCGGGCCGCTGAGCCGGTGGCAAGGCCGATGCCGCAGCCGGGCATGGCACCGGGGCAGCCCGGCACGGCGCCGAGCGCCCCCTACGCTGCGCCGCAGCCGATGGCTGCCGCACCACAGCCAATGGCCGCCGCGCCGCAGCCAGTCTCGCCCTTCCCTCCGCAGCCGGTGCCGCCTGCTGCTCCACAGCCGATGGCGAGACCTGCGCCTGCGCCAATGCCGCGACCGGAGCCGAGAATTCCGCTGAGCACGCCTCCTGTGCCGCCGGTTGCCCGGCAGGAGCCGGCGCCTTCGGCACCGGCGCCCCAGGTTCCCTCACCCGCGCCAGAGCCCCAGTTGCCCTCTCCGGAGCATGACGGCATCGACGAGTCTCTCCTGAAGGAACTCGAAGTTTCGTTCCAGGAGGAGGAAAAGCGCGGCCACGCCGCCCCGGAGGTTTCGCTGGACGACGAGATGGCCAGGCTGCTGGGCGAGCTTTCGAACCAGAACCAGAAGCGATGAAACGGGGTGAGCCTGCTCACCTCATCGGTTTGACAGTGCAGCGCGGCAGGTGATTGCCGCCTGCGTCTGAACGAACAGGCGACGAAACCGCTCCGATTGGCTGGCCGTTGCCAGCCTGAGCAGCGAGCGCGAAAAAGGCGGCCGAAGCCGCCTTAATTCGTTAGCCGCGTGTCATAAGCGACGGGCTCAGTCATCCCGGTAGACCTTCTCACGGCGCTCATGGCGCTCCTGAGCCTCGATCGACAGCGTCGCTATCGGCCGCGCGTCCAGGCGCTTCAGCGAAATCGGCTCGCCGGTTTCCTCGCAGAAGCCATATGTGCCTTCATCGATGCGATGAAGGGCGGAGTCGATCTTGGAAATCAGCTTGCGCTGCCTGTCACGCGCCCTGAGTTCGATCGCGCGGTCGGTTTCGGAGGACGCCCGGTCGGCCAGGTCGGGATGGTTTGCGTTTTCCTGCTGGAGAATTTCGAGCGTTTCGCGTGCTTCGCGGAGAATGTCGGCTTTCCAGGCTGTAAGCTTCTGGCGGAAGTATGCCTTCTGCCGTTCATTCATGAACGGTTCGTCTTCCGAGGGAACGTAAGCGGCATCAACGAGATCGTTCATTCGATTCACCCCATTACCATTACCCGTTTTTTTGCGCCTATATATTCACCGTTCGTTGACCACACAAGCGCAATCAGCATTACACTCACGCTAATGTCAGTGGCAGTTCCAAGTGTCCGATCTTCGGGGCGCGAAGGCGGGGTGCGCTTGCATTGTAAAGCCGCCTGCAGAAGCGGAAAGACACTCTCCATGTCTTGCGCTTTGTTGCACAAGAATGCTGCGATGACTAAATCCTCGTCGATGTCCGGCGGTCAGAAGCGATTGCCGAAAATGGCGGAGGGGGCGACGTGAGCAGGCTTTTTCTTCTCAGACATGCCAAGGCCGCCTGGGCTTCGCCGGGCATGCGCGATTTCGATCGCCCCCTGGACGCAACGGGCGCGGCTGACGCGGAGACGACCGGCATCGCCATGCGCGACGGCGGCTACATTCCCGACCTCACCGTCTGCTCAAATGCCGTGCGTGCCCGCCAGACGCTGGAGGGCATTGCCGGCAACACCGATACAGGGCGGGTGATGTTTGTCGACGACCTGTACAGCGAAGATGCTGCCGGCTACCTCACCATCATCCGAAAGGTTGGCAGTGTCGGATCGCTACTCGTGATCGGCCACAACCCGATGATGGAAGACCTTGCGCTCGCGCTGGCCGAAGACGGAGACGACGACGCGCGAGCTACACTCCATGCAGGCTTCCCCACCTCCGGCCTGGCCGTGATCCGGTTCGACGGCAGCCTTTCCGAAGCCGCACCAGGCAAAGGTTTTCTCGAGGCTGTGCTTACTCCGCCCGACGCATGAAGGCGAAGGCCTTCGCGCAAACGCCTCGCTCAGCGAGCAGCCATTTCAAATCGCGGTATCATTGCCTATATCGGAGGCGTCCACGGAGCGGGGTGCAGCCTTTGGCGTCTCTGACCACTTTCACCGACGAGGCGCGGATTGCGCTGGATACGCTAACGAGCCGGGCGACCGACCTTTTCTCGCCTTCTCTGCGTGTAGGCGTCACCGGCCTCTCCCGCGCGGGCAAGACCGTCTTCATCTCTGCCTTCGTCCATAATCTGATCCATGGCGGAAGGCTGCCGCTTTTCGAGGCGCAGAAGTCGGGACGCATTGCCAGGGCCTTTCTCGAAGAACAGCCGGATGATGCCGTCCCGCGCTTTCAGTACGAAGACCATATCGACGCGCTGGTAAATGCCAGGACCTGGCCGGAGTCCACCCGCGCCATCTCGGAACTGCGCCTGACCATCGAATATGAATCCGCGTCGGGCTGGAACAGAGTGTTCTCGCGCGGCAGGCTCTGTGTCGACATTGTCGACTATCCCGGCGAATGGCTGCTCGACCTGCCTCTTCTGGGCAAATCGTACCGCGAGTTTTCGCGCGAGGCGCTTGAGATGGCCGTACTGCCGGTGCGCGCCGATCTCTCCCAGGAATGGCGCGATCTTTCGCAGGCGGCAGACCCCGATGCCGACGCCGACGAGATGACTGCCCGCAACCTGTTCGAGAGTTTTGCGGCCTATCTCAAGGCCTGTAAGCTCGACGAGCGGGCGCTGTCCACCCTGCCCCCGGGCCGCTTCCTCATGCCCGGGGACCTGGAGGGATCGCCGGCATTGACCTTCGCGCCGCTGCCCGGACTTGGCGAACGCCCTCGCCCCGGCTCGCTCCACGCCATGATGGAGCGGCGCTACGAGGCCTACAAGACACATGTGGTCAAGCCGTTCTTTCGCGAGCACATCGCCAAGCTCGACCGACAGATCGTGCTGATCGACGCCATGCAGGCGCTTAATTCCGGGCCTGGCGCCATGGCCGATCTCGAGCGCGCCGTGACCGAAATCCTCGCCTGCTTCCGGCCCGGCAGCGGCAGCCTTCTCACCGACCTGTTTTCGCGACGCATCGACCGTATCCTCGTAGCCGCCACCAAGGCCGACCAGCTTCACCACGAAAGCCACAGCCGATTGCAGGCAATCGTGCGGCGCCTGACCGAACGCGCCGCCCAGCGCGCCAATCTCTCGGGCGCCGAGGTCGATGTTCTGGCAATGGCGGCCGTGCGCGCCACGCGTGAAGGCACGGTAAAGCAGGGCCGAGAGGTTCTTCCCGTTATCATCGGCACGCCGCTCGAGGGCGAGACGATCGCCGGAGAAACCTTCGACGGCGAAACCGAAACGGCCATATTTCCCGGTGACTTACCGGTAAAAGCGGAATCTGTGTTTGAAGTCGCCAATGGCAACCATCGCCAGGACGAGGCGGATCCATCCATCCGCTTCGTGCGTTTTCGTCCGCCAAGGCTAGAGCGGACGGCGGAAGGCGTCACGCTGTCTCTGCCGCACATCCGGCTCGACCGCGCACTTCAGTTCCTTATCGGAGATCGCCTGGCATGACTTTTCCGCGCAAGCCGGCCGCCTTTCGCGTCGAGCAACCGGAACCGGCCAAGGACGAAGCTCCCGCCACGGCGAAGCGGCCGCATGAGGGCAACAACCCACGCAAGCCTCGCGCGGTGAAGGCCGAGGTTGCGATCGTCACCCCGGCCGAGGTCGACATATTCGACGAGACCGCCCTGGTTACCAGCGAGCCGCCGCCCGCGCCGGCCCCGCCACGCCACTCCAGGCTTGGCGCGGTCTTCCTCGGGGCGCTCGGCGTACTGGCGTCGCTCGCCATCGGCTTGTGGACCGACCGCCTTGTCAGAGACCTGTTCCAGCGGGCCGAATGGCTGGGCTGGCTTGCTGCCGGCGTGGCGGCGATTGCTGCCGTGGCGCTCGTGGCGATCCTGTTGCGCGAGGCCCTGGCGCTCATCCGTCTCGCCTCCGTGATGAAGCTGCGCCGCCGCGCGGCCGACGCCATGGCTCGAAACGATCCCCACGCCGCGCGCGTGGTTGTGGACGAACTGGCAGGCCTCGTCGCAGCCAAGCCTGAAACGGCGGCCGGCCGTCGCATACTTGCCGAATTGCGCGACGACATCATTGACGGCGGCGACCTGATAAGGCTGGCCGAAACCGAAATCCTGACCCCGCTCGATGCGCGCGCCAAGACCCTGATCCTGGACGCGGCCAAGCGGGTTTCGCTCGTCACGGCGGTCAGCCCCCGCGCGCTGGTCGATATTGCCTATGTCGTTTTTGAAGCCAGCCGCCTGATCCGCCGCCTGGCCGAACTCTATGGCGGCCGCCCCGGCACGCTCGGCTTCTTCCGGCTGGCCAACAGCGTCCTGGCTCACCTGGCGGTGACCGGATCGATTGCGGTGGGCGACAGTTTCGTGCAGCAGATCGTGGGCCACGGGTTGGCCGCGCGCCTCTCGGCCAAGCTGGGAGAAGGTGTCGTCAACGGCATGATGACGGCCCGGATCGGCATCGCTGCCATGGAAACCGCCCGCCCCCTGCCGTTCATCGCCGTAAGCCGGCCTGGAATGGGCGATTTTCTCTCGGCACTGACCACATTCGCCACGAAGGAAGGCAGAAAGGAACGAGAACGGCCTGCCGGCGACCGAAAGGCGGAGTGACGAAGCATTAACCAATCTTGTTCATGGTTCCGAGACGTCGTAAAAACGCTTCTTTGTAGTTCGGGTCCCCTGATGAAACGCGCATTCCTGTTCACCCTGCTGCCTGTCATGGCCATAGCCACCGCCGGCGCGAGCAAGGCCGAGACGCTGCGCGGCGCCGACAGGGACAAGAAGTTCTTCGAAAGCGTGGAAGGCGAATGGGTCGGCCCTGGCGAGATCGTCGCCGGCAAGTACAAGGGCACCAAATTCAGCTGCAGCTTCACCGGCTCTACGCCCTCCGGCGCGGTGGGCATGACGCTCGACGGCGACTGCCGGGTCGGCGTGTTCAGTCAGAAGATGTCCGCAACCGTCCAGCACAGCGGCAGCAAGGGCTACAAGGGCAGCTTCCTGGATGGCGCTGCCGGCAAGGGCCTCGACATCATTTCCGGCAATGTGGTCGACTCTCGCAAGGTGGTGTTCGCGCTCAACCGGAACCAGCTCAAGGGCGTGATGCAGGCGCGCATTCCCGACGACAACACAATGAACGTCACGGTTTCCGTGCGCGTGGACGAGGAGCTCGTTCCGGTGATCGGCATGAGCCTGAAGCGCGTCGACAATGGGGCCGTGGGCTCCATAGCCCGCAAGTAGGGCTTCGCAGGCTGTTTCAAAGACCGGGCATCGCGCCCGGTTTTTTGTTTGATCCGGCGGCGAACGGGCGACAGTCCGATTGAAGCGGCGTGCTTATCGGCCCGCTGGTGGTCGAGCGGGCTTTCCGCACACGTCGCAAGCACCTATCTTGCTGGCTCGACCCAATCCGTCGCAGTGGTCGGGCGCGCGAACCAAGGCATTCACATGGCCGTAGAGGCTTCCAGCAGCGATCTGACCCAGGCTGTGGCGCTGCTTGCCGCGGGCGTGGTGGCAGTGCCGATCTTCAGGCGCATGGGGCTCGGCTCGATCCTCGGTTATCTCGCTGCAGGCCTTGTCATCGGGCCGTTCGGGCTCGGAATCTTCTATGACCCCGCTGCCATACTCAAGGTGGCCGAGCTCGGCGTGGTGATGTTTCTCTTCATCATCGGCCTGGAAATGCAGCCGTCGCGCCTCTGGAGCATGCGGCGGCAGATCTTCGGGCTTGGGCTGCTTCAGGTCGGCGTCTGCGCGGCCCTGCTTACAGGCGTCGGGCTGTTGACCGGATTTCCGGCCTCCCAGGCCTTCGTGGCGGGGGCCGGCTTCGTGCTTACTTCCACCGCCATCGTGATGCAGATTCTGGAGGAGCGCGGCGAAATATCTTCCGAAGGCGGCCAGCGCATCGTCTCCATTCTGCTGCTCGAAGACCTGATGATCGTGCCGCTGCTGGCACTCGTTGCCTTCCTCGCCCCCGCCTATCATCCCGATGCCGGCTGGGCGGATCGGCTGGCGAATGTGACCGTGGGCGTGGCCTCGATAGTAGGCCTGATCATCGCCGGGCGCTACCTGCTCAACCCGCTCTTTCGCATATTGGCCGACTCGCATGCCCGCGAGGTCATGACCGCCGCAGCCCTTCTGGTCGTGCTCGGCTCTGCGCTGGCAATGCAGCTCAGCGGACTGTCGATGGCCATGGGCGCGTTTCTGGCCGGTGTACTACTTTCCGAATCCACCTTCCGCCACCAGCTCGAAGCCGACATCGAGCCATTTCGCGGGGTGCTGCTCGGTCTTTTCTTCCTTGCCGTCGGCATGTCGCTGGACTTGCGGGTGGTGGCTGAAAACTGGCGCATGATCGCCTTCTATGTGCTCGCCTACATGCTGGTTAAGGCGCTGGGCATCTATGTCGTTGCCCGCCTTCTCCGCACCGACAACCGCATGGCGCTGGAACGGGCGGTCACCATGGCCCAGGGCGGCGAGTTCGCCTTTGTGCTCTATTCCTCGGCCATGGCCGTTGGCATCATCGACGGCGAGGCAAACGCCATCCTGACGGCAATCGTCATCATCTCCATGCTGCTGACACCGCTCGCGATCCTGCTCCTGCACAGGCTGATGCCGACGGTCGAACAGAGCCTCGACGGCATCGATGTTGCCGAGGACCTCAATGGCAGCGTCCTGATCATAGGGTTCGGCCGCTTCGGCCAGATCGTCAGCCAGCCGCTCCTGCTACGTGGCGTCGACGTCACGATCATCGACAACGATGTCGACATGATCCAGGCTGCCGCGACCTTCGGCTTCAAGGTCTACTATGGCGATGGCACGCGGCTGGACATATTGCACACGGCCGGCGCCGGGCGTGCCCGCGCCGTGCTGATCTGCGTCGACAAGGGCGACACGGCGGTGAAGATCGCCGAGTACATGAAGGCCGAATTTCCTCTCGTGCCGGTTCTTGCCCGCGCCTTCGACCGCGGCTTCGCCATGGACCTCATCCAGATAGGCGTCGACTACCAGATCCGCGAAACCTTCGAATCGGCTCTCGCATTCGGCCAGGCCACGCTGGAACAGCTGGGCATCGACAGGGACGAAGCCGCCGAAATCGTCCAGGACGTACGCGAGCGCGACGCCGCGCGGCTCGACGCTCAACTCGTCGGCGGCCTGCAGGCTGGGCGCATCTTCATGAAGGGCAACCTGCCGGTGCCCGCCCCGCTGACGCCGCCGCGCCGCCCCGGTCGCGCCATGGACCAGGAAACGGCAAGCGTTCTCGGAAAATCTACAGAAACCAAAGAAGGACCTGATGCATGATGAAGGCCAATTGCAGTCCCGCGGAAGTGATCGATTTCTGGCGCAAGGCAGGGCCCGAGCGCTGGTTCTCGAAAGACGACGTCTTCGATACCGAGTTTCACGACCTGTTCCGCGAACTGCATTTTGCGGCGGCCCGGCGCGAACTCGACCACTGGGCCGAGCACGCCGATGGGTCGCTGGCCCTGCTCATCCTGCTCGACCAGTTTCCGCGAAATTGCTTCCGCGGGACGGCGCATATGTACGCCACCGACCCGCTCGCCCGCTATTACGCAACGAAGGCAGTCGGGGCGGGCCATGACGAGCAGGTGGACCCGGAGTTGCGGGTGTTCATGTATCTGCCCTTCGAGCACTCCGAAAACATCGCAGACCAGTATCGTTCGGTAGAACTCACCCTGCTTCTCGACGAGTCCTACATGAAATATGCCCTCGAGCACCGCGACATCATCCAGCGCTTCGGGCGTTTCCCTCATCGCAATCCAATGCTCGGCCGCGAAACCACGCCGGAAGAACAGGCTTTCCTGGATTCGGGCGGCTTTGCTGGCTGACGCCTTCATGGGCGCGAACGCCGGTCAGGAGTCGCGCCACCAATCCCGGCCGGACGGCAGCTTCTCGATGCCGGCAAGATCGACGCGCGGCAGGCAATCGGCAGCGCTGACGCCGCACGCGTCGAAGTGTGGCGCGATTTCCAGCAAAGGCACGAGCACGAATGCGCGCTCGAACATGCGCGGATGCGGCAGCTCAAGGCCCGCTTCATCTATCGTGCGATCTCCGAAGGCCAGGATGTCTATGTCGACCAGCCTCGGCCCCCATCTTTCCTGGCGCACGCGCTTCAGCTTGTGCTCGGCCTCCAGGCAAAGCTCCAGCAGCTCGCGCGGCGAGCGGCTTGTGGCGATCTCGGCCGCCACATTGAGGAAATCCGGCTGGTCAAGCTTGCCCCACGGTGGCGTGCGATAGAGCGAGGAGACCGCCACGACTTCGGTCTGCGGGTCCGCGTCCAACAGCCGAAGTGCCGCCGCCATCGTGGCGGCAGGATCGCCCAGGTTGCCCCCGAGGCTGAGATAGACGCGCTCTTTGCTGTGACTGGACAAGCCTTACCTCGACTGATCGAAGAACGGAATTGAACGGATCAGACGATCAGGAGCCTGACTTCGGCGTTTCGCGTGCAAGGATAGCATCGGCCACGACCAGGGCATCTGCATTGATTGCGACATTGTGCACGCGAAACAGCGATGCGCCCTTGAGCCGCAGAACGACGCTGGTTGCCGCCGTTGCCGCATCCCGCGCTTCGGAAACGCGCCCCGAGACATGGCCCACGAAGCGCTTGCGCGAAGTGCCCACGAGGAAGGGAAAGCCGAGCGGGTGGAGTTCGCCAAAACGGGCCATCAGCTGCAGGTTCTCTTCGGCGTCCTTGGCGAAGCCGAAGCCGGGATCGAGCACGATCTGTTCTTTGGCCACCCCTGCCTCGCCTGCAATGCGCAGCGATTCTTTCAGGAACTCGAACTGGTCGACGATCACGTCCGGATTCTTTTCGCGCTCGCGGCCGGTATGCATGACGACCAGCCCGGCGCCTGTCTCGGCTGCGAGGTGGGCAATGCCGGGCTCGCGCTGGAGCCCCCAGACGTCGTTGACGATGTGCGCGCCTGCGGCCACGGCAAGCCGGGCGGTTTCCTCGCGATAGGTATCGACGGAAATCAGCACATCGCCGGATTTCGCCAGAGCGCTGATGACCGGGAGGATACGCGCCTGCTCTTCCTCGGGTGAAACCGGCGTGGCACCCGGCCGAGTGGATTCGCCACCCACGTCGATGATGACGGCGCCCTCTGACATCATGCGGCGGGCCTGTTCGACGGCGCGCTCGAGGTCCACGAACTGTCCGCCATCGGAAAAACTGTCCGGGGTGATGTTCAAGATGCCCATCACCAGCGCGCTAGCGCCGATGTCGAGAAAGCGCCCGTGAGCCAATTGCCATCGTATGGTCATAGCAGTCTGTTGTTTACCGATGAAGCGGGGTCACAAAAATTCGGCTCCTTCAGATGGAACGCGGAAGCCACGATTTCCATTGCGTGGCATATGCCCGTAATGCAAGGCAATTTAAGAGGCAATATGATGAAACCCACCCTGCTGACCGCCGTGGCGCTCGCCTGCATGGCCACGCCAGCGGCTTCCGCCTCCGTTTCCAAGACCTACAATTATTTTTCTGTCGGCGGAAAAACCCTGGACGACATCGTCGACGAATTGTCGCGGCAAGGGCCGCGCGTCACCGGATCGGACGCCCGCCACCCCGGTGCCACGCAGATGCAGTTCACGACGAAGCTTATCACGGCCCAGGGGAAGAATTCCTGCCAGGTCCTGGATGCCAGGACCACCGTCACGGCAAAGGTGATGCTTCCCAAATGGCGGAAGCCGCGTAAGCCGGACCCTGATGTGAAGTTGATCTGGGATACACTGGCTTCCGACATCAAGCGGCACGAGGAAAGCCATCTGGTGATTGCCAAGAACTATGCCCGTGAACTGGAGCAGAAGTTGCAGGCGATAGGGCGGCAAAAGGACTGCCAAACCGTGTCCGAGAAGGCGAAGGCCACCACGGCCCGCGTGCTCGCCCGTCATGACAAGGCGCAGGCTGACTTCGACAAGATCGAAGGGAAAAATTTCGAGAGCCGAATTACGAAGCTGCTGAAATACCGCATCCAGCAAATCAAGTTGGGCCGCCTGCCCGGCTGAACCAAGGCTGTCCCGCCGGGAGCCTATGCCACGGGGCTAGTCGGGGACCCCGAGCTTCTTGTGCAGGCTCGATGAAGAGGTCGTGTACTGGAACACGATGCGTTCGGCAGGGCTGACGATCTTCTTGGCGGCCTGCGCCATGAGCGCCGCCTCGTGAAAGCCGCACAGGATAAGCCTCAGCTTGCCCGGATACCAATTGATGTCGCCGATGGCGAAGACGCCCGGCACCGAGGTCTCGAACTTCTCGGTATCGACAGGGATCTGGTTCTCGTGAAGGTTGAGGCCCCAGTCGGAAATCGGGCCGAGCTTCATGGTGAGGCCGAAGAAGGGCAGCATGCGCGTGCAGGGAACCTCGACATCTCCGTCCGGTCCCTTTACCGTGGCGGCAGTCAGCTGGCCGCCCTCGCCGGTCAACTTCGTTACCTGGCCGACCTGGAAGTCGATCAGCCCCTCGTCCCGCATTGCAAGCATCTTGTTGACGCTGTCGGGCGCGGCGCGGAACTCCGGCCGGCGGTGCACCAGCGTCACGCTCTTGGCTACGGGCTGCAGGTTGAGCGTCCAGTCCAGCGCGGAGTCGCCGCCGCCGACGACGAGGAGGTCCTGCCCGCGAAACTCTTCCATCCGGCGCACCGAATAAAAGACACTGGTTCCCTCGTATTCCTCGATGCCGGGGATCGGCGGCCGCTTCGGCTGGAAGGCGCCGGCGCCGGCAGCAATCACAACCACCTTGGCCTCGACCGTCTCGCCGGCGTCCGTGGTTGCGCGAAGTCCGCCCTGCTCAAGCCGCTCGAGCCCGCTGACCATGCGGTTGAACAGGAATTGCGGCTTGAACGGTTCGATCTGCTGCATCAACTGGTCGACGAGACCTTGCGCGGAGATCGAGGGCCAGGCCGGAATGTCGTAGATCGGCTTTTCCGGATAGAGCTCGGTGCACTGTCCGCCGGGCCGGTCGAGGATGTCGACAAGCAGGCACTTCATGTCAAAGAGGCCGAGCTCGAAAACCGCAAAAAGCGCTACCGGCCCCGCCCCGACGATCAGAACATCAGTCTTGAAGGTGTCCATCTGCCTTCCCCCCGCTTGCCGATCGGCGGCCCGCAATCACCGGAACGTCGCCGCAACCTGCCCGCCGGGAGGCGGACAGTCAGCCTTGCCTTTCAGGAACCTGCACCACGAGGCCGTCCAGTTCGTCGCGGACCTTGATCTGGCAGGACAGCCGCGAATTGGGCCGCACGTCATAGGCAAAGTCCAGCATATCCTCTTCCATCGGCTCCGGCTCGCCGACCACGTCGGTCCACGCCTCGTCGACATAGACATGACAGGTTGCGCAGGCACATGCGCCGCCACATTCCGCCTCGATGCCGGGGACGGCATTGCGAATGGCGTTCTCCATGACGGTCGAGCCGTTCTCGGCCTCCACATCGAAACGGGTGCCGTCGAAGGCAACGAAGGAAAGCTTGGTCATTATAGCCCCTGAAACGAGTATGCTGCCGAGATAATCACTCCGGCGCGCAAGTCAACTGCGGCGCAAAAGCGGCGTCCTGCGACGCAATCAGTGGCTGCCGCGAAATTGCTAGCGGTTGATTGTGGCGATAAAGTCCCGCACCTCGTCTATGAGGTCGGCGAGGCGCTGCAGCAGGTGCTGGTCCTGCGGTTGCCTCTCGATCGCCGACGCCCAATCGGCTATGGCAAACGCGCCAATACCGCGCGCTGAACCCTTCAGCCCATGCGCGAGGCTCAAGCGCTCGTTTACAGTGGCCTCGGCGATCTGATCGCGCACCTGCAGCGCGTGGTGCATGAACATATCGAGCACTTCCTGCTCAAGCGCGCGGTCGCCCATGGTCTGCCGCCCGAGATGGACGAGATCCACAGGGCGCGCCGGCGTCGAGCAGCTACCCTCGCCCCCCGGCATGGAAAAGGCGACGGCGTTGGGTTCCAGGGGTGTCATTTCTGCCTTCTTTGGACTATGCCTGACGCGGCGCCAGACTCACTCAATCATGTGGATAACGGGTTAATGGCCAAAGTGGCGGAACCGTCCGCAAATCCGCCAAAATCCCGGCATCGTTAACCGTATATTTAAACTTTTACGCATCGGCGGGGATTCAAGTTTCCTTTACCGGACTGTGCCAGTACGATACGTAAAGTCCATAAAAAGCCTCGACGCGAGTTTTTATGAGCCACTTTTTTGGCGGCCTCGCGGCAATGAGTACAGGGTAACGGCGACATGGCGAAAAAAAGCTCGACAACGAAGAATCTCGATTTGGACGTTGCCAAGGAGCTTGAGGAAGCCCTCGATTTTGATCTGGCAGCCGGCGCTGACGAGCTGGACATAGCCGCCTCCATGGAAGACCTGGAGGCGCAGATATCCCAGGCGGCTGACGAACTGGCCCGCGAGAGCCGCGCCGAAAAGGCTGCGGCCGCCGCCAGTGCACCCGTCAAGCAGGAGCCCAAGCCCTCGGTTCATACGGCACCCGCGTTGCCGAGCAGCCTCCGCCCTGTCGAAACCTCGAGCCCGCGGCCGAACGGCCTTTCGCCCGCGAACGACGACCAGCAAAAGGACTACCGCACGCTGCTCGGCAGCATAAACCGCCGTTCGTCGAGCGGTGTCTATTGGGCTGTCGCACTGCTTTCAGCAATTTGGGTGGGCGGCGGAGCCCTGCTGGCGAACAAGCTGTTTTCACCGGGCCTCCTGGAGATCAGGTCGATCGACCAGGTGTTGGCGCAGCCCTACATGATCCTGCTTGGCGTGGCCACGATCACGCCGATCATCCTGTTCTGGGCGTTTGCCCTGATGATTCGCCGCGCCCAGGAAATGCGGCTTGCCGCGCAATCCATGACCGAGGTGGCGTTCCGCCTCGCCGAGCCGGAAAACCTGGCCCAGGACCGCGTCATGGCCGTCGGCCAGGCCGTGCGCCGCGAAGTGGCGGCCATGGGCGAAGGCATCGAGCGCACGCTCGCTCGCGCCGTCGAGCTGGAAACGCTGGTACACACCGAGGTGAGCCAGATCGAGCGCTCCTATGCCGAGAACGAAGCGCGCATCCGCACGCTGGTCGACGGCCTGGGCAGCGAGCGCGAGGCTGTCGTCACCCACGCCGAGCGCGTGCGCGCGTCCATCGCCGGTGCGCATGAAACGCTCCGCGACGAACTCGATTCGGCCGGCGACATCATCCGTCAGAACATTCTCGGCGCATCGACCAAACTGTCGATGACGATCACCAACTCCGGTGATTCCCTGATCGATCGCATCAATGAAAGCGGCTCGTCGCTGTTCGAATCGATCGATCAGCGCCTTGACACGATCGGCGATCGCATCAGCACCTCGGGCGAAGCCTTTGCCAGCCTGCTCGATACCCGCATCGCCAAGCTGAACCAGAGCGCCGACGACATGACGCGCTCGCTGTCGCAACTGCTCGACGACCGCACTGCCGGCATGGTTTCGCTGCTTGGGGACGCCACGCGCACGCTCAACGCCGACTTCGACACCAATCTCAAGGGCATCGAACGCACCCTGGCCGAGCGCGGCCAGGCGCTGATCAGCGAGTTCCAGACCCGGGCCGAGGCACTCGACACCGGCACGCAGAAGCTCAACGCCGCACTTGAGGCGCGCGCACGCCAGATCAACGAGACCCTGGTCGAGCGCACTCGCGAGATCGCCACCACCTTCTCGGACGGCAACCAAAATCTCTCGGCGATGATCGAGGAAGGCCGCGCGAGAATTGGTTCCCAGATGGGCGATATGGTCATGTCGACCTCCACCATGCTGGAGGCGCGCGCCAACGAATTCGCCGACCGCCTGGAAGCGGCGCGGCATACCGTGTCCGATGCCTTCGAGGCAGACCTCCAGAAGCTTGCGGATGCGCGCCAGGGCATCGACCAAGCCGTGGACGCCCACGCCAGCAAGTTCGCGGAAAGCAGCGAGCGCATCGCCTCGACGCTGCAGGCCGATCTGGCCAAGTTCGAGGAAAGCCGCGCCGGCATCGACGAGGCGGTCGACCTGCAGGTTCTGAAGCTGGCAGAAGGCCGTGCACAGATTTCGCAGGCGCTGGAAGAGGACCTGCGCAAGATCAACGAATCGCGCGCCACCATCGACGCCTCGCTCGGCGAACATCTGGAACGGCTGGCCGAGAGCCGCGCAAGCCTCGCCCGCGCCCTCACCGAGGATTCGGACAAGCTCACCCAGACCCGGGCCAACATCGACGAAATGGTCGCCAGCCACGTCGGCAAGCTCGGTGAAGGCCGCAACATTCTCTCTCGCGCCCTGGAAGCCGATCTCAACAAGCTCGCCGAGAGCCGCAGCGAAATCGACAATCTCGTCGTCGGGCAGGTCCAAAAGATCGCCGAGGGACGCGAAGTGCTCACGCGCGCCCTGGAAGCCGATCTCGGTAAGATCGCCGAAAGCCGCTCCACGATCGACCATCTGGTCGATGGCCAGATCGAGAAGCTGGATCAAGGCCGCGAGCGTTTGACACGTGCGCTCGAGGATGACCTGAGCAAACTCGCGGAAAGCCGCTCGAGCATCGATGGCCTCGTTGCCGGTCAGGTCGAAAAGCTTGCCGAAGGCCGCAACATCCTCAAGCGCGCGCTGGAGCAGGACCTCGAAAAGCTGGCCGAAGCCCGCTCGAGCATCGATGGCCTCGTGGCTGGTCAGGTGGAAAAGCTCGCCGAGGGTCGCGACATCCTCAAGCGCGCCCTGGAGCAGGACCTCAACAAGCTGGCCGACACCCGCGCCAGCATTGATGGGCTCGTCACCGGCCAGGTGGAAAAGCTGGCGGAGGGCCGCGAACTCCTGACGCGCGCGCTCGAAGACGACCTGGGCAAGCTGGCCGAGAGCCGGGCCAGCATCGATGGCCTCGTCGCCGGACAGGTCGAAAAGCTTGCCGAGGGGCGCGATATCCTGCGCCGCGCGCTGGAGCAGGACGTCGCCAGCATCGACGCGATGATCAGCCGCCACGCCGAGAAGTTCAACGAGAGCCGCCGCATGCTGACGGCCTCGCTGGAAGAAGACCTTCAGAAGCTGGCCGATGGCCACGGCTCGCTCGATGGCGTCGTCAGCAGCCAGCTGGAACGCCTCGCCCATGGCCGCGACGTGCTTACCCGTGCGCTGGAAGCCGATATTGCAAGCATCGAGGGGCTTGTTGCCGCACAGGCCGAAAAGCTGGTCGAAGGCCGCAAGATGCTCTCGCGGGCGCTGGAAGCGGATGTCGCCAGCCTCGACGGCGTCGTCGCGAACCAGGCCGAGAAGGTGAGCGAGAGCCGCGGCGTGCTGACCCGCGCGCTGGAGGCCGACATCGCAAATATCGAGGGCCTGATCGCCAGCCAGACCCGCCGCCTGGAAGAAGGCCGCGCCATGCTGGCCCGCACCCTGGAAGAAGATCTTCAGAAGCTGGCCGAGAGCCGCTCTGGCATCGATGGCCTTGTGGCCGGCCAGGTCGAGAAGCTGGCTGAGGGTCGCGACATTCTCAGGCGCGCTCTAGAGGCCGACCTTCAGAAGCTGGCGGATTCGCGCTCGCAGATCGACGGACTGGTCGCTGCCCAGGTCGAAAAAATCACAGAGGGCCGAAACATCCTCACCCAGGCGCTTGAAGCCGACCTGCAGAAGGTTGTGGACAGCCGTTCGGGCATCGACGAAATCATCGCGGGCCAAATCGGCAAGCTCGCCGAAGGCCGCGACATGCTGACCCGCGCCCTCGACGACGACCTGACGCGTCTGGCTGAAACGCGCCGCGAGATCGATGACGCCGTCTCGACGCACATCCAGATCATCGCCGACAAGCGCATCGACATTTCCGAGGCCCTCGCCTCCGACGTGGAGAAGATCGAGGAAGCCTTCCGCCGCCAGACCGGCGTCATCGAAGAGCGCACCAGCACCATGGAACGCGCTCTGACCATGGGCGTGGACAATGTCCGCACAGTGCTCGAGAACAGCGCCGTGGTGGTTGCCGGCTCGCTGCGCGAGAAGGTCATGGAGGTTACCGCGGCTCTCAACGAGGAGGCCGGCCGCGCCTTCACCGATGCCGACCGCCAGATCGCGGCGCGCGCCGAACAGACCGCAGCCGCCCTGCTCGCACGCGCCAACGACATCACCCGCGCCTTCGAGGAGGCTGACACTCGTCTCGCCGCCCGCGCCCAGGAAACGTCCGGAACGCTTATTGCGCGCGCCGAAGAGACCGCCGAGGCCATTGCGGCCCGCGCCGGCGATCTCGTCCGCACGTTCGACGATGCCGACCAGAAGCTGGTGGCCCGTGCCATCGAAACCGCTAACTCGCTGGCAACCCGCGCCGGCGACATTCTGCGCAACTTCGAGGACGCCGATCACCGTCTCGGCCAGCGCATCGGCGAATCGGCCGAGGCGCTTGCCGCCCGCGCCGCCGAGCTCGGCCGCATCTTTGATGCAGCCGACCAGCAATTCATCTCGCGCATCTCCGACGGTGCGACCACGCTGGGCGCACGGGCGGTGGAGATCGTCAGAAACTTCGAGGCAGCCGACGAGCGGTTGGCGGCCCGGGTCAATGAAACGGCCGACGCCCTTGCCGGCCGCGCGGCGGAGATCGGACAGGTTTTCGAGAACGCCGATCAGCGCATTGCCGCCCGCGTCAACACCAGCGCCGATGCGCTGGTGGGGCGCGCAGCCGAAATCAGCCGCGTCTTCGAAAGCGCGGACCAGCAAATCGCTGCCCGCATCAACGAAAGCGCCGAATCGCTTGCCGGACGCGCTTCGGAAATCGGGCAGAT
The DNA here is from genome assembly GCF_057656055.1 of Pseudaminobacter sp. Soil_N_29. Taxonomy (NCBI): domain Bacteria; kingdom Pseudomonadati; phylum Pseudomonadota; class Alphaproteobacteria; order Hyphomicrobiales; family Phyllobacteriaceae; genus Pseudaminobacter; species Pseudaminobacter sp. Soil_N_29. The sequence continues at coordinate 335,336 of NZ_JBDGLC010000002.1, forward strand.
CTTCGAGAATGCCGATCAGCGCATCGCCGCTCGCATCGCCGAGGGTGCCACGGTCATCGGCTCGCAGGTCTCCGGCGTTGCAGACGCCCTTGCAGAAACCGAGCAGCGAGTGGTTGCCCGCGCGCAGCAGACGGCTGCCGAACTGGACGCACGCACCAAGGCGATCGAAGAGACGCTTTCGGGCGCAGACCAGCGCTTCGCTTCGGGCATCAACCAGGCGGCCGCGCGCGTGGACGAACATGTGGCGCGAGCGGAAGACCGCCTCGCCGCAAGCGCCGAAACGGTTGGCCAGAAGCTCAACGAGCAGGTTTCGCAGGCAGAGGCACAGCTCGTCGCACGTGCCAGCACCATCGCCGACACCTTCACCGCCGTGGGACAGCACATCGGCCAGAGCACCAACGAGGCCGCCCGCACCATCGGCGCCAACACCCGCGAACTGAACGCGATGCTTGCAGAGCGCTCGGCCGAGATCGGCAAGATCCTGGACGAGAACGCACGCCCGCTGGTGGACCGTCTGGCCGAAAGCGGCAACGAGCTGCAGCGCGGCCTGGAGCACGCCACGCAGCGCGCCACCGAACGCCTGCGTGCCGAGAACGCCGCACTCGTCAACGCGCTCGCCACTCGCACAGCGGAGACGCTGTCGGCAGTGGAAGGCGCTCGCAGTTCGCTGGCCGATGGCGTCGGCGACCTGATCGGCAGGCTTTCGGTTTCCAGCGCGCAGCTCAATGAGCTCATCGAACGCGCGGCCACCAACCTTGCCAATGTCGACGAACGTCTCGCCGGCAGCACGCAGAGCTTCGCCGCGACCACCGAAAAGGCGGCGCAGACCTTCGCAAGCTCGGCTCGGCTGATCGACTCCAACACCGGCCGCCTCGCCGACCTGTCGTCGAACACGCTGAAGGAAGTGGCGTCGATTGCAACGCGCTTCGACGAGCACGGCCGCCTCCTCTCGAGCGCGTCCGAACTGCTCAGCGCGGCCCAGAACAACCTGGAGCACACGCTGGGGCGGCAATCCTCGCTGGACGACCTGGCCGTCGGCCTGGTCAAGAAGTCGGAGGATCTCGAACGCGTCATGCGCTCGTTCGAAGACCTCGTCGGCAAGGCGCTGGAGAAGGCGGAAGGCCGCACCATCGCGTCAACCGACAAGATCCGCAATGCGATCACCGAAGTGGTCGAGTCGGCCACCAAGCGCTTCGCCGACGCCACCGAGGAGATGCGCCGCACGGCCAGCTCCATCAAGACCGACCTAGACGCGACCCGCGCCGAGCTGAAGCAGGGCGTGCTCGAAATGCCGGAGGAGGCGAAGCAGTCGACAACCGCGATGCGCCGCGCCGTGAGCGAGCAGATCAAGGCGCTGAAGGAGCTGTCGGACATCGTCGCAAAGTCCGGCCGCACGATGGACGTTGGCGAACGTGCGCCTCAGCCGCGGCCGGCCGAGCCGGCACGCCGTCCGGCTGCGCCCCAGCCCACGCAGGCGGGCGACCTCGCCCTGCGCGGTACGCTGGATGTCGATGCCGAGAGGACTGCGCGCCCGCGTGAAGGCGCACGCAGCCAGCCTGGTGGATGGGTTCGCGACCTGCTGACCGGCGCGTCGCGCGAGGACAGCATGCGCAAGGCGGCGGTCGCCGACGCACCCCGCCCTGCCGCGCCCGCGCGGTCACCGGCCCATGTCGTCGAATCGCTGAATTCGCTCTCGGTCGACATTGCGCGCGCCATCGATCATGACGCCTCGATCGAGCTGTGGAACCGCTATCGCCGTGGCGAACGCGACGTGTTCACGCGACGCCTGTACACGCTGAAGGGGCAGCAGACTTTCGACGAGATCCGCCGCAAGTATCAGGCCGACGGCGAGTTCCGTGCCGCCGTGGATCGCTACTGCGACGATTTCGATAAGCTGCTTAAGGACGTGTCACGGAACGACCAGGACAACGTCATGTCGCAGACCTATCTGTCGTCTGACACCGGCAAGGTCTACACCATGCTGGCTCACGCCAGCGGGCGCCTGCGGTAAGCGGCAGTCCACCGGAAAAAGAAAAAGGCGGGAACTTCCCGCCTTTTTCTTTGCCTGCTGATTGTTTGTGAAACTTGCTCCGGGGCTTCACTGCCGCCTGGCCGGTTCAACGTGGTTAGAGCCGGACCGTGGTCAGATCGTCGACTCGGTCCAATTGACGATTTCGAGCGCGACCTCGCCAAAGGCACGGTCCAGTCCGCGCATATAGGAATCGTTGCCGCTGCCGGAGACCGGCGAGGTGGCACTGAAGCTGCGCGACGCGCGCACCTCGCCGTTGCGATCGTTGAGTAGCCGCACGAACAGCTCGACATCCGCACTGCGGCTGCCGTCGACATACACTTCGAAGGCGCGCAGCTCGGCAATGACCTGATAGTCGATCGCCAGCCCCTCACCCGGCAATCCCACGCCGGCAAAGGCGCCCGAACGCTGGAAGGTCTCGGCCAGCCGCGCCTGAACGACGCGCGGCAGCCGGTCCGCCCACTGCGCACCCTTCAGATATTCGATGACGCCCGACTTGCGCTTGATGACGATGTTCTGACCGTCCAGCATCTTGAGTGCGGGCGGCTCGGCGATGAGTATCTGCATGCGCCGGCGCGCATGCTTCGCCTCGGCCGCCGGCGCCGACAGTTCGTAGGTGTCGAGTGGCTCGGGCTTGGCGCCCAGCAGGGCGCAACCCGACAGCGACAATGCGACAAAGGCAATGCCCGACATCAATTGAAGCGTTTTCACCGCAAATCCGTCCCCACGATCCCAGCTTTGCACGAAGCTGGCGGTCATTCCCTCACCCTAGAACGCCTTCTTCGAATGGGCGTCCGTCAATGTCAACGCCGCGCGCGTCCGTCATATTCGCGGACGGTTCCCTCTCCACCCGTAAGGATGCGCTGCGGGTTGCGTTCCAGATCCGTAATCGCCTGCTCTATCCGGTTTATCGCCCGGCGACCGTCGCGCACGAAAGATTCCACGTCACGCAAGCCCGGTCCCGTAAACTGCTGAAGGCCGCTCAAAATCGTGCCCAGGCGCGCGTTGAGCGTGTCGGCAACCTGCCGGAAGGCCTTCAGCGTGTCGCGGGCCTCGGCCATCATGCCCTCCGTCTGGCCGGAACCCAGCAGCTTGTCCACCTTGGCCAATATGCCATCCACCCGCACCGAAGCGGCGTTGAGGCGGTGGGCCAGCTCGGTCGCGTCGCCGATCATGCGATCGATATCGCCGGAGCGGCCCCTGAACTTCTCGGTGACTTTCGCGACGTCGCTTGCCGCGCTCTTGGCGTCGCGGCTCGCAGACTCGATGTTGCCGAGCGTGGTGCGCACCGTCTCCGGATTGACGCTATCCAGAATGCCGTCGACCTTGTTCAGGGTATTGGTGCTCCGTTCGGCAAAGGTGTTGATGGAGCCGACGGCTTTCTGAGCCCCTGCAATGATCCGGTCGAATTCCTTCGTGTTCTCGCTCAGATCGCGGGTGACCTTCTGGACATTGGTGACGATCTGCGAAACCTTGTCCTTGTCCACCGCCTTGAGCAGATCCTCCGCCGCCTTCAGGGTGCTATCCAGCCTCCCCGAGACGCCCACCAGTTCCTCGGAGAGCTTGCTGACGCTCGAAAGGAATCTGTCCACGCCCTCGGCATTGCGGCCAAGAGCGTTGGAGAACTTTTCGACATTGGAAACCGTGTGGGTGAGCGGCACGCGAACGTCGCTCACAAAGCCTTCCAGCTGGCTGAGCAGAGTATCGGCGCGCTTGAATATGTCCTGCGCCGTCTGCAGCAAATTGGTCACGGCAGAGGGGCTGGCAGTAATCTCCGCGACCTTGCCCTGCGACTCGGCCTCCTCGAACAGATTTACCTCGTGCGGATTGCCGCCCTTGAGCTCGATGTTCGCCTGGCCCGTAAGGCCGGTGAGACCGATATCGGCCTGAGTGGACTTGGTGATCGGGGTCAGGCGATCGATTTCGGTGTCGGCGATCGCCACGCTCGGGTTCTCGACATCGATGAAGACGCGCCGTACATCGCCAACCTTCACGCCGTTGAAAAGCACGGCGCTGCCGCGCCCCAGGCCTGATGCCGACCCCGGAATACGCACGCGCAACATCGCGGTCTCGCCCCTCTCGCCGATCGCCGCGGTCCAATAGACGAAGGCAAAGGCGGAGAGGATCGCAAGGAGCGTGAAAATTCCGACGATTACGTAGTTGGCTCTGGTTTCCATTCGCGACTTTTATTCTATCTCCTGGCCGACAGATCGATGTGCCGCGCGCGCTTGCCGCGGAAGTAAGACTTCACCCACGGCTCCTCGCTGGCAAGCATGTTTTCGATCGTGCCTTCGATGAGCACTCTTTTCTTGCCGAGAACGGCAATTCGGTCACACACGGTGAACAGACTATCGAGATCGTGTGTCACCATGTAGACGGTCAAACCCAGCGTGTCCCGTAGCTTGGACACGAGTTCGTCGAAGTCGGCCGCGCCGATGGGGTCCAGGCCCGAGGTCGGCTCGTCGAGAAACACGAGGTCAGGGTCAAGCGCCAAGGCGCGGGCCAGCGCCGCACGCTTGATCATGCCGCCCGACAGTTCCGACGGGAACTTTTCTGCCGCATCGCGTGGAAGCCCCACCAGTTCCACCTTCAGGAGCGCCAGCTCGTCCATCAGCTTCTTCGGCAGGTCCAGATATTCACGCATCGGAACCTGGACATTTTCCCGCACGGTCAGCGAGGAAAACAGCGCGCCATGCTGGAAAAGCACGCCGAGGCGCATGTCCAGCCTCATCCGCTCCATGTCGGTGGCCTCGTCGACATCCACCCCGAAGAGCCTGATCGTGCCGGCGCGCTTCTTGGTCAGGCCGAGAACGGTGCGCAGGAGAACCGATTTGCCACTGCCGGACGCGCCGACAAAACCGAGGATCTCGCCACGACGTATGTCCAGCGAAAGGTTCTCGAGCACGATGTTGTCGCCGAAACCGACAGTGACGCCGTGTGCCTCCAGAACGATCTCGCCGTCCGGGCGGCCGTATCCATTCACCTGGTCCGTAGTCGTTTCGATGACCATCGCCGCTCGCCTCAGAAGTTGATCGAAGCGAAGAAGATGGCAAATGCGCCATCCATGATGATGACGATGAAGATCGCCTTCACCACCGAGGCAGTCACGTGGCGCCCGAGCGACTCGGCACTGCCGCCGACCTTCAGCCCCTCCACGGAGGCAAGAATGCCGATGACCATGGCCATGAAAGGCGCCTTGATCAGCCCGGAAAAGATCGTGCTGAGGCTTATGCCGACCCGCAACCGGTCGAGAAATGCCGTTGGCGTGATGTTCGAATAGAAGTACGAGATCACGATAGCGCCGCCGAGTGCGGCGAAGTTGGCGATGACGGCCAGGCATGGCAGCGCGATAACCAGCGCAACAAGGCGCGGAAAGACCAGCACTCCGACGGGATTGAGCCCGATGACCTTGAGCGCATCGACCTCCTCGCGCATCTTCATCGAGCCGATCTCGGCGGTGATGGCGCTGCCGGAACGGCCTGCCAGCATGATCGCCGTCATTAGCACGCCGAGTTCGCGCAGGATCAGGATACCGACCAGGTCGACTACGAAGATGTCGGCGCCGAAATAGCGAAGCTGGTAGGCGCCCTGCTGGGCCACGATGCCGCCCACGATCGCCGACATCAGCACCACGACCGGCACTGCGCCCACGCCCATGCGGTCGATCTGGTGAAAGATCGCAGCCAGATTGACGGCATGGCCGCGGCCAAGCTTCAACTGCGCCCCGCGAATGGTGGAGCCCAGGATGTTCATGGAGGCGAGGAAGTCGTCTCGGATCGTGTAGACCGTGCGCCCGATCGCCTCCAGCGAGGCTATGACGAGACCGGGCGGCTTGGGCCGTTCCACCTCCCCGCCCCGCCGCGATGCATCGCGCACCGCGCCGAGAAGGATGCCGGCCTCTTCGCTCGCGCCAGTAAGCCTGACCTCGGCATTGCGCGCCTCCCGCGCAGCGATCAGCCTTTCAAGCAGCCAGGCGCCGGCAGTGTCGATCTTTTCGACCCCTGCAAGGTCGAGTACCACGGGCTCGCTGTCCCTGCGTGTTTCGAGGCGGCGCATCTCAGCATCGACCAGCGCGACCGTTCGCGTCGTCCAGGTGCCCGACAAGACATAGGCGCGCACGCCGTCATGCTCCGCCTCGCCGATGAAGGGCGGCTGCTCTTTTGCGGTTTTCGCTTCGTCGGCAGCATTGATAGTCATGACAGCCTGTCATATCCCGTCATCGAGGCTCTGTCACTTTTTCAGCTTTGCCGGTCCAAGAATTTGGAGAAAAAACATGCCGCGTGTCCTTTCGGCCAATGCCGAGTGCTTTCCGATCGCCGGCACCTTTACCATCTCGCGCGGCTCGAAGACCGAGGCCGAGGTGATCGTCTGCGAAATCGCTGAGGGGCCGGCCGTCGGCCGTGGCGAATGCGTGCCCTACAAGCGCTATGGCGAGACGATGGAAAGCGTGCGCGAAGCAATCGAAGCGATGGCGCCCCGGATAGCGGCGGGCATGGACCGCAACGCCCTCGTGAAGTCGATGGCATCGGGCGCAGCCCGCAACGCCATTGATTGCGCGCTGTGGGATCTGGAAGCGAAGCTTTCGGGAATACCCGTGTGGCAGACCATTTCCGGCGCGCAGCCGCAACCGCTTGAAACGGCTTACACCCTGTCGCTCTCAAGCCCTGAAGCCATGGCCGCCCAAGCCGCCGAAAATGCCTGGCGCCCGCTGCTGAAGGTCAAGATCGGCAGCGACAATGATATCGCGCGCATCGAGGCGGTGCGGAAGGCTGCGCCCGACAGCCGCATCATCCTCGACGCCAATGAAGGCTGGAACGACGAAAACATCCGGCAGAACCTGGCACTGGCGGCCGATCTCGGCATCGCGTTGATCGAGCAGCCGCTTCCGGCGGGCAAGGACGGGATCCTGCGCGACATTCCGCACCCCGTGCCGATCTGCGCCGACGAGAGCGGACACGGCGTGGAAGATCTCGAGTCGCTGATCGGTCTCTACGACGCCATCAACATCAAGCTGGACAAGACCGGTGGGCTGACAGAGGCCTTGCAATTGCGCGACCGCGCACGCGAACTCGGCTTCTCCGTCATGGTCGGCTGCATGGTCGGCACGTCGCTGGCAATGGCGCCAGCCGTGCTGCTGGCGCAGGGTGCCGATTTCGTCGACCTGGACGGGCCGCTGCTGCTCGCGCGCGACCGCGAGCCGGGTCTGGTCTACGAAGGCTCTCTGGTGTCACCGCCCCAGGCGGCCCTTTGGGGCTGAGCGCGCCGCCAGGCCGATGAAAGCGATGCCCAGCGCCGCCACCGCCACCATCACATAAAAGCCGCCGACACCGAGCTGTTCGTAGAGCACGCCGGAAAACAGCGTGACCGTTGCCATGGAGAAGCCGCTGGCGAAGAAAGCAATGCCTTGCGCCGCGCCCATGCGTTCTTCAACCACCGTCTCGGCAATCATCTTTTGCACCCCGATCAAGATCAGGCCGGTGGAGAAGGAATGCAGCGTCTGCGACGCGAAGAAACCTGCAACGCCCGCACCCATTGGCCAGATCAGCGGAAACGAGGCCCAACGCAGCATTGCCGCCACGCCGGCCATCACCAGCAGGACGACGGGTCGCATATGGCCGAAGACCCTCGTGAAAACCATGAACATGGCAACTTCGGCCACCACACCCCAGGCCCATAGCAGGCCGACCAGCGTTTCGCTGATGCCGATCGACTTCCAGTAGATGGACACGAAGCCATAGAGAAAGCCGTGGCTGGATACGATGATGCCCGCTCCGATGACGAAGAACAGGAAATAGGCATTGAGGAGCTTCGGCGCCGCGTCCTGGAGCTCAGCCGCCGAAAGCGGCGAAGCACGCCGCGGGCGCCCGAGTCGCGGAGCAAAGCACACGACGACCAATATCGCGGCAAGACCGCCGGTGATCATCGCGGGAACCGCGTCCGCTCCATAGACTGAAAGCACGGCGCCGCCGGCGAGGTTGGCGGCCAGGAAAGCGATGGAGCCCCAGATCCGCATCCCGGCATAGTTCGAACCGAAGCGCCGAACGCCCGAGAGCGCGAGCGAATCGGCCAATGGCGTGTGCGGGGTCCAGAACACGGCCAGAACCAGGGACACCAGCAGAACGGTCAGATAGTCGGGCTCCAGAAAGTAGCCCGACGACAACATCAGCGCGGCAGCTACCGTCAGAATCAGGACATTGGCCCGGTCGTTCGCCTTGTCTGCCAGGCTCGTGATGAATGGCGTGGTCACGACGCGCAGGAACATCGGTGCCGACAATATGATCGCGATGTGGCCGGCATCGAATCCCTTGGTTTCCAGCCACAGCGGAAAATACGGAAGGTGCACGCCCACCGGTACGAAGACCATCAGGTAGATGAGCGATATCCGCAGTTCGAAATAGCGCGGCTTCACGAACTGGGCCGCAGCGAGCGTTTGCGACGACGACATGGAGGGGGCGATCCAGAAAGCGCGACTCATGCGAAATGGGATCGGTCACGCTGCCGCCCCATAGCATGGGGACGCCACCGGGCAAACAACGCCGCCGATTTCGGGCCGTGCGGCGCGGTGGGAGCGGCGTCAGGCTGCCTTGCCGATGGCCTCTTCCATCTCGGCCGGCACGCGGAGCGGCTTGCGGCGTGCTGGCCGGGCGATCGCGTGCGGCCAGTGGACGATCTCCATCGACCCGTCGAAATGCTCGACCACCGCAGTGCAGCTCTCCACCCAGTCGCCGGTGTTGACATAGCGCACGTCGCCGAAATCCTCGATCGCGGCGTGGTGAATATGCCCGCAGATCACGCCATCGACATCCGAACGTCGAGCCTCATCGGCCAAGACGTCCTGGAACGAGCCAATGAAATTGACCGCCTTCTTGACCTTCACCTTTGCCCAGGAAGAGAACGACCAATAGGGCATGCCGAGCCACTGACGCAGCCGCGTCACCATCCGATTGACCATGATGGCCATGTCGTAGGCCTTGTCGCCCAGATAGGCGAGCCAGCGCGCATTGTGCACGACCATGTCGAACTGGTCGCCGTGGATGACCAGATAGCTCTTGCCGTCGGCGGCTTTGTGAATAGCCCGGTCGGCAACGACGATGCCGCCGAAATGAACACCCTGGAACATCCGCAGGAATTCGTCGTGATTGCCCGCGATATAGATGATCTGCGTGCCCTTGCGCGCCTGGCGCAGCAGCTTCTGCACGACATCATTGTGGCTTTGCGGCCAATGCCAGGACCGCCGCAGCCGCCAGCCATCGACAATGTCGCCAACAAGGTAGATCGTCTCCGCTTCGTGATGACGCAGGAAGTCGATCAGAAACACCGCCTTGGCCGCTTTGGAGCCGAGATGGACATCGGAAATGAACAGGGTGCGGAATTTGCGTGGCGCTTCGCCGGGCATGAGCTTCTGTTCCGTTGCTGTCGCGCAAGCCTATGAAGCCCCCATGCAACAGGCGTATGACGGTTGCGGTTTTTGCCACGCAAGCTAGGTTCGCAACCCTGCAGAGGAGAAGCAAATCATGGATCTCGGCATTCGAGGAAAGACGGCCATCGTCTGTGCGTCGAGCCGCGGGCTGGGCCGCGGTTGCGCAACGGCGCTGGCCGAGGCGGGCTGCAACCTCGTCGTCAACGGTCGCGACCCGACGGCACTTGCGGCAACCGCACGCGAGCTTCGGGACCGGTTCGGCGTCGACGTCATCGAGATTACGGGCAATGTCGCGGACCCTGCCGTCCAGAAGGATCTGCTCGCCGCCGCGCCTGCGCCGGACATCCTGGTCAACAACAATGGCGGACCGCCGCCGCGTCCGCTGCGCGAACTCGACCGCCAGAAGATTCTCGAAGGCGTCACCAACAACATGGTCACGCCGATCGAACTCGTGCAGGCAGTGATTGACGGCATGGCGGAGCGCGGCTTCGGGCGCATCGTCAACATCACGTCGCTGTCCGTCTATGTCCCGATACCGGGACTCGACCTGTCGTCGGGCGCACGCGCCGGTCTCACCTCGTTCCTGGCAGGTGTGGCGCGCACGGTGGCCAGCCGGAATGTCACCATCAACAACCTGCTGCCGGGCAAGCTCGACACCGATCGCCTGCGCACCACGCATGGAACGGGCGTGGAGGAAACACCGGAAGCCGCGCGCGAGCGCAAGCTGCGGCTGAGCGCCGACATTCCGGCCAAGCGCCTCGGCACGCCGGAAGAATTCGGCCAGATATGCGCCTTCCTATGCTCGGTACATGCCGGCTATATTACCGGGCAGAACATTCCGGTGGATGGCGGCCTGTATGTCAGCGCGTTTTGACGCGACGACACACATCTGACTCAATTGGCGAAATAGTGGTTCCAAGCAATTGGAATCACTGGAATTATCGACCTCGTGCCTTTCCGACCACTCACCGGTGTCTGAAGGGCGGGGATCGCACAGGGCAACAGGCGGTCGAATGCGACCGTACGCGGGGTAAGCGGCGGAAATGAACACGGAAACAGACAACACCAAACGCTCCGACCTCGATGAGGCGGCGCTGTTCTTCCACAAATATCCGGTAGCGGGAAAGCTGGAGATCCAGGCCACCAAGCCGCTTGGCAACCAGCGCGACCTGGCGCTCGCCTATTCGCCCGGCGTGGCAGCCCCCTGCCTTGCAATCCGCGACGAACCGGCCACGGCGGCCGACTATACGGCGCGCGCGAACCTTGTGGGCGTGATTTCCAACGGCACTGCTGTTCTCGGCCTCGGCAATATCGGCCCTCTGGCCTCCAAGCCGGTGATGGAGGGCAAGGCCGTCCTGTTCAAGAAATTCGCAGGCATCGACGTCTTCGACATCGAGATCGACGCGCCGGAAATCGAGCGCATGGTGGAGACCATCTCGGCGCTGGAACCCACCTTCGGCGGTATCAACCTTGAAGACATCAAGGCGCCCGAATGCTTCGAGGTGGAAGAGCGCCTCAAGGAGCGGATGCGCATTCCGGTCTTCCACGACGACCAGCACGGAACCGCCATCATCGTCGCAGCAGCTGTCCTCAACGGGCTGGAACTCGCCGGCAAGAAGATCGAGGACGTCAAGATCGTCACCTCCGGCGCGGGCGCTGCAGCTCTTGCCTGCCTCAACCTGCTGGTCTCGCTCGGCGCGAAGATCGAGAACATCTGGGTCACCGACCGCTACGGCGTAGCCTACAAGGGGCGCGTCGAAGAGATGGACCGCTGGAAGGCCCCCTACGTCAAGGATACCAACGCGCGCACGCTGGACGACGTCATTGGCGGCACCGACGTTTTCCTTGGGCTGTCGGCCGCCGGCGTGCTGCGCCCTGAACTGCTGCAGCACATGGCGGAAAAGCCGCTGATCCTCGCTCTGGCCAACCCGACCCCCGAGATCATGCCCGAGGTGGCACGTGCGGCACGGCCCGACGCAATGATCTGCACCGGCCGTTCCGACTTCCCGAACCAGGTCAACAACGTCCTCTGCTTCCCCTACATCTTCCGCGGCGCGCTGGATTGCGGCGCGAGCGCGATCAACGAAGAGATGAAGCTGGCGGCCGTGCGTGCCATTGCGGGGCTTGCCCGCGAGGAGCCTTCCGACGTCGCGGCCCGCGCCTATTCCGGCGAGACGCCGACCTTCGGCCCTGACTTCCTGATCCCCTCGCCCTTTGATCCGCGTCTCATCCTGCGGATCGCTCCGGCGGTGGCAAAGGCTGCCTGCGACAGCGGCGTGGCCACGCGTCCCATCACCGACTTCCCGGCCTATATCGACCGCCTGAACCGCTTCGTGTTCCGCTCCGGCCTGGTCATGAAGCCGGTGTTTGCAGCGGCGAAGACCTCGTCGGCCAAGCGCGTGATCTATGCCGACGGCGAGGACGAGCGCGTGCTGCGCGCCGCGCAGGTGGTTCTGGAGGAAGGGATCGCGCAGCCGATCCTGATCGGTCGCCCCAGCGTGGTGGACACGCGGCTGCGGCGCTACGGCTTGCGCATTCGCGCCGGCACCGACTTCGAGCTGATCAACCCCGAGGACGATCCGCGCTACCGCGACTATGTCGATCTCATGATCCAGCTTGGCGGGCGGCGCGGCATTACCCAGGAAGCCGCCCGCACCATGGTGCGCACCGACACCACCGCAATCGCCGCACTGGCGACCCGCCGCGGCGATGCCGATGCGATGATCTGCGGCCTCGAAGGCCGCTTCGCGCGGCACCTGCGCAATGTCACCCTGATCATCGGCGCGCGCGAGGGTGTGCGCCATCGCGACCTGTCGACGCTGTCGATGCTCATTTCCAGCCGCGGCGTGATCTTCCTCACCGACACTTATGTCACCGTCGACCCGAGTGCGGAAGAAATCGCCGAAATGACCATCCTGGCAGCCGAACAGATCAGGCGCTTCGGCATCGAGCCAAAGGCGGCGCTGCTGTCGCATTCGAATTTCGGCTCGCGGGACACACCCAGCGCCCTGAAGATGCGGGAAGCCGCGGCCATCCTGAAGAAGGTCGCACCGGATCTTGAGAGCGACGGCGAAATGCATGCGGATTCGGCTCTTGCCGAACATCTGCGGCAGAGGGTCTATCCACACTCCACGCTGAAGGGCGAGGCCAACCTGCTGGTGTTCCCGAACCTCGATTCGGCCAACATCACGCTTACCGCCGTGAAGCAGATGATGGATGCCCTGCATGTCGGGCCGATCCTTCTGGGCGCGGCGCAGCCGGCGCATATCCTCACGCCTTCGGTTACGTCGCGCGGCGTCGTCAACATGACGGCGCTGGCAGTGGTCGAAGCCTCGCACAAGGCGCAAGCAACCATGGCTAACGCGGACTGACAGCGTCAGTCGGCACGGGCAGGACCAAACTGCAAACAGGCAGTTAACCTGCTCGTGCTAGTCGGAGGCGGATTTCAGCCGGCTGCCCGGCAGCCGGCCATGTTGAGTTTCTTGGGGTACATGATGACGGCCGGATCGAACGGGTTCGTGCGCGCAATCGCCGTTTTTTCCGCCATATTTGCAGGGCTCCTCGCCACCATGCCGCTGGCGCTTGCCGATGCTCGCCTGTGCCGCCAGCTCGAGGCCGAACTCGCCGGTGGAGCAAAGACAGCCCGCACCGAAAAATATGACGCCGCAATCGCCAAGCAGCGCGAACAGATCGTTCGGGTGCGCAACCGGGCGCGCGCCGCGGGATGCGGCTTTTCCATGTTCGGCCGCGCGGTCGAGGATTGCGCCAAGCTCAACGACAATCTCGCCAGAATGGAAAGCAACCTGGATGCGCTGGAGCGCAAGCGTGGCCGTGTCCGTCCGGGCAGGTCACAGGCCCAGATCATTGCTGCGATCGACGCCAATGGCTGCCGGCAGGCACCGCAACGCATCGAGGCCGCGACCGAAAATGCTCGCGCCATCGAACGGATTCTGAGCCGGACGCGGGCGACCGAGCAGGCAGCCGCCGCGGCCGGCGAACGCAAAGTTCAAAGGGTGCTGAACCCGGGCGAAGGCATCAGTCGCCTTGCCGGCACGTATCGCACCTTCTGCGTACGCACCTGCGACGGCTACTATTTCCCGATGTCGCCAGCCTCTTCGCGCGGCCAGTTTGCGCGCGACCAGAAGAACTGCCAGGCGGCGTGCCCCAATGCCGAAATGCAGCTTTTTTATCAAGAAGCCGAGAGCGACACGGCAACCGAAATGATCTCTGCCCGGTCCAGCATGCCCTATTCCCGCCTGCCGGCGGCCTTTCGCTATCGAAGCTCCGCCGCGCCTGAAGGCTGCAGCTGCAACGCGCCCAAGAGTTTCGAGATCATAGCCGGAAACCCGCCGCAGCAGGAAGCGGCCGAGGTTCAGCCCGCTGCGGCCATACCTCCGACCGAGGTCGAACCGGAATTCTCGGCATCGATCGTCAAGCCGGAGCCGCCAGCGCCTGCCGCAAGCGTGGAAAGCGTCGCAAGCCCCGAAGCAATGGCAACGGTCGCCGCCGGCGACGAGCCGGCGGCCATTCGCGACCTGGACCCGGACCGCAAGGTCAGGGTCGTCGGGCCAACGTTCCTTCCCGACCCAGAAGAGGCAATAAATCTGCGAGTTCCGGCCCGGAGGCACGGCCGGTAAGCGCCAGCCGAAGCGGCATGAACAGCGACTTGCCCTTGCGGCCGGTTGCCTCTTTCACAGCGCCGGTCCAGTCCTTCCAGGTCGAGCGATCCCACGGCTCTTCCGGCAGGAGATCGAGTGCCTGCGACACGAAGTCGGCGTCTTCGCCAGCCAGTTCGATCGGCTGGTCGGGCCCTTGCCGCAGAATGCGCCACCAGCCGGCGGCATCGGCCAGCTTGTCGACGTTGCCGCGTACGGCAAGCCAGAAAGGCTCCGCCTGTTCGCCGGAGATGCCGAGCACCGACAGCCGATCCTGCGCCTGCGAGAACGGCATGTTGTGGAGCAGCGCGCGGTTGAGCACGATAAGCTCCTCGGGGTCGAACTTCGAGGCGGATTTCGACGTGGTTGCGAGGTCGAAGCGGCTCGCCAACTCCGCCATGGTCGGCATGGCGGCAACGCTTTCCGAAGTGCCGATCAGCACCGCCAGCGAAGCCACGGCCATAGGCTCGATGCCTGATTCGCGCAGGCCCGAGATGGACAGCGCGCCGGTGCGCTTGGAAAGCCCCTCGCCGTCGCTGGTGGTCAGAATGTTGTGATGGCCGAACACGGGCGGCTCTGCTCCCAGCGCCTTGAAGAGCGCGATCTGCACGCCGGTGTTGGTGACATGGTCGTTGCCGCGGATGATGTGCGTGACGCCCATCTCGATATCGTCCACCACGGAAGGAAGCGTGTAGAGATAGGTGCCGTCCTCGCGCACCAGAACCGGGTCCGACAGCGAGGCGAGATCGACGGTCTCATCGCCGCGCACGAGGTCATTCCACTGGACTTCCGTGCGTTCGGGCTCGAACGGGTCGGTGGAAAAATTCGGCAGCAGGAAGCGCCAGTGCGGCTTGCGGCCTTCGGCCTCGAGCGCCTCGCGCTCTTCCGCCGTCAGCTTCAGCGCCTCGCGGCCATAGACGGGCGGCTGCTTGCGCGAGAGGCGGATCTTGCGACGCAGCTCCAACTCTTCCTGGGTTTCGTAGCAGGGATAGAGCAGGCCCGCAGTCTTCAGCTTCTCCACCGCCGCGTCATAGCGATCAAACCGCCGCGACTGGTATTCGGTGGCGTCCGGGAAGATGCCCAGCCAATGCAGGTCGTACAGGATGGCGTCGGCATATTCCTGCTTCGAACGCACGATGTCGGTGTCATCGAAACGCTGGATAAAGCGGCCGCCATTCTTCATGGCGAACAGCCAGTTGAACAGCGCGGTACGCGCGTTGCCGATATGGATGAGGCCCGTCGGCGACGGGGCGAAGCGAACGGTTACGGTCATTTGCACCGGTTAACGGATGCATTTGGCCTTGGCAAGGCTGGCAAAGCGCTGGCAGGCCCGGGACCGCGCCCAATGCGCGGCCCCAGACTGCCTCAGACAAGCCCCTTGGTCAGTTCCAGCGCCTGACGCTCGAACAGGCGGCGGTAGATGCCACCCTTCAGGCGGATCAGGGCATCGTGGTCGCCCTCCTCCACGATACGTCCGCGATCGAATACCAGCAGCCGGTCCAGCGAGCGCACTGTCGAGAGCCTATGAGCGATGACAAGCGTGGTGCGCCCCTCCATCAGCCGCTCCATGGCCTGCTGGATCAGCACCTCCGATTCCGAATCCAGGCTCGACGTCGCCTCGTCCAGGATCAGGATCGGCGCGTCGGCCAGGAAGGCGCGGGCAATGGCCACGCGCTGGCGCTCGCCGCCCGAAAGCTTCATGCCGCGCTCGCCCACCATCGTGCCGTAGCCCTTCGGCAGGCGGGTGATGAAGTCGTGCGCATTGGCGAGCCTCGCGGCATTCTCGATCTGTGCCTGCGTCGCGCCAGGCCGCGCATAGGCGATGTTCTCGGCCAGCGAGCGATGGAACAGCACGGGCTCCTGCTGCACGATGGCAATCTGCCCGCGAAGCGAATCCTGCTGGACCTGCGAAATATCCTGCCCGTCGATCGAGATTCGCCCGCTGTTGACGTCGTAGAGCCGCTGCACGAGCTTCACGAAGGTGGTCTTGCCAGAACCGGAATGCCCCACCAGCCCCACCCGCTCGCCCGGCGCAATGGAGACGGAGAAGTCGCGATAGAGCGGCGCGTGATGGGTGCCGTAGTGGAAGGTCACCTGCTCGAAATCGATGCGGCCCTCGTCGATGATGATCGGCCTTGCGTAAGGCTTGTCCTCGATGCCCAGCGGCTCGTCGAACATTGCGACCAGTTCCTCCATGTCGTTCACCGAGCGCTGCAGGTTGCGCACATGCACGCCTACGTCGCGAAGATAGCCTTGCAGCACGAAGAACGAGGTCAGCACGAAGGCGATGTCGCCGGCGCTTGCCCTGCCCTGCGACCAGAGCAGCAATGCAAAACCGATCACCGCCCCCCGAAGGACGAGAAGCGTCATGCCCTGCGCGGTGCCGTTGATCGCTCCGCGCGTCCAGGTGCGCGCCGTCCTGTGATGCCACTTGCCAATCACCTTGGAGAGGCGGGCTTCCTCGCGCGTTTCGGCCCCGAACGCCTTCACCACAGGATTGCAGGTTACCGCATCGGCAAGCACCCCTCCCAGCCGTGTGTCCCAGCTGTTGGCAAGGCTGGCCGCCGGGGCCACATATGCCAGCGACAGCACCACGGTCATCGCGACGTAGATGATGGACCCAAGCGCCACGATCGCGCCCATCATCGGCCAGTACCATCCGAGCAGCAGCGTGGAGCCCACCAGCATGATGACCGAGGGCAGCAGCGCGATCAGCAGCGTGTCGTTCAGAAGGTCGAGCGCCCACATGCCGCGCGTCACCTTGCGCACGGTCGAGCCGGCGAAGGCATTTGCGTGCCAGTTGGTGGAGAAGCGCTGGATACGGTGGAACGCGTCCACCGCAATTTCCGACATCATGTTGAGCCCCAGGTTCACCATGCCCATGAAGGCCACGTGGCGCGTAACTATGGCGCCGACCCCCAAACCCAGTAGCATCAGGAATGCAACGAGCGCGGCGTTCCACGCCACCGCGTCGCTGGCGGCGCCGTCCGCAACGGCAGCAACCAGCTTGCCCGAATAAAGCGGTATCAGGACATCCGCCATTGTTGAAACGAGAAAGGCTACCGAGATGACCGCCAACCGGATCGGCTGACGCTGCCAATGCCGAAAGGCAAATCGGAGAACGCTGCGGAAAGCGCCGCCGCGCCAATCCATGTGAAAACGTGCCATGCTTCATTCGGACGCGACAGGCGGCCCGATCCCAGAGAGTTCAGATGTTGGAAGCCGCGACGAGCCGGAAAACCGCCGGGGCGGTTGCGGGATACGAAACGAATTTGGCACCGGCCGGGCACAATCCGGGCGGTAACGAGGCTTTATTAGCCGAACCCACCCGGATGGCACGATGGACGCGCGAACCTGCAATGAAAAGCCGAGGCGCCTCAGAACGAGCTAGAAGGTGTGCGAGACAGCCGCATGTACTGACCCTCAGCAGATCTTACGAAGCCGAGCTTTTCGTAAACTCCGTGCGCATCCGAGGTGGAAAGACTCCAGTGCAAGATGCCGCCGAGTTCCGGGTGGTCGATGAAGGCGCGGACCAGCCTCTGCCCCAGTCCCTGCCCGCGATGTTCGGGCCACACGATTATGTCGCAGAGATAGCCGAAATAGGTTCTGTCGGTGATCGCTCGCGCAAACGCCACCTGCCTGCCGTCGAGATAGGCACCGGCGCACAGCGAATTGGCGAAGGCGCGTTCATAGCCGCCATCGCTGCGGCCACGCCCCCAGTAGCTGGACTTGAGTAGTTCGCAGGTCGCGTGAAAATCGATCCGTGCGGGGTCGAAGCTGATCTCATAAGCCGCCATGTTCGCCCTCGACGCGGAACGCAATTTGCCGTCTAGCCGCGATCCCTGAATCGGTTGGTGATCGGGTAACGGCGGTCGCGACCGAAGTTCTTCCGTGTGATCTTGACGCCGGGGGCAGCCTGCCGCCGCTTGTACTCCGCGACATAAAGCAGATGCTCGATGCGGTGCACCAGTTCGCGATCATGCCCGCGCGCGACGATCTCATCCACGCCCATCTCGTTCTCGACCAGGCACTCCAGTATGTCGTCGAGCACCGGGTACGGCGGCAGCGAATCCTGATCGGTCTGGTTCTCGCGCAGTTCCGCCGACGGTGCCTTGTCTATGATGTGTGCGGGTATCACCTCGCCCGAGGGCCCCAGCCCGCCTGGCGGCACCGTGCCGTTTCGCCAGCGCGCCAGTGCATAGACCTGCATCTTGTAGAGGTCCTTGATCGGGTTGAAGCCGCCGTTCATGTCGCCATAGAGCGTGGCGTAGCCGACCGACATTTCCGACTTGTTGCCCGTCGTCACGACCATGGAGCCGAACTTGTTGGAGATCGCCATCAGGATCGTTCCGCGCGCGCGGCTCTGAAGGTTCTCCTCGGTGATGCCTTCACGCGTGCCTTCGAAAATCTGCGTCAACGCGTGCGAAAACCCTTCGACCGGCTCAGCGATCGGCACGATGTCATAGCGGCAGCCAAGCGCGCGGGCGCAGTCTTCGGCATCCTTCAGCGACTCCTTGGAGGTGTAGCGATAGGGCATCATCACGGCGCGCAGCCGCTCCTCGCCCAGCGCATCCACGGCAAGGGCCGCACAGATGGCCGAATCGATGCCGCCCGACATGCCGAGCACGACATCCTTGAAGCCGTTCTTGTTGACGTAGTCGCGCAGCCCCAGCATGCAGGCGCGGTAGTCTGCCTCCTCCCGCTCAGGGAGCTTCGACATGGGGCCGTCGACGCATTCCCAGCCGTCTTCGTTGCGCTTCCAGACGGTGACGGAAAGGGCCTCCTCGAACTGGCTCATCTGGAAAGCGAGCGTCTTCTGGGCCGAGATTGCGAAGGAAGCGCCATCGAAAACCAGTTCGTCCTGGCCTCCGAGCTGGTTGGCGTAGATGATCGGCAGGCCGGTTTCTATCACCTGCCTGATGACCACCTGCTGGCGGATGTCGGCTTTTCCGCGATGGTACGGCGAGCCGTTGGGAACCAGAAGGATCTCCGCTCCGGACTCTGCAAGCGTCTCGCAAACGCCAAGTTCGCCCCAGACGTCTTCGCAGATCGGAATGCCCAGCCTGACGCCGCGAAAATTGACCGGCCCGGGCAGGTCCGGCCCGGCCTGGAACACGCGCTTCTCGTCGAACTCGCCGTAGTTCGGCAGGTCGATCTTGTAGCGCTCGGCAAGGATCTTGCCGCCATCGGCCACGATGATGGAATTATGCACGCCGCTCTTGCGCTTCAGCGGCGTGCCGATGATGACGCCCGGGCCGCCGTCGGCGGTTTCGGCGGCAAATTCTTCAACCGCGCGCTCGCAGGCGGCAAGGAAGGCGGGCTTCAACACCAGGTCCTCGGGCGGATAGCCGGCGATGAACAGTTCGGTGAAGAGAATGATGTCGGCGCCCTGGCGCGCGGCATCCGCCCTCGCTTCACGGGCCTTGGCGAGATTGCCGGCTATGTCGCCGACGATCGGATTGAGTTGGGCAACGGCGATGCGCAGAATATCGCGAAGTACGGGCTTGGTGTTCATGCGAAGCGGTGTAGCGCGACCATCTTTCTCGGGCAATGCCGCAACTTCACGCAGCTATTCGCCGACTTGTTCTCGTAGCCTCTGCGTGGAGTAATTTTCGCGGATCGACATGGCGAGAATGCGGGAGATATGGCAGCGAGGCAGGCCGGTCTGCCCGGCCCAGGCATTGATTTGCTCCTGGATGCGCGCAAGGTCGCGCTTTGACGTCGGATTGTCGCCGATCTCGAGGCCCGCATCGCGCAGTGCCGCGACCATGTCCTGCGACATGACGAAAGTGTCCCAGCCAAGCCAGCGCAGGAAATACTGCCCCGTATTGCCGCCAAGCCGGCTGCCATGCTTGCCCAAATAGGCCATCAGCCCGATCTGGTCATTGGCAGGCCATGCGGCCAGGAACTTGCCGAAGCTGCCATGCTCTTTCGAAACACGCTCGATGAAGGCCGCATTCTCGCGAACCGACCTGATCTTCTGCGGGTTGCGCACGATGCGCTTGTCGGAAGCCAGATCGTGCCAGAAGTCGTCCGGCTGGAACAACAAGCGCTTCGGTTCGAAACCAAGGAACGCCTCCTCGAACTCCGGCCATTTCTGCTCGATCACACGCCAGACGAAACCGGCCGCGAACACCCGCTCGGCCATGGTCGACAGGATACGGTCGTCCGAAACATTCGCCAGCGCCGCATTGTCCGGCATCGGTCCCAGCAGCGAGGCAAGAACGTCTTCGCCGCCCTTGCGGCTAGCCGCACGGGCGCGGATCCTCCCAAAATCGAGCATGTGGAATCCTCCCCTGGCAATCCTGTTGCTTCCCTACAGCGGAAGGTCGGTTATCCGTTCTATCAAGGCAGCGCCCCAGATGCCCGCAACGATGACGATCGCGATCAGAACCGCGAGGGACCCGCAGTCCTTGGCAAGCTGGATATCACCGTGGAAATCCCGCGAGACAGCATCGCAAGCCGCCTCGATGCCGGTGTTCAGCACTTCAATCAGCATAAGGAACAGCACCGCCCCGATGAGCACCGCGTAGCCTTTCCAGCTGGTGGACACAAACCACGCCGCCGGAATGGCCAAGGCGAGCAGGATGACCTCCTGCTGAAATGCGGTCTCGCTCCGGATCAGGCGGCCGAATGCCCTGACTGAATTGCGGAAGGCATTGACCAGTCGCTCCATTCAGACCCCCTTACGAATCGTCGCAAAAGGATCATGTATCCCAATCCACCCCTAGTGGAACAGGTATGAGTCGTTGGCGAAAAAGCCGTGGTCGACGGAATTGTGCACGCGCTCTGCCTTGGCGCCGGCGCCCGCCGCACCGTAGGCAAAGAAGATCGGCATCAGGTGTTCGTCGGTCGGGTGATTGTCGGCAGGAAACGGCGCCTCTCTCTTCCAGTCAAGCAAGGCCTCGGTGTCGTTCGCCGCGAGCTTCTGCGCAAACCACTGCGTAAATGCCTCGACCTTTCCCGCCAGTTCGGGATCGACAGCCGCTCCTTGCCGCATGGTTGAAAAATAGGCGCGCAGATTATGCGTGATGTGGCCGGAACCGACCAGCAACACGCCCTCCTCGCGCAGTGGAGCAAGTGCCTTGCCGATCGCGTAGTGCCAGGCGGCATCTGCGTTGGGGTCAATCGACACCTGCACGATAGGTATGTCGGCCTCGGGAAAGGCCAGCTTCATTGGTGTCCAGGTTCCATGGTCATAGCCGCGTCGGCCGAGCCGCGCCGGCAACAGGCCTGCGTCTTCAAGCAATGCCATGACTTTTTCGGCCAGCACCGGCGCGCCGGGCGCGGCATAGACCATTTCGTATAGTTCCGGAGCAAAGCCCCTGAAATCGTAGATCATCTCCGGCTTGGGGTCTGTCACCACCGTGACCCCGTGCGTTTCGAAATGCGCCGACATGATCACAATTGCCTTGGGCCGAGGAACCAGGGTCGAAACCGTCTCGAGATAGCGGCGCGCAGGCGTGTCCTTGATGACGATATCCGGACCGCCGTGTGAAACGAACAAGGTGGGCATGGTGGCCATGGGCTGTCTCCTTGTCCTGCATCATACGGCGGAATGCCTGTCTTCGGCAGATCGCGGGCGCGAGACGAACCGTTCAGGAAACGATGACGCTTGCGTCCATGGCGCTTAGTCCTGCGCGACTTTGACCGACGGTGTGGATCTCGGAAATTGCGGCAGCCCATCATCAATAGCGTAATAGTCGCCCTTGTCGGCCACGAAGATGTGGCTCTCGCCCACGAGGCCGGAAGGCGTGTCGAAAGCGCCCGCCATTACCGAGATGGTGTCGAGTTCATCGTGCTTCCAGAACAGGATCGACCCGCACACGCGGCAAAATCCCCGCCGGGCAGCCGTGGAACTCCGATACCAGGTGATGTTTTCCGAGCCGCGAATTTCCAGGTCGGCATCCGAAACATTGGTCGCCGCAAAGAAGTGTCCGCTCTGCTTGCGGCATTGCGAGCAATGGCAATAGACAACGCCCCGCAAAGTCCCCTCTGCCGTGAATTGGACCGCGCCGCAACCGCAAGATCCCGTCTTCATCGCCTTCTGCTCCTACACACTCGCACCGCCGCTCGCATGACGTAAAGTCATCACAGGCAGGGCCACCCAGCTGCTGCATTTGCGACATCTAGCCTGACACTTACGGCAGAAGCGACGATCCAGTATTTCAACACCCATTACTGAAATCTCTATTGTAAAAAGTTAAGAGAATTTTTATACGAACGCGTTGTATTTCCCTGGGAGACAGACATCGCAGATTGCGGGGGGCATTCTTGTGCTGTTTTGAAAATCCAAGCCCCTGACCAATTTCTGATTGTCGAATTGCCTGACATCGGACGCGGGAGCCGTCTTAGGCACCCAATGGAGAGTGGAGCAAGGATGCAGCCTGCTGTCGCCCACAACGAGCCAAGCCATGACCTCGCGGCCAATGTGGTTGCGACGATGCGCCAAATGCGAGTGGCAAGCCTGCCACGCAACTATGAAATTTTCTACGAGGCCCTCTCCGGCTCGAATCCTCGGCTCAGCCTGGAAGTGATCGAGTTGGGCAACTATCCGACGCAGGAGCGCCTCGACCAGATCGGCCGCAAGTATTTCGCGCAGAATCACAACCAGTCGATCGTGGAGCAAGCCCGCGAGGTGGTCGCTCAGGAGCTTGAGGACATTGCCCGCCTTTTGCGCTCCGAACACCAGCACCTGGAAAAATACGGCCAAATCCTCGACCAGACCTCCAGCGGCCTGAACAACCGCGATCTGATCAGCAAGGAATTGCTTCAGAAGATCGCTCGCGCCATGACGACTGCCACCAATTCGACGATCGACCACGGCAGGCAGATAGCCGACACGCTGAGCGAAAAGTCCGCCGAGCTGGAAAGCGTCAAGTCAAAGCTCGAGGAGTACAAGCGGCTGGCCGCCACAGACCCCCTCACCGATATCTGGAACCGGCGCGCCTTCGACAAGGAGCTTGCCGCGATCTACGACAGCAACAGGGGCATCCTGTTCAAGGCTCTGATCCTTGCAGATATCGATAGCTTCAAGGAGGTCAATGACCAGTACGGCCATCCCGTCGGCGACAGGATCCTGAAGGTGATCGCCGACATTCTCCAGAGCAGTACCCATGAAGCGGTGTTCGTGGCGAGGACCGGCGGAGAGGAGTTCGCGCTCATCGTCGACGGAACCAGCGAGCAGTCGACGTTCGAAATTGCCGACCATCTTCGGGTGCTGATCGAACAGACGCCGTTCAGGTGGGGTGAACCGCAGCAGGACTGCGGGCCCATCACCGTGTCCATGGGCGTCTGCATGGCTTCCGACGCAGAGAGTGCCGACGATCTCTACGCAAAGGCCGACAGTGCCCTATACCGGTCGAAAGTGGACGGCCGCAATCGCGTGACCAGATATTCGGAGATTTCGGCGCGGACGGGGAAGAACTGGAAGCTGTACCGCAAGGATTGAGCCCGGCCGACCTGCCGTAACAACCGCCGCCGACATGGCGTCGGCCTCAGCCTGCAGCGGTCGTCTTCGCCACTCTCAGCCGTCTCAAGCGCCCAACAAAAAAGCGCCGGCAAGCCGGCGCTTTTCAGTTTCAAGAATGCATGCGCGCTCAGGCGCTGGCCGCCTTCTTCTCGCTGCGTTTCGCGCCCTTTTTCAGAAGCTCAGAAACCAGGAAAGCCAGCTCGATCGCCTGGTCGGCGTTGAGGCGCGGGTCGCAATGGGTGTGGTAGCGGTCCTGCAGTTCCTCGTCGCGGATGGCGCGTGCGCCGCCCGTGCATTCGGTCACGTTCTTGCCGGTCATCTCCACGTGAATGCCGCCGGCATGCGTGCCCTCAGCAGCGTGGACGTCGAAGAACGCCTGCACTTCGCCCAGGATGCGGTCGAACGGACGGGTCTTGTAGCCGGCCGCGGTGATCGTGTTGCCGTGCATCGGGTCGCAGGACCAGACGACGTTGCGGCCTTCCTTCTGCACGGCGCGCACCAGCTTGGGCAGGTGGTCGCCCACCTTGTCGGCGCCGAAGCGCGCGATAAGCGTCAGGCGACCCGCCTCGTTCTCGGGGTTCAGGAGGTCGATCAGCTCCAGCAAGCCATCGGGGGTCAGCGACGGTCCGCACTTCAGGCCAAGCGGGTTCTTGATGCCGCGGCAGTACTCGATATGCGCGTGGTCGGCCTGGCGCGTACGGTCGCCGATCCAGATCATGTGGCCGGAGGTGGCGTACCAGTCGCCCGAGGTGGAGTCGACGCGGGTCAGCGCCTGCTCATAGCCGAGCAGCAGCGCCTCGTGGCTGGTGTAGAAGTCGGTTTCGCGCAGGGCGAAATTGTTCTCCGAGGTGATGCCGACCGCGCTCATGAAATTCATGGTTTCGGTGATGCGGTTGGCAAGCGCCTCATAGCGCTCGCCCTGCGGGCTGTCGGAGACGAAGCCGAGCATCCAGCGATGGACGTTTTCCAGGCTGGCGTAGCCGCCCTGCGCGAAAGCGCGCAGCAGGTTCAGCGTGGCGGCCGACTGGCGGTAGGCCATTTCCTGGCGCGCCGGATCCGGCACGCGCGACTTCTCGTCGAAGTCGATGCCGTTGATGATGTCGCCGCGGTAGCTGGGCAGCGTCACGCCATCCCGCGTCTCGTTGTCGGAAGAACGCGGCTTTGCAAACTGGCCGGCGATGCGGCCCACCTTCACCACCGGCTGCGCGCCGGCATAGGTCAGCACCACGGACATCTGCAGGAACACGCGGAAGAAGTCGCGGATGTTGTCCGCGCCGTGCTCGGCGAAGCTTTCGGCGCAGTCGCCGCCCTGAAGCAGGAAGGCCTCGCCGGCAGCAACCTGGGCGAGCTGCTTCTTCAGCTTGCGCGCCTCGCCTGCAAAAACGAGCGGCGGAAAGGTGGCAAGACGGGCCTCGGTTTCAAACAGCGCAGCCTGATCCGGATAGGCCGGAACCTGCTGGATCGGCTTGTTGCGCCAGGAATTCGGAGACCACTTAGTCATTGTTGCACCCAATACATGTCTTCGCGACAGGAACCGCCCGGAAACGTCCGCATTTTCGGGACATGCCCCTATACCGGAAGCAAGGTGTCTATTCTACCCCGGATTCCGGCTGGAGCGAACGAGTTTGGCGGCCTTACTCCACGCGCTGGCCGTTCCTCACCAGATAGGTAGGCTTGTACATCGTCACAAGCTCTTCCGCCGCACTCGGATGCAGCGCCATGGTCCGGTCGAAATCGTCCTTGGTCAGGCCAGCCTTCAGCGGAATACCCAGCAGCTGCGCCATTTCGCCGGCGTCTGGGCCAAGCACATGCGCGCCAACCACGCGCCGCGTGTCGGCATCGACCACCAGCTTCATCAGCATCTTTTCTTGCCGGCCCGACAGGGTGTGGCGCATCGGGCGGAAGGTTGCGCGATAGACCTCGAGGTTTGCGAAGCGCTTGGCCGCCTCGTCCTCGGAGAGGCCGACGGTGCCGATTTCCGGCTGCGAGAACACTGCCGTGGCGATGCACTCGTGATCCGGCCTGGTTGGATTGTTCTTGAACGCCGTCTCGATGAAGCACATCGCCTCGTGGATGGCCACGGGGGTCAGTTGGACGCGATTGGTGACGTCGCCCACTGCCCAGATGTTGTCGATGTTGGTGCGGGAGTAGTCGTCGACGACAATCTCGCCCATCTTGCCCATCTCGACGCCGACGCTTTCAAGACCGAGATTTTCCGTGTTGGGAATACGGCCGATCGCCAGCATCACCTGGTCCACCGTCAGCACCTCTCCGCCGGTCACGTGCGCATCGAGGCGGCCATCGGCACGCTTCTCGACCTTCTCGAAGACCGTGTGCAGCATGATCCGGATGCCCTTCTTCTCCATGTCCTCATGCAGCATCTGCCGCAGGTCCATGTCGAAGCGGCCGAGTATTTCCTTGCCGCGATAGATCAGTGTCGTCTCGACACCGAGGCCGTGGAAGATGTTGGCGAATTCCACGGCGATATAGCCGCCACCGGAGATCACGATCGACTTCGGCAGTTCCGGCAGGTCGAAAGCCTCGTCAGAGAAGATGCAAAGCTCGTGGCCGGGAAGCGCGGCGTGCGGATTGGGTCGCCCGCCGGTCGCGATGAGTATCTGGTCGGCGGTAACGGTGCGGTCTTCGTTCTCCAGACGAATCGTGTGCCTGTCCACCAGCGTGGCGCGCGTGTGGAAAATCTCGCCGCCGGCGCCCGCAACGCCCTTCTGATAGAGGCCTTCGAGCCGCGAAATCTCGCGCTCCTTGTTGTCCACCAGCTTGCGCCAGTCGAAGCTCGGCTGCGGCACCGTCCAGCCATAGCCGGCCGCATCCTCAAAGTGCTCCGGAAATTGCGACGCATAGACATAGAGCTTCTTGGGCACGCAACCGCGGATCACGCAGGTGCCGCCGAACCGGAACTCTTCCGCTATCGCCACGCGCTTGCCTAGGGAGGCCGCCACACGCGCCGCGCGCACGCCGCCCGAGCCGCCACCGATGACGAAAAGGTCGTAGTCGTATGCAGTCATGATTCCATCTCCGTTGGCAGCGCTGGCCACAGTTAGGAGGCAAACAGCCAAAATAAAAGCCCGGCGCGGCCGGGCTTTTCGTCTCAGACCGTGGAGGCCGTTGCCTAGTTGGCGGTCGAAGCGTCGCCGTCGGTGGCGGCTTCGGGCGCCGGGGGCGGTATCAGTCCCTTGGCCTTGATGATCTCTTCGAGCGCGGTCGCCGACTGCTCGGCCAGGTCGCGGGCGATGCCGCGCTGCCAGATGTCAGCGGCCTTGCCAACCTCGCGCGTGACGATCACGCCGTCCTGAAGCAGCTTCTTGCCAGCCGGGGATGTGTAGAACCCAGCAATCGCGTTGAGTTCGTCGGCAGAAAACACCCGCGCATAGGCGAGCGCCGCTTCCTTCTCCAGGTCGGCGCGGCGGGTGGCGAGCTTCAGCGCCGTATCGTCCACGGTGCTGGTGATGACCTCCTGAAGATCCGGGTTCTTCTGGATCATCTCGGACTTCAGCGCGGATGCGGCCTGCGGCAGGATACCATCGAAGAGGTCAGTGGCCTTGATCGCCGCGACCGCGTCGCGGGCGGCCTTCAGATGCGCTTCCGAAACGTCCTGCGCGAAAGCCGGCACAGCGGCTGCAAGCACGACTGACGCCGCCAGAACGGTGGAAAAGCGACGAACACGGTGGGCCAAGATCATGATGGGATAAAACTCCTGTTTATCGGGTCGCATGTACCGTTCTGACACCGTCGGCGCCGGCGATGATAGCCGCTTGCGCCAAACCAAGGAACAGACCGTGTTCGACAACCCCCGGAACGGCGAAAAGACCATTTGACAGCGCTCTTGGATCGGGAATGCGGCCAAAAGATGCATCAAGAATGAAATGTCCACCGTCTGTAACAAACGGCGCGTCGTTCGTCATCCGCAATGTAAGCGGGCCGGCGAGTCCAAGACTTTCCGCAACGGAAGCTATGGCGCGCTCGGTCGCCCTGAGGCCGAACTTGTTGACCTCGATCGGCAGCGGAAACTTGCCCAGGGTCTCGACCATCTTCGTTTCGTCGGCGATGACGATCATCTTCTTCGAAGCCGCGGCGACGATCTTTTCGCGCAGCAGCGCCCCGCCGCCGCCCTTGATCAGCGAAAGCTGCGGATCGATCTCGTCGGCACCGTCGACTGTAAGGTCCAGTTCCGGCGTCTCGTCCAGCGTCGACAGCGGCACGCCGAGTTCGACACACAAGGCGGCGGTGCGCTCGGAAGTCGGCACGCCGATGATCTTCATACCGGCGGCCACCTTTTCGGCCAGCAGTCGCACAAACTCTTCGGCCGTGGAACCGGTCCCGATACCGAGCCGGGCTCCGTCCGGGACATGGCCGAGCGCCACCCGGGCGGCCTCAATCTTCAACGCACGTGCATCCATGGGAATTGCCGCCCTCCTGTCTGGTTGGCGCTCCTATCATTTTTAGGGCTTGCGGCAAAGGTTTTCTGCCTTGCAGGCCCAATGCCCCAGGGTTGCCCCGCAGTGGCTCGCGGGCTATGCCCAACCTGTCATCAGTGTAGCGCAAGGAGCAGGACAGCCAATGAGCCGCCCGATCATCGTATTCGACCTTGATGGAACCTTGATCGACACGGCGCCTGATCTGCTCGACAGCCTTAATCACAGCCTTGCGGCGGGCGGAGTACCGCAAACCGACGCGACCGGGTTCCGCAGCTTCCTCGGCCAGGGCGGCCGCGTGATGATCGAACGCGCCTATGCCGCCCATCAAAAGCACCTGCCTGTGGATGAGCATGACCGGCTCTTTGCTCTCTTCCTCGACCACTATGGCGAGAACATTCCGGGGCGGTCCCAACCTTATCCAGGGGTGCTCGATGCGCTCGACCGTTTCGCAGCCGCAGGCTTCCTGCTGGCAGTGTGCACGAACAAGACCGAGAAATTCGCGCGACGACTGCTGGATGCGCTCGACATCAGCCCGCGTTTCGCCGCCATCACCGGCCAGGACACCTTCGCCTTCCGCAAGCCCGACCCGCGTCACCTCACCGAGACCATCGCCCAGGCCGGCGGCAATCCGGACCGGGCCGTGATGGTTGGCGATTCGCGGACCGACATCGACACCGCCAAGGCTGCCGGCATTCCCGTCGTAGCCGTCGATTTCGGCTATACGGACCGGCATGTGCGCGAATTCGAACCCTCGCGGATCATTTCCCACTTTGATGAATTGACGGTCGGCCTCGCCGAAGGGCTCATCGCGGCAACAAGAGCGTAATCAGTGGCTTGACTTCGGGCGTGCTCGTCTCCTATATCGCGGCACGCTTCGCCTTCGGGCAGCAGCGGGCGATTAGCTCAGCGGGAGAGCACACCCTTCACACGGGTGGGGTCGTAGGTTCAATCCCTACATCGCCCACCATTCCCCTTTGAATTTACTGTTCTTTTCCAAACCAGTTCGCACCGTGGCAACACAGGTGAAGGCGCTTTTCCCAAGCGCGTTGAACTTCGGATTATTTTTCTAAATTTTGCGGGCACAAAGCAGCCGCGGGCAAGCGATTGATGCGCCCTGCCCGCGGCCGGCTTGATGTCACATGCTGCGCGTCGCCTCGACCTTTTCCAGCGCAAGCTTCAGGTGCAAATCGCGGTCGTAGACGTCGTTGAAATACTCGACCGTGCCGTCCATCTGCGGCCAGGCAGTGAAATAGGCGACATAGACCGGAATCTTGCGCGCGACCTTTTCCGAAGAATGGCCCTGCTTCAGCTTCTTCGCCACGTAGTCGACATCGGTTCCCAGCAAGGCGGCGGCCATGCCGCGCGGATCGCTCAGGCGGATGCAGCCATGGCTGAATGCGCGTGAATCACGGCTGAACAGGCTCTTTTGCGGCGTGTCGTGCATGTAGATGGCATGCTTGTTGGGGAACAGGATCTTCAGTTCGCCAAGCGCATTGGCCTCGCTGGGCGTCTGGCGCACGTTGAACGGAACATTTCCGCCGTACTGATTCCAGTCGATCGACGAAGACGGAATGCGCTGCCCCTTTGCGTCGGTTACCTCATAGCCTGAACGGTCCAGGTACCCGGGATCGCTGCGCAGACGCGGCAGCATCTCGTTGACGATGATCGACTGCGGAACGCCCCAGTAGGGGTTGTAATCAACCTGCTGGATCTGGTCGTAGAAGAAGCTGGTCTGGTTGTTCGGACGGCCGATCACCACCCGCATTTTCAGCTTTTCCGCGTCACCCTCGATATAGCTGGCGGTGAAGGCCGGCTGGTTGATGAAGACGCGCGGACTGCCGAGATCGGACGGCAGCCACCGCAGTTGCTCCATGGCCAGGACCACCTTTTCCAGGCGCTCCGCCTTCGGCGCACCGGCCAGCTTCATCACCGTCTGCGGGCCGACGACGCCGTCCGGCTTGAGGCCGAGCTTCTTCTGCACGGCTTCGATGACCGGCACGAGTTCTTCAACATAGACCTCAGTCGCACTGAGGCGGTCCAGCACTTCGCGATGGTTCTCGAGCTCGGCGCCATCGCGGGCGATCAGCCGCAGCAGCTTGGGCAGTTCCGCGCTGGTCTGCCCCGGCTTCAGCAGGAGCTTGCGGTCGACGATGATCTCATTCTCGACACTTGCTTCCAGGGCCTTGAGTTCGGCCTGCAATGCCTGGAACTCGGCATTCTGGGGATGGCGCGATTCCAGGAACGTCCGCGCTTCCTCCGTACGGGCCAGCCTGGAAAGCATATTGACCATGTCGAGCGGCTTGGCGGGAAAATCGTGGTAACCGGAAATTCGGTTTGGGTCGACGCGGCCACCCCGCGCATCGCGCACATAGCGCAGGACGCGCGCCGAAAGCGTCATCTCGAAGCGGATCAGTTCTCGCTGGCGTGCCGCTACGTCGTCCAGGTCAAAAAGTGCCGGCGGCAGGCTGACCGCGTAGTCCGACGCACGCAGTCCATAGTCGCCCGCCTCGTCCAGTACACTCACCGCTTCCTTGGCGCGGCTGTTGGCATTCACGCCCGAGACCCAGATGAAATCCGGATTGGCGGCGTAATAGGCGGCAACCGCCCTGGCCACGTCCCTTTCGGCATAGAGGTCGAAGCCTTCGAGTGCCTGCAGCGCATCCCTGAAGGTGCTGCCGCGTAGCGAAGGATCGTAGGCAACGCGCTGCGGCGCTGCGCCGATGTTTCCAAACTCCACCCGCACCAAGGGATCGGCCTTGTAGGTGTAGTAAGTTGGACCGGTGATTTTCTTGATCGGCTTGGCATCGGCGGGCCGCGATGCCGGCGTTTCCGGTGCGGCCCTGGGGACGGGAGGAAACTCCCCCTTGGGCGCGCGTTGAACACGTCCGCCGCCGAACAGCACGTCGAACAAGGCCTGCGCCTCGGCTTGCGGCACGCCCGCTGCCAGCGCTCCGGCAAGCGTTGCCACCGGAAGGATTGCATGTCTCTTAGTGAAGAACTTCATCGATCACCCGTTCCCATGGGAAGTCGGCAGGATTCCTGCCGAACTTCGCGCGCAAGGAACCGGTTCGCCCGTGGCGGGTATAAGACGCCACCCTCCCGATTCACACCGATTTGGTTAAAGCTTCGTGTATTTCGAGCCGAGTGTTGCGGCGCGGTTTCAGCTTGCCGGATGCACCGGTTTGCATGTGAATTGGAAGCCGCCAGTGGCGGCAGAACGGTTGCCGTGCCATGAATATGCAAGGACGAGACACACGCAGTGCAAAGTGGGAGAGAGCAATGAAGAAGGGCTACAAGGACCTCCTGGACGAAGCGAATGCCCAGATCGAGGCGGTCTCGCCGGAACAGGCAGCGCCCCTCCTCGATGATCCCAACACCGTCTTCGTCGACCTGCGCGATCCGCGCGAACTTGAGCGAGAAGGCCGGATTCCCGGGGCCGAGCATTGCCCTCGCGGCATGCTCGAATTCTGGATCGATCCGGACAGCCCCTATCACAAGGCTTTCTTCTCATCCGGCAAGAGCTTCGTCTTCTTCTGCGCCGGCGGCTGGCGCTCCGCGCTTGCCACCAAGACCGCGCAGGACATGGGGCTCGAACCGGTCAAGCATATCCTTGGCGGCTTCGCTGCATGGAAGCAGGCAGGGCTGCCCGTCGTCATGCCGGACAGGAAAAGCTGAGCCGATCGCCTCAGTGCGATGGCGCCGGCTGCGATACCTGTGTGACGAAAGCGACCACCTGATCGACGACAGCGGGGTCGGACAGGATGCGCCGGTGGCCAAGGCCATCGGCCCAGAGCAGCCGAACATGGTCGCCCGCTGCAGCCAGCGCTCGGGCATCTTCGGCCGGAACTTCGGCATCGTCCGGCGCATGCACGACCAGCGTCGGGGTGCTTAATCTCGCGAGTTGCTCCGCCCCGGTGAAATGCTCAAGCCCGTGGCCCGACAGGCTTCTGACGCGGCCATCAACCGCGGAGGCAGAGCGGCCGCCAAGGTTCACCTGCCGACGAAAGCTTTCGAACGCTTGCGAAAGCGAGTTCGGCGCCGCGATCATGACCAGCCGCCGCGTGTCGAGCGGCGCGATGCCATCCACCGCGCCTGCTGTGGCATTCGCCGCAACCGCTCCGCCGAAGGAGTGGCCGATAACGGCGTCGAAGGGGCCGAACCAGTCGCCTGCTGCGCGCGCGGCAGCCACTGCGCTGACCAGGTTCAACCGCCGACCGGGCGAAGCGCCATGGCCGGGCAGGTCGAGCGAGAGGACGCGGAAACCGGCGGCACGGCAACCTTCGATCAGGGCGCGCATATATTCGGTGCGCGAGCGCCAGCCATGAATCACCAGCACTGTACCGGCCGCCAACCGCCCTTCCCCCTGCCGGAATTCATGCACCGCAACGCAGTCCCGGCCCACTTTCAGCCGGTGGTGGCGCGCCTCGGTCATCAGGTCGGCGGCGCGTTCAACGGCCTTGCGCTCGCCTTCGCTCAGCGCCTTGGGATTAGGCGTGCGGCAGAAAAGCTCGAAACCGACCCGCCCGCCGAGCCGCGGCGCAACAAGCTCCGCGGCGCCGAAAACGCCCCGGATGACCTTCAGCGCGATTGGTGCCATATTATCAATCCATCGAAAGGTTCAAACATGAACACAATAGTTCAATCATGAACAATAAGCAAGAACTACCCTGGGACAACCCGCGATTCCGCAACTGGGTGGCGGTGGCGCGCGCCTGCCATTCGGTCGAACGCGCCCTCGGCTCGGCGCTGGCGCCGCTGGACCTCAAGCCCGCGCAACTCGACGTTCTGATGAACCTTTATCGCCACCCCGGGCTTTCGCAGCACGAGCTTGCCCGCAAGCTGCTGGTGGGGCGCTCCAACATCACCATGCTGTTGCCGCAGCTCGAGAAAAGGGATCTGCTGCGCCGCGAAGGCGACGGCAAGGACAAGCGCATCCTGCGGCTTTCACTGACACCCACGGGTGCGGCGCTGCTGATGGAGGCGCTGAAGATCTACATGTCGCTGGTCGACAAGGTCATGGACCAATCCACCCCTGACGAATGCGAATTGCTGGGCGATCACATGCGCAGGGTGATCGAAGCCCTCAAGCCGGAATAGCCGGCCTCACCACATGCTGGCCTTCGCACGCTCCGGCCATTCCCGGTCGTAGGCCTCGCCGTCGATGCGGGCCTTGCTGGTCACCGCCAGGATCTGACCTGGCGTCGGCAGCGTATTCGGGTCGACATGCTTTTCCGGGTTCCACAGTTCGGAACGGTGGATCGCCCGCGCGCACTGGAAATAGACTGCGTCCACCGCAACCACCGTCACGGACCGCGCCGCCTTTCCCTCGACAGTGAAGGATGCGCAGAGCTCGGCATCGGTGGTGATGTGGGCGCGGCCGTTGACCCGCAGCGTGGTGCCGGAGCCGGGTACCAGGAACAGGAGCCCCACCCGCCCGTCGCGGATGATGTTCTTCAGCGAATCGGCGCGGTTATTGCCGCGCCGATCAGGCATCATCAGCGTGCGCTCGTCATGGATGCGCACGAAACCGGCGAGATCGCCGCGCGGCGAGCAATCCAGCCCCTCCGGCCCGCAGGTGGCGAGCGCCACGAAGGGGGAAGTCTCGATGAAGGCGGCATATTCGGGAATGATGCGGTCAAGCTCCTTGACCAGCGACGTCTCGCCGGGGACACCATAGAGCGCTTCGAGCTCCTCGACGGTGGTGATGATGGACATGTCCCGAACCTCCCGTTTGCTCTCCCGCGCCTATTTCATCTCCATGACACTCCGGTGACCCCAGCCCGTCAACCGCGCGACAGCCCCTTGGCCTCCAGCTCGGCCAGATAGCCGTTCCAGCGCTGTTCCTTCTCGTGGCCCAGCGTGTGCAGGTAATCCCACGTGAAGATGCCGGTGTCGTGCCTGTCGTCGAAGGTGATGCGCACCGCATAGTTGCCGATCGGCTCCATTTTCAGGATGGCCACGTCGCGCTTGCCAGGCACGGTCACCCGCTGCTCGGGCGAATGGCCCTGAACCTCGGCCGAAGGCGACAGCACCCGAAGCAGTTCGGCCGAAAGCTCGAACGGAGCGTGATTTGGGAAGGTCACCGTCAGCGTCCTGCGATCCTTCGATACCCTGAGTTCCTTCGGCGCCGTCATGGTCCCACCCTTCCTGAATGCCTGCTTCATCCCTACGCGCCTTGCGGCGATCCGCAAAGCGGCAAATCGCCGTGGCGCCAAAGCTCTGCATTGCGCCAACGGCCTCGGGATTGTTACTGGCTAGCGTTATAGCCTATCTTGAATGACGAAGCAGACTATACGACATTCAAATCGCCGGCCCGGCACCCGTTGGAGGAAACGCAGTCGCATGAACATGATCGATCCATTCGGCCGCACGATCACCTATCTGCGCGTCTCGGTCACCGACCGCTGCGATTTCCGCTGCACCTATTGCATGGCCGAGGACATGACCTTCCTGCCCAAGAAGGACCTCCTGACGCTGGAAGAACTTGACCGGCTGTGCACAGTCTTCGTCGAGAAGGGCGTCAGGAAACTGCGCCTGACCGGCGGCGAGCCCCTGGTGCGCAAGAACATCATGCACCTGGTGCGCCAGCTCTCCCGCCATCTCGACAGCGGGGCGCTTGAGGAAATCACGCTGACCACCAACGGGTCGCAGCTTGCACGCTTCGCCTCCGAACTCGCGGATTGCGGCGTGAAGCGCATCAATGTCTCGCTCGACACGCTCGATCCGCAGAAGTTCCACGCCGTCACCCGTTGGGGCCACCTCGACAAGGTCACGGCCGGTATCGATGCTGCTCAGGCCGCCGGGCTGAAGATCAAGATCAACGCCGTGGCGCTGAAGGGCTTCAACGACGCCGAACTGCCCGAGATGCTGCGCTGGGCGCATGGCCGGGGCATGGACCTGACCGTCATCGAGACCATGCCGATGGGCGAGATCGACGAGGACCGCACCGATCAGTACCTGCCGCTGTCGCTGCTTCGGGCCGACCTCGAGCGCCAGTTCACCCTCACCGACATTCCCTACAAGACCGGCGGCCCCGCCCGCTATGTCGAGGTTGCCGAGACCGGCGGGCGGCTCGGCTTCATCACGCCGATGACCCACAATTTCTGCGAAAGCTGCAATCGGGTGCGGCTGACCTGCACCGGCACGCTCTTCATGTGCCTCGGCCAGGAGGATGCCGCCGACCTGCGCGCGCCGCTGCGGGCCTCGGAAGGCAACGAACTCGTCTCAAGCGCCATCGACGAGGCCATCGGCCGCAAGCCCAAGGGCCACGACTTCGTCATCGACCGCCGCACCAAGCGCCCCGCCGTCTCGCGCCACATGAGCGTGACCGGCGGGTGAGTTTTTCCCGCGCTCGCGCCTGACCCTCCCCCTTGAGGGGAGGTCGCATCCGAGCGCAGCGGAGGATGCGGGAGGGGTCATCGCGGCCGTGCGCCTACTTCGCTTTCGCGGCACAGGCTCTTCGCGCCGGAGAACCACGCCATCAACGCGCCGCAAAGTCCCTGTGGCACAGTCCTTTGCCGTTGCTTTTTCTGCCAATGATATAGCATTGGGTATCCCAGTAAAAAGAATCGGTAATGCCTTGGCCATTTCGGAAAATCTGCGCGGCTCCTTGTTCATGGTGGTGTCGATGGCGGGCTTCACCATCAACGACGCTCTGGTCAAGTTCGCGGCCGAACAAATGAACCTCGGACAGGTGATGCTGGTGCGCGGCCTGTTTGCCACCACGCTGATCGTTCTGCTGGCGTGGAATCAGGGCGCCCTGCGCGCGCCGCAACTGGTCTTCCATCCCATGGTGGCCCTGCGTGCGATGGGCGAGTTGTGTGCCACAGTGTTCTACCTGCTGGCGCTGCAGCAGATGCCCATCGCCAATGTCTCGGCCGTGCTGCAGGCGCTGCCGCTGGCCGTGACGATGGGGGCGGCGCTGTTTCTGGGCGAGCGCGTCGGCTGGCGGCGCTGGATGGCGATTGCGGTCGGCTTCACCGGCGTCATGATCATCGTGCGCCCAGGCTTCGACGGCTTCAACGCCTTTGCATTGCTCGCGCTGCTCAGCGTCGGCTTTTCGGCGCTGCGCGACCTGACCACCAGGCGCCTGCCAACGCACGTGCCCTCGCTGCTGGTTTCGGTGGCCACCGCCATCGTGGTGACGCTGTGCGGCGGGTTCCTCATCGTGCCGCTCGGCGGCTGGACGCCAATGACCACGGGCCATGTCGGGCTTCTTGCAGCCGCCGCAGTGCTTCTGCTGTTCGGCTACCAGTTCATCATCATGTCGATGCGCACCGGCGACATCTCCTTCATTGCGCCATTCCGCTACACCGCGCTGCTGTGGGCGATCATGCTGGGCTACCTGATGTTCGGCGATGTTCCCGACCTGGCCATGATCGTCGGCTCAATCATCATCGTCGGATCGGGGCTCTATACGCTCTACCGCGAACGGGCGAGCGCAACGGCCCCGGCCGCGCAAAGCACCAGCCCGGCAATGGCGCCCGACGGCCTGTGAACATGGCACGCCAGCATTTCAACCGCGCGACGGCGCCGAACATCATGACGCTGGTGACGGCGGCCGCGACAAGCGCGCTGTGCATGAACGTATTCCTGCCATCGCTGCCCGGCATGGCGCGGCATTTCGAGGCCGATTACGCAGTGGTACAACTGGTGGTGTCGCTCTACCTGGCCGCGACTGCCCTGCTCCAGGTCTTCATTGGCCCCGCATCCGACCGCTTCGGCCGCAGGCCGGTGATGCTCGTCTGCTTCGCGATCTTCATCGTCGGCACGGTTGCCGCCCTCTATGCGCCGACGATCGAGTTCCTGCTCGGCTGCCGGCTTCTGCAGGCATTCTCGGCCGCCGGCGTGGTGCTCTCGCGTGCCGTCGTGCGCGACACGGTGGAGGCCGCGCAGGCGGCGAGCAAGATCGGCTACATCACCATGGGCATGAGCCTGGCACCGATGATCGGGCCGGTGATCGGCGGCTTCCTCGACGAACTCTATGGCTGGCATTCGACCTTCCTGCTGATGCTCGCAGTCGGGGTATTCGCCTTCGCCATCGTCTGGTTGGACCTTGGCGAGACCAACCATGAGCGCTCGCCAAATCTGCTTGCCCAGTTCCGTGCCTATCCGGAACTGATCGGCTCGCAGCGCTTCTGGGGCTATACGCTCACCGCAGTCTTCACCTCCGGCGGGTTCTATGCCTTCCTGGGCGGCGGTCCCTACATCGCGTCGGAAATGCTGCACCTGACGGCATCGCAATACGGCTTCTATTTCGCCATCGTTTCCATCGGCTACATGCTCGGCAACTTCGTGTCCGGGCGGTTTTCGAGCAAGGTCGGCATCAATCGCATGATGCTCTACGGCAATGTCATCGCCATCGGCGGCATGGCCCTGTCGATCACGCTTTTCATGCTCGGCTACAACCATCCGCTGTCGCTATTCGGGCCGGTTCTGTTCATCGGCGCCGGCAACGGCATCACGCTGCCCAGCGCCAATGCCGGCATAGTCAGCGTCAGTGCCCATCTCGCCGGCTCGGCTTCCGGGCTGGGCGGTGCGCTTACGATTGGCGGCGGGGCAGCGCTGGCGGTGCTGGCCGGGGCGATGCTGTCGCCCGAAACCGGCCCCTACCCGCTACTGTGGCTGATGCTGTTGTCGTCGGTGGCTGCGGTGCTGAGCACCTTCTACGTGATGCGCGCCGCGCCGGATGCTGCCGAGGCATGGTGATCCCCGGCCGCGGGGTGGAAATTTTTGTCGCCAGCGGCTTGCGCTGCTGGACGGGGAACAAAAAACCGACCATGCCTTGGCAATAGGAAATGGCGGGCAGCCTTGCGCACGCCCGGAGACTACACAGGCGACGACAGGTGACACAGCGCGTATTCGGAATTACCGGCTGGAAGAATTCCGGCAAGACCACGCTCACCGAAAGGGTGGTGGCCACGCTGACCGCGCGCGGCTGGCGCGTCTCCACGGTCAAGCACGCGCATCACGCCTTCGACATCGACCAGGCAGGCACCGACAGTTTTCGTCACCGCCAGGCCGGCGCCGGCGAAGTGGCTATCGTTTCGGGCAAGCGCTGGGCGCTGATGCATGAACTGCACGGCGAGGAGGAGCCCAAGCTGGAAACGATCCTGGCCCGGCTGTCGCCCTGCGACCTGGTGCTGGTGGAAGGCTACAAGCGCGAAAACCACCTCAAGATCGAGGCGCGCAGGCGCGAGGCCAAGAACGGCACTCCGCTTTCGGCCAGCGACCCACACATCGTCGCCATTGCGGCAGATCACCCGATAGAAGGCGAGACGATTCCAGTCTTCGACATCGATGACGTGCCGGCCATCGCCGATTTCATCGAAAGGGCGGTCGGGCTGAGGTGACGCTGACCTAACGTCAGAACTTGCGCAGCCGGGCGCCCTGCCCGCAAACATCCGCCAAGATGTGGAAATGTTTGCATGAAGTCGTGCTTCGGCCGCGGTTTTGCAGTTGCTTTTTCGGCGCAAAGAGTGGGAGTATCCGCGCCAGTGGAGCGCCAGCCAGGCCTCCGACAACGCTGCATCAAGCAGCGGAAGTGAAAACAGAGAGGAACATTATGCGTATTGCAATGCGTTTTGCCCTTGCGGCGTCGGCCATCGCACTGGCGATCGGCGCTGCACAGGCGGAGGAGAAGGTTCTCAAGATCGGCACCGAGGGTGCCTACCCGCCCTTCAACAACCTGACCGCCGACGGCAAGCTCGAAGGCTTCGATGTCGACATCGCCCAGGCTCTGTGCGACGAAATGAAGGTGACGTGCGAATTCGTAACCCAGGACTGGGACGGCATCATCCCCGCCCTTCAGGCCGGCAAGTTCGACGCCATCATCGCTTCCATGTCGATCACGCCGGAACGCCTGCAGAAGGTCGATTTCACCAACAAGTACTACAACACGCCGCCGGCCATCGCCGCGCCGAAGGATAGCGACATCAAGGGCGTGACCAAGGAAGACCTGGCCGGCAAGACCATCGGCGTGCAGGGCTCGACCACGCACTTCAACTATTCGGAGCAGACCTATACCGACAGCACGGTGAAGCCTTATCCGACCGCACAGGAATACCAGCTCGACATCGCCAACGGCCGCCTGGACGCGGTGAATGACGATATCGTGGCGATCCAGCAGTGGCTGGATACCCCGGAAGGGGACTGCTGCAAGCTGGTGGGCACCATCACGCCGGTGGAAGAGATCCATGGCCGCGGCGCCGGCATCGCCATCCGCAAAGGCGAGGACGAGCTTCGCGAGAAGCTGAACGCCGCCATCGACGCGATCCGCGCCAACGGCAAGTACAAGGAAATCAACGACAAGTACTTCAAGTTCGACGTTTATGGCGGATAAACGCGCAACATCGTCGCTCTGACCACCGAACGGCGGGACCAAATCCCGCCGTTTGCAATGTTACGGGCCATCACAAGAAAACTCCCGAAAAAGAAGGCACATGCATGGAGAGCGCAATTTGGACGCTGCTCAGCTGGGGCCCCGAAGGCTGGAGCCGTAGCATTGCCTACGGCGTGTTCGTCACCGTATCGCTGGCGTTGGCCACGCTGCCGCTGGGCCTGATCATCGGCTTCCTGGTGGCGGTGGCGAAGCAATCGGCGGAACCGTCGCTGCGGCTGGCCGGCAATATCTACACCACCATCTTCCGCGGCCTGCCCGAGCTGCTGACGCTGTTTCTCGTGTTCTACGGCGCCCAATTCGGCATCCAGCAGGCGGTGCAGCTGTTCAGCCCCGGCACGACCGTCGAGATCAACAGCTTCGTCGCCGGCATGGTGGCGCTGGGCGTGGTGTTTTCGTCCTATGCAAGCGAGGTGTTTCTCTCGGCTTTCCGCGCCATCCCCCTCGGCCAGTACGAAGGCGGCTATTCCATCGGCCTCTCCAAGGGGCAGACGATGCGCTTGGTCATCCTGCCGCAACTGGTCCGCATTGCGCTTCCTGGCCTCGCCAACCTCTGGC
This sequence comes from Pseudaminobacter sp. Soil_N_29, assembly GCF_057656055.1. Classification (NCBI taxonomy): domain Bacteria; kingdom Pseudomonadati; phylum Pseudomonadota; class Alphaproteobacteria; order Hyphomicrobiales; family Phyllobacteriaceae; genus Pseudaminobacter; species Pseudaminobacter sp. Soil_N_29. The sequence goes on from NZ_JBDGLC010000002.1 coordinate 375,304, forward strand.
TGATACTGCTCAAGGACACTGCCCTGGTGTCGGTGATCGGCCTTTCGGACATCCTGCGCCAATCGCAGATCGCGGCGCGCGTGACGAAGGAGGCCTTCTTGTTCTTCAGCGTCGCCTGCCTGATCTACCTGGCGCTGGCCATCATCTCCTCCTTCGGCATCGGCGCCATCGAGCGTGCCGTCGGCAAGACGGAGGCGAAGCGATGAGCGCCACGGTTCAATCTTCCCAGATCGTCGACCGTCCGCCCCTGCCCGCACGCGGCTGGCCGCGCGAGCGCGTGGTGGGAACCGCACTCGTGGCGCTGTGGGGGCTGATGGGCATCGGGCTGGTGCTCTACCTGTTCAACGCCTGGAACCCGGCGCTTTTCGAGAAATACGCGCCGCTCTATCTGCGTGGCGTCGGGGTGACCCTGACGCTGGTATCCGTTTCGATGGTGGTCGGCGCACTGCTTTCCGTGCCGATCGCTTATGCGCGCATGGCGAAGAACCGGCTGCTCAACGGGCTTGCCTATGGCTATGTCTATTTCTTCCGCGGCACGCCGCTGCTGGCGCAGACTTTCCTGATCTATTACGGCCTGGGCTCCTTCCGTCCGCAACTGGAAGCGGTAGGGCTGTGGACCTTCTTCCGCGAGGCCTGGTATTGCGGCGTGCTTGCCTTCTCGCTCAACACCGCCGCCTACCAGGCCGAGATCCTGCGCGGCGCGATAGAGAGCGTGTCGAAGGGCCAGTGGGAGGCAGCGGCCGCGCTTGGCCTGTCGAAGTTCCAGACCATGCGCAAGATCATCCTGCCCCAGGCGCTGATCGTGGCGCTGCGCCCATATGGCAACGAGATCATTCTGATGATCAAGGGCTCGGCAATCATTGCCATCATCACTGTTTACGACCTGATGGGCGAGACGCGCAGGGCCTACTCGCGCACCTTCGATTTCCAGACCTATCTCTGGGCGGCGCTGATCTACCTGTCGATGGTGGAAACGCTGCGAAACGCCGTGGACTGGGTCGAGCGACGCATCACCCGCCACCTGAAGCGATAGCTTTTTCTCACCGGCCGGCGCTAACACGCCGGCCGTGCGGCAGCCGGTGCTGCCCTTGCCCGATGCTTCGGCGCCTCTGGCTCACCTGCGCCGGAGCCTGTCATCGCTGCCGCTGGACCAGTCGCCTTGCGCAGCTCTCCCTTGACGAATTCCGCCCATGCCATAGACCTTGCGCTGACAGCACTATGCAAAATCAGCGAGAGGATCGAGAATGGCATCGGTGGCGTTTCTGGGACTTGGCGTGATGGGCTATCCGATGGCCGCCCATCTGAAGAACAGGGGCGGCCACGACGTCACCGTCTACAACCGCACCGCAGCCAAGGCGCAGAAATGGGTGGCCGAACATGGCGGCGCTCATGCACCGACGCCGCGTGCAGCCGCCGAAGGCAAGGACTTCGTGTTCTGCTGCGTGGGCAATGACGACGACCTGCGCAGCGTGACCATTGGACCGGACGGCGCCTTCCAGTCGATGAAGAAGGGCGCGATCTTCATCGACAACACCACGGCCTCGGCCGAAGTGGCGCGCGAACTGGCGGCAGCGGCGCAGGAGCGCGGCTTCTTCTTCCTCGACGCGCCGGTTTCCGGCGGCCAGGCGGGCGCCGAAAACGGTGTGCTGACCGTGATGGTCGGCGGCGAGCAGACAGTGTTCGACAAGGCGCGGCCGGTGATCGATGCCTATGCGCGCATGGTGGGGCTGATGGGTCCCGTTGGCGCGGGCCAGCTCACCAAGATGATCAACCAGATCTGCATTGCCGGGCTGGTGCAGGGCCTTGCCGAAGGCATCAATTTCGGCAAGCGCGCCGGGCTCGACATCGAGAAGGTGGTGGAGGTGATCTCCAAGGGCGCGGCCGGATCGTGGCAGATGGAAAACCGTCACAAGCCGATGCGCGAAGGCAAGTACGACTTCGGCTTCGCAGTGGACTGGATGCGCAAGGACCTGAAAATCTGCCTCGAGGAGGCCGACCGCAACGGAGCGGCGCTGCCTGTCACCGCGCTGGTCGATCAGTTCTACAAGGAAGTGCAGGGCATGGGCGGCGGACGCTGGGACACGTGCTCGCTTATGGCGCGGCTCGACAGATAGCGTCAGCCCCCTGTCATGCATGCTGGTTTGAGAACGGGAGCATGACGATGAACAAGGTGACCTACCAGATCGTGGAACACGACGGTGGCTGGGCCTACAAGCTCGGCGACGTGTATTCCGAGACCTTCCGCACCCATGAGGAAGCGCTGAACGCCGCCAGGGCTGCGGCAGCCGAGCAGCGGCTGTCGGGCAAGACCGAAGGCATTTCCTACCAGGATTCGGAAGGCGAATGGCACGAGGAACTGGCGGTGGGCAGCGACCGCCCGGAGACCGAGGTGACCGACACGCCGGCTTCCGAAACCGACGACAAGACGGACAGCTAAACGCCCGGAGGCCGCTTGAGCAGGTCAGCGCACCTGATCAAGCAGCCGCTTGCATTCCAGCAGGTCGAACAGCGCTTCCTGCAGTAGCGCGCGGTTGTCTCGCGAGAGTTTGCCGCTGCCGGGTTGCACCGGCCCCTCGTCGTCTGCCTTGCCAAGGCCGAAGAAACGGCGGCTCGGCTTGGCGCGCGGCTCGCCTACCAGCATCTCTTCATCCAGGCGCGGCTGCGCGGCCTGGGTCATCGGCGTGGCTTCGGTCTGCTTGCGCTGGGCGATGGCTTCCACCGCCGCGACATCGCCATTGCCGATCGCGACCAGGAACTGGTTGCCGTTTTCACGCAGCAGCTTCTGCACACCCTTGATGGTGTAGCCCTGGTCATAGAGCATGTGGCGGATGCCCTTGATCAGCTCGACATCCTGCGGCCGGTAGTAGCGGCGGCCGCCGCCGCGCTTCATCGGCTTGATCTGGGTGAAGCGTGTTTCCCAAAAACGCAGCACGTGCTGCGGCAGATCGAGGTCTTCGGCTACCTCGCTGATGGTGCGGAAGGCGTCGGGACTTTTTTCCATGGCGCAACCCTCGCTCGCAAGCAGCCCGATCGCATGGCCTGCGCGATGGGGCGTCGTCTCGAAGGCCGTGCCTCGCCGCTGCGGGACACGGGCCTATCTTGTTGTTCGGCCGCGATCTTTTCGTCGAAAACCGATTTCCGTACCTGGATCGTGGTTGAAAACACGACCCGCGGCAGTACTGCCCGGCAACCGAGATCGCACAAAGCCGATTCGTGCTTTATTTCAGCGATTTGTGCTGCAACATTCAAGCCCGGCCGAAATCGCCGGTGGCCTTATCAACCGCGCCGCAAGCGCGGGCCCGAAAGCGCCGAGCCGCAGGCCTACTTTTCGCCGGCCTTGCCCTTGCTCTGGTGCGCGCTGAGGATGCGGTCCTTCAGCACGTTCGAGGCCTTGAAGGTCATGACCCGCCGGGGAAGGATGGGCACTTCCTCGCCTGTCTTGGGGTTGCGCCCGATGCGCTCGTTCTTGTCGCGAACGTGGAAGGTGGCGAAGGAAGAAAGCTTCACAGTCTCGCCACGAACGATCGCTTCGCAGATCTCATCGAGAACGGCCTCGACCAACTGCGCGGATTCTGTGCGGGAAAGGCCGACCTTTCGGTACACGGCTTCTGCAAGATCGGCGCGCGTAAGTGTCTTTCCTGCCATGCGAGCGGCAACCATCCAAGAGACAACTGAAATTGCGATTAAGCGAGACGTTAGAAAATTGCCCCGACGAGGTCAAGGACCCAACATTGGGTCTTTCCAATTGATTTTGAATCGTTTTCGCCGCCGCGGGGCCGTCGCACGCCTCTGTTGGTCGTGTGCGGCGGGCGCTTTCAACGCCCGCCCAGGCACGCTTACCAGCGCAGCAGCACCGCACCCCAGGTGAAGCCGCCGCCCATCGCCTCGAGCAGAACGAGGTCGCCCTTCTTGATGCGGCCATCTGCCACCGCCACCGAAAGCGCCAGCGGCACGGAAGCGGCCGAGGTGTTGCCATGCAGGTTGACGGTGACCACGGTCTTTTCCTCGGCGATGCCGAGCTTCCTGGCGGAGGCGTCGATGATGCGCTTGTTGGCCTGGTGCGGCACGAACCAGTCGATGTCGTCGGCGCCGACGCCGGACTGGGCAAACACCGCTTCGATCACGTCGGTGATCATGCCCACCGCATGCTTGAAGACCTCGCGGCCTTCCATGCGCAGATGGCCGACCTGGCCGGTGGTGGAAGGGCCGCCGTCGACATAGAGCTTGTCCTTGTGCGCACCATCGGAGCGCAGGCTGGCCGCCAGAATGCCGCGATCGGCAATGGCGCCCTGCCCTTCATCGGCTTCCAGCACCAGCGCGCCCGCGCCGTCGCCGAACAGCACACAGGTGGAGCGGTCGCTCCAGTCGAGGATGCGCGAGAAGGTTTCGGAGCCGATCACCAGCACGCGTTTGGCCATGCCCCCGCGAATGTAGAGATCGGCCGTGGTGATGGCGTAGACGAAGCCCGAGCACACCGCCTGCATGTCGAAGGCGAAGCCGTGATGCATGCCGAGCCGGTTCTGGATTTCGACCGCGGTGGCGGGGAAAGTGTTGTTCGGCGTGGAGGTCGCAAGCACGATCAGGTCGATGTCGGCCGGGGTCAGCCCTGCATTGTCGAGCGCTGCACGCGCCGCAGCTTCACCCAGCGAGGCGGTCGTCTCGTCGTCGGCCGCAATGTGGCGCTGGCGGATGCCGGTGCGCTGCGCGATCCACTCGTCCGATGTCTCCACCACGCCTTCGAAGTCGGAATTCTTCATTATGCGGCGCGGCAGCGCGGACCCGATGCCCCGCACAATCGATCTGATCATTGAAAGTCCTATTCGTTACTGTCGTCCGCCGGTTCGGCGGGCCGGGCGGTCGATTGCGGGCGCCGCGCGTGAAAAAGGTCGAGGTCGGCCTCGATTCGGTCCAGCAGGCGATTCCTGACCATGTCATAGCCGAGTTCGATCGCCGCCGCGAAGGCTTCCGAGTCGGCGCCGCCATGGCTCTTGACGATTATGCCGTTCAGCCCGAGGAAGACGCCCCCATTGACCCTGCGCACGTCCATTTTCTCGCGCAGGCGCTGGAAGGCACCCTTGGCGAAGAGATAGCCGATTCGCGCCATCAGCGTGCGGCTCATCGCGGCGCGCAGATATTCGGCGATCTGGCGCGCCGTGCCCTCGGCGGTCTTGAGCGCGATATTGCCGGCGAAGCCTTCGGTCACCACCACATCGACGGTGCCCTTGCCGATGTCGTTGCCCTCGACGAAGCCCTTATAGTCCATGGCCAATTGGCCGGCGTCGCGCAGAAGGCGGCCGGCATCCTTGACCTCTTCCTGGCCCTTGATCTCTTCGACGCCGACATTGAGCAGGCCGACCGTCGGGCGCTCCATGCCGAACAGCGCGCGCGCCATGGCCGAGCCGAGGATAGCGAAATCGACGAGCTGGTGGGCGTCGGCCCCGATGGTGGCGCCCACGTCGAGCACCACGCTCTCGCCGCGCGTTGTCGGCCAGATGGCGGCAATGGCCGGCCGGTCGATGGTGGCCATGGTGCGCAGGCAGAATTTCGACATCGCCATCAGCGCGCCGGTGTTGCCGGCTGAGATGCAGGCATCGGCGTTGCCGTTCTTGACGGCATCGATCGCCTGCCACATCGAAGACTTGCCGCGCCCATGGCGCAGCGCCTGGCTGGGCTTGTCGTCCATGCCCACGGCGACATCGCAGTGGTGAAACTCGGTGATTTCGGCGAGCCTGGGATGTTTGTTGAGCTCGGGCCGCACGACGTCCTCGCGCCCGAAGACGACAAAACGCACATCGTTGCGGCGCGTGGCTACCGCCACGAGCGCGGGAATGATGACCGCAGGCCCGTGGTCGCCGCCCATGGCATCGATGGATATCCTGATCACGCGGTGTTCATCTCACATTGGTCGGAAAGGCAAGCTTGCTGAAAGCTTGGCGAAAATAGCGGTTTTAAGGCAGCGCACAACCGGCAATTCGCAACGATAGGTGAAGTCTTCAGCTTTTGTCGACGACGGCCCGCAGCTTTCGCTGCAATTCGCCTTCGACAGGCTCGTCCGTTTCGCCGGCGCTCGACGAGATCGCAGCGCCCTGCTTGCGCGGATAGGGATCGATGGCCAGACCGAAATATTCCTCCGCCAGCGCGCCGACGTCGATCGTGTCGCCGGCAAAGGTTTCCGGGCTGTCGGGGCCTTCGACATCGAGCATGATTTCACCGCCGCCATCGAAGCCCAGCCGCCCGAGCTTGGAATCTTCCGGCAGGAAAAGTCCCTGGACCTCTTCCTCGATGTGGTTCTCGACCGGCTCGAGCGAGACCACGCAGGTCTGCACGATATCGGCCACGACAGTGCCGGCTACCCTGACACCGTTGCGCTTCCAGGCGGTGACCATGAGTTCCGCGCGCAGGCTCTTTACCGCCTCGAGGCCGTGGGCCTCGGCGAGCGCTTCGCGCTGCTTCTCGTCTGCCTCGATGACCACGGGCAGCCCCTTCTGCGGCATGCGTGCGACATTGGCCACGAAGGAAATCGGGCTGGCCGGCGGTTGCTTGTGGTGTCTCATCGGGGCCTCCGTCCTGTTAGGCTGCATGGGCGGGCGGGAAGTGGATCGTTCCGGCCCGGATGGCGTCCGACGCCTGGGCGGCAAGCGCCTTGTGGGTATCGATGACGTGGGCGGCAAGCGCCTCGGCCTGCGGCCAGGGCAAGCTGTCGGGGCGCACATTGCGTTCGAGCGCGGCGGCCAATGCGGCCCTGTCTTCGCGCTCCAGCGCGTCGGCATAGGCGGCGGTGCGCCCATAATACATGCGCGCAAGCTTCTTCATGCGCTTCGGCACGCCCATGTCGCCTATCCCGAAATCGCGCAGCGATTGTTCGACATCGGCGAAGAAATCATCGATCAGCGTCTGCGCGATGTCGCGCGAGGCGCCAGCCTCGTCGCGCAATCGGTGCTGGAACAGGAACATATGCAGCGCCAGCATCTCGAAGCGGCCCAGGGGCGTATCGGGCGCTTCCCATTCGGCATACAGCACCGGCTGCCGCGCCGCTGCCACGATTTCGGCATACAGCGCGTCGGTAATTGCTCGGTTCTTGCGTTCGCGGCCAAACAGGCGCTGGAACATGGGGGGCAGCCTCCGTGGGGACCCGTTTCGGGGCGCGGCTGTGTTGCATCGGCGCGCAAGCTGGTTTACCCGTTTTGCGGCTCTGTGCAAGGTGCGGGCGCCTGACTGATCTGAAGGAGTTGTTGTTGGACTCGCTGAAATTCAAGACCACCCATTCGCCTGCCCTTCTTGGCGCGGCAACGATTGTTGCAGTCGCGATGCTTTCCGGATGCAACTCGTCCCAGACCTTCGCCGGGCTGACCCCGGGCGAAACGCTGACGCAGGGCTATGTCATTGACCAGCAGCAGATCGACCTGGTGCCGGTCGGCTCCAGCCGCGAGCAGGTTCTGCTTGCGCTTGGCAGCCCCTCGACGACCGCAACCTTCGATAACGAGGTGTTCTACTACATCTCGCAGACCCGCAAACGGCCGGTCGCCTTCATGAAGCCGCACCTGGTGGACCAGCGGGTTCTGGCGGTCTATTTCGGCACTGACGGCCGCGTGACCCAGATCGCCAACTACGGTATGAAGGACGGCAAGGTGTTCGACTTCATCGCGCGGACGACGCCGACGAGCGGCAAGGACCAGAATTTCATCGGCCAGCTCATTTCTGGCCGCACCAAGCCCGCCCTTCCGATGGGCGGCCCGAGCTAGAAGCCCGCGCAACCCATTTCGACGGATACGAAAAAACCCGCGGATCGCTCCGCGGGTTTTTCTTTTTCGGCGAAGCCCTCGCTAGTGCGCCAGGACGGCAAGCAGAAGCAGCGCTACGATGTTGGTGATCTTGATTGCCGGGTTCACCGCCGGCCCCGCGGTGTCCTTGTAGGGATCGCCCACCGTGTCACCGGTGACAGAAGCCTTGTGGGCCTCCGAACCCTTGAGGTGCCGGACCCCACCCTTGTCGGTGAAGCCGTCCTCGAAGGATTTCTTCGCATTGTCCCATGCGCCGCCCCCCGAAGTCATGGAGATGGCGACGAACAGGCCGTTGACGATGACGCCTAGCAGCGAGGCGCCCAGCGCAGCAAAGGCCGATGCCTTGGAGCCGGAGATGAGCAGCACGCCGAAATAGACGACTATCGGCGCCAGCACCGGCAGCAGCGACGGCACGATCATCTCCTTGATCGCCGCGCGGGTGAGCAGGTCCACGGCCCGCGCATAGTCCGGCCGTTGAGTGCCGGCCATGATGCCCGGATTTTCCCTGAACTGCCTGCGCACTTCCTCCACGATCGAGCTGGCCGCGCGGCCAACCGCCGTCATGGCCATGCCGCCGAACAGATAGGGAATGAGGCCGCCGAAGATCAAGCCGGCGACGACATAGGGATTGGACAGGTCGAAAGAGACCTCGCCCATGCCCTGGAAGTAGGGGAACTTGTCGCCATTGGCCGCGAAGTAGCGCAGGTCATTGGAATAGGCGGCAAACAGCACCAGCGCGCCGAGGCCAGCCGAGCCGATGGCGTAGCCCTTGGTGACTGCCTTGGTGGTGTTGCCCACCGCATCGAGCGCGTCGGTGGACTGGCGCACCTCCTTCGGCAGACCGGCCATCTCGGCGATGCCGCCGGCATTGTCGGTCACCGGACCGAAGGCGTCGAGCGCCACGATCATGCCGGCAAGGCCGAGCATGGTCGTCACAGCAATGGCAATCCCGTACAGACCCGCGAGCTGGAACGTGGTGATAATGCCACCCACGATGACGATCGCCGGCAAGGCGGTCGATTCCAGCGATACCGCGAGGCCCTGGATGACATTGGTTCCATGGCCCGTGATGGACGCCTGGGCGATGGAGGTGACCGGCCGCTTGCCGGTGCCGGTATAGTACTCGGTGATGACGACGATGAGGCCGGTGACAATCAGCCCGATCACCCCGCAGATGAACAGGCGACTGCCCATAACGACAGCGCCGCCCACCGTGCCGATTTCGCCCCAGCCGATGGTGAGAGATGTGGCCACCGCCAGTCCGAGGATGGACAGAAGGCCGGTGACGATGATGCCCTTGTAGAGCGCGCCCATGATGGAGTTGTTGGCGCCCAGCCGGACGAAGAACGTGCCGATGATCGAGGTGACGATGCAGGCGGCGCAGATCATCAGCGGATAGAGCATCACGCTGTCGAGCACGGCGGTGCCACCGAAGAAGATCGCCCCCAGCACCATGGTGGCGACGACGGTGACAGCATAGGTCTCGAAAAGGTCGGCCGCCATGCCGGCACAGTCCCCGACATTGTCGCCTACATTGTCGGCGATGGTAGCGGGATTGCGTGGATCATCCTCCGGAATGCCGGCCTCGATCTTGCCCACCATGTCGCCGCCCACGTCGGCGCCCTTGGTGAAGATGCCGCCGCCCAGGCGGGCGAAAATGGAGATGAGGGAAGCGCCGAAGCCAAGCGCCACCAATGAGTCGATGACGGCGCGGCTGTCGGGCGTAAGGCCCATCGGCCCGGTGAGAACCAGATAATAGACGGAGACGCCGAGCAGCGCGAGGCCGGCCACCAGCATGCCGGTGATTGCGCCGGACTTGAACGCGATGTCGAGCCCCGCCGCGAGGCTGTTGGAGGCGGCCTGCGCCGTGCGCACATTGGCGCGAACCGACACATGCATGCCGATGAAGCCGGCCGCGCCCGAAAGCACCGCACCGATCAGGAAGCCGATCGCCGCCGCAGCGGAAAGCAGCCACCAGGCCAGAAGGAAAACAATCACGCCTACCACGGCAATGGTTGTGTACTGACGCGAAAGATATGCCTGTGCCCCCTCCCGGATGGCAGCAGAAATTTCCTGCATGCGTGCGCTGCCCTGGTCAGATGCAAGTACCGACCGTGTCGCCCAGATGGCGTAGAGGACAGATAGCAAGCCGCAGGCAATGACGACGTAAAGCAAAGTCATATGCCGATCTTCCCTGATTGTGGGCCCGGCAGAACCCTCTCCCCGGGCCGCGCGATGGAGATCGGCGGCTATTTGCCGCACGATCTGCTGCAAGTTGTGCGAAACGGGTTACCGAACGTCAAGCTTTGTTCGGATTTTGGTTGGGGAACCGCCGCTTTCGCCCTGTTCTGGCGCGGCAAATGCCTTTGGCGGACACGATGCGCGCCCGCCGTGAGCGAATCACTCGGGGCCGCGTCAGGCCGGGTCGGCGTCAGGCTGGTTGACGAAGATAAGCACCGCCAAAATGGTGATGTAGAACTTGAAGGCCGCGTCCTGACCGTTCCAGGTCCGCGACTGCCACATGGCGAACCATTCGCCGCCGATGACCATGAATCCGAAATACCAGACCAGGAAGCCCATGGTGGCGGCGATGACCACGAACCGCTTGGCCTGATTGAAGGCCACCGCCGGCATCGCCCGCGCCTGCCACAGCTTCCAGGCGGCGATCAGAAACAGCACGCAGGTAAGCCCCTCGCCGAAGATGATCAGCCAGTAGCCGGCCGTCCACAATGCCGGGTTGGTGATCGAACGATACATCAGCGCATTGCCGGGGAAAGTGGTGTCCATGCTCAGCACGTGCTGAACGAAGGCGTAATTCGAGCCGTAATCGGTTATGTTTCCGAAGGTGACAAGAAAGGCGAATACGCCAAGACAGAAACACATGATTATTTTGGAATAGCGAATAGTCATGGCGAAAGCTCCCGAGAACGGGTCTTTGAAAAACCCGCCCCATAAGGCCCTGAGTCCCGAGGGCGACGCAATCTCGGCGGATGTGGTCATTGCCTTGACCATCACGGCCAAAAGTTACGCGGCGCGAATGGACATTCTGGACAAGGTTCTTGCCGTCGCCCTGCCCGCCGGCTGCCAGGTCGGCGACGTGGTTACGCTGCATGCAGGCGGCGCCGACCACGATTTTGCCCTGCTGCGCCGTCGCTGGCTTGCGGGCAAAGACGGCACGCGGCTGGAAGTGACGCTGGACTTTCCGGCGCTCGGCGGTCGGCGTTGAAAGCCGTGATAGCCCCCTACGACGTTCGAGGCTGATCACGCCTCGTTTTCGGCCGCCGTCGCAAGCCTTCTGCGCGAGGCAAGATGCCAGGCAAGCGCCCCCAGGCAAACGATGGTAACCGGGAAGACCACCCAGTTCAGCATCTCCCAGCCATGCGCGTTGTAGACCTGGCCCGACATCAGCGAGGCGAAGGCGACGCTGCTGAAGAGGACAAAGTCGTGGAAACCCTGCACCTTGCCCTTTTCGGCCGGCTCGTAGGTTTCGGAGACCAGCGCGGTCGCGCCGATGAAGCCGAAGTTCCAGCCAAGCCCGAGCAGGATCAGCGCCGTCCAGAACTGCCACAGCTCGATGCCCGACAGCGCCACCAGCGCGCAGCCCACCAGCAGCACGAAGCCAGAGGCCACGATGGTGGGCGCGCCGAAGCGGTGGATGAGCCGGCCGGTGAAGAAGCTGGGACCGAACATGGCCATGACATGCCAGGAGATGCCGAGCGTCGCCTCGTCGGGCGAGAAGCCGCAGCCGACCATGGCGAGCGGCGCGCCGGTCATGACGAAGGTCATGAGCGCGTAGGAGCCGACGCCGCACAACAGCGCCACGGCGAAGCGCGGCTGCGAGACGATCTGCAGGAGCGGGCGGCCGGTGTCCTGGGGGCCGCCATGGCCTTTTACGGCGCCCTTCATTTTGAGGAAGGACAGGATGACGGCGCCGATGGCCGCGAGCCCCACGATTGCCGCGAAGGACCCGGCGAACATGACCGGCGCCAGCAGTTCGCGCGTGAAGATGACGATCTGAGGCCCCAGTATGGCGGTGATGATGCCGCCGGCCAGCACGAAGGAAATCGCGCGCGCCTTGAACTCGCTTGGCGCATTATCCGCGGCCGCGAAGCGGAACTGCTGGACGAAGGCGTTGCCGATGCCGACGGCCATGAGGCCGGCGGCAAAAAGCCAGAAATTCATCTGGAACAGCGCCAAGGTGGCGATGAAGCCGCCAAACGCGGTGACGAGCGTGCCGGCCATGAAACCATGGCGATGGCCGAGCCAGCGGATGATGACGGCCGCAGGTAACGCGCCCAGTGCGGTGCCAACATTGAAGCCGGTGACCGGAGCGGTGGCCAGAGACTTGTCCGCGTCGAGAAGATAGTGGCCGGCCAGCGCGCCCAGCGAGATGCAGATCGGCGTGGCCGATCCGATGATGGCCTGAGCCGCGGCCAGAGTGACCGCGGTTCGACGGGCGCTGCGCTCGGCCGCCTCGCTCACGATGCGCCCTTGCCGCGGCCCTCGCCGCGCACACGGCGCGACACGCGGTCGAGCACGGCGTTCACCAGCTTGGGCTCGTCCTCGACATAGAATGCCTTGGCGATATCGACATATTCCGAGACAATGACGGCGACGGGAACGTCGGCGCGGTGCATCAGTTCGTAGACGCCGGCGCGCAGGATGGCGCGCAGCGTGGAATCAAGCCGCGACAGCGGCCAGTCGTCGGTCAGCGCCTGTCGGATGATGGGGTCGACCGTCTTCTGGTTCTCCACCACGCCGGCCAGAATCGCGCGGAACCACTGCGCATCGGCCTCGCGGTAGAGATCGCCATCGACTTCCTTGCCCAGGCGGAAAGCTTCGTATTCGGCGGTGGTCTCAAGCAGGCCGCTGCCGGCCACGTCCATCTGGTAAAGCGCCTGCACCGCGGCCAGGCGGGCAGCGCCGCGCTTGTTGGCCTGTCGAAGCTGCGGTTTATCGGTCTCGGGCTGGGTCACCGTCATGCCCCCAGGCGGTTGCGCAGGGCGATCATGGTGAGTGCGGCGCGGGCCGCGAAGCCGCCCTTGTCGCCCTCGTGGCGGCGGGCGCGCGCCCAGGCCTGATCGTCGTTCTCGACGGTGAGAATGCCATTGCCGATGGCCAGGGATTCATCGGTGGCCAGGTCCATCAGCGCGCGGCTCGACTCGTTTGCAACGATATCGAAGTGATAGGTTTCGCCGCGGATGACGGTGCCAAGCGCAACGAAGCCGTCATAGTCGGTAGCGCCGTTCTCGGCTCCGTCCAACGCAAACGAGATCACCGCAGGAATTTCCAGCGCACCGGGAACCGTGACCACTTCGTAGGTCGCGCCAGCCTCTTCAAGCGCCGCCTTGGCGCCTTCGAGCAGTGCGTCGGCCAGGTCGTCATAGAAACGGGCTTCGACGATGAGCAGGTGGGGTGGTCGTGTGCTGGCCATGTTGGTCTCCGGAAAGGCGGTGACTTAGGCCGAAGCGGCCGACTTCGCAAGCGCAAGATTGCCCGGGGCGCGATAGGGTCGCACTTGCACTGCCCTAACGTTCCTCCCGTGTGTGCCATGAGGGCGACAAAAAAATGTCGAACCCAAGATCTCGTCGCGCTTTTCGCCAAACCCGACCGTGGCGCCCCATCGCTCACGCCTCAGATCGGGCTGTGGCAGCGGTCTACTCCGCAGCCTCAGCCAGCCGCGCGGCGTAGCGGGCCATGGTGTCGACCTCGAGATTGACGTGGTCGCCAACCCGGCGCTCGCCCCAGGTGGTGACGGTGAGTGAATGCTGGATGAGCAGCACATCGAAGCGGTTGCCGTTCACCTTGTTGACGGTCAACGAGGTGCCGTCGAGCGCCACCGAGCCCTTGGGCGCGATGAATTTAGCGTATTCGCGCGGCGCTTCCAGCGTGAAGCGGACGGCGTCGCCCTCCTCCTGCCGCGCCACGATCTCGGCCATGCCGTCGACATGGCCGGAAACGATGTGGCCGCCGAGCTCGTCGCCGATCTTCAGCGCGCGTTCAAGGTTCAGCCGCGTGCCGGCCTTCCAGCCAGACGCGGTGGTGAGACGCAGCGCCTCTTCCCAGGCCTCGACCTCGAACCAGCGGCTGTTGGACTCGGTTTCAGGCAGGGCGACGACGGTCAGGCAGACGCCGCTGCAGGCAATCGAGGCGCCTATGGCGATTGTCTTGGGGTCGTAAGCGGTGTCGATGCGCAGCCGAACGCCCTCGCGCAGCGGTGAAACGGAGGCGACGGCGCCCACATCGGTGACAATCCCGGTAAACATCTAAAACCTCTAGGCGCCTTTACATCAATCGGTCCGAAGCTTGACCCATTCCGCATAGGTGTCATCGCCGAAGCGCGCCTCGCGCACCAGACGAAAACCCTCCGGGATATGGTCCCTGTCGACCGGCGCCGCAATGCCGTCGGCGCCAAGCCGGCCTGGCCCCTGGAAGATGACCAGCCGGTCGACCATGTCGTCGGCCAGGAAGTTGCGCGCCGTTTCGGCCCCGCCCTCGACCATGACATTCATCATGCCCTGCGCGGCAAGGTCTTCCAGCAGTTCCGGCAGCGCGATGCGGCCTTCGAAAGCGTCGGTGGCCAGCAGCTTCACGCCCATGGCCGAAAGCACCGCCCTGCGGCCGGCATCCGCCTCCTGCCCCACGGCGAGGAACACCGGTACGGACTCGGCCGAGCGCGCCAGCCTGCCCTGCGGCGACAGCCGTGCCTGTCGGTCGAGCACGAGACGAATGGGCGAGCGGTCTTCCAGGCCCGGCAGCCGCACCGTCAGCTCGGGGTCGTCGGCCAGCGCGGTGTTGATGCCGACAAGGATGACATCGGCCTCGGCGCGCATCAGATGCACCTGCCGGCGCGAAATCAGCCCGGTAATGGGTAACTGCCCCTCGCCCGGCCGGCCGATCATGCCATCGGCTGAAAGCGCAAGCTTCAGCGTGACTTGCGGGCGCATGCTGACGGAACGGCTCAGATAGCCGGCAAGCTGGTCGGCCGCCTCCTCGGCCAGAACGCGCTCGACGACCTCGATGCCGGCGGCGCGCAGGATAGCGTAGCCCTTGCCCGCAACGCGCGGGTCGGGATCGCTGGCGGCACCCACCACGCGGGTGATGCCTGCGGCAACGAGAGCGTTGGCGCATGGCGGGGTGCGGCCATGATGAGCGCAAGGCTCAAGCGTGACATAGGCGGTAGCGCCGCGCGCCCTCTCGCCCGCCTCGGCCAGCGCCTCGGCCTCCGCATGCGGCCGGCCGCCGATGGCCGTGACGCCGCGCCCGACGATCACCGGGCCGTCGCCGTCGTCGCGGACGATGAGCGTGCCGACTGCGGGATTTGTTCCGGTGAGCCCGGCATGCTTGCGCGACAGCCGCAATGCGGCCGCCATGAAGCGGCGGTCGGTAGCCTGCCGATCCGCGTCAGCGCTCGCCATGCTGCTCCTCTTCGTCCTCGCCCTTCAGTTCGCCGAGCACGTCGTGGAAATCCTTGGCCTCGCGGAAATTGCGGTAGACGGATGCGAAGCGGACATAGGCGACGTCGTCCAGCGCCTTCAGCGCCTCCATGACCAGCCGGCCGATCTCGCCGGTGGTGACTTCGGTCTCGCCCGAGCTTTCGAGCTGGCGCACGATGCCGGTGACGGCGCGGTCGATGCGATCGGGATCGACATTGCGCTTGCGGCAGGCAATCTCCATCGAGCGCAGCAGCTTGTCGCGGCTGAACGGCACCTTGCGGCCGGATTTCTTGACCACCACGAGATCACGCAGTTGCACGCGCTCGAAGGTGGTGAAGCGGCCGCCGCAATCCGGGCAGACGCGACGGCGACGGATTGCCGCCCCGTCCTCGGCGGGACGGGAGTCTTTGACCTGGGTGTCTTCCGACTGGCAGTAAGGGCAGCGCATGGATATCCCGCTCGCTCGCGATTCTTTCAGGCCTCGAAGCTAGTGGCTTTCCGTTCAAGTAGGAAGCGAGAAGGCGGAAATCCAACGCTGTTGCGCAGTGAACGGTGCGTATCTTGTCATTCCGGACGAAAATGTCCCCAAGGCTTGTGTGTCGGCACGGTCGAGGCATGGATTCCCGACACTCTCCGCTCTTTACACTCGCTCACGAGGTCGGGAATGACGGCTTCATGGCCGCTTCCACAAATGGTCGGTGTTTGAGCCCCCGGCACCGCGTCGCCTATGTCGGGCTAGTGGCTAGTGGATCGAGGCCGATCAAGGTGAACAGCCACACCTCATTCCCGACCTCGTGAGCGAACGAAGTGAGCGGAGAGTGTCGGGAATCCATGCCTCGACGGCAAAACCGGCACTTCGGTGAAAGTACAAGCGATCAAACCACTCGGCCCAAACACAAAACGGCTGCCGCGGGTTCAGCGCGACAGCCGTTCTGAAGACCGAAGTCGATATGCTTATCCGAGATACGGATAGAGCGGGAAGCGGTCGGTCAGCGCCACGACCTTCTGCTTCACGGCGGCTTCGACGGCGGCGTTGCCTTCATCGGAGTTCGCCGCTTTCAGACCGTCCAGCACCTCGGCGATGAGGTTGCCGATCTCGCGGAACTCAGCCTGGCCGAAGCCGCGAGTGGTGCCGGCAGGGGTGCCGAGACGGACACCCGAGGTGACGAAGGGCTTTTCCGGGTCGAAGGGAATGCCGTTCTTGTTGCAGGTGATGTTGGCGCGGCCGAGAGCCGCCTCGGCGCGCTTGCCGGTGGCGTTCTTGGGACGCAGGTCGACCAGCATCAGGTGGTTGTCGGTGCCGCCCGAGACGATGTCGAGGCCGGTCTCCTTCAGGCTTTCGGCCAGCGCCTTGGCGTTGGCGACGATGTTGGCCGCATAGGTCTTGAACTCGGGCTTCAGCGCCTCGCCGAAGGCCACCGCCTTGGCGGCGATGACGTGCATCAGCGGGCCGCCCTGCAGGCCGGGGAACACCGCCGAGTTCATCTTCTTCGCGATTTCCTCGTCATTGGTCAGGATCATGCCGCCGCGGGGCCCACGCAACGACTTGTGCGTTGTGGTGGTGACGACGTGCGCATAGGGCAGCGGCGACGGATGCTGGCCACCGGCGACCAGACCGGCGATGTGGGCCATGTCGACCATGAGGTAGGCGCCGATCGCGTCGGCGATCTCGCGGAAGCGCTTCCAGTCCCAGATGCGCGAATAGGCGGTGCCGCCGGCCAGGATCAGCTTGGGCTTGTGCTGGTGCGCCAGCTTCTCGATCTCATCCATGTCGAGCAGGTGGTCGTCCTTGCGCACGCCATAGGACACCGGCTTGAACCACTTGCCGGACATGTTGACCGGCGAGCCGTGGGTCAGGTGGCCGCCCGAATTGAGGTCGAGGCCCATGAAGGTGTCGCCCGGCTGCAGCAGCGCCAGGAACACGGCCTGGTTCATCTGGCTGCCGGAGTTGGGCTGCACGTTGGCGAAGTTGCAGCCAAAGAGCTTCTTGGCACGCTCGATGGCGAGCTCCTCGGCCACGTCCACGAACTGGCAGCCGCCATAGTAGCGCTTGCCCGGATAGCCCTCGGCATATTTGTTGGTCATGATCGAGCCCTGCGCCTCGAGCACGGCGCGCGAGACGATGTTTTCGGAGGCGATCAGCTCGATTTCGTGGCGCTGGCGGCCGAGTTCATTGCGGATGGCGCCGAAAATCTCCGGATCGGCATCGGCAAGCGGAGTGCCGAAGAAGGATTCGAAGTGCTGGAATTCGGCCGAGTCTCTTGCCATTTCGGGTAAAATCCTTGCTGCCTGGGGCGCGGGCACTCATGTTGGACCTTTATCGCCGCCGAAACCCCGATGCCCCTCCCGGGATTTGCGGCGCAAGGCGCGCCCATAGCACACTTGCCGGAGCGTCGCCACGCACGCGGCGCGAAATTTGGTTGTTCCTTTGCGGCAATTGGTAGCTGCCAACGCAAAAGGCCGCCCAAACGGACGGCCTTTTCATTGGTCTGCCCAGCGCTTACTGCGCCGACGAGATCTGCAGTTCGTCGACCCCGTCCTTGCCATAGATGTCGTCGCGGAACTGGACGACACCATCGCCCGTCGACCAGGCGGAGACATAGGTGAAATAGACCGGCACCGGATTGGTGACCGGGACAGGCGTGTTGGCGCCCGACTTGATCGTCTGCTCGAAACGCTGGCGATTCCAGCCCGGCGTGTCGCGCAGGATCCAGGTGACGAGATCGCGCACGTTCTGGACACGCACGCAACCGGAGGAGTCGAAACGCATCAGCTTGCCGAAGCTGCTCTGCTGCGGCGTATCATGCATGTAGACGCCGTCCGGGCTCGGGAAATTGATCTTGACCGAGGCCATGGCGTTGATGGCCCCAGGATCCTGCCTGAAGAGATACTTCGCCGCCTCTTCGGTCGACCAGTCGATGGTCATCGGATCGACCTCGCTGCCGTTCGGCGCAATCAGGCGGATCTTGTTGTCCTTCAGGTAGTTCGGGTTCTTGCGCATCAGCGGGATGATGTCCTTGCGGACGATCGACACCGGCGCATTCCAGTAAGGATTGATGATGATCTCGTTGATCTTCGAATTGACGATCGGCGACTGGCGATCGACCTTGCCGACGATGGCCGTGTGGCGAAGCACCACGCGGTCGTTCTCGACCGCCTCGATCTGGGCGGCGGGAATGTTGACGTTGACATAGCGCTCGCCGAGCGTTCCGGCCTGAGACTGCAGCCGCCCCAGATTGGTCTCGAGCTGCCCAAGGCGCACCGGTGCGCTGATATTCATCGCCGCATAGGAATAGCTACCGAGGACGCCGTCTGCCGGCAGGCCGTGACGCGCCTGGAAGCGCTTGACCGCCGCGTCGACATAGGTGTCGAAGGTGGGCGAGATGCCGGCCTGCGATGACAGGTCGCCGGAAACCATCAGGCGCTTGCGCAGCACCGGCACGTCCGGATCGGTGACTCCGAGCTGAAGCTTCTTGGTTGCGGGCACGACCGGCCAGCCGCCCCGACCCACGATGTCCTGATACTGGATGATGGCGCGCTCGACATAGGATACGGTTTGCGGGCTGAAAATCGGCAGCGTCGTGGCCACCTTGCCGCCTTCGCTGGCGCGCGCATCGAATGTGTCATTCCAATTGCCGCGGCGCGACGACTGCAGGATTTCGTCGACCACGTTCTGCGCGCTGGCAGCGCCAGTGACAGCGGAAGCGGCAAGCGCACCGGCGGCGGTAAGGAAAGAACGGCGAGTTGTATTCATGGGCATTCCAGACACTATCCTGCATTGCACCGAACGGACAAAATTGCCCGAAATGTATGGCGGCCACTCTTAACAATCAGCCAACCATATCTCCAAAGCGAGGCACGCAAGCGCGCCGATTGAATTGGAGTTCCCCCGCAGCCAAATCCCTCTCAGCCGGCGGTCTAGTTCATCTAACCGGTATCCATCGGAATATGGCAGTAACGTGGCCGCGCGCGCGAAAAGGCGGCGCGGGAAAAAAGAAGGGCCGGTGAGGGAAGACACCAGCCCAGACTGGAGGTTCATGCGGCCGCGATTCGTGAGGCGTCGCGGCTTGCCCGACGGCGTGGAGCTTTCCCCTTCGCCGGGCGTATCCCGCGGACAGAACAGGCTTAGCTCACATGCGATAGGCGATGGTGTCGTTCCAGAAGCGGTCCAGCCGCTGCAGCGCGCGGTTCATCTGCTGGAACTCTTCGGCATTGATGCCGCCGACCTGCTCGATCGAGCCGATGTGGCGCTCGTAGAGCTTGCCGACCACCTCGGCCACCTCGGCGCCCTTTTCCGTCAGGCTGATGCGGACCGAACGGCGGTCGATGCGCGAACGCTGGTGATTGATGAAGCCGAGCTCCACCAGCTTCTTGAGGTTGTAGGAGACGTTCGAGCCCAGATAGTAGCCCCGCGAGCGCAGCTCGCCGGCGGTGAGCTCGGCATTGCCGATATTGAACAGAAGCAGCGCCTGGATGGCGTTGATGTCGCTGCGGCCGTTGCGATCGAACTCGTCCTTGATCACGTCGAGCAAACGGCGGTGCAGCCTTTCGACAAGCTGCAGGGATTCCATGTAAAGCGTGCGCAGCGAGTCGACGCGCTCATCGGATACATTGGCGGTCTTCGCCGCGGGGCGGGAATTGATCATGGTCTTTGCCTCTCGTTTGTCGCCGGGTGATTGTTTTGTTTTTCTCACCTTGATCGCGACACTAGCGCCGACCGATAAAATTCGACTTAAACACCAGGCTTAACAACGCCTTACCTGGAACGACCTTGCGCGGAGGGTTAATAAAGGGCGACCCGGAGGGGGTCTGTTAACCCTGTCGTTCGGCCTGGCTTTTCTGCAGGAAGATCATCACGCGGAAGGCCACGTAGATGAGCGCGACGAAGACGTGCGAGACGACGACGGCAAGCCGATGCCCGAAGAGATCGGGAAAGCCGGCATACATCGTCAGCTCCGTTACCGCGCAGATGATCCAGATCACCGGCCCCCAGGACGCCAGCATCCACAGGCCGATCGCCGCGAAGGGATAGAAGACCGCGAGCAGAGTTGCGGCGACCTGCCAATGGACTGGCATCAGGTCGAAGCGCCACAGCGGCGCATCATAAAAACCGATCAGCCGGACCCAGTAGAGAACGCCGAACAGCAGGCAGTAGACCGAGATAATGCGCAGGAACCATCCGAAGGCGCTCTCCGCCACGGAAGGACCCATTACGCCGGCCGCCTTGACCAATCGCTCGCTCACAGTACCAGTTCCCCGTTCGGCAGTGGCGCGAAATAGGCGTCGATCGCCACCGGATCGACGGCCTCGAGCGAAGCCGGTTGCCACACCGGCTTGTTGTCCTTGTCCACCAACGCGGCACGTATGCCTTCGTACAGGTCATGACCATACAGCACCCGGTTGAGGATGCGGAACTCCATGCGCATGCACTCATCCATGGTGAGCCCTGCCCCGGCCCTTATCTGCCGGAGAGCGATGTGAACGCTCGTTGGCGAGCGCCCCCGGAGCGTGGCGAGAGTGGCGGCTGCGAATTCATCCTCGCCCGCGGCCTGCTCCAGGCTGCGCACGATGCCCGCCACTGTCTCGTGCGAAAAATGGCTGGCGATCGCTTCCAAGGTGGCCTGGCCGGTCTCGCGCTCGACCGGTTCGGAAACCTCGCGCAATGCCGCGTCTGGATCGCCGGTCTCCGCCAGCCGCGCCAGCAGCCCATCCAGGCGTTCGGCCCTGGTCGCGTGGGTCGCCAACCCCGACCCGAGCGCGTCGCCATAGCGGATGCGGTTGCCGGTGAGTCCCAGATACATGCCGAAATTGCCATCGAGGCGGGGCAGTATGTGGCTGCCGCCGACATCGGGGAAAAAGCCGATGCCAACCTCCGGCATGGCGAACTGTGCATTCTCGGTCATCACCCGGTGCGAGCCGTGGCAGGAAATGCCGACGCCGCCGCCCATCACGATGCCGTCGATCAGCGCGACATAGGGTTTGGGGAAGCGTGCAATTGCGGCGTTAAGGCGGTACTCGTCGGAAAAGAAGCCTACCGGCGGATTGCCGGCGCGACCGGCATTGTAGACATCGAGAATGTCGCCCCCGGCGCAGAACGCCCTGCCCTCGGCCTTGATGACGACCAGCGCCACCGCAGGGTCGTCCTGCCACGCGGCAAGCGCCCGCGCCAGCGCCTGGACCATGGGATGGGTGAGCGCGTTCAGCGCCTTCGGGCGCGCGAGAGTGACAACGCCGGCCTTGCCCAGTCGCTCGAAACGGATGTCGTCGCCGCCGCCAAAATCCATGGACGAATCCCTTACCTGCCACCCGTGTCCCGGGACCCGTAAGTGCTACGGATTGCGGCCGGGTGCGTCAATCTTTCCGCGTCCGGTGGCGTCAATCGAGACGCTGGCCCCATCCCTGCGGGTTGGTGAACGGCGGGCCCGCGTGCTAATAAGCCGCCAAGTAGCGGCCTAGCTGGAGAATGCCCGATGAACAAGATTTCCCGCCCGAAAGCCGCCGGCGCGCGCTCCGTCGACGAGATCACAGGCAGCAGGCGGCTGCGGCGCATGCGCAAGGCCGACTGGTCGCGTCGGCTGGTGCAGGAGAATCGCCTGAGCGTGGACGACCTGATCTGGCCGATCTTCGTGATCGACGGCAAGGACCGGCGCGAGCCTATTCCGGCCATGCCCGGCGTGTTCAGGCTCTCCATCGACCTCGCGGTAAAGGAGGTGGAACGCGCGGCAAAGCTGGGCATTCCGGCGATCGCCACCTTTCCCAATATCGAGATGTCGCTGCGCGACGAGACCGGCTCGCACATTCTCGACCCGCAGAACGTGATCAACCGCGCCACCAGCGCGTTCAAGGCGGCGGTGCCGGAGATCGGCATCATTACCGACGCTGCGCTCGATCCCTTCACCAGTCACGGCCACGACGGCATCCTGCGCAACGGCATCATCGTCAACGACGAGACGGTCGACCAGGTGGCGGCCGCGGCCGTGGTCCAGGCGGCGGCTGGCGCCGACATCATAGCGCCCTCCGACATGATGGACGGGCGAATCGGCGCGATCCGCGACGCGCTCGACGCCAACGGCTTCCAGGACGTGGCGATCATGTCCTATGCAACCAAATTCGCCTCGGCCTTCTACGGCCCCTACCGCGAGGCGGTCGGCACGCAGGGCCTGCTCAAGGGCGACAAGAAGACCTACTACATCGACCATGCCAACAGCGACGAGGCATTGCGCGAGGCCGAGCAGGACCTGGCCGAGGGCGCCGACATGCTGATGGTCAAGCCCGGCCTGCCCTATCTCGACATCATCCGCCGGCTGAAGGACGAGTTCCAGGTGCCGACCTTCGCCTACCAGGTGTCGGGCGAGTATTCGATGATCAAGGCGGCCGCTGCCAATGGCTGGATCGACGGCGAGAAAGCGATGCTGGAAAGCCTGCTGGCCTTCAGGCGCGCCGGCTGCGACGGCGTGCTGACCTATTTCGCGCCGGAAGTGGCGGAGATGCTGAAGGGGTAGCAGTCGATCCCGGTTCGGTTTTGCTGTAGAATGCCTCGATGAATAAAGCGCAGGCAATCGAACAATTGCGGAAAGATGCCGACACCATCCGGGGGATGGGCGTGACGGAGCTTTACCTGTTCGGGTCAACAGCCCGCGACGAAGATACTGCAGCCAGCGATCTCGACGTGTTCATCGACTATGATACCAACAAGCGATTTTCCCTTATCGACCTTGTCGGCATCAAACAGTTCCTGGAAGAGACGATGTCCACCGATGTCGACATAACCACCCGAGACAGCCTTCATCCGATGTTGAAGGACGACATCGAACGCAACGCGATTCGCGTTTTCTGATGGCAACGCGCAAAGTTCGGCCAATTCTCGCGGAAATGATCTATGCACTCGACGGCATAGAAGCTGCAACGGCCGGCAAGTCGCTCGAAGACTTTCGGGAGGATTGGCTTCTGAAGCACGGCGTCCAGCGCGGCATCGAGATCATTTCGGAGGCGGCGCGGCATATACCCGATGAGCTCCTGCAAGCTGCGCCGGGCGTGCCATGGAAGCAGGTACGGGGAATCGGCAACGTCCTGCGCCACGAGTATCACAAGATTGCGGACCCTATCATCTGGGCGGTTGTAACCGACAGTCTGCCCCCGCTGCGCATCGGCGTCCAACGAATGCTGGAAGCGCTCGACGAATGAGGGGAGCCTCGAAGCAAAGTCATTGAAACGTCGCCGCCGGTCACCATTTCTAGTAGGATCATGCAGGCGGGGCTGTTCCCGCCTCGGCTGGGAAGGTGAAAATGAACACGCGTGTTCTCGACGGCGAAATCATCACGACGCGGCTAGACGACGTCCGCGCCTATGAAGGCGTGCTGACGCGCCGCGTCATCGCCTTCTGCATCGACTATCTGATCATCGGCCTCCTGATGATTCCCTTCGCCATTCTGGTGTTCCTGCTTGGCATCATCACGCTCGGCCTCGGCTGGGGGCTTTTCGGGGTGCTGTTTCCGCTCGTCGCCCTGATCTATGTCTGGAACACGCTGGGTGGCCGCAACCAGGCCACCACCGGCATGCGCATCATGGGCATCCGCCTCGACCGGCTCGACGGTAAGCCCGTGGACGGGCTGCTGGCCGTGGTGCACACCGTGCTGTTCTGGGCCGGCAACGTAGTGCTGACGCCGCTGATCCTGCTGGCGACACTTTTTACCGACCGCAAGCGCACGCTGCACGACCTGCTGCTCGGCACGGTGGTAACGCGTAGCGACCGCTGATTTCTTCCGGCCAATAGGGGCGAAAAGCGCCCGGTGCGGATTTGCGCCCAAGCATACGACCATCAGCCAATATCCAGTTGAATTTTTTGCCGGCGAAGCCAAGGTAGGGGTATTATCCGGGTTCAGTTCGAGATCGAAATCGGCAGGCGATGACTCAACATCCGACCCAGTCTCCGCAGTTCTTCCTGACCGCGCCCTCGCCTTGCCCCTACATCGAAGGCCAATTCGAGCGGAAGGTGTTCACCCACCTGGTCGGCGACAAGGCAGCGGAAATGAACGATCTGCTGACGCAGGGCGGGTTCCGGCGTTCGCAGAACATCGCCTACCGTCCGGCCTGCGAAAACTGCCGGGCCTGCGTGTCAGTGCGCATTCTGGCCAACGAATTCGAGCCGACGCGCAACATGCGACGCGTGATGCACCACAATTCCGACCTGATCGGCGCCCTGCACGACGCCGAGCCCTCGACCGAACAATATTCGCTGTTCCGCAAATATCTCGACGCCCGCCACCGCAAGGGCGGCATGTCGGACATGACCGTGCTGGACTACGCGATGATGGTGGAAGACACCCACGTCAAGACCAAGATCATCGAGTATCGCAAGCGCGGCCCCGACAGCTTCATCACCGGCAAGGGCCGGGGCGAACTGATTGCAGTGGCGCTTTCGGACATCATGGCCGACGGCATGTCGATGGTTTATTCCTATTTCGATCCTGAACTGTCCCACCGCTCGCTGGGGACCTTCATGATCCTCGACCACATTGCGCGCGCTCGTGCCGCAGGGCTGCCCCATGTCTATCTGGGCTATTGGGTCAATGGTTCGCGCAAGATGAGCTATAAGGTGCGCTTCACGCCGCAGGAGCACCTGGGGTCGAAGGGCTGGGAACGCTACGTGCCCGAAGCCGTCTGACCGGCTCGAAGCGTAGCGGCACAACCATCCCTTTTCCGGAGCTAATCCTTCTTTGTCCGCTTCAAGCAACAACCATGCGAAAGGCCTGGCGCTGACTGCGCTCGGAGGGCTGACGCTTACCGTCGACATCCCGTTGATCCGCCTTGCCGGCGGCGACAGCTGGACGATCCTGTTCCTGCGCACCGGCACCACATTCATTATGGCAATGATCATCTGGGCGGTGTGGCGCTCGCTCAGCAGCAGGGCGCCGAAACTCATTCCCGGGCGCGCCGGCCTCGTGGTGGCCGCCCTCTACGGCTTGGGTTCGGTCGCCTTCATCACCGGGGTCTACCACACCTCGACCGCGAACCTCGTCTTCATCCTGGCCTTCAACACCATGTTCGCGGCACTGCTGTCGTGGCTATTCCTGAAGGAGCGGCCGAAGCCGGTGACGCTTGCGACCATGGCGGTCATGATCCTGGGCGTGCTGATCATCGTCTGGGATTCGATCGGCACAGGGCAGATGTTCGGCAATCTGATGGGCCTGATTTCGGCGCTCTGCATCGCCTCGGCCATCACCATCTCGCGGGCCAGCGGCCAGGAAATGGGCCTGGCCTCACTGGTCGGCGTGGTGTTTCCGTTCACAGTCGCCGCCGTGATGGTGTCCCAGACCGGCATCAACGTCTCCGCGCCATGGTGGATCATCTTCAACGGCGCGGTGGTGATGCCGATCTCATTCTTCTGCCTTGCCAATGGCCCGAAATATCTTTCGAGCCCGGAAGTGGCGATGTTCTATCTGCTGGAAACGGTGCTGGCGCCGATCTGGGTGTGGATGATCTTTGCCGAGGTTCCGACCCGCAACAGCCTGATCGGCGGCACCATACTGATCACCGCGCTGGTGGCGCATTCGCTCTGGCAATTGCATGACGGGCGCCGCCGGGCGGCGGTAGCCGTGCAGCAACCGGCGTGAACCGACGCGGGGCTGTCATCTCCGACATCTGAAAAATCGGCGCGGCCAAAAAAGCCGCGCCGATTTTCGTTCAGGAAGCGCTGGCAAGCAGGCTGGCATTGCCGCCGGCGGCGGTGGTGTCGACGCAGACAGCGCGCTCATGCGCATAGGCCGCCGGGCAGATGACCTCGTTGACCAGCGGCACGATCGCCCCCCTGCGAGCGGCGAGTGCCTTGCGGATCTTTTTCGCGCGCTCGGCATCCCCCGAGAACGCGACGACGCCAAGATCGAGCGGGGTCAGCGCCTCGGCCGGCACCTCGCCGTCGATCGCAACAAGCGGCAGGCCCTTGCCGGTGAGCGCATGAAGCGCGGCCGGCGCGCCCGGCGCAACGGCCAGCACGGCATTGCCGGCGGCCAGCGCCTGCACGACCTGCGCCAGCAGCGTCTCGGCATCCGGCCCAAGGCACAGCGCGTTACCGCGCGGCGTCAGCGCCAGCGTATTGGCCTCGCCCGTCGGCCCGGGCAGGTCGACCTGGCCGTAGTCGAGGGCGGCAGCGGCAGAAATTGCCGCAGCGCCCTTGCCACGCAGATGCTTGCGCAAAACCGCGATGCGGTCGCTCGCCTGGCTCCATTCGGAAGCTGCTTGCGGGAAGCGGGTTGCAATCTCGGTGGCTGTCACCGGCTTCGCGTCGGCAGGCGCACTGCCCGTGGCAGCGCCTGCGGCGCGGCGGAAGCGGCGCAGATAGTGCGGGCCGCCGGCCTTGGGGCCGGTGCCGGAAAGCCCCTCGCCGCCAAATGGTTGCGAACCGACGACGGCGCCGATCTGGTTGCGGTTGACGTAGATGTTGCCGGCATGGATGCCGTCGACGAAATGCTGCACGCGGCCCTCGATGCGGGTGTGCAGGCCGAAGGTCAGGCCAAAACCCTTGGCGTTGATGTCGGCAATGACCTTGTCGATTTCGTCGGCCTCGAAGGTTGCAACATGCAGCACGGGACCAAAAATCTCGCGCTCCATCTCGCCGATGCCGGAAACGCGGAACACATGCGGCGCCACGAAGCGGCCGTCCTTCGGCGCGTCGAGCTTGGCGACGAGGCGGCCCTGCGCTTCCATCTTCGTGTTGTAGTCGCGGATGGCGGCTTGCGCCTCCTCGTCGATGACCGGGCCGACATCGGTGGAGATCTGCCACGGATCGCCGATGTTGAGCGCGTCCATCGCGCCCTTCAGCATGTGCAGCATCTTCTGCTCCACGTCCTTCTGGACGTAGAGCACGCGCAGCGCCGAGCAGCGCTGGCCGGCACTCTGGAAGGACGACGCAAGGATGTCGCGCACAGCCTGCTCGGGCAGAGCGGTGGAATCGACGATCATGGCATTGAGGCCGCCGGTCTCGGCGACCAGCATGGCATCCGGTGCTGCCGTCTCGGCAAGCTGCTTCTCGATGACCTTGGCGACTTCCGTGGAGCCGGTGAAGCACACGCCGGCGATGCGCGGATCGGCCGTGAGCGGCGCGCCGACGGTCGGGCCGTCGCCCGGCAGAAGCTGGATCACGTCCTCCGGAATGCCCGCCTGGCGCAGAAGCTCGACGGCGCGGAAGGCGATCAGCGGCGTCTGCTCGGCCGGCTTGGCAATCACGCTGTTACCGGTGACGAGGGCAGCCGCGATCTGGCCGGTGAAGATGGCAAGCGGAAAATTCCACGGCGAGATGCAGACGATGACGCCGCGCGCCTCGGTGCCTGCCTCGGCCCTGGCGGCTTCGGCGGCGTAGTAGCGCATGAAGTCGACCGCCTCGCGCAGCTCGGCCACGCCGTCGGCCAGCGTCTTGCCCGCCTCGCGGGTGGCAAGCGCGAAGAATTCCGCGGCATTGGCCTCGTAAAGATCGGCGGCGCGGCGCAGGATCTCGGCACGCTCCGCAACCGGGCGCGCGGCCCAGGTCGGCTGCGTCTCGAGCGCGATGCGCACGGCGGTGTCGACCTGCTTGGGCGCGGCTTCGGTCACCGTGCCGACGATGTCGCCGGGCTTGGCAGGATTGACGACCGGCCGCTTGGCACCCTCACCGACCGCACGCGTGATGGGCTTGGCATGCCACTGCTCCGGCCCGGCGAATTCCTGGCGCGCCTTGTCGAGCGCTGCCAGCGTCACCGGATCGGTGATGTCGAAACCCTTGGCGTTGATGCGGCCGGCACCGAAGATGGCCAGAGGCCGCGGGATGGCCGGGTTGGCGGCCGGCCCCTGGGTGGCCACGGTCTCGAACGGATCGCGGGCGATGTCCTCGGCCTTGACGCTCTCATCGGTAAGCTGATGGACGAAGGAGGAGTTGGCGCCGTTTTCGAGCAGGCGGCGGACCAGATAGGCAAGCAGGTCCGAATGCGCGCCGACCGGCGCATAGATGCGGCAGCGGGTGCCTTCGGCCTTGCGTACCGTCTCATGCAGGGCCTCGCCCATGCCGTGCAGGCGCTGGAACTCGAAGCAGGTGCGGTCTGGCGCCATGGCGAGGATGGCCGATACGGTGTGCGCATTGTGGCCGGCGAACTGCGGATAGATGCGGTCGGTCATCGACAGCAGCTTCTTCGCGCAGGAGATATAGGAAACGTCGGTGTTGGCCTTGCGCGTGAACACCGGGTAGCCGTCGAGGCCGAGCGTCTGCGCGCGCTTGATCTCGGTGTCCCAATAGGCGCCCTTGACCAGGCGCACCATGATCTTGCGGTCGAGCTTCTGGGCCAGCGCATAGAGCCAGTCGATAGTGAAGGCGCAGCGCGGGCCATAGGCCTGCACGACCACGCCAAAGCCGTCCCAGCCTTCGAGCTGCGGGTCGGCCAGCACGCGCTCGATGACATCGAGCGACAGGTCGAGCCGGTCGGCTTCCTCGGCGTCGATGTTGAGGCCCATGCGGGCCTTCTTCGCGGCAACGGCGAGCGACAGCAGGCGCTCGGCCATGACCGGCAGCATGGTCTCCTTCTGCGCCTCTTCGTAGCGCGGATGGATGGCGGAAAGCTTTACCGAGATGCCGGGGTTGTAGCGGATGTCCTGCCCCTTGGAGTGGGCAGCAAGCGAGGCAATGGCATCGGCATAGGCGCGCAGATAGCGCAGCGCATCTTCTTCGGTGCGGGCGGCCTCGCCCAGCATGTCGTAGGAATAGAGATAGCCCTTGGCGAGCATCGAACGGCCGCGCTTGACGGCCTCCTCGATGGTACGGCCAAGCACGAACTGCTCGCCCATCTCGCGCATCGCCGCCGCCACCGCCTTGCGGATGACCGGCTCGCCGAGGCGACGAACCATGGCATGCAGCGTGCCGGCAATGCCGTCCTCGCTTTCGTCCAGCACGCGGCCGGTGAGCATCAGCGCCCAGGTCGAAGCGTTGACGAAGATGGAGCTGGAGCTGCTGCCATGCGCCGACCAGTCGTGCGGCGCGATCTTGTCCTGGATCAGGTCGTCCATGGTCTGGGTGTCGGGCACGCGCAGCAGTGCTTCGGCCAGGCACATCAGCGCCACGCCTTCCTTGGTCGACAGGCCATAGGCGGAGAGGAAGACTTCCATCAGGCGCGGGTCGGTAGAGCCGCGCACAGCGTTCACCAGATCGACGGCGCGGGCGGAAATCGCCTTGCGCTCGGCCTCGCTCAAATCCGCCGCCTCGACCAGCCTGGCCAAGGCCTTGTCTTCATCGGGGAGATAGTTGGCGCGGATCTGCTTGCGGATGGAATCGAGCAATGGAGCGGTCATGGACATCCTGCCGGAGCGATAAGGATTGGGACTGTTCCGATGCTTATCATACCCCCCGATGCCGGGCGGCCCAAAGGATTGAACCGGATAGTCCGAATGAACTATTGATGAGGATAGATTCCGCCAGTGCTGGGTGCATTCTAGCCGATGAAAGACCAATTGGACCGCATAGACCGCAATATCCTGTCCGCCCTGTCGCGCGATGGGCGCCTTTCCATGGCCGAGCTTGCCACCCAGGTAGGCCTGTCGAAGACGCCGGTGCAGGCGCGGGTGAAACGCCTGGAGCAGGAAGGGATTATCCGCGGCTATTCTGCGGTGATCGACCATGAACGCATGGGCGAAGGCCATGTCGCCTTCGTGCAGGTGAAGCTCTCCGACACGCGCTCGGCGGCGCTGGACGCCTTCAACCGCGCGGTGCAGGGGGTGCGCGAGATAGAGCAGTGCCACATGATAGCGGCGAGCTTTGACTACCTGCTGAAGGTGCGCACCAAGGACATTGCCGCCTATCGCCGGGTGCTGGGCGAGCGCATCTCCGCCCTGCCTCATGTGGCGCAGACTTCTACCTTCGTGGCGATGGAAACCGTAAAAGATCGCTAGTCGACAGCGTCTTCAGGAAAGCTATAAGCGCCGCCCTTTCCCGCTCGGAAATCTTCAGCGGCACGACTTCCGAATTTCCGTCTGGGCTGGCAGGCGCACGAACGTAATGCTCGATGACCCCCTCCAGCGTGGCGATCTGCCCGGCGTGCATGTAGGGCGGGCGGTCAGCCACGCCGCGCAGCGACGGCGTCTTGTACGCGCGGCGCAGCTCGGGGCCGGACGTGATCATGAAGCGCAGCTCGCCGCAGGCTTCCGGCTCGGCATCACTATAGGGCCCAAGGCAGTTGAACGGATCGGAGAGCAGCTGAGGCACCGCCGCCTCGCGGCCGAGATCTTCGGCCAATCCATTGACTGGCGGGACGCCGGTGTTGTGGAAATGGTCGTCGGTGAAGCGCGGCCCGTTATGGCATTCAATGCAGTTGGCCTTGCCGACGAAAAGCCGCAGGCCGTAAAGCTCCTCGTCGGACAGCGCGGCTTCGCCCGCGGGCTCAATGCCGGCGGCAAGCGCCCCGGCGAAGCGGTCGAAGCGGGTCTTTTCGTGCACAATGGTGCGTTCGAAGGCGGCGATGGCCTTGCCAATGTTGGCAAAGACGCGGTTCACAGCATCCTGCTGCGCCTCGCTCATTCCCTCCCAGGCAGCTTGTTCGGCCCCGCTGCCCTGCGGGCTTGCATTTGCCGGCACGGCTGAAAGATCGGGCAGCGGCCCGAAAATTTGTTCGTAGCGCGCGGCGAAAGCGGCTTTCATAAGGTGCGCGTAGGCTGCGCGGTTGCCGCCATGCTCGCGGGGGTCCTCCAGCGGCCCCAGCGCCTGCGCCCACAAGCTATCGCGGCGGCCGTCCCAGAACAGGAACGAGCTTCGCGCAGCACCCGCCAGCGGCATGGTGCGGCGACTGGTGGTGGAAATGCCGACGCCGAGCGGTCGGTCATCCTGGAACTGGCGGTCGACGAGATGGCAAGAGCCGCATGACACATTGCCGTCGCGGCTCATTCGCTGGTCGAAAAACAGCGTGGCGCCGAAGGCGGCCGCGGCGGGCAGATCGGCGTAGCGGTTGGCGGGATCGGCCGCCAGCGGCGGCAGTGCCGAAAGCGACAACGAGGCCACCGCCTTGCGCTCGGCCTCGGTGAGCGGCGCCGGCTTGCAGCCGAGCAGGCCCGAAACCAGGAGCGCCGCAACCGGCAGGAAGGGCAGGATGCGGCGGCGAGGGATCATAGCTTAAGGTTGAACACCGCCTCGTCGTCGCCCGCCGCAGCCGACACGGCAAATTTGAACTCCCAGGCGCCGCCCATGTTGAACTTGACGCCCTCGACCCGATAGCGCCCTTCGCCGAGTTGCGCGGTGACCCGCGGGCTGGTGGGCAGCCCATGGCCATGCGCCGGCATGCCGCCGTCGACCGCAATGCTGGCGTCGTCCAACGGCTTGCCGTCGGGCGTCTTGACCGTCACCACCCAGCTGTGCAGTTCGCCCACCTTCACCGGCGGCGCTTCAGGCTCGATGGCAACGAGATAGGCTCCGTTCTCGCTCGGCTTGCTGAGCGCAAAATTGGGCGCGGACACCGGCGATGGCTCGCTCTGCGGCCGGGTGAAAGCCATCAGCGCCACGGCCAGCAGGCCGGCGAGCGCCACGAGATAACGCCAGTTGAAACCCAATTCCCTCTCCTCTGCCGATTCCCTTACGCGGGAGCGCGCAAGGTAATGCCTGATGACGGCGGCGCAAAGTTTCAATAACAACTTGCAAGCGACAATGGTCGGCGTGCGACAACGCGCTAGAATTTGCTGAGGAGGAGTGCATGGTCCGCATCGCGGCAATCGGCGAATGCATGCTCGAACTGTCCGGGCAAGCCGGCCGCAGCTGGCGCATGGGCTTTGCCGGCGACACGTTCAACACGCTCTGGACCATTCGCGCGCTGAGCTCCAGCCACGAGATCGACTATGTCTCGGCCTTCGGCGACGATCCCTTCTCGCAGGACCAGATCGCTTTCCTGCGCGAGCACGACATAGGCATTGCGGCGAGCCCGATCATCCGCGGCGCACGGCCCGGCCTCTACGCCATCAAGCTGGTGGGCGCGGAACGCTCCTTCACCTACTGGCGCAGCGACGCGGCTGCCCGCCAGCTCGCCAGCAGCCCGGCCGCATTGGCAAAGAGCCTCGAGCAGCGGACACTTGTGTACTTTTCCGGAATCACCCTGGCGATTCTGGACGCGGGCGCGCGGCGCACCTTGCTGCAGGCCATCGCGCACGCCAGGGCGCATGGCTCGCACATCGCCTTCGACCCAAACTGGCGGCCGCGCCTGTGGCCCGACGCAGCCAGCGCGCGCAGCGCAATCGACGAGGCGCTGAAGGTGACCGACATCGCACTGCCGACATTCCCAGACGAGCACGAGCTTTACGGCGACGCCACGCCTGAGGCCACCGTGCAGCGCCTGCAGAAGGCCGGGGTCGGCGAAATCGTGGTCAAGAACGGCGAGCAAGCGGCGCTGGTGTCGCACTACGAGGATACGTTCAGCGTTCCGGCGACCCGCGTCGCCGCGCCGCTCGACACCACCGGCGCCGGCGACGCCTTCAATGGCGGCTATCTCGCGGCGCGATTGCTGGGCCTGCCGCCGGAGGAAGCGGCCGAGCGCGCACATCGCGTCGCGGCGGCGGTGGTGCAGGTACGCGGCGCACTGGCGCCATTTGCCACACTGAAGATGGCGTTCGACCAGTGAGGTCCCGCTGCGGTGCCGGCTATCCCATCCTGAAGCGATACTCGGTGGTCTGGCGATACATCTGCCCAGGCCACAAGGTGGCCTGCGGGAAGTAGGGGCGATTGGGCGAATCCGGCCAGACTTGCGGCTCCAGGCACAGGCCTGCATAGGGCTGGTAGTGCCGCCCGCCCAGGCCCCTCGCCTCGGTGGAAATGTGCTGGCCGACATAGAGCTGAACGCCAGGCTCCGTGGTCCAGACCTCCATTTCCAGCCCCGATCTGGCGCCCTGCAGCCATGCTGCCTGCTTGAGCGGCCCTCGCGCCGCGGCAAGGCAGTAGTTGTTGTCGTAGGCGAGCTGCTCGCCTTCAATCTCCATTCGCACCGGGCGGGCGTGGCGGAAATCGAACGGCGTATCGTCTACCGGCTGCACGACGCCGGTGGGGATCATCTCGGCATCGACGGGCAGGTAGGCCGAGGCGGTCAGCATCAGCCGATGGTCGAGGATGTCGCCGCTGCCGCCATCATCGAGGTTGAAATAGGAATGGTGTGCGAGATTGCACAGTGTCGGCTCCTCGCAGGTCGCGGTAAGCTCCACGGCCAGTGTTCCCGGGATTTTCAGCCGATAGGTGCAGCGCACGTCGAGCGCGCCGGGAAAGCCCATTTCGCCATCGGGATCGTGCAGGCCCAGCGTGACGAAATCGGGCCCCTGAACCAGAACGTCCCACACCCGGCGGCTGAAGCCGTTGGACCCGCCGTGCAGCCCGTTGGCTTCCGGCCGGTCGGGGTCGATGAGATAGCGCCGGCCCTCGAGCGTGAAGCGGCCACCGCGGATTCGGTTGGCGAAGCGCCCGACGATGGCACCGAAATGAGGAGAGAAGGCGGGATAGCTGGCGAAGCGCTCGAAGCCGAGCACCAAAGGCGCATCGTGGCCTGCAATGCGCAGGTCCTGAACCACCGCGCCCCAGTTGATGATCTTGGCAGAAAGGCCGCCGCCGGCAATCTCGAAGCGACGGACAGGCTGCCCGTCATCAGTTGTACCGAAGACCTTGCCGCCTGACATGCTCGCTCCGGTCAGAAATGTGTCACGGGCGAAACCATGAGGCCACGCCCGTGATCGTGTCAAGGATCAGAGGCCGAGACCGCCGATGCAGACATATTTGGTATCGAGATAGTCGTCCATGCCCTGGTGCCCGCCTTCGCGGCCGAGGCCGGATTCCTTCACGCCGCCGAAAGGCGCTTCGGGCGTGGTGATCAGGCCTTCGTTGACGCCGACCATGCCGTATTTCAGCCCTTCCATGACGCGGAAAGCACGGCCGAGATCGCCCGTATAGAAATAGCAGGCAAGGCCGAACTCGGTGTCGTTGGCGAGTTCGATCGCCTGCTCTTCCGTCTCGAACTTGAAGACCGGCGCGACCGGGCCGAAGATCTCTTCCTTCATGAACTTCATCTTCGGCGTGGCGTCGGCGATGACCGTGGGCTCGAAGAAGGAGCCGCCCAGCTCGTGGCGCTTGCCGCCGGCAACCACCTTGCCGCCATTGGCGGTGGCGTCGGCGATGAACTCCTCGACCTTCTCGACCGCGTTGACGTCGATGAGCGGGCCCTGCTGCACGCCTTCATCGAGGCCGGAGCCAACCTTGAGCTTGCTGGAGGCCGCGGCCAGCTTCTCGACGAACCTGTCATAGATGCCGGCCTGCACGAAGAAGCGGTTGGTGCAGACGCAGGTCTGGCCCGAATTGCGGAACTTGGCCGTGATGGCACCCTCGACCGCGCGGTCGATGTCGGCGTCGTCGAAGACCAGGAACGGCGCGTTGCCGCCCAGTTCCATGGAGACCTTCTTGACCGTCGAAGCCGACTTGGCGATCAGCATCTTGCCGACCTCGGTCGAGCCGGTGAAGGTGATCTTCTTGACCAGCGGGTTGGCGCAGATCTCGTCACCGATCTCACCGGCCGAGCCGGTGACGATGTTGACGACGCCCTTCGGGAAACCGACCTCCTCGCACAGCGCACCCCAGGCGAGGCCCGAGTAAGGCGTCTGCGAGGCCGGCTTGACGACGGCGGTGCAGCCGGCGGCGAGTGCGGGCCCCAGCTTGCGCGACAGCATGGACGACGGGAAGTTCCAAGGCGTGATCGCCGCGATGACGCCGACCGGCTCCTTGGTGACCAGCACGCGGCGGTCCGCCCACGGCGAAGGCACGACGTCACCATAGGCGCGGCGGGCTTCCTCGGCGAACCACAGCACATAGGCGGCCGACGAGCCGACCTCGCCCTTGGCCTCGGCCAGCGACTTGCCCTGCTCGATGGTGAGCAGTTCGGCCAGCGCGTCCTGGTTGTCCATGATCGCGTCATGGAGCTTGCGCAGCAGCTTCGAACGCTCGAGCGCCGAGGTCTTGCGGAAGGTCTTG
Source organism: Pseudaminobacter sp. Soil_N_29 (assembly GCF_057656055.1). Taxonomy (NCBI): domain Bacteria; kingdom Pseudomonadati; phylum Pseudomonadota; class Alphaproteobacteria; order Hyphomicrobiales; family Phyllobacteriaceae; genus Pseudaminobacter; species Pseudaminobacter sp. Soil_N_29. The sequence continues at coordinate 410,511 of NZ_JBDGLC010000002.1, forward strand.
AAGGCTTCGTTGGCGGCCTCGATGGCGCGGCGCGTCTCGGCAGCGCCCGAACGCGGCACCGTGCCGATGGTGAGGCCGGTCGCCGGATTGATCACGTCGATGGTCTTGCCGGAATCGGCCTGCACCCATTCGCCGTTGATCAGGTTTGCCTGGCGCATGAAATGGCTGGATTTCTGGAGCATTCGTCTCGCCTCTCGTGCGGCGCGCCGTAACGCGCCGGTTCCTGTGGGATTCGTCGTTGTCTGCCGAAGAGGTCTCCGGCAGATTGCCGCCGATGTTGCGCGATGTGCCAGAAATATATGGCTTTCGCCGCAAGTGCGCCACCTCTAACCCGGCGGCAGCATCTGGATCAATCGGCTTGATCCATGAGCTTTATGGTCCAGCGTCAGGCGAACGCCAGTTGCGCCAGCGCCAGCCAGAAAGCGGTGGTGACCACGGCGCAAGCGGTGGCGATGGTCATCTGGTTTGAGGCGAGCGCCTGGCCGGTGCGGAGCTGGGTGGCGATGAGATAGGAATTGACGCCGGATGGCAGCGCCGCCGCCGCGACCGCCACCTTGGCCGACAAGGGCGGCAGGCCGAGCAGCCAGGCCATGGCCAGCGCCACGGCAGGCATCAGCATCAGCTTCAGCCCCGAAAGCACCATGGCGGGGCGGACATTGCCCGAAATGCCGAATTTGCGCAGGCCAAGCCCCATGCCGAACAGCGCCAGCGGCCCGGCGATGCCGCCCAGCGCGTCGATGAGGCGACCGAGCAGGCCGGGCATGGGCAGCCCGGCAAAGCGCCAGAACAGCCCCGCAAGAATGCCGATGATGAGCGGGTTGGTGTAGAGCCGGCGCAGGAAGTCGCGCGCCACCTGCAGCGGGTCGGCCGGTCCGTTGGGCCGACCGCCGAAGACCTCGAACAGCACGATTGAGGCGGCGAGCATCGTCGGCAGGTGCACGGAAATGATCAGCGACAATATGTCGACCCCCTGCTGGCCGAAGACGCCGAGCATGAAGGGAATGCCGAGCAGGAGCAGGTTGGAGAAGGCCGTCGCCACGCCGCCGACCACGCCGGCCTGCGGATCGCGCCCGAAGACGCGGGTGGTGACCAGATGGCCGGCCGTCCAGGCAACGGCCGCCGCCGCGAAATAGGTCGCCCACAGGGTCCAAGGTGCTGCGCCCTGGAAATCGGCGTTGACCATGGTGCGAAACAGCAGGATCGGCAGCGCCACACCGACAGCGAACTGCGACAGCGCGTCGCCCACCTCGGCTTTCAGATAGCCCGACAGACCGGCCAGATAGCCGAGCGCGACCAGACCGAACACGAACAGGACTGTTTCGACCAGAGGAGACATGATTGCGGTGATACGGGAGCCGTGCGGCTTGTGCAATCGGCCACAGATCGGGCTGCAACACCCCTGCCTGCAAGGCGCGGCTTGCGTTTCGCGCAGCTTTCCTCTCCCTATATCCGGCGAATCGCCGGGGAAACTGCATGCGCATCGTAATGACCGTCCTGTTTCTGCTTGCGGTGCTCGCGCCGGCATCGGCCACGGAGGCCGGCTGGGCGCTGCTGCGCGCCGGTGGCCATGTGGTGCTGCTGCGCAACGCCATCACGCCGGGAGGCAGCGGCGAGCCGGCTAATTTCGACATCAGCAAATGCGAGACCCAGCGCAACCTGTCGGACCGCGGCAAGCAGCAGGCGCGAAAGATGGGCGCTCTGTTTGCGGCGCGGGCCGAAACTGTGGAGCGCGTGCTTTCCAGCCGCTACTGCAATGCGCTTGAAACCGCCCGCATCGCCTTCAATGACAGGATCGTGGAGCCCTTCGCGCCGCTCGACCAGCCGTCGCCGGGCACCGAGGTGAGCGAAGAGCAGAAGGAGGCGATCCTAAACGAGATCCGCGCCTTCTCGGGGTCGGGCAATCTCGTGCTGGTAACCCACCAGGAGGTCATCGCGGCTCTGACCGGCGCCAACGCCCGCGAAGGAGAGGCGATTATCGTGCGGCCGGACGGCAAGGGGCTCCATATTCTGGGCCGAATCGTGTTCAATTGACCAGCTATAAACGCCGCATGCGATGACCCGAGGGAAAGACCCGGCGCGCCGGGCGCCGGCCCCAAAAGGGCGATTTGGTCTTTTCCTGCCCAGAAAAACGGATTAGAGAGCCGATCAACCCTGCGCGGAAAGGAATCCGCCTGCATTTCAAAGGAAAAGCCGTGTCCACGACATTCGAGAAAGTAGCCAAGATCATCGCCGACACGAGCGAGATCGACATCGACACCATCACGCCCGAGAGCCACACCATCGACGATCTCGGAATCGACAGCCTCGATTTCCTCGACATCGTCTTTGCCATCGACAAGGAATTCGGAATCAAGGTGCCGCTCGAGAAGTGGACGCAGGACGTCAACGACGGCAAGGTTTCGACCGACGAATATTTCCTGATGAAGAACCTCTGCGCCAAGATCGACGGTCTGGTGGCAGCGAAGGCTGTCGCCTGACCCTTGACGGGACCGGCGGCCTAACCGACAACACCTATCCATGAGCGCCCACGACGTCGTCATCACCGGCATCGGCCTAGTCTCGTCGCTGGGCGAAGGCACCGATGCCCATTGGCAGAAGCTGACAGCCGCCGACACGCAACCGGTGGTGGATGCCGAACGCTATTCGCCCTACTCCATCCACCCGCTGCCCGAGATCGACTGGGGCCTGCAGATCGCCAAGCGCGGCGACCAGCGGCAGATGGAGACCTGGCAGCGGCTCGGCACCTACACCGCCGGCCTTGCGCTGGACGACGCCGGCATCAAGGGCGATGAAACCCTGTGCGCGTCCATGGACATGGTGGTGGCGGCCGGCGGCGGCGAGCGCGACGAGACGGTGGACAACGCGATCCTCGCGGCCTCCGAAACGCGCAACGACCGCGAAGTGCTGCTGAACGAGAAGCTGACCACGGAACTGCGGCCGACGCTGTTTTTGGCGCAGCTTTCCAACCTGCTCGCCGGCAACATCTCCATCGTCCACAAGGTCACCGGCTCCTCGCGCACATTCATGGGCGAGGAAGGCGCTGGCGTTTCGGCGGTCGACACGGCGGCCGCGCGCATCCGCTCGGGCCAGTCGACGCATGTGCTGGTGGGCGGCGCGTTCCAGACCGAACATCCCGACATGCTGCTGGGCTATGAACTTGGTGGCTACCTGCATCGCGGCCCCTGGAAGCCGGTGTGGCAGCGCGAGGGCGCCGAAGGCGGCGGCGTGGTCAGCGGCTCGGGCGCGGCATTCCTGGTGCTGGAATCGCGCCAGCATGCCGAGGCGCGCGGCGGCCGCATCTATGCCACGCTCGGCCCCGTGTTTTCCGACCTCACCCGCCGGCGCAAGCAGGACCTGAGCGAAGCCGTCACCGGCCTGCTCGGCAAGGTGGACCTGCCCGCTAACGGCCCGCTGCTGGCCATGTCCGGCGCATCCGGCGCGCATGCAGCAACCAAGGCCGAGAAGGCTGCGCTGGAGCGCAACCCGCAGCTTGTCGCCCGCGCATTCGGCTCTTTCACCGGGCACATGAAGGAAGCGCAGTTCCCCTTCGCTGTGGCGCTGGCGGCGCTGGCCATCGACCGCAAGGCCGGCTACCCGGCCTTCGATACGGCGAACGAAAGAGCCTATGAAGGAGCGCCGCGCTCTGTGCTGGCGACAGCAATCGGCTATCATTATTTCGAGGGCATGGCGCTGGTTGGCGCCCCCGACTGAACCGGAACGCACATGGCTAAGTACAACGACCATCTCGGCAGGCCCATCGTCGCCGTCACCGGCATCGGCGTCGTCACTTCGCTCGGCGTCGGCAAGGCCGACAACTGGGCGGCCCTCACCTCCGGCCGCTCGGGCATTCACAAGATCACGCGCTTTCCGGTCGAACACCTCAACACCACCATTGCCGGCACGGTCGATTTCCTGCCGTCCAGCAACAAGGGCGCCAGCGCGCTGACCTTCGAGCTGGCAGAGCGGTCCGGCCGCGAGGCGATCGCGGAAGCCGGCCTTGACACGGAGAATTTCGGCGGACCGCTGTTCCTCGCCTCGCCTCCTGTCGAGCTAGACTGGCATGACCGCTTTGCCCTCTACCTCGACGGCAAGGATGGCAGCGCCACCGACCGCCTGTTCACGGTTGCCCGCAACCTGCCGAGCCTCGACATCTTCGAGACCTCGCAGTTCGGTTCCATCGCCGCCCGCCTCGCCGACGAGTTCGGCACGCGCGGCCTGCCGATCACGCTTTCCACTGCCTGCGCCTCGGGCGCCACCGCCATCCAACTCGGCGTCGAGGCGATCCGCCGCGGCGAATGCGAGCGCGCCCTGTCGATCGGCGCCGACGGTTCGGCGACCGCCGAGGCCTTGATTCGCTTCTCGCTGCTTTCCGCGCTCTCCACGCAGAACGAAGTGCCCGAGAAGGCTTCAAAACCGTTCTCGAAGGATCGCGACGGTTTTGTCCTCGCCGAAGGGTCGGCGGCACTGGTACTGGAATCGCTGGAAAGCGCTGTAGCGCGCGGCGCCACCGTGCTGGGTATCCTGCGCGGCTGCGGCGAAAAATCCGACGACTTCCACCGCACGCGCTCGAAGCCGGACGGCTCGCCCGCGATCGGCGCGGTGAGGGCAGCACTTGCAGACGCGGGCCTCGCCGAAGACGGCATCGACTATGTCAACGCGCATGGCACTTCGACGCCGGAAAACGACAAGATGGAGCATATGTCGCTGTCGACCGTGTTCGGCGAGCGCATGCGCACCACGCCGATTTCCTCCAACAAGTCGATGATCGGCCACACGCTGTCGGCCGCGGGCGCCATCGAGGCGGCCTTCTCGCTTCTGACCATGCGCGAAGGCGTGATCCCGCCGACGATCAACTACGACAATCCCGACCCGGCCATCGAGCTGGACGTGGTGCCGAACAGGAAGCGCGACGCGCAGGTTTCGACCGTGCTTTCCAACTCCTTCGGCTTCGGCGGCCAGAACACCTGCCTTGTCATGGCACGGGAACCGGTCTAATCGACCCTTCAAAAGGTTCCGGAGTGCGATGAAGCGACCCGACTGGCCGCGGCGCGCTCCATTTTATTTTGCTGCGTGATTTTGTTCGGGCGCCGAGAGGCGGTCGGGAAACATGCTTCATGAAGGAAAAGGCCCGATGCGCGCATTGCAACTCGTCGAGGATCGCAAGCTCGAAACGGTGGAGATCCCCGAGCCGCCGGCACCGGCGCTCGGCGAAGTCACGCTGCGCATCAAGGCCGTGGCGCTGAACCACATCGACGTCTGGGGCTGGCGCGGCATGGCGTTTGCCAAGCGCAAGCTGCCGCTCACGGTCGGCGCGGAAGCCTCCGGCGAGGTCGAGGCGGTGGGTCCCGGCGTGACCGGCCTGGCACCGGGACAACTCGTCTCGATCTATGGCGCGCGCACCTGCGGCCTCTGCCGCCCCTGCCGCGAGGGCCGCGACAATCTGTGCGAGCACGTCTCTGGCGTACATGGCTTCCATCTCGACGGTTTTGCGCAAGAGAAGATCAACCTGCCCGCGCGCTTGCTGGTGCCCGCCCCTCCCGGCGTCGACGCCATCGGCGCGGCGGTCGCACCCGTGACCTTCGGGACCGTCGAGCACATGCTGTTCGACAACGCCAAGCTTGAGCCCGGCGAGACGATCCTGGTCCACGCCGGCGGCTCGGGCATCGGCTCGGCCGCCATCCAGCTTGCCAAGAAAATGGGCTGCACCGTCATCACCACGGTGGGTTCCAACGACAAGATCGAGAAGGCCAAGGCGCTGGGCGCCGACCACGTCATCAACTATCGCGAGGACCGCTTCGAGGGCGTCGTGCGCAAGCTGACCAAGAAGAAGGGCGTGGACGTGGTGTTTGAGCATGTCGGCAAGGACACCTGGGCAGGCTCGATGTTCAGCCTCAAGCGCGGCGGCCGCCTCGTCACCTGCGGCTCCACCTCCGGCGTCTCGACCGAAGTGAACCTGATGATGCTGTTCCAGCAGCAACTGAAGCTGCTCGGCTCCTTCGGTTGCCGGATGGAGAACATGGCCAACGCCATGCAGAAAATGGCCGCCGGCCTCGTCGCCCCGGTGATCGACACCGAGGTCGATTTCAATTCCATCGACGCGGCGCTCAAGCGCATGGAAGGCCGCGACGTGTTCGGCAAAATCGTGCTTCGCGTCGGTTGAGGGCCAAGATGCGGGGTACGGCCGTGAAGGGCCTTCTCTATCGCCTGTCGCAGCGCCTTACGCAGACGCGGTATTGGCTGACGGCGCAGATCGCCAAGGCGCTGCTGGCGCTGTTGCGCCGCCTGCCTATGGACACGGCGCTCGATTTTGCCGACCGCACCGCCCGCAGGCTCGGGCCGCTGGTCGGCCGCCACAAGGTGGCGCTCGACAATCTGCGCCACGCCTACCCCGAAAAAAGCGAGGACGAGATCAAGGCCATCGCCCTCGACATGTGGGGCAACATGGCCCGGCTGGCGGCGGAATATATCTTCCTCGACGCGATATTCGACTACGACCCCTATGCCGACAAGCCGGGCCGCGTGGAGGTTTCGGGCGAGGGCCTGTTCGCGAAGATCGCAACAGAAAACAAGCCGCACATCATCTTCACCGGGCATCTTGGCAATTTCGAGCTGCTGCCGATTGCCGGGGCCACCTTCGGCATGAAGGTAACTGCGCTGTTCCGGCCGCCCAACAACCCCTATATCGCCGATTATATCTTCTCGACCCGCCGGGCGATCATGGGCGACCTGCTGGCCTCGCGCGCCGGCGCTTCTTTCGCGCTCGCCCGCATTCTGGACAACAACGGCACCATCGGCGTTCTGGTCGATCAGAAGTTCATCAACGGCACGCCCACAACCTTCTTCGGCCGCGCCTGCGAGACCAGCCCGCTGCTGCCCAAGCTGGTGCGGCAGTATGACTGCGACGTCTACCCGGCGCGTTGCATACGCCTGCCCGGCAACCGCTACCGGCTGGAGATCGAGGACAAGCTTGAATTGCCGCGCGATGCCGAAGGCAGCGTGGACGTGCCGGCAACCGCGCAATTGCTGAACGACGTGGTCGAGCGCTGGGTGCGCGAACATCCCGGCCAATGGATGTGGTTCCACAAGCGCTGGATGCTGAGCAAGGGCCGGCGCAGGCGCGGCCTGAAATCCCTTACCCGAAATTAAGCCGTCTCTGACGCAATAAAGCCAGATTTCAACCGTCCACTTTTCGTGACGTGAGGAGGCGGCGATGAACAAGCAGACGGAAACCGCGGACAGGCCCGGCGCCACGCTGTGGACGCCTTGGGGTTTGCAGCGGCGCAGCGAGCGAGACGCCCAGAAGCTTGCCATCCGAAAGCTGGTGGAACGCCTTGCCCGGCTGGACAAGCGCAATTCCAGGCAACACGAAGATAGTTAAACGACGCCGCGGAACTCACCCGCCGTAATAGTTCATCACTGCGTGCCGGGCCTCGGCGAAAAACAGCCACCGCTCGACAAGAATACCGACCGCGAACGCCAGACCAGCGAGCGCGGCGATGCCTGTGGCCAGAGGCCCCTCGCCTGCGAGCATCGCAAGCGCCAGAAGCAGCACCGCCGGGACAATTCCGCCAAGCAGCAGCGCAATGCGCCACAGCTTGTCGGCATGTTTGCGGGCGACCCGAAATCCCATTTCGCTCGTAAGATAGTTTTCCATCGCATGCGGCCGCTCGAACAGCCGCACGCGACCGATATTGCCAAGGCCCGTGGCGCTTTCGGGCGTCGATAGCGGCACAAGACTTTTCATTCGCTCGCGCCAGCGCAGTTTTGTCGCCCAAGCGACAATGAGAAACAAAACGGCAAGCAGCGGCAGGACGCGCGTGTTTCCGCCGCCGGCGAAAGCGAAGACGCTGGCAAGCACAAACCCGCCCGCAGCCGCAAAGAGCAGGTAGCAGGCCGGCGTCAGCCGCGTGTACCAGGCCTGCACCGATTTCAGCGACGCGTAGATCATCGCCGTGCAGTAGACGGTGACGATGCAAAGCAGCGTTCCAACAAGCCCCGGCAGTGGCAGGTAGCGCCCCTCGAACACGCAAGCCCATGCCGATACCAGCAGCGGCACGAAGGTGACGATTGCCATCACACCCTCGCGCGACAGCCAGCTGGAGCGCCATTGGGAAAATGCCCGCCAGGCGCGCTGCGGGTTGCCTAGATGCCCGGTCGAGGACAACAGACCCGCCGAAATCAGCGCAAGCGCCAGCGCATGCGCGCATTTGGTCGCCGTCGCCGCCGGATCGAGCAGGCCGAGGCCAAGCACCGCCGCGAGCCCATAGCCGAGGCCGGAAAACGTGGTGAAGACGATGATGGAAAAGGCGGGATGCATCGGTTCAGATTCTGTCCAGCATGCCGTCGAGCCAGGCGAAGAAGCCTTTTGCTCCCTCGGTGTTTTCCGCCAGCGGCAGGGTGTGCGCGCTTTCGGCCAGCGACTTGCGCGGGCGCGGCGGCAGATACTTGTTGACCGGCCGCGTGCCCTGCTCCGGCATAAGGTCCATGCCGCCGCGTTCGGCGACGAGGATGGACACGGCTGAATTAGGATCGGCGAGGTCGCCGAAGTGGCGGGCATTGGCCGGGCAAGTGCGCACACAGGACGGCACGCGGTCCTCCTCCTCAAGCGTCTCGTTGTAGATGCGGTCGATGCAGAGCGTGCATTTCTTCATCACGCCGGCGGCAAGGTCCATCTCGCGCGCGCCATAGGGACAGGCCCAGGCGCAGAGCCCGCAGCCGATGCATTTGTCTTCGTCGACCAGCACGATGCCGTCGGCGGAGCGCTTGTAGGACGCGCCGGTGGGGCACACGGTGACGCAGGGCGCATCCTCGCAGTGGAGGCAGGACTTTGGGAAGTGCACGATGCGCGCCTGCCCCGCCTCGCCCACGATCTCGCCGCCCTCCGGCACGACCTCGAAACTGTGCACGCGGTTGAGCCAGGCACCGGAGACATCGGCACCATAGGGGGCCTGGTCCGACAGGGCCGAGCCGTAGCCGCCGGTGTTCCATTCCTTGCAGCTCACCACGCAAGCGTGGCAGCCGACGCAGGTGTCGAGGTCAATGACGAGGCCGAGTTTCTTTGGCGTGGGCTGGGCGGGGAGTGTGGTCATGGGCGCGCGCCCTCACAGCCTATGGAACGGCCGGCCTTTGAAGAACCCCCACCCCTAACCCCTCCCCACAAGGGGGAGGGGAAGTGGCGCGCTGGCGCAAGGGCGTTTGCCGATAGATGCCGGGGCCGGTCATTCCCCTCCCCCTTGTGGGGAGGGGTTAGGGGTGGGGGTATGACGACAATTCTCATGTCGCCCACTCCTCTCCGTAGCGCAGCACAGCCGGGCGCGCCTCTGGCTCGGGTTGCGCGATGGCGGGGAAATGCGGCTCGGTGACCGCGCCGGCTTCCGCCTTTTCGATGCGCACGCGAAGGTCGTACCACGCCGCCTGCCCGGTGATGGGATCGGAATTCGACCAGCGCATGCCGTCGCCACGCGGCGGCAGAAGCTCGTTGATAAGATGGTTCAAGAGGAAGCCCTTGGTCGCCTCCGGCGCGTTCGGGTCCAGCGCCCAGGTGCCCTTGCGCTTGCCGATGGCGTTCCAGGTCCACATCGTGCGCGAATTCACCGCCTCCATGCGCGCGATCTCGACCTTGATGCGGCCGTGGCTCGACGTGACCCAGACCCAGTCGCCGTCGACAAGACCGAGCTCGTCGCAGATCGGCCCCGGCACGTAGAGCGGGTTCTTGGTATGGATCTGGCGCAGCCACGCATTCATCGAGCCCCAGGAATGGTACATCGCCGCCGGCCGCTGGGTGATCGCGTGATAGGGATAGGTCTCGCGGTCGACCAGCGCCTCCTCGAAAGGGCGATACCAAAGCGGCAGCGGGTCGAAGGCCTGCAATATGCGCTCGCGATGCGTCTCAGGCGCCACCGGCTCGCGCAGGCCCTCCGCCGACAGGCGGAATTTCTGCAGCGGCTCCAGATAGAGCTGGAATGTCACCGGGTGCGGCGTGTCGAAAAAGCCCATGCGCACGGCAAAGTCCTGATAGGCCTGGTTGGCATGCTTCATGAACTGCGCTTCGAGCGGGATGTGCGCAGAGAAGAACGCGCCATTCTCGATATAGCGCTCCAGCTGGTTTGGATTGGCCGCGCCGCGCCCGGCCTTGTCTCCATCACTGCCCCGGAAACCGGCAAGCGGGCCGATGCCCGGCCGGCGCTCATGGCACACGATGTAGTCGGCATAGTCCTTGTAGAGCTGCTGGCCGTGGTTGTCGGCAAAGCCCGGCAGCTTCAGCCGCGCGCCGAGATCGAGCAACACGGTCTGGAAGGCGCGCACGTCGCGATCCGGCTCCAGCACCGGCCAGCGAATGGCATCCTGCACCGCGTCGGGCTCCGAGATCGGCCGGTCGAGCAGCGAGATACAGTCGTAGCGTTCCAGATAGGTCGTGTCGGGCAGCACGAGGTCCGCATAAGCGACCATCTCCGATGAATAGGCATCCGAATAGATGATCTTCGGGATGCGGTATTCGCCGGTCTCCGGGTCCTTGTCCGTCAGCATCTTCATGGTGCCGGCGGTGTTCATGGACGAGTTCCAGGCCATGTTGGCCATGTACATGAACAGAACGTCGATCGGGTACGGGTCGCCGGCATGGGCGTTGGCGATGACCATGTGCATCATGCCGTGCGCGGAGATCGGCGCGTCCCACGAAAACGCCTTGTCGATGCGCGTGGCCTTGCCTTCGGCGTCGACCAACAGATCCTCGGGTCCGCGCGGAAAACCGAGATGGGGGCCAGCAAGCGGCTTGTCGGACCCAAAGTGCTCGGCCTTGCCATGCGGCGTCGGGTGCGCGGTCATCGGCTTTGGATAAGGCGGCTCGAAGCGGAAGGCGCCGGGGCAATCGACCGCGCCGATCAGCACCTGCAGCATGTGCAGCGCCCGCGCTGTCTGAAAACCGTTGGAATGGGCGGAGATGCCGCGCATGGCATGGAACGCCACCGGCCGCCCGAGGAAATAGGGGTGGCGCTCGCCGTTCACGTCCGTCCATGGCTGCTCGACGATGATCGCCTCGTCGAAGGCGACGCGCGCGATCTCGGCGGCAAGGCCGCGGATCACATCGGCGGCAACGCCCGTCTCCTCGGCAACGGCTTCGGGCTCATATTTCGGGTCCAGGTACTTTTCGGCGAGGAGTTGGAAGGCGGGCACGGCAAATCGCCCGTCGCCAAGCTCGAAACGGCCGGAAAGCGCTGCCCGCGCGCCTTTCGTGTCAAGCGGCACCGGACGCTCGGTGACGGTCTCGTAAACCAGCGCCCTGCCCTCGCCGTCGCGCGCGAACAGGCCGTGATCGGCGGTGCCCGGCGCGTCGATCACCAGCCACGAGGCGTTTGAATAGCGCACGAGATAGTCGACATCGATCTTGCGGGCCTTGAGCAGTTCGTGGACCACCGAGAGGATCAGCAACCCGTCGGTGCCGGGCCGGATGCCGATCCAGCTGTCGGCGACGGCCGAATAGCCGGTGCGCACCGGATTGACCGACACGAAGCGCGCGCCGCGTTGCTTGAGCTTGCCGATGCCCATCTTGATCGGGTTGGAATCGTGGTCTTCCGCGACCCCGAACATCACGAACAGCTTTGTCCGCTCCCAGTCGGGCGAGCCGAATTCCCAAAACGCGCCGCCCAGCGTCATGATGCCGGCGGCGGCCATGTTGACCGAGCAGAACCCGCCATGGGCGGCATAGTTCGGCGTGCCGAACTGCTGCGCCCAGAAGCCGGTAAGCGACTGCGACTGGTCGCGCCCGGTGAAGAAGGCGAGCTTTTTGGGGTCGGCGTGGCGCACTTGGCCGAGCCAGTCGGTGGCCGTGGACAGCGCCTCTTCCCATGAGATTTCCTGGAACTGGCCGGAGCCGCGCGGCCCCACGCGCTTCAGCGGCGCGCGAAGCCTGGCCGGCGCATAATGCTGCATGATGCCGGCCGATCCCTTGGCGCACAGCACGCCGCGATTGACGGGATGATCGCGGTTGCCTTCGATGTAACGGATCTTGCCGTCCTTCAGGTGCACGTTGATGCCGCAGCGGCAGGCGCACATGTAACAGGTGGTCTTGCGCACCTCGTCGGCAACCGGATTGGACAAGGCGACGCGTGGGTCGGAATTCATCAGCACTGCTCCTCGCCCGACTCGTACCCAGCGGGGCGCCGAAATGAAATGCCCATACAGATCATTTCACCGCAAAATTCGTCCGCGATTATAGCAGGATGCCGCAAATTCCTGCTGCAGGAACTGCAATCGCCGCGGGCTGTCAGTTGGAAACGACTATCCGGGTATTCTGGGCCCCCGCTTCCTGAACCAGCGCATAGAAGCGCGCCGCGTTTGGCGTGGAGAGCCGTACGCAGCCATGCGAGACCGCGTGGCCGAGATGCCGCACCGCATTCGTGCCGTGGATTGCATAGCCGCCACGGAAGAACACCGAATAGGGCATCGGCGTCATGTCGTATTTGCGGGAGTACCACATCGGGGTCATGCGGATGGGCCGCCAGACGCCGCGTGGCGTGACATAGCCCCTGCGCGCAGTGGAAACGCGCCACTTGTAGATCACACGGCCCTGCCGCGTGACGGTCATCGTCTGTTTGGAAAGCTCGATATTGGCGACAAGTCCGGCCGCCCAGCCTTTCGCCGGAACCGCAGAGAAGGTCAGCACTACAGCCATAAAGATCGCTTGGTGCATTGCAAAACCGTCTTTCAACCACAGATTTAGCCCACAAGCTTTGAAAAAGAAGACCGCAGCTCTAATTTTTGTATTCGCCGGAATTTCCGCCGGTTCAATAATCTGGCGGCTCAGCGAAGCCCCCAGCTGTTGCCCAGCCTATTGCCTTCACTTACCCATTCTTGGCCTAACCTTTGGGCCAGCAGGCCCCGGCTGCTCGACTTCGCACTTCGGCCGTGTAGACTGACGCCAAGTCGCCCGGAACAAGGTCAGGTTCGTGTTGCCGCATGACTGAAAAGCTGCTGAGAACAATCGACGACCGTGTCGACGAACTTGTCGCGCTGACCGCAGACCTCATCCGCTTTCCCACAGTCAATCCGCCCGGCGAAGCCTATCGCCCCTGCGCAGAATATATCGGCGAGCGCCTGCGCAGGCGCGGCTTCGGCGTGGAATACATTCGCGGCGAAGGCACGCCCGGAGACAGCGACCGCTACCCGCGCACCAATGTGGTGGCGCGCTTCGACGGGCGCAGCCCCGGCCCGACTGTGCATTTCAACTCGCATATCGACGTGGTCGAGGCCGGCGACGGCTGGACGGTCGAACCCTTCGCCGGCGTGGTGAAAGACGGGCGCGTCTACGGGCGCGGCGCTTGCGATATGAAGGGCGGACTCGCCGCCTCCATCATCGCGGCCGAGGCCTTCATGGACGTTTATCCTGACTTTCCCGGCGCGATCGAGATTTCCGGCACCGTGGACGAGGAGTCCGGCGGCTTCGGCGGCGTCGCCTATCTCGCCGGCAAGGGCTATTTTTCCAGGCCGCGGGTGGACCACGTGATCATTCCCGAGCCGCTCAACAAGGACCGCATCTGCCTCGGCCATCGCGGCGTGTGGTGGGCCGAGATCGAAACCCAGGGCGAGATCGCGCACGGCTCGATGCCCTTCCTCGGCGACTGCGCCGTGCGCCACATGAGCGCGGTGATCACCGCTTTCGAGGAAGAACTATTCCCCGCCCTCGACCGGAAGCAGACGACGATGCCCGTGGTGCCGGAAGGCGCGCGCCGCTCGACCCTGAACATCAACTCAATCCATGGCGGCCAGACCGAGGATTTTCGTCCCGGCCTGCCCTCGCCCAACGTGCCTGACCGGTGCCGGATAACCATCGACCGCCGCTTCCTGCTGGAAGAGAAGCTGGACGAGGTGAAAGGCGAGGTCACCGCGATTCTCGAGCGGCTGAAGCGCGAGCGACCGAAATTCGACTACGACATTCGCGACATCATGGAGGTGCAGCCGACCATGACCGAGCGCGACGCGCCTGTAGTGAAGGCGGTGGCCCGGGGCATACACGAAATCTTCGACCGCGAGCCGGAATATGTCATCTCGCCGGGCACCTACGACCAGAAGCACATCGCCCGCATCGGCCACATCTACGACTGCATCGCCTATGGCCCCGGCATTCTCGACCTGGCCCACCGGCCGGACGAGTGGGTAGGAATCAAGGACATGCTGCAGTCGGCCAAGGTGATGGCAATCGGCCTCGGCCTGCTGCTACGCGGCCAGGCGGCCGGCTGATTTCGGCCCGCTCCGGGCCAGCGGGAATAGTTTCCCGGGTAAATATCCGTCTGTTTCGCTGCACTGCAACAGAACGCGGTTTACTCTGCGGCAGATTCACGCTTCTATCCGCTGGCTGCGGCAGTAATGGGAGTTGGTCAAAGATGAAATCCTGGAAAGCGATCCTTGTGGCGGCGGCTTTGGCGCTGACCTCCGGTACCGCGGCCATGGCTGCGCGAACCGATCTCGTGCTCGGCATGGTGCTGGAGCCCCCGCATCTCGACCCGACGGCGGGTGCCGCCGCTGCCATTCGCGAGGTGGTCTATGCCAACGTATTCGAGGGCCTGACCCGCATCGGCTCCAAGGGCGAAGTGCTGCCCGACCTGGCGGAAAGCTGGACGATTTCCGACGACGGCAAGGTTTACACCTTCAAGCTGCACAGCGGCGTGAAGTTTCATGATGGCGCCGACTTCTCAGCCGACGATGTGAAGTTCTCGCTCGACCGGGCCCGCGCGCCGGATTCGACCAACGCCCAGAAGGGGCTTTTCGAGGCCATCGACACAGTCGAGGTTGTCGACCCGACCACCGTCAAGGTGACGCTGAAGCACCCGCAGGGCTCGTTCCTCTACAATATGGGCTGGGGCGATGCGGTGATCGTCTCGCGCAAATCTGCCGACACCAACAAGGAAAAGCCGATCGGCACCGGCCCGTTCAAGTTCGACAGCTGGGCGCGCGGTTCCGCGATCAAGCTGGTGAAGGCCGACCACTATTGGGGCGAGCCGGCCCATCTCGACAAGGTCGAGTTCCGCATCATCCCCGACGCCTCGGCCGCGGTCCCGGCGATGCTGTCTGGCGACGTGCAGGCCTTCCCGAACATGCCGGTGGGCGACAGCATGTCCCAGCTCGAAGCCGATCCGCGCCTGAAGGTGGTGGTCGGCTCGACCGAGGGCGAGACCATCCTGGCCATGAACAACAAGAAGCCGCCCTTCGACAACATCAAGGTCCGTCAGGCGATTTCGCATGCGCTCGACCGCACGGCGATAGTCGATGGGGCGTCCAACGGCCTGGGCACGCCGATCGGCTCGCATTTTGCACCGCACAACCCGGCCTATATCGACCTCACCGGCACCTATCCGCATGATCTCGAAAAGGCCAAGGAACTGCTGAAGGAAGCCGGCCTCGAAAACGGGTTCAAGACCACCCTGAAGCTGCCGCCCCCGCCCTATGCCCGCGACGGCGGCCAGATCATCGCTTCGGAGCTACGCGAGATAGGCATCGACGCCGAAATCATCCCGCTCGAATGGGCCGACTGGCTGAAGCAGGTCTTTACCGACAAGGACTACGACATGACGATCGTCTCGCACACCGAGCCGAACGACATCGATATCTATGCCCGCAAGGACTACTACTTCAATTACCACAACCCCGGCTTTGACAAGGTGATCGAGGAATTGAACCTCACTTCCGACGAAGCCAAACGCAAGGAACTCTACGGCGAAGCGCAGAAAATCCTCGCACAGGATGCGCCGGTGGGCTTCCTGTTCGAGCTGCCCAAGATCGGCGTGTGGGACGCCAAGCTCGAGGGCCTTTGGGAAAACTCGCCGATCCCTGCCAACGACCTGACCAAGGTGAAGTGGGCGGATTGAGCAAGCATCTGTTGAGAAATGCTGCCCCGGAGCCGAAACCGCTTCCGGGGCAGTTGCTTTTTGGGCAGGCTGACACCCCATGACCGCCTACCTGACCAAGAGGCTGCTGATTGCCGTGGTGACGCTCGCGCTTGCCTCGGTGGTGGTGTTCTCGGTGATCGAGATCGTTCCCGGCGACCCGGCGCGGCTGATGCTGGGCATGAACGCGACGGCCGACGCAGTGCAGGCGCTGCGCGACCAGATGGGCCTCGACCAGCCTCTCCTCGTTCGCTACCTCGACTGGATCGGCCGGCTGCTGGTGTTCGATTTCGGCAAGTCCTACACCTACAACGTGCCGGTCCGCGACCTCGTCGCCGAGCGTGTGGTGGTCTCGCTGCCGCTGGCGCTGATGGCGCTGGCGCTCTCCACGCTGATTGCCATTCCTGTCGGCATCTTTTCCGCTGAACGGCGCGGCCGAATGGCCGACACCATCTCCATGGGCGCAGCCCAACTTGGCGTCGCGGTGCCCAACTTCTGGTTCGCGCTGCTGCTGGTCTACGTCTTCGCGGTCTGGCTGCACCTGGTGCCGGCTGGCGGCTTTCCCGGCTGGAGCGCCGGCGCCTGGCCTGCATTGAAGTCGCTTATCCTGCCGGCAATTGCGCTTGCCCTGCCGCAGGCGGCAATCCTGTCGCGCGTGACGCGTTCAGCCATGCTGGACGTGCTGGGCGAGGACTATATCCGCACCGCGCGCGCCAAGGGCCTGCCGCGCAACATGGTGCTGTGGCGCCATGCGCTGCGCAACGCGCTGATCCCGGTGCTGACGATTCTCGGCCTGCAATTCGCCTTCCTGCTGGCCGGCACCATCATCATCGAGAACGTCTTTTATCTCCCCGGCCTCGGCCGGCTGGTCTTCCAGGCCATCACCCAGCGCGACCTGATCGTGGTGGAAAGCGTGGTGATGCTGCTGGTGGCGGTGGTGGTGCTCGTCAACCTGCTGGTCGATCTCTCCTACGCGATCGTCGACCCGCGCCTGAGGACAAGACGATGACGATCATTGCCCAGGAACCCGCCCCCGAGCCTCAGCCCGGCTTTCTCGCGCTGGCGCTGCGCAACCGCTCCTTCGTGGTCGGCTCGATCCTCATCGCGATCATCGCGGCAACGGCGCTTCTGTCCTTCTTCTGGACCCCCTATGACGTGACCAGGCTGGTGGTGGCCGACCGCATGCTGCCGCTTTCGGCCGCGCATCCCTTCGGCACCGACCAGTTCGGCCGCGACGTGCTGTCGATGATCATGGTCGGCGCGCGCGCCTCAATCGCCGTGGCGCTGGCGGCCGTCGTCATCGGCATGGGGCTGGGCGTGCCGCTGGGCTGCTGGGCGGCCGCGCGCGGCGGCATCGTTGACGAGGTGCTGATGCGCTTCAACGACGTGGTGTTCGCCTTCCCTGCCCTGCTGATGGCTATCCTGATCACCGCGATCTTCGGGCCGAGCGCGATCAACGCCGTCATCGCCATAGGCATTTTCAACATCCCGGTCTTCGCACGCGTGGCACGCGCCGGCGCGCTGGCCATCTGGCCGCGCGAGTTCATCCTCGCCGCCCGGGCCGCCGGCAAGGGCAAGGCGCGGATCACGCTCGAGCACATCTTGCCCAACATCGCCAATCTGCTTCTGGTGCAGGGCACGATCCAGTTCGCGCTCGGCGTGCTGGCCGAAGCCGGCCTTTCCTATGTCGGGCTCGGTGTGCAGCCCCCGATGCCGAGCTGGGGCCGCATGCTGTTCGACGCGCAGACGCGCATGGCCGTGGCCCCGTCACTGGCGCTGTTCCCCGGCCTGGCAATCGTCATCACCGTGCTCGGCCTCAACCTGCTCGGCGACGGCATCAGCGACGCAATCGATCCCAAGCTGAGGCGCCAGCGATGAGCCTGCTGGAGATCGAAAAGCTATCGCTGAACATCGGCCGCATCCCGATCCTGAAGGACGTGGACCTGACGCTTGACGCCGGCGAGGTGATGGGGCTGGTGGGCGAATCCGGCTCGGGCAAGTCGATGACCGCGCTGACCATCATGCAGTTGCTGCCGAGCGTCGCCAAGGCGAGCGGCCGCGTGCATTTCGATGGCGTCGATATCCTCGCCGCCGGCGAGGAACGGATGTGCAAGCTGCGCGGCGACGACATCGGCATGGTGTTCCAGGAGCCGATGACGGCTCTGAACCCGGTCAAGACAATCGGCGAGCAGGTGGCCGAGGGCATTCGCTGGCACGCGCGTACCACTCGCGCCGAGGCGGAAGACCGCGCTCGAAAAATCCTCGACCGTGTCGGATTGCCGGAAGCAAAATTCCCGCTGTCGCGCTATCCGCACGAACTGTCCGGCGGCCAGCGCCAGCGCGTGGTCATCGCCATTGCCTGTGCCCTAAAACCCAAGCTGCTGATTGCCGACGAGCCCACCACCGCGCTCGACGTGGTGCTGCAGGCGCAGATCCTCGACCTGCTGCGCGACCTGGTCGAAGAAAATCGCATGGCGCTGCTGCTGATCTCGCACGATCTGGCCGTCGTCACCGATATGTCCGATCGCGTCACCATCATGCGCAATGGCGAGGTGATGGAGGCGGGCGAGACGGCGCTCACACTTTCCGCACAGGAACACCCCTATACGCGCCAGCTCGCACAGGCTTCTATGCATGTGCCGGCGCGGGCAAGAATCTCGGGGACCGAGCAGCCCACGAACGATCTCCTGTCCGTCGAAAGCGTGACACGCGACTATCCGGGCCACCGCACCTCGCTGTTTCGCAAGCCGGAACCGGTGCGTGCGGTGGATGGCGTGTCTTTCTCGATGAAGGAGGGCCAGTCCGTCGCGCTGGTCGGGCGTTCGGGCTGCGGAAAGTCGACACTGGCGCGCATGATCCTGGCGCTCGACCAGCCGACAGGCGGCGCTATCCGCTTCATGGGCGCGCCCCTGACAGGCCGCGACGAGGCCGCGCTGAAGCCGGCGCGGCGCAACATGCAGGTGGTATTTCAGGACCCTTACGGCTCCTTCAATCCGCGCCACAGGGTGGAGCGGCTGGTGGCCGAGCCGCTGCAAACGCTGGAGAAGCAGCCGGGAGCAGCCGAGCGCCGGGAGATGGTGGCGCGCGCCTTGCACGACGTCGGGCTGAAGCCCGCCGATATGGATAAATATCCGCACGAATTTTCCGGCGGCCAGCGCCAGCGCCTCTCGATCGCGCGTGCGATCATCACCCGGCCGAAACTGGTGGTGGCCGACGAGCCGGTCTCGGCGCTGGACGTTTCGATCCGCGCGCAGATCCTCGACCTCTTCGCCGACCTCAACCAGCGGCTGGGCGTGGCATATCTGTTCATCACGCACGATCTTTCGGTGGCGCGTGCCATTACCGACGACGTGATGGTGATGCATGACGGCCGGATCGTGGAGCGGGGCAAAACCTCGGAAGTGCTCGACAACCCGCAGTCGGAAGCGGCCAAGGCTCTCGTTTCCGCTTCTCCCGATCTGCGCCGTGCGATTGCGAAGAAGCTGCAGGAACAGGGGTAGACGCGCCGGGCGCGAAATCCCGCTTGCGCACTGCCTCGCCCTGTGGTCGAACCGCTTGATCGTCTCCCACCCGACAGGTCCCATGTTCGACCTCGCCACCGAAATCATCGCCTTCCTTGCAGCCGCGGCATTCGTCGCCGGCTTCGTGGATTCCATCGCCGGCGGTGGCGGGCTGATCACCGTTCCGGCCCTGCTGCTCGCCGGCTTCCCGCCAGTGGAAGCTCTGGGCACGAACAAGCTGCAGGGTCTGTTCGGCTCCGGCTCGGCCACCATCACCTATGCGGCGAAGGGGCATGTGAACCTGCGCAAGCAACTGCCCTCCGCGCTCATGTCGTGCCTGGGCAGCGTGGCGGGCGCGCTGCTGGCAACCGTGCTGCCGGCCAAGCTGTTGAGCCTCGTGCTGCCCGTGGTGTTGGTGGCCATCGCGCTCTATTTCGCCCTGAAACCCAACCTGAACGACGTGGACCGCGCAGAGCGCCTGTCGCCCTTCCTGTTCGGGCTGGTGGTGGTGCCGGCAATCGGCTTCTATGATGGCGTGTTCGGCCCCGGCGCCGGCTCCTTCTTCATGCTCGCCTTCGTGGCGCTGGCCGGCTACGGCGTGCTGAAGGCCACCGCACACACCAAGCTGCTCAACTTCGCCTCCAACCTCGGCGCCTTCGCTGCCTTCGCGTTCGTTGGCGTGATCTCGTGGAAGGTCGGCATCATCATGGGCGTGGCGCAGTTTCTGGGCGCGCGAGTGGGCGCGCATATGGCTATTCGCAATGGCGCAAAGCTGATCAAGCCGCTGCTGGTCGTCATCTGCGTCGCGCTTGCGGTGAAGCTCCTGATGGACCCGGCGCACCCGTTGCGGACGCTGATCGGCGCCTGAGGGCAAGCGCGGCCGCAAATTTCGCCGTGACCACGGAACGCGCTTCCGGCACTATGCCTATCCGCAGCATACAACCGGAGGACACCATGACTGCCGTCACGACGCCTGCCGAGCCGCCCCGCATCTATCCCACCTTCCGCTATCGCGATGCCGCTTACATGATCGGCTGGCTGGTCGATGCCTTCGGCTTCATCGTCCGCGCCCGCTATGACGACGACACGGGCGTGGTGCAGCACGCCGAACTGGCGCTCGGCTCGTCCATGATCATGATCGGCACGGCGCGCGACGACGGTTTTGGCAAGGTCGTCGGCTGGCCGGGAGAGAACGGCGGCAAGGCGACCTATATCGCGGTGGACGATGTCGAGGCCATGTTTGCCAGCGCCGAGGCGGCTGGCGCAACGATCCTGGAAACCCTGGTGGAACGCAGCTATGGCAGCCGCGAATTCATCTGCGCCGACCCGGAGGGCAACGTCTGGTCCTTCGGCACTTATTGGCCGAAGGCCTATGAGCCCGCGGACTGATCACCGCGCGGCGGCGAGGATCGCGTCGACGTCGAGATGCTTCTCCAGATGCATCGCGATCTCGTCCAGCGCAAGCTCGACCTCGCCGCGATAGTCGATGCCCGCGCCCTTGATGCCGAGGCTTTCGAGGAAACTCGCGCGGAAAGCGTCGGCGCCAAACAGGCCGTGCAGATAGGTGCCGAACACCTTTCCGTCGGCCGAGGTGGCACCGTCGTCGGCATTGTTGATGACCGCAACAGGCCGCAGGCAGTCCGGGCCGCTGGTGACGCCAAGATGGATTTCGTAGCCTTCCAGCGGCGTGTCGAAATGCACCGAGCGCGCGGTGACGTTCCGCACCGTCTTTTCCGGCTCCATCACAGTTTCGATGTCGAGCAGGCCGAGCCCTTCGGCTTCCTTCACCGAGCCTTCGATGCCGTGCGGGTCACGCACCACGCGGCCGAGCATCTGGTAGCCGCCGCAAATGCCTACCACATGGCCGCCGCGCCGGCGATGCGCTGCGAGGTCGCGGTCCCAGCCGTTCTCGCGGAATCGTATCAGGTCAGCGATGGTCGACTTGGAGCCGGGAATGACCACCAGCCCCGCATCGGCGGGCAGTGGCTGGCCCGGCGCCACGAACACCACTTCCACCTGCGGCTCGGCGCGCAGCGGGTCGAGATCGTCGAAATTGGCGATGCGGCCGAGCATCGGCACGGCGACCTTCAGCGCCTTCTCTTCGCCCGCCGTCAGCCGTTCTAGGATGACCGAGTCTTCCGATGGAAGCAGGGCCGCGGCCTTCAGCCACGGCACCACGCCGAAGCAGGGCCAGCCGGTAAAGCGATTGATGGCCGCGATGCCGTCATCGAACAGGGTGACGTCGCCACGGAACTTGTTGATGAGATAGCCGACGACCATGCGGCGGTCTTCCTCCGGCAGGATCAGGTGCGTGCCGGCGACCGAGGCGATGACCCCGCCGCGATCGATATCGCCTACGAGGATGACAGGCACGTCGGCGCGCGTGGCAAAACCCATATTGGCGATGTCGCGCGGACGCAGGTTGATTTCGGCTGGCGAGCCAGCGCCCTCGACGATGACGAGGTCGGCATCCTCACCGAGCTTCGCCCACGAATCGAGCACGGCGCCCATCAGATGCGGCTTCATGGCCTGGTAGTCGCGCGCCTTGGCCTGGCCGTACACTTTGCCCTGCACTACGACCTGCGCGCCGACATCGCTCTGCGGCTTGAGCAGAACAGGGTTCATGTGGATGGAGGGCGCGACGCCGCAGGCAATGGCCTGCAACCACTGCGCGCGGCCAATCTCGCCGCCGGCCGTCTCGCCCGGAATATCGGCGACGGCTGCGTTGTTGGACATGTTCTGCGGCTTGAAGGGACGCACCTTCAGCCCGCGCTTCCTGGCCGCCCGGCACAGGCCGGCGACCAGCACCGTCTTGCCCACATCCGAGCCCGTGCCCTGGAGCATGATTGCCTTGGCCATGCCGCTCACCACTGCCCGGCCATTCCAGCGATGGTCAGGCGCGCCGCACGGCGCTCTGCAAAAATCGTCGTCACACGTGCCCCCTATCGAACAATTCCCAAGCGGCCGCTCCACACAAGGCCGGGTTGCGCGGGGGCATCATTGGTCTAGATTGATCAGCGTGCCTAGACCCGCACCGCGAAAGTCGCAGACTTTTCGGAACGGATCATGCGGCAATGCGAACATTTTCGACGCCCGCAGGCCATTCGGCCTTCCGGCATCGGAGGAATACCGGGAGCAGACACATGGACGCCTCCACCGATCCGACAGCGGGCCAGTTCGAACTCAACGAGGAGCAGCGCGCCATCCAGGAAATGGCCGAGGCCTTCGCTCAGGACCGCGTCGCGCCGCAGGCGCTGGAATGGGACCGAAACCACCATTTTCCGGCCGACGTAATCCGCGAGACCGGAAGCCTCGGCTTTGGCGGCATCTATGTGCGCGACGATGTCGGCGGCTCGGCGCTGAAGCGGCTGGATGCCGTGCTGGTGTTCGAGGCGTTGGCGAAGGCCTGTCCGGCTTTTTCCTCCTTCATCTCCATCCACAACATGGCGGCATGGATGATCGACACTTTTGGCGATGAGAAGCAGCGCGAGCGCTTCCTGCCGAGCCTGACCTCCATGGAGCTGCTGGCGAGCTACTGCCTGACCGAACCGGGCTCGGGTTCGGACGCGGCGGCGCTGAAGACGCGGGCGGTGCGCTCGGGCGGCGACTATGTGCTCAACGGCGCCAAGCAGTTCATCTCCGGCGCGGGCGACAGCGACATCTACGTGACCATGGTGCGCACCGGACAGGAAGGCCCCAAGGGCATCTCCACGCTGGTGGTGCCCAAGGATGCGCCCGGCCTTTCCTTCGGCGTGCAGGAACACAAGATGGGCTGGCACATGCAGTCCACAAGGCAGGTGATCTTCGAGGATTGCAAGGTGCCGGCCGAAAACCTGCTTTCCGACGAGGGCGCCGGCTTCCGCATCGCCATGGCGGGGCTGGACGGCGGCAGGCTCAACATCGCCGCCTGCTCGCTGGGCGGCGCGCAATCCGCACTCGAAAAGGCGCTGGCCTATACCGCCGACCGCAGGGCCTTCGGCCAGGCGATCAACCAGTTCCAGGCGCTGCAATTCAGGCTGGCCGACATGGAGACGGAACTGCAGGCGGCGCGGATCTTCCTCTACACGGCGGCCTCCAAGCTCGACCGCAAGGCGCCCGACGCGGGAAAATGGTCGGCCATGGCAAAGCGCTTCGTCACCGACACCGGCTTCAATGTCGCCAACGAGGCGCTGCAACTGCATGGCGGCTATGGCTATCTGCACGATTACGGCGTGGAAAAGCTGGTGCGCGACCTGCGCGTGCACCAGATCCTGGAAGGCACCAACGAGATCATGCGCGTGATCATCGCGCGCAGCCTGATCGGGCGCTAACGATCTTGGAACGGTTCAACCACCCCCACTCCGGCCCTTCGGGCCACCTCTCCCCCTGCCCGGGGGAGAGGAACCCAAGCTGGACTGGCGCCGGCTGCACGGAAGCGTTTCCTCTCCCCCGGGCAAGGGGAGAGGTGGCGAGCGCAGCGAGCCGGAGTGGGGGTGCTTCGTCCACAACGTATTTGGAGGAGCAAACATGACCACCATCGCCTTCATCGGCCTCGGCAATATGGGCAACCCCATGGCCGCCAATCTCGTCAGGGCCGGGCACACGGTGCAGGGTTTTGATCTCGTCGCCGAGAACCTGACCGTCGCACGCGAGCATGGCGTGACGGTGATGGCAAATGCCGACGCGGCCGTCATGGACGCGGAAGTGGTCATCACCATGCTGCCAGCCGGCAAGCACGTGCTGTCAGTCTATGAGGACATTGCGCCGAAAGCGGCCGCAGGCACGCTGTTCATCGACAGCTCCACCATCGACGTGGACTCGGCGCGCAAGGCGCACGCAATCGCGGCACGGCACGGCCTGCCCTCGATCGACGCGCCGGTTTCGGGCGGAACCGGCGGGGCGGCGGCAGGCACCCTCACCTTCATGGCCGGCGGCTCGGATGAGGCTTTCGCCAGGGCCGAGCCGATCCTGCAGCCGATGGCGGGCCGCATCGTGCATTGCGGCGGCGACGGGGCGGGCCAGGCAGCCAAGATCTGCAACAACATGATCCTCGGCATCTCGATGATCGGCGTGGCCGAAGCCTTCGTGCTGGCCGAAAAGCTCGGCCTGTCGCACCAGGCGCTGTTCGACGTCGCATCCACTTCGTCCGGCCAGTGCTGGTCGCTGACCACTTATTGCCCGGTGCCGGGGCCGGTGCCCTCCTCGCCGGCCAACCGCGACTACAAGCCCGGCTTTGCGGCGGCGCTGATGCTGAAGGACCTGAAGCTGGCGCAGGAAGCCGCGCAGGGCGCCGGCGCCGTCACGCCGCTCGGGGCTGAGGCCGCGCAGCTCTACGCCCTGTACAACGCGCAGGGCCAGGGCGGCACCGACTTCTCGGGCATCATCAACTTCCTGCGCGGAAGCGGCGCATAAGGCCCGACTTTTCCATCCGAAAGTCGCGAAAAAGATACAAATTTAGGTTTAATTAAGCTCTCGCTAACCACGCGGTAACGATGTGCCGCTAGAACGATGTGCAGGCGGACAACGCATCCGCCAACCGCTCCGGATCAGGTCTTGCGTACCGGAGCCGTTACCTTCGCAGCGTATCTGGGTGGCGAAGGGCCATGCGTATCTATGGCAAAGCCGTGCTCTTCCGACCAGCGGAGGACGCGGTTTTTGCCTTTGGACCAGCTTGGAAACATCCCTCTACTTGACCCGGTCGGCATTTCGGCCAGCGATCGTCATCGCAACATGATAAGCTCAAGGTGAACGCCACCGGAGCCACGAAAATGCTCTTCGGTCACCTTGCGTTGACTTGCGCGGCGGCTTTCACTGGCGCCGCAATATACATAAATGTCGCAGAGCAGCCGGCGCGCCTCGCCTTGGACGACAAAGCGCTGCTGGCTCAATGGAAGCCTGCCTACAAGCGCGGCTTCGCCATGCAGGCCCCTCTTGCCGCGGTGGGCTGCGTGCTTGGTCTCATCGCCTGGTGGCAAACCGCCAGCTTGTGGTTTCTGGCCGGAGCCGTTCTGATGATCGCCAATTGGCCATGGACGCCGCTTGCCATAATGCCGACGAACAACGCGCTGATGGGCCTGGCCCCGCCCGACGCGCAAACGCGCACTCTCATCCGGCAATGGGGAACGCTTCACGCGGTGCGGAGCATTTTCGGCGCGCTTGCGACGATAGCGTTCCTTGCCGGGCTTTCTTGAGCCGGACCGGCCAGTAGCGGCGCGCAACCGGCAGCAGAGGTTCATTCCGCCAAATGCGGGCGCGGAAGAATTCCGCGCCCGTTCCAGGACAAACCCTTACTTGCTGAGGTCGGCCAAGGCAAGATCGAGAGCCTTGGCGATGCGGTCGCCCGCCATGTCGATGGTCTCGCGGGTCCAGATCAGCGGCGGCGACAGGATCATGGAATCGCCGGTTGCGCGCATCATCATGCCCTGCGCAATGGCGTGATCGCGGACAACGACGGCAGCGCTGCCTTCCGGCTGGAAGCGCTCGCGGGTCGCCTTGTCCTTCACGATCTCGATGGCGCCCATCAGGCCGAAGCTGCGCACTTCGCCCACCAGCGGGTGACCGGAGATGCGTTCCTGGAGCATTTTTGCGAAATACGGGCCGGTGTCGTTCTTCACGCGCTCGATGAGGCCCTCGTTCTCGATGATCTCGAGGTTCTTCAGCGCCACCGCGCAGGCCACCGGGTGACCCGAATAGGTGTAGCCGTGGTAGAACTCGCCACCCTTCTCGATCAGCGTCTTGGAGATGCGGTCGCCGACCAGCAGCGCCGACAGCGGCTGGTAGCCGGAAGTGAGCGCCTTGGCGGTGGTGATGGTGTCGGGCTCGATGCCCATCGACTGCGCGGCGAACCACTCGCCGGTGCGGCCATAGCCGGTGATGACCTCGTCCAGCATCAGCAGCACGTCGTATTTGCGGCAGATGCGCTGGATTTCCGGCCAGTAGCTTGCCGGCGGGATCTTCACGCCGCCGGCACCCATGATCGGCTCGCCGATGAAGGCGGCAACGTTTTCGGCGCCGGCTTCGAGGATGGCGTCCTCGACGGCCTTGGCCGCGCGCAGGCCGAAATCGTGGTCGCTCTCGCCCGGCAGCGCGAGCTCGTAGGCATAGGGCATCATCACGTGGACGATGTTGGGCACCGCGCCGCCGAGCTGCTCATGCATGCCGCTCATGCCGCCGAGCGAAGTGCCGGCGACCGTGGAGCCGTGGTAGGCCATGTTGCGCGAGATGATGATGTTCTTCTCGGGCTTGCCTTCCAGCGCCCAGTAGTGGCGCACGAGGCGAAGCGCGGTGTCGTTCGATTCCGAACCCGACGAGCCGTAAAACACCTGGTTGATGTGCTTGGGCGCGATTTCCGCCAGCTTCTTGGAGAGCAGCACCGGGGTGGGCGTGGCGCAGCGGAAGAAGGAGTTGTAGTAGGGCAGCTCCTTCATCTGTTCGTAGGCAGCTTCAGCCAGCTCGTGGCGGCCATAGCCGATGTTGACGCACCACAGGCCGGCCATGCCGTCGAGCAGCGCGTGACCTTCGGAATCATAGATGAACGGCCCGTCGGCGCGCACGATCATGCGCGTGCCGGCAGCACGCAGGTCCTTGTGGTCGGTGAACGGGTGCAGATAGTGTGCGGCGTCGATCGCTTGCAGCTGCGAAAGCGAAAAGTTCTGGTAAGTCATGGGATTGTCCCTTCCAGTTGAATCATTCCGGCAAGGCCGGTCGTGTGTTTCAGCGGAAGAAGGACGGCGGCGAATAGCCGATGCGCGCGCACAGGCGCAAAAGCTCCGCATGCCGTGTACGCGGCGAAGGCGTCACGGCAATCAGATGCGCGCAGGAAATGCGGTTTGGAACCATCGCGCAAATCTAAACGAGGCTGGGGCGGATTTTCAACCCTCGTTTCCGCGTTGCCAGGCACGGAAGCAGGCGAAGCCGATCAGCACCACGCAAAGCGCACCCAGCAAGACCGGCAGGCCCTGCACGCCGATGAACTGCATGATGCTGCCCGCGCCCGGCGGCCCGGCAATGCCGCCCAGGCCCCACATCAGCCCGAAGGCGGCATTTCCGGTCACCAGCATGGAGCCGGTGAAACGGTTGCCGAGCTCGATCAGCGCCATGGTGTAGATGCCGTAGGAAACGGCGCCGAGCACGAACAGCATCGGCCAGATCGCCGGCGTTTCGATCAGCGCCGGCAGCAGCGCCGCGCCCGCGAGGCTCAGCACCGCGCAGGCAATCATCACGGCACGGGCGGTGAAGCGCTCTGCCAGAAGTCCAAGCGGAATCTGCAGTGCGATATTACCCGCGATCATGGTGGCAAGCAGCGCCGCCATGACGCGCTCGGCTATCTCGTAACTGGCACCGTAGACCGGTAGCAGCGCCAGCGCGCTCTGTTCGAAGGCGGCGGAAACGACGACCGCCAGAAGCAGCGCCGGCGCATGCCGGACAAAGCCGGACAGCGGCGTGTGGCCACTGCCGTCGCTCATCGACGGCAGGCGCGGGGCGATGATCGCCAGGCAGACGGCGCAGGTCAGAAAGGCCGTGATGCCGATGGCGAAAGGAGGCCAGCCGGCGGTGCCCACGATCATGAGGCTGAACGGCCCCGCCGCGAACCCGGCGCCGATGATGGCCGTATAGACGCCCATCAGCCGGCCGCGCCGCGAGGGTGGGGCAAGCGAAAGCATCCAGACCTCGCTCAGCACATAAAGCGGGTCGATGACGATTCCGATCAGGAAACGCAGCGCGAACCAGGCGAAGGCGTTCTGCAGCAGGCCCACCAGCAGGAACAGCGCGCCCGCCGCCAGCGCGCAACTGACCACGATGCGCCGCGCCCCCACCTTCTGCACCAGCAGCGGCACGAAAGGCGCGGAGACGATGAGGCCGAGCGGCGTCATGGCCGCCGACAGACCGATCAGCGCCGGCGGCATGCCCTGCTTCTGCATCAGGAAGGTGAAAAGCGGATAGCTGAGCCCCTGCGCGAGGGCGAAGACCGAGACGGTGGCGATGACGCCAAGGATAGGCACCCATGGCACGTCCGCAGACAGCTGAGTTTTGTTGCGAACGACGTCCATGCTTCCCCCTCCGTGCATGCCCTGCTCTTCCCGAACGTGCCACCCTAGCGCCCCGCGCCCCCGTCTGGATGCTCCAGGGCTGGGCGATCGACCGGACAGGCGGAATTGCGACCTCCCTGCCCGCTGGCATGTCGCTTTGCTCGCGCTAATGGTCGTCGCATCCGCAATCAAGGCGAAAACCGCGGTCCATTATGCGGCTCTACCGCGCATTGCCATTGCCATGAGGACCACGATGACCGCCGCCCTCAATCCAGCAGAACCGGCGCCCGCCCACGAACGCTCCCGCCGCGGCGGCCGCGCGGGCAAACGCGCCGGCGGCTCGGCTGCTTTCGAGCAGCCACCGTTCCAGCAACTGCGCATTCCCTTCGAGCCGACGCGAATTGTCTCCGACGACGAACTGGAAGCGATTCACCTCGCCTCGCTGCGTGTGCTGAAGGAAATCGGCGTCGACGTGCTGCATGACGAGGCCCGGGCGATCATGAAGCGCCATGGCGCGGATGTGCGCGAGGGCTCAGAACGCGTGCGCTTCGATGGCGACTTGATCCTGGAGCTCATCTCGCACGCGCCGTCCGAATTCACGCTGCACGCGCGCAACCCTGCGCACAATGTGCAGCTCGGCGGCAACAACCTCGTCTTCTCGCAGATGGCGTCGGCGCCCAATTGCTCCGACCTCGACCGGGGCCGCAGGGCGGGCAACCAGGTGGATTTCCGCAATCTGGCGAAGCTCGGCCAGATGCACAACATCCTCCACGTCACCGGCGGCTATCCGGTCGAGCCGGTGGACCTGCACCCCTCAATCCGGCACCTGGAATGCCTGCGCGACTTCGTGCTGCTGACCGACAAGGCCTTCCACGCCTATTCGCTCGGCCGGGAGCGCAATCTGGACGGCATCGAGATCTGCCGCATCGGCCGCGGGGTGCCGATGGAGCAGTTCGTGGAAGAGCCCTCGCTGCTCACCATCATCAACACCAACTCGCCGCTGAAGCTCGACATCCCGATGATGGAAGGCATCATCCAGATGTCCTCGCACGGCCAGGTCGTTATCGTCACGCCCTTCACGCTGGCCGGCGCGATGGCGCCCGTCACAGTCGCCGGCGCGCTGGTGCAGCAGAACGCCGAGGCGCTGGCCGGCATCGCCTTCGCGCAGATGGTGAGGAAGGGCGCGCCGGTGGGCTATGGCGGCTTCACCTCCAATGTCGACATGAAGTCGGGCGCACCCGCGTTCGGCACGCCGGAATACATGAAGGCCCAGCTCGTGGGCGGCCAGCTCGCCCGGCGCTACAAGATCCCCTACCGCACCTCCAATGTCTGCGCCGCCAATGCGGTCGACGCGCAGGCGGCTTATGAGAGCGTGTTTTCGCTGTGGGGGTGCATCCAGGGCGGCGGCAACTTCATCAAGCACGCCGCAGGCTGGCTCGAAGGCGGCCTGACCTGTTCCTACGAAAAGACCATCCTCGACATCGACCTGCTGCAGATGGTGGCCGAATTCCTGACTCCGCTTGACGTGTCGGAGGATGCGCTGGCCATCGACGCCATCCGCGATGTCGGCCCCGGCGGCCACTTCTTCGGCACCGCCCATACGCAGGCGCGCTACAAGACTGCGTTTTATGCGCCTGTGATTTCGGACTGGCGCAACTTCGAGACCTGGGCGGAGGCCGGATCGCCGACAGCGGTGGAGAAGGCCAACCGGGTCTGGAAGGAGCGCCTGGCGAACTACGAGGAACCGCCGATCGACCCGGCTGTCCGC
Organism: Pseudaminobacter sp. Soil_N_29; assembly: GCF_057656055.1. Lineage (NCBI taxonomy): Bacteria > Pseudomonadati > Pseudomonadota > Alphaproteobacteria > Hyphomicrobiales > Phyllobacteriaceae > Pseudaminobacter > Pseudaminobacter sp. Soil_N_29. Next base: position 440,665 of record NZ_JBDGLC010000002.1, read on the forward strand.
GAGGAACTCGACGCTTTCGTGGAAAAGCGCAAGGCCGAAGGCGGCGCGCCGACGGATTTTTGAGCCGATGGCGGCTGGTCGACCCCCACTCCGTCTCGCTTCGCTCGACACCTCTCCCCCGATCGACGGGGGAGAGGAAGGGCGCGAGCTTGCCGAACCTGTCTCGTTTCCGCTCTCTCCGGAAGGGGGAGAGGAAGGGCGCGAGCTCGGCAAACCTGGCTCCTTTCCTTTCTGTTCGGAAGGTGGGGAGGAAGGGCGAGAGGCCGCCGAACCTGGCTCCTTTCCTCTCCCTCCGGAGGGGGGAGAGGTGGCGCCGCGAAGCGGCGACGGAGTGGGGGAAGGCATCGATGCAACCCGCAGTCGCCGAAAGAAAGGCACGACCGCTCGCGCGCGCAAGCTTCGCCAGGGCGGCAATCAAGCCGAGGCCCTGCTTTGGCTTGAGTTGAAGAGCAGGAATCTCGGCGGCTATCGCTTCACACGGCAACTACCCATCGGCCGCTATTTTGCGGACTTCGCCTGCCGTGAACGATGGCTCGTCATCGAGGTCGACGGTAGCCAACACGCCGACAGCGCCCCGGACCGCATCCGCGACGAGCACATGCGTAATCACGGCTATTCCATCCTGCGCTTCTGGAACACCGACGTCCTCAAGCACCGCGCGTCTGTCTGCGAAACCATCCTCGCCGCCCTCGATGGCCGGCTTGCCGAGAACGTCAACGCGTTCGACCTGCGCTTCGTGTTTGCGCAACCATTGAATTCCCGACCCACTTCTATCAAGCAAGAGATCTAAGCCCATGAAATCTCACGTAAAAGCTGTAGTCATCGGCGGCGGTGTCGTCGGCTGCTCGGTGCTCTATCACCTCGCCCGCGCCGGCTGGAAGGACGTCATGCTGATCGAGCGGTCGGAGCTTACCTCCGGCTCGTCCTGGCACGCGGCCGGCGGCTTCCACACGCTGAACGGCGACCCCAATGTCGCGAAGCTGCAGGCCTATACGGTGCAGCTCTACAAGGAGCTGGAGGAGATTTCCGGCCAATCCTGCTCGCTGCACCTCACTGGCGGCATCATGATGGCCGACAGCCCCGAGCGCATGGACTTCCTGCGGCTGGCGCATGCCAAGGGCCGCTATCTCGGCATGGACACCGAACTGATCACGCCGTCCGAAGCCAAGGCCATGTTCCCGCTGATGGACGAGAAGAACTTTGTCGGCGCCATGTGGGACCCGGTCGAAGGCCATCTCGACCCTTCCGGCACCACGCACGCCTACGCCAAGGCAGCCCAGAAGCTGGGCGCCGAGATCGTGCTGCGCAACCCGGTCAAGGAGCTGACGCAGGAGGTGGACGGCACCTGGAACGTCGTCGCCGAACAGGGCACGGTGAAGGCGGAGCATGTGGTGAACTGCGGCGGCCTGTGGGCGCGCGAGGTGGGCCGCATGGTGGGCCTGGAGCTGCCGGTTCTCGCCATGGAGCACATGTATCTGCTCACCGAGCCGATGCCGGAGGTGGAAGAGTTCAACAAGTCGACCGGCCGCGAGCTGGTCGGCGTGCTCGACTTCAAGGGCGAGATCTACACCCGGCAGGAGCGCAACGGCATCCTGCTCGGCACCTACGAGAAAGCCTGCAAGCCCTGGTCGCCGGTCAATACGCCTTGGGACTTCGGCCACGAGCTCTTGCCACCCGACATCGACCGCATCGCGCCGTCGCTGGAAGTCGGCTTCAAGCATTTTCCAGGAATTGCGAATGCGGGGATAAAACAGATCATCAACGGCCCCTTCACCTTCGCGCCCGACGGCAACCCGCTGGTGGGCCCGGTGCAGGGCCTGACCAACTACTGGACCGCCTGCGCCGTCATGGCCGGCTTTTCACAGGGCGGCGGCGTCGGCCTCGCTTTGTCGAACTGGATGGTGCATGGCGACCCAGGCTTCGACGTCTGGGGCATGGACGTGACCCGCTACGGCGAGTGGGCGACGCTGCGCTACACCAACGCCAAGGTGCGCGAAAACTATTCGCGCCGCTTCTCGATCCGCTTCCCCAACGAGGAACTGCCGGCCGCCCGGCCCGCGCAGACCACCCCGCTCTACGACACCATGGTGGCGCAGAACGCCGTCATGGGCGACAGCTGGGGCCTTGAAACGCCGCTGTGGTTCGCGCCGAAGGGCACCGAGCCGAAAGACATCGTCTCCTTCCGCCGCTCCAACGATTTCGAGCACATCGGCAACGAGGTGCGCGCGACCCGCGAGCGCGTCGGCGTGACCGAGATCGCCAACTTCGCCAAGTACGAAGTGGCGGGACCGGGCGCCGAGGATTTCCTCAACCGGCTGATGACCAACCGCATGCCGAAGACTGGCCGCCTGGTGCTGACCCCGATGCTGAACGAATTCGGCAAGCTGATCGGCGACTTCACCATCGCCAAGGCGGCGGAAGACCGCTTCATGATCTGGGGTTCGTCGGCCGCGCAGAAATACCATATGCGCTGGTTCGAGAGTCACCTGCCCAAGGATGGCTCGGTCAAGCTCCACCGCTTCGACCAGACGCTGGTGGGCCTGTCGATTGCCGGCCCGCGGGCGCAGGACCTGCTCGCCAAGCTGGTCGACACGGACGTTTCGACCAAGGCGTTCCGCTTCATGGACTATCGCGAGATGGCCGTCGGCGGCGCGCCCTGCATGGTCAACCGCATCAGCTACACCGGCGACCTGGGCTACGAGATCTGGATGCAGCCGGCCTATCAGCGCCTCGTCTACAAGGGCATCAAGGACGCGGGCGAGGAATTCGGCATCGTCGATTTCGGCATGCGCGCGCTGCTGTCCATGCGTCTGGAAAAGAATTTCCCGACCTGGTTCCGCGAGTTGCGCCCCATCTACGGCCCGTTCGAAGGCTCGATGGATCGCTTCATCCGCATGGAGAAGAATGACTTCATCGGCCGTGAGGCAGCCGCGAAGGAGCAGGAGGAAGGCCCGAAACTGCGCCGCGTCTCCATGGTGGTGGAGGCCGACGGCGCCGACGTCATGGGCGACGAGCCGATCTGGGCCAAAATCTCGACCGACTACGGCACGGTGGAAAAGCCGCATGGCTACGGCGCGCCGCGTTTTGACGAGACCGGCAAGGAAGTGCGCGGCTCGGCCGCTGCCGATGGCGCCTCCGCCGTGCGCGGAATTGTCGACGGCGAGTGGCGCGTGGTGGGCTGGGTCACATCGGGCGGCTATGCGCACTACGTGCAGAAGTCGCTGGCTCAGGGGTATGTGCCCGCAGCCCTCGCGGAAGACGAGAGCGAAGGCATTTTCGAGATCGAGATTTTGGGCAAGCGTCGCCCTGCCCGCATCAACGTCCTGCCGCTGTTCGACCCGGCCGGCGAGAAGATGCGGGGATAGGCAACCTATCGCTCAGACCAACGGGGCGGGCGGAAGGCCACGCCCCTTCTTCGTTTCGAACGGTGCCCGGATTGGAAAAACCGTCAGGCTCGATCGATCCGGCCCGAATAGCACCCCCGCCTTGCATTGTGCACGTGGATGTAGCTCACCTCGGCGTTTGCAAACAGTCGCTCTATGAGAGGCTCAATACCGGCACCCTCCGCGACATCGGCGTCGAGCATCATGCCGTCATTGGCATAGGCGCGCAGCGACAACAGCCGCGATCGCATCACCTCGGGGATTTGACCGACAGCGTCGTATTGCTCGGTAGCTCCCTCCCGCACGAAGATCGCGTGTGAAGCCCGGTAAGGTGTGTCGGCTGGCTGACAGACGTGATTAAGCAGAAGGACCGTTTCGCCGGGATTAGCCTCGCGCATCTCGATCCGGTCGGGAAAGCCCGGCTTTTCGTCGACAAGATAACGCCTTACTCCCCGCGCGGCCAGTTCAGCCTCCGACAAGCCGAAAAGCGAACGGAAGGGTTCGGGCGAAAGACCGGTAATGCGGAAGGTCATGATGGGGCTCCTGTGATCGGTTGCTCCGATCAAGCCAGCAATACGGCTCGCCAGCCACCCGTTTCCTGCTCCGAACGCAAGCGCTGCCGAGCGCGCGACTGTCCGTCCGGCTCTCGCTTTGTTGAGGCGGACTGGGGGCGGTCATTAAAGAGGCACCGAATAGTGGGGAGCACCGCGCGCGGCTATGATCGGCAGCCCCTTGCGCAACCCTGTCCAGCCCACGACGCGCAGGCGCCCTGACGCCGGCTCGAAACGCCGCGCCATGGCCCAGCTCCGGCAATCGGCAGCGCAGACATCCGCCCTGCCCTCGGCAACCGCGACGATGGACCGCCGGTGCCCCCCCGTTTCGAGGCGCTGCGAAAACACATCGAGGCTTTCGCCCATTGCTGCAAGGTCGCGCGTGAGCGCGATAATGCCCGACATGGAGTCGTCGCTGTTGTAGGCCAAGCGTTTGCTCCGGATCAGGTCGAGAGGCAGGCGCGACGAGCCATGAACTGGGATGTTGAGGTCAGACGGCTCCTCCGCCCGCATCAAGAGCACGCTGGAATAAAGCTCACCCTGCCCGCCTTCGAAGGCGGAATAGTCGGGCTGGCCCACCACCCGCACATGCCGCGCAAGGCCAAGCTCCATAGGCCCCCAGCATGCCTGGGCAAACAGCAGGTCGGGGTGCCGCCACAGCGTCGGCAGGTCGAATTCGTCGGGCGGCAGCGTGGCGGGGTCGGGCGCGATCACATTGCCTTCGCCGTCGCGTATGCCGCCCGGCACCGGCGGCATGTCGGCATTTCGGCGGGCAAGCCGCTCGGGCGCCTCGATGCCGGCGGCGCGGAAGGCATCGCGCAGGCGCGCCCACTCGGCATCCGTCTCGGCCCGCGCCTCCGGCCAGTCATACATGGGCAGTGCCGCAATGAACGAAGGACTTGAATTCATTGTATATTCTTTTTACTTCAATAAGTTAGGCAGAAAATTCACATTCCAATCGTATCAGTCCGTTTCCGCTTGTTGCACCATTTTTCACGCATAATACAACAATGTCGTACTTCTGAGGGGGATGTTGTACCGATGGCCACGATCGTAGAACGGAAACGCAAGGACGGCGCCAGTGCATTCTTGGTGCAGATAACGTTGAAGCGCGGCGGCCGTATTGCACACCGGCAAGCTAAGACATTCAAGTCGCGCCGTGAAGCACAGTCTTGGGCAACGTGGCGGGAAGCTGAATTGGAGGCCCCAGGCGCGCTCGACAAGAAGGAAGACCCGCTCCTTTCCGACGTCATTATGCAGTATGAGCGGGAGTCGAAGCGCCTGGGCAGAACGAAAGCAAACGTCTTGCGAGCTCTGCGGGCCACCAGCCTTGCCGCTAAGCGCTGCAGCGAAATTCGAAGCGAGCACATCGTGTCGCTGGCGCGTGAGCTTGCAGAGACCAGAAGCAAGGCGACGGTTGGCGGATATATGACATTCCTGTCTGGCGTCTTTGAGGTTGCCAGGCCCGGTTGGGGCTACCCGCTCGACCAACAAGCCATGAAGGATGCTGCAGTCGTGGCTTCCAGAATGGAACTTACCGGGAGATCGAACCAGCGCGACAGGCGCCCTACAGTCGACGAGATGGACAAGCTCATGCAGCTTTTCTCGGCGCGGAAGCCGGAGAGCTTGCCGATGTCGGCCATTTCGGCTTTCGCACTGTTCAGCGCGCGCCGCCAAGGCGAAATTGTCAGACTGCGATGGGCCGACCTCGACGAGGCGCACAGCCGCATTTTGGTTCGCGACGCGAAAGATCCGCGCGGCGCTGCGGGTAACCATATATGGTGCGAGCTAACGCCGGAGGCCATGCGCATCATCAAGGCGATGCCGCACACAGGTGAATTCATCTTCCCGTTCAAGGGTGACACCATCAATTATGGCTGGCGCGACGCATGTAAACTGCTCGGCATCGAATATCTGAAATTCCATGATCTACGACACGAGGCCATTTCACGACTTTTCGAGATGGGCCGAACGATTCCGCAAGTGGCATCCGTCTCAGGGCATCGATCCTGGCAGAACCTGCAGAGGTACACTCACTTGCGCCAAACTGGGGATAAATGGGCAGGCTGGAAGCGGTTGGAGATTATCGCCCCAAAAGCGAAAGAAGTCTGAAAAGGACTGAAGGTCCTTGACAAACCAAGGCAGATTCATCGCTGTAGGGAATTGTAAATTTGAGAGTCGATACACGATTCTCATTACACTTCATAAATCGCATCGCAGCGATTCACTGTCAAGGGAAAAACGGAGAGAGGCAAAAACTTGTTGAATACTTCCCTGGCTGCCGCACACATCGGCAAGTCAGAGTCCTGGTTGAACAAGAGCCGAATGACCGGTTGCGGCCCCGTCTACATGAAGCTCGGAGGAAGCGTGCGTTACGCCCTCCCCGACCTGAATGCGTGGCTCTCCGGCAATCGCCGGACGGCAGTCTACGGCCACGCGAATGGTAACGCGCGAGCCACAGCGCAGACTGCCTAACCGCTTCCCGCTCGCGGCCACCTTCGGGCCGAAAACCGTTGCCGCAGCGCCGCGGGCGGGAAGCCACAAAGAGCCGGTTCACGGCCTTCACCACGTACCACAACGGGAGATTCACCCCCCATGCAAGTTCTTAATGTCCGCCCGGAGCCATCTTGTCGGGGGAGCACTGTTGCGCGCTTCGACGTCCAGATGGACGGCATGCGCCTTTTCAATCTGGCGCTGAAGCAGACCGCGAACGGCTACCGCGTTTTCGCGCCGTCCGCATTCGGTGGCGCCGTTGCCACCTTCACCCGAGAAACCGCTACGGCCTTGGTTCAGGCCGCACTTGGAGAGATGCACCGGCATGACCAGCGCGCAGCCTAACGACGCCATTGCCGACATTTTCCAGCCGCACATCGATGCAGGGGCGAGATTGTCGTGGCACCTAACGGATGGCACAGCAACTGCCTGCACGAGTTGTTCGAGGCGGAAGACTGCGGCTGGCCCCCAGAGGAACTTGGCGTCCGCTTTCCCAACGGCTCGGTCATGCACCTGTCGAAATCAGGTCATGCAATCTGGATCGGCAAGCCTGTTGAAATCCCAGCCGCAGCCAACGACAACCGGCCGACGGCTCCATCAAGTCGCGCGGCACCACTCGCCCAGCCCCTGCGGTTGCCGCCGATGCACCCTGCCCCATTCACGCCGGAAACTGCGGGCGGCCTTCTTTGCAATATCAGCAACTGGATCACGTCGACCGCAATTGTTCCCGTACCGGAGCTTTCACTTGCAGCGGCTATCGCCCTGTTGGCCGGCGTCTTCGGCAAGGTGGCCCTCACGCCCACTCGCGCCGGCGTCAATGTCTATCTGACAACGCTGCTCGGCACCGCAGGCGGCAAGGGCTGGCCGGCCAAAGCCATCCGCACGCTGTCCGACCAGCCGGGAACAGTCGGCGCTGTCACCAACGGCGATCCCACCAGCTATGCGGCAATGGAGCGAATCCTACGCAAGCAATCATCGACGGTTGTGGTTTTCGACGAATTCGGCATCACCCTCCAGGACGTCAACGCCAAGCACAAGAATAGCGTGGCGGCGGGAATCAGAAAGTTTCTGCTGGCCGTCTACGATCAATCTAATTCGGTTCGATGGTCGCATCTATGCCAGTGCGGAGACGAAGAAGGGCGAGGCGCCGATCATCGGGCCGGCGCTCACAGTGCTTGGAATGACAACCGTCGAGACGCTGTACGCTGGCCTGTCCGAAGCCAGCATTGCTGACGGCTTCCTGAATCGCTTTCTGTTCATAACTGCCGCGCCGCACGCCGGCCCCATATCGCCGCCGCGGCTGGACTATGAGGCGACGCCTCCGAAGCTCCTGCTTGAAGCGCTCACGGCGGCCCGCGCTTCTTTTCCGAAGAAACTGGCCGGCAAGACGGTGGTTCCCATGGAGGGCGGCGAGGACGGCGACGCGTACAGGCGATGGGGTGAAGTATTCATCTGGCAACAGGCGGCGCAATCAGACCTCGCTGGCCGTGCCGCTGAAAACACAATCAGGCTCGCCGCGCTAAGGGCCATCAGCCGCGCCCCCGCCGCGCCGGCCGTCAGTCTGGAAGACGTTGAATGGGGGGGTGGGCCATCGTCCATTCCTCTATCAAACTGATCGAAGATGGCACCCGACAACACATGGCTGCCAGTCCGGCCGAGGCGCTGCGCAAGGCAGTCCTCGCGGCAATAGACGGCGCCCCCGGAAAGACGCTGACCTATTCAAAGCTGCTGGAAAAGCGCGGCGTGAGCGGGGCAAACAGCCGGGAGCTTTCCGATGCGCTTACTTGGCGTGTAGCAGGGGAACAGATTGTTGACGTGAACGGCAAGCCGTCCCCCGGCCGTGGCTCGAAATTCCGCGTGCCGTTGTTCGAATAGGATTCGAACGGGGACTCGAACGTTCGAACGGATTTTTACGTATACGTCAAAGTTCGTTCGAACGGTTCGATTTCATTCGGACGCCATTCGAATGGAAGAAAGCCAAAAAGTGTAATGAAAGTAATTATATATAGATAAAAAATCTCTTCGTTCGATTATTCGAAAGATGCTGTTTGATCTGCGTTTTTTGACCATCCTAGGTGTGTGTCAAAAGCATAATTCGAATTCTCGAACGGGACACTTCCACCCACCACAAGAGGAGAAAGCCATGAGCGACGTGATCCCACTCCACACTCAAATCAAAGCCCTTCACCCCCAAACCGGAAAGCCGGTGACGATTGTCGGTATCGACACTTCCAGACTGTCCCCTCGGTTGATCGTCCTTCACCGAACTTTTGATGGCATCTATGCCGAGATTATCGACGAGGCCGATCTGCCTGAGCCTTCGGTGGCAGCATAATGGCGCGCTGATGCGCGCTTAGCACTTGCAATCGCCAATTCCTATCGGCATGGCGGGTTGTACGATTTCATTTTGGGTTCAAATCGTAGGCAAATATTGAATAGTGACATAGAGGCAGTGGCTAAGTCTAAGAGCCCACACATCATTGACGCCTTCAATTTGCTCGCTGCCATCGTGAACGATGGCAAGAAATACCCTATAGAGCAGAGCAAACGAGGTGCGCTTGACCGGCTGGTATCTGGATACCACACCGCCGGGGATGATAAGACTAAGGCGGCGCGAGACGTCATGCGTGCGGTAAATGAACGAAAGGACTTTCTCCGCCAGTTTATGCCCGATCTGTTGTAGTTCGCACCCCCTCCTCACATTGACAGTTGTCGTCCGAGCGCCATCCACCCAGAAGCGGGCCGATCCTCAGGCTGATACGTGTAGGTGGGCTGGACAGCCTTCGCGCGGGCCAGATCGAATGGCGCAGTGCACCATCATCTTCGCAGTGCGAAGCGGTATGCCCCACCGAAAGTCTCGGGCCGTCCAGCGCTGGATTGGCTGGGGGGCGTCGAGCCAATACGGTTTTTTGCCTCGTCTACGCGCGCAAAGGGTGGCCGCCTCCAAAGTGTGGAGTTGCCTCAGCGCCGCACCCCGCCGAACTCGCGCACGTCATGCCGCAAGTTTCGCTTTAAATTTTCCTGACCAGCCGTGCGGCCACCATCCCCAGACCGACAAATCGCAAGCTACTTGTCGCTCGCCTTGGCCACGAACGTTCCAATCTCTGCCAGCACTCCCAGTACGATGGCGACGAGAAGTGTGCGCAGCCCCTTATCTATTATCTCGCCAGATGATTTCGCTGTGCTGAAGTGCTTAAGTGCTAGTTCGTATGGAACGATAGCCTCCGTGGCTATTAAGAGTCCGAGGAGTATTTGGAACGATCCAAAAAGTAAGGCCAGGATAGCCAGAAGTTTTCACGTTCGAATGAAGAACATTTGCCCTCCCCCAAGCAATGATCTTCGAAGATGGCATAGTCGCCAGGGGACGCCAACGGTCGTTGCCATTAGGCCTCGGCCTAACGCGGCCTGTTAAGGTAGGGGCGCCTCAAAACTCTCCGACCGCGGCAAACGCGGTACCGGTCCGGCTCAAACGCGTGCCCGTCTGCAATTCAAATGTTGGGGGTCTCGCGAGGCCGCCCGCGCATCTGGCCCGATGCCTCAGGACGGCGAGGCTATCGGACCAGATCACATTTGGATACGGCCGAGTCCTGAGCAATTGAGACCGGCCCGAGGGGGGGGTGTCCCTCTCAGCCATCACGGTGGAGTGCCTGCTGGCCAGCGGGGAACCACTCACGCAGCGTAGGCGAGAGCAGATGAACCGCGAGCGCACCAAGCATACATATTAAGACAACCGCCGCGAGTATTAATACGTCTCGCGCGCCCTCCGAGCTTCGATCTTCCAATTACCCCCCCTTCAATACACATGTATATTCCCCCGGATGGGGGACTACATCATTTTAGGAGGGTGTCAATGCGGCGGCTAAGCAATACACCATGAAAAATTCACGCGCAAATGGGTGCGGGGAAAGGTTAAATTTACGATCACCAAGCATTGCTGATCTTAGTTTGCGGTCATTTCGAGTGATTACTTTATTTTCTGCGTGCCGCATAACCGCCGGCGCCGCGCCACAGGCGGCCACCAAGATCATCACAGCCAGACAGACAAGCAGCGATATTCGACTTGTGCTCATGCGCCAGTCGTAGCGGCAATCTCGCGTGCATTCACTGAAAATCGATCACGCCTCACGGCGGAAAAGGAACTGCCATGACCTCGTTGCTGAAGCGGGGCAGCTCTGGTGCTGTCGTCCCGGAACTCCAGGAGTTGCTCAATGCCACCGGGGCAGCGCCGCAATTGGTCGACGGCGACTTCGGCGCTAAGAGCGATGTTTCGGCGCGCGCCTTCCAGGCGACGGTGGTTGCGGGCCGCAGACGCTCACCGCGTTGAAGCAGGGGACCGCGCCGCGATCGGGGGCCTTACTGCGGGCGCGATTGGGCAATCTGGTTAGCAATTAACGGACCGCCCGTGTGAACTCCTTTTGGCCCTTCATCGAATCACTGGAATGGTCCACGTAAGCGACATGAGGAACGCAGTGAGATGCGTGATTTCAGGCGCGCTGGGGGCGGCTTTGTTCGACGCAACGCTCACGCCGTCGAGTTCGGCATGGATGGGCGAACTCGGTGTTCAACCCGAAGCGTGGGCGCGACCGGTCGCAGAGATGCTGCGGCCCACTTCAGACATGGAAATAACTGCTGCATGAAAGTCTATCTGATCAACCTCGACCGGTCACCGGATCGTCTCGCGTGGTTTAGGGGGCAGACCGAAGGAATGGAGATCGACCTCGTCCGGGTGCCGGCTGTAGATGCGAAGGATCTTCCTGAAGCGGAGTTGAATCGTCTGCGCGCGCTGTCATCCGGCCGCCGCTCGCGCTCGCGCGACCAGCGGATCCTGTCGGCGGGAGAGATCGGGTGCTTTCTCAGCCACCGCAAGATCTGGGAGTTCGTGGCGAAGGGTGCTGCACCATGGGCCTTCGTGGCCGAGGACGACATCCACTTTTCGCCCGATGCAGCGACCTTCCTTCGTCGCGACGACTGGATTCCAAGGGGCGCGGATATGATCAAGGCGGAGACAAATCTCCGCCGTCACGAGCTCTCGGTGAAGGTCTGGGGGCAGGCAGAAGGACATGAGCTGCGTCGGCTTTGCTCGTATCATTTCGGCTCGGGCGGCTACTTCATCTCGCCGAGCGCGGCCGCACACCTTCTCGCCTTCACTGAGTGGCGTTGCGACCCGGTGGACGAAATCCTTTTTTCGCCGACGCTTGGCGTTCTTAAGCAGATCGCAGTGTTACAGATCAGCCCGGCGATCTGCATTCAGGACGTCTATTTGGAGGAGCACGCGGATACTGACGTGCTGCGGAGCGTCATCGAGCGAGAGCGGGTCACCGTGCGAAGGGGCGCGCGCCAAATGCGGCTGGCCGCGAAGCTGGTGCGTGAGATCAGGCGTCTCGGTCTTCATACCGTCGAGTCGTTTCGTCGGGCTTTCATGATAGGGACGGGAAGGGCGGTGTTCAGGAGAGTGGGGTTCGTCGGAAAGAGAACTACACACCGAACTGAGCAAGAAGCCTCTTGAGAGGAGAGCTGGCGGGTGGCGGCGTCTTCTTGAGATCGCAAAGTTTCTCTTTCCAAAGATGAACCGTTAGCGTTCGTTCCGTCGCTACCCTTCTTGCATGCTTGCTCATCCATGATTTGACCAGATCGCAGCAAATAAGTCTCTGGTCAGCTTGAGCAGCAAACGGGCCAGATGCTTCGCGCCATCGAAGGCGTTGCGGCGCGCATCGACGGGCTTAGCGAGCGGATCGACAATATTCTATTGCCGCGGCCGGCCAGGACGCACAGTTAGGCGACGATGAGGCTCCCCACGACATTTCGGAACCAAACAGCGCTCCACGCAATATGTGCCTGCGCTCGCCTGCCCCCCCTTGCGAGCGTGCCCTTACTCATCAGCCCGTCGTCTCACTCGAGGCGGCGGGCATTTTTTTTATTTCTGGCAAAGAAAAAGCCCCAGCTTGCGCCGGAGCCAAAGTGTCTGCTGAGTGCAGATCAGAATTTGTAGGCGACCCCCAAGCGGAGGTCATGCGTGCGGACCCGAGCCGTCCAGTCGTCCTCCACTGGAGTGGCGACGAAATCCTTGTTGCCATACTGCGTGTAGCGATACTCACCGCGCAATGTCCAATTGTCTGTGACCGCATACTCGGCCCCTGCACCAATCGTCCATCCGGTCAGGGTGCCCGAAGCAGAGCTGTTGAACGAGCCTTCGTCGAGTTCCTCAAAACGGAAGTGCGCAAAAGCGACGCCACCGGCTACGTAGGGCATGAACCGGTCAAACGCATATCCAGCGCGAGCGCGAACCGCTCCCATCCAATCCAATCGCGTGCTGCTTGTGTAATAGCGCGCCGATACATTGTCGCCGGACGCCTTTGCATTGCCCCAGTTAAAGTCGCCTTCCAGGCCAAGAACGACGCTGTTGTCGAGCTGGTAGTTGTAGCCAACAAAAATGCCGCCGAATGCACCTTCCGGGTTCAAGCGGAAGTCCCACTCGTCGCTGCCCCCATCATATTCGTGACCAATCCTGCCGCCTGCCACGAACCCGACCTGGCCACCAACATAGATGCCCGACCAATTGTAGGCTGCCACGGGCTCTTGAATGACCACGTCAGCAGCGTTAGCGCTGGTGATGCTTGCAGCGAAGAATGCCGCGGCAATGATGTAGTTTTGCATGATGTTATCCCCCCTTAATGTTATCCCCCTTAACGCACGGCGAACTAATCCATTGATTGATGTATTTGCAACCACAATGTTGACCACCCAGTTAGGAAGAGTCCTTCGTTGCAATTTTGGTACATCTTGCCTAACAGCAGCAATTCGGCTTTGCTGGCATCGCTCCCAGGCTAGCCGCGTCCCCCCGCAGCGCTATTCCCGGATTCATCTTCGTCAGACGCTCGCCCGCTTCGGTTCGCCGGGCGGGCTTTGTTCGTGCGTCGCTGAGGCAGAAGAGATGTTGGTGGCATGATGGCTGACCTACCAAGCCAGACCTTAAGCCGCCACTCACGTATTGGGGGAAATGACTGTGCGCATGCAAGGCGCTGATTGAATCTAGCTCTTGGATGGTCGCGTCTCGCGGTAGGACCCACCCTGCCAGTTAGCGCGTAGTCTCATCCGAGCCGCCAGGCTATTTCTCCCTCCTATATCGCCGCCCATCGACTTGACGTTTCCGGCGTTCAAGTTAATCGATGGGGAGTAAAGGCGGGGGGGGCTATATGCTGCCGGCAATCAATTCCGTTTGGATAGGCAAAGAACTGGGGGCAGTTCATGCAGGATGTCTTAGGTCCTTTCTGCGTCAGGGGCACCGAGTAACCCTCCACGTGTTCGAACGTCCGACGGATGTCCCGGACGGCGTGGAGCTCTTCGATGCAGAGAAGCTTATGGCTCGCTCCGAGGTGTTCGCCCACCGGTCCACTGGAAGCTTTGCTCTTGCATCTGATATCTATCGATATCGCATTCTCCGGGCTGGTCTTGGAATCTACGCCGATTGCGACGTCTACTGTTTGCGACCGTTCCCCTCAGAGGACGTTCTGTTCGGCTGGGAATCCAACAGTCACATCAATGGAGCTGTTTTGGCGCTTCCGCCGGAACATCCAGCGCTTGATGACCTGATCGCGGCTTCTCAAGATCCCCATTTCATTCCGTGGTGGTACAAGGCAAAGAAACGAAGGCTTATGCGGCTTCGCAAGATGATAGGGCTTCCTGTACACGTATCTCATCAGCGTTGGGGAGTGATCGGCCCCCAATTGCTGACCCATGTCGCGAGCCGGCACGGGCTTACAGATGCCGCAAAGCCAATAGATTTTTTTTATCCGATAAATTTTCTCAGCACTAACCTCTTGTTTGATCCCGGACTATCGTGGAAGGATGTTTCTACAACTCGGACGCTTGGGGTTCACCTAAGCGCGTCAGCGATAGCAGGAAGAGCGATCGTACCTGGAAGCCTCCTGGAGACAGTTGTAACTTCATAGATCTGTTTACGTGACCACAGTAACTTAGGAGTGATCGCTGAAAAGGCATCTCAGTTCAATTTGCAGGCAATACATTACTGCGCGACGCGTTGATACGCCGCCAGTGATACTGATCTGGTGGGGTAGCTACGGCTTCGGGGGTGGCCCCACCATCGGGGATCTCATGGCGGTCGACAACATGTCGCGGTATCTGGCCGAACTCGGAATCGATCACGCAGTCGTCTCACATCCGGAATTGCGGCTGGACCACCACCTAGCGGTAGCGAATATCTATTCGATCAAGCCGGCGCAGAAAGTCGTGTTCGTATGCGGGCCCCTGACTGAAAATCGAGACCTCAGAGATTTTCTCGAGATCCAGCAAAAGGCCAAAAAGATAGCGGTTGGCGTGAGCGTGCTGGACTCCCAAGGAACGATGAACCGCTCGTTGGTCGGATTGTTCCGCGAGATGGTGTCGAGCCGTCATATTTCGATCTCGCCATTCTAGATCTCACGCCCCCTAAAGCGGGAGAGCGGAAGCCATCCAGGGTCGGGATCTGCTTGCGTGGAAACCAGTGTGAATGCGGATCGTCGCGGGCTGCCATGGCGAGCGCGGCATCTTCGATGTTTCAGGAGTTGGTTTCGAGTAAGGGATTGCAGCCGATCACGATTGACACAGTGCTGCGGGAGACAAATACCATAGACGCGATCAAGTCGAAATTTCGTGACGTTGATATGGTGATTGCCACAAGGATGCATGGGGTATTGCTGTCCCTTGGCGCGGGAAAGCCAGTGATTGCGCTAGATCAGATGCCCGGGCAAAGGTCTCTTCAATCTGCGGCAAGATCAGCTGGCCATTCCATTTTCCGGCTAGTTCTGCTTCATCTCAGGTGCTAGCTAAAGCGTTTGATGTACTTGTCTCGGCGGAAGCCAGCAATCATGTCCTGGCCGCCCAAGCGAGGATGATTGAGCTTACGCAAGATGCGCTGCTCGCCTCCGCAAACGCTATAGCGGAAAGCTGATGAGCAACTGCGCGTGGCCCGTGGATTTTTGACGCTGAATTAGCATCCTTAGCGGTGGCGGTGCGCTAGACTTGATCAACTGCCGCAGCGCGTAGATCTGGGTACTGCTCTCGTCGCTTTGTGGCCTCAACCACCACCAGGATGTCCGAGCTCCTCGGGGGTGGTCAGAATGACCGGCATCGCCTTGGGATGGATCGGGGAAACGGCGTCCGTCCAGCTTCATCAACTCGGCGGGCTTTTTCTCAGGCCAATCATACCCTGATAAAATACAACATTCCGTACAACAGACACCCCGGCTCTTTGCTACCTAAGGCTTTCCGTCCCATCATACATGGGCAGTGCCGCGATGAATCGGTTCATGACCTCATCTCGCCAGGGACAGGCAGGGCTGACAAGCAAAACTATTCCTTGGGGGGCTCGGCCGGAACGGGCGCGGTGCCCAGCCCATGCACCGAGCGGGCGCGCATGCGTGGCGCGAAGGCGCGACCGACATCCGGCGCGCGGCGCAGTGCCGGGTGCACCACCGGCTCCTTGGCCCGGAACGCATATTCGCGCAGCAGCGCCAGATAGTTTGGGAACACGTAGCCGCGGTTCATGGCGACCCACTCCTCGCGGCGTTCGCGGAAAAGTTTCGGCAGCTTGTACCAAGCGACCGTGGGGCGCTTGTGGTGCACGAGATGCAGGTTGTTGTTGAGGAACAGGATGGCGAGGGGCGAACGCTCGACGATGATCGTGCGCCCGTCCGGCCGCTCGGACCACTGATGCTCCGCGAATGTGCGCACCGATATCAGCGATTGGCCGAGCCAGACCGGCACCAGCACATAAAGCCAGAAGGGGATTTCGAAAACGAACACCACCAGCGGAATGACAATGGCGAGTCCGATTGCGTGCAGCAGCCACGCCTTGCGCACGGCGCGGTCGCCTTCGACCACCAGCCGCGCTTCTGAAAGCAGGAACCCGACCGTGCCCAGCAGCGGGTTGAGCACGCAGCGCCCCAACATGGTGTTGTTGAAGGCAAGCAGCGCTTTCATGAAGCGCGGAAGCTCCTGGTGTTTCCAGACGGCATGGTAGTAGCTTTCCGGATCGTCGAAGGGGTCGGTGAGGTTCTCGTCCGCGTGGTGGCGCAGATGCAGGGCCTTGTAGCGGCGATAGGGATAAACCAGCCCTATCGGCAGGCCGACCAGCAATTCGTTGACCCAAGCCTTGCGCGTCGGGTGGCCATGCAGCGCCTCGTGGACCAATGACGACTGCAGGGCCAGCGTAACCGTCAGCATCAGTAGCGCCAGAACCGGATAGTTCGGCCAGAGGAAAAGACCGGCCGCCGCCCAGCCGCCGTAGGTCACCGCGTTCAGCCCGACCGTCGGCCACTCTATTGCGGGCGTAGCGCCGCCCGATGTGTCGTAATCGTATGCCATGCCCCAATCCCCGCATGCCTTGTAGCGGCATGTCCTGACAGGATGCTGTCAGTAGTCAGGGCAAGATTCAACGCGACAATGGGAACAGAATGTTTATTTTGGTCTTCTTGATCCTCATTTGTTGCGCATTGTAAACAAACGCATGGAACGAATGCACTGTTGCGGACGTTCATAAGCGCCCTGCCGGGAGCCTCAAGGTGGACAAACGTGATCTTTCCGGACTTTTTCGAGAGCGGCTGAGGACACTGCTTCAGCGCTCCGGCCAGAATCAGTCCGCCTTCGCGGCCTCGGTCGGCATCGACCGCTCCGCCCTCTCCCAGCTCTTGTCGGAGGAGACGACACGCCTGCCCCGGGCCGAAACGCTGATGACGATCGCGGCCGAGCACAAGGTCTCGCTCGACTGGCTGCTGGGCCTCAGCCACGACGAGGGCCTGACAGGAGAAATCCGCGAAAGCCTGGAGATCGAGGAAGGCCCCGGCGGCTTCGACCGCACGCTGCTGGCCAAATGGCATTCGGAAGCGGCCGGCACGAAGATCCGCTATGTGCCGGCCGGCATTCCCGACCTGCTGCGCACCGATGTCCTGGTAGAATACGAGGCCGACATTTCCAACCGCAGCCGGCAGACGCAGGCCGGCGAGACGCAGTACCGCATCGACTATACACGGCGGCCGGAAACCGACATGGAAGTGTGCATGCCCCGCCATACGCTCGAAATATTCGCGCGCGGCATGGGCGTGTGGACCGGCCTGTCGGAACGCGAGCGGCGCGACCAGCTTCTCCACATGGCCGACCTGCTGGAAGACCTCTACCCGACCTTCCGGCTGTTTCTCTATGACGGACGGCTGCGCTATTCGGTGCCCTACACCATCTTCGGACCCTATCGCGCCGCCATCTATGTCGGCGACATGTATCTGGTTCTCAACGCCACGGCCCCCATCCGCACGCTGACGCGGCATTTCGACAATCTGATCCGCAGCGCCGAAATCAACGCCCATGAGGCGGCCGGCTTTGCCCGCCGGCTGGCCGAGGCGGAGCTTTCGCCGGCATAGCGCCGCGCCTCCGTTGACTGGATATAACGACTTCTTTATATCCTTATCTCAAATCTCCCTATTCGGAAGGCATCGTTCCATGAACAACCCCATCGACGCGCTCCTGGCGGAAAAGGGCGTGCTGCTCGCCGACGGCGCCACTGGAACAAATCTGTTCGGAATGGGACTGGAGGCCGGAGAAGCGCCGGAGCTGTGGAACGAGACCGCGCCTGAAAAGATCACGGCACTGCACCAGAATTTTGTCGACGCGGGCGCCGACATCATCCTCACCAACTCTTTCGGCGGCACCCGCCACCGCCTGAAGCTGCATCATGCGCAGGACCGTGTTTACGAGCTCAACAAGCGCGCCGCGGAGATCGCCCGCGCTGTCGCCGACAAGGCCGGCCGCAAGGTCATCGTGGCCGGCTCGGTCGGCCCGACCGGCGAGCTTCTGGTGCCGCTCGGCGCGCTGACCTATGAGGAAGCCGTCGAGGCATTTGCCGAGCAGATCAGGGGTCTGAAGGACGGCGGCGCCGAGATCGCCTGGATCGAGACCATGTCCGCACCGGACGAGGCACGCGCGGCAGCACAGGCGGCAATTGATGTCGGCCTGCCCTACACCTACACCGTCTCCTTCGACACAGCAGGCCGCTCGATGATGGGGCTGGCGCCGAAGGACGTCCACGGCGTCTCCCAAGGCTTGAGCGAGAGCCCGGTCGCGGTCGGCGCCAATTGCGGCGTGGGCGCTTCCGACATTCTCGCCTCGCTGCTCGACATGACCGCCGCCAAGCCGGAAGCGACCGTGATCGTGAAAGGCAATTGCGGCATCCCCGAATTCCACGGCAGCGAAATCCACTATTCCGGCACGCCGGAACTGATGGCCGACTATGTGCGGCTGGCGGTGGATAGTGGCGCGAAGATCATCGGCGGATGCTGCGGCACCTCGTTCGGCCACCTTGCCGCCATGCGCCAGGCGCTGGACACGCACCACAAGGCCGCCCGCCCGACACTCGAGACGATCGTCGATCGCATCGGCCCGCTGCGCAACAAGACGGCAGACGAGAGCGGCACCTCGGCCGGCGAGGCTGATGGCGGCGCGCGCCGCGAGCGCCGGCGCAGCCGCAGCTGACCCCGGCGTCCGTTTCAGTCCGAGACGCTTTCCTCGTAACGCAATTGGGCGGTGCGCAGGTCAGTGCTGCTGCCGCCATGGTCCGTCATCCGCATCAGCGCGTCTGACAGGGAGGGGCTGAACATCTGCTCCAGCATGCGGCCAAATCGCTCGTTGGCAAGGGCCGAGCGGGCGACGTCGCGCGCGGCGGCAACATCCTGCCTGAGGCGTTCGGTATCGGCCCCGCGATGCAGCACCCTGCGGCACCTCGACCACCACCGCGCGACCAAGGTCCGAGCCTCCAGCTCTGCCGATTTGCATCCACGCCCCCCGAAATCTGGATGGCGTGCCCATAGCAAAAGCGCCTTGCCAAAGCGTGTCCCCAGGCGCCTGCATTTGATTCAAGTTTTTGGAAGGTTCAGGGCTTCGCCCTTCTCTTATGAGGCCAACCGTTCGAGAGTAGCCTTGTCCCGACTTCCTCCGAAATAGCGCTCCAGCGCGCGGGCAAACAGCGCCTCCCCGGGGGCAGCCTGCTCGAACAAGGTGAGCGATGACCGCAGCTTGCGATCGTCCGGACTGCCGAAGATGTCATTAGCCGACAAGCCCTGCAGGTCGAGCAGGATTTCCATGCATTCCCGGAGCCGGGGCCCGAGCAGCGGATGCGCCAGATAGGCCCGCGCCTCGTCGAGCGATGAAATAGCGTATCGCCGCGACGTGGCGCTCATGCCAAGGCCGGCAATCTGCGGAAAGACGAACCACATCCAGTGGCTGACCTTGCGGCCGTTTTTCAGTTCGGCGCGCACAGACGCCATGACGGGATCCTGTGCCCGGACGAAGCGGGCGAGGTCGAAAGGGTCCGCAGCGCCGGCCATCTCAGCCCTCCTTGGGCATCTCCGGGCGTGGCTCCACTGTTGCGGGGGCGTTCGCGGGGTTGAATTCAGCGTCTCGCTTCGTCATCTCCGCTCCCTCACCTCTCCCCGATGCGATAGATATCCCAGCGCGAAGCGAGGGCAAGGTTTCGCAGCGGTGGAGGGGCTGCCACCAAGCAGGTTTCAGCGGTCCTCTATCCTCACCGTTCTTGCCCCGACATAGATCGCGCGGCCGGCGCCGGCGCCCATGATTGCCGCGCCGCCTCCAAGAGCGATGAAGAGCAGCGCGGCCGCGTCGAAACTGCCAGTCCAGCTGCGAATAAGGCCGACCATCAGAGGTCCGATCGCCGCAAGCACATAGCCGACACCCTGCGCCATCCCCGACAGATGCGCCGCGACATGCGGATCGGGCGAACGCAGCACGATGACCGTCATGGCAACCGCGATCAGGCCGCCCTGCCCGATACCCTGCAGCACCGCCCAGACAAGCACGGTCGAGGTCGGCGCGAACAACAGCCCCAGCAGCGCGATCACGGCAGCGGCGAGCAGCGCCACGTTGATGCCGCGCTGGTCCTTGCAACGGACGGCGACCGACGGCACCGCCAGGCAGGTGATGACCTGAACCATGACCGATAGCGAAACGATGGCGCCCGCCTCGGCGGCGTCGAAGCCGCGCTCGCGCAGGATCGGAGCCAGCCATCCGAATACGCAGTAGGCAAGGGCCGACTGCAGCCCCATGAACAGCGTCACCTGCCAGGCCAGTCGATCGCGCCACAGCCCCACCACCCGGTAGCCGGCATGGCTGGCCTGGGCCTTCTGGCCCAGCGCCTGCGGCGCCCAGATCAGCAACACGATCACGGCCGGAAGCGACCAGGCGGCGAGCGCGGCCAACCACGAGCCGCCCAAGGCGTGCTCGATCGGCAATGTCAGCCCCGCGCCGCTGGCCGCGCCCGCGCAGAGCGCCATGGTGTAGAGCCCGGTCATGATCGCGGCCTTATCGGCGAAATCGCGCTTCACCAGGCCCGGCAGCAGCACATTGCTGACGGCGATGGCCGCACCGGCGGAGAAGGTGGCGAAAAACAGCAGCGGCACCGATTCCACACCGCGCAAGCCTGTGCCCAGTGCGAGCACAAGCAGTGCGCCCAGCAGGGTGCGCTCGGACCCGAAACGCTGCGCCAGTTTCGGCGCCAGCGGTGCAAACACCCCCAGGCAGACCACCGGAAGCGTCGTCAACAGGCTGGCGCCAGTGGTCGAGAGCCCGGTTTCGCGCATGACCTCGGGCAGCAGCACCGAAAGGCTGGAAAACAGCGGGCGCAGGTTGAAGGCGATCAGCACCAGGCTGGCGCCAAGCAGAATGCGCGCAGCGGGGCCGGCGAGCACCGGCGGCTGCGGTTGCGGCAGGCTATCGGTTTCCGCGTCGATGAGTTGATCGTCTAGAGCATTCGTTGTCATGAAAAACCTGCGCCGTGGCCCAAAAATCCTGAATTATTCTGCGAGAAGCCTGTCGAGTTCGAGGAGAACGGGCGCCACGAAGGCCCGGACCGCCGCCTCGGCTCGTTGGGGATCGCCCGAAGCGATGCCATCAATGATGGAGGCGTGAGCCTCGGCATCCGGTTCGGGCAGTTCGCCCGCGATGGTCGAATCGATGAGCTCCATGATCGCGGCGGTGAAGAACTCATAGATCTCCACCATCGCCCGGTTGCCGGATGCGGCTACGACCGCCTTGTGAAAAGCGATGTCGCGACGGATGAAGGCCTCGCGGCCGCCTTCGGCCACCGCGCCGCGCTCGGCCAACAGCCGGCGCATGCGCGCAATATCTTCCGGCACGTGGCGGAGCGCCGCCAGTCGCGCCGCCTCCACATCGAGTGCAGCGCGCACTTCCCACTGGTCGCGCAGGCCCGTGCGCCGCAGCCGCTTCAGCGTCCCGGCAGGATCGACCGTGGAGCGGATATAGGTGCCGGAGCCCTGGCGGGTTTCAAGCAGGCCCAGCGACACCAGCGCCCTCACCGCCTCACGTATCGTGCCCCTGCTGACCGCCAGCATTTCACTGAGGGCGGCCTCATTGGGAATGCGCTCGCCCACCGCCCAGCGCCCGCTGGTGATTTCACCGCGAAGGCTTTCGGCGGCGCTGTCGGCAAGATTGGTTCGGGTTGCGGGCTGCATGAACATTCATCAAGTCATCTGATGATTTGATAGCTGCACCGGCCAGCTCGCGTCAACCGAGCTGAGGAACAGCGCGGTCAAGATCGCGCGAGCGGCGGCCGCCTCGATCACCTCTCGGGATCGGCAAAGCTTGCCATATGGAATGCCTGCACCTCGGCCGGATAGCGGTATTGCGCGCCATGCGGACAGGCGTTGCGGTCGAGGCAGCCGGTGCCACGACAGGCGGCGCCACCGGCTCCGCACACATGCGCCAGGCAGTCCTCATAGGCGAACCCGGACGCCGAATAGGCATCGACCGGACAGGAATTCAGGCAAGGTTTTCCAACACATGCATCGCAAAGGTGAATCGGATTGCGAGGCTCTTGAATCGGAATCTCAACTTCGAACAGAAGCGCGCCGCGATAGGCGTGCCACAGGCCGTATTCGGGGTGCATGAGAATGCCGATCGGTGACGGTCTTAGACCCTCGGCACGCATGGCCCATTGCTGGAATGGCAGCCACGGCCGCTCCGATGGTGAAACGGCGCGCGCGCCGAATTGTTTTGCGACCTTGCCGATCACCTCGCGAGACCATGTATCCAGCGGGTTCTCAAGGTCGGACGGCTGGCCTTCGCGCCAGCGCGAGAAATGCGCCCAGGGCGCAGCGCCCGCCTGCCCCACCAGCAGCACAGACATGGCTGGCAAACCCGACGGTCCGGGCGGCGCGTCCTCGGCGACTCCGAAAACGAAACCGCCGCGCGGGATGAGACCATGCTCGGCCAGCGCGGCGGAAATTTCTTCAAGGAAGCGGGGCGACAAACGTCACCCCTTCCGGGTCGGATCGGAAAACGCCGTCCGCCAGACTTCCTTGTGGATGATGTTGGCCACTTTAGCCCGGCCTGAATCGGGCTCTCTTCAAGTGAAGGCGTCGGGCATCGAATCCTTCTTCTTGGCGATGAAGTCCTTCAACGCCTCATCGATGGCCGGGTCGAGATACGGCGCCTCGTAGCTTTCCAGCCAGCGGCGGGCGAGCTCGTTGGCGCGCTGCGGCGCGGTCTTCTGCCCTTCGGCCAGCCACTGCTCGTAGGAATTGTTGTCGGCGATCGACGAACGGTAGAACGCGCTCTGGAAGTTGGCCTGGGTGTGGTCGCAACCGAGATAGTGGCTGCCCGGCCCCACCTGGCGGATGGCGTCCATGGCCTGGCCGTTCTCCGACAGGTCCACGCCCTCGGCAAACTTCTGCTGCATGCCGAGCTGGTCGACGTCCATCATGAACTTCTCGTAGCAGGAGGCCAGGCCACCCTCGAGCCAGCCTGCAGCGTGGAGCACGAAGTTGGTGCCGGCCAGAACCGTCGAGTTCAGCGTGTTGGCGCTCTCATAGGCCGCCTGCGCGTCCGGAACCTTGGAGGCGCAGAGCGATCCGCCGGTGCGGAACGGCAGGCCGAGACGGCGGGCGAACTGCGCCGCGCCATAGGACACCAGCGACGGTTCCGGCGTGCCGAAGGTCGGCGCGCCCGACTGCATAGAGATCGAGGAGGCGAAGGTGCCGAAGATCACCGGCGCGCCGGGGCGCACGAGCTGGGTAAAGGAGGCACCGGCCAGCACTTCGGCCAGAACCTGCGTCAGCGTGCCGGCCACGGTCACCGGGCTCATGGCGCCGGCGAGGATGAACGGCGTGACGATGCAGGCCTGGTTGTTGCGGGCATAGACCTTCAGCGCGCCCAGCATGGTCTCGTCGAAGACCATCGGCGAGTTGGCGTTGATGAGGCTGGTGAGGACCGTGTTCTCCTCGACGAACTTGTCGCCGAAGAGGATCTTGCACATCGCAACTGTGTCTTCCGCGCGCTCGGGCGCGGTGACCGAGCCCATGAACGGCTTGTCGGAATATTTGATGTGCGCATAGATCATGTCGAGATGGCGCTTGTTGACCGGCACGTCGACCGGCTCGCACACCGTGCCGCCCGAGTGATGGATGGACGGCGCCATATAGGCGAGCTTCACGAAGTTCTGGAAATCCTCGATCGTGGCATAGCGGCGATTGCCGTCGAGGTCGCGCACGAAGGGCGGGCCATAAACCGGCACGAAGACGGTGGAGTTGCCGCCGATCTGCACCGAACGAGCGGGATTGCGGGCATGCTGGGTGTAGGTCGAGGGCGCCGTCTTCAGCAGCGAGCGGCAGAGCCCCTTGGGGAAGTGCACGCGCTCGCCCTTCACGTCGGCGCCGGCTTCCTTCCACATCGCGAGTGCTTCGGCGTCGTCGCGGAACTCGATGCCGACTTCCTCCAGAACGGTTTCGGCGTTCTGTTCGATCAGCGACAGGCCTTCCTCGTCGAGGACTTCGTAGACCTTGATGTTGCGGTTGATGTAGGTCTGCTGCACGCCTGGGCCGCCGCCCGAGCGGGCCGCGCGGCGCGCCGCAGCGCCGCCGCTTGCACCACGGCCGCGCCGCGTGCCGGAGCCTTCCTGCTCTGCCGAGAGGTTCTCTTCCATCGAAGTCATCCTTAGAAATCACACATGGGGCGCCTCAGTTCGCGCCCTTGTCAGGATCGTAGCCATGCACCATTAGCGAAACGGCCCGCGAGCGCCAAGAGCTGTCTCAAAATCGACAAAACCGACGCGATTTGGCGGTCGCTTTCCTTTTGCCGGAAGTCGCAAATCAGCTATGGCGCGCATGCCTTTGCAAGCTAGTTATTGGGACGAAATTTCGCGCCGCGAAGAAGAGTTGCCGCGGCCACGAGGAGCCAGAAAATGTCCGACGACGAGATCATCCTTTCCGAGCTTTCCGATGACGAACTCGTGCAGCAGATGCACGACGATCTTTACGATGGCCTCAAGGAGGAAATCGAGGAAGGCACCAACATCCTGCTCGAGCGCGGATGGGTTCCCTATAAGGTGCTCACCGAAGCGCTGGTCGAGGGCATGCGCATCGTCGGCGAGGATTTCCGCGACGGCATCCTGTTCGTGCCGGAAGTTCTGCTGTCCGCCAACGCCATGAAGGCCGGCATGGCCATTCTGCGCCCGCTGCTGGCCGCCACCGGCGCGCCCAAGCAGGGCAAGCTGGTGATCGGCACCGTGAAGGGCGACATTCACGACATCGGCAAGAACCTCGTCGGCATGATGATGGAAGGTGCGGGCTTCGACGTGGTCGACCTCGGCATCAACAACCCGGTCGAGAACTACCTCGCCGCCATCGAGGAGCATCAGCCCGACATCGTCGGCATGTCGGCCCTGCTGACCACGACCATGCCCTACATGAAGGTCGTCATCGACACCATGAAGGAAAAGGGCATCCGCGACGACTACGTCGTGCTGGTCGGCGGCGCGCCGCTGAACGAGGAGTTCGGCAAGGCCGTTGGCGCCGATGCCTATTGCCGCGACGCGGCGGTGGCAGTCGAGACGGCCAAGGAATACATGAAGCGCCGGCATAACGCCCGCGCCTCCGCCTGATACGGAAAAGGCCGCGCTGAAGCGCGGCCTTTTTCTTTCCGGCGATAAACCGGATCGGGGCCCCCGCCCCTAACCTGCCCCTAGTTGACGACGGCCTCCTTGACGGCCTTCGCGGTCGACTTGACGTCCTTGCCGACGCCGCGAACCGTATTGGCACAGGCGGAAATCGCCAGTGCGCAAGCCAGAATGGCGGCAAGCGACGCAAAGCGCGACAGTTTCATGGGGTGTCTCCCTCTTGGATACAAACAGGCCGCGCTGGTATTAGATAGTCGAGATATACGCGCAAGGACAAAAAACCCACACTCGCCATGGAAACCGCACCGAACGTCGCTCCACACAAACCCGACAGGCTCCTGGTGATCGCCTGCGGCATGATCGCGCGCGAAGTGCTGGCGGTGAAGGAGCGGCTTGCGCTCGACCATCTCGAACTCACCTGCCTGCCGGCCGAGTTCCACTACTATCCCGATCGGATTCCGCCTGCGCTGGACAAGGCCATCCTCAAGGCCAAGGCCGAAGGATATGACCGCATCTTCGTCGGCTATGCCGATTGCGGTACCGGCGGAATGCTCGACAGCGTGTGCGAGAAGCATGGCGTGGAGCGCATGGCCGGGCCCCACTGCTTCGCCTTCTACCAAGGCATGAAGGCCTTCGAGGCGATCGCCGATGGCGATATGCTTTCCTTCTACATGACCGATTTCCTGTGCCGGCAGTTCGACGCCTTCTTCATCAAGCCGCTGGGTCTCGACCGCCATCCGGAACTGATCCGCGACTATTTCGGGCACTACCAGAAAGTGGTCTATCTGGCCCAGACCAACGACCCCGAACTCGACAAGGTGGCGGAAGATGCCGCCAAACTTCTTGGCCTTGCCTATGAACGCCGCTTCACCGGCTATGGCGACCTGACCTCGTCGCTGGCGAAGGCGGCAGACCCCGGCGCCTGAGCGCGGCATTAAGCGGCCGGTAAAACTCGCCGTGCAAAAATATGGCAGCGGCCGGCTGACTAAGCAGCCCCCGCACCCAGCGCCTGTCGAGTTCCCATGATTCCCCATCCGGACAAGAAGCCCATCGTCGTGGTGACCGAAGGCGGCCCGCATGTCTGGGCCATCATCAACGCCATCAACGAAGCGCTCGGCCCGGTTATCGTCATCCTCGAAACGCCGGAATCCAAGGCCGGCATCCTCAGGCGACGGGCGCGCCGGCAAGGCTGGATCTCTGTCGGCGGGCAAGCGGCCACGATGGTGCTAACAAGACTCGGCAAGCGTTTCCTGGCGGGCCGCATGGAAAATATAATCGCCGAGAACAACCTCATCACCGAGCCGCGGCCCAGCCAGCGGATCGTGCGTGTGCCTTCGGCCAATTCGCCCGAATGCCTGGCGGCGATCAGCGAAATCCGGCCGGGCGTCGTTTTCCTGGCCGGCTGCCGTATGCTGACGCGTCGCACGCTCGCGGCAATCGACTGTCCGGTGCTCAACTACCACGCCGCCATAAACCCGAAATACCGCGGCATGAATGGTGCCTATTGGGCGCTGGCTACCGGCGATACGGAAAATTTCGGCTCCACCATTCATCTGGTGGACGAAGGCGTCGACACCGGCGCGGTGCTCTACCAGTTGCGCTGCAAGCCCGGCCAAGGCGACAACATCGCCTCCTATGCGCTGCGGCTGGCCGCCATGTCGCGGGGCATGTGCGTGCGCGCCCTCGAGGATGCACTGGCCGACCGCCTGACGCCGCTGGACACCGGCCTGCCCTCGAAACAATGGTACCATCCGCCGATATGGACCTATCTCTGGAACGGCATCAGCCGGGGCGTCTGGTAGGCCCCGCGCAGCAGGTTTTCGCTCCCACCTGAATGCCTCATCGCTATTCCTGTTTGCGACACGGCCCTACGTCGCTTTTGAAGGCGCGCGCGTCGTCCCATAACAAGCGGGATGGCGACGGTTGCGGCAATGCTCGATCAGCAACAAAGCGAGACCGAAATGGCCGATCTGATCATAGTTTACTGGCGCGACATTCCCGCCCAAGTCATCGTCAAGAAGGGCCGGCAGAATGCCAAGCGCGAGCTGCCGCTGCGCTTCACCGAGGCGATCGACATGTGCGCCATGCGCACCGGCGCCGGCGACACCGATGCCTACCTGGCCGAGTGGCGCAAGGCAGACCCCGTGCCGGTGAGCGACGACCTGGAAGTCGAGGCCGACAAGGCAGCTGCCGCGCTCGACAGCGAATACCCCCGCGAGCGGCTGGTTGCCCTCGTGAAAGCAGGCGGCAAGGAAAATGTCTGACACCAAGCCGATCGTTACCCAGGCCACCCTAGTCAAGAAGGCCGCGCCGAAGAGCGATTACAAGCCGGCCGACGTGTCGCCGCAGCGGCGCGTGCAGCGCAAATACAGTGTCCGCCTGTGGTCGATCCGCCACTCGCGCCTGCTCGAATGGTTTTACGCCCGTTTCGCGGATGTTTTCCTTCTGCTGCATCCGCTGTGGAAGGGCATCGGCTACGCCCGCGTCGAGGCGCCGGTGAAGTTCGTCGAAAAGCGCGTGAAGGGTTTCATGTTCGACTGCCGCATGTGCGGCCAGTGCGTGCTGTCCTCCACCGGCATGTCCTGCCCGATGAACTGCCCCAAGCAGCTGCGCAATGGCCCCTGCGGCGGCGTGCGCGCCAACGGCAATTGCGAGGTTGAGCCCGACATGCCCTGCGTGTGGGTGAAAGCCTGGGAAGGCTCGCGCAACATGGCCAATGGCGACGCCATCCTCAACGTCCAGAAGCCGGTCGACCAGTCGCTGCGCGAAACCTCGGCCTGGCTGCGCGTGACCGCGCAAGCCGCCGCCGCGCGCGAGGCCGCAAACAAGGAACCTGCATGAACATGGCCACGCCGCGTCCTCCCCATCCCGACGAAAACCCAGCCGGCATCGACCTGCCGCTGGACCCGCTGCCCGGCCACTCCTCGCGCGGACGCCTCGAGCGCGTGCTGCGCCGCGGCGAGTTTGCCGTCACGACCGAGCTCAACCCGCCCGACAGCGCCAATCCGCAGGACGTCTACGAACGCGCCGCGATCTTCGACGGCTGGGTAGACGGCATCAACGCGGTCGACGCATCGGGCGCCAACTGCCATATGTCGTCTGTGGGCATCTGCGCCCTGCTGACGCGCATGGGCTATGCGCCGATCATGCAGATCGCCTGCCGCGACAAGAACCGCATCGCCATCCAGGGCGACGTGCTGGGCGCGGCTGCCATGGGCGTGGCCAACATCCTGTGCCTCACCGGCGACGGCGTGCAGGCCGGCGACCAACCCGGCGCCAAGCCGGTGTTCGACCTCGACTCCTCGTCGCTTCTCGAAACCGTCCGCATCATGCGCGACAACGGAAAATTCCTGTCGGGCCGCAAGCTGACCACGCCGCCGCAGGTCTTCCTCGGCGCTGCCGTCAACCCGTTTGCGCCGCCCTACGATTTCCGCCCTATCCATCTTGCCAAGAAGATCGCCGCCGGCGCGCAGTTCGTGCAGACGCAGTACTGCTTCGACGTGCCGATGTTCCGCAACTTCATGGAACGCGCCCGCGACCTCGGCCTGACCGAGAAGGTCTTCATCCTGTGCGGCGTCGGCCCGCTCGCCTCGGCCAAAACGGCGAAGTGGATCCGCTCCAACGTGCCGGGCATCCACATTCCGGATTCGATCATCAAGCGCCTGGAGGGCGCGCAGGACCAGAAGAAGGAAGGCAAGCAGATCTGCATCGACATGATCAACGAGGTGAAGGAGATCGCCGGCGTCTCCGGCATCCACGTGATGGCCTATCGCCAGGAGGAATATGTCGCCGAGATCGTGCATGAATCGGGCGTGCTCAAGGGCCGCAAGCCCTGGAAGCGCGAGGTCCGCGCCGACGACCAGATGGTCGCCGACAGGCTCGACCACATCCTGCACGACGACGCGACACAGCAGCCTGGACAGCTGGTGGAAAAGGCCGCCCACTGAGCCGCCGGCTGCAATTGAAACAACACTGATAACGATATAAAGAAATCTTTATATCCCAACGGAGAACTTCATGACCCGTACGATCGTCGCCTCGGCGACCAAGGAAATCATCATCGGTTTCGACCAGCCCTTCTGCGTGATCGGCGAGCGCATCAACCCGACCGGCCGCAAGAAGCTTGCCGCCGAGATGATGGCCGGCAACTTCGACACCGTGCGCAAGGACGCGCTGGAGCAGGCCGCCGCTGGCGCCACCATGCTCGACATCAATGCCGGCGTGACCACGGTCGACCCCAACGCCACCGAGCCGGGCCTGCTGGTGCAGACGATCGAGATCGTGCAGGAACTGGTCGACCTGCCACTGGCAATCGACAGCTCGGTGACGGGCGCCATCGAGGCCGCGCTGAGGGTTGCCAAGGGCCGCCCGCTGGTGAACTCGGTGACCGGCGAGGAAGAGAAGCTCGAAGCCATCCTGCCGCTGATCAAAAAGTACAACGTGCCGGTTGTGGCGATCTCCAATGACGAGACCGGCATCTCCATGGACCCGGACGTCCGCTTCGCGGTCGCCAAGAAGATCGTCGAGCGCGCCGCCGACTACGGCATCCCCGCGCATGACGTGGTGGTCGACCCGCTGGTGATGCCGATCGGCGCGCTGGGCGATGCCGGCCGCCAGGTGTTTGCGCTGCTGCGCCGCCTGCGCGAGGAGCTGAAAGTCAACACCACCTGCGGCCTGTCCAACATCTCCTTCGGCCTGCCCCACCGCCATGGCATCAACTCGGCCTTCATTCCCATGGTGATCGGCGCCGGCATGACCAGCGCCATCATGAACCCCTGCCGCCCGCAGGAAATGGAAGCTGTTCGCGGTGCCAATGTGCTCAACGGCACCGACGAGAACTGCACGACCTGGATCAAGACCTACAAGGACTACAAGCCGGCCGAAGGCGGCCATGCCGCCCCCGCCCCGGCAGCCGCCAGCGCCCCCGGCGACGCCGCCGCCAATAATGGCGGACGCCGGCGCGGCGGCCGCGAGGCGCGGATGGCACGCGGGTAGTCCAGCCGGAGAACACCGTGGCCCACCACGTCCAGTCATGTCCGTCCGGCGCATTTGGCCGGACGGGAAGACAAAGGCTTTCGGCCGGGGGCGTTGGCGTCCGCATTTTCCGCCCCCATGGCGGAAAGCCCGAGAATTTCGAGTTTGGAACCTGGCCTGCCCGATGGGCGGGCCGTGACCCGTTTCGCAAGACAATCGCTGCGCTAGTGATCGCAAATGTCGTCTCTGCGCGAGCCCGCCCGAAAGCGGCGGATGGATGCGCGGCTGCAAGGAGTGCCTGACATGAACCCTCCCCCCAACATCACCGATCCGTTGGTCCTGTTCATGCCTTCGGGCAAGCGCGGGCGCTTCCCAGTCGGCACGCCGGTGCTCGACGCCGCGCGCCAGCTCGGCGTCTATGTCGAGAGCGTGTGCGGCGGACGCGCCACCTGCGGCCGCTGCCAGATCGAAGTGCAGGAAGGCAATTTTGCCAAGCACAAGATCGTCTCCTCCAACGACCACATCTCGCCCAAGGGCCCGAAGGAAGAGCGCTACGAGCGCGTGCGCGGCCTGCCCGAGGGGCGGCGCCTGTCCTGCTCCGCTACCGTGCAGGGCGACCTCGTCGTCGACGTGCCGCAGGATACGGTCATCAACGCGCAGGTGGTGCGCAAGGCCGCCGTCGACCGCCATATCGACCGCAACCCGGCAGTCCAGCTCTGCTTCGTGGAAGTCGAACAGCCCGACATGCACAAGCCGCTTGGCGACCTCGACCGGCTGAAGCTGGTGCTTGAAAAGGATTGGGGCTGGAAAGACCTGGCCATCGCGCCACATCTGATCCCCGAGGTGCAAGGCATACTGCGCAAGGGCAACTGGGGCGTGACCGCCGCGGTCCACCGCGACACCCCTTCGTCGCAGCCCTGCATCATCGGCCTGTGGCCGGACCTGAAGAACGAAGCCTACGGCATCGCCTGCGACATCGGCTCCACCACGATTGCCATGCATCTGGTGTCGCTGCTTTCGGGCCGCATCGTCGCTTCGTCGGGCACGTCCAACCCGCAGATCCGCTTTGGCGAAGATCTGATGAGCCGGGTCTCCTACGTAATGATGAATCCGGACGGGCGCGATGCCATGACCAAGGCAGTGCGCGAGGCGGTCAACACGCTGATCGGCAAGGTCTGCGAGGAAGGGGGCGTCGACCGTCACGACATCCTCGACGCCGTGTTCGTCGCCAACCCGATCATGCACCACCTATTCCTGGGCATCGACCCGACCGAACTCGGCCAGGCGCCCTTCGCGCTGGCCGTATCGGGCGCGACGCACTACTGGGCGCATGACATCGACATCGAGCTCAACCGCGGCGGCCGCGTCTATCTGCTGCCGTGCATCGCCGGCCATGTCGGCGCCGACGCCGCCGCAGCGGCACTGTCGGAAGGTCCATACCGGCAGGACAAGATGATGCTGCTGGTCGACGTCGGCACCAATGCCGAGATCATCCTGGGCAACAGCGAGCGCGTGGTTGCGGCATCGTCCCCAACCGGACCGGCCTTCGAAGGCGCGGAAATCTCGTCCGGCCAGCGTGCGGCACCCGGCGCCATCGAGCGCGTGCGCATCGACCCCAAGACGCTGGAGCCGAAATTCCGCATCATCGGCGTCGACAAATGGTCGGACGAGGAAGGTTTCGAGGAAGATGCCAAGGCCACCGGCGTCACCGGCATCTGCGGCTCGGCGATCATCGAGGTGGTGGCCGAGATGTACCTTTCCGGCGTGATCTCGGAGGACGGTGTCATCGACGGCGCGCTTGCCGCCCGCTCGCCGCGCATCTTCCAGAACGGCCGCACCTTCTCCTATCTGCTGCGGGACGGCGAACCGCGCATCACGGTGACGCAGAACGACATACGCGCCATCCAGCTCGCCAAGGCGGCACTCTATGCCGGCATCAAGCTCTTGATGGAAAAGCAGGGCGTGGAGACGGTCGACATGATCCGCTTTGCGGGCGCGTTCGGCACCTTCATCGATCCGAAATACGCCATGGTGCTGGGCCTGATCCCCGACTGCGACCTGGCCGAAGTGAAGGCAGTGGGCAACGCCGCCGGCACCGGCGCGCTGATGGCGCTGCTGAACCGCGACCATCGCCGTGAGATCGAGAAGGAAGTCGGCCGCATCGAGAAGATTGAAACCGCGCTGGAGCCGCATTTCCAGCAGCTTTTCATCGACGCGATGGCGATGCCCAACAAGGTGGACCCGTTCCCCAAGCTTTCCGAACAGGTGAAGCTGCCGCCGCGCAAGGTGCTTTCGGACGAGGCGTCCGGTGGCGACGGCGCACCGCGCCGGCGTTCGCGCGAGGACCGCGCCGCAAGGCGCCGGGGCTGAAGCCTCGGCAGGCCGCGCTGGTCTTGACGATCGCGCGGCCGGCCACAAATTCAGAGACTGGGAGGCGACACGTAGCAGCCGGTAGATCCGGGAGTTCGTTGCATGTCCAGTCTCAAGAGTCGCCTGGTCGCCCTCGTCATCAAGCACAGCCGCAAGAAGGCCTTCGCCAGCGCCGAGAACCTCAATCGCTGGATCGCCGATGCCCGAAAGACCGAGCGCCACGAGCCCCCCGCCCGGCTCTACCGGCGCTTCGCCGTGAACCAGAGCGAGGCGCAAGGCTTCCCGGTCTATGAGATAGTGCCTCGCGACGCCGGCCCCCGCCGGCTTCTTTATCTTCACGGCGGCGCCTATTGCTTTGAAATCACCAGCTATCACTGGTTTCTGGCGGCCGAGATGGCCGAGCGCCTCCGCATGCGCGTGACGGTGCCGATCTACCCCATCGCGCCCGAGCACGATATCCACGACATGTATTCGATGGTGCTCGAAGTCTATCGCCGCACGCTGGCCGAGACGGCGGCCAAGGACATCGTCTTCATGGGCGACTCCGCCGGCGGCACGATGGCGGTGGTGATGACGATGATGGGCGCGCGCGAGGGCATGCCCATCCCCGCAAGCCACGTGCTGATCTCTCCCGGCCTGGACATGACGCTGACGAACGAGGCCATCTGGCGCATGGCACCGCAGGACCCATGGCTCGACATTCCCGGCGGGTTGGAGGCTATCCGCCTCTATGGCGCGGGCATGGACCGCAGCGACTGGCGCATCAGCCCGATCAACGGGGACCTTTCCGTGCTGCCGCCGACGCTGCTGCTGACCGGCACGCGCGACCTGCTGACGCCCGACAACCTCCTCTTCGCCGAAAAAGCGCGCGCGCAGGGCGTTGATCTGGAGCTGCTGGTGGAGCCGGACATGTTCCATGTCTGGCCGCTGATCGACATGCCGGAGGCCCGCCGCGCCCGCGACCGTATCGTGGCCTATCTGAGCGATTAGTCCGGCGTCGCGTGGCGCAGCGGTCGGGGCGGCTCCGACCTCAGAAGAACTTGCCGGTCTCGCGAAACACCTCGAAGGTGGCGCGGATATGATCGGCCACCGCCTGCACCGGCGCATTGGCCTCCGGCGTCACCACCATCGCCAGGCTGTAGGCGCCGATCTCGGGCAAGCCGTCCTTGGCGCCCAGTTCCATCAGTTCGGGACCGATGAAGGAACGCGGCAGGGGCGCGACCGCAAGGTCGGCCAGGATGGCGGCGCGCTGGCCGGCGGTGTGGGCGCTCATATAGGCGATGCGGTAGTTGCGCCCTTCACGCCCGAGCGCCTCCAGCGCACTGGCGCGCCAGGCACAGCCCTCCTCCCACAGCGACACCGGCAGGGGTTCGCGCAGATGCGCGCCACCGCCCTTTGCCGCCGCCCACACGATGGGCTCGGTCATCAGCGTCTCGGCGCCTGGCATGGCGGTCTGGTAGGAGTTGGTCAGAAGCGTGATGTCGAGCGTGCGGTCGTCCATGCGGCGCCACAGGTTCTTGCTCTGGTCGATGATCACATCGACGGCGATCGACGGATGCGACTGGGCAAAGCGCTTCAGCACATGCGGAAGGATGCGCTCGCCATAATCATCCGGCGAGCCGAGGCGCACGACGCCGGTGATGTCCGGCACGATGAACTTGGACACTGCCTCGCGATTGATGGACAACATGCGCCGTGCATAGCCAAGCAGGATCTCGCCATCGGTGGTCAGCGACACCGAGCGGGCATCGCGCGAGAACACGGTGCGGCCGAGCACGTCTTCCAGCTTCTTGATCTGCATGGAAACGGCAGAAGGTGTGCGGAAGACGGCGTTGGCAGCGGTGGTGAAGCTTCCGGTTTCGGCGATTGCCACGAAGGTGCGCAGCACGTCGAGGTCAAGCACCGGCAGAGGATGATTGAGGGGAGCGGTCACGGCCTACTCTTTCAATTTTTCTGATCCGAATAATCACTTCATTTCGTTTGATTGAACATGAGAACGGTTGGATAGTCAACACCGTGAAGATGTACCGGACAAAAGCACCACCCGGTCCAAGCATTGGAATAGGCGGCGCCGGATGCCGGAGTTCCGCCACCACAATCGAGAGGAGTACGTCATGTCTATCCTTGCGAGGATCGGCAATATCGCCGCGCGTTACTCGAAGGTTCGCTCGCGCTATCTGACCGAGCGCACGGTCCGCTCGCTGCCGTTCGAAATCCAGAAGGACATCGGCTGGCCGGATGTTATGACGAAGTGCCTGCCACACGGATGCCAGGCAGGAGGCAGGTGATCTTGCGGAACATGATGCCTGCCGGGCGCGAGCAATCAAATCCGGCAGGCGCTTGCCGCCCCGATGTTCGGCTTCCGAGCGTAAGCGCGTCACCCGCCGTGTCGCATTCGCGTCCAGAGACTTCGCATTCCCTGCCGAACAGGCGCCTGAAAGGGACTATATCGAAGCCAACCAACGGCCTGCCCCACTCCAACGCGCGAAGGCACCCCGTGTAGCCCTCTTTGCATGGACACGTGTCATGAAGCTCTTTTCTCGCCTTTTCGGCGGCAGCCGCCGCGAGATCAACCTCACCACTGCGCTTGAGCGCCAGCGCCTGAACAAGACCATGCCCGGGCAGTCCGGTGCCGTTGCCGGCGCTCGCCTCGGCATTCTGGTTCGCTAGGGACCAAAGCCGCTTCCAGCCGGGGCGAATTTTCCCCGGCTTCCCCCGCCCTGCGCTCTGCAAGTGGCGGCCAGTTCTCGCTTCCGGCGGCGGTGGTCACTCGTCGCCACTCCGGCGCAAAATCCGGCGAATAGGCCGATGTCGCAAATTTAGATTTGCGCCATTTTGTCACCCCATTGACATGCAAGGCTTTTCCTGATGTCGCTTTGCTGATCGCGACATGTTGTTCGCGGATTTGGGAATGCGTGAGGAATCCTTGAACGTCGTAAAGCATCCGATCAAAAGATCGCTTGTATTTTTTCTTATACCTGATTTCACCATGGTCGCTTTTGCGACGGCACTAGATCCACTACGCATTGCGAACCGCATGCTGGGCTACGAAGCCTATCGCTGGCGACTGGCCAGCCTGGATGGCAAGCCGGTGCGCGCTTCCAACGGCGTGGAGTGCTCGGTAAACACCTCGCTGGAGGACGAGCGCCGCAAGATGGCCGGCTCTGACCGCCCGTCCATGGCGGTGGTGTGCACCGGCATGAACGTCGAGAAGTACCACAACAAGTCGGTCTTTGCCTGGCTGCGGGAGGAATACAATCGCGGCGTCGCCATTGGCGGCCTGTGTACCGGCGCCTATGTGCTGGCCGCGGCCGGCCTGCTATCGAACAAGCGCTGCGCGATCCATTGGGAAAACCTGCCCGGCTTCCAGGAAGCCTTCCCCAAGGCCAATGTCTTTGCCGACCTGTTCGAGGTTGACCAGAACATCTACACCTGCGCCGGCGGCACCGCAGCGCTCGACATGATGCTGAAGCTGATCGGCGAGGATTTCGACGAAAGCCTCGTCAACCGTGTCTGCGAGCAGGTGCTGACCGACCGCGTGCGCAGCCCCACCGACCGCCAGCGCCTGCCGCTGCGCGCACGGCTGGGCGTGCAGAACTCCAAGGTGCTGACAATCATCGAACTGATGGAAGCGAACCTGTCGGAGCCGCTTTCGCTGATCGAGATCGCCGACCATGTCGGCCTCTCGCGCCGGCAGATCGAGCGGCTCTTCCGCACCGAAATGGGCCGCTCTCCGGCGCGCTACTATCTGGAAATCCGGCTCGACCGCGCGCGTCACCTGCTGATCCAATCGTCGATGCCGGTGGTGGAAGTGGCGGTGGCCTGCGGCTTCGTCTCGGCTTCGCACTTCTCCAAATGCTACCGCGAGCTCTATGCCCGCTCGCCGCAGCAGGAACGCGTCGACCGCAAGCAGCTCATGGCTGCTTGAAAGCTCTCCGCACGAAACAACAAAGGCCCGGGAAATTCCCGGGCCTTTTGACGTTCGAAGGGCTGGGCAATCGCATATCGCAGAGTCTAACCCCCACTCCGCCTCGCTTCGCTCGGCACCTCTCCCCCTCAAAAGGGGAGAGGAAGGGTGCCAAGCTCGCGGACGGCGCTTCCTCTCCCCGAGCGGGGGAGAGGTGGTTTGCGAAGCAAACCGGAGTGGGGGTCGAATTCTATATGTCATCGCCCTCTCCGCGAAGGGAGAGGGCAAGCTTGCTCAGCTGCGCGGCTTGAGGTTCTCCGGGTCGTAGAGCGGCTTGTAGCCGATGGCGACCACTTCAACCGGGTAGGTCTCGCCGAAATACTCGACGGTCAGCTTCCGGCCTTCCTGGCAATAGGCCCAAGGCAGGTAGGCGAGCGCGATGTTCTTGCCGATGGTCGGGCCGTAGGCGACCGAGGTCGTGTAGGAGCGGCGGCCGAGCTCGTCGACCAGCGTCTCGCCCGTTTCCGGGTCCATCACAGGCATGATGCCGACCGGATAGCGTGCAACGCCCTTGGAGTCGACATTGTCGGTCATGACCAGCGTGCACAGCATGGCCGGCTGATGTGCACGGGCCTTGTACTCCAGGTGCTTGGCCTTGCCGCGGAAGTCGGCCTCCTTGACCTTCGGACGGGCCAGATCGGCCTCGATGAGGTTATACTCAGTGAGCAGGTCCGCATTCTGCAGGCGCAGGCACTTCTCCATGCGGCGGCTGTTGGCGTAGGTCTCCACGCCGAAGGCCATCACGCCGGTCGACCGCAGCGCGTCCCAGACGGCCAGGCCGTCCTCGTAGCGCATGTGCAGTTCCCAGCCCTGCTCGCCGACATAGGAGATGCGGAAGGCGGTGACGTCCTTGCCACCGATCCTGATCGGCTTGATGGCGGCAAAGGGGAAGTTCTCCGGCGTCAGGCCTTCCGGGTCTTCCACGACCTTCTGCAGCGTGGCCCGCGCGTTCGGCCCCCAGATGCCGACGGTGACATACTTCTCGGTCACGTCGGTGATGGTGACGTCAAAACCCTTGTCCTCAGCCACACGGCGCATGTAGTTGAAGTCGCGCGGTCCGGCATCGGCGCCGTCGATCACGCGACACCGGTCGGCCATGCGGATCACGGTCAGGTCGGCGCGCACCATGCCCTCGTCATCGAGGAAGTGGGTGTAGATGCCCTTGCCGATATTCGCGTCGCCACCGATCTTGGCCGCGCACACCCATTCCATCAGGGCGACGTGATCCGGGCCTTCGACGTCGTACATCGCGAAATGCGAGAGGTTCACGATGCCGCAATCCTCGCTCATGGCGAGATGCTCGGCATTGGAGACGCGCCAGAAGTGGCGGTTGTCCCACTCGTTCTCGCGCACCGGCACGCGGTCGCCATACTTCTCCAGCAGATGCTCGTTGGCAGCATAGCCGTGAGCACGCTCCCAGCCGCCAAGTTCCATGAAATAGCCGCCAAGCTCCTTTTCGCGCTCGTAGAAAGGCGAGCGGCGCACGCTGCGGCCGTTGAGATAGGGTTCGCGCGGATGCACCGCCGGATTGTAGATCTTCTGCGCCGATTCCGTGCAGCGCCCGGCGATGTAGTCTTCCTGCGTCTGGTGGGGATAGAAGCGCGAATAGTCTATTCTTGAATGGTCGATGGCCGTGCGGCCGTCGGTCATCCAGTCGGCGATGAGCTTGCCCATGCCGGGGCCGTCCTTGACCCAGATCGCGACGGCATACCACAGCCCCCGAACCTTCTGGCTTTCGCCGATGGACGGGCCGCCGTCGGTGGTCACCTGCAGCAGGCCGTTGAAGGAATGGCCTTCATTGTAGCCAAGCTCGCCAAGGATCGGCGTCAGTTCGATGGCGCGCTCCAGCGGCTCGAGGATCTGCTCCATCTCCAGGTCGCGCTGCGAGGGCGACAGACGGGCCTGATCCTTCTCCAGAAGATCGCGCGGGTGGCAAAGGCGCGGATTGGTTTCCTCGTAATAGCCCCACTCGATCTGCCCGCCCTCGGCGGTCTTGGGGTCGCCGGTGTCGCGCATATAGGCCGAGTTGCCCTGGTCGCGCAGCAGCGGCCAGCCGATCTCCTTGCCAGTGCCTTCGAACTCGTTGTAGGGGCCGAAGAAGGT
The DNA here is from genome assembly GCF_057656055.1 of Pseudaminobacter sp. Soil_N_29. Classification (NCBI taxonomy): domain Bacteria; kingdom Pseudomonadati; phylum Pseudomonadota; class Alphaproteobacteria; order Hyphomicrobiales; family Phyllobacteriaceae; genus Pseudaminobacter; species Pseudaminobacter sp. Soil_N_29. The sequence continues at coordinate 479,476 of NZ_JBDGLC010000002.1, forward strand.
AAGCGGATGGTCGACCGGCATGACCGGCAGGTCCTCGCCCGCCATCTCGGCGATCAAGCGGCCCCACAGGCCGGCGCAGACCACCACATGGTCGGCCATGATGGTACCGCGATCGGTCACCACGCCCTTGATGCGGCCGTTCTCGATGACGAGCGATTTGGCTGGCGTGTTGGCGAAGGCCTGCAGCTTTCCGGCGGCCACGCCCTGGTCGACCAGCTTGCCGGCAACCGTCTGCGAGCGGGGGATCACCAGACCGGCATCGGGGTCCCACAGGCCGCCCTGCACCATGTGCTCTTCGATCAGCGGGAACTTTTCCTTGATCTCGGCAGGCTCGATCAGGCGGGCGCGCGTGCCGAACGCCTTGCCCGAAGCGACCTTGCGCTTGATCTCGTCCATGCGGCCGTCATCGCCGACGCGAGCGACCTCAAGGCCGCCGATGCGTGCATAATGCCCCATCTTCTCGAAGAACTCGATGGAGTAAAGCGACGTCCAGCATGACAGGAAGTCATGGCTGGTCGCGTAGCAGAAGTCGGAGGCGTGCGCCGTCGAGCCGATATCGGTCGGGATGCCGGACTTGTCGATGCCGACGATGTCGTCCCATCCGCGCTCGATCAGGTGATGGGCGACCGATGCGCCAACAATGCCGCCCAACCCGATGATGACGACTCTCGCTTTTTCCGGAAAACCTGACATTACCCGCGACTCCAAAGTGGTATTGCGGCCGGACTATAAGGCAATGCCGCGCCACCATTGCAGCCTGTTTGCGACACGCCGCAAAAGCAGCGCGACTTATCCGGAACTTGCTTGCGACAGTCCGCACAGCAACAGCCCATCCCGTCGATAGACGGCTTGTTAACCACGCGCGGCAACAATGCAGCCGCCGCCGTGCGGCTTGTCCACGGCGGGCTGGTTTCGGGTGGGAAGAGCGGGCGCATGGCGACAATCACGGAACAGGCGCGAAAGGCTTCGCGCGGATCGGTCCTCGGATCTCCACTCGCAGTGCTTGCGGCGGTTCCGGTGGTGCTTGCATGCTTGCTCATGTTGCCGCTCAGCGTGCCCATCGGCCCGATGTACTGGGACCTTTTCATCTATTTCGACGCGGCCAACCGCATCTTCGACGGCCAGGTGCCCAGCAACGACTTCTTCACGCCCGTCGGCCCGCTCGGCTACTACGTCTTTGCCGGCGCGGCGTGGCTGTTTCCCAACGCCCAGCCGGCGCTGCTGGCGCACTGGTGCTGGCTGGTCGTCACCGCCCCCCTGATGGCGATAGTGGTGCAACAGGTCGGCCAGCGATCGCGCGGCACCGCCTTTGCGCTGTTGGTGCCGTTCCTGGTGTTCGCGGTGCTGCCTTTCAACACGCGCGACTTCTATCCCTATCCGGGCTCGGATGGCTTCGGCATCTACAACCGGCAGGCCAGCCAACTGCTCTACGTCCTTGCCGCAGCCCTGATCTTCGTGCGCAACCAGCGCGTTCTTGCTCTGGTCGTGACGCTGGCGATGCTCGCGCTATTCTTCGGCAAGATCACCGGCGCGGTAGCGGGCGGTTTGCTCTGCGTCTTCGCCTTCCTGACGGGCCGCATCTCGCTGCGCTACGCGGCGACATCGGCCCTCGGCTTCCTGGCCGTGCTGGGGGCAATCGAATTTTCGACAGGCCTTGTCTCGAACTACGTCGCCGACATACTGGCGCTTGTGGCCATGAACGAGAGCACGCTGGCGCCGCGCTTCGCGCAATCGGCTTCGCTCAATTTCGGCGTGGCGATGACCGGACTCCTGCTCGCCACCGTGGTGCTTTACGCCGAGCGGCAGCGTCTGGCGTCCGCAGTCGCGGGCATTCGGCAGGAACGGAGCGCACGAGCGGTCGCCAAGCTGCTCGACAACGACGCGTTCTGGCTCGTCGCCGTGCTCTTCGCCGGCATTTTCTTCGAAACGCAGAACACCGGAAGCCAGGCGATGATCCTGGTGTGGCCCGCCGTGCTGGCCGTTCTGCTCAAGGCGGGGCGCATGTTCGCCACGCCGAAACTGCTGATCGCCACCATGGCGCTCGCCGGCGCATGCGTGCTGCCGCCTCTGGTCAACACGGTAGAGCGCGCCGCACGCACCTATGGCGGCGCGGCGAAGAATGTCGAGCTGCCGCACGGGCACCTCAAGACCCTCGGTTCCGTAAGCGCGCGGCCGGAGGTCATGCAGCGGGCAATGCGGATGCTGCCCTTCCTGGCCGAGCATCGCGAGCCGTTCGATCGCTTCACCGAGATGGGGGAACTGCCTGCCCCCCTGCTCTATTCGGATTTCGATTTCCAGATCGGGCATCTTGTAAGCACCGACCGCGCCGTGGGCAGCCTCCTCGACCTGGAACAGCAGGCGGGCATACGCTTCGACACGATCATGAACCTCAACTTCGTCAACCCTTATCCGTGGCTGATGGACCGCAGCGCGCCGATGCACCTGGCCATCGGCGCTGATCCCTACCGCGCGGTGCCCGAAACCGGCTCGCAGGAGCTGGAAGCAGTACGAAACGTTGACATCGCGCTGCTGCCGACCTGCCCGCTGACAACCGCCAATGCACGGCTTCTGGAGCTCTATGGCGAAGGCCTGAAGGATCACACGCGCATCCGGCTGGACGACTGCAATGACGCCTTCGTCCACCCGCGCCTGGCGGGGAAGCTGCCGGCTCGTTAGGACGACGCCCCTAAATGACCTGGCTTTTGACGAAGTCCTTCACGATGGCGACGATGCCGCGCGACAGGAGATCGTCCAGCGAATCCACCAGCCTGTCGACATGCTCGCGCTGGCAGATCAGCGGCGGCAGCAGGCGCACGACATTGCGGTTGTACTCGGTGAAGGCAACCAGCACGTCGTAGTCGCGCAGCAGCAGCGCGCCTACGAAACCCGACAGCGAGCCCTTCAGCTTGTCGTCGAGCATGCTGACGACAGGGCGAAGCACCATCGGCAGGGTCTGAGAAAAGTCCTGGAATTCCAGGCCGACCATGAAACCCTTGCCGCGGACTTCCTTGATGATCTTCGGATATTTTTCCTGCAGCGCCTGCAGGCGCTGGAGCAGGTAGTCGCCGGTGACGGCGGCGTTCTCGATCAGGCCCTCGTCGTAGAGCACGTTCAGCGTTTCGATGGCGGTGATGGACGCCTCGCCGATACCGCCGAAGGTAGCGGCGGCATGGATCATGGCGGTCTTCGGCGTGCCATAGGCCTTCATGTAGACCTCGCGGCGCGCGATCATCGCGGCCATGGCCGACTTCCCGCCGCCCAGCGACTTGGCGACCGCGGTGATGTCCGGCACCACGCCGTAGTGCTCGAAGGCATAGAAGCGACCCGAACGGCCGACGCCGCACTGCACCTCGTCGGCCACCCACAGCACGCCGTACTGGTCGCACAGCGCGCGCAGCTTCTGCCAGAATTCGGCTGGCGCCTGCACGATGCCGCCGCCGCCCTGGATCGTCTCCAGCACGATCACGCCAATCTCGGGATCCGACCTGAACGCCCGCTCGACCGCATCGATATCGCCGAAGGGCACGCGCACCGTGTTGTCCGTCACCTTGAACTCGGCGCGGTAGAGCTGGCCGTCGGTGATGGAAAGCACGCCCTTGGTCTTTCCGTGGAAAGAGTTCTCCGCATAGACGATCTTCGGCCGCCTGGGCCCGGCGACGCGCTCGGCAAGCTTGATTGCCGCCTCCATGGCCTCGGAGCCGGATGAGCCGAGGAAGACCATGTCGAGGTCGCCCGGCGAGATCTGCGCCAGATTGTGCGCAAGGGCCGCCGCATATTGCGACATGAAGGCAATTGCGATCTCGTGCCGGTTTTCTTCCTGGAACTTCAACCGCTCGGCCAGGATGCGCGGGTGGTTGTGACCGAGCGCCAGCGAGCCGAAGCCGCCGAAGAAGTCGAGGATTTTCCGGCCATTGGCGTCGATGTAATACATGCCCTCGGCGCGCTCGATCTTCACCTTGTGGAAGCCCAGCAGCTTCATGAAATGCAGCTGTCCGGGGTTGAGATGCGCCTTGAACAGGTCGGTCATGCGCGCGACGTCCATCGCCTTGGCCTGTTCCACGGTGATGAGATCCGGCTTGGCGATGCTCGCAGGCGACAGCGCCGGCGCGGCGACCTGGCTCAGACTGTCATCGGCATTCGGCTTGGTCATGACATTCATCTCAACTCTCCCCCTGTGGCCGGATCACTCGGCCGCGACGCTGGCTGCGGCGACGGCGTTGCTGTCCTTCCTGGCACGGTATTCCTTGTATGCGGCGATCAGCATGTCCTCGTCGCGATACTGCGGCACCCAGCCCAGTTCCCGCTCGCCCTTGGAGACGTCGAGCACGCATTCCTCGTCGGCGATGAGATACTGCTCCGGGTCCATGATCGGCATGTTGATCAGGTCGAGCAGGTCGAGCGTGCGCTTCACCGCCCAGCCGGGCGTCGGCAGCAATATCGACTTCGATCCGGCCGAGCGGATGAGATCGCCAAGGAGCTTGCGGACCGGCGGCGGATTGAGCGAGCCGAGATTATAGGCCTCGTTGGGCACGCCGGCCTTCCACGCAAGCCGCGCTGCCTCGGCGCAGTCGAACACCGAGATGAACTGGTAGGGGTTGCGGCCCGACCCGATCATCGGCACCGGCAGGTTCCAATCGATCAGCTTGAACAGCTTTTCGAGGATGCCGAGTCGTCCGGGGCCGATGATGAGGCGTGGGCGGAACAGCGAAATGTTCATGCCGCGCTCTCGCCATTCGGCGGCAAGTTCCTCAGTCTTCAGCTTGGAAAGGCCGTATTCGCCAAGCGGCTCAACCGGATGCTCCTCGGCCATCGGAAAGGTCTTGGTGTGGCCGTAGATCATGTCGGTGGTGTAGTGGACCAGGTTTGGCGCGCCAGCCTTGTCCATCGCGAAGATGATGTTCTCGGTGCCGTGATAGTTCACCGGCCAGAAAAACTCGTGGCGCTTGGCGCGCACCTGGATGGGCGACAGCATCTTGGCCGACAAATTGTAGACCATGTCGTCGGCCTTGAGGCCGAGCCCGGCCACGGCCACGGAATCGGTCACGTCGCAATGCACGAAGCGGACGTTGCGGTAATGCGGCAGGTCGCTCTTCACGATGTCAGCGACGATCACCTCCTGGCCGTCCGCCAGAAGCTTCGGTGCGAGATGGCGGCCGACAAAGCCGTCGCCGCCGAAGATCACATGTCTCATTGCGCAAGCTCACTTGTTTGAACGGGATTGGTCGCCGCGACATCCGCACGCTCGCGACCGCTCTGGGCGATCAGCACCGTGCCGACGCAGATGAAGCCGATGCCGGCGATGCGCCAGGCGTTGAGGTCTTCGCGGAAGACGAAATAGGCAAACACCGCCACGGCCACATAGGCGAGGCTGAGGAAGGGATAGGCGAAGGACAGCTCGACCTTGGACAGCACATAGAGATGCGAGGCCATCGAGATGACGAAGGTGAGCAGCCCGGCAAACACCCACGGGCTGAAAACGATCTGCAGCATCTTCAGCAGCGGATTGGTGCCTTCGAAGGAGATCGGGCCGAGCGTCATCATGCCCTGCTTCAGCATCAACTGGGCGGCGGCGTTGGTCATGACTGTGAAGAGTATGAATGCGATGTACTTCATATCACGTCCCTAGGACACAAGCCCGAAAGACTTGGTGAAACATTTGCTTCAACTTTAACGAATCCCAGTTCCGGCCTTTCTCATTCGGCCGCCTGTTGACGACCCCAACCGCCAAGCGCCAGCGCCGTGCGCGTCCAGAAACCCGAAACGAAGGCAGGGTCGCGCAGCACCTCGAGCCGCCGCCAGTCCGGAAACGAAGCTTCGAAAGTGTCAGACCCCATGCGCGCGTCCTTGTAGGGGTTGACCGCGCCCCCGGCCGCCACCGTAATGGCATCGAGACGGGTGAGCAGTGCAAGCGTCGCAGGCCCCCGGTTGGGAAAATCGAGCGTCAGCGTGTAGCCGGGTCGCGGGAACGACAGCAGGCCCGGCGAGCGCTGCGCGCCGAAGCGTTTCAGCACGGTAAGGAACGACCCCTGCCCGGCATCCTGCGCAGCCGCAAGCAGGTTCGGGATGGCCTGCCGCGCGGTCTCTTCCGGAATGACGCTCTGGTGCTGGAAAAGCCCTTTTGGGCCGTAGAGCCGGTTCCAGTTCCGCACCCCGTCGAGCGGGAAGAAGAAGCTTCGATAGGGCGCCCTGCGCGGACCGGCGGCCCTGCCCTTGCCCCTGCGATAGGCCGCATTGAAGACTTTCAGGAAAGGCCGGTTGAGCAGGTTGATTGGCGGCTGGAAGGGCACTCCCAGCTTGCCACCGGAAGCGCCCGCCGCCTGCGCACCGTGCTCGGCATGATTGCCGGTCAGCAACAGGCCGCGCCCGCTGCCACGACCACCGGCAAGCTGGTCGATCCAGGCAACCGCATATTCGTTGGCGCCATCCGCAGCTTCGGCGAGGTCGAAATATTCAGCCAGGTCACGAAACCGCGTCACCTGCTCGATGACGTCCAGCGACGGCACGCGCATCAGGCTGACCCTCGCCGACAGGATGAGGCCCGTCAGCCCCATGCCGCCGATGGTCGCTGCAAACAGGCGAGGGTTCTCGGAGGCAGAGCATTTGTAACTGCGGCCGTCCGAACGCAGCAGCGTGAAGGAGACGACATGACAGCCGAAGGTGCCGCGACGATGATGGTTCTTGCCGTGCACGTCGTTGGCGATGGCGCCGCCCAGCGTGACGAACTGCGTGCCCGGCACGACTGCCGGAAAGAACCCATGTGGCGCGGAATGAGCGATAATATCAGAAAGCAGCGCGCCTGCCTCCGCCTCGACCACGCCGCTCTCCGCATCGAAAGAAAGAATGCGGTTCATGCCGCGCGTATCGACCAGGAAGCCGGCAGGGTTCTGGCAGGTGTCGCCATAGGAGCGGCCGTTGCCATAGGCCAGCAGCGAGCCCGGCCCTACGCGGCCGCTCTTCAGCAGCGCCACGGCGTCTGCCACCGGCATGGCGCGCGGCGTTGCCGGGCTGGCCCGGCCGAAGCTCTCGTAGGAACCCGTCACGGCGCCAGCACCGCCGCAAGCAGCATGACGGCACCAGCGCCTACCATGAGCTGGCTGCGCCAGTCGCGGATGATGAACACGACCGGGTCCTCATCCATTTCGCCGCGCCGCGCAAGTATCCAGACCCGCATGGTGAGATACAGAACCACCGGAGCCAAGGGCCACACCATCCAGGGATGGGAGTAGAGCTCGCGCACCGCCGCGCTGTCGATATAAAGGGCGAGCACCAGCGTGGCCGAGAAAGCGGCGGCCATTCCGGCCTGGGCGATTACTTCCTGGTCTTCCACCCGGTAGCCCCTGCCCGCGATACGCTCGCCCGGCACAAGCTCGGTGGAACGCAACTCGACATAGCGCTTCACCAGCGCCAGCGACAGGAAGAAGAAGATGGAGAAGGCCAGCAACCAGAATGAGACGTCGACGCCCGTGGCAGCCGCGCCCGCCAGAATACGCACGGTGTAGAGCCAGGCAAGCGTCAGCACGTCGATCAGCAGCATGCGCTTGACGGCCAGCGAGTAGGCCGTGGTGGCGACGAAATAGCCGGCCAGCACGGCGCCAAACTCCCAGGGCAGGAACAGCGCCGCCGCCACGCTGATAGCCAGCAGAACAGCCACCGATGCCAAGCCGAACGGTATAGAAAGAACACCGCTGGCGAAGGGCCGGCTGCGTTTCGTGGGATGCCGCCTGTCGAGCGCGAGGTCGAAGAAGTCGTTGACGATATAGATGGCAGACGCCATCGCGCTGAAGGAGATGAAGGCCAGAAGGCAGGCGGCAAGCATGCCGGGCTGGAAATAGTCATGCGCCAGCACCATCGGCACGACGATCAACGTATTCTTCAGCCACTGATGCGCCCGCAGCATCTTGAGCACGGTGCGCAGGCTTGCGCGCGGCGCAGCAATCAGGTCGCCGCCATGCGCCGCCTGCCAGCGCGCGGCACGCCTGTCGGGCGCCACCACCAAAGCCTGGCGCGCGGCGTCAAAAACCTGAAGGTCGTGACGGCTGTTGCCCGCATAGTCGAAACCGCCGTCCCCGTAAGCGGCTACCAGCGCAGCGCGCTTGCGCCCGGAGGTCAGGTTTTCCGGCCCTTCCGTTGCGAACACGCTCTCGAACAGGCCGAGATGCGCTGCCACCGCTTCCGCGAACTTTCGTGGCGAACCGGTGGCCAGGACGATCCTGCGGCCCGCGGCGCGTTCCCCCCGCAGGCGCTCGATCAGCTCTTCGCGGTAGGGCAGCGAGGCGGCGTCGATGTCGATGCGCGCTGCAATAGCCTGCTTCAGCGCGGCCGGACCGCGCAGCAGCCACAGCGGCACCATGAACACCAGCAGTGGGTTCTTGCGCAGAAGAACGAACAAGCTTTCCCAGAGCAGATCGCCGGCAATCAGCGTGCCGTCGAGATCGACGGCCAGCGGTATCGCATCGTGATGAGATCGCGTGTCCATGGCTGCCCCGCGCTGCCTGTTGGAGGCCGCGATAAATTTCAGCGGCCTGGCGGGATATAGCTTCGGTGGCGCTAGGGAAGGTTAAACGGGGATGCGCACGACTGCACTTTTGCTTTGCATCGTTAAGAGTCCGCTACCGGAAAAACGAAAGGCCGGGCAGACCCGGCCTTGTGGAATATGCGAGCCGAAGGGCTATCTGATGCGGGCAACTCCACCTGAGATTTCGATGGTCTCGGCCCCTGTAAGGGCCTCCCGGTCGCCATTGGGCAAGGTGACGAAGCAGCCGTTGAAGCAGAAATCGACAGTTTCGCCGGCGCCGATCGCCAATTCGGACTTGCTGCCGCCTTCCGTGACGATGATCGTGCGCGGCTCCTGGTCTCTGTTAAGAGCGCTTGCGCCGAAGGCAACGCCACCCGCGCCGACGAGGGTCAAGGCTGCAAGGATAATAGTCCTCATTGCGATCATCGGTGTCGCCACCGCCTCTGTTGGGTCGCAGGGCTTATCGCCCTTTGCCGCGATCTTATAAGGGTTCCAATCTGAACGGCAACTGAATGACACGTTCATGCCACAATTTGATCACGCCGGATCCGGTTTCCTGCGCCTGCTTGCGGGTTGCTTTTGCTTGGCCGCGGCCTTGGCGCTGAGCTGTTCCAGGTACTCGGCTTCCGCCTTTTCGTCGTCCACGGGCCATTCGGTGAGTTGCGGGATCGCCTTCATCGTGACCTCGCGGCGCACGAAAGGAATCTGGATGTTCTCCTTCTCGAAGGCCTCAAGAATTGCGAAGCGGATGTCATTCTGCACGATCGAACCGTTGCCGATGTCCGACAGGAACATGCGCATCTCGAAATTGAGCGAGGACTCGCCGAAAGCTGCAAACAGCACGAACGGCTCGGGGTTCTTCAGCACCAGCGGATGGCTGCGCGCGATATCGAGCAGAACCTCGTGCACCCGCTTGACGTCCGAGCCGTAGGCCACGCCGACCGGGATCTCGATGCGCCCGAGCTTGTTGCGATGCGTCCAGTTGCCGACCGCGCCGTTGATCAGCTCGGAGTTGGGCAGGATCACGGTCTGGCGCTGGAAGGTCTCGATCTCGGTGGCGCGCACGCTGATCTTCTTGACCGTGCCCGAGACCGCCCCTGCAACGATCCAGTCACCGGCCTTGAAGGGGCGCTCGGCCAGCAGGATCAGCCCCGAGACGAAATTCGACACCACGTTCTGAAGGCCGAAACCGATACCGAGCGAGAGACCGCCGGCGACCAGCGCGAGGCTGGACAGGTCGATACCCGCAGACGATATGCCGATCAGCGCCGCCAGCGCTATGCCGGCATAGCCGATCACGGTGCGGATGGAGTTGCGCACGCCGGCATCCACCTTGCCGCGCGCCATTACGGAGCCATCGAGCCAGCCCTGGAACCACCGGGTGATGAAATAGCCGAGCACGAAGACGACGGCGCCCGTGACGAGCGCAAGCGGCGAGAATGAGAATGTGCCGATCCGGAAGCCGGTGGCCAGCTTGCTGAGCCAGGCCGCCATATCTGCGGGCTTGAAGCCCCACTGCAGCAGCACCAGCGGCAGGAACACCATGACGATGAGGATGTTGATCGCCGCGCTGACGACGAGGCCGAGTTGGTCCAGCGTCGTCTCTTCCATGTCGAAGCGCGAGTTGAGCCAGCCGCCGATCGGCGTCTCGGCGAAGCTGCCTTCTTCAGAAATGGCGCGCGAAGAGAGGAAGCCGATATAGGCGGTGGCAAGCATCGCGCCGGTGATGACGATCTGCTGCGATACGAATTGCGCCAGGCTGACATAGCCGAGCAACGCCGAGACGATGGTGGCAATGCCGATGCCATACAGGAAATAGCGCAGCGCGGCCGGCCAAGGGCGGGATGCGCCGCTTTCGTCGGCAAAGGGCCTGACAACGCCGATCAGCACCAGAAGCACGCCAACGACGAGCGACGCGATCAGGCTTTTGACGATGGTGACCGAAAGCGGCGAGCTCAGCGTTTCGCTGACCAGCCCCATGAAATAGTCGAGGCCGACGACCACGGCCGTTGCAGTCATCAGCCAGACCAGCAGGCGCGCCGCGCGCGACTCGATCGGGATCAGCCGCCAGTTCGACATGTCCGGCGAGAGCGCGGCATGGCTCAGCCGATTGACGAAAAAGGCGACGAACAGCACGAAGAACACGCCGCCGATGAGAAGGCCGATGTCGCCGCGCAGCACGTTGAAATAGTTGTAGAGCGCCACGGTTCCGGCCAGGAACACGCCCATCGCCAGCGTCGGCAGCAGGGTCGACCAGAACGCGACCGAAAGCCGGCTGAGATAGGACGGGGCTTCCAGCACGGGGTCGCGGTTGATCAGCCTGCCGAACAGGCGCCTTCCGCCGAACTGCAGCACCGCGGCCGCAAGCAGCGCGAAGAAAGTCGCCGCCACCACGGCGCGATACTTGAACTGCACCACGAAGCGCAGCCATGAGGAAACCGTGTTGTAGAGGCGGGAAAACTCCCACTGCACAGCATGGCCGACCTCGCCGTCCAAGGCGCTGCTCAGTTCATAGCGCTTGGTCAGCATGTTGGTGAACAGGTCGCGGCGCAGCCCGGCAACCTTGTTGAGCTGTCCGTTGACGCGAACCGACAAATCCTCGGCCTTGCCGAGCACCACGTTGATCTCGGCCTTTTCGGTCGTCAGCGCGCGGCGCTCATTGGCCACCATTTCCGGTTCGGGCGGCTGGCCTTCTGCCGGCGCGCTGCCCAACTGGCCGATGCGCGAGTTGATTTCGGTCAGGCGCGGGCGGAAGGCGACGCCGCTTTCCAGGAGCGACTTGTCGACCGCTTCGAGCTGACTGCGGATTTCCACCAGTGCAGCATCGTCGCCGCTCTTCGCCTCGATCTTCTTGTCGAGCGCGTCGACCTGCTTGGTTAGATCCTCGATCTTCTGGCGCTGTTCGGCCACCACGCCCGCGGATGGCGACGCGACCGGTGCGTGCGCTGCCGGCGCGGCGGGGCTTACTGCGGGCTGCGAGGAGGCAGGCGCCTCGGGCGCCGGCTGCTGCGCATGAGCAACGAGCCCGTTGCTGCCGACAAGGGCGACCAAGACAAACAACGCGGCAAGCCGCTTGAGGATCGGGAGGCGAAGCTGACGATACAAAGGGTTCACAAACGGTTTCTCGATGGGCACCAGTGATAAAGACGGCTGGACAACGGAGCAAGCCGCTTGATCGGCTCCGAGGTCGGCCATACGAAAGGCCGTGGCGCAAAATTGGCGCTGGCGCGGCCGGAGTGCCATTACTGTGCGCGGCACCCAAAACCGGATGGCATGGAATCATGGCGGAATATTCGGTCTTCTCGCTTCTGAAGAACGCGTTCTCTGGAAACCGCGACTGGAAGCCTGCCTGGCGCAAGCCGGAGCCCAAGCCCTCCTACGACGTGCTCGTGATCGGCGGTGGCGGGCATGGGCTTTCGACCGCCTACTATCTCGCCAAGGAACACGGCATCACCAATGTCGCGGTGCTGGAGAAAGGCTATCTCGGCTCGGGCAATGTCGGCCGCAACACCACTGCCGTGCGCTCCAACTATCTCCTGCCGGAAAACATCCGCTTCTATGAACACTCCATGAAGCTGTGGGAGAACCTTTCCCACGACCTCAACTACAACGTCATGTTCTCGCAGCGCGGCGTGCTGAACCTTGCGCACACCCCTGGCCAGCTTGACGACTATGCGCGCCGCGGCAACGCCATCGTCCATTCCGGCGCCGACTCCGTGCTCATGACGCCAGCCGAGATAAAGCGCCTGATGCCCGGCATCGACATTTCGGCATCGGCGCGTTTCCCGATCATCGGCGGGTTGATGCAATGGCGCGCAGGCACCGCCCGTCACGACGCGGTGGCCTGGGGCTATGCGCGCGGCGCCGACAGGCGCGGCGTAGACATTCTGGAGAATTGCGAGGTCACCGGCTTCATCAAGGATGGCGACCGCGTTGTCGGCGTCACCACCACGCGCGGCGAGATCCGAGCCAAGAAAGTGGCGGTGGCCGTTGCCGGTTCCACCGGCCATGTCATGAGCATGGCCGGCATCGACAGGCTGCCGATCGAAAGCCATGTCTTGCAGGCCTTCGTGTCGGAGTCGCTAAAACCGTTCCTCGATACGGTGGTGACCTTCGGCATGGGCCATTTCTACATCGGCCAGTCCGACAAAGGCGGCCTGATCTATGGTGGCGACCTCGACGGCTACAACAGCTACGCGCAGCGCGGAAACCTGCCCATCGTGGAGGAGGTGAACAGCGAGATGCTCGCCCTGTTCCCCAGCCTTGCGCGCGTGCGCGTGCTGCGCTCCTGGGGCGGCGTGTGCGACATGTCGATGGACGGCTCGCCGATCATCACCAACGGCCCCCTGCCCGGCATGTATCTGAACTCCGGCTGGTGCTACGGCGGGTTCAAGGCAACGCCCGCCTCCGGCTGGTCCTTTGCGTACACCATCGCCAAAGACGAGCCGCACGAAATCAACGCGCCCTTCACGCTTGACCGGTTCCACCGCGGCGCGATCATCGACGACAAGGGCGTGGGCTCGACCCCGCGCCTGCACTGAGCGGAGATTTGCGATGCTGATCACCTGCCCCTATTGCGGCCCGCGCGACGTCTCCGAATACACCTATCAGGGTGACGGCAACCGCACGCGCCCGGACCCTTCCTCCACCGACCAGGAGGCATGGAACGCCTATGTCTACGACCGGCTGAACCCGCGCGGCGAGCACCAAGAAATCTGGCAGCATTCGGGCGGCTGCCGCGCGCATCTCAAGGTCACGCGTAACACGCTGACGCATGTGATTTCGAGCGTCGGCTTCGCGCGCGATGCCGGGCACCGCAAGTCGGATGGCCATCGCAAGACGGGAGCCAAGGCATGAGCCCGCGCCGCGCCGTATCGGGCGGTCGGATCGACCGCCTGCGCACCGTCCGCTTCACCTTCGACGGCAAGCCCTACACCGGCCATGCGGGCGATACCCTGGCCTCCGCCCTGCTTGCCAATGGTGTGACGCTGTTCGGCCGCTCGTTCAAATACCACCGGCCGCGCGGCGTGCTGACCGCCGGCGTGGAAGAGCAGAATGCGCTTGTGACCGTGCTGAGCGGCGGTGTGCGCGAGCCCAACATTCCGGCCACTACGATCGAGATCTATGACGGGCTTGTGGCAGAGAGCCAGAACCGGTTCCCGTCGCTCGCCTTCGACATCGGCGCGATCAACCAGCTCGGAAGCAAGGTGCTGGGTGCGGGCTTCTACTACAAGACCTTCATGGGTCCGGTGATCGGCCCGCTCAAGGGCACCCGCTTCTGGATGTTCTGCGAATATTTCATCCGCCGCGCCGCGGGCCTAGGCCGTGCTGGTACGGAAAAGGACCCGTCGCGCTACGAGCGCATGAACGCCTTCTGCGACGTGCTGGTGGTTGGCGCTGGCCCGGCCGGGCTGATGGCGGCGAGAGCGGCCGCCGACAAGGGCGGGCGTGTCATCCTCGCCGATCTGGACGCCACGCCAGGTGGCTCGGCCAATTGGTCGGACGAGACCATCGACGGCATGGCCGCCGCCGACTGGGCGGCCGCCATGCTGCGCGACCTGAAGGGACGGGACAATGTGGGCGTGCTGCCGCGCACCACCGTCTGGGGCTATTACGACAGCAACACCATGGCCGCCCTGGAGCGGGTTTCCGACCACAAGCTCGCCCCCGCCAAGGGCGAGCCGCGGCATCGCCATTGGACCATCCGCGCGCAAGCGGTGGTGCTGGCCACCGGCGCTTTGGAGCGGCCGCTCGTGTTCCCCGGCAACGATCGACCGGGCGTGATGCTGGCGGGAGCCGCCGAGCGCTACGTCAACCAGTATGGCGTACTGCCGGGTCGCAAGGTCGCGATCTTCACCAACAACGACAGCGCCTATCGCACCGCCCTTGCGCTGAAGAAGGCAGGCGGCGATGTCACCGCCATCATCGACATCCGCGACCAGGTCTCGGACGCTGCGCGCGACATTGCCGGCAAGGTGGGCGGCGAGCACATTCTTGGGGCTGCCGTGATCGACACCGAAGGCGGCAAACAGCTGAGTGGCATCAAGGTCCAGCGCATCGACGCCGCAACCGGCAATCTGTCGGGCGATCCGCGCAACATCCAGGCCGACTGCCTGCTGGTCTCGGGCGGCTGGTCGCCGACGATCCATCTCGCCAGCCAGGCCGGCCTCAATCCGGTCTGGGACGACGAACTGCAGGCCTTCCTGCCGCCGCAAGCGACGCAGAACTGGGTCGGCGCCGGTGCCTTCAACGGCAGCTTCTCAACTGCCAAAGCCCTGGCCGAAGGGCACGCTGCCGGTCTCAAGGCGACTGGCGCTCCGGCCGCCGACATCGAACCGCCGGCAGTCGACGACGATGGGCTCGACCCGACCCCCGCGCCAGTGCTGGAGATCAAGGCCAAGGGCAAGGCCTTTGTCGACCACCAGCACGACGTGACGGCCGACGATGTGCGCCTCGCCCATCAGGAAGGTTTCGTCTCGGTCGAACATCTGAAGCGCTACACCACGCTCGGCATGGCGACCGACCAGGGCAAGAGCTCCAACGTGCCCGGCCTTGCCATCATGGCCGACGCGCTTGGAAAGCAGATTCCGGAAGTCGGCACGACACGCTTCCGCCCACCCTTCGCGCCGGTTTCGGTGGGCTCGCTGGCCGCCGAACGCTACGGCGACATCAGGCCCGACCGGCTGACGCCGATGCACGACTGGCACCTCGAAAATGGCGCGACCATGTATGGCGCCGGCCTCTGGCACCGGCCGATGGTCTACGCCCTGCCGGGCGAGACGGTCGAACAGGCCTATGTGCGCGAGACGAAGACCGTGCGCGAGGGCGTCGGGCTGGTCGATGTCTCCACGCTCGGCAAGATCGCCGTGCAGGGGCCGGATGCGGGCGAATTCCTCGACCGCGTCTACACCAACATGTTCTCCACCCTGCCGGTCGGAAAGGCCCGCTACGGCCTGATGCTGCGCGAGGACGGCTTTGTCCTTGACGACGGCACGACCTGGCGGCTGGGCCAGCACGACTTCCTGATGACCACCACCACCGCCAATGCCGGCAAGGTGATGCAGCATCTGGAATATCTGCTCGACGTGGTGTGGCCGGAGCTGAAGGTGCAACTCACCTCCGTGACCGACCAGTGGGCGGGTGCGGCAATCTCCGGCCCGCGCTCGCGCGATGTGCTGGCGGCTTGCGTGACCGGCACCAAGGTGGACAACGAGACGCTGCCCTTCATGGGCATCGTGTATGGCGAGATCGACGGCGCACCGGTGATGATCTGCCGGCTCTCCTTCTCTGGCGAGCTGGCCTATGAGGTCTATTGCGGCGCGGGCCACGGCACCCATGTCTGGGAAGCGCTGATGAAGTCCGGCAAGCCATTGGGCATCGTGCCCTATGGTCTCGAAGCGCTGGGCACCATGCGCATTGAAAAGGGCCATGTCACCGGCGCCGAGATCGACGGCCGCACCACTGCGCGCGACCTGCATCTGGACTGGATGCTGTCGAAGAAGAAGCCTTTCGTCGGCTCGGCCATGATGGACCGCGAAGGGCTTGTCGGCGAAGGCCGGCTGCAACTGGTCGGTATCGTCCCGCTCGACAACCGCCCGGTGAACGGCGGCGCGCATATCGTCGAGGAACTGCATGAGGACGGCCCGCGCGGCTCGATCGGCCATGTCACGGCCATGTGCTATTCGCCGACGCTCGGCAAATACATCGCGCTGGCGCTGGTGAAGGACGGCAAGAGCCGTCGCGGCACCCGCGCCTTCGTCTCCGACCCGCTGCGCAAGCGTTTTGGGCCGGTCGAGATCGTCAGCCACCATTTCTATGACCCGGAAGGGAGCCGCATGCGTGGTTGAGCAGGAATCTCCGCTGAAGCCGGTGTGGAAGCCCGGCTCGCATGGCAATTTTTCCAATGGCGTCGGCCTCTATCTGTCGGAAACGATGCCCGGCTCCATCGTGCAGCTCGCGGCTTGGCCTGGCGAGGAAAAGGCCATCATCGCGGCCATCAGGAAGGTGGCGGGGCTGACGCTGCCGGATGGCGCCGGCGGCGGCGCACCGGGCGACGCCAAGGCGGCCTTCGGCTTCGCGCCCGGAAAATTCCTCGTGGTGGACGAGAAGGAAGGGCTGGCGGACGCCTTTGGCAAGGAGATCGACAACTCTGTGGGCACCGTCACCGACCTGTCGCATGGCCGCACCGCAATCCGCATCGCCGGCCCGAAGGTGGAGTGGGTACTGGCGAAATTCTTCGCCATCGATTTTTCTGGCACCGCCTTCCCGGTCGGCGCAGGCCGCTCGACGGTGCATCACGATATCTTCGCGATGATCCAACGCACGGCGCCGACGCAGTTCGACCTATACGTCTTCCGCTCCTTCGCGCGCAGCTTCTGGACCGCGCTGTGCCGGGCGTCGGAGGAAGTCGGCTACGACGTACGCTAACCGGGAGGGCGCAAAGCGCCATCTCCAGGGAGGAGAAAATGATGGAATTCATCAACTCGCATGAAGCCAGGGCAATCAAGCTGCCATTCAGCCAGGCTGTGCGCGTCGGCGATGTTCTTTACCTCTCCGGCGCGCTCGGCAATCGGCCCGGAACGCTGGAGCTTGTACCGGGCGGGATGGAAGCGGAGGCCCGCCAGACCATGGAGAACATCGGCGCGATCCTGGAGGAAAACGGGCTTAGCTTCGCCGACGTGTTCAAATGCACGGTGATGCTGGCCGACATGTCGAATTGGGCCGAGTTCAACAAGGTCTATGTCAGCTACTTCGATCCGGACCGCCTGCCGGCGCGTTCGGCATTTGGAGTCAGCGGCCTTGCGCTCGGCGCGCAGGTGGAACTGGAATGCTGCGCCTATATCGGCGGCAAACGCTGAGGCCGCCTCACTTCCAGAACGTGACCCACTCCTCCTGCGGGGCGCGGTCGGTGCGGAACGTGCTTTCAGGCTTGGTCGTGTCCTCGTGGCCGAGCGCCATGCCGCAGACCACGATTTCCTCATCGGGAATATTCAGGATAGGCCTGATCTGCTGGTGATAGGGCGCAAACGCCGCCTGCGGGCAGGTGTGCAGCCCCCTCGCCCGCGCGGCGATCATGATGTTCTGCAGGAACATGCCGTAGTCGATCCACGAGCCCTGGTTGAGCCGGCGGTCGATGGTGAAGATCATGCCCACGGGCGCGTCGAAGAAGATGAAGTTGCGGTCGTGCTGCGCGCGCATGCGCTCCACCTCGCGCCGGCCGATGCCGAGCGCGCTGTAGAGGCCGAAGCCATTGGCGCGGCGGCGCGCCAGATAGGGCTCGAAGAACTGGTCGGGATAATATTTGTACTCGTCCCAGACCGCCTTTTCGGCACGGATGCCCGAATTCAGGATCGCGTCGCCGATGCGCTGCTTGGTCTCGCCCTGGGTGACATAGACCTTCCACGGCTGCATGTTGGTGCCGGACGGCGCGCGAGCGGCGACATCGAGGATCTCGCAGATCGTCTGGTCGTCCACAGGCGTGGGCAGAAACGCCCGCACCGAGCGGCGCGACACGATCGCCTCATCGACGTCATCTGCCACATCATTCGAATTCGCCCCGGTTCCGCGTGCAAGCATGACCTTTTCCTTCTCGATACGGTCCGCAACCGGAACGCCCCCCTCGCCCCCGGTCGCCCCAGCATTTGCACCAGCCCAACCGCTCTCGCAAGCAATACCTGCATCGCGTGAAATTCCGCTTGAATTTTTCATCGAACTGTCATCTGGTGAAATTTGAGGAGAAATTTTCATGTCGCCGCAAAAGGCCCGACATTCAGCGACCGACAACCCGTCCGAAAGCGGCGCCAACGCGCTGCTGGCGCGCGATCTGCGTGCGCTGCGCAAGGGGCGCGGACTGACGCTTTCGGAAGTCGCGCTGACGCTCGGCCGCTCGGTCGGCTGGCTGAGCCAGGTCGAGCGCGGCCTGTCGACGCCATCCATCGGCGACCTGCGCGCCTTTGCGGAGCTGTTCGGCGTGCCGGTCAGCCTATTCTTCGGCCATGATGTGCCCGACGAGGCAGAACGCGGCGTGATCGTGCGCGCCGGCCGCCGCCGCTCGCTGGGCACGAGCGAAACCGGCCTGGTGGAAGAACTGCTGTCTCCGGACCTCGGCGGCAGCTTCGAGATGCTGCGTTCCGAATTCGCGGCCGGGGCGGAGCTGAAGAAGTCCGCCAACCGGCCGACCGAGGAAGCGGGCTATGTAGTGTCCGGCGTTTTCGACGTCGAGATCGACGGCACGTGGCACCACCTCGCCGTGGGCGACAGCTTCAGGTTTGAGGGCAAGCCGTTTCGGTGGCGAAACCCGGGCAGCGAGCCGGCTGTGGTGATCTGGGTGATCTCGCCGCCGGTCTATTGAGGAATATCGGAATTACACGGGCCCGGCAGAGGAGCCGGCTCGAAATGTGAATTGAGGGAGGAAAAAATGGCGGAGTTTCCGACGACGGCACGTGTGGTCATCATTGGCGGTGGCGCGGTTGGCGTCTCAGCGCTCTACCATCTGGCCAAGGCCGGCTGGACCGATTGCGTGCTTCTGGAAAAGAACGAGCTGACGTCCGGCTCTACCTGGCACGCGGCGGGCAACGTGCCGACCTTCTCGTCGTCCTGGTCGCTAATGAACATGCAGCGCTACTCGACCGAGCTCTATCGCGGGTTGGCAGCCGAAGTCGACTACCCGATGAACTATCACGTCACCGGCTCGCTGCGCCTTGCCCACTCGAAGGAGCGCATGCGCGAGTTCCAGCGCGCCAAGGGCATGGGCCGCTACCAGGGCATGGACATCGAGGTGATCGGCCGCGACGAGATCACGGGCCGCTACCCCTTCATCGAGACGCATGAGCTTGAAGGTGCGCTCTACGACCCGAACGACGGCGACATCGATCCGGCACAGCTCACCCAGGCGCTGGCCAAGGGCGCGCGCGACATGGGCGCCAAGATCATCCGCTTCTGCCCCGTCAGCGGCGTGCGCCGCGAGAACGGCGAATGGATGATCGCCACCGCACAGGGCGAAATCCGCTGCGAATATGTCGTCAACGCCGCCGGCTACCGCGCGCAGGAAGTGGGCCGCATGTTCGGCCGCGAAGTGCCGATGATGGTGATGAGCCATCAGTACATCCTGTTCGACGAAATCCCCGAACTCGCCGCATGGAGCAAGGAGGCCGGCCAAAAACTGCCGCTGCTGCGCGACGTGGACAGCTCCTACTACCTGCGCCAGGAAAAGAACGGCATGAATCTCGGCCCCTATGAGCGCAACTGCCGCGCCCATTGGGCTACCGACGACGACCCGATGCCGGAAGACTTCTCCTTCCAGCTCTATCCGGACGACCTGGAGCGGCTGGAATGGTATCTGGACGATGCCGTGCGCCGCGTGCCGATCCTCGGAACGGCCGGTCTCTCCAAGGTCATCAACGGCCCTATCCCCTACGCGCCGGACGGCAACCCGCTGATCGGACCTATGCCGGGCGTGCCCAACGCCTTCGAGGCCTGCGTCTTCACCTTCGGCATCGCCCAGGCTGGCGGCGCCGGCAAGGTTCTGGCCGAGTGGGTCACGCAGGGCCAGACCGAATGGGACATGTGGTCGTGCGACCCGCGCCGCTTCACCTCGTTTGCTGCTGCGCCCGACTATGCGGTGGCCAAGGGCATGGAAATCTACGGCAACGAATATGCCATCTGGTTCCCGCGCCACGCCTGGCCGGCCGGCCGCGACCGCAAGCACTCCCCGATCCACGATCGCATCCAGAAGCTCGGCGCGCAGTTCAACTCTTATAACGGCTGGGAGCGTGCGACCTGGTTCGCGCAACCCGGCGACGACCTGTCGGAGGAATCTACGCAGACCTTCGCCCGCTCCGGCCCGTGGGAGAAAAGAATCCGCGAAGAGTGCCTCGCCGTGCGCGACGCCGCCGGCATCCTCGACCTGCCCGGCTTCTCGCGCTTCCGACTGCAGGGCCCGGGCGCGCGCGACTGGCTGTCGACGTTGATTACCGGCGTGGTGCCGAAGCCCGGCCGCATCGGCCTCGGCTACTTCGCCGACGACGCCGGCCGCATCGTCACCGAAATGTCGATCATGGCGATCGACGAGGACTTCTTCTTCCTCATCACCGCCGCGGTAGCCCAGTGGCACGACTTCGAGTGGCTGCAGAAGCACCTGCCCGCGGGCACGGAGATCACACTTCAGGACGTGACCGACAACTTCTCCTGCCAGATCCTGTCGGGCCCGAAGTCGCGCGCTATCCTTGGCGAGCTGACCGACGCCGACCTGTCAAAGCCCTGGCTCACCCACCAGAGCGCGCAGGTCGCCGGGCGCTGGTGCCAGCTGGTGCGCGTGTCCTTTGCCGGCGAACTCGGCTGGGAAATCCATTCGAAGATCGAGGATACCGCCGCGATCTTCGATGCCGTGTGGGAAGCCGGCCAGAAGCACGGCCTGAAGCCGTTCGGCATGTTCGCGCTGGACAGCCTGCGGCTGGAAAAGGGCTACCGCGCCTGGAAGGGCGATCTTTCGACCGACTACACCGTGCTGCAGGGCGGGCTGGAGCGCTTCGTGAAGTGGGACAAGCCTGAGTTCAAGGGCAAGGCCGCGCTCCAGAACGAGAAGCAGCAAGGCGTGAAGAAGCGCTTCGTGACGCTGGTGATCGAGGCCGGCGAATGCGACGCGCCTTACATGTCGACCATCTGGCACGACGGCAAGGTAGTTGGCGAAACCACGTCAGGAGGCTTCGGCTACAGGGTGGACAAATCCATCGCCCTTGGCATGATCCGCGCCGACCTCGCCGTGCCGGGCACCAAGGTGCAGGTGGAAATCTTCGGCGAGAATTGCGCGGCGGTGGTGCAGGAAGACCAGCCGCTGTGGGATCCGAAGAACGAAAGGTTGCGTGCATGACGAAGGTTGTCCTCACGGACGGCGGCATGGGCCAGGAGCTCGTGCGGCGAAGCAAGAGCGAGCCCACGCCGCTTTGGTCGGCAAAGGTGCTGATGGATGAGCCCGACCTGGTGCGCGGCCTGCATGCGGAATTCATCCGGGCCGGTGCCCGGGTGATCACGCTCAACACCTATTCCGCCACGCCCGAGCGGCTGGAGCGCGAGGGCGCGCCGGAATTGTTCAAGCCGTTGCAGCGGCGCGGCATCGAGCTGGCCAAGGCGGCCCGCGACGAGGCGGGAGACGCGGCGATCGCCGGCTGCCTGCCGCCGCTCTTCGGCAGCTATGCGCCGGCGCTGACCATCTCCTATGAGAAGACGCTGGACATCTACCGCCAGGTCGTTGCGGAACAGGCCGACCATGTCGACCTGTTCCTGTGCGAGACCATGGCTTCGGCCGACGAGGCACGCGCCGCCGTCACCGCCGCGACCGAAAGCGGCAAGCCAGTCTGGGTTTCCTGGACGCTGGCCGACCATGGCGAACCGCGCCTGCGTAGCGGCGAAAGCCTTGCCGTCGCCAATGCGGCCCTTGGCGACATGCAGCTCGCCGCGCGGCTCATCAATTGCTGCCGGCCCGAGGCGGTCGATGCGGCCTTCGCCGACCTGCTCGCGCTCGGCGGCAAGGTCGGCGCCTATGCCAACGGCTTCACCGCCGTCGAGGCGCTGAAGCACGGCGGCACGGTGGACGTGCTGCACGCCCGCCACGACCTCGACCCCGCTGCTTACGCCGACTTCGCCATCGGCTGGGCAAAGCGTGGCGCCTTCATCATCGGCGGCTGCTGCGAGGTCGGGCCGGAACACATCGCCGCCCTGCGCGACCGCCTTGTCGCTGACGGGTTCGAAATCGCAGGAGCCTTCGATGCCTAAGCCATCCGCCCGCGTTTCCGGCATCACCCCCTCCGGCAAGGACGGGTGGGAAGTGCATTTCGAAGCCATCACCCGCAAGGAGGCTGGCGAAGACATCATCATGCTGTCCGTCGGCGACCACGATTTCGACACACCGGCCGAGACCGTCGAAGCCTGCGTGACCGCCGTGCGCGGCGGTTACCATCACTACACCCAGTTGCCCGGCATTCCGCGCCTGCGCGAAGCGATGGCGCGGATTTCGACGCAATCGACCGGCATGCCCACCACCGCCGACGAAATTCTTGCCGCACCGGGCGGCCAGCTCGCGCTCTATACTGCCACCCAAGCCGTGCTCGACCCCGGCGACCACGCCATCGTGGTGGCGCCATACTACGCCACCTATCCGCCGACCTTCCGTGCGGCAGGTGCCGATTTCACCGTGGTGGAGGCGCGCTCGGAAGATGGCTTCCAGCCGCGCGCGGAAGACATCGAGAAGGCGGTGAAGCCCAACACGCGCGCCATCCTCATCAACACGCCGAACAACCCAACCGGCGCGGTCTATACGCGGGAAAGCCTCGAAGGCCTCGCTGAAGTCTGCCGCAAGCATGACCTGTGGCTGCTGTCGGACGAGGTCTACTGGACGCTCGGCGGCGGCGAACACCTGTCGCCCCGCGCCCTGCCCGGCATGGCCGAGCGCACGCTGGTCATCAACTCCATGTCGAAGAGCCACGGCATGACCGGCTGGCGCATCGGCTGGCTGACCGGCCCGAAGGACCTGATTGCGGTTCTGGCCAGCCTCAACCTCGTCACCACCTACGGGCTGGGCGACTTCATCTCGCGAGCGGCGGCCGAGGCGCTGGAAAACGGCTATGGCGTGAAGGAGATCGCCGAACGCTACGCGGCCCGGCGCACCGTGTTTCTGGACGCCGTGCGCGGCCTCAACAACATCACTGTGCGCGGCTCGGCAGGCGGCATGTATGTCATGCTCGACGTGAGCGCCATCGAACCCGACTGCGAGAAATTCGCCTTCGGCCTGCTAGCGACGGAAAACGTCGCTGTCATGCCGGGCTTGAGCTTCGGCGAATCCGCGGCCGGCCATATCCGCATCAGCCTGTGCCAGCCCGAAGAAACATTGATGGAAGCGGCCCAACGCCTGCGCCGCTTCGTCGCCTCCTACAGCACTTCCAAGGAAAGCATAACCGCATGACCTCCCTGCCGCAAAAGGCCATTCCCAGCAAAGCAAGGGCCGTCATCATCGGCGGCGGCGTATCCGGCTGTTCCGTCGCCTACCATCTCGCCAAACTCGGCTGGACCGACATCGTCCTGCTCGAGCGCAAGCAGCTCACCTGCGGTACCACCTGGCACGCCGCGGGCCTGATCGGCCAGCTGCGCGCTTCGCAGAACATGACGCGGCTGGCGAAATATTCCGCCGACCTCTACGTCAAACTGGAGGAGGAGACCGGCGTTGCCACCGGCATGCGTCAGGTCGGCTCCATCACCGTGGCGCTGACGGAAGAGCGCAAGCACGAGATCTACCGCCAGGCTTCGCTGGCCCGCGCCTTCCACGTCGACGTGCGCGAAATCTCGCCGCAGGAAGTCAAGGAGATGTACCCGCATCTCAACGTCTCCGACGTGGTCGGCGCTGTGCACCTGCCGCTCGACGGCCAGTGCGACCCGGCCAACATCGCCATGGCCCTTGCCAAGGGCGCGCGCCAGCGCGGCGCGAAGGTCGTCGAGGGCGTGAAGGTCACCGCGGTTCACCAGAAGAACGGCCGCGTCACCGGCGTTTCCTGGGCGCAAGGCGAAGAACAGGGCACGATCGAGACCGACGTGGTCATCAACTGCGCCGGCATGTGGGCGCGCGAGCTCGGCGCCATGTCGGGCGTGACCGTGCCGCTGCACGCCTGCGAGCATTTTTATCTCGTCACCGAGGCCATCGAAGGTCTAGGCCGCCTGCCGGTGCTGCGCGTGCCGGACGAGTGCGCCTACTACAAGGAAGACGCCGGCAAGATGATGCTCGGCGCCTTCGAGCCGGTCGCAAAGCCGTGGGGCATGGAAGGCATCCGCGAGGACTTCTGCTTTGACCAACTGCCGGAGGACTTCGAGCATTTCGAGCCGATCCTCGAAATGGGCGTCAACCGCATGCCGATGCTCGGCACCGCCGGCATCCACACCTTCTTCAACGGTCCTGAGAGCTTCACGCCCGACGACCGCTACTATCTCGGCGAGGCGCCGGAGCTTGGCGGCTACTGGGTGGCGGCCGGCTACAACTCCATCGGCATCGTTTCCTCCGGCGGGGCGGGCATGGCGCTGGCGCAGTGGATCAATGACGGCGAAGCGCCCTTCGACCTCTGGGAAGTCGACATCCGCCGCGCCCAGCCGTTCCAGAAGAACCGCGCCTATCTCAAGGAGCGCGTGTCCGAAACGCTCGGCCTGCTCTATGCCGACCACTTCCCCTACCGCCAGGTGGTCACCTCGCGCGGCGTGCGCCGCTCGCCCATCCACGAGCACCTGAAAGCGCGCGGCGCCGTCTTCGGCGAAGTCGCCGGCTGGGAGCGCGCCAACTGGTTCGCCAAGGAAGGCCAGGAACGCGAATACCGCTACTCGTGGAAGCGGCAGAACTGGTTCGAGAACGGCCGCGAGGAACATCTGGCCGTGCGCAACAATGTCGGCCTGTTCGACATGACCTCTTTCGGCAAGATCCGCATCGAGGGCCGCGACGCGCTCGCCTTCCTGCAGCGCATGTGCGCCAACGATCTCGACGTGGCGCCGGGCAAGATCGTCTACACGCAGATGCTGAACAATCGCGGCGGCATCGAAAGCGATCTCACCATCTCGCGCCTGTCGGAAACCGCCTTCTTCGCGGTGGTGCCGGGCGCAACGCTGCAGCGCGATCTCGCCTGGCTGCGCAAGCACGTGCGCGACGAGTTCGTCGTCATCACAGACGTGACGGCGTCGGAATCCGTGCTCTGCCTTATGGGCCCGCGCTCGCGCGAGCTGATCCAGAAGGTCAGCCCGAACGATTTCTCCAACGAGAACAACCCCTTCGGCACGTTCCAGGAAATCGAGATCGGCATGGGCCTCGCCCGCGCCCATCGCGTCACCTATGTCGGCGAGCTCGGCTGGGAGCTCTATGTCTCGACCGACCAGACGGCGCATGTCTTCGAGGCGCTGGAAGAAGCCGGCCGCGAGTTCGACCTGAAACTGTGCGGCCTGCACACGCTCGATTCCTGCCGCATCGAAAAGGCGTTCCGCCATTTCGGCCACGACATCACCGATGAAGACCACGTTCTGGAAGCTGGCCTCGGCTTTGCCGTGAAGACCGGCAAGGGCGATTTTCTTGGCCGCGACGCCGTGCTGCGCAAGAAGGAAGCCGGGCTCGATCGCCGGCTGGTGCAGTTCCGCCTCACCGATCCGGAACCGCTGCTGTTCCACAACGAGGCGATCGTGCGCGACGGCAAGATCGTGGGCACGGTGACGTCCGGCAACTACGGCCACCACCTCGGCGGCGCCATCGGCATGGGCTATGTGCCCGCCAAGGGTCAGAGCGAGGCCGACATTCTCGGCTCGAAATACGAGATCGAGATCGCGGGCGAGCGTTTTGCGGCCGAAGCTTCGCTGAAGCCGATGTACGACCCGAAGTCTGAAAGGGTCAGGGCTTAGGTGGTACTGTCCTGAACCGACTTTGACATGATCCAGGTCGAGGAATGGATTCCCGGAACCCGTGGCCAGCTCGCTTCGCTCGCGCCACGGGCCCGAGAATGACGGAAGGCATTGTCGCTTTGCGCAGATCTTTGCCGCTTGGGATTGGCAAAGAACGTGAGATGAAATCCGTCATTCTCGTGCCCTGAGTGACTGAGCGCTCGCGTGAGGCGAGCGGTCAGGAGCGAGGGGTCACGGGAATCCATGCCTCAACCGTCGTGACACCAAAGGCGGCACAAGAGCACGTTCTGGACCTCAGAACGCCTCCAGCTTCCTTCGAACCTTCCGCAAAAACGCAACTCGGGTTTCCGGTGTGGAACTGTCCATCAGGTAATGCGCCAAAAACAGCGTGCGGCAGCGCCAGCCGCACAGCGCCCGGATGCCGCGCAAAATCGTCTTGCGTCCGGGATGCCCAACCACATGCGACCACCAGCGCGGCGCGCCGCAGGTGGTGATGACGGCGATCTTGGCAACATGTGTCATCAGCGGCCGGATCGGTCCCGGCCCATTCGGCAGCTCGAACGCCACGTCGGTTGCCCAGACGCGATCGAGCCATCCTTTCAGCATTGCGGGCAGGCCGTACCACCAGGTCGGGTAGATGAAGACAATGGCCTCGGCCCATTTCAGATGCTCGATATGCGCGCCCAGCGCCGGATCGGTCGGGGCGCGATCATTGTACTCGCGCCGCTCGCAGTCGCGCATAACCGGGTCGAAATTCTCGGCATAGAGATCGACCAGCCGCGCCTCGCAGCCCTTGGCGGCTATGGCCTCGAGCGCGGCGTCCCGCACCGCCGCGCAAAAGCTCTCCGGCACCGGATGGCAATAGACGACCAGGACTTTCATTTCACCCCACTGCCCGCTGCGAGACCCGGAACAGATATGTCTTGCCCGACCGCCAATCGCAATCCAGGTTCTCGCCGATCGTCTTGCCCGGGCTGGATATTGGCAGCCACCTAGGCCTCCTGCTTCAGCGCGCTTTCGTGCCAGCGCCGCAAGATGAGGTACGAAACCAGCGACAGCACGAGAAAGATGACGATGCCGGTGAACGAAATCAGGATCAGCGCGGCGAACAGGCGCGGCGCGTTCAGCCGATAGCCGGCCTCGATGATGCGCGAGGCGAGCCCCGACGACTGGCCGGAGGCGCCGGCGACGAATTCGGCCACCACCGCGCCGATCAGCGAAAGCCCGCCGGCGATCTTCAGCCCGCCGAGGAAATAGGGCATCGCCGCCGGCAGGCGCAGGTGCCAAAGCTCCTGCCAGCGCGTCGCGCCGTTCAGCCGGAACAGATCGCGCAAATTGCGGTCGACCGAGTTGAGGCCCAGCGTGGTGTTGGACAGGATCGGGAAGAAGGCCACGATCCATGCACATAGCAACAGCTTGGCGGTCTGGTTGTCGACATAGATGTTGATGAGCGGGAAGATCGCCACTATCGGCGTGACCTGAAGCACGACGGCGAAGGGGAAGAACGACATCTCCACCCATTTCGATTGCGCAAAGAGAACCGCCAGCCCAACACCGCCGACCACCGCCAGAAGCAGGCCGAGAAAGGTGATCTTCAGCGTCACCAGCAGCGACCCGAACAGCAGCCCGGCATCGGAATAAAGTGTCTGCAACACCACGCCGGGGCGCGGCAGGATATATTGCGGGATCTCGTTCCAGACGCAGATGCGGTCCCACAGCCAGATCGCCAGCGCCATGATGGCGAGCGGCACCACCCATCTGCCGATGCGTTCCAGCCGCTCACTGCGCGCCCGCCGCATCTCTTCCTGGTCGACCGCAGGTGCTTGGGTTTGAACTGCCGTCATGCCGCGCCACTCCGCATGGCCTCGCCGAGCACGTCGGAGGCCCGCCGGCAGAGCGCGGCATAGTCCGGCGAGGTGCGAAACGCCTCATCGCGCGGATAGGCTGCATCCACGGAAACCTCTTCGAACACCCGCCCTGGCCGCGCCGCCATCACCACGATGCGGTTCGACAGGAACACGCTTTCGAACACGCTGTGGGTGACGAAGACGACTGTGAAACGCTCCTCTTGCCAGAGCTCGAGCAGGTCGTTGTTGAGCTTGAAGCGGGTGATCTCGTCCAGCGCGGCGAAGGGCTCGTCCATCAGCAGCAGGCGCGGCCGCGTGACCAGCGCGCGGGCGATGGAAACGCGCATGCGCATGCCGCCCGAAAGCTCGCGCGGCACCGCCTTTTCGAAACCGGTGAGATGCACCCGCTCCAGCAGCTTGGCCACGGCCGGTGCAGCTTCCGCGCGCGACACGCCCCTCAGCCGCAGCGGCAGCCAGACATTGTCGAATACACTCGCCCAGGGCAGCAGAGTCGGCTCCTGAAACACGAAGCCGACTGATGCCTGCTCGCCAGCACGGCGAGACCAGTCGAGTGTGCCGGTGGTCGGCGAAGTCAGCCCTGCAATGATGCGCAGTGCCGTGGACTTGCCGCAGCCCGAGGGTCCGAGGAGGCTGACGAAATCACCCTCCCCGATGATCAGGTTGACGTCACTGAGCGCCGTGACGCCGTTGGAAAAGCTCTTTCCGACCGCGCGAAGCGCCAGAAGCGGTCCACCGCTCCCGGCAATCGCGGGTGTTGCTACCGTGATGGAGTGCATCGTCCCAGTGCCGGGTTATTTCTTGAGATCGAGGCCGACACCCTTGTTCACGAACTGCAACGTATAGGCCTTCTTGACGTCGAGCCCGTCTCCCAGGACCTTGGCCTTGACCATCTTGGCGTAGAAGTCAGCCACGCGCTCGTCGGTCATGGCGCCGATGCCGAGCTTTTCCGCGTCGCCGGAATCGACGATGCCGTGATCCTTCATCTGCTTGATCGAGAAGGCGATCTGCTCGTCGGTGATGTCGGGATTGTCCTTCTTGATCATCTCGTTGGCGCCCTTGTTGTCGCCGTAGAGATAATTGTACCAGCCCTTGGCCGAGCCATCGACGAAGCACTGCACGACCTGCGGCCGCTCGTCGATGGTCTTCTGCATGGCCTCGATCGTGGTGGCATAGGTGCTGAAGCCGTAATCCGCGAGCAGGAACACGTTGGGCTTGAAGCCGCCCTCCTTCTCAACCGCGAAGGGCTCGGACGTCGCGTAGCCCTGCTGGATGGATTTAGGGTTCGCGATGAAAGGAGCGGCGTTGAAGGTATAGGGCACGCGCTTGGCCAGGTCGAAGCCGTAGTCGGTCACCATCCACTGGAAGAAGCTCTGCATCCCCTCGTCGCCGAGAATGTATTGCTCCGCCTTCGGCAGGTCTTCCCATTTGTCGAGCCCCTGCCCGGGATGAGAGATCACCACCTGCGGGTCCTTCTGGAAGGTCGCCGCCACGATGCGCAGCGGAATGTCCTGCTGCACGGCATCGAAGGCCTGCAGCAGGTTGCCGCCCATGTAGAAGTCAATCTTTCCGGCAAGCAGCAGCGGCCGCCCGCTCACCTGCGGCCCGCCCTGCTGGATCGTGACGTCCAGCCCGCAGGCGGCATAGGTGCCGTCGGCCACGGCCTGGTAGTAGCCGCCGTGCTCGGCCTGGGCCAGCCAGTTGGTCATGAAGGTGACCTTCTCGTTGGCGAAAGCGGTCGAGGCGGTGGCGCCGAGAAGCGCGCCGACGCCGATGAAGATCACGAAATTCCTGCTCATGCACGCACCCCTCTAATGCCGCTGGCCAGTTATGCCGGGCGTGTTGTCATCGTCGAAGCGCATGGGGCGCGACCATGGGGCGGCGCCGATGCGGGGCGCGCTTGCCTCACCCTCCTCCGGCAAACGCCGGCGCCGTCATGCCATTCGCGCCAGCATCGTGCCCATTTTTCGAACCCGAGTCCAGAATTCTAACGCAGCGTCAGACGCTTGTATGCAGTGGCGATTCAGCCTTAGCTTGTGCGGATGGAGGAGAGAAAAATGTTCAGGTTCCTGACGCCGAAATCGATCAGACCGCCTTTTGCGCGCTACAGCCACGGCGTCGAGGTGTCCGCCGGCAAAAGGCTGGTGGTCTGCTCGGGCCAGGTGGGCATCGGCCCCGACGATTCAGTGCCGGATGACGTCGGCGCGCAGGCCGAACTGTGCTTCAACAACATTGCCGCCGTGCTGGGGGAAGCCGGCATGACGCTGGCCAATATCGTGCGCATCAACACCTTCGTCAGCGACCGCGCCTTTCTGAAGCCCTATATGGAAGTGCGCGCCCGCTTGTTTTCCGAGCCGGCCCCGGCCTCCACGCTGCTGATCGTCGCCGGCTTCTCGCGGCCCGAATTCAAGATAGAGGTCGAGGTTATCGCGGCCGGGTGATCGACAAAGGCGCGATCCGGAGTTAGGCCGCGCTTCAAACAGCAAACGAGGTTCGCAGTGGCCGAAGCAAGAAGACGCGTCTGGTGGGGCGATTACCGCACCACCGAATATGCCAATATCGATCCGGAGACGACGATTGCCGTCCTGCCGGTCGCGGCGATCGAACAGCATGGGCCGCACCTGCCGGTCTCGACCGACACGACCATCATGCAAGGCATGCTGGACACGGTCATCCCGCGCCTGCCCGACGATCTCGACGTGCGCATGCTGCCTATCCAGGCGGTCGGCAAGTCCAACGAGCACATTCGCTCTCCCGGCACGCTGACCTTGCCGGCCACCACGCTGATCGAGGCCTGGACCGAGCTTTGCGTTTCCATCGCGCGCGCGGGCGTGCGCAAGCTGGTGATCGTCAATTCGCATGGCGGCAATGAGGAGATCATGGGCATCGTGACGCGCGAAATGCGCGTGCGCTTCGACATGCTGGCGTTGAAGACGAGCTGGCAGCGCTTCGGCCGCCCTGCGGGCATGTATCCCGAGCTGGAAGACCGCCACGGCATCCATGGCGGCGATGTCGAGACTTCGCTGATGCTGCATTTCCGGCCCGATCTGGTCGACATGAGCCAGGCCGAGGATTTTGTTTCGAACGTCGCGAAGGCGGAAAAAAACTTCGAGCTGATGCGCCAGACCGGCACCCATGCCTATGCCTGGCTTTCCGCCGATCTCAACGAGCATGGCGTGGTCGGCAATGCGGCCATCGCTACCGCCGAAAAGGGCCGACTGACCGCCGAGCATCAGGCCGGCGGATTTGTCCGGCTGCTGCAGGATGTGCGCAAGGCGAAGCTTTCGGAGTGGCTGGCGTGAGAGCTGTCCCGGAGCGAAAGCGGCGACGTAGAGGCATGGGTCCCCGGAACCTCCGCATTTCGCTGCGCTCATGCTCCGGCCCGAGGACGACGGGTTGACGGGACGTCCGGGCAATCGGAAACGGTCCTGATTTGCGCAGGCCCTTCTTCTGTCGTCGTCCTCGTGCCCCGAGCGCGAGCGAAGCGAGCAGTTCGGGGTTACGGGGACCCATGCCTCGACCGTGTCGCCGTCAAAAGCATTTCAGAAATTAGCTAATCTCCAGCGCAAAGGGCGTTCCCTCAAACGCATCGGCGCCACGGCCGATTGCCTTGATGGCCGCAATCATGCGCCCTTCGCGCCCGAGCAATGCGTCGGCCACCGCAATGAGGCGCGGGTTGGGTGTGGCAGAGGGCGAAAGCCAGCGCAGTTCCTTCGCGAGTTCCACCTCGTCGCGTTGCGGCGAGAGCGCCGACGCCACGATGTAGGCGGAGGCCGTGGAACGGCTGATGCCGGCGTAGCAATGGATCACCAGCGGCCGGACACGATCCCATTCGATCGCGAAATCGAGCAGCTGGCGCACATGCATCTCGCCCGGCAGCGTCAGGCCGGCCTGCGCCTCGGCGATGTCATTCATCGACAACAGCAGATGGTGCTCCGGCGCGATTGCCGCCGGCCGCACCACCTCGTTTTCGGCGTTGAGCAACGAGACGAGGCGCCGGGCGCCGGAACTCGACACGGTTTCAGCAACCTTCGACAATGGGCAGACAAAAATCATGGCCGCACCTCCGTCGTGCCAGAGGCCCGCTTCGCGGCCCATACCGCCAGCGACTTTTCAAGCCGCCGCCACTCGCCTTCGTTGCCCGGCAGGCCGATGCGCAGCGCGGTCTCGTCCCAGTTGAAGTTGCGGATCAGTATACCGCTTTGGCCGAGGGCAGCAAACAGCCCGACCGCATCCGGCAGCTGCAGGAAGCGGAACAGGCTGGTGCCGCCAAGCACCTCAACGTCAAGGCCGGCAAACAGCGCATCCAGCCGGCCGGCATCCTCATTCAGCGTGTTTCGCATGGCCTTCTGCCATGCCTCGTCACCCAGCGCCTTGGTGCCATATTCCAGCGCCGGCCCGGCCACGGCCCAAGGCCCCAATTCAGCATCTAGCCGCGCCGCCAGCGGTTCCGCCGCGATGGCAAATCCAAGCCGCACGCCAGCCAGCCCGAAGAATTTTCCGAAAGAGCGCAGCACGACAAGCCCGCCGCGCTCGACGTTGCCGTCCATGCGCTCGTCCTGGGGGCCGACATCCATGAAGGCCTCGTCCACCACCAGAAGCCCGCCCTTGGAGCGCATCTTGTCGGCCAATTCCAGAAGGTCTCGGCGGCTGACCACGCGTCCGTCCGGGTTGTTCGGGTTGACCACAACGGCAATGTCGGCGCCGACCAGTGCATCGAAGTCGTGCACTTCCGCCACCGTGTGGCCGGCGATGGCGCAGGCGCGTGCATGCTCGGCATAGGTCGGCCCCAACACCAGCGCCCGGCCGGGCTTCACCAGCGCGGCGACCCGCGGCAGCAGTATCTGCGTGCCCGGCGCCGGCACCAGATTGGCGGCCGACGGCGCGCCATAGGCCGCGGCTGCGACGGCAGCCAGTTCCCGCGCGCGGGCCGGCTCCGGCAGCCGCGAGAAGGCGGTGGCAGGCAGATCGAAAAGCGGATAGGAGTGCGGGTTGATCCCGGTCGACAGGTCGATCCAGGGCAGAGGCGCTTGGGGAAACAGCGCTCTGGCCCGGCCCAGACTGCCGCCATGATCGGCCACCGCATCCACCGAGTTCCCGTTCACTAGCGCCATGTTCGTCCTGCTCGCCTTCCTGTCGCTTCTCGTCGAACTGGGCTTCGGTTACCCGGATCGACTGGTGCGCGCAATCGGCCATCCCGTCATCTGGATCGGCCAGTTGATCTCTTTCCTCGACAGGCACCTCAACCGCGCGACCCTTTCCGACATGCAGCGCCGCATTTCGGGCGTGGTGGCGCTTGTCGTGCTGGTGGGCGTGCCGGCAGCAACTGCGCTCGCTCTTTCGATGCTGCTCTCGGTCCTGCCTTTCGGCATCATCCTTGTGGCGCTACTCGGCAGCAGCCTGATTGCGCAGCGCAGCCTCGGCAGCCACGTTAAGGCCGTGGCAGATGCGCTCGACGAGGGCGGGCTCGCGGCCGGCAGGCGCGCCGTCTCCATGATTGTCGGGCGCGACCCCGACCAGCTCGACGAAGCTGCCGTCTGCCGCGCGGCGATCGAAAGCCTGTCGGAGAATTTTTCCGATGGCATCGTGGCGCCCGCCTTCTGGCTCGGCGTCGGCGGGCTCGTCGGTGGCGTCGCCTACAAGGCCGCCAACACGGCCGATTCGATGATCGGCCACCGCACGCCGCGCCACGAAGCCTTCGGCTGGGCGGCCGCCCGCTTCGACGATCTCATCAACCTGCCCGCCTCGCGCATCACTGGCCTGCTGCTGGTTGCGGCCGCCGCACTTGTGCCGGGAGCCGACCCGAAGAACGCCTGGCGCGCACTGCGCCGGGATTCCGGCAAGCACCGCTCGCCCAATGCGGGCTGGCCGGAGGCCGCGATGGCCGGCGCGCTTGGGCTGGCATTGGCCGGCCCGCGTGTCTATGGCGGCATGCTGGTCGAGGACCACATGATGGGGGACGGCAGGCGCGAAGCGACCAGCACCGATATCAGGCGCGCGCTGCGGCTTTATCACGTCGCTGATTGGCTGCTGATCGGTCTGTTCGGAATACTGGCGGTTGCGATCTTTCTCATGTGAGAAAGATCAGGCACGTCAGCTTCGGCGAGCCTCGAAAGTGATGATCCCGTCGCCCTTGTGGGGCGCGTGGCCATGCTGGTAGTCGCCACAGGCTTCGACATCAATGAAGCCGGCAGCCCGGAGCGCCAGTTCGAACTCGGCAACGCCCCACCACCGCAGGCAAAACAGGTCCATCTCCGAATCCACCAGCTTTCCGCCACGCCAAAGTTCGTAGCGCAATGTCGTTTTGGTCGTTTGCGAGATGTAATCCGTCTCCACCCGGTCGCTGGCAAGGGTCAGCAGATCGCCCTGGTCGGTTTTCCAAGTACGCATGGAATGGCTCTCACCGAGAAAACTGTCGATGGCGTCGAGATCGACGATCAGCCGGCCGCCCGGAAGCAGATGGTCGCGAAAACGCTCCAGCACGGCCATCGCGTCGGGATAGGAGGTGATGAGCTGGAAGGAGCCAAGCGGCACGACGATCGCGTCGAAGCGCTCGGCATAGGAAAATCCCTCGAAGGTCTGCCGGGTAAGCCTTGCCGGCAAGGAGCGGCTTTCGCATGCCTCGCGGCAATAGCGTAGCATCTCTTCAGACGCGTCGAAGCCTTCCACGGACAAGCCGGCCTCGAGCAAGGGAACGAACAGTCGGCCATTGCCTACAGCCGGTTCCAGAATCGGCCCGGTGCATCCGTGCAGGCGATCGCGGTAATACTCCACGTCGCCGAACGAACGCCCCACCGGCTTGTCCAACTCATAGACCCAGGAGGCCAGCGTGGCGTAGCGGTTCTCCACTAGAACTCGATCCCCTGCTGCGCCTTCACGCCGGCCGAAAAATGGTGCTTCACCGAGCCCATCTCGGTGACAAGATCTGCTGCCTCGATCAGCGCCGGCTTGGCGTTGCGGCCGGTGACGACGACATGCAGCCCCTCGCGCCGGTTCTTCAACGTCGCAACGACCATGTCGAGGTCCAGATAGTCATAGCGCAGCGCGATGTTGAGCTCATCGAGCACGACGAGATCGATGGTCGGATCGTTGATGAGCTCCACCGCCTTGGCCCAGGCGGCCTCGGCGGCGGCGATGTCGCGCTTGATGTCCTGCGTTTCCCAGGTAAACCCCTCGCCCATCGTGTGCCAGACTACCCGGTCGCCGAAAGCGGCGAAGGCGTCCTTCTCGCCGGTGTGCCACGCGCCCTTGACGAATTGCACGACGCCGACGCGCCGGCCGTAGCCCAGCATGCGCAGCGCCAGCCCAAAGGCCGCCGTTGACTTGCCCTTGCCCGGGCCGGTGTTCACGATCAGCAGACCCTTCTGCTCGATGGTCTTGCCGGCGACTTCTGCATCCTGCACCGCCTTGCGCTTGGCCATCTTGGCCTTATGGCGTTCGGCTTCGCTGTCGTCGATTTCCTTCATGTCATTTCACCTGCATGGGTAGCCCCGCGACCATGAATAGGACACGGTCGGCGCGAGCCGCAATCTTCTGGTTGAGCCGGCCGGCGGCGTCGCGGAATCTTCTGGCAAGCGCATTATCGGGCACGATGCCGAGGCCGACCTCGTTGGCCACGACGAACCACGGCCCGCGCGGCTTGCCCAGCACATCGGCAAGGCGTTCGCTTTCGCGTTCGAGATCATGCTCGGCCAGGAGATGATTGGAAAGCCATAGCGTCAGGCAATCGACCAATAGCGGGCGGCCGTCGGGTACGCTCTCTATTGCGCCCACGAGGTCCAGCGGCGCGTCGAGCGTCTCCCAGCCCTCGGCGCGGCGGGCGCGGTGCAGCGCGATGCGCTCCACCATCTCGTCGTCAAAGGCCTGGGCGGTGGCGATATAGGTCCAGGGCGCCGGGAAGCCGGTCGCCAGCTGCTCGGCATGCGCGCTCTTGCCGGAGCGCGCGCCGCCGAGCAGCAGCGTCAGTGTGTGTGCCTCACGCAAAGCTGTCGCGCAGGCTTTTCGCCGTTCCGGTGAAGCGGCTGCGGACGATGCCGACCAGAGCCCCAAGCACCACCCAGAAGATCAGGTTGGTGACGGTGACCGCGACCACGAACTGGTGGTGCAGGCTTGCCGGAATGGGCGATTCGTGACTTTCCGGCTGCGGCGCGCCGATGACATGCGGTGCCACGATCAAAGCCACGCCAATCAGCGAGAACGCCAACGAGCTGCGGAAGGCGATCAGGCCAAGCCCCGCGGCGGTTGCCACAGCCGTCCCGATCCACCAGACCTGACGGGCGGCGAGATCGGCCGCGGGCATGGCAGGCAGTTCCGGCGGCAAACCCAGGCCCGGTGCCAGCGTGAACACGGCAAAGCCGGCAAAGCCCCAGAACACACCCTGGCGCCAACCGGCAATGCCGCCGGCCAGTTCGGAAACGGCCACTAGCACCAGCGCGAAGCCGATGGCGGTGACGACATTGGCCAGCACGGTGAAGCTGTAGCGCTCGAAACCGTCGGCCGGCGCCCAGCCCTCTTCCTCTTCCGCAGGCGCCGCCGCTTCATGATCGAGAGCAGACGGGGTTGAGACCTCCGGAGCACCATGGTGGTGCCCGCCGGCGGCTTCCTCATAAACCTCCGCCTGAAGGATCAGCGGGACGGTAGCATAGGCCTGCATCGCGGCCATCACGATGCCGGACAAAAGCCCGGCGATCGCCGCGATGAACACGACGTTGCGAAACACTGTCATGTGAAAGCCCCCCGTTAGTGGCAGGGGAACGAGAGCGAGTGACGGTAGTCGTGGGCAGCGTTGTGAACGGCGTCCATCTGCGCAAAGCCCACGAAGCCGACCACGAAAAGGCCGAGAAGGGCGGAAAGCGCCAGCTGCGTAACGCGCGAGGCCGAGCCAACCGAAGCGCCGATCGACGAGGAAGCAACAGTGTTCATTCCAAAAATCCTTTCACCCTCCACCCGAGGGCCCATAGAGTTTTCTTCGTCGCCGGCAGGTCTCCTGGCTTGCGGGTCTACGCCCTTCCCCGCCTTCCCGAGGTAACCCTCAGTGGCATCTGGGGAGAGCTCTCCGCGCACAGTTGCGGGGGCAGCCGCGGCTTTGGGCAAAAAATGCCCGCACCGCATTCCCTTTTGGTTCCGTCCGGAACCGACGACGATTGCGACTATATGAAGAATCGCCACGCCCGGCAAACCATAATCCCGCCCTTTTATCGGCCGGCAAGGTCGCAAACGCGCAAGTCAGCCACCTGCCTCACCTCGCGCCCCCGATTGACAATCGGCGCGCAGCAGTGTCCGCTCTCCCATCGATCGGGGCAACGCCATGCGAGCAGACACCGAAGCAATCGATCCCTATAACGGCCTGCGAACCGCC
Source organism: Pseudaminobacter sp. Soil_N_29 (assembly GCF_057656055.1). NCBI lineage: Bacteria > Pseudomonadati > Pseudomonadota > Alphaproteobacteria > Hyphomicrobiales > Phyllobacteriaceae > Pseudaminobacter > Pseudaminobacter sp. Soil_N_29. The sequence goes on from NZ_JBDGLC010000002.1 coordinate 516,626, forward strand.
CAGGCAACGCTGCCGTCCCGGGCCTACTGGGACGAGGCCGAATACCGCCGCGACCTCGAAGCGATCTGGTATCGCAACTGGATCATGCTCTGCCGCGAGGCAGATATCGCGCAGCCTGGAGCCTTTCGCGTCTTCACGGTGGGCACCCAGCAGGTTCTGCTCATCCGCGACGAAGCCGGAGCCTTGCGCGCCTTCCACAACACCTGCCGCCATCGCGGCTCGCAGCTTTGCCGCGAAAGCGAAGGTCGGTTGAAAAGCAAGCTGCTCACCTGCCCCTACCACGCCTGGTCCTATTCTCTGGCGGGCGAGCTGGTGCGCGTCCCTTCCAAGACGCTTCCTGCCGGTTTCGACAAGGCCGACTATCCGCTCTATCCGGTGGCGCTTTCGTCGTGGCGGGGCTTCGTTTTCGTCAATCTTGCCGAAGATGCCGCCGGCTCGGCGCCCGAAAGCTTCGACCCCGGCTCGTGCGACCTGTCGAACTGGCCTCTGGAAGACCTCGCCACCGGCCACGTGCTGCGCAAGGTGCTGAATTGCAACTGGAAGGTCTTTTGGGAAAACTTCAACGAGTGCCTGCATTGCCCCGGCGTGCACAAGCACCTCTCCCACCTGGTGCCGATCTATGGGCGCGGGCTGATGGCACGCTACGACGACCCGGAATGGGCTCTCCATGCGGACAACGACGCGCCCGAATATGCCGGCGGGCTGCGTCCGGGAGCCGAAACTTGGTCGGACGATGGGCGCGCCCACGGTCCCGTCTTCGCCACGCTGACCGAGGCGGAGCGCGCCGCGGGCCAGACCTATGCCGCGCACCTGCCTTCCATGTTCATCGTCGGTCATGTCGACTATGTGCGCACCGTGCGCCTCCTGCCGCTCGGACCGGAGCAGACCGAGCTTACCGCCGAATGGCTGTTTCCCGCGGATGCGCTGTCATCGGAGGGCGCCGGCCTGAAAAACATCGTCAGTTTCGGCGCGCGGGTGCTGGAGGAGGACGCCGCCATCTGCGAGGTCAACCAGAAGGGCCTGCATTCGATGCGCCATTCTTCCGGCGTGCTGATGCCGGAAGAATACGAGCTGCATCGCTTCCATCAATGGGTGCGCGACCAGCACGCCGCTTGCGAGGTCACATCGACTTCGGAAGATAGCGGAAGGTAATCACGCCACAAAAGATGGTGAAGAAGCCTAGCGTGGCGAACACCGCGCCAAGGCCGAAGAAGCTGAGCACCACCGTGTAGACCAGCGGCGGGATAAGCTCGGAAAGATCCAGATAGGTGCGGTAGACCGCCGTCATCTGCGGCCTCTCATAGGTGCGCACCGCGCGCATGAAGGCGGTGGAGCCGAGCGCATCGAGCGCCACCGCAAACAGCGCTCCGAGCAACAGGAAGCCACCCGTCAGCAGCGGCAGCCCTTCGCCGCTCAGCCCCGCCGCGAACAAGGCGGCGCTCATGGCCAGGAAAGCGAACGTCATGACGTTGCGTGCGCCGAAGCGACGCCCCGCCTTGCCCCAGGAGATAGCCGCAAAGAGCAGCGCATTGCCGGCCGACACCAGAAGACCGCCAGCCAGCTCGCCCTCGCCCGTCACCACCATCAGGATCGGGCCATAGACGAAGAAGGTGGTCCAAAAGCAGGAACGGCCAAAAGCGATCACCCAGGCCAGGCGCAGCCTGGGCTGTGAGACGAAGCGGCCGATGTTTTTCAGCGGGTTGGCGGCTCGCGTCTTGCCGGGGCTGATCAGCGGATTGTCGCCGAGGCGGAAATACCAGAACGTGGCCAGCAGCGCCATCGCGAAGCCCACCACCACGGCATGCGTGACGATGATGCCATAACGCGTATAGAGAAAGACGCCGAGCGTCGGCCCGCCGGTCCAGGCCATCATCGACCAGGCCATGCGCAGCGATTCGGCCTGCATGATCTCCGTCTTGCGGATGTGGTCCATGATGTAGAGGTTGAGCGTGATGGCGAGCGCGCTGGAGCCCATGACGCGTGCCAGCATGCCCACCATCTGGCCGGCCAGCGAATGGGTCATGAACAGGAGCGAGCCAATGGCCAGAAGCGCCGTGCCCGCGGTGTAGATCCAGCGGCGCGAGAAGCGGCTGATGAGCATCGGCATGAACAGCGTTGCCGAAAGGCCGATCAGCGCCACCAGCGTATAAAGCAGCGAGACGCCCTGCTTGTTCTGCAGGAGTTCGTAGGCCTGGATCGGCACGACGCTGGAAATGGCGGCGCGCGCAAATGACTCAAGCGCATAGAGCGTGGCAAAGGTGCGCGCGCCCGCCTGCTTTACGGCGGGAAGCCAGATGGGATGCCTTACCTGCGTGACCATTCCTGCCCCGGATATTTCGCGGGCAGGTTGGCAGGCCCGAGCGGTGGGAGGATAGCAGGAAACCGACCTTTGCCCGTCGCAAACCCTGTGGGGCTATAGGCCGCCGCCACCTGGCCTAAGCGGCATCCCATTCGGGCGAGAAGTCGTAGTCGCAGATGCGCTTGTTCTGGCTGGTCAGTGCGGAAATAGCCGCCATCTCCGCATCCGACAGCGCGAAATCGAAAACGGCGATGTTTTCCGCCAGCCGTTCCGCCTTTGAGGTGCGCGGGATTGCCGACACGCCCTCCTGCTGAACATGCCACCGCAGCACGATCTGGCCGGGCGTCTTGCCATGGCGGGCAGCGGCGTCCTGCACCGCCTTTTCCTCGAACAGACCGCCGCCCCGGAACAGCGGGCAATAGGAAACGAGAGCCAGGCCGCTCTCGCGGCACATGCGCAGCATTTTGGACTGGTCGAGATAGGGATGGTACTCGACCTGGTTGCAAACGAGCGGCGCCTCCGAAAGCGAAATCGCTTCGGCCAGCAGGCTGGTGGGGAAATTGGCCACGCCGATGTGGCGGGTGAGGCCCATGCGCCTGACCGCATTCAGCGCCTTGATCGAGCTCTCCAGTGGAATGCGCGGGTTCGGCCAATGGATCAGCAGCAGGTCGACTTGGTCGAGGCCAAGGTCCTTCAGGCTGGCCTCGGCCGAGCGCTCAAGGTCGCCGGGCGCGATTTCCGTCCACCACACCTTGGTGGTCACGAACAGTTCGTCGCGCGCAATGCCGGAAGCGCGCAGCCCCTCGCCCACGGCGTCTTCGTTGCCGTAGGCGCGCGCGGTATCGACGTGCCGGTAGCCGATGGACAGTGCCCGAGACACCAGCTCAGTGCATTCCTGCCCCTTCAGCGTCCAGGTTCCCAGGCCCAGCGCCGGTATAGAGGCGCCATTTGCATTCACGCTGTGCATCGCATTTCCCCAATTCTTCTTCGGCCTTGTCTTCCACGATAACGATGTCACCATGTCGGCAATGCCCGCAAACACAGCCATGTACCCCGATATCAAGACGAATCAAGCCTCGACCACAAAGGGCACGAGGATCGAGCTGCTCGACCTTGCGCGCGGCCTGGCGCTGGCCGCCATGGCCATCTACCACTTTACCTGGGACCTGGAATTCTTCGGTTACGTCGAACCGGGCATGACGGCGGTGGGCGGCTGGAAGCTTTTTGCCCGCTGCATCGCCTCGAGCTTCCTCTTCCTGGTCGGGGTAAGCTTGGTGCTGGCGCACGGCCGCGGCATTCGCTGGAAGCCGTTCTGGCGACGCTTCGCCATGGTGGCAGGGGCGGCGCTGGCCATATCGGTTGCCACGTGGATTGCCGTGCCGAGCGGCTTCATCTTCTTCGGCATATTGCACCAGATCGCGCTGGCGAGCCTTCTCGGGCTGGCCTTCCTGCGGCTGCCGGCGCTGCTGACGCTCGTTGTCGCGGCGCTGGTGATCGCGACGCCAAACTTCCTGCGCAGCGAACTCTTCGATCATCCAGCCCTGTGGTGGGTGGGCCTGTCGTCCAGCAACCCCCATTCGAACGACTATGTGCCGGTCTTTCCCTGGTTCGGCGCGGTGCTGGCCGGCATTGCCGCTGGCGGGCTTGCCTCATCCAGCGGCCTGTTCGACAGGCTTGCCGTTATCCGCCTCGGAAAATGGGCAGCGCCGCTGAATTTCGCGGGCCAGCACAGCCTTGCCGTCTACCTCATCCACCAGCCGGTGCTGATCGCCTGCGTCTGGCTGTTTTCCCAGGTGGTGCCGGCGCAGGTGCAGCCGCAAGAGGTGCGCTTCCGCAATTCCTGCGAAAGGACCTGCGAGCAGAGCCGCGACGCCGAATTCTGCGTCCGCTACTGCACATGCATGCTGGACGCGCTGGAGCGGGACGGGCTCGACGAGCTATTTTCGGAAAACCCGCCGCCGGATTTCCGCGCTAAAATACAAAACAAGGCCGAGACCTGCACCGAGGAGACAGAGGACTCGACCTTCCAGGGAGGAACGCCGTGACCGACATGCATGCCAGCCCCAACACCATCCCATGGCCGCCGCTGATCTATATTGCGGCGATTGCGCTCAGCATCCTGCTTGCCTTCGCCCTTCCCTTGCCATGGATATCGGGGCTTCTGGGCGACATCCTGTTCGCCACCGGCTGGCTTGCGGTGCTTGGCGCAGTCGCACTTTACGTCTCGGCGCTTCAGGCCATGCGGCGGGCCGAAACGACGATCATGGCCAACCGCCCCGCCGAGCGTCTGGTCACCGACGGCGCTTTCGCGGTCACGCGCAACCCCATCTACATGGGCATAACGCTGCTGATGGTCGGCGTGGGCCTCATCACCGGCATCGCCTGGTTCCTGCCGCTGGCTCTTCTTGCCGCCTTCGTGACGCAGAAGCTTGCCGTCGAGCGCGAGGAAAAGCACCTGGAGGCGCGCTTTGGCAAGAAATACCGCGACTATGCAAAGCGGGTGCGCCGCTGGATCTGACGGCCCTTCCCTGCCGGGTCACCCGGCGGCCATCGGCCTCCGCGCGGAAGTAACCGGCGTGCCCGTCAGGTGGTCACGCCAAGTTCAGCCAGCCGTTCGACGCAGGATTCCTCGGCCTGATCCAGCTCGGCGAGTGTCTCTTCCAGGTCGCGCCGCTTCTGGCGCAGGTCCTCGCGCTTTTCCTCGATACGCTTGATCATCAGATTGAGCTGGCCGATCTCGCCCGGCGGCTCCTTGTACATCTGGATGATCTCGCGGATCTCGTTGATCGAGAAACCAAGGCGCTTGCCGCGCATGATCTGCCTGATCAGGTGGCGATCGGAGGGGCGGAAAAGCCGGGTGCGGCCGCGCCTGACGGGCTGTATCAGCCCCTCGTCCTCGTAGAACCGCAAGGTCCGCGTGGATATGTCGAACTCGCGGGTCAGTTCAGTGATCGTATAATATTCCCGGATCATGGCTCCGCCCCGACATAGTTCACGAAAATGGCTGGGAATCTTGTCACGGCATTTACGTAAAAGTCAATTCAGATCGCTTCAGCCGGACCCGGCTCAAAGCATGCCGAACCACCAGGTGGCGAGGCCGAGAAAGGCGAAGAAGCCGACCACATCGGTGACCGTGGTGACGAATACGGCAGACGCGACCGCCGGATCGGCGCCGACCCTGTCGAGCAGCAGTGGAATCAGTATACCCGCCAGCGCTGCCACAAACATGTTGATGATCATGGCGGCGGCGATAATCCCGCCCAGATTGGGATCCTGGAACCAGCTTGCCGCGACGATGCCGATGAGCACGGCGAAGATCATTCCGTTGAGGAATCCAACGCCCATTTCGCGGCGGATAATGCGCCCCGCGTTGTAGATGTCCAGGTCTCGCGTGGCCAGCGCGCGCACGGTCACCGTCATCGTCTGCGAGCCTGCATTGCCGCCCATTCCGGCCACGATGGGCATCAGCACCGCAAGTGCCACGATGTGCTCGATGGTGCGGTCGAACAGGCCGATGACGGAAGCCGCCAGGAAGGCGGTGAACAGGTTGACCAGAAGCCAGGGCACGCGCGAGCGCGAAGCCGCCAGCACCGTGTCGGACAGTTCTTCGTCGCCCACGCCGCCCATTCGCAGCAGGTCCTCCTCGGCCTCCTGCTGGATCACGTCGACCACGTCGTCGATGGTCAGCACGCCGACCAGCCGGTCGTTCTCGTCCACGACGGCTGCCGACAGCAGGTCATATTGCTCGAATTCATGCGCCGCCTCTTCCTGGTCCATGCTGGCCGGAATGGCGTGGCGCGTCTCGTGCATGATGTCCGCGATCTTCACCGATCGCTTGGAGCGCAGGATCTGGTCGAGGGCGATGGAGCCCAGAAGCTTGAAGGTGGGATCGATGACGAAGATCTGGCTGAACCTGTCCGGCAGGTTCTTGTCCTCGCGCAGGTAGTCGATGGTCTGGCCGACAGACCAGAATGGCGGCACGGCGACGAATTCGGTCTGCATGCGCCGTCCGGCGGTTTCTTCCGGATAGTCGAGCGAGCGGCGCAGCCTGATTCGCTCCGTGAACGGAAGCTGCGCCAGGATCTCGTCCTGGTCTTCCTGATCCAGGTCTTCCAGAATGTAGACGGCATCGTCGGAATCGAGTTCCTGCACCGCCTGGGCGATCTGCTCGTTCGGCAGGTTGTCGACGATCTCGAGGCGAATTGCCTCGTCGACCTCGGTCAGAGCCGAAAAGTCGAAGTCGCTGCCCATGAGTTCGACCAGCGCGCGCCGCTGTTCCGGCAGCAGGGCTTCCAGAAGATGCCCCAGTTCGGACTGGTGCAGGCTGCCTATGTCGTCCTTGAGGGCCTCAGTGTTGCGTTCGGCAATCGCTGCTTCGACCTGCGCGAGAAACGAGGCACGGATGACGCCGTCATCGTCATAAATTTCGGCGTGAAGATGCGGATGGCCAACGGCACCCGGCAATTTTTCATCCTGGCCTTCCAAGCGCGCCTCTCGCTCCACGATTCATGGGGAAGTTTTGCCCGTCAGGTCTATGGCAGAACGAGCCGTGAATTCAAACGAAATGCGCTCTGCCTCGCAGCGCTCACAGAAGTTGGAGCCCGCCACCGGCGCCCCAGGAAGCGCCCCTCGCCCGCCGGCACGGCCAGCCATTGCTCGGGAAACTCGACCGATCTTCCCACGGCACGCTCAGCGCATGTGCCGAAAAGCAGAAAGCCCGCCGCCTCTGTCAGGCAACGGGCTTTCTGATGTGTACCATCTACCCCTAGTTGGTGAATTTCAACGCGCTTGCGCCGGTTCGGTTCCACGCGCCGGGAAAAAATTTTTTACCGGCTAGGCGCGGTCCGGAACGCGGAGGAAGAGGCTGTACTGAAAGGGCTGTGTCGAGCCCCACGGCGTCTGGTGGAGATGGTGGCGGCTTTCGAGTAGCGCGAAAGCCGCCCCGAGCTCGGCAGCCAGCATGGAGCCGTCGTAGCGGACCACCGGAAGGCCGCTGCAGCGCTCCGGCCCGTCCAGTGCGAAGGTTGCGATGATGGCATGGCCCCCTGGCTTCACCGCCGAAGCAAGGCGCTCGACATAGGCCGCGCGCTCTGACGGGTCGACCAGAAAGTGAAATGCCGCGCGGTCATGCCAGATGTCATATGCGCGGGCCGGCTGCCATTGCGTCACGTCCGCTGCGATCCATTGCACCTGCTCGGCAGCCTTGCCCAGCCTGGCGCGCGCGGCTTGAAGCGCGGTTTCGGACACGTCGAGCACCGTCACCGAACGCCACCCTTGGGCCACCAGCGCATCGACCAGGCGAGAGGCGCCGCCGCCGATATCGATCAGGGAGGTCGCCGGCGAGCCGCCGGCCTGCCGGATCAGCTCGAGCGAAAGTTCGGGCCGGTCTTCAAACCAGCTTACGCCCGCCTCGCCCTTGTCGGTGTAAGCCTTGTCCCAATGGCTCTTACGGCTTTCCTCGCTCATTGCAGGTCTTTCTCCCGAGGGCGCATCAGCATGCCAAGAAGAGCCGCCGCCTTTCAAGCACCCGATTCGCGTCCCTGCGACGCTTGTCCCTGCGCTTCGAATCTCAACGTTTCGGCGCATGCCAGGACAGCCAGGCCACGCGACCTGCGAAGAGCACGCCGAGAATCCGACCGGGAGGCCGCAAAGGGTCATGCGGGCCTTTACGGCGGCATCATCCCATTTGAAAAAAGGAAGGATAATCAGCAGCTTCAAGAGCTGAAGCTTCGTGATGGTGCGGTCGAGAAGACTCGAACTTCCACGGGTTGCCCCACAGCGACCTCAACGCTGCGCGTCTACCAATTCCGCCACGACCGCACGTCACGAAAGGGCCGATCTCCATCGGCCAGCGGCATGTAGCAAATCGCTTTCGGCGAAACAAGTGCGCCGTGGCGAATAATTGGCGTCTTTGTGAACTCTCTTGCGGAACCCCTTGCAGACGCCGGGGAAACGCCGCGCAAAAACGAGAAACTGGACCTTTGGCGCGGCCCCGGCCATATGAAGGAAGACGTTTTTGCGGAGCCGAACATGATGCAGCGCAGCCAGATCGAGACCTCGTTCCTGCCGGCAGTGGAATCGCCGCCGGTAGAATGGCGAATCGAGCCCGGCCTGACCGACTACGAACATGCGCTGGCGTTCATGGAATCACGCGCCGCGGCGATTCGCGACGGCGCGGCCAGCGAACTGGTCTGGCTGGTGGAGCATCCGCCGCTCTACACCGCCGGCACCAGCGCCCAGCCTTCGGACCTGGTGGACCCGGATCGATTCCCCGTCTTCGACGCAGGCCGCGGCGGCGAATACACCTATCACGGCCCCGGCCAGCGGGTGGCCTATGTCATGCTCGACCTCAAGCGCCGGCGAGAGGACGTCCGCGCCTTCGTGGCAGCGCTGGAAGCGTGGATCATCGACACGCTGGACCGCTTCAACGTGCGCGGCGAGCGGCGCGAGGACCGGGTTGGCGTGTGGGTTGTCCGGCCGGATCGGCCGCCCATGCCCGACGGCACCCCCGCGGAGGACAAGATCGCGGCAATCGGCATCCGCCTGCGGCGCTGGGTGAGCTTCCACGGCATCGCCATCAATGTCGAGCCGGATCTCAGCCACTTCAGCGGCATCGTTCCATGCGGCGTGACCGAGCACGGCGTCACCAGCCTAGTGGACCTCGGCTTGCCCGTGACGATGTCCGATCTCGACGTGGCGCTGAAGGCCTCCTTCGAAACCGTCTTTGGGCCGGCCGAGATCACGCGCGAGGCGGAGTGCTAGGCCGATTGATGCCGCCCCGCAAAACTCTTGCGCCCCATTTCAAAAATGGATCGTCACATCGCGCCGATCCACATCGCCATCGTGACCAGAAACGCGCTCATGCAAATCAGCGAGATGACATCCTGGAACAGATCGGTCATGATTCCCTCGTGTATTTGATATGTTTATAGTTTGTTCTATTTTTGTTCGCGCGTCAATAGGTGCAGCGATCGACAATGGCGCCCTTGCGGCTGAGGTGGCGGCAGGGTTAAGCGAGCGTTAACGCGGCGCGTGCACCGTTGCGGGACAGGAAGCGCGGGGCTTTACCTCTCCCTTGAGAGCGTTCGTCGTTTGAAAAACAAAGTGTTGCTGTCGGAAGTGCGGCATGCACTTCCTGCGCCGCTGCAGCAGCTTTGGCGGAGCGGCATGGATCCCCGGAACCTTCGCACTTCGCTTCGCTCGTGCTCCGGCCCGAGGATGACGGGAGTGGGGCAGCGGCCGCCACCAATCACGGGCGGCGTCGCATGTGTCTACGTTTGGAAGTGCGACATGTTCCTCTCGCACCGCTGCAGCAGCTTTGGCAGAGCGGCATGGATCCCCGGAACCTCCGCACTTCGCTTCGCTCGTGCTCCGGCCCGAGGATGACGGCGGGATGGGAGCGGCCACCACCAATCACGGGCGGCGTCGCAAGTGCTTACGTTTAGAGGTGCGACATGCTCCTCTCGCACCGCTGCAGCAGCTTTGGCGGAGCGGCATGGATCCCCGGAACCTCCGCACTTCGCTTCGCTCGTGCGCCGCCCGAGGATGACGGCGGGGTGGGAGCGGCCGCCACCAATCACGGGCGGCGTCGCATGTGCCGAGCGAAGAAAGGGCTCCACGCGAGGAGCCCTCCACCTTAGAGCGGCACGATCTTGCCTTCGGAGAGCGTGACGCGGCGGTCCATGCGGGCCGCAAGCTCGTGGTTGTGGGTAGCGATGAGCGCCGCCAGGCCGGACTGCCGCACGAGGGCCGAGAGCGCCCCGAAGACATAGGAGGCGGTGTTGGGGTCGAGGTTGCCGGTCGGTTCGTCGGCCAATAGCACCAGCGGCGCATTGGCAACGGCGCGGGCTATCGCCACGCGCTGCTGTTCGCCGCCCGAGAGTTCGGACGGGCGGTGTTCGCCGCGTTTGCCGATCTGCATGTATTCGAGAAGCTGCTTTGCGCGCGCCCGCGCTTCCGCGGGGGCAAGCCCTTTGACGAGCTGCGGCATCATCACGTTCTCGATGGCCGAGAACTCCGGCAGCAGATGGTGGAACTGGTAGACGAAGCCGATGTCATTGCGGCGAATGGCAGTGCGCTCGTCGTCGGAAAGGCGGCCGCAATTGCGCCCAGCCAGCATCACCTCGCCGGCGTCGGGCCGCTCCAGCAGGCCGGCCGTGTGCAGCAGCGTGGACTTGCCGGCACCGGACGGGGCCACCAGCGCGACCATTTCGCCGCGCCGCAGCGAAAATTCGGCACCGTTGAGGATGGTGAGCTTGCGCGGCCCCTGAACGTAGTGCCGGTCGACGCCCTTCAGTTCTAGGATTCTTTCGCTGGCCATCATTCGTATCGCAAGGCTTCGACCGGATCGAGCTTGGCGGCACGCCAAGCCGGGAACAGCGTTGCCAGGAAAGAAAGGACAAGCGCCATGGCGACAACGCTGATGGTCTCGCCCATGTCCATCTTGGCCGGCAGTTTGCTGAGGAAATAGAGCTCGGGGTTGAACAGAACGGTGCCCGAGATCCAGGAGAAGAACTGACGGATCGACTCCACGTTGAGGCATACCACGATACCCAGGACGACGCCGGCGATGGTGCCGGTGACGCCGATCGCGGCACCCGTCATCATGAAGATGCGCATCACCGCGCCGCGCGTGGCGCCCATGGTGCGCAGGATGGCGATGTCGCGCCCCTTGTCCTTCACCAGCATGACCAGGCCGGAAATGATGTTCAGGGCCGCCACCAGCACGATCAGTGTCAGGATCATGAACATCACGTTGCGCTCGACCTGGAGCGCGGAGAAGAAGGTCTGGTTGCGCTGGCGCCAGTCGGAAACGAAGACCGGCCGCTGCGCCGCCTCCTCCACCGCGGGCTTCAGCGCATCAACCGCGTCGGGGTTATCGACGAATATCTCGATCGTCTGGACGCGGTTTTCCATATTGAAGAACAGCTGCGCCTCGGAAAGCGGCATGTAGACGATCGAGGAATCGTATTCCGACATGCCGACCTCGAAGATCGCGGTGATCGGATAGCCCTTCATGCGCGGCGTGGTGCCCATCGGGGTGATTTCGCCTTCCGGCGCTATCAGCGTAACCGTGTCCCCGAGAACGAGGCCCAGATTGTCGGCCATGCGGCTGCCGATCGCCACGCCCTCGCCGGTGTCGAAGCCGACAAGAGAGCCCTGCTTGATGTTGTTGGCCACAAGCGGGATCCTGGCCAGGTCTTCGCCGCGAACGCCGCGCACCAGCGCGCCAGTGCCGGCCCCGACCTCGCCCTGCGCCAGCACCTGGCCGTCGATGAGCGGAATGGCATATTTGACGCCACGCACGCCGTTGATGCGGCCTGCCACGGCTTCGTAGTCGTCAAGCGGGGTATCCATCGGCTGCACGATCAGGTGACCGTTGATGCCGAGGATGCGGTTGAGCAGCTCGGCGCGGAAGCCGTTCATCACCGCCATGACGATGATGAGCGTGGCCACGCCAAGCATGATGCCGACGAAGGAGATCGAGGCGATCACCGAGATGACCGTCTCCTTGCGGCGCGAGCGCAGATAGCGCCACGCCACCATCCGTTCGAAGACGGAAAACGGTCCGGCGCCAGCCGGCTTGGCCGCCGCCTTCGCCATCAGGCCTTACCGAAGCGCGCGATTGCGGCGGGGATCGACATCGTCTCCCGTTCGCCGGTGCGGCGATTCTTGATCTCGACCTCGCCCGCAGCCACGCCGCGAGGGCCGACGATGACCTGCCACGGCAGGCCGATCAGGTCGGCGGTGGCGAACTTGCCGCCCGAGCGCTGGTCGGTGTCGTCGTAGAGCACTTCCTTGCCGGCGGCGGTGAGCGCTTCATAAAGCTCTTCCGAAACGCGGTCGCACTCGGCGTCGCCCGTCTTCATGTTGATGATGCCGACCTGGAACGGCGCCACTGCCTCCGGCCAGATGATGCCGTTCTCGTCGTGGCTGGCCTCGATGATGGCCGCGATGAGGCGCGAGGGGCCGATGCCGTAGGAGCCCATGGAGACATAGTGCTCCTTGCCGTCCGGACCGGCGACCTTGGCTTCCATCGGCTTCGAATATTTCTCGCCGAAATGGAAGATGTGGCCGACCTCGATGCCGCGCGCCGAGAGCTGGTCGCCGGCAGGCACGGCGCTCCAGGCCGCCTCGTCGTGCATTTCATCCGTGGCCGCGTAGGGCGTGGTCCATTCCTTGACGATGTCGGCGATTTGCGCGTCGTTGGAGAAATCGGTGTTCTCCCCCGGAACCGGCAGGCTCAGGAATTCGCGCGCGCAATAGACCTGGCTCTCGCCGGTCTCGGCCAGGATGATGAATTCGTGGCTGAGGTCGCCGCCGATCGGGCCGGTGTCGGCGCGCATCGGGATCGCCTGCAGGCCCATGCGCGTGAAAGTGCGCAGATAGGACACGAACATGCGGTTGTAGGCCGCCTTGGCGCCTTCATAGTCAAGGTCGAAGGAATAGGCGTCCTTCATCAGGAACTCGCGGGAGCGCATCACGCCGAAGCGCGGCCGCCGCTCGTCGCGGAACTTCCACTGGATGTGGTAGAGGTTGAGCGGCAGGTCCTTGTAGGTCTTGACGTAGGAGCGGAAGATCTCGGTCACCATCTCCTCGTTGGTGGGACCGAACAGCATGTCGCGCTTGTTGCGGTCCTTGATGCGCAGCATCTCGTCGCCATAGTCGTCATAGCGACCGCTTTCCCGCCACAGGTCGGCCGACTGGATCGTCGGCATCAGGATCTCCAGCGCCCCCGCGCGGTTCTGCTCCTCGCGGATGATCTGGCAAACCTTGTCGAGAACGCGCTTGCCCAGCGGCAGCCAAGAGAAGCTTCCGGCCGCCTGCTGGCGGATCATGCCGGCACGCAGCATCAGGCGATGCGAGACGATCTCGGCCTCGCGCGGGTTCTCTTTCAGGATGGGCAGGAAGTAGCGCGATAGACGCATGGGGAGTTCCGTCAAAGAAGAAAGAGGAACCGGAACCGGAATCGGAACCGGCGCAGATTTGCCTGCCCGCGCTTCATAGCCATTTCAAGGCGCGATGTGAACCCAAGCCAGCTTTTCCTGCCACTTCGCGCTGGCCGGCATGTTGCTCCGGCCCGGCCATGCGAACCGCCGAAGCTGCCGAAGCCAAGCCGCGTGCGGCTTTTGTGCAGTGCAGCACATCTCCCAGGCTTGAGACGCAAAATTGTTAGTGACAATTCATCGCAGCTTGGTCTAGTGTGCTCAGATAATCGAGAGAGCGAAGCAAAATCTGCTCTCCTACGCGGTCAAAGTCTTGGGAGGATGCGATCTAGGCGCGATAATACGCAGCCGCCGGTGACGGAAAGCAGATCGGACGCGTTCAATTGCAAGGCCTTGTGCCTTGCATTTTTTTTGCGAAATCAACAGCATAGCTCTTTCTCCTCCCGCTCGTCCGAATGCGAAGGGCAAGCGCCATCGGCTTTTCTATATTCCTATTTATACTAAATCACTAGACTAAATATCGTATTCAGCGGTGTAATTCAGTATATCTTTTTGGAAAGATACACGGCCTGCCAGGCATCCCCTCGCCTGACAGCGCCCGCCTTTCACAGGCAGCGCCGGCATGAAATCGCTTCTCGCAATGCATGTGGTTGCCGCGCCCGCGAAGCAGCGGCAGGAAGCGCGGTCGGAATAAGCCTGGAAAAACTCGAAAATTGGCTCGTACGCGCGCCGCGCTGGTGATGTTCAGCCTCGGCGCGCGGCACTCGCCAGCCCAAGTTTCCCTGTCACGCCTCGGAGGCGGCGGAAACTCGCTCCCCTGCCCAGCGGCAAGTTGCCCGGTCAGTCCAGTGGCGGGAGAAAATTCGGGAAGTCGTCGAAGCCGAACCCGAGCACCTTGGTCAAGTAGTAGAAAAGACCGCAGATGATGACCGAAATGATCGTCGTCCGGATCACGGCACGCAGCATATGGGGTCCGCGCGGCGCACTTGCCTCTGTGCCGAGCGTGACCGCCCCGTCATCGTCCTGCGTCCTCAGGCCGACCGGGAGCGCTGCGAACAGCACCGTCCACCAGATGATGAAGAAGACTGCGGCTGCCGAAATCCAGCTCATGGGACTACACCTGTTCCAGTTCGACCAAGGTACCCAAAAAATCCTTGGGATGCAAAAACAGCACCGGCTTGCCGTGTGCGCCGATCCTGGGGTTTCCGTCGCCCAGCACGCGCGCGCCGGCCGCCTTCAAGCGGTCGCGGGCGGCGATGATGTCTTCCACCTCGTAACAGAGATGGTGCATGCCGCCGGCCGGGTTCTTCTCCAGGAATGCAGCGATCGGGGAGCCCTCGCCCAGCGGCTCGAGCAGCTCGATCTTGGTATTGCCGGTGTCGATGAACACGACGGTCACGCCATGCTCGGGCAATGCCTGCGGCTCGGTCAGCTTCGCGCCCAGCATGTCGCGGTAGACGGCGCTCGCGGCCGCGAGGTCCGGCACGGCGATGGCGACGTGATTGAGGCGACCCAGCATTGTCCTCACCGATCCCTTGCTCAGCGCGTAACGAAAACGGTCACGAGCGGCTTCTTGCCCCATGCTTCGTTGGCGGCGCCACGCACGGCGCGTCGCACGGCTTCCTGGACAAGGTCCAGATCTTTTCGACGCGCACGGGGTATGCTGTCGACGGCGCCGATTGCCGCATCGAGCATCAACTCTTCCATGTCGTCGCCGCGTGCATCCACCTGGGCAACGCCGATCGCCACGATATCCGGATCGCCGGCAATCTCGTAGCGGTCGTCCAGCACCACGTTGACCGCCACATGGCCGGCAAAGGAGAGCTTGCGCCGCTCGCGTATGCCCACGGCCTCTTCGTCGCCGATCAGCTTGCCATCCCTGTAGATGCGACCGAACGGCACCTGGTCGACGATCTCGGCGGCGCCCGGCGCCAGCCGCAGCATGTCGCCATTGCGGATCTGCGCAACCTCGGGAACGCCGGCCTCCGCGGCTAGCGAACCATGGGCAACCAGATGCGCGGCCTCGCCATGCACCGGCACCGCAATACGCGGCCGCACCCACTCATACATTCGGCGCAGCTCGCTGCGGCGTGGATGGCCCGAGACGTGTACCAGCGCGTCGCCGTCCTCGATGATCTTGATGCCCTGGTCGATGAGCTGGTTCTTGATCTCGAGAATGGCCTTTTCGTTGCCCGGAATGGTGCGCGATGAAAAGACGACGATGTCGCCCGGCGACAGGCCCACGCTCTTCATCTCGTCGCGCGCCAGCTTGGCAAGTGCGGCGCGCGCCTCGCCCTGGCTGCCGGTGCAGATGATGACAAGGTTCTCGCGCGGGATGTAGCCGTAGTCCTCCTCGCTGACGAATTCCGGCAGGCCGTCCATGTAGCCGAGTTCGGTGGCTACATCGATGACGCGCTTGAGAGAGCGGCCAAGCACCAGCACCTGACGGCCGGTGTCGCGCGCGGCCTCGGCAATGGAGCGGATGCGCCCGACATTGGAGGAGAAGGTTGTGACGGCAACGCGGCCCGGCGCCTTCTCGATGACGCCCCGCAGCCCCTCGCCCACCGCCTGCTCCGACGGCGAGTCGCCGTCGCGCATGGCGTTTGTGGAATCGCAGACCAGCGCCAGCACGCCGCGTTCGCCGAGCGCGCGGAAACGCGCCTCGTCCGTCATCGGGCCGATTTCCGGCGCGGGGTCGATTTTCCAGTCGCCGGTGTGGACGACGGTGCCCAGTGGCGTGGTGATGGCAAGCGACATCGGCTCCGGAATGGAGTGCGTGACCGCCACCGCCTCGATGGAAAACGGCCCAACGGTAAAGGCTTCGCCCGCGCGGTAGACGTTCACCGGCACCTTCGCGGCACCGGCCTCGGCCTGGCGCTTGGCTTCGAGCAGACCGGCGGAGAACGGCGTCATCCACACCGGCGCCTTCAGGCGCGGCCACAGGTCGAGCAGCGCGCCATAGTGGTCTTCATGCGCATGGGTGATGACGATGCCACGCAGATTGTGCAGCTCGTTTTCGATGAAGCGCGTGTCGGGCAGCACAAGGTCGACGCCGGGCAGGGTCGGGTCGGGGAATGTCACGCCCACGTCGATGATCACCCATTCGCGGTTGTCTATCGGACCGTAGCCATAGAGCGCGAAATTCATGCCGATCTCGCCCACGCCGCCCAGCGGCACGAACACGAGCTCAGCTTCCCTCGATTTCGCCATGTCTTTTCCTTTTCAATTCTTCTCGCCGGGCGTCCCGATTTGCCGCATCGGACACCTGCGCAGGTCATGGGCCCGCTCGGCGCTTTACCAGTTAGCCTAGATAGCGCCCGCCGAAGCCACGGCCCCGAAATGCACGTCGCCGGCTGCGATCTTGTGGGTCGCGCCGCTGTCATCGCGAATGACGAAGCGACAGTCCTCGTCGATGGTCTCGAACACGCCGCGAATGACCTCGCCTTCGACACGCACCGCAACCTGCCCGCCGAGGCCCGCAGCGCGTGACAGCCAGCGGCGACGGATGTTTTCCAACCCACGCCCTTGGTTCCAGAGCCGCATGTTTACGCTCCATGCGTCGGAGAGCGCAAGAAACAGCGTCTCGGCATCGCAGGAAGAACCCAGCGCCCGGAGCGAGGTCACGGGATATGGAACGTCCTCAGGATATGCAACCACGTTGACGCCTATGCCGATCGCAAGCGCGAAACGGTCGGCCGCAAGCATGCAAGATTCTAGCAGAATGCCCGCCATCTTGGCGCCATCTGCCAGCACGTCGTTCGGCCACTTCAGCTCGAAGCGGTTGCCGTGCGCGCCACCGGCGTCGCCCGTGGCAGCCATGATACGGCCCGGCACGACCGCATCCAGCGCATCGCCCAGCGCCAGCCCGGCCACGAAGCCGAGAGTGGCGGCGGTCTTCAGGTCGCGGTCGGTGATCAGAAGCAGCGTCGCCGCGAGGTTGCCCTCCGGCGTCGCCCAGGCGCGGCCGCGACGGCCGCGGCCGCTTTCCTGCCGCTTGGAAACGACCCAGAGCCTGCCCGGGTCGCCTTCCCGCGCCCTTTCGAGCGCTATAGCATTTGTCGATCCGACGCTGTCATGCGCCTCGAGCCGAAAGCCCTCGGCGGCCGCTGTCGGAGCGAGCAGAAAGCCCATGCCGTCAGAAGAACGTCTTGGCAGCGGCTTCGGCCACGCGGCCGATCGGACCGGCGATCAGCACGTAGAACAGGATGAAGACGCCGGACAGGCCGAGGACAAGGCGCAATTCGCCAGCCATCGGCAGGAAGCCGCCGACCGGCTCGTCAAACCACATGATCTTGATGATGCGCAGGTAATAGTATGCGCCCACCACCGAGGCCAGAACGCCGATCACCGCAAGCGCGTAGAGATTGGCGTTGATGGCGGCCAGGAACACGTACCACTTGGCCCAGAAGCCCGCGAGCGGCGGAATGCCCGCCAGCGAGAACATCAGGATCGTGAGGATGGTGGCCATCATCGGGTTGGTGGTGGCAAGGCCGGCCAGGTCGCCGATCTGCTCGACATTGCCGTCCTTGCGGCGCATGGCGAGGATGAAGGCGAAGGTGCCGAGCGTCATGGCCAGGTAGATCAGCATGTAGATGATGACGCCCCGCACGCCAGCCTCGGAATTCGCGGCCAGTCCCACCAGCGCGAAGCCGACATGCCCGATCGACGAATAGGCCATCAGGCGCTTGAAGTTGCGCTGGCCGATAGCCGCAAACGAGCCGAGCAGCATCGAAGCGATGGAAATGAAGACGACGATCTGCTGCCAGTCCGCCGCGATCGGCTCGAAGGCGGTCATGGTCACGCGAACCATCAGCGCCATCGCTGCCATCTTCGGCGCGGAGGCGAAGAAGGTGGTCACGGGCGTGGGCGCGCCTTCATACACATCGGGCGTCCACATGTGGAACGGCACGGCCGAGATCTTGAACGCAACGCCGGTAAGCACGAACACCAGGCCAAAGACGAGGCCGAGTTGACGCTCGGCGCCAGAGAGCGCAGCGGCGATCTGCTCGAAGCCGGTGTGGCCGGTGTAGCCGTAGACGAGGCTGATGCCATAAAGCAGCATGCCCGAGGAGAGCGCGCCGAGCACGAAATACTTCAGGCCCGCTTCCGTCGAACGCACGCTGTCGCGGTTGATGGCGGCGACCACATAGAGCGCAAGCGACTGCAGCTCCAGGCCCATATAGAGCGTGATCATGTTGTTGGCCGAGATCATCAGCATCATGCCGACGGTCGCCAGCAGGATCAGCACGGGATACTCGAACTTGTCGAACTTCTCCGCCTTGGCGAAGCCGACAGACACGATCAGCGTCACCACCGAGCCGATGAGCATGAGGATCTTCATCAGCTCCGCGAACGGATCGCTGACGAAGGCGCCATTGAACGCCTTGCCCTGCTCTCCGAAGAACACCATCCAGGCGCCGGCGCCGATCAGCACCGCCACGGCAAGACCGGTGACGGTGGAATTGGCGCGCTCGCCCGAGAACACGCCGACCATCAGCAGCGCAAGCGCGCCAACCGCGATGATCAGCTCCGGCAGGGCCAGAGAAAGACTCGAGTAAAGTTCCGGCGTCATTTGCCCGTCCCTGTCAGTTCGCAGCCGCGGTCTGCGCGGCTTCGAGCGATACGGTGATGTTGTTGATCAGCGACTGCACCGAGGCAGCGGTCACGTCGAAGACCGGAGCCGGGTAGACGCCGAAGAAGATGGTCAGCACGACCAGCGGATAGATGATCGCCTTCTCACGGGCGGAGAGGTCGAGCAGGCCCTTCAGGCTGTCCTTGGTCAGCGCGCCGAAGATCACCTTGCGGTAGAGCCACAGCGCATAGGCGGCCGAAAGGATGACGCCTGTTGCGGCGAACAGCGCGACCCAGGTGTTGACCTTGAATACGCCGAGAATCGTCAGGAACTCGCCGATGAAGCCGCTGGTGCCCGGCAGGCCGACATTGGCCATAGTGAAGATCAGGAACACCACCGCATATTTCGGCATGTTGTTGACCAGGCCGCCATAAGCCGCGATCTCGCGGGTGTGCATGCGGTCGTAGATGACGCCGACGCACAGGAACAGCGCGCCCGAAACCAGGCCGTGCGACAGCATCTGGAACAGCGAGCCCTGGATGCCCTGCGTGTTCATGGCGAAGATGCCCATGGTGACGTAGCCCATGTGCGCGACCGACGAATAGGCGATCAGCTTCTTCATGTCCTCCTGCATCAGCGCCACCAGCGAGGTGTAGATGATGGCGATGACCGACAGCGTGAAGACCAGCGGCTGGAAGTAGAGCGAAGCCTCCGGGAACATCGGCAGCGAGAAGCGCAGGAAGCCGTAGCCGCCCATCTTCAGGAGGATGGCTGCCAGGATGACCGAGCCGGCGGTGGGAGCTTCCACGTGCGCGTCCGGCAGCCAGGTGTGCACCGGCCACATCGGCATCTTCACCGCAAACGAGGCGAAGAAGGCCAGCCACAGCCAGGTCTGCATGTTGCCCGGGAAGCTGTGCGTCAGCAGCGTCGGGATGTCGGTGGTGCCCGCCTGCCAGAACATCGCCATGATGGCCAGCAGCATCAGCACGGAGCCGAACAGCGTGTAGAGGAAGAACTTGAAACTGGCATAGACGCGCCGCTTGCCGCCCCACACGCCGATGATGATGAACATCGGGATCAGGCCGCCTTCGAAGAAGACGTAGAACAGCACCAGGTCGAGCGCGCAGAACACGCCGATCATCAGCGTTTCCAGGATCAGGAACGCGATCATGTACGCCTTAACGCGCGTCTGGATCGAGTCCCAGCTGGCCAGGATGCTGATCGGCATCAGAAAGGTCGTCAGGATGACGAACAGCATCGAGATGCCATCGACGCCCATGTGGTAGGAGATGCCGCTGTCGAGCCAGGCGACCTTCTCCACCATCTGGAAGCCAGGATTGGTGTTGTCGAAGCCGGTCCAGATGAAAATGGACAGGATGAAAGTGAAGACGGTCGTCAGCAGCGCGACGTTACGAATGTTGCGTCGCGCAGCCTCGCTGTCGTCCCGGATCAGAAGGATCAGGAACGCGCCGACGAGCGGCAGGAATGTGACCGTAGAAAGAATAGGCCAATCGGTCATGGTCTAAAACGAGCTCCCGAGCATCATCCAGGTGACGAGGGCGGCGACGCCGATCAGCATGACGAATGCATAGTGGTAGAGATATCCGGTCTGAAGCTTGACGACGCGGTTGGTGACATCGATCACGCGGGCGGAAACCCCGTCCGGGCCGAGCCCGTCGATGATCGCGCCATCCCCCTTCTTCCAGAAGAAGGTGCCAAGCCGCTTGGCGGTCCTCACGAACAGGAAATCGTACAGTTCGTCGAAGTACCACTTGTTCAGCAGGAAGGCATAGAGGCCGCGATGCTGGGCCGCGAGGTATTTCGGCGTCTCCGGCGAGCGGATGTAGAACTGCCAGGCGAACGCGAAGCCGATGATCATGGCCACGAAGGGCGACATCTTCACCCACATCGGCACGTCGTGAATCTCGTGCAGGATGTGGTTCTCCGGCAGCACGTAGAGCGCGGCCTTCCAGAACGCGTCGTAGCCCTCGCCGATGAACTGATCGTGGAACACCACGCCGGCAAACAGCGCGCCAACGGCGAGCAGGAACAGCGGGACCAGCATTACCGGCGGCGATTCATGCACGTGGTGCATGACGTCGGCGGTTGCGCGCGGCTGACCGTGGAAGGTCATGAAGATCAGGCGCCAGGAGTAGAAGCTGGTGAATACAGCCGCCACGACCAGGGCGATGAAGGCAAATCCGGCGGCCGGGTTGTGGCCGATGCCGGCGAAAGCGCCTTCGACGATCGCATCCTTGGAGAAGAAGCCTGCGGTGCCGATGATCGTTGCCGGGATACCGACGCCGGTAAGCGCGATCGTGCCGATGATCATCATCCAGTAGGTGGTCGGGATCAGCTTCCTCAAGCCGCCCATCTTGCGCATGTCCTGCTCGTCGGAAACGGCATGGATGACCGAGCCCGAGCCCAGGAACAGCAGCGCCTTGAAGAAGGCGTGCGTGAACAGGTGGAAGATGGCAGCGGAATAGAAGCCCATGCCCAGCGCCACGAACATGTAGCCGAGCTGCGAGCAGGTCGAATATGCAATCACGCGCTTGATGTCGTTCTGCACCAGGCCGACGGTCGCCGCGAAGAAGGCGGTGATCGCACCGATGATGGTCACGACGATGAGCGCCGTGTGCGACAGTTCGAAGATCGGCGACAGGCGGGCCAGCATGAACACGCCGGCGGTGACCATGGTCGCCGCATGGATCAGTGCGGAAACCGGGGTGGGGCCTTCCATGGCGTCCGGCAGCCAGGTGTGCAGCGGAACCTGCGCCGACTTGCCCATCGCGCCCATGAAGAGCAGCAGGCAGATGGCGGTCAGCGCCCCGGCGCGGTCCAGCTCATAGCCCAGGAAGTTGAACACGACGGCGGTGTTCTCGGCCGCGCCTTCAACCGGCACGTAGGTGGCGGCTGTGGCGAAGATCGTGTCGAAGTTGACCGACCCGAACAGAAGGAACACGCCGGCGATGCCGAGGAGGAAGCCAAAGTCGCCGACGCGGTTGACGACGAAGGCCTTGATGGCGGCGGCGTTGGCAGACGGGCGCTTGTACCAGAAACCGATCAGCAGGTAGGACGCCAGGCCCACGCCTTCCCAGCCGAAGAACATCTGCACCAGGTTGTTCGACGTCACCAGCATCAGCATGGCGAAGGTGAACAGCGAAAGGTAGGCGAAGAAGCGCGGCCGATGCGGGTCGTGGTGCATGTAGCCGATCGAGTAGATGTGCACGAGCGCCGACACCGTGTTGACGACGACGAGCATGACCACCGTCAGCGTGTCGATGCGCAACGACCAGTCGGACTGCAGCGTGCCGGAATCGATGAAGCGCAGCAGCGGGACGCTGAAGGCCTCGGTCGTTCCGAACCCGACGGAGAAGAACGCGACCCACGACAGCACTGCCGCGATCACCAGGAAGCCCGAGGTGATGTATTCAGACGCCTTGGCGCCCAGCGACGTGCCGAACAGGCCGACGATCAGGAAGCCAAGAAGCGGAAGGAAGACGATTGCCTGATACATAGTTTTGTTCCGTCAACCCTTCATCATGTTCACGTCTTCGACCGCGATGGAGCCGCGGTTGCGGAAGAAGACGACGAGAATGGCAAGGCCGATAGCTGCCTCGGCAGCGGCGACCGTGAGCACGAACAGCGCGAACACCTGTCCGACCATGTCGTGCAGCGTCGCCGAGAAGGCTACGAAGTTGAGGTTCACCGCGAGCAGGATGAGTTCGATCGACATGAGCATGACGATCACGTTTTTCCTGTTCAGAAAGATGCCGAACACGCCAAGCGTGAACAGGATCGCCGAAACGGTCAGATAATGTGCGATGCCGACTTCCATCGTCAGATTCCCTTGCCAGTTTCGACTTTCTTGATTTCGATCGTGCCCGTGCGGGCGACCTGCGCCGCGATGTTCTGCCGCTTGATGCCCTGCTTGTGGCGCAGCGTCAGCACGATCGCACCGATCATGGCGACCAGCAGGATCAGCCCGGCCACCTGGAAGTAGAAGATGTAATCCGTGTACAGGATGTCGCCGAGCGCGGCCGTGTTGTGGCGCGTGGCCAGATCAGGCATCGGCGCGGACACGGTCTCCGCCAGCTTCGGCGAGAACACATAGCCGCTCGTGACCACGATCAGCTCGGCCAGCAGCACCAGGCCCACCAGCGCGCCGATCGGCGCATATTGCAGCGCGCCCGACTTCAGCTCGGCGAAGTCGACGTCCAGCATCATCACCACGAACAGGAACAGGACCGCCACGGCGCCGACATAAACGACCAGCAGGATCATCGCCAGGAACTCGGCGCCCGTCAGGAGGAACAGGCCTGCCGCGTTGAAGAAGGTGAGGATCAGGAAGAGAACCGAATGCACAGGGTTGCGCGCCGAAATGACCATGAAGGCCGACGCAATCGCAACAAAGGCAAAGAGGTAGAAAAAGGCCGCCTCTAATCCACTCAGCATGGGTTCCCCCAGTTTTCCTTCACGGGCCGCGGCGCCATGCACCCGACCCTATTCCTGGCCTTTGCGCCGCTTTCGGCGGGCAAGGCCGCGTGTTCCTTAGACGAGCAGCTTCGGCTCGTCCATGATTCTCGTCTCACCGGTACGGCGCATCCAACGCGATGTTGCGGGCGAGCTCGCGCTCCCAGCGGTCGCCGTTGGCGAGCAGCTTTTCCTTGTCGTAGTAAAGCTCCTCGCGCGTCTCGGTCGCGAATTCGAAGTTCGGCCCTTCGACGATGGCGTCGACCGGGCAGGCCTCCTGGCAGAAGCCGCAATAGATGCACTTCACCATGTCGATGTCGTAGCGCACCGTGCGGCGGGTGCCATCGTTGCGGCGCGGGCCGGCCTCGATGGTGATGGCCTGCGCCGGGCAGATCGCCTCACACAGCTTGCAGGCGATGCAGCGCTCTTCGCCGTTGGGATAACGGCGCAGCGCATGTTCGCCGCGGAAGCGAGGGCTGACCGGGCCCTTCTCGTGCGGGTAGTTCAGTGTCGGCTTGGGCGAGAAGAACATCCGCATCGACAGGAAGAACGCCTGCACGAACTCCTTCAGGAGCAGCGACTTGGCGGCTTGGGCTAGAGCTGACATCGTCAATCTCCAAATACGTAACTGGCTACGGCGTAGCCGACGACCGGCGAAAGCGCGCAGTGGCGCAGGCCGGCAATGTTGAAAACTCGAGCGGTCGCGGCGTGCCCGGCAGGCGCGGCGGGAGACTGCGGCTGCGCGAACCGCGCAGCCAACCCCTCCAGGTTGCCGGTCATGCCCGTGGCCGTCATGCCAGCCCCGTCAGCTTCAGGAAGGCGGCGGTGGCCACCACCATGAACAGCGAGATCGGCAGGAAAACCTTCCAGCCCAGGCGCATGAGCTGGTCGTAGCGATAGCGCGGCACGAACGCCTTCACCATGGCGAACATGAAGAAGACGAAGCACACCTTGAGCACGAACCAGACAACGCCCGGCACCCAGGTGAACGGCGCGAAGTCGAACGGCGGCAGCCACCCGCCCAGGAACAGGACGGTGGTGAGCGCGCACATCAGCACGATCGCGACATATTCGCCAAGGAAGAAGAGCAGGAACGGCGTCGAGGAATATTCGATCATGTGGCCGGCCACCAGCTCCGACTCGGCTTCCACCAGGTCGAAGGGCGGGCGGTTCGTCTCGGCCAGCGCCGAGATGAAGAAGATGACGAACATCGGGAACAGGGCCAGCCAGTGCCAGTCGAGGAACGAGTTCGGCATGCCGAGCATGGTGCCGATGCCGTCGCGCTGCGACAGAACGATGTCGCTGAGGTTGAGCGAGCCGACGCACAGCAGAACGGTGACGATGACGAAGCCGATGGAGACTTCATAAGACACCATCTGCGCGGCCGAACGAAGCGCGCCAAGGAACGGATATTTCGAGTTGGATGCCCAGCCGCCCATGATCACGCCATAGACCTCGAGCGAGGAGATGGCGAAGACATAGAGGATGCCGACATTGATGTTGGCGACCGCCCAGCCCTCATTGACCGGAATGACCGCCCAGGCCGCCATCGCCAGCACGGCCGAGACCAGCGGGGCAAGCAGGAACACGCCCTTGTTGGCGCCCGACGGGATGATCGGCTCCTTCACGACGAACTTCAGCAAGTCGGCGAAGGACTGCAGCAGGCCCCACGGGCCGACCACGTTCGGGCCGCGACGGATCTGCACTGCCGCCCAGATCTTGCGGTCGGCGTAGAGAATGTAGGCCACGAAGACCAGCAGGATGACGAGCATCGCCACCGACTTCAAGAGGATGATCAGTCCCGGCAGAACGTAGAATGAGAAGAAAGTGTCCATGATCGTCCTACTCGGCTGCCTGCTTGAAGCCGTCCTTCGCGAGGGCCGAGCATTCCGCCATGACGGCCGAGGCACGCGCGATCGGGTTGGTCAGATAGAAGTCCGCGACAGGGGAGACGAAGGCCTCCTTGCTCACCGCGCCGCCGAGCCTGGCGACATTGGCGATGTCGGCCGGGTTGCCGGCAGCAATCTCGTCGACTTCGGCCAGATGCGGGTATTCCGCGTAGAGCCTGGCGCGAAGCTGCGCCAGCGAGTCGAACGGCAGGCGATGGCCAAGCACCTCGGAAAGCGCCCGCAGGATCGCCCAGTCTTCCTTCGCCTCGCCCGGCGCGAATCCGGCGCGGTTGGTCTGCTGGACGCGGCCTTCGGTGTTCACATAGGTGCCCGACTTCTCAGTGTAGGCCGAAGCCGGCAGGATGACGTCGGCGCGGTGCGCACCGGCATCGCCATGGGTGCCGATATAGACCACGAAGGCCGAGCCGGCCGTGTTCATGTCGAACTCGTCAGCGCCGAGCAGGAACAGGACATCGGTCCCGCCGAGCATCTCGCCCACGCTCAGGCCGCCCTCGCCCGGCACGAAGCCGATGTCGAGGCCGCCGACGCGCGCGGCAGCCGTGTGCAGCACGGCAAAACCGTTCCACTCGTCGCTGACGGCGCCAACGGCGGTCGCCAGCTTGGCAGCAAGGCCGAGAACGGCAACGCCGTCTTCGCGCGCCAGAGCCCCCTGCCCCACGATGATCAGCGGGCGCTGCGCCTTCTTCAGCACGGAGAAGAAGTTGCCCTTGCCGTCGGCCAGTTCCTTGAGCGTCTCGGGACCAGCGCCGAGCATCTCGTATTCATAGCGCAGGTCGCCCATGTCACCGACCACGCCGACCGGCAAGTCGCCCATGCGCCAGCGCTTGCGGATGCGCGTGTTGAGCACCGATGCCTCAAAGCGCGGGTTGGAGCCGATGATCAGCACCGCATCCGCGTGCTCGATGCCCTCGATGGTCGGGTTGAAGATGTAGCTGGCGCGTCCGAGCACCGGATCGAGCGCGGCGCCATCCTGGCGGCAGTCGATATTGGCCGAGCCAAGCGAAGCCATGAGCTGCTTCAGCGCATACATTTCCTCGACCGCGGCGAGATCGCCGGCGATCGCGCCGATGCGATCGGCGGAGGTCTTGGCAACGGCGTCCTTGATGGCGGCGAATGCTTCCGCCCAGGTCGCCTGGCTCAGGCGCCCGTTGCGGCGCACATATGGCCGGTCGAGGCGCTGCGTGCGCAGGCCGTCCCAGATGAAGCGGGTCTTGTCGGAGATCCATTCCTCGT
Source organism: Pseudaminobacter sp. Soil_N_29 (assembly GCF_057656055.1). NCBI lineage: Bacteria > Pseudomonadati > Pseudomonadota > Alphaproteobacteria > Hyphomicrobiales > Phyllobacteriaceae > Pseudaminobacter > Pseudaminobacter sp. Soil_N_29. The sequence goes on from NZ_JBDGLC010000002.1 coordinate 543,059, forward strand.
TCACCTGGTCGTTGATGCGCGGCATGATGCGCATCACCTCGCGACCGCGGCTGTCGACGCGGATGGCCGAGCCGACGGCGTCCATCACGTCGATGGATTCGGTCTTGGTCAGCTCCCACGGACGCGCCTGGAAGGCGTAAGGACGCGAGGTCAGCGCGCCGACCGGGCACAGGTCGATCACGTTGCCCTGCAACTCGGAGGTCATCGCCTGCTCGAGATAGGTGGTGATTTCGGCATCCTCGCCGCGGCCGATCAGGCCAAGCTCGGAAATGCCGGCCACTTCGGTGGTGAAGCGGACACAACGCGTGCAGTGGATGCAGCGCGTCATGATCGTCTTGACCAGCGGGCCGATATACTTGTCCTCGACCGCGCGCTTGTTTTCCTTATAGCGCGAGGAGTCCACGCCATAGGCCATGGCCTGGTCCTGCAGGTCGCACTCGCCGCCCTGATCGCAGATCGGGCAGTCGAGCGGATGGTTGATCAGCAGGAATTCCATCACGCCTTCGCGGGCCTTCTTGACCATCGGCGTGTTGGTGAACACCTCGGGAAGCTCGCCGTTGGGGCCGGGGCGCAGGTCGCGCACGCCCATGGCGCAGGAAGCCGCCGGCTTGGGCGGTCCGCCCTTCACCTCGACCAGGCACATGCGGCAGTTGCCGGCGATCGACAGACGCTCGTGGAAGCAGAAGCGCGGCACTTCCGCGCCGGCCTCTTCAGCCGCCTGCAAGAGCGTGTAGTGATCGGGAACCTCGATCTCGATGCCGTCGACCTTGAGTTTAGCCATACGCTTCAAACCCCTGCGGTGTATCCGCAATTCCTTGGCCGGGTGTTCTTGCCGAACCCCGACCGACCCAATTCAATGTTTCTTCTCAACCGTCGCCGCAGATGCCGCGCCGGCGCCGTTGACGGACAGTGCAGGCACGGCTCCCTGCGCGGCGTTTTCCTTCGTCCTTACTCCGCTGCCACCAGCGCCGGCTCGGCGCGATGGGCATTGCGGGTGAACTCATCGATGCGCCGCTCGATCTCCGGACGGAAATGCCGGATCAGGCCCTGGATCGGCCACGCCGCAGCGTCGCCAAGGGCGCAAATCGTGTGGCCTTCCACCTGCTTGGTGACGTCCAGCAGCATGTCGATCTCGCGCTTCTGCGCTTCGCCGCGCACCAAACGCTCCATCACGCGCCACATCCAGCCGGTGCCCTCACGGCACGGCGTGCACTGGCCGCAGCTTTCATGTTTGTAGAAGTAGGAGAGCCGCGCAATCGCCTTCACGATGTCGGTGGACTTGTCCATGACGATGACGGCGGCCGTGCCGAGACCCGACTTCAGGTCGCGCAACGCGTCGAAATCCATCGGGCAGTCCATGATCTGCTCGGCCGGCACCAGCGGCACCGAAGAGCCGCCCGGAATGACCGCCAGCAAATTGTCCCAGCCGCCGCGAATGCCGCCGCAGTGCTTCTCGATCAGCTCGCGGAACGGGATCGACATGGCCTCTTCGACCGTGCACGGATTGTTGACGTGGCCGGAGATGCAGAACAGCTTGGTGCCGGCGTTGTTCGGGCGGCCGAACGACGAGAACCATGCAGCGCCGCGACGCAGGATGGTCGGCGCAACTGCGATCGACTCGACGTTATTGACCGTGGTCGGGCAGCCGTAGAGGCCGACATTGGCCGGGAACGGCGGCTTCAGGCGCGGCTGGCCCTTCTTGCCTTCCAGGCTCTCCAGCAGCGCGGTTTCCTCGCCGCAGATATAGGCGCCGGCGCCGTGGTGAACATAGATGTCGAAGTCGTAGCCGTTCTTGTTGCCCTTGCCGATCAGCTTGGCGGCATAGGCCTCGTCGATAGCGCGCTGTAGCGCCTCGCGCTCGCGCATGAACTCGCCGCGCACATAGATGTAGGCCGCGACGGCATTCATGGCGAAGCCGGCGATCAGGCAGCCCTCGACCAGCGTGTGCGGGTCATGGCGCAGGATGTCGCGGTCCTTGCAGGTGCCCGGCTCGGATTCGTCGGCATTGACAACGAGATAGGAGGGACGGTCGTCGCTCTGCTTGGGCATGAACGACCACTTGAGGCCGGTCGGGAAGCCGGCGCCGCCGCGGCCGCGCAGGCCCGACGCCTTCATCTCGTTGATGATCCAGTCGCGGCCCTTTTCTATGATGCCCGCCGTGCCATCCCAGCAGCCGCGCGCCATGGCCCCCTTCAACGACTTGTCGAAGCGGCCATAGATGTTGGTGAAGATACGGTCCTTGTCCTGAAGCATTTCTCGTCCCTCAGACCGGCTTCTTGCCGTCGCGCGTCGACTTCAGGACGGCTTTCTCGTCCTGAAGGGTGGTCTGGCCCGAAGCCGGAGCCGAATAGAAGCGCCCATTCTGCGGACCGGGCTGAACGGTGTCGCCCTTGCCCGCCTCGAACAGGTCGATGATCTCGGCCAGCCGTTCGGGCGTCAGGTCCTCATAGGCATCCTTGAAGATCATGACCATGGGCGCGTTCACGCATGCGCCCTGGCATTCCACCTCCTCCCAGGACAGCGTGCCGGCCTCGTTGAGGTGGAGCTGGTCATGATGGATCTTGGAGCGGCACACATCCATCAGCGCTTCCGAGCCGCGCAGCATGCACGGCGTGGTGCCGCACACCTGGATGTGCGCTCGGGTGCCGACCGGCTTGAGCTGGAACTGCGTGTAGAAGGTGGCGACCTCGAGCACGCGGATCAGCGGCATGTCGAGCATTTCGGCCACGTATTCGATCGCGGCGCGGGTCACCCAGCCTTCCTGCTCCTGCGCCAGCATCAGCAGCGGAATGACGGCCGACTGCTCGCGGCCTTTCGGGTACTTCTGGATCCAGGTCTTGGCCTGCGCGGCCATTTCGCTGTTGAAGGCGAAGGACGCGGGCTGGACGCTGGCATCTGCGAGACGACGAACGGACATATTAGCGGTCAACCTCACCAAAGACGATGTCGAGGGAGCCGAGGACGGCGGTGACGTCGGCCAGCATGTGGCCGCGACACAGGAAGTCCATCGCCTGCAGGTGTGCGAAGCCAGGGGCCCTGAGCTTGCAGCGATAAGGCTTGTTGGTGCCATCGGAGACGAGATAGACGCCGAACTCGCCCTTGGGCGCCTCGACGGCGGCATAAACCTCGCCGGCCGGCACGTGGTAGCCCTCGGTATAGAGCTTGAAATGATGGATCAGCGCTTCCATCGAGCGCTTCATCTCGCCGCGCTTCGGCGGCACGACCTTGCCATCGGTGTTGGAGACCGGCCCGACCTTCTCTGTGCTCAGCAGGCGCTCGACGCACTGGCGCATGATGCGAACCGACTGGCGCATCTCTTCCATGCGGATGAGATAGCGGTCGTAGCAGTCGCCGTGCTTGCCGACCGGAATGTCGAATTCCATTTCGGAATAGCACTCGTAGGGCTGGCTCTTGCGCAGGTCCCAGGCTGCGCCCGAGCCGCGCACCATCACGCCGGAGAAGCCCCAGGCCCATGCGTCTTCCAGCGACACCACGCCGATGTCGGCGTTGCGCTGCTTGAAGATGCGGTTCTCGGTCAGCAGTTCATCGAGCGCGTCGACCGTCTTCATGAACGGATCGCACCACTTGCCGATGTCCTCGACCAGCTTCTCGGGCAGGTCCTGGTGGACGCCGCCGGGCCGGAAATAGGCCGAGTGCATGCGCGCGCCGGAAGCACGCTCGTAGAAGACCATCAGCTTCTCGCGCTCCTCGAAGCCCCACAGCGGCGGGGTGAGCGCGCCGACGTCCATCGCCTGCGTGGTGACGTTGAGCAGGTGATTGAGGATGCGGCCGATCTCGGAATAGAGCACGCGGATCAGCTGGCCGCGCTTCGGCACCGCGATGCCGAGCAGACGCTCGACCGCGAGCGCGAAGGCGTGCTCCTGGTTCATCGGCGCCACGTAGTCGAGGCGGTCGAGATAGGGCAGAGCCTGCAGATAGGTCTTGTGCTCCATCAGCTTCTCGGTGCCGCGGTGCAGCAGGCCGATATGCGGATCGACGCGCTCGACCACTTCACCGTCGAGCTCGAGCACCAGGCGCAGCACGCCGTGCGCGGCCGGATGCTGCGGGCCGAAGTTGATGTTGAAATTGCGGACGGAGGTTTCAGCCATTCTGGCGCCTCAATTTCCCTTGGCCTTCTCGTCGCCCGGCAGGACGTAGTCGGTCCCTTCCCACGGCGAGAGAAAATCGAAATTGCGGAATTCCTGCCTGAGTTCGACAGGCTCGTAAACGACGCGCTTGGCCGCATCGTCGTAGCGAACCTCCACGAAGCCGGTCAGAGGGAAATCCTTGCGAAGCGGATAGCCTTCGAAGCCATAGTCGGTCAGCAGGCGGCGCAGATCAGGGTGACCCGAGAACAGAATGCCATACATGTCGTAGGCTTCGCGCTCGAACCAGTCGGCGCCGGGATAGATGCCGGTCAGCGACGGCACCGGGGTCTCGTCGTCGGTCTGCACCTTCAGGCGGATGCGCAGGTTCTGGCGCGGCGACAGCAGGTGATAGACCACGTCGAAGCGCTTTTCGCGCGCCAGGTGGTCGACACCGCAAATGTCGATCATCGAGACGAACTGGCACTGCACGTCGTCACGCAGAAAGCCGGCAACGGCGACGATGTCGTCCGGCGCGACAGAGATGGTCAGCTCGCCATAGGCCAGAACCGTCTCACCGATCCGGGCACCGAGCTTCTCGGCCAGATAGACCGCAAGGTCCTTGAGGGCTTCACTCATGGAAAATCACCGTTCGATCGTGCCGGTGCGGCGGATCTTCTTCTGCAGGAGAAGAATGCCGTAAAGCAGCGCTTCCGCCGTGGGCGGGCAGCCGGGCACATAGATATCCACCGGCACCACGCGGTCACAGCCGCGCACCACCGAATAAGAATAATGGTAGTAGCCGCCGCCATTGGCGCAGGAGCCCATGGAAATGACGTATCGCGGCTCCGGCATCTGGTCATAGACCTTGCGCAGCGCAGGCGCCATCTTGTTGGTCAGCGTGCCGGCCACGATCATCACGTCCGACTGGCGCGGGGAAGCGCGCGGCGCGATGCCGAAGCGCTCGGCGTCGTAGCGCGGCATCGAAATGTGCATCATCTCGACAGCGCAGCAGGCAAGGCCGAACGTCATCCACATCAGCGAGCCGGTACGCGCCCAGGTGATCAGCGCCTCGGAAGAGGTGACCAGAAAGCCCTTGTCGGAAAGCTCGTTGTTGATGTCGGCCACGAACGGATCGTCAGCGCCGATCAGCTTGCCCGTATTCGGATCGATAATGCCCTTGGGCTTGGCCGCGACAAGCGTGGGGGATGCCTGATTCAATCCCATTCCAGCGCTCCCTTCTTCCATTCGTAGATAAAGCCGATCGTGAGCACCGCCAGGAAGACCATCATCGACCAGAAGCCCAGCATGCCGATCTCGCCGAACGACACCGCCCACGGGAACAGGAACGCCACCTCAAGGTCGAAGATGATGAACAGGATCGCCACCAGATAGTAGCGGATGTCGAACTTCATCCGTGCGTCATCGAAGGAGTTGAAGCCGCACTCATATGCCGACAGCTTCTCCGGGTCCGGATTGCGGTAGGCAATAATGAACGGCGCGGCGATCAGCGCGAGACCGATCACCAGGGCAACACCGATGAAAATGACAATGGGAAGATATGAACTTAATAGCCCACTCATGCTCCGACTTTCCGTTGGCGGCCAACCGACCAAATTATAGCACTGAATCGAGCCTCAGGACCGCGACACATGCGCAGGTCAGATGGCGCCGAAAACCCATGCTGCAACGCGGCGAGGGTTAGCGCAGGCGCTTCGGCGAAGCAAGTCAAACCTTGGCCAAAGGGCGGCTGCGTCCATCGCTTTTGCGCGATTGGCGGCTCAGAACCCGAATTTGATATCTATACTCTTTTACTCCACTTTTCCTCCTGACACAATTCGGGTTGCAACATTGCTAGCGTGAGGCGCCAATCCGATTCCCGGACGAAACCGGAAGTCGCAACAGGACCCCGCGGAGCGAACGAACATGAAGGAAAGGATCTCGCTCAAGCTGGCGCGGCGCATAGCGCTGGCCGCGCAAGGTTTCGCCGATGCCCGCCCCGCCGGCCCCATCGACCGCAGGCACCTCAACAAGGTGCTTTCGCGCATCGGCCTGCTGCAGATCGATTCCGTGAGCGTGGTGGTGCGCGCGCACTACATGCCGCTGTTCTCGCGGCTAGGCCCCTACCCGCGCGACCTGCTCGACAAGGCGGCCAACTCGAAGAAGCGCTCGCTGTTCGAGTATTGGGCGCACGAAGCCTCTTTCCTGCCCGTGGAAACCTATCCGCTGCTGCGTTGGCGCATGCAGCGCGCGGAACGCCACGAAGAGATGTACACCGGCTTGGCCAACTGGGCGCAGCAGAACACGCGTCTAATCGATGACATCTATAGCGAGGTCGTCGCCCGAGGCCCCGTCGCCGCCTCCGACATTGACGGCGCCAAGGGTTCCGGCGGCTGGTGGGGTTGGAGCGACGAAAAGCACGCCTTCGAATGGCTGTTCTGGGCCGGCCGCATCACCACCGCCTCGCGCCGCGGCTTCGAGCGCCTCTACGACCTGCCCGAGCGCGTGCTGCCGTCATCGGTCTTTTCCGCGCCGGCGCCGACCGCCGCCGACGCGCACCGCGAACTGCTGCGCATCTCTGCCCGCGCGCTGGGCATCGCGACGGTGGGTGACCTGCGCGACTATTTTCGTCTCTCGTCCGCCGACGTGAAGGGCCGCGTGGAAGAGCTGGTCGAATCGGGGGAGCTTCTGCCGGTGCGCGTGGAGAGCTGGAGCCAGCAGGCCTATCTGCACACGGGCGCACGCATGCCGCGCAAGGTGGAGGCCCGCGCGCTGCTGGCCCCCTTCGACCCGGTCGTGTGGGAACGCTCCCGCGCCGAACGGCTATTCGGCTTCCGCTATCGCATCGAAATCTACACGCCAGCCGCCAAGCGGCAATACGGCTATTACGTCCTGCCCTTCCTGCTCGGCGACACCATTGCGGCGCGCATCGACCTCAAGGCCGACCGGCCCGCCGGTGTGCTGCGCGTGCAGGCCGCCTATGCAGAACCCGGCGCACCAGCCCACACCGCCGAAGCCCTGGCCGACGAGCTTCGCCTGATGGCGCAATGGCTGGAACTGGAGCGCATCGACGTCGTGCCTGCCGGCGACCTGGCACCGGCGCTGACGGACATCCTCACGTCGTAACCGCGCGTTGACAGGCCAAGCCGCCCCCGCCTAAATTCGCCCGCGACGGTCCCCTCTCCGCAAAGGGAGGGGCCAAGAGGGAATGCGGTGCGGGGACAAATCCCAATTCCGCAGCTGTACCCGCAACTGTAAGCGAAGAGCCGAAGGCCGACAGCCACTGGAGTTTTCCGGGAAGGCGGCGTGAGGCGACGATGCGCGAGCCAGGAGACCTGCCGTCATACCATTAATCCGACCGCCCGGCGGGTGTCCTGGGCAAGGAGCATGATTCTAGTGAAGACCGAAGCTGACTCGACAGCGCTGGCCGAGGATGTCCGTGATGCGGATGGCTCCGACATAACCGTTGTCGTCTGTTCCTCCTGCCGGGACGAAACCGGCTCCGACGCCCGCCCCCGCGCCGGCGAATTTCTGGCGCAGGCCACGCTGCGCGCCGCTTCCAACGAAAACATCCGTGTCCAGCAGGTCGAGTGCCTTGGCAACTGCAAGCGCCGGCTGAGTGCCGCACTGCTTCGCAACGGCTGCTGGAGCTACGTCTTCGGCGACCTGACGCCTGAAAGCGGCCCGGACCTGATTGCCGGCGCCAAGCTTTTCGCGACCGCCACAGACGGCATACTGCCCTGGCGCGGCCGCCCCGACAGCCTCAAGCGCGGCCTTGTCGCCCGCATTCCCCCTCTTGCCATAGTGAAGGACATTTCATGACCGCCTCCGCGACCCGCGTTCCCTGCACCGTCGTCACCGGCTTTCTCGGCGCCGGCAAAACCACGCTGATCCGCAACATCCTCGAAAACGCCAATGGCAAGCGCCTGGCGCTGATCGTCAACGAATTCGGCGATGTCGGCGTGGACGGCGAGATTCTGAAAAGCTGCGGCATCGACGCCTGCCCGGAGGAAAACATCGTCGAGCTGGCAAACGGCTGCCTGTGCTGCACCGTGGCCGACGATTTTGTGCCGGCGCTGGATGAAATCCTGTCGCGCGAGCCGAAGGTGGATCACATCCTGATCGAGACCTCGGGCCTGGCGCTGCCCAAGCCGCTGGTGCAGGCCTTCCAGTGGCCTTCGGTGAAGAGCCGCGTGACGGTCGACGGCGTCGTTGCCGTGGTGGACGGTGCCGCTCTCGCCGCCGGTCAGGTTGCCTCCGACATGGACGCCCTGCAGGCGCAGCGCGAGGAAGACGAGACGCTGGACCACGACGATCCGGTCGAGGAAGTGTTCCAGGACCAGGTGGCCTGCGCCGACCTCATCATCCTTTCCAAGAGCGACCTGATCGACGCGGACGGCAGCGCCCGCGCCCATGCGACGATCGGCGAGCATCTGTCACGCGCGGTAAAAGTGGTGCCGAGCGCGCATGGCAAGGTCGATCCGTCGGTGATGCTCGGCCTCGGCCTCGCCGTCGAGGACGACATCGAAAACCGCAAGACGCTGCATGACGGCATGCTCGACCATGAGCACGACGATTTTGACTCGTTCATCGTGGAGTTGCCGGCCATCGCCAGCCCCGAGGAACTGGCAAACCGCGTGGCGGCGGCAGCAGAGCAGGAGAACGTGCTGCGCGTGAAGGGTTTTGTCGATGTGGCCGGCAAGCCGATGCGGCTTCTGGTGCAAGCCGTCGGCCCGCGCGTGAACCACTATTATGACCGCGCCTGGACGCCGGCCGAGGAGCGCCGCTCGCGTCTCGTCGTCATCGGGCTGAAGGGCCTGAACCGCGAGGCCATCGAGCGCATTCTGGCGAACTGAGCAGGCGCGCGCGGCCATGCACATACTGACCACGACATCCGCCTCGCTCGACGACCTGATCGAGCCGGTCGACCTGCGGCAGACGCCGGCGGATGTCGTGGCGCTGTCTTTCACCGACAGCGATCTGGCCGGGCTGGCTGCGGCGTGGCGGCAGGAGGCGGACACCCTGCCCTCCATGCGGCTGGCAGCACTTCGCGACCTGCGCCACCCGATGTCGGTGGACCTTTGGGTCGACAGCGTGGCCGCCCACGCAAAAATCATCCTCGTGCGCATCCTTGGCGGCTACGACTGGTGGCGCTATGGCTGCGACCGGCTGGCCGCCATCTGCCGCGAGAAGAACATTCGCCTCGCGCTGCTGCCCGGCGAAAGCCACGACGAGGACCAGCGGCTGATCGAATGCTCGACACTGCCTCGCGAAAAGCTCGACCTGCTGCTCGCCTATTTCCGCGAGGGCGGGCCGGACAATATGCGCGCGCTGATGCACCATCTGGCCGGACTTGCCGGCGGACAGGGCGCTGCGACGGAGCCGATCGCGGTGCCAAAGGCCGGGTTTTACGAGCCGGGCAAGGGCGTGGTTCAGGCGGCTGCTGCGCTGGCTGACGCCCCCATCGTCCCGATCCTCTTCTACCGCTCGATGCTGCTGGCAGCCGATGTCGCGCCCATCGATGCGCTGGTCGAGGCGTTGCGCGCGCGGGGCATCGCGCCTGTTCCCATCTTCGTCTCCAGCCTGAAAGACAAAACCTCCCTCGCCTTCGTGGAAAGCGCGTTGGCGAACCTAAAGCCGGCGGCCATCATCACCGCCACCGCCTTTGCCAGCAGCGCCGAGCCGGGCGTGGAAACGCTGTTCGACCGCGCGGGCGCGCCAGTATTCCAGGTCATCGTCGCCACCACGCGTCGTGATGCCTGGGCCGAAAACCAGCGCGGACTGGCACCGGCCGACCTTGCCATGCATGTGGTGATGCCCGAGCTCGACGGGCGCATCCTGGCCGGTGCGATCTCGTTCAAGGCCGAGATGGAGGTAGACAGCGCCCTTGCCTTCAAGGGCCTCGCCAACCGCCCCGAGCCCGACCGCGTCGAGCAGGTGGCGGGCCGCATCGCCGCATTCCTGCGCCTGCAGCGCGAGCCGCGGGCGACGCGCAAGGTTGCGATCCTGATCCCGGACTATCCCAGTGCGCCCGGCCGCACCGGCTATGCCGTCGGCCTCGACGTGCCCAACAGCGTGCTCGCCATGCTGCACGACCTGAAGGCCGAGGGCTATCACGTTGAAGGGATTCCCGAATCGCCCCGCGAACTGCTGGACCTTCTGGCACGCCGCGTCCACGGCATCAGCCTCGAGGACTATGCTCGCCTCTCCCCCGAACTGCCCGCAGCGGCGCGGGCAACCGTCGAGGCGGCGTGGGGCGATGCCGCGAGCGAAACCGAGGAAGGCGGCGATTTCCCCTTCCGCGCCGCGACCTTCGGCAACGTCACCGTCGCTTTGGCACCCGATCGCGGGCGCTCGGCCGACCGCCGCGCCGACTATCACGACCCGACGCTGCCGCCGCGCCATGCGCTGGTGGCCTTCGGGCTCTGGCTGCGCAAAAGCCTTGGCTGCCATACGCTGGTGCATGTCGGCGCGCACGGCACGCTGGAATGGCTGCCCGGCAAGACGGTGGCGCTCGGCCAAAACTGTTTTCCTGAAATCGTCACCGGCGGCCTGCCGGTGGTCTATCCCTTCATCGTCAGCAATCCGGGCGAGGCCGCGCAGGCCAAGCGGCGCATTGCCGCCGTCACGCTTGGCCACCTGCCCCCGCCGCTTGCCCATGCCGGGCTGGACGAGAACCAGCAGACGCTGGAGCGACTGGTGGACGAATATGCGCAGGCCGACGGCCTCGACCGCCGCCGCCGCGACCGGCTGGCAAAGCTGATCGTCGACACTGCCTCGCAGACCGGCCTTGCCGCCGAGGCCGGCGTTGCCAGAACCGATGCGCCGGACGAGGCCCTGCGCCGCATCGATGCCTGGCTCTGCGACCTCAAGGATTTTGCGGTCAAGGACGGCTTGCATGTCTATGGCCGCGCCGCCGAAGGCGAGGCCGACGAGCAGCGCCTGAGAAGCGCGGAAAGCGAGCGTGCGGCGCTGATCGCAGCGCTCGACGGACGCCACATCACCGCCGGCCCCTCCGGCGCGCCGGCGCGCGGGCGCACCGACGTGCTGCCCACAGGCCGCAACCTGTTCACCGCCGATCCGCGCACCATGCCCACCCCGACGGCCTTCGACCTCGGCCGTGCGGCGGCGCAGGAGGTGCTGACGCGCTATCTGCAGGACCATGGCGACTGGCCGCGCTCGCTGGTCATCGACCTCTGGGGCAGCGCCTCGCTGCGCACCGGCGGCGAGGAGATCGCGCAGGGCCTGTTCCTGATGGGCTGCCGCCCGCAATGGGATGCCGCGACTGGCCGCGTGACCGGCATCGAGGTGCTGCCGCCGGCAACGGTAGGGCGGCCGCGCGTGGACGTGACCTGGCGCATTTCCGGCCTGTTCCGCGACATGTTCCCGACCCAGATCGCGCTGATCGACGCCGCAGCCGCGGCCGTCGCCGCGCGCGACGAGGAGGCGTCCGAAAACCCGCTGGCCGCCGAAGCGCGCGCGAGCGGGTGCACGCCACCGCGCATCTTCGGCTCCTCGCCCGGCACCTATGGCGCGGGGCTGGAGGAAATGCTGGCGCGCGGCGAATGGCAGGACCGCGCCGAGCTCGGCCGTGCCTATCTGGACGCCACCTCCCACGCCTATGGCGGCCCCTCTGGCGAAGGGGTTTCCGCGCCCGGCGCCTTCGCGACACGGATCGCCGAGGCCGACCTGCTGGTGCACAGTGGCGACGACCCCGGCCGCGACATCCTTGAAGGCTCGGCCGACGTCGCCTTCATCGGCGGCTTTTCGGCCGCACTTGCCGCACTCGGCAACAATGCCGACGTGATCGTGCTCGACACCACCGATCCAGCGCGGCCGCGCCCGCGCTCGGTTACCGAGGCGGTGACGCGGGTGGTGCGCGCCCGCGCGGTCAATCCGCGCTTTATCGAGGGCCAGATGCGCCACGGGCCGCGCGGCGCATCCGAATTCGCCGAGACGGTGGACCGGCTGGTCGGCTTTGCCGAAACCACCCATGCCATTCCCGGCGCTCTGATCGAGGCCGTGCACGACGCCTATCTCGGCGACGAAGCGGTGCGCGCCTTCCTGCTGCGCGAGAACCCGGCCGCGGCCAAGGTGATCGCCGAGCGTTTCGCCTCGGCGCGGCGGCGCGGGCTGTGGCATCCGCTGCGCAACTCGATCGACGACGATCTGGCAAGCCTGATCGCCGAGGCCGAAGCGCTGGGAGCGGCGGCATGAGCGGCTTTTCGCGCAGAGGCGCCTGTCCGGCACTCTCGGCCCCGATGCAGACGGGCGATGGGCTGCTTGTGCGGCTCAACCCCGCAGCTGGAGGAGTTTCGCCTAAGGAGTTGATCGGACTCTGCGAATCCGCCCTGAGGCACGGCAATGGCGTGGTCGAGGTGACGGCGCGCGGCAGCCTGCAGATTCGCGGGCTGACCGCCGAAAGCGCGACAATGCTGGCGGCCGAGGTCGATGTGCTGGGCATCGCCGTCCGCACCGGCGTGCCGGTGGAGATGGGGCCGCTCGCGGGGCTAGATCCAGTAGAAATCGCCGATCCCTCACCGCTCGCCGCGCGCGTCCGCGATGCCATCGACGCAGCCGGGCTTGGCGCTCGGCTCGGGCCAAAGGTTTCCGTGGTGGTCGATGGCGGCGGTCGGCTGAACATGGACACCGTGCAGGCAGATGTGCGGCTGACCGCGCTCGCGCCCGGACAGTGGCTGCTGGCAGTCGCCGGCGATGCCAGCACCGCAACGCCAATCGGCGCGGTCGCCGAGGACGATGCGTGTGATGCAGTTGTGGCGATATTGCAGGAGATCGCGGATCGTGGCCGCGAGGCGCGGGCGCGGGATTTGGATTTGAGCGCCTTACCCTCCCCCTTGTGGGGAGGGTCGGCGAGCGACATTCGCGGAGCGGATGTCGAGAGACGGGGTGGGGGTGTTTCCCCTGCACCGGCGGCTACCCCCACCCCGGCGCTACGCGCCGACCTGCCAGGGCGAGCCACGGGTCTCGCCCGTCCTTCGGACCCCCACAAGGGGGAGGGTAAAGGCCCGCTCGGCGCCCTTCCTCTTGCCAACTCTGGTCATGCCCTGATCCTCGGCCTGCCCTTCGGCAGCATGCCCGCGGCCCGGCTGATCGAATTGACAAAAATAGCCGAAGGCTTCGGCGCAACCGAAATTCGCCCTGCCCTGCAACGCTCGCTGATCCTGCTCGGCCTCGCAGAGTCCGCCTGCGCTCCCCTCTTGGCCGAAGCCACTCAGCTCGGCTTCGTCACCGACCCGCTCGACCCGCGCCGCATGATAGCGGCCTGCCCCGGCGCGCCGGCCTGCGCATCGGGCCGCGTTGCCGCGCGCGAATTGGCTGAAGAAATCGCCCGCGAAAGCGGCTCGGCACTCGATCCGTCCGTCACGCTACACATTTCCGGCTGCGCCAAGGGCTGCGCGCATCCGGCACGCGCCGCACTCACTCTGGTGGGCGACGAAAAAGGAGCCGGACTTGTCGTTGACGGGACGGCGAAGGCACTTCCGGCCGCGTACACGCCGGGCTATGAACTCGCCAACGGTTTCGGCCGGGTCGCAGCGCTTCTGAAGCAGGAGCGCCGACCCGGAGAGACAACGGCACAGTGCATCGCGCGGCTCGGCGAAAGCCGGCTCGCAGCGGCTTTTCAGCAGGGATGAAGATGGCGGGATACGATTATATTCACGACGGCAACGCGATCTACGAACGCTCCTTCGCGATCATTCGCGCCGAGGCCGACCTGTCGCGCTTTTCCGAGGCCGAGGCCGATGTTGCCGTGCGCATGATCCATGCCTGCGGCCTTGTCGAGGCAGCGGAAAAGTTCGAGTTCGGGCCGGGCTTCGTGGAAGCCGCGAGTGCCGCTTTGAAGGCTGGCGCGCCGATCTTCTGCGATGCCGAGATGGTGTCGCGCGGCGTGACCCGCGCCCGGCTGCCCGCCGACAACGAGGTGATCTGCACCCTGCGCGACGAGCGCACGCCCGCGCTGGCGCAGGAGATCGGCAACACCCGCTCCGCTGCCGCGATAAAACTCTGGCTCGACCGCATGGCGGGCTCGGTGGTGGCCATCGGCAATGCGCCGACCGCCCTCTTCTACCTGCTCGAACTGCTGCGCGACGGCGCGCCGAAGCCTGCGGCCATCATCGGCATGCCGGTGGGATTTGTGGGTGCTGCCGAATCCAAGGATGCGCTGGCGGAAAATTCCTATGGCGTGCCCTATGCCATCGTGCGCGGACGCCTCGGCGGCAGCGCCATGACGGCCGCCGCCCTCAACGCGCTGGCGAGGCCCGGACTGTGAGCGCTGAACCCAAAGGCCGCCTCATCGGCGTCGGCACCGGCCCCGGCGACCCCGAGCTTCTGACCCTGAAGGCCGTTCGCGCGCTGGGCGAGGCCGACGTGCTGGCGCATTTCGCCAAGCGCGGCAACAACGGCAATGCCCGAGCCATCATCTCGGCGCATCTGAAGCCCGGCATCGTCGAACTGCCGCTGCTCTATCCGGTGACAACCGAGATCGACAAGGACCATGCCGACTACAAGGCCGCCATCACCGGCTTCTACGAGGAGTCGGCGCGCGCCGTGGCCGAGCATCTCGATGCGGGCCGCACGGTCGCCGTGCTGAGCGAGGGCGACCCGCTGTTCTATGGCTCCTACATGCACCTGCATGTGCGGCTGTCGCAGCACTACCGAACCGAGGTTATCCCGGGCGTGACTGCCATGTCCGGCTGCTGGTCGCAGACCGGCCTGCCGATCGTGCAGGGCGACGACGTGCTGAGCGTGCTGCCCGGCACGATGAGCGAGTTCGAGCTTTCGCGGCGGCTGGCCGACACGGATGCCGCCGTCATCATGAAAGTGGGTCGCAACCTGCCGAAAATCCGCCGCGCGCTCGCCACCACCGGCAAGCTGGAGCGGGCGATGTATGTCGAGCGCGGCACCATGGCCAACACTGCTTCCATGCCGCTGGCCGAGAAGGCCGACGACACCGCGCCCTATTTCGCCATCGTGCTGGTGCCCGGCTGGGAGGGACGGCCATGAGCGGACGTCTTTTCGTCATCGGCCTCGGCCCCGGCAATCCCGGCCAGATCACGCCGGAGGCAAGTGCTGCGGCGGCCGAGGCGCAGTTCTTCTACGGCTACGCCCCCTATGTCGACCGGCTGAACCTGCGGTCCGATCAGACCCGCATCGCCTCCGACAACCGCGAGGAGATTTCGCGCGCCAACGCAGCGCTTGAGCGGGCCGCAAGCGGTGCCAGCGTCGCGGTGGTTTCGGGCGGCGATCCAGGCGTCTTCGCCATGGCGGCGGCTGTGTGCGAGGCCATCGAGGCAGGCCCCGCCGAATGGCGCGACATCGAGCTGACCATCGTTCCCGGCGTCACCGCCATGCTGGCGGTCGCGGCCCGCATCGGCGCGCCGCTCGGTCACGATTTCTGCGCCATCTCGCTTTCGGATAATCTGAAACCGTGGGACCTGATCCTGCGGCGGCTGGAGGCGGCAGCGGGCGCGGGTTTTGTCATCGCGCTCTACAATCCGATCAGCAAGGCGCGGCCCTGGCAGCTTGGCGAAGCGCTGGACAAGTTGCGGACCATCCTGCCCGGCACGACGCCCGTCATCTTCGGCCGCGCCGCCGGCCGGCCCGACGAGCGCATCGAGATCACGCCGCTGGCGGAAGCCCACGCCGAGCAGGCCGACATGGCGACCTGCGTGATGATCGGCTCGCCCGAAACCCGCATCATCGAGCGCGGCGAAAAACGCCCGCTGGTCTACACGCCGCGCTTTTCGGCAGGTGCCAGCCAATGATCGACCATGCCGGCCAGCTCCGCGACGCTTTGCGCATGAGGCACCTGCGGCAGGTCCGGCCTGCGGAACAGGATGACCTCGATGCCGAGTTCGCGCGCGGCCGCGATCTTGCCATAGGTGGCGGCTCCGCCGCTGTTCTTGGCGACGATGGCGTCGATGCGGTGGCTGGCCAGCAACTCGCGCTCGTCGGCCTCGGCGAAGGGGCCGCGCGCGAGGATGTAAGTCGCGTTCGGCACGGCGAGCGGCGGCTCGACGGGATCGACGCTGCGGATGACATAGGCATGCTGCGGCGCGCCCTCAAAGGCGGCGATCTCCTGCCGGCCGAGCGCCAGGAAAACGCGACGCGCCATCTGGCCGAGCGCGGCGACCGCTTCTTCGGCATTTTCGACCAGCCTCCAGCGGTCGCCCTCGACCGCCTCCCAACCCGGACGGCGCAGCGCCAGGATCGGCACGCCGGCAAGCGTGGCAGCTTCAGCCGCGTTGCGCGAAATATTGGCCGCGTAAGGATGCGTGGCGTCGATCAGCAGTTCGACGCGCTCGTCGCTCAGATATCGCGTCAGCCCTTCGGCTCCGCCAAAGCCGCCGCTGCGCACTGGCACGGGTTGCGCCACGGGATCGACCGTGCGGCCGGCGAGCGACAGTGTGAGGGAAAGATCGGCGCGGGCGGCCAGCCTGCCGGCAAGCTGCCGGGCTTCGGTGGTGCCGCCAAGTATCAGAACGCGGTGGGTCATCATGCCTGCTGATCGAGAAAACTCCGCCGCTGCCCGCTGGCTGACCATCGTCGGCATCGGCGAAGATGGTGTAGAGGGTCTTGGCGACGAGGCCAAGCGCTGCATTGCGACGGCGCAAGTCGTATTCGGCGGCAAGCGGCATCTGGCGCTGGTGGACGAGCTGGTGACGGGTACGGCCGAGCCATGGCCGACGCCGTTCGACGCCGGCATGCGTGCCGTGCTGGCGCTGTCCGGTAGACCCGTCTGCGTGCTCGCCTCGGGCGATCCGTTTTGTCACGGCGTCGGCACCACGCTGGCCCGGCACGTGCCGGTGGCCGAAATGCGCGTGCTGCCCGCGCCTTCCGCCTTCAGCCTCGCCGCCTCTCGCCTGGGCTGGGCGCTGCCGGACACCAGGACGGTGTCGCTGCACGGCAAGCCCATCGACCTCATCCGCCCGCTTCTGCACCCGAAGGCGCGCATATTGGCACTGACCTCGGATGGCGACGGCCCGGCGACGGTGGCGAAGCTTCTTACCGAACTCGGCTTCGGCCCCTCGCGGCTGACAGTGCTGGAGGCGCTGGGCGGACAGTCCGAACGCCTGACGACGACGAGCGCCGACGCTTTCGATCTCGAAAACATCAATCCGCTCAACGTTCTGGCGGTCGAGGTTGAATCGAATTCGCAGGCGCGCATCCTGCCGCTGGCGACCGGCATGCCGGACGATCTGTTCGAGAATGACGGCCAGCTGACAAAACGCGAAATCCGCGCCGTCACGCTGTCGTCGCTCGCGCCGCGCCGGGGCGAACTGTTGTGGGACATTGGCGGGGGCTCGGGCTCCATCTCCATCGAATGGATACTGCGCGATCCGTCCATGCGCGCCATCGCAATCGAGGCCAATTCCGAACGCGCCGCCCGGATTGCCCGCAATGCCGGCGCCTGCGGCGTGCCCGACCTGACGGTGATCGAAGGCCGCGCGCCTGAAGCGCTCGCCGGCCTGCCGACCCCGGCCGCCATCTTCGTCGGCGGCGGCGGCTCGGAGCCCGGCGTCATGGACGCGGCGATCGGCGCCCTGCCCTCCGGCGGACGGCTTGTGGCCAATGCGGTGACGCTCGAAATGGAGGCGCTGCTGCTTTCGCTGCAAGCACGCCTCGGCGGCGAGTTGATCCGCCTTTCGGTCTCGCGTGCGGTTCCGGTCGGCACCATGCAGGGCTGGCGACCGGCCATGCCGGTGACGCAATGGTCGTGGGCAAAACCATGATCGTGGCGGGCATCGGCAGCCGCAAGGGCGTCAGCAAGGAGCAGGTGCTGGGCGCGATCAACGCAGCACTCGGCGCGCACGACCTCGACCTCGCGCATCTCGACGCGCTGGCGACCGGCAAGCTGAAGCAGCACGAAGGGGCGATTTTTCAGGCCGGGCGGCAGCTGCGCCGCGCGGTCATCATCATCGGCGACGCTGAACTGGCCGAGGCCGGCAAGCGGACAAAGAGCCATTCGGCGCTGTCGCTGGAAAGGACCGGCGCGCCTTCGCTTTCCGAAGCGGCGGCACTTGCGGCGGCGGGCCCGGATTCGCGCCTGCTCGGCCCCCGCATCGCGTTCGATGCGGTCACCTGCGCCATAGCCATCAGCGGAGACAAAGCGTGACGGTTCATTTCATCGGCGCCGGCCCGGGTGCCGCAGACCTCATCACCGTTCGCGGCCGCGACCTGCTCGCAAGCTGCCCGGTCTGCCTCTATGCCGGTTCGATCGTCGCGCCTGATTTGCTCGGCTATTGCGCGCCAGGAACAAAACTGGTCGACACCGCGCCCATGTCGCTCGACGAGATCGAGGCCGAATACCTGGCAGCGCATGACGAGGGCAAGGACGTCGCGCGCCTGCATTCGGGCGACCTTTCGGTGTGGAGTGCTGTGGCCGAGCAGATCCGCCGCCTCGAGCGCCACGGCATTCCCTATACGATGACGCCCGGCGTCCCTTCCTTCGCGGCGGCCGCCTCGGCGCTGGGGCGCGAGCTGACCATTCCGGCTGTGGCGCAGTCGCTAGTGCTGACGCGCGTTTCGGGTCGGGCCTCGCCCATGCCGGAAAAGGAAAACCTGGCCGCCTTCGGCGCAACTGGCGCCACGCTTGCCATCCATCTCGCCATCCACGCCATCGACCGCGTGGTGGAGGAACTGACGCCGCTCTATGGCGCGGATTGCCCGGTTGCGATCGTCTTCCACGCCTCATGGCCGGACGAGCGCGTGCTGCGCGGCACGCTCGGCACGATCGCGGCGAAGCTGGCCGACGACCCGATCGAGCGCACGGCGCTGATCTTCGTCGGGCCGTCGCTGGCATCGCAGGATTTTCGCGAAAGCTCGCTCTACGATCCCGACTATCAGCGCCGGTTCAGGGGGCGCGACACGCTATGAGCCGGTGCGAAGGGCGCATGCCCTCTCAACTCGCCTTCGCGGTTGAAGACCAGGATCTCGAGCTCGATGTCCGTGCCCTTGAGCGCGGGCGCGGCGGTGCGCCATGCGCCGGCGGCAATCGCGTCGCCGATCGGCACGCCTTCGGCAACGGCAAGCGCAAAGGCTTCCGCCACGGTGTTGGCGCCACGGATGCGCGCGGCAAGGTCATCGCTCGCGCCGGCCTCCAGCGCCACCTCAGCCAGTCCTTCGAGATCGGCCCTGCCCCGGCTCGAATGCACGTCCAGCATGCCCTGCGCCAGCTTGGTCATCTTAGCGACGCCGCCTGCGATGGTGACGCGCGGCACGGGATGCGCGCGGATGTATTTCAGCATGCCGCCGACGAAGTCGCCCATGTCGATGAGCTGAACCTCATGCATGCCGTGGAATTTTTGCACCGCCATCTCGGACGCGTTGCCGGTGGAGCCGGCGACATGGGTAAACCCCATGGCGCGCGCGACGTCGACGCCGCGATGGATGGAGTGGATCCAGGCCGAGCACGAATAGGGAATAACCACGCCGGTCGTGCCCAGGATCGAGATGCCGCCAAGAATGCCGAGGCGCGGGTTGAGCGTGCGCTGCGCCATCTCCTCGCCGCCGACGACGGAAATCTCGACCTCGAAATCGGCATTTTCGCCGGCAACCTGATGCACCGCCTGCGCGATCATCTTGCGCGGCACGGGGTTGATCGCCGGCTCACCCGGCGGGATCGGCAGGCCCGGCCGCGTCACCGTGCCGACGCCCGGGCCCGCGCGGAAGACAATGCCGCTGCCCGGTGCGCCCCGGCGGACCGTGCTTTTCACCAGCGCGCCATGCGTCACGTCCGGATCGTCGCCGGCATCCTTGACCACACCGGCCATCGCCTGCCCCTCGCCCAATTCCGAGATTGCAAGCGCGAAACCGACCACATTGCCGCCGGGCAGCGTGATCTCCACCGGATCGGGGAAATCGCCGGACAAAAGCGCAGCACACGCCGCCTTGGTGGCGGCGGTGGCGCAAGCGCCGGTGGTCCAGCCACGACGCAGGGGAGCTTCTTCGGAGGCGGTCTGTTCGGCAGTCATGGCGCAATCTATAGGCTTGGCGACGCTCCGCGTCATCGTCGAAAGCGGCATTCATGAGTCTCGAAAAAGCTATCGCCCGTTTAAAGCATGAGCCGCAGGTGCTCGAACCCGGCCATGTCTGGCTGGCCGGCGCCGGCCCCGGCGATCCGGGTCTGCTGACGCTCGATGTCTTGTCCGCGCTCGCCCAGGCCGACGCGCTGGTGCACGACGCGCTGGTGTCGCCCGAAATCGTCGCCGTTGCCGAGCAGGCGGAAAAATTCTTCGTCGGCAAGCGAGGCGGCAGGCTGTCGATCCCGCAGGACGACATCAACGCGCTGCTGGTGAAGCTGGCGCGCGACGGCCGCAAGGTGGTTCGACTGAAGGGCGGCCACCCCTTCGTCTTCGGCCGCGGCGCGGAGGAAGCGCTGGTGCTGACCCGCGAAAACATTCCCTGGCGGGTGCTTTCCGGCGTCACCTCGGCCTTCGGCGGCCTGACCTCGGCGGGCATTCCGGCCACGGTTCGAGGCGTCAACGGCGCGATCATCCTGGCTACCGGCTTTGCCGCCGTCTCCGACGACAGGCCGGATTGGGCAGCCCTTGCCCGCACCGGCCAACCGATCGTGATCTATATGGGCCTGACGCATATGGAAGAGACGGTTGCCGAGCTTCTGGCGGGCGGACTGCCGGCTGATACGCCGGCGGCACTGGTGGAGAACGCCTCGCTGCCGCAGGAGCGTACCGTCACCGCAACACTAGGCGCGCTGGTCGAAACTGCCGCGCGCGAAAATGTGGTGTCGCCGGCGCTGATCGTCGTTGGCGGGATCGTCGCTATGCGTGCCGAACTGCTGGGGGAAGCATGAGCGCACGCGGGCTGATCGTCGGCGCACCCCGCTCGGGCTCGGGCAAGACCAGCGTCACCATCGGCATATTGCGGGCGCTGGCGCGGCGCGGCTTAAGCGTCGGCGGCGCAAAATCCGGCCCCGACTATATCGATCCCGGCTTCCACCATGCGGCCACTGGCCGGCCGGGCGTCAATCTCGACAGCTGGGCGATGTCGCCTGCGCTGCTCAATGCGCTGGCGGCGCAAGCAGCTTCGCAGGCCGACATGATCGTGCTGGAAAGCGCGATGGGCCTGTTCGACGGCATTCCGAGCGCGCCGGGCCGTTCGGGCTCGGCGGCTGACCTCGCGCGCCTCTACGGCCTGCCAGTCCTTCTGGTGCTCGACGTTTCGGGCCAGTCGCAGACGGCCGCGGCCATCGCCAAGGGTTTTGCCACCTACGATCCGCAAGTGCGCATCGCCGGGGTGGTGCTGAACCGGCTGGGCAGCGAGCGTCACAGGCGGCTTGCGGGTGATGCCATCGAGGCGCTCGGCCTGCCGGTCGTCGGCTCCGTCATGCGCGACACCGCGCTGGCCCTGCCGGAACGCCATCTCGGCCTCGTGCAGGCCGGCGAGCATGCCGACCTGATGACGCATCTCGACCGACTCGCCGACATGGCCGAGCGTTCGCTCGACCTCGAGGCGATCATGGCGTTGATGACGCCGCTTCAGCCGCAGGGCGCGGATTTTTCCGATGCTCTCCCACCGCCCGGCCAGCGCATCGCGCTGGCGCAGGACGCCGCCTTCACCTTCGTCTATCCGCATGTCGCCGCGCATTGGCGCAAGGCCGGCGCCGAGATCGTGCCGTTTTCGCCGCTGGCCGACGAGGCCCCGCGCGAGGATTGCGACGTCTGCTGGCTGCCCGGCGGCTATCCGGAACTCCATGCCGGCAAGCTCGCCGCCGCGCAGAATTTCCGCGCGGGCATGCGCCGCTTTGCCGAGATGCGGCCGGTCCATGGCGAGTGCGGCGGCTTCATGACGCTGGGCGAGACGCTGGAGGACGCCGACGGCACCACGCACGAAATGCTCGGCCTGCTCGGCCATTCCACAAGCTTCGCCAAGCGCAAGATGAACCTCGGCTATCGGCAGGCGACGCTGCTGGCCGACTGTCCGCTTGGACAAAAAGGTAGGCTCGTGCGCGGGCATGAGTTCCATTACGCGCAGGTGATTTCGCCCGGCGCGGACGACAAGCTCGCCGAACTGGCCGACGGTCAGGGTAACCCGCTGGGCGCTGCCGGCGGCCGGCGCGGCCATGTCAGCGGCACCTTTTTCCACGCCATTGCGAGGGGCTGAGCGATGGGCGGCGGGTTTTTGGAGAAGGCAGCCAAGGATTTTGCGCTCGCGCTCGTCTTCCTGACTCGCCTGCCGCTTCCGCATCTCGACTTTTCAGGCCGCAGCCTGTCTTCCGCGCTCTGGGCGGCGCCGCTCGTCGGCGTCGTGGTGGCTCTGATCGGCGGCATCGTCTTTGCCTTGGCAACATGGCTCGGCCTCGCATCGGGCCCGGCCGCCGCGCTCGCGCTGACCGCCACCATGCTCGTCACTTTCTGCCTGCACGAGGACGGCCTTGGCGACACCGCAGACGGTTTTGGCGGAGGCCGGACACGCGAGCGCAAGCTGGAAATCATGCGCGACAGTCGCGTCGGCACCTATGGCGTGGCCACACTGGCGCTTTCCATCCTGCTGCGCTGGACCGCGCTTTCCGAACTTGCCAGCGTGCCGCACGTCTTCAGCGCGCTCATCGCTGCCCATGGCGCCTCTCGCGCACTGATCCCCGGCTTCATGGATTTGCTGCCCTCCGCCCGCACGCAAGGCCTCGCGGCCGACGCCGGCGCGCCTTCCGCCGAAGTCGCCATCGCCAGTGCGGTGCTTGGTGCGCTAGCACTGTTGTTCCTCGGCCTGCCCGGCGCCATAGCCGTCGCCGCCCTGCTCGCCCTCTGGTTTCTAGTCCTACGTTGGTTGTGCCTTAGCCAGATCGGCGGCCACACCGGCGACACCGTCGGCGCGCTGCAGCAGGGCGCGGAAATCCTCGTCCTGCTTGCGGCAAGCGCAATCCTGATTTGACCTATCGGAGTTCCCCACGATGACCTTCACCTCGTTCGAAGACCTGCGCGCCGCCTGCGAAAGCCTGCCCATGGGCAGCGATTCGGCCGCCGAGGCGGTTGCTCGCCGTCAGGACACGCTGACCAAGCCGCAGGGCAGCCTCGGACGGCTCGAAACCATCGCCGCCTGGCTGGCCCGCTGGCAGGGCCGCGACATGCCGAAGCTGGACAAGGTGAAAGTGATCGTCTTTGCCGGCTCGCATGGCGTGACCGCGCAAGGCGTCTCGGCATATCCATCGGAAGTCACGGTGCAGATGGTGGCGAATTTCGCCGGCGGGGGCGCCGCGATCAACCAGCTCGCCCGCGTGGCCGGCGCAGAACTTGCGGTGATTCCGCTCGAGATCGAACGCCAGACCGGCGACTTCACGCAGGAACCCGCGATGGGCGAACAAGAATTCCTCGCCGCCGTCTCGGCCGGCTATGAGGCGGTCAGCAAGGACACGGACCTGATCTGCTTTGGCGAAATGGGCATCGGCAACACGACGCCGGCAGCGGCGATTGCGGCAGCCCTCTTCGGCGGCGGCGCGGAAAAGTGGACCGGTCGCGGCACGGGCGTGGACGATGCGGGCCTGAAGCGCAAGGTGACGGCCATCGACAAGGGCCTTGCGCTGCACGCAGATGCGCTTTCCGACCCGCTCAAGGTCGCAGCAGCCCTTGGCGGGCGCGAGCTTGCGGCCATCTTCGGCGCGACGCTGGCCGCGCGCCGGCATGGCGTGCCGGTGCTGCTCGACGGCTTTGTCTGCACCGCCGCGGTCGCGCCGCTGGCCAGGCTGCACGACGCCGGGCTCGGCCACGTGCTTGCCGCCCATGTTTCCGCCGAGGCCGGGCACCGGGCGCTGCTGGAAGCGCTGGAGCTGAAGCCGCTGTTCGATCTCGGCATGCGGCTCGGCGAAGGTTCGGGCGCGTGCCTAGCGATCAACGTCGTGCGCTCGGCGCTGGAATGCCACACCGGCATGGCGAGCTTCGTCGAGGCCGGCGTTTCCGAGAAATAGCTCGGAGGCGGCAGGCCCCGTTCCTGCGGGTGGAACCAAAGGCGGCAGCGGTCGTTCTGGCTCCATCACGCTAACGAGGATTTCCCGAATGGCTTCCACATTTTCCCGGCTTCGCGACGACTCGTTTTCCAGGCTTCGCAACGACCTGACCGACGATCTGGAAGATCAGATCTCGGCACTGCGCCGCGAGGTATTGTCGCTGAAGAAGAGCCTGTCGAAGCGCGGAGCCGCCGCACTCGAGGATACGCACCACAGCGCATCCGAAATCTACGACGAGGTCATGTCGCGGATGCAGGACGCCATGCCTCACATCGCCCAGCGCACCCGAGAGGTGCGGCAGGCCGCACGCGAGAACCCGGTCGCCACAACGGTGGTGGGGCTTGCAGTTCTAGGCCTGCTGATCGGCCTGCTCGCGCGTCGATAGGCGTTGCCGTCGCGTCCGCGCTCACATGTAGCACTGCACGTTTCGGCGGCTGCGGCGGATATAGGCGCTGCGCTCGCCACACTGCGAGCCGTCGATCATCAGGTCGTATGGGCATTGGCAGTCGCCTGGCTGCGGCGCGCGCAGGGGACGCTTGCCTCCGAACAGCGCCTTGGCAGATGAAATCAGTCCGGTGGTCTGTGGACGCGGCGGCGTATAGGGCTGCGGCCTGCTGGCAGGCGGTTCGGTACGGGCCACCGCAGCGGTCGGTCCTGCCCTGCCCGGCACCGCTGTCGCTGGGCGCGGCGCCTCGGGGCTTGCGGCGCGCAGATATTCGGCGAGTATCCAGCCCTTGTGGCCACGCGCCGACACGAGTTGCCATTTGCCGTCCCGCACGATCGGCTTTACCGCCTCGCCGACGCCAAGCGTCGCAACCAACGGCGCGCTGGCATTTGCGGTGCCGCGCATATTCACCCGCGTGGTCGTGTAGAGCGTGTTGTCAGGCGCGCGCTGCGGCAGCGGGTGCTGCGGCTTTGCCACCGAGTTGGTGACCATCTGTGACGGACGCGCGGCCAGCGCCACGACCTCCTTTGCCGAAGTTGCCGGCGCGGCGTCAACCTGCTTCGGCGCGCTCGGCGCAGCGGCTTGCCGCTGCGGCGCAACCGGGGGTTCGGCCTTGCGTTGCACCGTCGCCGCCGGGCGCGAGGGCATCTGCGTCTTGCGCGGCGTGGGCGGCTCCTGGGTCATTGCCCAGACGCCCGCGCCGACGGCGCCCAGCACCAGCCATCTCAGTTTGGGAAGTGCAAATCCAACCATGCGCGCACCATGGCGCGAAGATTTTAAGACGCGGTTGACGCGCCGGCCCTTTGCCTTCGCCCGGCCGCTCAAGCCGCCTGCCCCGCGCACCAGCCCGAAGACCAGGCCCATTGGAAGTTGTAGCCGCCGAGCCAGCCGGTCACGTCCACCACCTCGCCGATGAAATAAAGGCCCGGCACGGCCCTGGCCGCCATGGTCTTCGAATCCAGGTCGCGCGTGTCGACGCCACCCAGCGTCACCTCGGCCGTGCGGTAGCCTTCCGAGCCGGCCGGCTTGATTCGCCAGCCATTGACCATCTCGGCGACGCGGCGAAGCTGCTTGTCGGAAAGATCGGCGATATTGCCCGGCATACGCGCCTCCTCGGCGATCGACTGTGCCAGCGCCTTGGGAAGATGCGCGCCGAGCGCCGTCTGCAGAGCCTGGCGACCATTGGCGGCGCGGGCCTGGCGCAGCGCCTCGAACATGTCGGTACCCGGCAGCATGGAAATGCCGATCTCCTCGCCCTCGCGCCAATAGGAGGAGATCTGCAGGATCGACGGCCCGCTGATGCCGCGATGAGTGAACAGCATCGCCTCCTCGAAGCGAGCCTTGCCGCAGGAAATCGCCGCTGCCTCCACCGCCACGCCCGCCAGCGGCTTCAGCCGCGCCAGCGTGTTCTGGTCGAATGTCAGCGGAACCAGCGCCGGCCGCGTCTCCACCACCCGCAAGCCGAACTGAGCGGCAACGTCATAGCCGAAGCCGGTCGCGCCCATCTTGGGGATCGACTTGCCGCCGCAGGCCACCACCAGTGACGAGCAGCGCACATTGCCGCCCGAGAGCGAGAGAGAAAATCCGTCACCAGTCCGCTCGATTCGCTCGACGGCAGTGGCCAGCCGCAATTCGGCGCCGTGGCGCTTCATCTCTGCCACCAGCATGGCGATGACCTGCGTGGCCGAGCCGTCGCAGAAAAGCTGGCCGAGTGTCTTTTCATGATAGGCGATGCCGTGGCGCTCGACGAGCGCGATGAAGTCGCGCTGCGTGTAGCGGCTGAGCGCGGAGATGCAGAAATGCGGGTTCTGCGAGAGAAAATTCTTCGGGCTGGCGTGAATATTGGTGAAGTTGCAGCGCCCGCCGCCGGAGATGCGGATCTTTTCGCCGGGCGCCGCGGCATGGTCGATGACCAGCACCGAGCGGCCGCGCTTGCCCGCTTCGATCGCGCACATCATGCCGGCGGCGCCTGCACCGATCACAACTACATCGAACATGTTCAACCTGCCTTGCTCCGCTCTCGGCCCTCAACAGATCTTGGCCACCGGGCAAAGCCTGCCGCCGTGCCTGAACCAATTGCCAGAGGATCGCCGCACCCAATCCGCGCAAAGCGTAGAAAGACAAATAAAATCAGCGATTTATTTGATTGGCACGCACAGGATCGAACTGTGGACCCATTGGGATTCGTTCTAGCGCGTCACGAATCGCTTGCCAAGTGCCGCAAGAAAAGAACCCGCCGCCTCGATGAGGCCTTTTTGAACGCGGGCTGGGGTCCCTGACATGGAGAAAACAGTTCTGTGAGTGCTTTAGCCGTCCAGATGCGAGCGGCAGCGATAATCATGAGAGCGTGGCGGGCATCAAGTCTATAGCGGTCTGGCAAAGAAGATCTCTCTCACCGCCAATAGATAAGACTTTAGCTTATTCTTAATAGATACACGCCCTTATTCACGAAGTATTTTTCTGCAAGCCTGATCATGGAGGGTGGAATGATAGACGCTTTCGATCCTGCTCCACTTGATAGTTCCAGAAGATTTCACCGCTGGCGCTCATTGACGTGGACGTTACTGGTAGTCGCCTTGCCTCTCGCTTCGATAGGTGGCGCGACCGCGGCAGGATATTTCTCCTATGTGATCGCCAATACCAAGCCAAACGCCGATACGACCAAGCTGGCCGTGTCGATACTCAAATCCGGTGATGCTTCTCCAGAAATGCGCGTTTGGGCGACTGAGGTTCTTGGGATACCGACAGAGCGACTTCCGGTTACGTCTCTCATCGCGTCACGCCCATAGGACGCAGGACCGGGGTTCCACACGGTTTGAGCGGCAACAGGGCTGCCCCGAGTCCGGCAGCCTGAATTGGAATGGGAATGGAACGCAAACCGCGCGATGCCGTGATCAGCGAAGATAAACAATTTCAGGAAGTTATTTGGTGGGTGTGCACAGGATCGAACTGTGGACCCGCTGATTAAGAGTCAGCTGCTCTACCAACTGAGCTACACACCCACCGCACCGGTCGCCGCCGGTGATGGGCGCGATATAGCCATAGGTTTTGGCGCTGTCCAGCCCTCAATTTCGCGATTGTCGCAAAAGATTCAAATCCTTTCCCGGCGGCTCACGAAAAAAGCAGGCCTTCCGCCACTTTCACGGCATGGCCGCCGATCCGCGCGGTGATCATTTTTCCACCGTCGACGTCGATTTCCAGCCGAATCCGCGACGGGCGCCCCATTTCCATGCCCTGTTCGATCCAGATTCGGGTCGGCCCCTCGGCCAATTCGTCGAATCGCCAGATCGCCCCGGTCAATGCCGCTGCCGCAGATCCCGTCGCGGGGTCCTCATAGGAAAGCTCGCCTGCCACAAACATGCGGGCATGGAAGGAGCTGTCGTGATGCACGGTGTCGCGCGTGTAGAGATAGGCGTTGGCCGCCTTGCCGCCGGTGAGCTGGGGTGAAAACTCCGCCCAGGCCGGATTGTCGAGCCTGGCCCTGCCGATCGCCTCGAGGCCCGACACCGGCACCGTCAGATAGGGAACGCCCGCCGACCAGTGCCCGACCCGGTGATTCTCGAACCCGATCTCGTGCGGTCCGAGCCCAAGAGCGGCACCCACCACCTCGGGCTCGACGGCAAGTTCTGCCGCGCGCGGCAATTCCGGCAGGTCGAATTCCGCGAAAACGCCGGCGTCCGTTCTTGAAATGGCGCAGCGCACCGGGCCGATATTCTCTTCCAGCACGAAGATGCGGTCAGTGCCGTCTTCGGGCTGCAGTTCGGCCAGGGCGATTGCCGTGCCCACGGTTGGATGGCCGGCGAATGGCATCTCATGGTCGGGAGCGAAGATGCGCAGCCGCGCCTTGTGCTTCGGGTTTTGCGGCGGGGCCACGAAGACCGTCTCGGAAAGATTGAATTCGCGCGCGATTCGCTGCATCGCCGCCGTGTCCAGCCCCTGCGAATCGAGCACCACCGCCAGCGGATTTCCGGCCAGGCGCTCTTGCGTGAATACGTCATAGACGAGGTATTTCCTGCCCTGCATGGCACCCTTTCCTTGCCGCCGCTGCGGTTGCCCCCGGACCTGCGAGACGCTCGCGGCCGCCCAATGATGACCTCGCAATTGGCAAGATTGTCAATCGGATGTGCCACGGCAAGAGCCGAGACCGCAGCCGCTGACAGAGGCCTATTCGGCGCCGGAAAAATGCCAGTCGAGAATCGGGAACATATGCGGCTTCAGCCCCTGCGGCCGGTCGTTCGGGTTGCGGATGATCACCGGTCCCTCGATCTCGGGGTCGGGGTCGCCGGCCACGAACTCGCGAATTTGTGCTGCAATCTCGTCGGCATCGGCGTCGAGGTGATAGCGACGGAAGATCGCGGTGCCGGCTGGAGTGGAAAAGACATGATAGCGCCGCCCACGGCGCAAGCCCGCAATGTCCAGCCCGGTTTCCTCCCTCACCTCTCGGATCATGTTGAAGTCAACGTCGGCAACCCCTTCCCGGAAGTCACAGGGCTCGAAGGAACCGGCCGCGAAATAGACGCTGCCGGCATTCACCGTGTGCCGGCCCATGCGAATCGCTACCAGGGCGTTGTCCCGCGACACCAGCACTGCATGGGCATAGGCGTGCTCGGTATTGGGCACCGCCTGCTGGCGTCGCCACAGCATGAAAGTGGCGAAGCGGATTGCATGGCAGCGTCCTTTCAGCCTGCCCTGCGCGTATGAAAGCTCTGAAAGCAACACCACGGTGCCGTCGAACAGCGCGGGATTTGCCGCCTTCTCGTCCAGCCAATTGCGTTCGATCGCCTCGCCGTTTCCGCTTTCGAACGGATGCGGCGCCGGATCGAGTCTCACGTCGACCACTTCGACGGGCAGGATGACGTTACGTGGAATGTCGATGCTCATGGGGCTCTGATTTCTGCTCCGGCAGCGTCGGTGCCGGGTTGGGGCAATCACAATCGCCGGCCCGGCGGGTGCCGACCTTGAAGATATGGTTCGCGTTATCGAAGTTTTCGCGCGCCAACTTCCGCCCCCTCATGGGCGGGAATTCGAATCGAAGTTCGCCTGCTCTTCGGACGAAAACAAGGCCCTCATGCAACGCAAAATAGCAAAGCGGAACATTTGGAACCTTTCTGTTCAGCATGCGTTCTCACGCGACGTCCGGTCGGGCCCATCTTGTTGGCCACCACCGCAGGCTTGAGCCTCAAGGACGGTTTTTCCTTTGGAGACGACAATGAGACCCTACCTCACATCTTTCGCGTGTTCGGGGCTGTTCGTCCTTGGCACGCTGACCGGCTTTTCCGCGCCGGCTATGGCGGACGCAGGCGGAAACATCAGCGACATCGCACCCACGGTCGATGCTGCAGGCCAGGCGTTTCGTACTCTTCCGGATGTTCAGGTCATCAAGGATGACTGGAAGGCTAGCTGCGGCTTTGGCGTAAGCTGCAGCTATGGCCACCCCGGCTTTCAGAGTGGCGTTCTGATAAGGCGTCAATCGGCCGGCGGCTCCGTCTCGACTGACGGCAACTTCCAGCTTGCTCGCGGCGGCGGCGGCCATGGCGGCGGTGGCGGCGGCTTCATGCATGGCGCCGGCGGCTTCCACGGCATAGGCGGCGGCTTCCATGGCATGGGCGGCTTCCGAGGTAGCAGTTGGCATGGCGCCGGCGGTGTCTGGCGCGGCGCCGGATGGCGCGGCAACGTGTGGCGCGGCCGCGGCTGGCATGGCGTGGGCGCCTGGAATGGTGGCGTCTGGCGCGGCAACGTCTGGCGCGGCGGCTGGCGCGGCGCT
>NZ_JBDGLC010000003.1:0-449165 GCF_057656055.1 Pseudaminobacter sp. Soil_N_29
ACCGCCTCGACCTCGTCGCCGAGGCGTGAGAAATCGGCCGACAGAACCGAGGGCGCGATCAGGGTTTTTGCGGTCATTGGCTGGCCTCCTCACCCTTCGTCTTCATTGCGAAGACCCGACTTGCGGTGATGTCATCCGAGGAAATAGTCGACAGGGCCTTGGCGTCGAGCGGGCCCTGGGAGGTCTCGAACAGCCGGTTGGCTTGCCGCAAACGCGCCCGGTCGAGTGCGTTGCGGATCGAGCGCGCATTGGCGAAATGCGGCTGCTCGCGCCGACGGGCAATGTAGTCTTTGAGCGCCGCGACAGCGGGTTGATCGAGCCTGTAGTTCTGGTGGTCGAGCATCTTCTTGGCGATCCCGAGAAGTTCGTCGTCGGTATAGTCCGGAAAATCGATGTGGTGCGCAATGCGCGAGCGGAAGCCGGGATTGCTCTCGAAGAAGCGGTCCATCCGCGGCGCGTAGCCGGCGAGGATCACGACCAGGTCGTCGCGCTGGTTTTCCATCACCTGAAGCAGGATCTCGATCGCCTCTTGGCCGTAGTCGCGCTCGTTTTCCGGGCGATAGAGATAATAGGCCTCGTCGATGAACAGCACCCCGCCCATCGCCTTTTTCAGGATCTCCTTGGTCTTCGGGGCGGTGTGGCCGATATATTGGCCGACCAGGTCGTCGCGGGTGACCGATACGAGATGGCCCTTGCGGATGTAGCCGAGGCGGTGGAGCAGGTCGGCCATGCGCAATGCGACGGTGGTTTTGCCTGTACCGGGATTGCCGGTGAAGCTCATGTGGAGCGTCGGCGTTTCGTGCGCCAGGCCCATGCGCCGGCGCGCGCGCTCGACCAGCAGCAGGGCCGCCGTCTCGCGGATGCGCTTCTTGACGGGGGCGAGGCCGATCAGGTCGCGGTCCAGCTCGGCCAGAACGTCCTTGACGCCCGAGCTCTCGAACTCCTCGCGCAGGTCGATTGCCGTCGGGATTTCCTCGACGGGGGTTTCGGTTTCGGCTGTTGCTGTTGCGGACATACGAGTCTCCTGTGTGAGGTATCGTGCCTGGAGGCGCGGCCTCTTTACCCTCCCCCTTGCGGGGAGGGTCGCTGAGCGAATTGGGCGTAGCGAGATTCAGGAGTGGGGTGGGGGTTCCAACCCGTGCGTTCCCGCCCGCTATGCGGTCGACCGTTCCCCCAAGGGAGGGTAATCGAACTCACCCGTATCTGTTGCCGGCCGGGCGGTCGGCTGCATAGGGCTTGGTCGTGTAACGCACCACGCGGCCGGGCGCTTCCTGCCGCTCGAGGCGGTAGCCGGGCTCCTCGGCCGGGCGGTTGACGATGAAGGACAGCTTCACCGACTCCCAGCCATGGCTGGAATCGAATGCGACGACGCGGATGTAGCGGTCGCCATAGACCTTGCGGCACGCCTTCAGTTCCATGATCAGGGCCGCGGCGTCGGGATTGTCGAACATCGGGTGGCCCCACATGTCCCAATAGGTGTTGCGGGGATGCGGGTCGTCGGTGAACTCCAGGCTGACGGCCCAGCCATTGTCGATGCAGTACTGCACCTGCGCCCGGATCTGGTCGTCTGTCAGGTCGGGCAGGAATGAGAAAGTTCCCTGGGTGATGCGCATTGGAATTGGCTCCTGTCGGTTGCGCCGCTTTGCCCTCCCGTGCGGGGGAGAGGCGGCGAATGATGCGGTCGGCCCTCCCCACGCGGGGGAGGGTAAGGTGCGGTCTTACTCCGCCGCCGTCGCCACCGGCACGAAGTCCGGCGAGTCGGTCGAGGCGTAGTTGAAGGTCACGTCCTTCCAGGTTTCGAGCGCCTGCTTCAGCGGCAGGCAGGTCTTGGCGGCGTCCTGCAGTATCTGCGGTCCCTCGCGCATGATGTCGCGGCCTTCGTTGCGGGCGAGGATCATGCATTCGAGCGCGACGCGGTTGGCGGTGGCACCCGCCGCGATGCCCATGGGGTGACCGATCGTGCCGCCGCCGAACTGCAGCACCACGTCCTCGCCGAGCAGGGTGAGCAGCTGGTGCATCTGGCCGGCATGGATGCCGCCCGAGGCCACCGGCATCAGCTTGTTGAGCGAGGCCCAGTGCTGGTCGAAGAAGATGCCGTTTTCCAGCCGCTTCGGATTAAAATCCTCGCGGCAGACGTCGTAGTAGCCGTGGGTCGTGGCCGGGTCGCCTTCCAGCTTGCCGACCACCGTGCCGGCATGGATGTGGTCCACGCCCGCCAAACGCATCCACTTGGCGATGACGCGGAAGGAGACGCCGTGGTTCTTCTGGCGCGTATAGGTCGAGTGGCCGGCGCGGTGCAGGTGCAGGATCATGTCGTTCTTGCGCGCCCAATTCGACATGGACTGGATGGCCGTGTAGCCAATGACCAGGTCGATCATGACGATGGTGGAGCCGAGTTCCTTGGCGAAGTTGGCGCGCTCGTACATGTCCTCCATGGTGGCGGCGGTCACGTTCAGATAGGTGCCCTTGATCTCGCCTGTCTCGGACTGCGCCTTGTTGACGGCCTCCATGCACCACAGGAAGCGGTCGCGCCAATGCATGAAGGGCTGCGAGTTGATGTTCTCGTCGTCCTTGGTGAAGTCGAGACCGCCCTTCAGTGCCTCATAGACCACGCGGCCGTAGTTGCGGCCGGAGAGGCCGAGCTTGGGCTTCACGGTCGCGCCCAGCAGGGGCCGGCCGAACTTGTCGAGGCGCTCGCGCTCGACCACGATGCCGGTGGCCGGGCCGTTGAAGGTCTTCACATAGGCGACCGGCAGGCGCATATCCTCGAGCCTGAGCGCCTTGAGAGGCTTGAAGCCGAAGACGTTGCCGATGATCGAGGCCGTGAGATTGGCGATCGAGCCCGGCTCGAACAGGTCGAGATCGTAGGCGATGTAGGCGAAATACTGGCCCGGCGCGTTGGGAACCTGGTCGACCTGGTAGGCCTTGGCGCGGTACTTCTCAGAGGCGGTGAGGCGGTCGGTCCAGACCACGGTCCAGGTCGCAGTCGAGCTCTCGCCGGCCACCGCCGCGGCAGCCTCGATCGGGTCGACGCCGTCCTGCGGGGTGATGCGGAACACCGCGATGATGTCGGTGTCCTTGGGCTCGTAGTCGGGCTCCCAATAGCCCATCTTCTTGTATTCCATGACACCGGATCTGTAGCGTGCGGCTCCGGTGACGGTTTCTGTCTTGTTGGCCATAGGTCTGGTCCTTTCTTAGCTTGGGTTGGACCGCTCAGGCGGCCTTGGCGGGTGCGATTTGCGGGTCGAGCTTGCCGGCGGCGTAGCGCTTGGCCATCTCGTCCATGGCGATGACCTTGATCTTCGAGGCGTTGCCGGCGGTGCCGAAGCGCTCGAGACGGTCGCGGCACAGGTCGCGCATGGCGTCCATCGCCGGTTTCAGGAACTTGCGCGGGTCGAATTCGCTCGGATGCTCCATGGCGATGCGGCGGAACTGGCCGGTCATGGCCATGCGGCAGTCGGTGTCGATGTTGACCTTGCGAACGCCATGGCGGATGCCGCGTTCGATCTCCTCCACCGGCACGCCGTAGGTCTGGGGCATCTGGCCGCCATGCTTGTTGATGACGTCCTGAAGCTCCTGCGGCACCGAAGACGAGCCGTGCATGACGAGATGCGTGTTGGGCAGCTTGCGGTGGATCTCCTCGATCACGCGCATGGCCAGGATGTCGCCATCGGGCTTGCGGGTGAACTTGTAGGCGCCGTGCGAGGTGCCGCAGGCGATCGCCAGTGCGTCGACCTTGGTGCGGGTCACGAAGTCGACCGCCTGGTCAGGGTCGGTCAAAAGCTGGTCGTGCGACAACGCGCCTTCGGCGCCGTGGCCGTCCTCGGCCTCGCCCTGTCCCGTCTCCAGCGAGCCGAGCACGCCGAGCTCGCCCTCGACGGAGGCGCCGACCCAATGGGCCATGCGCGATACGCGCTCGGTAATAGTGACGTTGTATTCATAGCTCGCGGGCGTCTTCGCATCGGCCTCCAGCGAGCCGTCCATCATCACTGAGGTGAAGCCGTGGCGGATGGCGGTGAGGCAGGTGGCTTCGTTGTTGCCGTGGTCCTGGTGCATGCAGACCGGGATGTCGGGATAGATCTCGGCCAGAGCGTCGATCATCTTGGCCAGCATGATGTCATTGGCGTAGGAGCGGGCGCCGCGCGAGGCCTGGATGATGACCGGCGCGTCGCAGGCCTTGGCCGCCTCCATGATGGCGAGGCCCTGTTCCATGTTGTTGATGTTGAATGCCGGCACGCCGTACCCGCGTTCGGCGGCGTGGTCGAGCAATTGCCTCAGCGTGATGCGGGCCATGGTCAGGCTTCCTCCTTCGTCCTGCTGTGCTGCTTGCGGGGTTCGAGCGTACGGCCGATCGCCGCGGCGGTGTCGGCCATGCGGTTGGAAAAGCCCCACTCGTTGTCGTACCAGGACATGACCCGGACGAGGTTGCCCTCGATGACCTTGGTCTGGTCGAGCGCGAAGGAGGACGAGGCCGGATTGTGGTTCAGGTCGATCGAGACCAGCGGCTCGTCGACGATGGCTAGGATGTTCTTCAGCTTGCCGTTGGCGGCTGCCTTCATCGCTTCGTTGACCTCTTCCACGGTGGTCGGGCGCGAGGGCACGAATTTGAAGTCGACCACGGAGACATTTGGCGTCGGCACGCGGATGGCGACGCCGTCGAGCTTGCCCTTCAGCTCCGGCAGCACCAGGCCCACGGCCTTGGCCGCACCGGTCGAGGTCGGGATCTGGGAGAGGGCGGCGGCGCGGGCGCGGTAGAGATCCTTGTGCATGGTGTCCAGCGTGGGCTGGTCGCCGGTGTAGGAGTGGATCGTGGTCATGAAGCCGCGTTCGATGCCGATGGCCTCGTGCAGCACCTTGGCGACCGGTCCCAGGCAGTTGGTGGTGCAGGACGCGTTGGAGACGACGACGTGTTCCTTGGCGATCTTGTCGTCGTTGACGCCATAGACCACGGTCAGGTCGGCGCCGTCAGCAGGCGCTGAGACGAGCACGCGGCGGGCGCCGGCGCTAAGATGCGCCGAGGCTTTTTCCTTCGAGGTGAAGATGCCGGTGCATTCGAGCGCGATGTCGACGTCCAGTTCCGTATGCGGCAGCTCGGCCGGGTTGCGGATCGCAGTCACCCTGATCGGCGGCAAGTCGTCGATGACCATCGTGTCGCCCTTGACGGTGACCGTGCCCGGGAAACGGCCGTGGACGCTGTCGTAGTGCAGCAGATGCGCGTTGGTCTCGACAGGGCCGAGATCGTTGATCGCCACCACCTCGACGTCGGTGCGGCCCGACTCGATGATGGCGCGCAGGATGTTGCGGCCGATGCGGCCAAAGCCGTTGATTGCGACGCGAACTGCCAATTGCTCCTCCCGTTCAGTCGATGAGCTCGAGGGCCGCGCCGGCGACCGCTTCGGGCGTGATGTTGAAGTGGCGGTAGAGTTCGGCGGCGGGGGCGCTGGCGCCGAAGCCCGACATGCCGATGAAAGCGCCGTTCTCGCCGATCCAGCGGTCCCAGCCGAGGCGGGCGGCAGCTTCCACCGCCACGCGCGGGGCGGTGCCGAGGACGGACTTGCGGTAGGACGCGTCCTGCGCCTCGAACAGCTCCCAGCAGGGCATGGAGACCACGGCGGCCTCGATGCCGCGCTCGGCCTTCAGCTTCTCGGCGGCGGCCACCGCGATCTCGACCTCGGAGCCGGTGGCGATCAGCGTCGCGGCGCGCGGGCCTTCCGTCTCGCGCAGCACATAGGCGCCGCGGGCGGAGCGGTTCTCGCTCGAATGAGCAGGCCGCAGCATCGGCAGGTTCTGGCGCGACAGCACCAGCACGCTCGGCCGGTCCTTCGTCTTCAGCGCCAGTTCCCAGCACTCCGCCGTTTCGATGATGTCGGCCGGGCGGAACACGTTGAAATGCGGCGTGGCGCGCAGCATGGCCAGATGCTCGACCGGCTGGTGTGTCGGGCCGTCTTCGCCCAGCCCGATGGAGTCATGCGTCATGACGTAGATGACCCGCTGGCCCATCAGCGCGGACAGCCGCATGGCACCGCGCGCATAGTCGGTGAAGCACAGGAACGTGCCGCCATAGGGCACGAAGCCGCCGTGCAGCGCGATGCCGTTCATGGCCGCCGCCATGCCGTGCTCGCGGATGCCGTAGTGGACATAGCTGCCGGAGTAGTCGCCGGCGACGAGGCGGTTCATGCCCTTGGTAATGGTCAGGTTCGAGTGGGTGAGGTCTGCCGAGCCGCCGACGGTGAGGCCGGTGGCGCCGTTGATGACGGAAAGCGCCATTTCGGAAGCCTTCCGGGTGGCGACCTTGGTCGCCTTCTCGACATGCTCCTTGCGGAAGGAGTCGAGCGCCTCGAACACGGCAGGCGGGACATCGCCGGCAATTGCCGCCTCGAAAGCATCGCGGCGTGCGGAGGCTGCAATCCGCACTTCCCACTCGCGGCGTGCAGCTTCGCCGCGGCCGGCAACTTCGCGCCATGCAGCCACAATTTGATCCGGCACCTCGAATGGCGGCCAGGACCAGCCGATGTTTTCGCGTGCGGCGGCGACTTCGGCTTCGCCGAGCGGCGCGCCGTGGGTCTTTTCGGAGCCCTGAAGGTTGGGAGCGCCCTTGCCGATGACGGTGCGGCAGGCGATCAGCGAGGGGCGGTCGGAATTGCGTGCGTGCTCGATTGCCGCGGCGATCGCATCCGTGTCATGGCCGTCGATCTCCTGCACGTCCCAGCCGGCAGCCCTGAAGCGCGCCGGCTGGTCCATCGAGGTCGACAGCGAGGTCGGGCCGTCGATCGAAATCGAATTGTTGTCCCAGAAGACGATCAAGCGGTCGAGCTTCAGATGGCCGGCAAGGTCGATCGCCTCGTGGCTGATGCCTTCCTGCAGGCAGCCGTCTCCGGCGATCACATAGGTGTAATGGTCGACCAGATCGGCGCCGTGGCGCGCGGCCAGCATGCGTTCGGCCAGCGCCATGCCGACGGCAGTCGAAATGCCCTGGCCGAGCGGTCCGGTGGTGGTCTCGATGCCCTGCGCATGGCCGTATTCGGGGTGGCCGGCGGTGCGGCTGCCGAGCTGGCGGAAATTCTGCAGCTGCTCGATCGGCATGTCGGGATAGCCGATGAGATAGTGCAGCGCATATTGCAGCATCGAGCCGTGGCCGGCCGAGAGCACGAAGCGGTCGCGGTCGGGCCAGTCGGGCCTTGTCGGGTCGAGCTTGATGAAGCGGCGGAACAACACCGTCGCCACGTCGGCCATGCCCATGGGCATGCCCGGATGGCCCGAATTGGCCTTCTGCACGGCATCCATCGCCAGTGCGCGGATGGCGTTGGCCATGTCGCGCTCGGACACGGTTTCGGCGGCCGGATTCGGCTTGAGAGACGATTGCAGGTTCATGGCTTCCTCCTCACGACGCGCGCTTCTTGCGCTCGATGAGTTGCAGGATGAGGGGGGTAAGGATGAGCTGCATGGCGAGGTCGAGCTTGTTGCCCGGCACCACGATGGAATTTGCCCGCGACATGAAGCTGTCGTGGATCATCGACAGCAGGTAGGGGAAGTCGATGCCGCGCGGCCGTGCGAAGCGGATGACAAGCATCGACTCGTCCGGGGTGGGTATCCAGCGGGCGATGAAGGGGTTCGACGTGTCGACGATGGGCACGCGCTGGAAGTTGATGTCGGTCTGGGTGAACTGCGGAGTGATGTAGCGCACATAGTCGGGCATGCGGCGCAGGATCACGTCCATCACGGCTTCGGTGGAATAGCCGCGCGTGGACCGGTCGCGATGGATCTTCTGGATCCATTCGAGATTGATGACCGGCACGACGCCGATCTTGAGGTCGGCGTGGCGGGCGAGGTTGACCTGTTCGGTCGCCACGCAGCCATGCAGCCCTTCGTAGAACAGAAGGTCGCTGGGCGGAAATTCGCGCCATTCGGTAAAGGTGCCCGGCTGCTGGCCGTAGAGCTTGGCCTCTTCCTCGTCGTGGACATAGGTGCGCGTGCGCCCCGTTCCGCGGCGGCCATATTCCTCGAAGACGGATTCGAGAATCTCCAGCTCGTTGGCCTCGACATTGAAGTGGGTGAAGTTGGGGTTCCCCTTCTCCTCCTCCTCGGCGACCTTCAGCTTCATTGCCGCGCGGTCGTAGCGGTGGAAGGCATCGCCCTCGATGAAGGCAGCCTCGATGTGCTCGCGCCGGAAGATCTGCTCGAAGACGCGCTTGACCGAAGTGGTGCCGGCGCCGGACGAGCCTGTGATGGAAATGATCGGGTGCTTGGCCGACATGAAACGCTTTCTCCCCCAGGTCAGGCGCGGAACAGGCCGCGGTGGCCGAACAGCGGCGAGCGCTCGCCTATGCTGCTCGGATCCAAGTGATAACGAGTGATGCGGGCCACCTCCCGGGCGGAGCCGAAGACCAGCGGAGTGCGCTGGTGCAGGCTCTGCGGATGGATATCCAGTATGCGCTCGATCGTGTCGGTCGCCGCGCCGCCGGCCTGCTCGATCAGATAGGCGATCGGGATGGCCTCGTAGACGAGCCGCAGGCGGCCGCTTGCGTATCCGCGGCGCTGGTCGCCCGGGTAGAGGAAAACGCCGCCGCGCATGAGGATGCGGTAGCAGTCGGCCACCAGCGAAGCGATCCAGCGCATGTTGAAGTCGCGCTCGCGCGGACCCTCGGTGCCCTTCAGGCAATCGTCGACATAGAGCCGCACGGCCTCGTCCCAGTGGCGGTAATTGGCGGCATTGATCGCGAATTCATGGGCGCGCGGCGGCACGATGCGGCTTTCATAGGCCTGCACGAAGGTGCCCAGTCGCGCCGACTGGACGAAGACATGGGTGCCGCTGCCAAGCGACAGCACCAGCGCCAGCTGCGGGCCATAGATGAAGAAGCCCGCGCCGAGCAGGTTCGTTCCCGGCTGCAAAAAGGAGGCGGCCGGATTTTCATCCGGCGCGCCAGTTGCAGGGAGGAGCGAGAAAATCGTTCCGATCGACACGTTGGTGTCGATGTTGGAGGAGCCGTCGAGAGGATCGATGGCGATGGCAAGCTCGGCATCCGTGTTGAGCAGGACCGGCTGGTCAAGTTCCTCCGAGGCGTAGAGATGCACCGGCGCATGGCGCATGGCGTCGAGGAAGATGTCGTCGGCGAAGACGTCGAGGTCCTTCTGCACGTCCCCGTCGTGATTGGTGCCGCGCGTGCCTGCGAAGGCCCTGCCGAGCGCGCCCTGGTTGATGGTATTGCGCACCTTGACCGCCGCCTGGGCGAGCTGGCGGATCGTCGTGGCAATGGCGTCGCGACGCAGGTCGCCGCCGCTGCCGACGTAAGAATTCAGAACCGCATCGAGTGTTGCCGTCGTCATCTTGTCCTCCCGAGCGGTCGCAAAGCATCGACCAAGCCTGAGACGGATGAGAACAAAGGCGCTTACCTAAGTAAATTTTAATAACTTTACTTTTCTAATAAAAAAGATTTAGCATCGGGCATGCGGAACCTCACTTTCAGGCAGCTCAGAGCAGTTCAGGCGATCATCGCCACGGGCAAAATCGTCAACGCTGCCAAGGCCTTGGGGCTGACCGCGCCGGCGGTAACGATCCAGCTGAGGCAGGCCGAGGACGAACTCGGCATCGCGCTTTTCGACCGCACCGCAGACGGGATGCGTCCGACTGCCGCAGGATTGGCCCTGGTCGATGCGGCCCAGGCGATCGAGGAGCGGCTGCGGCTGCTAGAAGATCAGATCGACGCGATAAAGGGCGTGCGCACCGGCAGCCTGACGCTGGGCGTCGTCTCCACCGCCAAATATTTCGCGCCACGGCTGATGGCCGCCTTCATGAAGGAATATCCGGACATCGAGATGAGCCTTCTGGTCGGCAACCGCGCCGAGACGATCGCCAACCTGAAGAGCCATGATGTCGACATCGCGCTGATGGGGCGTCCGGCGCGCGACGTGCCTGTGCGGGCGTCGGCCTTCGGAGACCATCCGCTGGTCATCATCGCAGCACCCGACCATCCGCTGGCGAAGGCCCGCGACATTTCCAAGGAACGCATCGCCCGCGAAAACTTCCTGATCCGCGAGCCGGGTTCGGGCACGCGCATTTCGCTGGAGATCTTCCTGAGCGAAATTCCCGGCCGGCTGGACGACCTTGGCACGGAGATGGACTCCAACGAGACCATCAAGCAGGCGGTGATGGCAGGGCTGGGAATTGCGTTCATTTCCGCGCACACCGTCGCCTTCGAGGTGGAAACGAGGCGTCTCGTTATACTGGACGTACAGGGCATGCCGATCCGCCGGCAATGGTTCGCGGTGATGCGGGCCGACCGGGC
The DNA here is from genome assembly GCF_057656055.1 of Pseudaminobacter sp. Soil_N_29. Classification (NCBI taxonomy): domain Bacteria; kingdom Pseudomonadati; phylum Pseudomonadota; class Alphaproteobacteria; order Hyphomicrobiales; family Phyllobacteriaceae; genus Pseudaminobacter; species Pseudaminobacter sp. Soil_N_29. Next base: position 10,284 of record NZ_JBDGLC010000003.1, read on the forward strand.
GATCTCGCCGGCAATGTCGACCTTCCACGATTTCCTGATGCGCAAGGGCGCGATGTACCTGCCGCTGTTCGGCAAGCTCTATCCCGCCCAGGCGCCCCGGCCGGAAATGGTATGAGGCGCTACTTCTTCGGTGCGAGGGTATCGGCGATGGTCTTTGAAAGCTGATATAGCCGCTGCTCGATCAGCGTCGGCACCTCGCAGACATAGGTGAGCGACTTGACCCGCTCGTCGAAGACCCGCGTCTCCCAATTCAGCCGGTCAGTCAGTTGCGTCACCTGATTGGGGTCGGCATCGGGCTTGGCGGTCAGGTCGTCGAGTTCCGAGGCCTCCTTGCGCAGATCCGCGGCAACCTCGATCTGCTTGCGTGCATAGCGGGTGATGCCGCTCATGACGCGCGATCGTTCGGCGTTCATGTGGTCGAACAGGCCCTGTTCCAGCATGGTCATCGCGGGCACCAGCTTGTCCGGCGGCAGGCTGGCGGCGAAGTCCTTGATCTGCTGCTCAGCGTCGGGCAATGGCAACCGGCGGGCGGCGAGCTCGCGCACGCGTTTGGCAATGTCGGGATCGTTTTCCCAGCCCTTGGCCGTGTCCGGCAGTTCCGGCCCGTTCCAGATCTGGGCCAGCGACAGTTCGGGCACCTTGCGCTGCATGCATGGCCAGTCGGGTTCGGTGGTGGCGGCATTGGCAGGGTGGACGAGGGCGCATGCCAGCAGAATGCCGGCAAGGCTGCAGATCGGCAGCAAAGGTCTCATCAGGCGTTTCCTCCCGTATCCTGTTTACGGTTCATCAGGCCGCGCGACGGGTCGTAGGCGATGATGGCGCCGGCCAGGAACAGCAAGGTGCACCCGACCACGACGGCGAGAGAGAACCAGTCGATCTGGCAATAGAGCGCAAAGCGGATCAGCTCCACCGCATAGGTGAAGGGGTTGAACAGGCAGATCTTGTAGAGGATGGGGCTCGACTGCTGCACGCGCCAGAGCGGGTAGAGCGCCGGCGAGGCGAAATACATCGGGAAGATCACGAAGTTCATCACGCCGGAAAAGTTCTCGAGCTGCTTGATGAGCGACGACAGGAACATGCCGAGCGCGCACAGCATCAACCCCGCCAGGAACAGCGCCGGCAGCACGAAGAGATAGCCCAGCGGCGGCGCCTTGATATCCCAGAACCAGGCTACAAACAGGAACACATAGACCTGGGCGATGGCGACCGCGACGCCGGCGAACAGCTTGGATACCAGCAGGTACCAGCGCGGGAAGGGGCTGACCAGCAGCGTGCGCATGTTGCCCATCTCGCGGTCGTAGACCATCGAAAGCGACGACTGCATGCCGGAAAACAGCAGGATCATGCCGCAGAGGCCGGGCGTGATGTAGACCTCGTAGAGCACGTAGGTCTTGTAGGGCGGGATGATCGAGACGCCGAGCACCTGGCGGAAGCCGGCGGCGAAGATCAGCAGCCACACCAGCGGCCGGACCAGCGATGAAATGAATCGCTCGCGCTGGTTCACGAAGCGCAGGCCCTCGCGCACCAATATGCCCTTCAGGCAGATCAGGTATTGGCGCAGGCCCAAGCGTGGCGACCGCATCGGCACGGTGCCGTGGTCGCTGGTGCGGGCAGGCAGGTCGCTCATGGCTGCATGTCCGTCATCTGCTGGTCGTCAAGGCCGCTGAGCCGCGCAAAGGCTTCGCGAATCGTCTTCATGCCCGCGGCGCGCACCACCTCCACGACGCCGCCGGCGGCGACGAGGCGGCCCTCGCGCAGCACCACGACATGATCGCTGTCCTCGACCTCGTCGATGAGATGCGTGGCCCACAGCACGCCCACGCCTTCGGTCGCTACCAGCTTGCGGATGGTGGCGAGGATGCCGGCGCGCGACTGGATGTCGAGCCCTACCGTCGCCTCGTCCAGCAGCAGCAGGGGCGGGCGGTGAAGCATGGCACGCGCGATCTCGATGCGGCGCATCTGGCCGCCCGACAGGCTGCGCGCCTTGTCGTTCAGCCTGTCGCTCATGTCCACCTGCTGCAGCAGCGCCTCGATGCGCGCCCGCGCCTCGCGCGCGCCGATGCCGTGCAGCGAGGCATGATAGGCAAGGTTCTGGTAGACGCTGAGGTCGAGATCGAGCGTGCGTGCCTGGAAGACGATGCCGAGGCGTTTCAGTGCTTCGCCCGAGGCGCGGGCAACATCGTGCCCGAAGATGCGGATCGAGCCCTCGCGCGTGTTGTAGAGGCGGCTGATCAACGAGAACAGCGTCGTCTTGCCGGCGCCGTTGAGGCCGAGCAGAACGGTAAAGGTGGCCGGCGCGATGGTGAAGGAGACGTCCGAGAGCGCCCGCTTGGAGCCGTAGGAATAGCTGACCGCGGCGACCTCGAGGGCCGCCACATTGCCATGTCCTTCGGTCTTCACATGCTGCAAGGCGGATCGCTCCTTTGCCTCCTGACCATACCGCCGCTTAGCTGGGGCCTCCATTGGCCTATTTGACGGTAATCGTGCCCTTCATGCCCTTGTCGGCCAGGTCAGGCACCGACCATGTGTAGGTGCCGGGCCGCACGGTGTTGAACTGGACCAGTATGGTGCCGGGGGAATCGAATTCCAGCCAGGCCGGCGCGCCGTTCATATGGATTTCCAGTCCGTTGATGACGATCTGATTCATCCAGACGTTACGGAACAGGTCGGTCACGAACTTGTATTCCAGTCCGGTGCCCGAGCTGATCTTCCAGCGATAGCCCTGTCCGGCAATGAGATCGAAGTCGTTCTGGTTGACGGCGAGGTTGTCTTCGGCCGTGCCCAGGATCAGTTCGGGCAGGTTCTGGCTGGCGCGTGTGGCCTTGGGCTGCTCGTCATCGTCGTCGGCCTCCTGCGCGAAGGCGTGGAGCGGTAGCAGGGCAGCACTGATCAATGCGGCAAAGGCAACACTGCGGTATTTCCTCATCATCGTCCTCTCCTCGCTTTTCAAAAAACTCACTGCGGCGACACCACCACGCCCCAGGGCAGGGCGCCGACGGTGACCGACTCGATCGGCTCGTCGTTGGCCACGTCGATGAAGGTGATGTCGTTTGAAATGCCGTTGGTGCTGATGATCATCTTCTGGTCGGGGGTGAAGGCGAGCTGCCAGACCCGCTGGCCGACCAGCACATATTTCTCCACCTCGTAGGTTTGCGTGTTGATGACCGCCACGCGGTTGGCGGGCCCGAGCGCCACATAGGCTTTCTTGCCGTCGGCGGTGATGCGCACGCCCACCGGCTGGATCGCCTCCGAGCGCAAGCCCGGAATGGCGAAGGTGATCTTGTGCGTGACCTGGCGGGTGGCGTTGTCGATGACCGAGACGGTGCCGCCGATCTCGGCGCTGACCCAGACCTCGGAGCCATCCGGCTTGAACTGGGCAAAGCGCGGCCTTGTGTCCACAAGGACGTTGTCGGTGATCTCATGGGTCTGGGTGTCGATGAAATGGGCCATGCTCGTCGTTTCCGACGTGTTGACCAGCGTCTTGCCATCCGGGCTGATGCCCATGCCCTCCGGCTCGACCCCGACGGGGATCTCGGCCACCACCCTTTTCGTCTCAAGGTCGATGACGGTGACTAGATTGTCGTTCTCATTGGCGACATAGAGGATCTTGCCGTCGGGCGAGAGCGTGAAAAGTTCCGGGTCGGGGCCGGAGGGGAGGGTGCCGACGATCTGGTACGTGGCCGTGTCGATTATCTGGATCGTGTCGTCGTCGCTTGCGCACAGATAGATGAACTTGCCATCGGGCGAGATGGTGATGCCGCGCGGGCGCTGCCCCACCGGCACCGACTTGACCACCTTCATCGTCGTCGAGTCGACGACGGTCATGGTGTTGTCCTTCTCGTTGGAGACGTAGACCATGAAGGCCGATGCCGGCGTGGCCAGGAACGTGGCGGCGAGCGCCGCGGCCGCGAGTGACAATTTTCCACGCATCCAGTGCACCCTCCCGGTTTGTCTTTCGTTCACGTTCCTATTTCTTGAATACGCATTTCGTTTCAGGCTGGTCGACGCCGAGCGTGTCGAGTTCCGAGACCTGGTGCAGGAACCCTTCCTGCGGCGAGGTGGAGACGACGGCCTTGGCATCGCCCAGGAAGATCGGCTGGCGCAATTGCAGGTTCCAAGGGCGGAAGGTGAGCTTCTGGCCCTTGAAGGCGGCGATCGAGAACTTGTCGCTGTGGAGATAGTCGCTGATCTTGCCCGGATCGCCGCTGTTGGTGCGCGTGGCCGCCTCGCCGACCGAGCGCACCGCGGTCCAGGCGTTCATGTCCTTGGACAGCATGTGCCGGCCGGCGTTCTTGTCGAAGCGGGTCTGAAGCTGCGAGCCGCCCCACTGCTCGCTGGCCGGGTGCCAGGAGGATGGCATGAGCCCGGCGGTTCCGGCCACCACGCGCGGCAGCCAGGTGCGATAGGGCACATAGGTGCCGAACACCTCACTCTCGTCGGCCACCAGCACCGCGTCGTGGTCGGGAAAATCCTGGGTGAACACCGGCATCTGCTGCTGTATCTGGATGACGCCCGTGTCGGTGCGGCGCGCAGTGCCGGTGTCCTTGAACTCCTTCTCAGCCAGAAGCTTGGCGCCGAACCGTGTTGCCGCGCGGCGCAGGGCGTCGGCGAACAGTTGATCGTTCTCGTGCGAGCCGTAGATGAGCACCCAGCGCGGCCACTGCTTCCAGATGAGATACTGGGCCAGCGCATCGGCCAGCATGCTGCGCGTCGGCGCAATGTGGAAGACATTGGCCCGGCATTCCTCCTCGCGCAGGATGTCGTCGGGGGCGCCGATGTTGAAGATCAGCACGCCCTTGTCGCGCGCAATATCCGCGATCGACAGCAACTGCTTTGCCGAAAGGTCTGCAAGCACGTAGCGATCGCCCTTGCCGACCAGTTCGTTGAAGGCGCCGACGGCATCCGCACCGGGCTTGATCTCGGCGATGTCGAGCTCGAACTTCTGCTTGAGGAAGGAACCGGTGGTGTTGTTGTCGCCGATGCCGAGCTTGGCGCCGGCGATGCCCTCATCCGGTGGCGGAATGTCGAGAACCGATAGTGCCAGCTGCGGCTGGTAGGCGCGCAGGTAGCCGATGCGTATTTCTGTCGTCTGCTGCGGCGCCTTGGCTGAATTTGTCTGGGCTTGCGCGAGAGCGGGCAAGACGTTGACGGCCGCCCAAAAAAGAACGATGAAAACCCGCAGAGAGTTCGGCACCATACTCTTCATAGTGACTCGCCCGTTGTCATCCGGCCAAAGACCGGAAGAAAGTGCTGCCATAGTTCGGTGCCGAAATGAACTTAGCCCATGGTCTAATATTGTCAAAGCCCGGCAGCCGCGATTTCATCGCGGCTGATATAGTTCATGTCGCAATTTCTCATGTTTCAGGACGGATCGAGGGGGCCGCGCGCAAAACGGACCTCGTAAACCGCTTTGTCACCTTTGCCGCCGAGTCCGGACGGACTATGCTGGCATTGAAACGTGGAAAAGCTCGCCAAGGCGGCCCCAAACCCGAATGATCGCGCGGAGGAAAGCGCCTATATCGAGGCCGGTGATGCACGGCCAGACGAACGGTCCGGCGCCTCGCCGGGCGACCCCAGCCCGCCCTTACTGCAAACATACCGGCCTCGCGCCTAAGGAACTGATGAAATGACGAAAATGCTGGCGAGCGTGAACGGCGTCGAGGAGGCGGAGATCGCCCTTGCGGGCGGCGCCGACATCATCGACCTGAAGGACCCGAACGCCGGGGCGCTGGGCGCCGCGCCCATCGAGGTCATTCGACAGACCGTCGCTGCCGTCGGCGGCAGGCAGCCGGTCAGCGCCGTCGCCGGTGACCTGCCGATGCAGCCGGACCTCATTCGCGCCAAGGCGGAGGAGATCGCCGCCACAGGCGTCGACTATGTCAAGGTCGGCTTCTTCCCTTCGGCCGATGCCGTCGCCTGCGCCGAGGCGCTGGCGCCGCTTGCCGGACGGACGAAGCTGATCGGCGTTCTGTTCGCCGATCTCGAGCCCGACCTTGGCCTCCTGCCGGTGATGGCCCGCAGCGGGCTGCACGGAGCCATGCTCGACACGGCCAGGAAGGACGGGCGCCGGCTGCTAGACCACATGCCGCCAGCCATGCTGCACGGTTTCGTCGACGACTGCCGCGCGCTCGGCCTGGCGGTCGGCCTTGCCGGCTCGCTGGAAGCCCCGGATATTCCGCGCCTGCTGCCGATGGCACCGGATTTCCTCGGCTTCCGTGGCGCGCTTTGCGACCAGTCCGAGCGCACCGGCGCCATCGAACCCGAGGCTGTTCGGCAGGTCCGCGCCCTCATTCCCGACGCACGCCCGGCAGGCGCCGCCGCCGCCAGCGTCGACTACAGGCTGCTCGCGGCACGCGGCTATTCGCCCGGTGCGGCCGATGCGGCGCTCGGCACCGACAAGATCTTCGTGCGCGAATTCGTGCTGCCGGTGCAGATCGGCGCCTACAGTTTCGAGCACGGCCACACCCAGAAGGTGCGCTTCGACGTCGTGGCCGACGTGCTGCGGGTGACGCACGCACCGGAAGACATGCGCCACGTGTTTTCCTACGATATCATCATGGACGGCATCCGCACCATCGTCGCGCGCGGCCATGTGCAGCTCAGCGAAGCTCTGGCCGAGCAGGTGGCGGCCCTGGTGCTTGAGGACCCGCGCGTCATGAAGGTGACAGTGCGGGTGGAGAAGCTCGAGCTCGGACCCGGCGGCGTCGGGGTCGAAATCGAGCGCAGGCGGGCGAGCGAGCGGGCGCTGCATTTGCGCCACGGCGCGGCTGCGGGCGAAGGCGGTTTCGCGGCCGGCGGCGGCCAGAAGGGCTCGTCTTCATGAGGCGCATTGTCGTCAAGCTTGGCGGCAGCACGGCCTATCATGCCGAAATGCGGGAGTGGACCGAAATACTGGCCGAGGCGCGCGCGCCGCTGGTCGTCGTGCCGGGCGGCGGTCCCTTCGCCGACCGCGTGCGCGAGGCGCAGGCGCAGATGGGCTTCTCCGACGCCTCCGCCCATTTCATGGCCATCCTGGCCATGGAGCAGATGGGGCTGGCCCTACTCGACATGAGCGAACGGTTTTCGCCGGCACGCACGGTCGAGGAGATCGATGCGGCGCTGGAGCATGGGAAGGTGCCTGTCTGGCTGCCCTCGCAGATGTGCCAGACAGCGGCCGACATCGCGCAATCATGGGACGTGACTTCGGATTCGCTGGCGGCCTGGCTTGCAGGCCGCATCCATGCCGAAACGCTGCTGCTGATTAAGCAGACTGACGCCTTCGATGCGGAAGAGGATGTGGAGGGGCTCGCAACTGCGGGCCTGGTCGATCCGATGTTGTCTTCCATGCTGCGCCCGGAGACAGGCCTTTACCTGGCCGGACCGGGGGCGCTTGCAACGGCGTCCCAGCGTCTCACTGCAGGCGAAGTGCCGGGAAGGGAGTTCGCCGCGCGCGCGGCGCAGAGGGGAGCGGCGTAGACATGGCCAATTTGCACACGCCGCGCTGGGCCTGGGTGCTGACCGGTTCCGGCCATTTCTTCACGGAAAGCTTCGAGATGATCCAGCAGCTCGAGCATTGCGATATCTTCGTCACCAAGGCGGCGGACGAGGTGCTGCGCATGTACAAGCTGAAGCTCGATTTCCCGGATTCGATGCGGGTGATCCACGACAAGACGGCGAGTGCCATTCCGGTCGGAGGCTTCTATCACGGCGTCTACCACACCGTGGTGATTGCGCCCGCTTCCTCGAATACGGTTGCGAAATGCGTGCTCGGCATCTCCGACACCATCGCCACCAATGTCTATGCGCAGGCCGGCAAGTGCCGCGTGCCGTCGATCGTATTTGCCTGCGACACCGCGCCGGAGCTGGAGACCATGGCGCCGCATGGCATGGTCAAGGTCTATCCACGTCCTATCGATCTCGAACACACCGAACGGCTGAAGAACTTCCACTACACCACGGTGGTGGAATCGCTTGCCGGGCTGAAGGCAGCGGTGGCCGCCCGCCGAACCGAGCTGGAAGGCCATGGCTGAGCGGCTCGTCTTCCTCACCGGCCATCTTGCCAAGGCGCGGCTGGAGCGGCTTCTGGCCGGGCTGGGGGAGACCGAGTTTTCCTGGGAGATCATCGACATCGGCGTGAAGGTTGCGGCGCTGATGACGGAGGAGATCATCAAGCGCCGGCTGAACATGCCGGAAGGGGCCGATCGCGTCGTCGTTCCCGGCCGCTATCGGGGTGACCTCGACCGGCTGTCGGCGCATTTCAATGTGCCCTTCGTGCGCGGCCCGGACGAAATTGCGGACCTGCCTGCTTTTCTCGGCCGCGCAGGCGAGCCGCCGGACCTCTCGCGCCACGACATGCGCATCTTCGCCGAGATCGTCGATGCGCCGATGCTTTCTGTCGCCGGCCTGCTGGCGCGGGCGCGCGTGCTGGTCGAGGCCGGTGCCGACGTGGTCGATCTCGGCTGCCTGCCCGAGACGCCTTTTCCGCTGCTGGGCGAGGCAGTGAGCGCGCTGAAGGCTGAGGGCATTTCGGTCAGCGTCGATTCAGCCAATTTCGAGGAACTGAGGATCGGCGCGGCAGCCGGCGCCGACTATCTGCTCAGCCTGAACGAGGAGACGCTGCCGCTCGCCTTCGACCATCCGGCGGTTCCGGTGCTGATCCCTTCGGTTCCCGGTGATCTGGATTCGCTCGGCCGCGCCATAGAGGCGGCGCAGAAGGCTGGCATCGACTTCATTGCCGACCCGGTTCTCGATCCGATCCATTTCGGCTTTGCGGCCTCGCTCGGCCGCTTCATCGAGGCGCGGCGGCGCTGGCCCGATGTCGAGCTTCTGATGGGCACCGGCAACCTGACCGAACTGACCGATGCCGACACTTCCGGCATCACGGCCATTCTGGCAGGCCTGTGCTCGGAGCTCCGCGTGCGCAATGTGCTGACGGTGCATGTCAGTCCGCACACGGTTCGCACCGTGGAGGAGCACGACCTTGCCCGCCGCATGATGTTTGCCGCCCGCGCCGACGGGGCGCTGCCGCGCGACTACCACCCCGGCCTGCTGCAGGTCCACGACCGCAAGCCCTATGCAGCGACCCTGGAAGACATCGAGGCTCTTGCCGCCAGCGTGCGCGACGCCAATTTCCGCATCATGACAGCGGAGGACGGCATCCACATCTTCAACAGCAAGGGCCATGCCGTGGCGACGGATGCCTTCGAGTTGTTTCCTGGTCTTGGCGTGGAAAACGACGGCGCCCATGCCTTCTATCTCGGCGCCGAGCTGATGAAGGCCGAGATCGCCTGGCGCCTGGGCAAGCGCTACGCGCAGGACGAGCCGCTGGCCTGGGGCGTGGCCGCTCCCGCGCCGGAGGCCGACCGTACTCGCCTGGCCGAAGCCGGCCATACGCTGCGCGCGAAAAAAGGGGGATAAGTGATGCCTTATATTCGCGAGACCATCATCACCACGGTGAACAAGAGCGGAAAGGTGCACATCGCGCCGCTCGGCATCATCGAGGAGAAGGACGGCTGGATCGTCGCGCCGTTCCGGCCGTCGATCACGCTCGACAACCTGGCGCAGGTGCCTTTCGCAGTCGCCAACTATACCGACGACGCGCGCATCTTCGCCGGCTGCCTGACCGGGCGCAAGGACTGGGCGACGGTGCCGCTGGGAGAATATCCGGTTCCGCGCCTCGAAGCGGCGCTCGCCCATTCCGTGCTCGAAGTGGTGGATGTCGAGGACGACGGCGTGCGCCCGCGCCATTTCTGCCGCGTGGTGGCGGAGGAAATGCATGCGCCCTTCACTGGCCTCAACCGCGCCAAGGCGGCCGTGCTGGAACTGGCCATCCTCGTCAGCCGGCTGGGCATGCTGCCGCGCGAGAAGATCGAAACCGAGATAGCCTATCTCGCAATCGGTATCGAAAAGACAGCTGGCCCGGCAGAGAAGGAGGCGTGGGGCTGGCTGATGGAAAAGGTGACCGATCATTTCTCCGCGCTGGACGCCAAAGGGCGAGATGTGCAGGAACGGCCTGAGAGCCCCCTTCCTCCCGAGAGTTGATATTTTGAATCGGAAGTCAGTCCGAACTGTCTGGCGGCGCTGACTTTTTCAGATCTGCCAGGTCGGCGGGATTCAGTTCATATCCTGCGCCAGCAGCGCCAAGGCCGCGGCCGGGGCCGCACTGCTCGCCTCGCTGCGGGCGTCGTCGCTGGCTGCGATCAGGTCGGCGAAGTCGACGAAGGGCCGTTCCATCCGCGCGGCCAGCCGCCTGATCTGCCAGCGGCCGATGCCGGCGCCGACGACCGGCGCGGCGCTGTCGCCCGCCAGCCTGCCCGCCACGCGGAAGGCGGCGTCGTGCACGGTGCGAAGCTGCTGCTCGCTGAACCAGCGCGCAAGCTCCCGCCACTCCGGCGGCGTGAGGTCGGAGGCGTCGCGCCCCACCATGCGGGCAAGGCGCGAAATGGAACCCGCCGCCGTCTTGGCCTGGCCATCGGCGGCAGGCTGCTTGTCGTCGTCCTCATCGAGCACGCCGAGGATGCGGTGCACGTCGGCGATGGTCGCAAAATATTCGTTCATCAAGGGCGACATCGCTCCCTTGACCGGCGCGGCGGAGGCGATGCCGATGAGGGCGCTGCGGGTGAAGCCGGTATAGACGAGCTCGCCTGTGGCAAGCCTCTCGGCGTCGGTGTAGCCGTCATGCTCGACCCGGCCTCCTTGCGTGACGAGGAGATCGGTGGTGGTCGAGCCCATGTCGACAAACAGCGTGTCACCGGCATGCTCGGCGACGAAGGCCGCACTCGCGTGCCAGTTGGCAGAGGCGACATCGGCCGCAAGCGCGGTCGCCTTGTCGGGCGCGACGAAACCGGAGCGGCCGGCATAGATCAGCGCCTTGCCCGGGAAATGCTCGGTGACGATCCCCAGCAGCGAGGCGATGCCGGCCTCGCGCGAGGGAAAAATGTCGGACAGCTCGCCGGTCATGGTGACGACGTTGAGGCGGCTGCCGGCAAACAGGGGCCGTGCCGCGTGCGCGGCATCGATGAGCCGGTCGAGGCCGAGCCAGATAGGTGTCGCCAATGTCAGCGCCTCGACGATGCGGCCATCCTCCGCGCGGGCGATCTTCAGATGCGCGCCGCCGATGTCGCAGCCGACCACGATATTCTTTTCTTTGCTCACGCTTCACGCTTTCACGTGTAGGAATTGCCGAACCGAGGGTTGCAGATGCGTATCATTCCCGTGCTCGATCTGAAAGGCGGCCAGGTCGTGCGGGCCGAGCAGGGTCGGCGCGACCGCTACCGGCCGATCGTCACCCCGCTGAGCGCCAGCGCCGATGCGGTGGCAGTGGCCGAAGGGCTGCGGCGGCTTCATCCGTTCCCTACCTTCTACGTCGCCGATCTCGACGCTATCGAGGGGCGGGAGCCCAGCAGCGAGACGCTGGCGCGGCTGGCCGCTATGCGCGATGCGCCCGAACTATGGGCGGATGCCGGATATGCCGATGCGGCCAGTCTCGAAGCCGCTCTCGAAACCCCGGCGCTGTGCCCGGTGCTGGGTTCGGAGTCGCAGGCCGATACGGAACTGCTGCGCCGTTTCGCCGGACATACGGACCTCATCCTGTCGCTTGATTTCTTCGCCGACGGTTTTCGCGGGCCGGCCAACCTGCTGGAGGAACAGGACCTGTGGCCGCAGCGGGTGATCGTGATGACGCTGGCCAAGGTGGGCTCAGGGGCAGGGCCCGACTTCGAGCGGCTGCGCGAGATCAAGGCCAGGGCTGGCGGGCGCGCGGTCATCGCCGCCGGCGGCGTGCGCAACGAGGCGGACCTGCGCGAACTCGCGCGCCTCGGCATCGCCGCCGCTCTGGTAGCGACCTCGCTGCATGACGGCACGCTGACGCCGGCACAGATCGCGACGCTTGCAGAGACGCCGAACGCATAAGCCACCAAGCTGCCGGGCGGGGCCACCGCCGGCAGCAAGACACACCCTCTATGCCGCTCGCCTTTCGCGGGCGAGCGGACCGATAAGGCCAACCTCCCGAAGAATCAGCGCGATGCTTCGGAAAGGAGCGTCAGAAACCCAGCATCTTCATCAACCGGCGCAACAGACCATCCGGCTCTGCAGAGGGTTTTATCTGTGCGGGGCTGTCTCTTGTCTATGAGGCTCCGAAGGGATGCTTGACCGAATCGCGCTTGGCGGTTGCCTCGGCTGCCGTCGGCGTGCCTTCGACGGCGCGCTGGATGGCTTCCTTCACAGCCTGGTAGTTGAATTGCTGTATCTTGGCGTCGTCGCTGGCTTCCCAGTGAATGAAGACGCCGACGCAGATGAAGACGTCGTCGGCTTCCTCGGCCGGGATGATGCCTTCGGCGACGCTGTCCTGGACCGCCTTGGCCACGGCGAACTGGGCGGGACCGAACATCTGCACCGCCTGCTTGGCGCCCTTGATCGTGACCTTGTTGAAGAGGACGGTGTTGGGCTTGCAGGGAAGGTTGGGCGTAAGCACTGCCAGAAGCGTGGTGAAGCCGTCCTTGTTGTTGGTGAGCGCGTGACAGAACGCGGATTCGACCGGGCTCCCACGCGGGCCGATAAGCAAATCGACGTGCGCCACCTCGTTGCCGTCGCCGACCAGCGACTCACCGACCATGACCTTATTGATCTTTGCCATGCCAATTCTCCTCCAAGACACAATTTGGGTGCCAAGACACAATCATGGTGCCCATGGATGCCGCTCACGAGCGGGCGCCCGATGGACAGCTATCCTTGTTGGCAGCGTCCGGAAAACCGGACCGGTTGGCTAGATAGCCGCGAAAGCCCTGCTTCCGCTGCGGAAATTCAAACATCAACCCGGCGATTACGCAAGGTGAGCCCCCAGATTGTGGACTAAAAGACAAGCAACGGTGAGGTCGGCCGAGGTGCCGGGATTGATGTCTGCGGCCTTGAGCCGGGCATCGAAGCCCAAAAGTACTTCGATGCGCGCATTTTCGTCGCTTGGGGCCTCAAATTTACGCCGAACGGATGAGGCCTCGGCGCGTACAGCCTCGGCGATTCCGGCCCCGTGCTTGCGCAAAATATGGCTGTCGGGGAAGGCGGTCAGGAATTCCAGATAGGCATGCACGGCCGGCCACATGCCTCTCTCGCCACGCGCGACCGCCGCCTTGAGCGCCGGCAGGCCCGCTTCGAATATGTCGGCGAAGCCGGTCACATATTGGTGGGCGATGCGGTCGCGGTTCGAGGCCTCTTGCATGGCCTCGAGCAGCCCCGCCGTGGGGCGCTCATGCACATCGTGCCTGGGTGCCTCGCCCAGCCCGCCGGGCGAGGCGAGCACGATTGCCTCGAATACGGCTGCGGTGTCGTCGAGGTCGATGGCATCGAGCACCCGCCGCAGATTGGTGCGCAGGTCGGCGCCTTCCATTGCCGCCGCCTCGGCAAGGGGCGCGCAAAGCAGGACGATGCCGAGATTGGTGTTGGTGCCGACGGCATCGCGCGTGGCGCTCACCGCTTCGCGGATGCGCAGGCCGAGCGAAAGCTCGGGATCGGTGAGCGGCGCCGACGAGACCCGCGCGCTCGTCAGGAACTGCTCCGTCGTCATGCGGTGTCCGTCGGCGAAGCGGTGCACGTTGCCGGGCTTCAGCGCCTCGATCTCCTGCCGACAGGCGTCCTCATATGCGGCACGGATGATTTCGCGCGAAACCGTCATATGGGCACTGCCGCGCCTTCGGCCGCCGGCGCGTTTTCGACCAGCGTCAGCGTCGGGCGGCCATGCACGGCCTCCACCAGAGCTGCGGCAATGGCGTCGGCTATGCTGACCTGCGCCACCGATTGCAGGCCCGACCATGCCGGCATGCTGTTGACCTCAAGCACGAAGTGTCGCCCGTCTGCGTCGGCCACGATATCCACCCCGGCAAAGGCAGTGCCCACGGCCGCGGCCGAGGCCAGCGCCAGCGCTTCAAGCTCGGTGTCGGCTCCCGCGATGTGCTCGGGCGTGGCGCCGCGGTTGACGTTGGTGATCCAGTCCTCGCCGCGCCGCGCCATCATGGCCACCACCCGGCCGGCGCAGACGAAGACGCGATAGTCGCGAAAGGGCGGACCGGCGCGTGCGACATAGCGCTGGAGGTAGTAGACCCCGTTGATCTCCTCTTCGCCGGGCAGGTCGGCCATGTCGCGGATCAGCCGGATGCCGCGGCCCTGCGCGCCGAACAGCGGCTTCAGCACCAGGGGCCCCGATGCTGCCTCGCGGGTCACGACGGCCTGCGCCGCTGCCAGCCCTTCCACCGCGAAGGTAACCGGCGTTGGCAGGCCGGCCTGGTGAAGCAGGAAGGTGGTGGTCGACTTGTCGACGCAGTTTTCTATCGCCTTGGCCGGGTTCCACACCGGCACGCCGAGGCTGCCCAGGGCGTGCAGCACGCCGAGCCGGCGCGTGATCGCCTCGAACGAGCCGGCCGAGATCGAGCGTACCAGCACCGCGTCGGGCAGCGATCCATCCTCGAAGCCTGGAATGGCGAGGCCGGAGGGGCTTTCCGTGTCGAAGCCAACGGCCGAGAGCGAGGCGGTGACGGTTTCGCAGCCGCGCCGCTGGATGGCCGCAACGACGCTGCGGGACTGGGCGCCGGAATTGTCGTTGAGGACGAGTATCCTTGTCGCCACGCTTCTAGCCCAGACTCGTTTCCAGCATCGCAAGATCACGGCTGCCGGTGCGGAAAGTATCCCCGGTCTCGATTGCCGTCACGATGACTTCGGCCGGGCTGAACAGCAGCGGGTCGATGGCGTAGAAGTCGCCCTTGAAGTGCTTGAAGACCTCGGCAAAGGGGCGGCCATGGTCACGCGAGGCGCTGCTCGGCATGTTTTCGGCCAGGGCACGAGCATCGCTTGCCGAGCCGCGCACGAAAAGCTGCACCAGCCCGCCATAGATGATGGCATCGTTGGTGCGGCCCATCGCCGTCAGGAAATCCGGATGCGGGGCGGGAATGGGGGCGGCGCCGACGCCATCGACGATATTGTCGAGCGGGAATTTGAGATCGTTGGCCTTGTGCAGGGCGACCTCCAGCACACGGCTGACGATCTGCACGCAGCCGGCGATGCTCTGCGTCGGCGCGTAGACGAATGTGAGGTTTTCCGGCGCAAGCCCCGTGGCCGCAGCCACCTTTTCGACAACGGCCGCGGGCGGCGGCGTGGCGGTTTCCAGAACAATCACGCTCTGCGCCGCCTTTTCGCGGTAGGAGAGGGTGGAAAACAGCGGTTCGACATGCGCCAGCACGCGCACGGGGCCGGAGCCCATGGCGAAATATTTGCCGCTGGAGAGGTTCCAGCCGGCATACTGGCTGGCCAGGCAGGCAAGCACCGGCTGCGAGGAGCGGACCTCGACATTGAGCGGCCATTTCCCGGCCGCGAAGTTCATGGCGGTCGAGAGCGTGCCCAGCCCGCCCATCGTGGCCTCGGCCATGCGCAGGCCGGCTTCGATGCTGCCGAGGGCATTGGCACCCGCGTCGATCAGGCGTTCGCCCAGCGGGCCGGTGGAAACCGAGACACGCAGGCGCTCGGAATCGTCGACCATGCCCTGCGCGATGCGGGCGGCATTGTCGTTGAGAAACGCGGAACCGTCTTTCATGGTCGGCCTCCATTCCAGTGGTGCTGTAGTGCTTGTTGGCGTTCGGCGAGCGTCCGCCGCGCCGCTTCGGCGCTGGGGCCGCGCGCGAAGATGGTGCAGACCGGATCACCCGCCTCCAGCACGGTGCCCGCAGACTGGCGGTCGGCGACCCATTCGGGCCAGGCGATGGCCGGGAAGCTGTCCACCGGCCTGTCGGCATAGGTGATGGTCGCGGCCATGCAATCCAAAAAGCGCGGCAGGCGATAAGGCTCGCCGCGGCCTGCGCGAATGTGCGCCTCCATGAGCGGGGCGTCGTCGGCGTCGAATATGTCGAGCGTGGCGCCCGGGCGGGGGTTGATCTCAAGCAGATGGTAGCCATCGGCATTTCGGATCAGGTCCGCGCTGCACAGGCCGACGAGGCCGGCGCGGCGGGTGAGCGCGGTGAGCCAACCGCCAATTGTCGCCGCGTCCACGCGGTCGAAGCGCAGCAAGCGCACCGCGCCGCCATAGCGGTAGGGCGCATTCGGGGCGGGCGACAGGAACTGCCGGCTGAATCCGACAATGCGTGCGCTCTCGCCATCGCCCACGAACAGGGCCGAAACGCTCGCGCCGCCCAAGTGGCGCTGGAAGTAGCGGCCCGCCTGCGCCGCGTCGCCATTGGCGGGGCGGATATGGGTTCCGCCGGCGCCGCCGTCGCGCTTGACCAGCCAGTGTTCAGGATCGGCAGGCGGTTCGCGCTGCAACGCCGGATGCGGGATGCCGAGTTCTTCGCAATCGGCCGCAAAGGTTTCGGGGTCCTTCACGCGGCGGATCGCCTCGCCGCCACAGCCGGCGAGGGGAAAGCGCCGGGCGATGGCATCGATGAGGTCGGGCTGGCGCTCGAAGCCGGAGCCGCAGACGACCGCGACCGGTTCCTCCGGCCCGGCAAGCTCTGCCAGCGTCTCCACCGCTCGGCTCGCATCTATGCCGTCGTGCAGATCGCCGGGCAGAATGACCGCGCGGTCCGCCAGCGCGCGCGTGTCATCGTCGCAGAACAGGTCGGCGACGAGGGCGCGATAGCCGGCCCGCCGTGCCGCGGCGGCCAGTGCGCGGCCGGATATCGCCGCAATGAGAACGGCGGCCCCGGAACTATTTTGCGATCTCGCGGGCAAGGGAAAATGCGTCCTGAAAATCGAATGCGACCGCCTTATCGGCTTCTATCATCTTTTGGAACAGACCGAATTCGGTCTTGTACTTGACGCCGCCGATGGCCAACGGCCCGATGCCGACAGCCTTCGTCGCTTCGATCGGATCGCCATTGGCGTTGACCGCCACGCCTTCGATGCCGGCGGGGGGAACCGCATTGACGTCGGCGGCGATGAGGAGGTCGTTGCCAGCGGAGAGTACGTCGCGCGAAAGCACCTGCACGCCGGCCTTGGCGGCCGATAGCACCACCTCGTTTGCACTTACGGCTGCGGCCTTCTTGTCCTCGCTGGAGCCGTCCATTGGCGTGATCTCCACGCCGAAGCGGGCCTGCATGTCGCCCGCAATCTTGCGCACGCGCTCGATGCCGTCATGGCCGACGATCGTGACCTTGGCGCCTTCCCGCGCCGCGATGACCGCTGTGCAGAAGCCGACCACGCCGGTGGCGCCGAACACGGCGATACGCGTGTCCTTCAGGCTGCGCTCGAATTTGGTTTCGAGCAGCTTCTCGACCTTGGCCACCATGGCGGCGGCGGTGGTGAAGGAGCCGGCCGGGTCGGCGAAGACCGAGATCTTGAATGGCGGCACCATGGCCTTTTTGGCTACGTCGAACATGTCCAGCGCCAGCGGTGCGTCCTTGCCGGCGATGAAAATGCCCGTGTCGACCCCGGCATCCGGCGGCCGCGAGAAAATCGCGTCCTGCACGAGGCCGGTGACCTCGCCGAGGCTGACGTCGACATAGGGAACGACCGCATCGAAGCCGGCGTCGAGCGCCATGTTAACGTCGAAGGGGCTCATGTGCTTGAGCGGCGTGAGCATGTGCAGGATGTGTTTGCGAGCCATGACTGCCTTCCTGAGCTGGGATTGAGGCGCCCGACCTGTCCGGGCGTCCATTGGTCTAGCTGCCGACGAGGTCCAGCGCCGATGTGCTTGTTCCGGCCCCCGAATTGCGACCGCGCACGACCCTCGTTTCAATGCCTTCCGGCAGTGGGCCGGCCTTGTCGACGATCGAATGCACTTGCGCCGCGGGTGCAAAGGCGAAGCCGGTCGGTCCCCAGGAGCTCTGGCCTATGCCGACTGCACCGGCCTCTGCCAGCCTGTGCGCGACCGCTTCCACGCGCTTGCTGGTGAAGACACCGCCCTGGGCCGGCGCGAAATAGGCGCCGATGAGGGCCTGGATGGCGGTTATGGCGGCACCGAAGGACGGCAGATCACGCTCCACCAGGGCAGGCATAACGCCCATCAGCACATGGCGGCAGATCTCGCCGGCGCTGGCGGCGGGGAAGGGCGGCAGCGCGCGGAAAGCCTCGATCTCGTCCGTTCCGTAGATGCCGTTCTTGCCGGCCTCCAGAACCAGAATGACGCGCCAGTCCTCCGGGAAGGGCAGGCGCGCGATCACCGGCGGCTGCTTGCCGCTGTCGTCCTTGCCGGCATCGACGATGAGCCCGCCGCTTTCGAAGCTGGCGATGCCGATGCCCGAGCGCTCGCCGCGGCCGAGCAGAATCGCATCGGCAGCGGTATTCAGCGGCAACTGGTGCAGGGTGCGCAGCGCCGCCGCCATGGCAATGGCGATCTGCGTGCCCGAGCCCAGGCCGGCATGGGGTGGAATGGCACGCTCGATGACCAGCCGGTGCGGCGTGCGGATGCCGAGATGCTGCGAAAGCCGTTTCAGGTGTTCGGCGGCGCGTTCGGCATCAGGGCCTTCGGCGCTGGTCTCGCGGGCGTGCGACAGGGTGACGACCGTTTCCGGCTCGCTCAGCGGCAGGCCGAGGCTGCCGAAACGCCGCGCGGCGTCGCCGCTCAGGTCGAGGAACCCGAGATGCAGCCTTGCCGGCACTTTTATGGTTAAGGAATTAGACATCTACCCTCATGTGGGTGCATCATGCATGCATCACAGCAGTTAGGTGCCCGCTTTCATGATAGCTGCTTTCATAGACGGGGCAAGCGGGAGGAAAGGAATCACATGCGCGCCTGCAAAACTCTGTGTCAAAAGTGGAGGCGATCATGAGCGACCAGAAGCAAGCTGCCAAGGAATACGTCTATTCCGAGGCCGAAATTGTCGAAAAGCTCCAGAAGGAACTGCCCAAGTGGCGCTATGAGAATGGCTGGATCAGGCGCAAATACAAGACCCACAGCTGGAAATCCACCCTGATGGTGATCAACACCGTCGGCCATCTGGCCGAAGCCGCCTGGCACCATCCCGACCTTGCGGCTTCCTATGCCTGGGTCGAGGTCAAGCTGATGAACCATGCGGCCAAGGGTGTCACCGACAAGGATTTCGAGCTGGCCAGGAAGATCGAACAGGTCGTGGGCTGGCAGCCGGGCCAGGAAGGCGGCGCACTGGAAGGCACGCCGCAGACTGACCAGCGCTTTGCCTACATCAAATACGATTGACCAAATGCGCTTTGTCCGCCTTAATCTCTCCGGGCGAAATACTTGTTCGCCCGGAAAATTTTTGTTTGAAGTCAGATCGGCACCAGAAAGTTGCATAGCATGACGGTTGCATGGATCGGCGACCGGGGCGTGCCTGTAGCAGAGGCGGCAAAACATGCCGCCGGGCTTCTGGTGTCCAGTCTCTGTCCCGTTTTCAGCCTCGATACGGATGTGCATGGCACGCGCGCGGCGATTGCACTGGCCCAACGCACCGGTGCGGCCTACGACCAGCTTGGCGGCGCGGCGGTGGCGCGCGAGACCGCCCAATACACCGACAAGGGTGGCATGTTCATCGCGCCCGGCGAGGTGCGGCGGCGCGCCGACGTGGTCGTGATTGCCGGCGAACTGCCGGCGGCCCACTACGATCTGATCGCCGAGCTTGCCAATACAGCACCCGATCTCGATGGCGGGACGGGGAAGCGGGAATTCTTCCTGATCGGGGCGGACACGCCTGCGCCCGGCAACATCAAGGCCACGCGGCTTGCCTGCGCCGGCGGATTGGACGCCACGCTGGCTGCGCTGCGGGCGCAATGCGCCGGACGCAAGACCGCGCGCGACGTAGACAGTTTCAACAGCTTTGCCGAGGCGCTGGTGGGAGCACAATTCCCGGTCTTCACCTTCTGCGGCCAGTCGCTCGGGGCGCTCGGGCTTGAAATGGTGCAAGGGCTGATCGCCGACATAAACCGCAAGCACCGCGCCTCTGCGCTGCATCTGCCGGCAAGCGAGAATGGTTGGGGCAGCGTGCAGGCTTCGACCTGGACAAGCGGTTTTCCGCTGCGGACGGGGCTGGCGCGCGGCTATGCCGAGTTCGACCCGTGGCGTTTCGATGTGGCGCGGATGATCGCCGAGGGCGAGGCCGACCTGCACCTGGTCGTCTCGGCCGATGCGGCGCAAGTTCCGGCCCATGAGGGGCTCGCGCTTGTTGCGCTTACCAGGACCGACAGACCGGTCGCGGGGGCAGCCGTCACCATTGCCATCGGCAGACCGGGCGTCGACCACGACGCAGTCGTCTATTCGAGCAGCATCGGCACGCTGGCGGCGATCGAGGCAAGGGCGCCAGGCGAATTGCCGTCTGCCGCGGCCGTGCTGCGCCAGATCGCCGAACACCTGCCGCATGAAGAGGCGCTGCCATGCTGACCAGGATCACCGGCGGCGAAATCGTCGATCCCGTCAACGGCCGCGTCGGCAAGGGCGATCTCTGGATCGAGGATGAGACCATCGTCCCGGAGCCTTCCGGCAGGCAGCCCGATGTCACGCTCGACGCCACCGGTTGCGTGGTGATGGCTGGCGCCATCGACATCCACTCCCATATCGGCGGCGGCAATGTGAACACGGCGCGGCTGTTGCTGCCCGAGCACCACAGGGCGCATGCGGCGCGTCCGTCCGCGACGCCGCTTTCGCAGGTCGGCTGGACGACGTTCGAGACCGGCCGCCTCTACGCGCAAATGGGTTTCACCACCGTGGTCGAACCGGCCATGTCGCCGGGTGCTGCGCTGCACACCCATCTCGAGCTTGCCGACATCCCGATCATAGACAAGGCGACGCTGGCGATCCTCGGCAACGACGATTTTCTGCTCTCGATGATCCGCGACAATGCTTCGGCGCAGATGATCGAGGACTATGTCGCCTGGACCGTGGCTTCCAGCCGCGCGCTTGGGGTCAAGGTCATCAATGCCGGCGCGGCGGCCGCCTTCAAGGAGAATGTGCGCACTTTCTCCTTCGACGACGTCGTGCCTTTCTATGGCACCAGCTCGCGCAGCATCGTCAAGACGCTGCAGGCGGCGGTGACCTCGCTCGGCATTCCGCATCCGCTGCATGTCCACTGCAACAATCTCGGCGTGCCCGGCGCGCCGGAAACGGCTGCGGAGACCATGGCGGCGGCGGAAGGGCTGCCGTTGCACCTGGCGCATCTGCAGTTCTACGGCTACGGCACCGAGGGCAAGCGCGGCTTCTCGTCCGGAGCCGCGCGGTTGGCCGAACTGGTCAATTCGACGCCCGAAATCACCATCGATGTCGGGCAGGTGATGTTCGGCCAGACGGTGACGATCTCCTCCGACGTGCTGCGGCAGTTCTCCGCGCGCGGCACCGCCAATCCGAGGAAGTCGGTGATCTTCGATGGCGACGCCAACGGCGGCGGCATCGTGCCCCACCGCTATCGCGAGGATTTTTATGGCTCGCTGCAGTGGGCGATCGGGCTGGAGCTGTTCCTGCTGATCGATGATCCGTGGCGGGTGTTCTTCACCACGGATCATCCCAATGGCGCGCCCTTTACCGCCTATCCGGAGATCTTCGAGCTGCTGATGAGCCGCGAGGCGCGCGCGAAAGCGATGGAAGGGCTTTCGCAGCGGGCGCTGCGCTTCTCGACGCTGCCCTCGCTGACTCGCGAATACACGTTTGAGGAAGTCGCGATCATGACGCGGGCCGCACCCGCCAAGCTGCTGGGCCTGAAGGATCGCGGGCATCTGGGGGCTGGGGCGCTGGCCGATGTCGCGGTCTATCGAAAGGGCCAGGACATCGCGCAGATGTTCCGCTCGGCCGCCCTCGTGCTGAAGAATGGCGAGCTGGTGGTGGAGGACGGCATCGTCAGGAATTATCGCTGGGGCAAGACGCTGCGGCTGAAGCCTGAGCCGGAAAAGGCCATGGTGAAGCGGCTGGAGACCTATCACCAGGATCGCTACGGCCTGTCGCTGAACTGGTTCGACTTTCCCGATTCAGCGATCCAGCGCGACCAACCCTTCAGCGAGGTGTCATGCAACGCTTGACGGTCAACGGCGTCGCCATCGACGACACTTTTGCCGAAGCCTTCGGCATGCGCGCCACCGCCATCATCATCACCGGGCCCAACCGAAAATGGGCGCGGCAGGCGGCAATCACCATGACCGGCTTTGCCACCTCGGTGATCGGCTGCGGCTGCGAGGCGGCGATTGACGTGGAACTGCCTGAGTCGGAGACGCCCGACGGCCGGCCGGGTTGCCGAGTGATGATTTTCGCCGTCAGCACCGATGAATTGCAGAAACAGTTGCAGAACCGGCTTGGCCAGTGCGTGCTGACCTCGCCGGGCAGCGCCTGCTTTGCCGGGCTTGAAGGCACCGCCGATCTCAAGCTTGGTGCCGCACTTCGCTATTTCGGCGACGGATGGCAGGTGTCCAAGAAATTCGGTGGGCGGCATTTCTGGCGGGTGCCGGTGATGGACGGCGAGTTCCTGTGCGAGGCCACCACGGGGCTCACCAAGGAAGCCGTCGGCGGCGGCAACCTGCTGCTGGTCGCCTCGTCCAATGCCAAGGCACTGGCGGCGGCGGAGGCGGCAGTTGTGGCAGTCGAGAAGGTGCCGGGGGCGATCATGCCGTTTCCGGGTGGCATCGTGCGCTCGGGCTCCAAGGTCGGCGGCAAGTACAAGGGCATGATGGCCTCGACCAACGATGCCTTCGCGCCCACGCTGCGGGGCGTGGTGAAGAGCGAGCTTGGCCCGGACGACAACGCCGTGCTGGAAATCGTCATCGACGGCGAGACCAGCGATGCCGTGGCGGCTGCGATGAGGGCCGGCATCGGCGCGGTCACCGCGCTGGGGCCGGAAAAGGGCGCCTCGCGCATCAGCGCCGGCAATTATGGCGGCAAGCTGGGCAAGTTCCACTATCATCTGAAGGAATTGCTGCCGTGAAGCCGCTCACCTTTACCTTGCGCGAGACCCCGCCGGAACGGCTCGACCTTTCGCCGCTCACGCCCGAGGGGCTGGCCGGCCTGTCGGCCAGCGAGATCGGCGAGATCCGGCTCGGCATGTCCAAGCGCGGGCTTAAGGTCGGCGATCTGTTTCGCGTATCCGGCAGCGACTTAAAGAACTTTGTCTTCGAAGGCGGCAGTTCCCGTTTCGATGGTGTCGGAACCGGCTTGGCAGAAGGCAGCATCCGCGTGGCCGGCGATGTCGGCGCGCAGGCGGGCCGAAAAATGCGCGGCGGCCAGCTTCTGGTCGAGGGAAGCGCCGGCCCCCATGCCGGTTCCTGCATGCGCAAGGGTCGGCTGGAGATTCTCGGCGATGCCGGCGACCATCTCGCCGGGCCGCTGGCGGGTGAACTTGCGGGCATGAATGGCGGCGTGCTGATCGTGCGCGGCCGCGCCGGCGACTATGCGGGCGACCGGATGCGACGCGGTGTGGCAGCGGTGCTGAAAGGCTGCGGCGACTATACAGGCGCGCGCATGATTGCCGGGACGCTCGTCGTCACCGGCGGAGTAGCGCGCATGCCCGGCTATCTGATGCGGCGCGGCTCCATCCTGCTCGACAGCATGCCCGAGGAACTGTCGCCGAGCTTCGTCGAATGCGGCGCGCCCGACAGCGTGTTTGCCGCCGTGTTCGACCGCTATCTGATGGCGGAGGGCATTTTGGAAGGCCCGTTGCTGGGCACAGCGCCCGGCAAGTTCGGGGGCGACAATGCGGTGGCCGGGACCGGGGAGATTTTGTTTCGGCGGTAAACGTGCTTCGCCCCACTGAGGACAGGCCTATGGGATATGGCGCGACTTACCCCCACTCCGCCTCGCTTCGCTCGGCACCTCTCCCCCTCAAAAGGGGAGAGGAAGGGTGCCAAGCTCGCGGACGGCGTTTCCTCTCCCCCGTCGGTCGGGGGAGAGGTGGTTTGCGAAGCAAACCGGGGTGGGGGCGCGAATTCTATATCCAATCACCCTGCCATCGGACGGTAAGCCGAACCGTCAATGCTCGTGCTCGCAAAGCTCGTGATGGGCGAGCGCGCGGATGACGTAGCAATCCTTCACCTGGTCGCCATGGCAATGGTTGGCAATGCGCTCCAGCTCATTCTCCAGGCGCTTCAGCTTCTCGATCTTCGCCCGCACGGCGTGTAATTGCTCGCTCGCAATGCGGTCGGCATCGGCGCAGGGGCGCTCGGGATGCCGGCTGAGGTCGATAAGCTTGCGGATCGCTTCGATGGTCAGGCCAAGATCGCGGGCATGGCGGATGAAGGACAGGCGGTCCAGTTCCTCGCGCGTGTAGCGGCGCTGGTTGCCTTCGGAGCGCTCTGCGGCATCCATCAACCCCATCTGCTCGTAGTAGCGGATGGTGGGAATTTTCACGCCTGTCTGGCGTGAGAGTTCGCCGATCGTCAGCATTAGACTCCTCGAGAAAGCTCCAGTCTCTAGAGATATGAGATTGGCGGGCCGCCGCGTCAAGGTTCGCTAAGCTTGCCACCGATTGTGAAAATACCCCCACCCCTAACCCCTCCCCACAAGGGGGAGGGGGATCTCGTCCCGTCGATACCAACACAGAGCTTGGGTTGGCGGCCATGCAGCAAACGGTCCCCTCCCCCTTGTGGGGAGGGGCTAGGGGTGGGGGTGTAGGCCGCAAAAATCCATCCGGAGAAAAAGTTCAAAAAGCCTCTTGTAGCTCTAGTTGCTAGAGGTGTTACGCCGTTCCTGTACGAACAGGAGCATGCCATGTCCGCCCGGAAAGACGCCGACCTCATCAAGCTGGAACACGCCTGCTGCGGCAGCGATCAAAGCAACAATCCCGCAACGGAAGGCCACCGGCATTCGCATGACCATGCGCAGGAGCACAGCCACGCGCACGGACATGACCATGGCGGCTGCTGCGAACACGACCACGACCACGGCGAGGTCGATGCCGAGATCGCATCCGCGCCGATCGTTTCCGGCCGCAGCTTTCGCGTGTTCGGCATGGACTGCGCCGAGGAAGTGGCGACGCTGAAGTCGGCCGTCGGCCCGGTGGTGGGCGGCGACAGCCATCTGGCGTTCGACGTGCTCAACGGCCGCATGACAGTCCTCGCCAGCGCGGGATCGATCCAGAGCGGCACCATCATCTCGGCGATCGCCGCCACCGGCCTGCGGGCCGAACCGTGGCAGGAAGGCGCGCCGCCGGCCAAGGATGCGCGGCTGGCCGAGCAGAAGCTGTTCACCGCGCTCAGCGGGCTGTTCCTGCTTGCCGGCTTCGCCGTCCATGTCATGACCTCGCCGGGGCAGTCCTTCCTCGAGATCATGGGCTTTCACCACCCGGAGGGCGCGCCGCTCGCGGAGCAGGCGGCGCTGCTTTTGTCGGTTATCACCGGCGCGCGCTTCGTTGCAATCAAGGCCTGGTATGCGCTCAAGCGCCTCTCGCCGGACATGAACCTGCTGATGATGGTGGCCGTGGCCGGTGCGCTGACCATCGGCGATTGGTTCGAGGCGGCCACCGTTGCCTTCCTGTTTGCCCTTTCGCTGATGCTCGAAAGCTGGAGCGTGGGCCGCGCGCGCAATGCTGTCTCGGCCCTGCTTGATCTGGCGCCGCCCGTCGTCCGGGTGAAGAATGCAAGCGGCGAGCGCGAGATGAAGGCGGCCGATGTACCCGTCGGCAGCCGCTTCATCGTGCGCGGCGGCGACCGCATCGCGCTCGACGGCCGCATCGTCTCGGGCGCCAGCGCCGTCAACCAGGCGCCGATTACCGGCGAGAGCCTCCCCGTCGCCAAGGAGCCGGGCGACGAGGTCTTTGCCGGCACCATCAATGGCGAGGGGTTGCTGGAGGTCGAGTCTACCAGGGCGGCGACGGACACGACGCTGGCTCGCATCATCCGCATGGTCTCCGACGCACATAGCCGCCGTGCAGCGGTCGAGCAGTGGGTGGAGCGCTTCGCGCGCGTCTACACGCCTGCGGTGATGGTCCTGGCGCTGCTGGTATTTCTGTTGCCGCCGCTGCTGCTGGGCGGCGAATGGGGCACGTGGTTCTACAATGCGCTGGTGCTGCTGGTGATCGCCTGTCCTTGCGCGCTGGTCATTTCCACGCCGGTGTCCATCGTGGCCGCGCTGGCTTCCGCCGCGCGCAACGGCGTGCTGATCAAGGGCGGCACCTTCATAGAGCTGCCGGCGAAGCTGACTGCGCTGGCCATGGACAAGACCGGCACGCTGACCAAGGGCGAGCCGCAGGTCTTGCGCGTCATCCCGCTCTCGGGCCACGACGAGAAGGAACTGCTGCAGCGCGCCGGCGCCCTTGAGGTGCGCAGTTCGCATCCGCTGGCGGACGCCATTATGCGCCACATGGCGGAGGAGGGCTTCGAACCCGTGGCCGGCGAGGGCATAAAGCTGCTGCCCGGCAAAGGCGTGCAGGGCGTCTTCAACGGCAAGACCTATTGGCTGGGTTCGTGGCGCTACGCCGTGGAACGCGGCCAGGCCGACGATACTGTCGCGGCACAGGTGGCGGAGATGGAAAGCAACGGCGCCACCGTGGTGGTTGTCGGTTCGGAAGGGCATCTGTGCGGGGTCATCGCCTTCGCCGATACCATCCGCCCCGAGGCGAAGGCTATCCTTTCGGCGTTGCATTCTGAGGGTGTGAAGGAGGTCGTGATGCTGACGGGCGACAACCGCGCGGCGGCGACAAGTGTGGCGCGGCAGGTCGGCATCGACACGGTGAGGGCGGAACTGCTGCCGGACCAGAAGGTCGAGGCCATCGACGAACTGACGAAGCGCCACGCGATGGTCGCCATGATCGGCGACGGCGTCAACGACGCCCCGGCCATGGCGCGCGCGCATTTCAGCATCGCCATGGGCGCCATCGGTTCGGACGCGGCCATCGAGACTGCGGATATCGCGCTGATGACGGACGACCTCTCCAAGGTGCCGTGGCTGATCCGCCATTCCAGGCGCGCCATGGGCGTCATCCGACAGAACATCGTCTTTGCGCTGGGCGTGAAGGCGCTGTTCGTGGCGCTGACGGCGGTGGGCATCGCCACCATGTGGGGCGCCATCGCGGCCGATGTTGGTGCCTCTCTGCTGGTGGTGGGCAATGCGCTTCGCCTGCTGAACGGCAGGAGCGAGACTGCGGGTGGCTGAGGCCCGCACGTGATGTCGGAAAGGTTTCGTTAACCATGACTGCGGACAATGTTGCCAAACATGATTTGACGCCCGCAGTTCCGCCACAGATGGTGGGCAAGCGGAGACGGGCGACGGGCTTTCGGGGACGAACCGGATTTGAAACTGCTGCGCAGACTTGCTGTTCCTTTGGCTATTCTGGCGCTTTCGACGGCGCTGGCAGGCTGCGTGTCGAGCGTGCTCGACGTCGACAGCCGCGGTATCCAGCCAATTCCGGCGCGCCTGGTCAGCCAGATGAAGGCCAGGCAGATGAAGCCGTCGGACCCGATCCTGATCCGCATCTTCAAGGAAGAAAGCGAGCTGGAAATCTGGAAGCGTGATCGCAGCGGCCGCTACGCGCTTCTGAAGACCTATCCGATGTGCAGGTGGTCGGGAAAGCTCGGACCGAAGAAATACAGCGGCGATCGCCAGGCACCGGAAGGCTTCTACCAGGTCTCGGCCAGCATGCTGAACCCGGCCTCGCAGTATTATCTTTCCTTCAATCTCGGCTTCCCGAACAGGCTTGAGAGCGCGCTGGGCTATACGGGCGACGCGCTGATGGTACATGGCGCCTGCTCCTCTGCAGGTTGCTATGCGATGACCGACGACGGCGTGGCCGAAATCTATGCGGTCGCGCGCGAGGCGCTGCGCGGCGGCCAGACCTCGTTCCAGGTGCAGGCATTCCCGTTCCGGATGACGGCGGAGAACATGGTGCGGCACCGCAATAATCCGAACATGCCGTTCTGGAAGAACCTGAAGGAAGGCTACGACATCTTCGACGTCAGCCGCCGCCAGCCCATGGTTTCGGCGTGCGCACGGCGCTATGTGTTCGACGCCCAGTTCGAGGGTGGCGAGCCGAACGATCCGCTTGCGGCCTGCCCGCCCATGACGATTGCTGCCGATCCGGCACTGATCGCCAAGCGCGAGGCCGACGCCCGCGTCATCGAGGCCGCGGCCGCCGAGGGCAACGAGATTTCCACTCATGCCTACGCCGACGGCGGCATGCATCCGAGCTTCCGCGCGATGCTGCAAAAGAGCGGCGCGCAGGAACTTGCAAAAAAGACCTCCCGCACCCGGGTGCCGATAAGCCGGCCGGACGCGATATTGCTCGCTGAACAGAACACCCCGGATACCTGACGCAACGACCCACGGCGAACTACATTTCCGCCAATGGACAAGGTCGCGTGGCGTCCTATCTTCGAAGCGAATAGCTATCGCATTTCAAGCATATTCGCGTTCGAGAGGCAGGTCATGTTCAGTCGCCGAGCGTTCATCCTGGGGCTGGCCAGCGCGGTTCTCGCTCCCGGCGCCGCATTTTCGGCCAGGCACAAGAAGCACTTCGTTCTCAATCCCAGATATGAGCCGCGAACGGTGCCGTTTTCCCGGCGATACGAGCCGGGCACCATCGTGGTCGACCCGCACCGGAGGTTTCTCTACCTCGTCGAGCAGCCCGGCGTCGCCCGGCGCTATGGCGTCGGCGTGGGAAAGGCCGGCCTTGCGTGGTCGGGGCGCGCGGTGGTCGGGCGCAAGGAAGAATGGCCGCGTTGGCAGCCGACGAAGGACATGATCCGCCGCAGTCCGCGCAAATATGCCAAGTATGCCGAAGGCGTCGAGGGCGGCCCCGACAATCCGCTCGGCGCAAGGGCGCTTTATCTCTTCAGCCACGGGCGCGACACCTACTATCGCATCCACGGAACCAACGAGCCCTGGACGATCGGCCATGCGGTTTCGAATGGCTGCATCCGCATGCTCAATGAACATGTCGAGGAGCTCTACGATGAGGTGGGCATCGGCACGCCGGTTGTCGTGCTCTAGCCTGTCAGCGCATGAGGTCGGAAGCCTTTGGGCCTGAATGGCAGATCAAGAGCGCCGGCAAGGTGTGTGTTCGGATCGGGTGGAATTTGCGATGAGCAGGTCCCTCGACAGGCTCGAGGGACCATGCGGTTGTGGGGTCAGCGCCCGCAGAAATGCAACCGGCCATCAGTGCCGACAAAGGTGCCGGTGCGCGGATTGAAGCTGCGGTAGCGGGCTTGGCAATACTGGAACCAACCTGGCGACCACGCACGAACGGTCACGACGCCGGGGCGGTAGAGCGGCGCGGTTCCAATATAATCAGGTGATGGGGCCACGTAGTTGGGCGCGTAAAGCGGCGCAGTGCCCACATAGTTGGGTGCGTAAAGCGGTGCCGTGCCTGCATAGGCGGGGCCATAGCCGCGCCAGGAAGGGTATGCGAGCGCGGCTACCACCAAAGCACCCGCCGCGATGCCGCCGGCTATCCACCAGGCCGCCGCCGGGTTGGCATCTGCCGTCGGTGTATAGGCTATTGTGCTGGCAGCCACGGCTGCGGCGAGAACGGTTGTCTTGAGGGGGTGGATCATCACTGTCTCCTTCTCGCAGGCTCGCCTTGCGAGCGACGAGCCAGGCTCAGAAATGAGAAATAAGGGTGAGGCCTTGGCTTGCAACCTGTACGGATTTGCAGCGCCTCGAAATGTGATCGGCCGTGAACGCGCTGCCAGTGCCGCGGAACGACATGCAGTGGGCGGTCCGAGCGAACCGCCCAAAGCAGGCTTTTCCAGCCAAGCTCATGATTTGAGGTCCGACTATGGTGGTGTTAGTACCAGCCCCACCATGGCCGTGCCCTGGGCACGATGACCACGCGGCGGGGCGTATAGTACGTCCTGGGGCCGATGTAACGCCGCGAGTAGTAATCGCTTATTCCATAGCTCCGCCCCACATAATTTGGCCCTACCCGATAGGCCGGCGGGGTTATGCCATAGCTCCGCCCCACATAATTTGGCCCTATCCCATAGCCCGGTGCGGTTATTCCATAGCTCGGCCCAACATAGTTTGGCCCCACTATCCTATAGCCTGGCGCCGTGATCCCATAGGTCGGCCCAACCAATGCGGGGTTCACCGCCAGCGATCCGTTTGGAAGCCTGTAGAGTGTTTCAGGGGGATAATAGCGCTCATCCAGGGCACTTGCCGCCGGCAGGAAAGCCAACGAGGCCACGCACGCGGTTGCAGCTAACACAGTAGTCTTGAGGACATAGTTCATGGCGATCTCCTTCCCACGGGCCCGCCCGGGGAATGACGAGCCCAGCTTCAAAAAACATAGGGCAGGGTCTTTTGATGTAAGCTGGCGAGGCGGAAATGCTCTGAAATTTGATCGCGGCAACCCTTGGCTGCGCGAAGCGAGATGAAACTGAAATGGGCGGCGCATCGGCCGCCCATTCGCGCGCACTCATGTCCAATCAGTTGAATTCGGCGCGTTCAGCGGCCGCAGAAGTGCTGCCGGCCGTCATAGCCGGTGAAGGTGCCTGTACTGGCGTTGAACGAGCGATACCGCCCTTCACAATAGCGATACCAGGCCGGTGTCCAGGGCTGCAGCGATACGGCCACTGCTCTGGCGGGGGCATAAACGGGGGCGCTGATGTAGTTCTGATAGGTGTAGTTCGGCACCAGGATCGGCCTGGTATATGTGAAGCGAGGCTCTCCAACATCGGGGCCTACATAGGAATAATCCGGCTCGATAACCGGCGCATCGTAGAACTGGGGGCCGAATGTGTAGACAGGGTCGGCGACGCCGAAAATGCCGGTCGCCAGTGCATAGAGTGGGGTGTCCGTGTCCCAGAACAGCACGTTGGCGTGTGCGGCCGGCGCGCCGGCCAGGAAGCTCGCCGCAAGAACCGCGGCGGCGAAGGTGGTGCTCGGAAAGAAGGTGGTCCTCAGAAAATAAATCATGACAATCTCTCCTTCGCGCAAGTCCGTCTAGGCGGACCAAGCGTCGGAGGGAGAGATAGGGCAGGGTGTCCCGGCGGAGCAGACTCTCAGGCGAGCTTTTATCCGGCGGGTGGTCTATCCAGACACCTGCTGCTTTTCGAACACCAATCCCTCCCGGAACTTCGAGGCACCGAGATCCGGCATCGCACTTTGGCGAGAGGGAAAGGGCGGCGACGGACGGCCGAGCGGCCGTCGCCGCGTCTTGATGCTGGGCGTCAGCCTACTGTCAAATTGACTGCTTTCGGGCCCTTGCCTCGCTTGTCCGGTTCGGTCTCGAAGGTCACCTTCTGTCCGTCTTCCAGACCCGGGAGACCCGATGCCTGGACGGCCGAAATGTGCACGAACACATCCTTTGCGCCGTCATCCGGTGTAATGAAGCCGAAGCCTTTAGCGTGGTTGAAGAATTTGACAGTGCCGGTCTGCGGCATGGGAAACTCCTTGTAATCCCCTCATAGTCATAGTGTCAGGCGAAATATCCGCCTGTTTCGGTCGCATTCTGGGGGAGAAGAAATAGTCATCGTGCCGGAACCTACTGGTCCTCTTTTCACGACGCCTGCCGGAAGACTTGGATATTCTCCCGGGAAGCCATTCCAATCTCTGGGCCCATTACTACCCGAAGTCTAAGTTTCTCCATATTTTAGCGCGAGGGGCAAGCAAAACTTTTCCTCTGCGCCTGGAAAGATGGAGAAGTTGTTCGATTTGGTTGTTGCACGCATAGGCTGTAGGCCTTTTGGATGACGCACAGCCCTCAAACGCGCGATCGTATAGTCACCTCATTTCTCAGGACATCAGCCGAAACGGACATGCGTCCGCAAAACCCCCGACTCAGGCGAGGCTGAGGTTTACGGCCTTGGGGCCCTTGCCCTTGCGATCGGGCTCGGTGTCGAAGGTGACTTTCTGGCCGTCCACCAGCGTGCGGATGCCCGACGCCTCGACAGCCGAGATGTGAACGAACACGTCACTGGCGCCACCATCAGGCGTGATGAAGCCAAAGCCCTTGGTTGCGTTGAAAAATTTTACGGTTCCGCTCTGGGACACTGGGAGAACTCCTTCGCCCGTTTGATTTGCCCTTGCCGATCTGGCGCGGGAGACAGGATGGGTGCTAATTGGCGGTCATACATTCGCGCATGGTGAAACCCTCCCGCCAAAACGGGCCTACCAGAGGTTCACGGTATCGGGGAAAGGGGTCGTGCAAAAACGTTCCAATCTCCGGGCCGAAAAAATGCCCGAACGCCCCTTTATCGCACGAAAACGTGATATCCGCAAGATCATGTCGCTGCGAGCGGGCAGCGTTACTTCAAAAGAGTGGTTGAAGCGTTCCGTTTGCAAGCAAATCTGTCAGCCGCCATGACTAGATGGGCGCAGCGCCCCTCGATATTGGCGCAAACTGCCGGACGGCAAGGTGGGAATGGCCGGGGCGCGCAGGACTTGCGCGCCCCGGCTCCGTGATTTGAGGGCTACGCCGGCTTCACCGGGGCATTCATGCCCCATGCAATGCCGAACGGGTCACGCAACTGGCCCCAGCGGTCGCCCCAGAACATCACATCCAGCGGCACAACCACTTCGCAGCCGGCGTCGACTGCCCGTTTCCACCAGCTATCGATGTCATCGCCGAGGATGAGCTGCATGGTGTAGCCCTGCGGCGCCTGGTGTGGATGGCCATGTTCCGGGTACGCATCCGAGAGCATCAGTGAACTGCCGTTGATGTAGAGGTGCACATGCATCGTCCGCCCCTTTTCATCAGGCGGGTAGGCGAAGGCGATATCGGCGCCAAAAGCGCGTTTGTAGAATTCGGCTGCCTTGGTGGCGCCGTCGACCTGCAGATAGGCGACCAGGCCGCCGAGAACCTTCGGCGCGGGGTTGGGTTGGGGCTGCATATTGGCGTCGTTCATGACGGTCCTCCGGTTTCATGCTGGGCATATCGCTCCAATGACGACTGGGAACGTGTGGCGCCGACAGCGGCGGTCAAATTTTTGCGCGGTGTAGGCGCGGCCGAAGTTCATGGCTCAAGCGGTGAGCTTCGGCTTAATAACCCGCTTGTCATCACAAGATTGCCTGCAATTTTGCAGGCCCATATTGTGACGGTTATGTGAACGGTTTATGTCGATCCCGGGCAGATGTGGGAGCAGGGTGTTCGCTCCTTGCCCATTGCGGGTCATAAAATGATCAGAACCAAGCGCGTTGTTCTGTTTCTTTTCCTGATGTCGTTTTTCTATCCGATAAGGATGATCTTCGACTTGCACGGGCGTCAAAGGATTATCTACATCCTGTCAGCGCTATGCGCCGCGCTGTTGTTCAAGCTCTATGACGACAAGGACACTTCAAGGAAATCTCTGTTTCTGTGGAGCTTGATCCCGGTCATATTCCTGTCTGTCTATGTTTTTGTCTTTGCCGTGTTCGGCAGCTTCGATTTCGGTGCGGTCGTCTACCACTTGCAGTCCGGCATGCGCGGCGGGCACCCGGACATTCGCAGCACGAAGATACTGTATATCGCGCTCTCCCTTGGCGGGTTCATTTTCTCGCTGCTCTATCTCAAGCGCCGTGACAGGCGTTTCCACTATGTGGATATCAGCCTCGCTTTGGCCTTGCTGGCTGCAAATCCCATCTTCTGGACCGCTGCCGATTTCTATTTGAGCCCGCCAGATCCAGCGCTGACCAATTTTTATACCGCTCCTCCAAAGCACTTCCCCGATGGGCTGAAAACGAAAAACATCGTCATCATCTACGCCGAAAGCGAGGAGCGGACGTTTGCCGAGATCAGCCGGGGTCCCGAGACTTTCGCGGAAATGCTGGAAGTGGCGGCCACCGGCATCGAGGTTCAGGGAATACGCCAGGTGACGAACACCGGCTGGACCATGGGCGGTTTCATTTCTTCGCAGTGCGGTGTGCCGCTTCAGCCGCGCGGCTTGTTCAGCGAGAACAATTTTTCGAAGCAGCCGAGTTTCTTCAGCGGCATTGACTGCCTGAGCGACGTTCTGAGTGCGAACGGCTATCACACAGAGTTCATGTATGGCGGCGAAGGCTCATTCGCTGGCATGGCCCTGTTCCTGAACGGCCACAATTACAGCTTCCGCAGCGGTTTGCCGGATTATCGCGAAATCGCAGGCGACTACGTCAATACATGGGGGCTCTACGACGACACGTTGTTCGAGCTCGCGGAGAAACGCATTGAAGCGCTGCAGGACCAGAACAAGCCCTTCGCGTTTTCCATCGCCACGATCGGCGGGCACGCACCCAAGGGCCATGTAACGCGGACTTGCCGGCAGAATCTTGAGCAAGGCGAACTGAGCGAAATGCAGTTCGCCATCAAGTGCACCGGTTATCATATCAAGACTTTTCTGGCTCACCTAGCGCAGAGGGGCCTTCTGGAAAACACCATCGTCGCCATTCAAAGCGACCATCTCATCATGGAAAACGAACATTCCCGCGAACTGAACCGCAAGCGGCGGATGAACTATTTCAGCATGTCGGGCGATGGCATTGCCCCTGCCGTGATCAATCGAGAGGCGGCAATGTTCGATGTGTTCCCGACACTGCTGCAGGCGCTGGGAATGGAACTGCCCGGGGGACGCGCGGGAATAGGTGTTTCCTTGTTTGCCAAGGAACCGAATCTCGTCGAGACTTATGGGGAGCACAAGCTGAGCGGAATGCTTCGCCGCGACTGGATGCTCAGCCGCAAATTGTGGGGCGACCCGGAGAGCTAGTGCAGGAACGCGCGCGATGAAGCGGCGCAGCATTCTCGCAGACTGCAGTTCCGGGGTCGGGGAGAAGAAAAATGCGACGCGCTGTCGGATAGCGCACAGCCGGCGCGTCCTTGCCAGGTAGTAACCCATGAGAGGAGAACCGGAATGTCCTATGTCGACGGCTTCGTAGTTGCGGTCCCCCGGCAGAAAATCGAATCCTACAAGGAACTGGCCCGGAAGGCCGGCGAGATCTGGAAGGAATATGGAGCGCTCGCCTATGTGGAGTGCATCGGCGACGATGTGCCCTATGGCGAGTTGACCTCGTTTCCGCGGGCCGTGCAGGCCAAGGAAGACGAGGTGGTGGTCTTTTCCTGGATCGTCTACGCCTCGCGCGCGGACCGCGATGCCATCAACGCAAAGGTCATGGCTGACCCGCGGCTGGAGCGCGAGATGAATTCCATACCGTTCGACGGCAAGCGCATGATCTATGGCGGGTTCGAAGCCTTCATGGGGCTGGACTAGCGCGCGCTTCCCATTCTGCCGCCGGCTCCAGTCCTGCGGGAGCCGGCGCGGGGCTGCGCGGGTGCCGGCAGGCGCCCTCAGTCCTCCAGGACGAAAGTGATTTTCAGGTTGACGCGGTATTGCGTGATCTTCCCGCCGCTGACCGTCACCTGCTGCTCCTTCACCCAGGCGCCGGCTATGTTCTTCAACGTCTTGCTGGCGCGTTCTATGCCCAACTGAACGGCGTCTTCGAAACTCCTGTCGGACGAGGCGCTGATTTCAGTGATCTTGGCGACAGTCATGGCATCCTCCCTGATCTTTGATGCGCGGGCCGAGCCCGCGCAGGAGGAAGCTAGGGCGTCCCCGGCCGATGTCATCGGCCGGCGGTCCTGTCGAGCGGGATTTGTGGGGTCGCGCGGGAGGCGGGGCAAGCGCCCCGCCCGATCAATGCCCCGGCCTGCCGGTCTTGCCCGGACGCCGCTTGGCGGCGCGCTCGTCGGCCGGGTCTTCATAGGAACCCACGCCGATCTTGGCGCGCTTGATCGGCTTGGTGCCTTCCACCGGCTGCTCCGTGCGGCGCACGGTCATCTCGTCCAGGCTGTTCTTGCGGAACAGGGATTTCGTGCTCTTGCCCTGATCGTCCGGCAGGCCATAGTCGGCACCGTGGGCTTCCTGCGCCGACTGCTTCTTGAACAGCGAGCGCGAAACCGCGCCGGCCGGCTTGGCCATGTCGGTGCCGGGACCCATGTCGTCGATATGCGGCTTCTGGAACAGCGACTTGCCGCCGGTGTCGTCGACTGCCCGGTGCTTGGCGATGCCCTTGTTGTGCTTGCCCTTTTCGCGGCCGGAGACCGGGCTTTCCATGTCGGCATATTTGGCCAGCGGGTCGTCCGAGACGGAAAGTTCCAGCTCGCGCAGGCGCTTGATCTCGTCGCGCAGGCGCGCGGCGCGCTCGAAGTCGAGATCGGCCGCGGCGTCGCGCATCTGCTTGTCCAGCGCCTCCAGATGCGCCTTGAGATTGTTGCCGACCATGTTGCCATCGGCAGCGAAGTCGGAAATGTCGGCGCGGACATGGTCCTTCTCGTAGACCGACTCAAGGATGTCGGCGATGCGCGACTTGACGCTTTCGGGGGTGATGCCGTTGGCCTCGTTCCACGCCATTTGCTTTTCGCGGCGGCGCGTAGTCTCGGCCATGGCCCGTTCCATCGAGCCGGTGATGTTATCGGCGTAGAGGATGACCTTGCCGTCGACGTTGCGCGCGGCGCGGCCGATGGTCTGGATGAGCGACGTTTCCGAACGCAGGAAACCTTCCTTGTCGGCATCGAGGATGGCGACGAAGCCGCACTCGGGAATGTCGAGGCCTTCGCGCAGCAGGTTGATGCCGACCAGCACGTCGAACGCGCCGAGGCGCAGGTCGCGCAGGATCTCGATGCGCTCGAGCGTGTCGATGTCGGAGTGCATGTAGCGCACGCGAACGCCGTTCTCGTGCAGGTACTCGGTCAGGTCCTCCGCCATGCGCTTGGTCAGCACGGTGACGAGCGTGCGATAGCCCTTGGCCGTGGTTTCGCGGATCTCGCCCAGCACGTCGTCGACCTGACTCTTGGCCGGGCGCACCTCGACCGGCGGGTCGATGAGGCCGGTCGGGCGGATGACCTGCTCGGCGAAGACGCCGCCGGCTTCCTCCATCTCCCAGCCGCCGGGCGTGGCCGATACGGCGACGGTGAGCGGGCGCATGGCGTCCCACTCCTCGAAGCGCAGCGGGCGGTTGTCCATGCATGAGGGGAGACGAAAACCGTATTCGGCCAGCGTCGCCTTGCGGCGGAAGTCGCCGCGATACATGCCGCCGATCTGCGGCACGGTAACGTGGCTTTCGTCGATGAAGACCAGCGCGTTATCGGGAATGTATTCGAACAGCGTCGGCGGCGGCTCGCCCGGGGCGCGGCCGGTGAGATAGCGCGAATAGTTCTCGATGCCGGCGCAGGAGCCTGTCGCTTCCAGCATTTCGAGGTCGAAGCGGGTGCGCTGCTCAAGCCGCTGCGCCTCCAGCAGGCGGCCGGCCTTTTCCAACTCCGCGAGGCGATGCTGCAGCTCTTCCTTGATCGACTTGATCGCCTGGTTCAGCGTCGGTCGCGGCGTCACATAGTGCGAATTCGCGTAGATCTTCACGCTCTTCAGGTCACCGGTCTTCTGGCCGGTCAGCGGGTCGAACTCGGTGATCTGCTCGATCTCGTCGCCGAACATGGAGATGCGCCAGGCCGAATCCTCAAGGTGGGCCGGGAAGATCTCGATCGTGTCGCCGCGCACCCGGAACGAGCCGCGCACGAAGTTGATGTCCTGCCGCTTGTATTGCTGGGCCACAAGGTCGGCGAGCAACTGGCGCTGGTCGAGCCGGTCGCCCACCTGCATCTGGAAGGTCATGGCCGTATAGGTCTCGACCGAGCCGATACCGTAGATGCACGACACCGAGGCGACGATGATGACGTCGTCGCGTTCCAGCAGCGAGCGGGTGGCCGAGTGGCGCATGCGGTCGATCTGCTCGTTGATCGACGACTCCTTCTCGATGAAGGTATCGGTGCGCGGCACATAGGCTTCCGGCTGGTAGTAGTCGTAGTAGGAGACGAAATACTCCACCGCATTGTCGGGGAAGAATTTCTTGAACTCGGCGTAGAGCTGCGCGGCCAGCGTCTTGTTGGGCGCGAGGATGAGGGCAGGGCGCTGGGTCTCCTCGATCACCTTGGCCATGGTGAAGGTCTTGCCCGAACCGGTGACGCCGAGCAGAACCTGCGTGCGCTCGCTCTGGCCTACGCCCTCGACGAGGTCCTTGATCGCGGTCGGCTGGTCGCCGGCAGGTTCGAAATCCGAAACCATCTTGATGGCGACGCCGCCTTCGGACTTTTCCGGTCGCTCGGGCCGGTGAGGCACCCAGGCCTTGCCATTCTTGTGCAGCGGGTTGCCGCTCTCGATCAGTGCCGAAAGCGCCGCCACGGTGGCGGTGACGCCGGCCGGCGCGAGGGTTTCTGCCTCTTCAAGGCTGATGTCCATGCCGGCGACCGGGTTGAGGCCGGCGGCGGCCCGCTCCTTGGCGGTGGCGGCACCGCCCATTGAAGTGCCGCGCGCCGTTCGCGCGGGCGCCGCGGAGCGCTCGGGCACCTTCTTCGCGGCCTTGGGCTTGGTCTTCTCTGCTTCCCTGGAAATCTCCTCGGCCCAATCCGCGATGGAGCCGCTCAGGGGCGTGCCTGATAGCTCAGGCTGCGGGGCTTCGCCAAAACCCTTGCGCTCGAGGGGCTCGGCTGCGTCGAGGAAATCGGTCAGCGCGCTTCGGCGGGCGCCCTTCGCAGGGCGATCGTCGCGGCTCGCCGGCGGGCGCGGAGATTTTTTTTCGGGGGATTTGGCCATGACCGGGAATATGGTAGGAGTTCGAAAAAATGAAAAGAGCAAGCAGGACAAAAGACCGCTTGGACTATAGCTGCTGACAGGGCGGTGTCAGGAAAGCAGGACCAAGCTCGCAGATCATCGACTCTACGTGCTTACGCCAATGGATCGGAGCTCCGTAGGGAGCGCTGCACTCCGTGGCAACGCCTGCAAACCCTGAACCGGTCCGAAAATTCATGAAGATTGCCCATCTTATGAGCCATCCGGCGCTGAACGGCGTGGCAACCAGCACGAAGATGCTGATCGATCAGCAGCTTCGGGCAGGGTATGAGGTCATGCTGGTTTGCCCGCGCAATTCCTGGATCGCGAAGCAAAGCTTTGCCGGTCGGCTGACAATGATGGCGAGCACCTTCAAGACCCTTCCGGCCGATCTGCGCAATACGGGCTATCCGATACGCGATTGGGGCCGCACGCTCGTGCATGCGCATGGCAGCAGGGCCAACAAGATGGCCATGATCTTCACGCTGTCGGACGGCGCGCCGCTGGTGATGACTGCGCATGCGCGCCAGTTCCAGATTCCATGGCGGTTTGCCCACGCGGTTGTCGGGCTTTCGCGACAGACGGCCGACTATTACACGCGCCGGCTGCTGGTTTCTCCACGCCGCATGCATATCGTGCCCAACATGTTCGATATCGGCGCGCTTCAGCCGGTTACGGCGGACGCGAGGGTCGAAGCACGCCAGAAGCTCGGCATTCGTCGCGAGGCCTTGGTTCTGGGCAGCGTCGGGACAGTCGGTGCGCGCAAGCGGCAGGTGGACATGCTGCGCGTCCTCAAGCGCATGGTCGCTTCAGGCGTCGACGCGGAACTGCTGCTGATCGGAGGGCTGGACGAAGGCGATGTCATGCCCGGGTGGCGCGAAGCCATGGACGATCCTGCCGTGAGCGGGCGCGTGCACCTCGCCGGCCAGCGCACGGACGCTGTCGCACTTGTGCCCGCCATGGACATTTTTCTTTGCACATCGGTTCGCGAGGAAGCCCCGATCGCGCCCCTTGAAGCCATGGCACAGGCGATTCCGGTGGTTTCCACCGATGTCGGCAACATGGTGGATCTGTTGCCTTCAGAGCGCGTCCGCCCGATCGGCGACGTAGAGGGTATCGCTCGGGCCGTGGAGCCGCTTGCCGGGAACGACGGGCTGCGCGTGCGCGAGGGGCTGCGCGACCGGCAGACGGTGGCCGAGAAGCTCGCGCCTTCCTCCATCCTGCCGCAGATCGAGGGCATCTACCGCGCTGCGCTCGGCCGGGCGCGTGATCGCGGCTGGAAGCATTTCAAGAATCCCGCCGATCGGTGGCGACCCGAGGGGGAATAGCCGCCGGCAAGGGCGTTTACCGGTCAGCCTGGAGACGAGCGCTGACGTGGGGCGATCGTTCACCCATAACGCCATTTCAGGCCGAGTATGGTGGCGATGAACAGGAACGTCACCACGTTGGACAGTATCACCGGCCATGAGCCGATGAACACGCCGTACACGACCCATAGAACGACGCCAGCAGCCAGCGCGCCGGTGGTGGCCCATGAAATGTCGGTGGCTTGCCTGTCGCGGAGGATTTTCGAGATCTGCGGCAGCCAGGCGAAAGTGGTTATGGTTGCGGCGACCGAACCGACGAGTTCGATGGAAGGAAACAAGGCAAGGGCTTTCGAAACAGGAGAGGATTGCAGGATCCATTGCAGAAAGCCTGATTCGTGTGAAGTTATGATGAGGGGCGGCGCTCCAGCCGGACGAAACTGCGGTAACCTGTTTTCCGCCGCCCGCGTGATCGGCGCCTCTTCCAAATTCGGCGCAGGAATGGCTGTAACACGGCAGCGGCCTTTTTCGCCCAACCCCAGGGTTTTGAAGGGGGTGGCTTGAAACATTTCCCATCATGGAGTGGCAGCGAA
Organism: Pseudaminobacter sp. Soil_N_29; assembly: GCF_057656055.1. NCBI lineage: Bacteria > Pseudomonadati > Pseudomonadota > Alphaproteobacteria > Hyphomicrobiales > Phyllobacteriaceae > Pseudaminobacter > Pseudaminobacter sp. Soil_N_29. The sequence goes on from NZ_JBDGLC010000003.1 coordinate 50,539, forward strand.
GCGGGCGACAGGGCTCGCGTGCTGCCAAATGTGACCTAAATAAGCCGCTGTTTTCGTTTGGAAAATTCACTTTTCGTGATTTGCGGTTCTCGGTCCGGGTGGCCTATCTCTGGGATGTCCGGTGCTTGAGCCGTCTTCCACGAAGCGGGCTGCAGCGCCGGGCGAAAACCAGAACGGAGTATTTGTCATGAAGAAGATTCTTGTAGCCGCCGTCGCTTCTCTGGCCTTCATGGGTGCCGCCTATGCCGGAACCGTCGAAGGAGTGGTGCAGTCGGTCGACACGACGACAAAGACGATCACGCTCGAGGACGGCACGCAGGTCGTCGCCGGTGCGGACATGGCCGCAGAATCCCTCGACGCACTGAAAGCCGGCACCAAGGTCAAGGTGACGCTCGACGAAGGCTCGACCAACGCCACGGCTGTGGAAGTGGTGGAGTAACCTCCTCCGCTCTGACTGGGGATATCGGGCCGGCCCTTCGAGGGCCGGCCCTTTTTGCGTCTGGTAACATCTGGGCGATCCCCGCCGATTGCGGAGCAACCCATTCGGCTGTGGCGCGTTACCGGCTGGTCGTGCGCCCGGATGCGCCGATCTCGGCGCACTTCCGGCGCAAAAACGGGAGAAGACCTCATGAAGACCATCCTCGGAACCATGCTCGTGTCGATGTTGATTGTGGCGCCGGCGCTTGCTGGCGAAATGCAAGGCAAGATCAAATCGATCGACATGAAGAAGCACATGATCATGATGGACGACGGCATGTCGGTCACCGCGAAGCCCAATGTGAAGCTCAACCAGCTCAAGGCCGGCGAGCGGGTCAAGATCACGACCGACAGTGACCAGATGGCAACTTCGATTGAGAAGATGCAATAACCTCGCTGCAGACTTCAAAGGCCGGCCTGTATCTCAGGCCGGCCTTTGTGTGGCATTTCGCGTGCCTTCAGCGCTGATGCGCTGCACCTTTCCGCCTCAGGGAAACAGCGGCTCCTGCGCCATTTGAAGGTGCAGTTCCGCGCCGGTCCAGGGATGCGCCTCGCACACCGCCTCGTTGAGCTCGACGCCTAGGCCGGGCTCCTTTGATGGAATGACCTTGCCGTCTTGCCACTCGATCTTCTTCTTCAACAACTTCTCGTGGAAACCGTCCCACTGCTTGAGCGATTCCAGGATGAGGAAGTTGGGCAGCGTTGCTGCAAGCTGGATGTTGGCCGCGCCGACGATCGGCCCGCAATAGCAGTGCGGCGCGACCTGGATGTGGTAGGCCTCGGCCATGGCCGCGATCTTCTTGGTTTCGAGAATGCCGCCGGAGCGGCCGAGATCCGGCTGCAGGATGGTGGCGGCGCGGTTTTCGATGACCCGGGCGAATTCCCACTTGGTCGTCAGCCGCTCGCCCGTGGCGATGGGAATCGAGGTGCCGCGCGCAACCTGGGCCATCACCTCCGGCATGTCCGGCGGCACCGGCTCCTCGAACCAGAGCGGGTCATAGGGCTCTATGGCCTTTGCAATGCGCAGCGCGCCGGAGGCGGTGAACTGGCCGTGCGTGCCGAACAGAATGTCGGCGCGGTTGCCGACCGCCTCGCGGACCGCCCTCAGCATGCGCGCCGAGAGATCGACGTCGCAGAGGCGCGGCTGGTGGCCGTCGAAGGCCGTGTAGGGCCCTGCCGGGTCGAGCTTCACCGCATTGAAACCCTGCTCGACATAGGCGAGCGCGCATTCGGCGGCGAGGTCGGGATCGTTATAGACATTCTTGTTCGGGTTTTCGACCTCGGCCGGCACCACGCTGCCGGCGGTGGGGTAGAGATAGGTGTAGGAGCGCAGCGTCTCATGCACCTGGCCGCCCAGCAGCTTGTAGACAGGCTTGCCCGCCTCCTTGCCGATGATGTCCCAGCAGGCGATTTCCAACGCCGAAAAGCAGCCCATGACGGAAATGTCCGGCCGCTGCGAGAAGCCTGACGAATAGGCGCGGCGGAAGAAGGTTTCGATGTCGTGCGGATCGCGGCCGACCAGATAGCGCTCGGCGAGGTCCTCGATCATGCGGGCGGTGACATGCGGGCCGAAGGTGGCGTTGTAGGCCTCGCCATAGCCGACCACGTTGCTATCGGTCGTGAGCTTGACGAAGATGAAGTAGCGGCCGCCGATGCCCGGAGGAGGGTTGCCGACGACGAAGGTTTTTACGTCGGTGATCTTCATGCGTGATCCTCCAAAATCATCTCCGCACCCTTCCAGCCGGTCATGATGGACGCTGCGTTGGTGTTGCCGCTGATGTTGTCGGGGAAGATCGAGGCGTCGACGATGCGCAGACCGCCAAGGCCGTGTACCCGAAGGCGGGGATCGACCACGGACTGCGGGGCATCCGGCCCCATGCGGCAGGTCGAGACGGGGTGATAGACCGTGCCGCTGCGCTTGCGGAAATCGGCGATCAGCTCGTCGTCGCTTTCGCATTTCGGGCCGGGCAGCACTTCTTCCTCAATGACCTCTGCCATCGCCGGCATTGAAGCGATCTTGCGCACGAATTTTACCGCCGCGAGCATTTCGGCGACGTCCGTCTCGGTGGAATAGCCGTTGGGCACGATCTTCGGATAGTCGAGCGGGTTTTTGGAGCGGATCGTGATCGAGCCGCGGCTCGACGGCCGGCAGTTCGACAGGCCGATGGAAAAGCCCGGCCAGGGATCGGGCGTCAGGATGGGGCGCTCGCCGGGCTTGGGCAGCACGGTCGAAAATGCCTGGAAATAGAGTTGCATGTTGGGGCGCGGCTGCGCCGGATCTGTGCGGAAGAAGCCGCCGCCCTGGTTCATGCTCATCGACAGCGGGCCGGTTTGCAGCAGCAGATATTGCATGCCGACCAGCATCTTGCCCCACCACGGGCGCAGGGTCTGGTTCAGCGTCGGCAGCCGGCCCTTATAGGTGTAGTTGATGCCGAGATGGTCCTGCAGGTTGGCCCCGACATGGGCATTGGCGTGCACCACCGGGATGCCGAGGTTTTTCAAGAGATCGGCCGGGCCGACGCCGGAAAGCTGCAAGAGTTGCGGCGTGTTGACCGAGCCGGCGCACAGCACCACTTCGCGGCTGGCGCGCGCGGTAACCGTGCGGCCGTTCTTCAGATATTCGATGCCGACGGCGCGCGTGCCCTCGAACAATATCTTCGTCGCCAGCGCGTTGGTGACGACGCGGACATTGGCGCGTTTCATCGCTGGCCGCAGGAAGGCGCGGGCGGCGGACCAGCGGCGGCCGTTTTTCGTGTTGATCTGATAGACGCCTACGCCTTCTTGGGCGGCGCCGTTGAAATCCTGATTGAGGGGGAGCCCGGCCTGCTGCCCGGCTTGTAGGAAGCGGTGGGTGAGGGGATGCACGCGCCTGCGATTGTCGGTCACATGGACGGGGCCGCCGCGCCCGCGCCATTCGTCGGCGCCGGCCTGGTTGTCCTCGATGGCCTTGAAGATCGGCAGAACGTCGTCAAAACCCCAGCCCGGATTGCCGGCTGCCGCCCAACCGTCAAAGTCCTCGCGCTGACCGCGGATCCAGACCATGGCGTTGATGGAACTGGAGCCGCCGAGCAGTTTTCCGCGCGGCCAGTGGTCGGCGTTGTTGCCGAGGCCCGGGTCGGGCTCGGTCTTGTAATTCCAGTTCACCGCCGGGTCGAAGAAGGTCTTGCCGTAGCCCAGCGGCATCTGCACGAAGAAGCGGCGATCTGTGCCGCCGGCCTCCAGCACCAGCACCGAGAAGCGCCCGCTGGCCGACAGTTTTTCCGCTACCACAGAGCCTGCGGAGCCGGAGCCGACGACAATGAAATCATAGTCTTGCATGGGAAACGAAAGACCGTCCGCGAACTGGCTGAAGTATCGATTCAAGCCTAGACCCCGTTTCACCGCCTCGGCCTATGGGCGACCGGCATGGCCTGTGAAAAAAGCGACGGGTGAAAATGTCGGTCGTGCCCAAAACTTGCCCTACGCGGCTGCAACTGCCATCCATGCAGGAGACGTTTTCGGAGATTCCAGATGCCCCATTACGCAGACGGCCAGCCGACGGGCGAGCTTACCTTGCGCACGCTGGCGATGCCGGCCGATGCCAACGCCGCCGGCGACATTTTTGGCGGCTGGGTGATGGCGCAGATGGACCTTGCCTGCGGCATCCGCGCCGCCGAGCGCGCCAAGGGCCGCGTGGTGACGGCGGCAGTGAAGGAAATGTCCTTCGCCAAGCCGATGAAGATCGGCGACACGCTGTGTATCTACACCCATGTCACGCGCGTCGGCCGCACCTCGATGACGCTGAAGGTCGAGGCCTGGGCGCAGCGTTATCTCAGCGACCTGATGGAGCGGGTGACGGACGCCGATTTCGTCATGGTGGCGCTGGACAGCGAGGGAAGGCCGAAGCCGGTGCCGGTGGAGTGACGCGCCGCTGCGACGAGATCGCTAACCCACTCGGCTAACGTGCTTCGGCGCCTGCTCGGCACAGGCCAGGTCGAACCTCATCCGCGCGTCGTTGATGCGATCGGTGTTCTTGCGCGCCCATTCGGCCAGCGCGTTGACGGGCACCAGAAGCTCGCGGCCCAGGTCGGTCAGCTCATAGTCGACTCGCGGCGGGGTGGTGGGCAAGACGGTGCGGGTGACGAAGCCGTCGCGTTGCAGCCCGCGCAGGGTCGTGGTCAGCATCTTCTGCGAAATCCCGCCGATGATGTGGCGCAGCTCGTTGAAGCGCATGGGGCCGTCGCCCAGCCGGCTGACGACCAGCACCGTCCATTTGTCGCCCACGCGCTGCAGGATATCGCTGACGGCCCTGCAATCCTCGCTGCGATGCTGGTGCCTCGGTTTCAAAAAAGTGCCTCCTTGTGCACCTGAAAGATGGTTTCCTATATAGTTCTAGTATCCATTGGATACCAGATTTCAAAAGGAGAGAATTACAAATGCCAAAGCCTAAGATCGGTATTGTCGTGGGCTCGACGCGCGCCGCGCGCTTTGCCGACAAGCCAACCGAATGGATCGTCAGTCTGGCCAAGGCGCGCGGCGATGTCGAGGTCGAAGTTGTCGACCTGCGTGACTATCCGATGCCATTTTTCGATGAGGCGGTTTCGCCGGCCTGGGGCCCCTCGCAGAGCGAAGTCGCTCGCAAGTTCCAGGAGAAGGTCGCTTCGCTCGACGGCTTCATCTTCACCGCGGCCGAATACAACCACGGCCCGACTGCCGTGCTGAAGAACGCGCTGGATTACGCCTACAGCGAATGGAACAAGAAGCCGGCCGGTTTCATCGGCTATGGCGGGGTGGGTGGTGCGCGTGCCGTGGAGCAGTTGCGCATGCATGCGGTGGAACTGCAGATGGCGCCGACCAAGGCCGCCGTTCACATTGTCTGGGGCGACTTCCTCGCCATTCGCGAAGGCAAGAAGATCGAGGAGTTCGATCACCTGAACCAGGCCGGCAAGGCCCTGCTGGACGAGACGATCTGGTGGGCCAAGGCGCTCAAGGCTGCGCGCGATGCCGATGCGGCTGCCGCCAGCAAGGCTGCCTGAGCAGCAAGAACACTTCCTCCCAGGGACGGGCAGGGCGGCAGCGATGCCGCCCTTTTTGTCGGTTCGCTCTCGGCCATCGTGAATGGCGTCCTGAAACCAGCGTTCCTGTTGGAGTGCATTTTGCGGTGCCTGCACCGTTGTCGATTTCACCGGTGGTGAGGCATGGATTCCCGACACTCTCCGCTCGTTTCACTCGCTCACGAGGTCGGGAATGACGGCTGCACCGGGGCTGTCAACGGTACTTCGACGTTGGTGATTTGCAGAGGCAATCCGTACACGCCGTCATTCCCGACCTCGTGAGCGAACGCAGTGAGCGGAGAGTGTCGGGAATCCATGCCTCGACCGGGCGGCAGCCAGATGCGGTTCAGAACGACATCCCCGTCGGGCGATCAGGTTGGGAAACAACCCGTCGGGCTGCATTCCCACCGTGATTCAAGCCGATCCCGCAACTGGCTAATTCACCACGCGAAATTCACCTTCAAGCGGCGCTCATGCGCCCGCCAGCTTGGCCGCCAGAACCTTGTCGATGCGGCGGCCGTCGAGGTCGACGACCTCGAAGCGCCAGCCCTGCGCGTCGACGCATTCGCCCGTGGTCGGCAGGTGGTGCATATGCGCCAGCACATAGCCGGCTACGGTTTCATAGTCGCGATGCTCGGGCAGCTCGATGCCGAGATGATCGGCCATTTCATCCGCCGGCATGAAGCCGGCCAGAAGCCACGAGCCGTCCTCGCGCTGAACGGGGGCAAAATCGTCCTCGTCGGCATCTGCGCGGAACACGCCGGTGATGGCTTCCAGGATGTCGGCCGGGGTGACCACGCCCTCGAAGTGCCCGTATTCGTCGTGCACCAGCGCCATCGGCACGTCGGATTGCTTGAGGATGGCCATGACGTCGAGCGCGTCGGCCTGGTCGTGGACGATCGGGGCGGTGCGCACATGCTTGGCAGGGTCGAATGGCTGGCCGGCCAGGATCGTAGCCAGGATTTCGCGCGTCTGCACCACACCCACCATGGCGTCAACGCTGCCCTCGCCGGCAGGGAGACGGGAATGGTAGGTCTCTATCAGCATCTTGCGGATCGCGGCTTCGTCGGAGTGAAGGTTTAGCCAGTCGACTTCAGTGCGCGGGGTCATCAATACGCGCACGGCGCGGTCGCCGAGCCGCATCACGCCGGCGATCATGCGGCGCTCGTCGGACTCGATGGTGCCATGATGCTCGGCCTCGGCAACCAGCATCTTGATTTCTTCGTCGGTGACCTTTTCCTCGCTGGTGCCACGCTGGCCCAGAAGCCACAGCACGGCGCGCCCGGAAACGTCGAGCAGCCAGACCAGCGGCGCGCCGATCATCGCCAGAACGCTCATCATGGGCGCGACGCGCGCAGCCACTGTCTCCGGGTTGCGCAGCGCGATCTGCTTGGGCACGAGCTCGCCGATGATGAGCGAGGCAAAGGTGATGACCGCCACGACGACGCCCACGCCGACCGTATTGGCAACGCCTGCCGATACGCCGCTTTCCAGGAGGAACTGGCTGAGGCGCTGGCCGAGCGTGGCGCCGGAAAAGGCGCCGGACAGGATGCCGACCAGCGTGATGCCGAACTGCACCGTCGAGAGAAAGCGGCCGGGATTGGAGCCGAGTTCCAGCGCGTGCCCGGCACCCTTCACGCTGCGGTCGATCATCGCCTTGAGGCGGGCCGGCCGCGACGAGACGATAGCCAGTTCCGACATGGCCAGAAGGCCGTTCACGCAGATGAGGACAAGAACTATCGCAAGTTCGACGTATAGCATCGCCGCTCCATAGCACCACGTCGGGCTAATCGGAAATAGGGCGGCTGCGTTATTTTGCGCCGGGGGCGCGGCTGGCCTTGTTGAACCTGCTGCCCAGATTGCTAGCGGCAGGCGACATAGCCATTCCGGCGCGGCTTGATGTCGAAATGAAAATGGTTGCGGTGGTCGTAATTGTATCCCGGTCCCAGCACGGTCGTGAAATAATCGCAGCCATCAGCGCGCACGGTGTTGAGAAAGCCCTTTTCGCGGAATGCGAACCAGCCCGGCTTGCGCACGTCGATGTCGCGCCCGTTGCCGAGTTCTATGCGCATGACATCGAGGGCATTGCCCCTGGAATGCTCCGATGGCGTGGTGGTACGCGCGATGCGCCGGCAGGAATAGCTCGAGCCCTGATGGATGGTCTTCACGCCCGACCAGTATCGCCAGCGTGCGGCTGGCACCAGTTCGTTGCGGGTCCAGCGCGAGAAGCTTGCAGCCATGCGGCAGCTCAGCGTCGCGGCGGGCTTCATCTGCACGCTGCCTATGGCCGAGACCTGCACCGGATAGTCCACCCGGCAGGCGCCGCCGTCGTTGATCGGGGCGAGGTCGCGAAAGGTCACGCCGAGCCGCTTCAGGTCGTTGCGGCAGGCGACTTCATCAGCCGGCAAGGCAGTGCCGGGCTTCAATGGCGTATCGAGCCGCGGATAAGCGACCATCATCGGGTTGGAGGGCACCAGCGTTTGCAGGCCGGTCGTGGACGGTCGCGCGACGGGCACGCGCGGAACGGCGGCGGCAAGCGTCACGGACGATTGATCCGGGGGCGGGGCGGGCTCGAACGGCTGTTGCGCCGAGACCTCGCCGAGCTCCTCGTCTTCGATGTCCGGCATGGCAAAGGTTGGCTCGGGGGAGTTCGGGATTGGATCCGGCCGAGCGACATTGGCCATGGGCAGCGCGGCGGTTTGCATCCCGACATCGACTTCCGGGCGCAGCGTCATCACGCCGTCGGTGCTGCATGAGGCGACTGCGGCGACAACCATCGCGGCCGAGGCGGTCGCCAGGGCGCGTGCGACGCCGAGCCGCCGCGCGCCTTTGCGCCAAGCTCGAAATTTGCGGGCCATCGACTGGCTCCCTGTCCTGAAAGCGGCAGGATAGGGCGCGAGAGTAAATGAAAGGTCAGCGAGCGTGTTTACCGCTGCGGCGAGATTGCGGCGCAGCGCCAAAGGCTTTCGTTGGCAGGGGGACGACGGCTTGCTCAGGCGCCGATGGCTTCCAGACCTTCCTCGAGCCAGTCGCCCAGCATCGGCATGCCGAGCAGATATTTCGCTGTGCGGTTGTTGCTGCGCCGCCGCGCCTCGGCCACCGCCTCCCGGAACTCGGAAGCGTCGTAGTCGCCGCGGCCTACCCAGGTCAGCGCCACGAGCTCGGCCGCCTCGTCCACATTGAGGTCGTCGATCAGTTCCCGAAGCTCTTCTTCGGTGAAGTTGACGGCTTCTTCCTCCGCCAAGCCGTCATGGGCGTGGGTGTCGCGCGTATGGCCGTTGAGCTCGATCTCGTGCTCGCTGCCGTCGGTGTAATCCTCGTTGACTGCCGCGCTGATCGCTTTCGCCTTTTCGATGAAAAGACGCACGGTGTCAGGACCGATTGTCAGGTCCCACTCCCTTTCGGGCTTGTGCTCCACGGGCGTTGTCCTCGTCGACCTCCCGCGGATGATATCCTATTTGCGGGCCACGTCACGCGGGATGTTTGCGCGGGATCCAGACGGCTGCATTGACTTGCCGATGCGATGCCCCGAAATGTCCGATCTTCCAAGCAAGGGCCGCCGAATGAACCTTCTGTTGTCTCCCAAAGTCCTCCCGATCCTGATGCTGGTGGCATCGAACGTCTTCATGACGTTTGCCTGGTACGGACATCTGAAATTCAAGACGGCGCCGCTTTATGCGGCGGTCGTGGTGAGCTGGATGATCGCCTTCTTTGAATATTGGCTCGCCGTGCCCGCAAACCGCATAGGCAGCGAAGCCTATTCGGCAGCCGAGCTGAAGACCATCCAGGAAGTGGTCACGCTTACCGTGTTCGCGGTGTTTTCGGTCTTCTACCTGAGAGAGTCGCTGACCCTGAACCACGCGCTCGGTTTTGCCATGATCGCCGGCGGGGCGGCGCTGATCTTCAGGGCGTGACCGCTGCCTTCCTTGCCAGCATGGCGGGCAACAGCTCGACGGCAAGGATGGCAACGAAGATGAGTCCACAGCCCGTCAGCCCCGAGGCGGGCAGACGTTCGCCCAGGAAAAGCGCGCCAAACAGCGCGGCGAAAAGCGCTTCCGAAGACAGGAAGATCGCGGCCTGCGGCGCCGTGGTGTAGCGCTGGCCGATCACCTGCAGCGTGAAGGCGATGGCGCCGGAGAAGATGCCGGCATAGACGATTTCCGGCGCGGCAATGCGGATGGCACCCCAGTCGATCGGCTCATGGACAAGCGCAACGGCCACCCCGGCGACGGCGCACACGGCAAACTGCGTGACCGCCAGCGTGATCGGCCGCCCGGTGCCCGAGGCGGCGCGGGCGATGAAGATGACCTGCAGCGCGCAGAAGGCGGCGGCAATGACCGTGAGCCAGTCGCCAGGGGTGAGTTGTTCGATCGAGCCGCCCGACAGGAACCATATGCCAGCAAGCGCCGTCAGGGCCGCCGGCCAGACGATCGGATGCGGCCAGTTGCGAAAGAGAACCACGGCAAGCAGCGGCGTCATCACCACATAGAGCCCGGTCAGGAAGCCGGAATTGGTAACGGTGGTAGATAGAAGGCCGATCTGCTGGAAGGCGATGGCGCCCAGCATCATCAAGCCGACCCAGAGGAAAGCAAGCCAGTTGCGCCTAGTGAGCGCATGTTCGGCGCGGCGCGCCTCGCGGATCGCGAAGGGCAGCACCGCAAGCGTCGCCAGAACGAAGCGCAGGCCGATGAATACGAACGGGCCGACCGACTCCATGGCGGACGACTGGGCAACAAAGCCCATGCCCCACATGGCACCGGCAAGCAGAAGAAGCAGATTGGCCTGAAGTCGTGTCATTTTAAGTGGGAACCGGCGCTCGAATGGTGGAGAAGAAAGGCGGCTTGTCATAGCATCGCGGCCCGTGGCGGCAAGGGCCAGAGTCGGCATTGCTGAGGCCACGCGACGAATGGGGGCTTTCACAATGCGGCCGTTTCTGATCACCGCGTTTCTCTCGCTTTGCGGTGTGTCCGCGGCATCGGCCGACGCCTACAAGGCGATCAAGGATTTTGAAGTGCTGTGTTCGGCGGCCGTGACATGCCGCATACAGACCCTGGCGAAGTCGCCGGCGCAGCCGGTGGTTGCCTCCTTTTCCATGGTGCGCAAGGCCGGGCCCGATGCGCCGCTCGATCTCGTGGTGACGGCGCAGGATGAGTTGAAGCCGGGCAGCGCCGTTGTGTTCGCGGCCGACGGCAAGACCGTGCTGACGCTGCCGGTGGCGAAGGCCCGCCGAAGCGAGGATGGCGAGTACAGCTTTGCCGGTGACGCCGAGACGCTGAAGCTGCTCGATGCACTGCGCAAGGCCAGCAAGCTTGAGTTGACCTATGTTTCCGCAGCCGGCGAGGGACGCTCGACCTTCTCGCTTTCCGGCCTGGTCGGCTCATTGATTTTTGTGGACGAGGCGCAGGACCGCCTCAAGGCCCGGGATGCCCTGCAGGTCAAGGGCGAAGGCGCAAGCCCGACCATCGATGTGCGGGAAGTCTTGTCCATAGCGGATATTCCGGAGACCCTGCGCGGCCGCTTCCAGGAGGGCGGCGAGTGCGGCTTCGACGATGAGAGCCGCTTCGGCCCGGGCGGATTCGACGCTGGTTTCGATGAGGGCTTCCGCCTGCTCGCACTGCCCTGCGGCGAGGGCGGTGCCTACAACCAGCCCTTTGCGTTTTTCCTGGAGCGCGACGGTGCCTTCGAGCGGCTCGCCCTGCCCGACATGTCGGAAGAGGGGCCCACCACCGTTTCCCAAGCCTGGAACATCGAGTGGAACCACGCGGCTCGCACATTGACCGCCTTCTTCAGGGGGCGTGGCATCGGCGATTGCGGAAGCTGGAACAAATGGCGGCTGCGCACCCAGATGGAAGGCCCGGCCTTCGTGCTGAAGGAAGCCCGTGCCAAGGGCGACTGCGACGGCGACTACGCCGGCGGGCCGCAGGAGTGGCCAGCAACATGGCCGGTGGCCAAGAGATAGCGTGGCAGAAAAGACGCCGGTGCCTTGCCGCGCGGCCGGCTATTTCGCCCGCGACAGGCGAATGACCTGGCCGTTTTCCTCGTCGGTCAATAGCCAGACCGAGCCGTCCGGTGCCACCCTCACATCGCGGATGCGCCCGAAGGCATTCTTGAACATGCGTTCCTCGCCGGTGATCTTGCCCTGGGCGTTGCGGGTGAGCCTCGCGACCAGTTCAAATTTCAACGCGCCGACCAGGAGGTCGTCCTTCCATTCGGGGAACATGCTTCCTTCGTAGATGGCAAGCCCGGAGGGCGCGATCGAAGGGTCCCAGTAATAGAGCGGCTGCTCGTAACCCGGGGCGGCGGTGCCGATGCCGATCTTGGCGCCGGAATAGTCGCGTCCGTAGGTGATGACCGGCCAGCCGTAGTTCTTTCCGGCTTCCGGCCGGTTGACCTCGTCGCCGCCCTTCGCGCCGTGCTCGGTGGTGATGAGGCCACCGGTCAGCGGATCGTAGGCTGCGCCCTGAATGTTGCGATGGCCCTTGGACCAGAGCGCCGGCAGGCCCTTCTTGCCGTCGGAATAGGGGTTGTCGGGCGGGATGGAGCCGTCGGGTTCGATCCGCAGCACTGCGCCCGCGCTGTCATGCATGTCCTGCGCGCGCTTTGCCTCGCCGCGGTCGCCCGTGGCCACGAAGAGGGTGCCGTCCGGGGCGAAAACGAGACGCGAGCCGAATTGCAGCGGCGAGGCGGTCTTGCGCGCCATGGAGAAGATGACTTTCACGTCTTCGAGACGGGCGCTCTCGCCCTTGCGGACCAGTCTTGCCCGGGCCACGGCGGTGCCGGCGCCGCCCTTGCCCCCCTGCGCAAAGGAAAAGAAGATCAACTGGTCGGTGGCGAAATGGGGCGACAACACCACGTCCAGCAGGCCGCCCTGGCCAAACGCCGCAACCTCGGGAACGCCCTTGACCGGCGCGGACAGCTTGCCTTGCGAAAGGATGCGCATGCGCCCGGGGCGTTCGGTGATCAGCATGTCGCCTTCGGGCAGGAAGGCGAGGGCCCATGGATGCTCCAGCCCGCTGGCCACGACTTCGGCGCTGACCCGAGCCTTCTGCGTGTTGAAAATCTTTGGTGATGCCAGGCTGTTGCCGGCCATGAGCAGCCCGAAACCGAGCAGGAGCCAAAGGACGCCAAGGGCGAGGGTTCTTCTCAAGGCCATAACTCCGACATAGGCGACATTGCGTCCCGGGCAAGAAGGCGTCGATTGCTGGCGGCCGCCTTGACCGGCCCGGCGCGAAGCGCTCTCCCCAAGCGCGCAACCCTAACGGTGCATGATTGACGCTAAACTGTTTTTTAAGGTGAAAAATCTGCGAACGTCGCTATATTGGGTCGAAATGCATCAACGGTTCGTGCGGCCCTTGCCGCTGGACCGTTTTCTTTTTGTGCCGGCCCACGTTTTTTCAAGCAGGAATTGCAGCGGGGGAAGGTGTTTTGAGGAAAGGCTGACTATCATGAACAAGGTCCCCATGACCGCCGCCGGATTCGAAACGCTGAAGGAAGAACTGCGCTGGCGCCAGCAGGACGAACGTCCGCGCATCATCGAGGCGATCTCCGAGGCGCGCGCGCATGGCGATCTGTCCGAAAATGCGGAATATCACGCCGCCAAGGAAGCGCAGAGCCTGAACGAGGGGCGTGTCAATGAGCTCGAGGATCTCATCGCCCGCGCCGAGGTGATCGACATCTCCAAGCTGTCCGGCGACAAGATCAAATTCGGCGCCACGGTCAAGCTGGTCGACGAGGAAACGGAAGAGGAAAAGACCTACCAGATCGTCGGCGACCAGGAAGCTGACGTGAAGGCGGGACGCATCTCGATTTCCTCGCCCATTGCGCGGGCGCTTATCGGCAAGGAAGTCGGCGAGAGCGTCGAGGTCAATGCACCGGGCGGGCCGCGCGGCTATGAGGTCGTCGAGGTCCAGTTCATCTGAGGTAACCAAAGTGGCCGGACATGAAAACGCAGCCCGTGGTCCGGCCACGGCCATCGGCGAGCCTGCTCCCGACATGGCCCGCGTCGAGGTGGTCGCTCCCAACCTCAAGCGCCGCCTTTCGGGCGTGACCAGCACGATCATCCAGCTGGTTCCCATCCAGTCGCAAAGCCTGGGCATTGCCACCTTCGGGCCAGGCCTGCCGGATACGCTGCCGCGCATGCGCTGGTGGCAGCTTTTTTCCCTCTGGAAGCGGCCAGGCTCGGCGCGCAAGCGCATTTGGCATGCAAGGCGCAACACCGAGATGCTGACGGGCGTGGTGCTGAAGCTCCTTGGGGCGCCGCTGTCGCTTGTCTTCACCTCCGCCGCGCAGCGCGAACATACGCGCTGGACCAGGTTCCTGATCCGGCAGATGGATGCCGTGATTGCCACCAGCAGCAAGGCAGCCGCCTATCTCAAGGTGCCCAGCACCGTGGTGATGCACGGCGTCGACACCGACAGGTTCACGCCGCCCAGGGACAAGGCCGCCGCGCTGAAGGCGCTCGGCCTCGATCCGACGCGGAACTATGTCGGCTGCTTCGGCCGTGTGCGTCATCAGAAGGGGGTTGATCTCTTCGTAGACGCCATGATCGAGCTTCTGCCGGGCCGGCTAGGCTGGTCGGCGGTGATATCCGGACGCACGACTGGCCAGCACGCCGAGTTCGAGCAGGAACTGAAACAGAAAGCCGCCGCAGCTGGACTTGCCGACCGCATCCTGTTCGTCGGCGAGGTTGCGGATATCACGCCCTGGTTCGGGGCCATGTCGCTCTACATCGCACCTCAACGCTGGGAAGGGTTCGGGCTCACGCCTCTCGAGGCCATGTCGAGCGGCGTGCCTGTGGTGGCGACCGATGTCGGTGCCTTTTCCGAGCTGGTCGTTGAAGGCGTGACCGGAAACGTCGTTGACCGCGAGGACCTGCCGGCAATCATCGCGGCTGCCGGCCGCCTGATGGATGACGAAGCCGTCCGCAAGGCCGCGGCTGAAGCGGCCCTTGCGCATGCACGCTCAGCCTTTCCGCTGCGGCGCGAAGCCGATGGCATTCGCACGGTCTATGACCGGGTCTGGTCGAATGGGTAGGGCAATGGTCCCGAAAGGTTGCCTTTCGGCCAGGCCGGCTATTCCGAAGGCATGCCATCCTTCGAGAGACGATAGAGCTTCGCCTCGGTCATGAAGACGTAGCTCGACAGCATCACGGAATAGATCAGTCCCGGTGTGCCGCACAGGAAAAAGCGCTGGGCGAGATAGAATTTGAGAAACTGCGCCAGCGGCTTCAGCATGATCTTTGAGAAGCTGGAGGTCTTGCCGCGTTGGTGCCCGGCAAGGGCCTTCAGCCTCGAATAGCCGTTCATCTTGCTGAAATCCTGATTGATCGAAAGGTTTCGGAAGTGAAGGATGCGGCCTTGCGCCAGCTTCCTGGTCTGCCCTTCGACCCTCAGGGATTCATGCACGGCCAGGCCCTGGTCGTAGCTCGCCTTGTCCTTCCGGACCATACGCACGAGGTGCTCTGCATGCACGGCGGCCGGAGGGTAGCCATAGCCGGGGAGATATTCCGGCCGCTTGATCGAATATCCCGCAACGTCCGGGCGATCGAAATTCCCGGCCATCAGCTCGGCCCTCAGTTGCTCGTCCAGGCGCTCGTCGCAGTCCAGGTTCAGGCACCAGGGTGAGGTGCACTGCTCCAGCGCAAACTGTTTCTGTTGCGCAAAGCCCGGCCATTCCCGCTGGATGAGACGGATTGGAAAGCCGCGGGCCGTGTAGTCTTCGATCAGTTCCAGCGTGCCATCGGTTGACCCTGAATCGACGATGACGATTTCCCGGCAGATATCGAGGCTATCGAGGCAAGCACCCAGCACCGATGCTTCGTTCTTGGAAATGATGTAAGCTGAAATCGGAGCGATGTTACGCGTCATTTTTTTGCCTAGGGCTGCCGATAATGCGGTGGCTTGAGCTCGAATGTGTGCAGTTTCTTTAGGGAATGCCGCGGCGATGGTCCAGACCGCGCCTCGGAACGAATATTCAACAGTATTCGGATCCTGGCATGAAACTCTACCTGATCAATCTCGACCGATCTGCCGACCGTCTCGCCTGGTTCAGGAAACAGATCGAAGGCATGTACATCGACCTGGTGCGGGTGCCGGCGGTGGACGCCAGGGAACTGCCCGACGCGGAGCTGGAACGGCTTCGCGGGCTGTCTTCGGGGCGCAATTCCTTATCCGCTGGTGAAATCGGCTGCTTTCTGAGCCACCGCAAAGTGTGGGAAATGGTCGTCGCGGAAAATGCGCCCTGGGCCTTCATAGCCGAGGACGACATCCATTTTTCCAGTGATGCGGGGAACTTCCTGCATTCGCACGAGTGGATTCCGGCTGGTACGGATATCGTCAAGGGGGAGGCTACGCTGAAGCGGGTCGAGATGGGCCACGTGGTGGAGGCTACGCCGTTCGGGCACGAGTTGCGCCGACTGATTTCGTATCACTTCTGCGCGGGAGGGTATTTTGTGACACCCCGGACAGCTCGGCGATTGCTGGCCGCAACCGAGCGGAACTGCGAGCCGGTCGACGAGATAATCTTCTCCCCGAAATACGGAATTCTCGGTGAACTCCATGCGCTGCAGCTGGTGCCCGCGATCTGCATGCAGCACAACCTCGTTTTCGGTTCGTCGGCAGACGAACAGATGGCGAGCACACTGGAGATGGATAGGGTCAGCTTCCATCGCCACGATCCAAGAAGCCCGAGGCTTCGGGGGTGGAGCAAAATTCCTCGGGAGATGGGCCGCGTCGGGCGTCAGATTGCCGTTTCCGCGCGCAGGGCCGCTCTTCTCGCGGCCGGTCGCATTATTTTCCAGGCCGTGCCCTTCAGCCCCAAGGGATAAACGTTTCTCTCGTTATCCAGCCGGCCGGGCGTGCGCGGAGGCCTCTCCACGCACACGCCCATGCGGGGGCTACATCGGCTTGAAATCGGGGGCGATCCTCAACGCCTCCTGACGCCAGACATCCCCGTATTCGACATCCTGCCAGTCCTTGAACCAGGGACCGCCGCTCGTGTAGTGCACAGCCTTGGGCAGGCCTTCGGCCGGTTTCTCGTTCCATCCCTCCAGCCAGTTCCACTCCATTGGCAGGTCGCCGATTTCGTCATCATCCGCCCACTGCATGCGATGCAGGTAGGCACCGGTTTCGCGGTTGGCGAGTTCCGCCGTCAGCCTGCGGGTGGATGGATGGGCGCAGTTGAAGAACATGAAGGAAGACCAGTTCTTGCGCGGATAGCTGGTCTGCGCCTTGCCGTCCATCTTCAACCCTTCCTTCGGCCGATAGTCATGCTTGACGCACATGACGGCCTTTGCCGGATCCTGATAATCTCGCAGTTCGGCAAGATCCCCGAAGAACAGAAAGTCGCAGTCGCAGAACAATGCCCACCCCTCGAAGTTGGCAAGGTGCGGCGTGAAAAAGCGTGAGTAGGTAAATTCTGTCGAGGCAAGTGGATCAATGTCGCGAGAGTAGAGGCCTCTGGCGACAAGGTCGTTCAGCTTGATCGGCTGGATGTCCAGTGGAATAGAGGCATTCTTCAGGGCTGTGCTTTTCGCGACCTCATATGCAATTGACTCACGAGAATCCCAGCCGATGAATATCTTCAGCGTGTCGTTCATGCCGAGTATCCAATCTGATTGTTCCCCAGAAAGGATCATGCACGAATTTTTTTCGCGAAGAACTGATATTTATTCCAGTATTGTTACGCGGCCGTGATCCACCTGATCCAAGACCCATCGGCGTTCGTCGGCCCAGGTGTGTTGCTGCCACCCCTCCCAGGTGAAGCCGCAGATCTCTATGCGCCACTCATCCGCGGGGTGGTGTTCGAGAGCGTGCCAAATCCCGAAAAAACCGGTGCTTGGAAAGAATTCGCGCATTTTGGCTTCCGGCAATCCGAGTGCGCGGCAGCCCTGTTCGTAGAACTGCGGAGGCATGATCCGTATTTCCTTGCCCGCGCCTCCGAACACCTCGATGCCTTTGAGCGTATATTCGGCCCGTTTGCCCTTCAGGCGCGACAGAAATGAGACCTTTATGAAATATCGCCGAACTATCAGCGGGTGGTAGGGAAACACCAATTCCCTGGCGGCCTGAAAGATGGGGGAGGTGATCAGCTCAGGAGTTCTCAGCCGCCGCCGCATGGGTGGTCCGGTGTTGGCCATCAGCAACCGGTCGGTCTTGACCCCGCTCAGGCCAATTCCGGCCTTCGGGTCATTGAAGCGGATTACGAAGTCGGCGTTGTCGACGTGCTCGGAAAGGTCGCGCGAAAGCGGACCATTACCGACGATTACCATGCGTTTTCTGGTATCGGTCGTTCCCAACGGTTCTCCTTGCGGAATTCTCCCTAGGTATAAGCTTCGATGGCCACCAAACCTTCGTTCTTCACCTGGCGGATGGTCAGTGCAGTGCGCACGGTATCGACATTGGGCGCGGAGGCAAGATCCTCGATTACGAAGTTCTGGAAGGTGGTGAGGTCGCTTGCCACGCAATGCAGCATGAAGTCGGAGTCGCCCGAGACCATCCATGCCTGGCGCACGATCGGCCATAGGCGCGTCCGGTCGGCGAATGCTTTCAGCTCCGCCTCGGCGTGGTGATGAAGGCCCACCAGGCAGAAGGCCACCACGTCCATGCCAAGCGCCGGGGCGTTGAGCAGGGCGCGATAGCCGCGGATAATGCCGGAATCTTCAAGCCGCTTGACCCGCCTGAGGCAAGGCGGGGCCGAGATGCCCACCCGCCGCGACAGCTCGACATTGGTCATGCGCCCTTCATTCTGCAGTTCCTGCAGGATCTTCCAGTCGATCGCGTCGAGGTCGGCCTTCAGCGGCATGTCGGTTTTCCAGTGTGGTGGCGCAAGAATCTGTCGCCATCGTGTAATTAAACTATAAGCGGGGCGGCGTCAGGCCCACGCAGCGAAATTTTCTACTGCCTTTCGGGGGTGCTCGGCTGCGTCAGGGGCCGCGCGGGCAAAGCTTTCCGGGGACGGTCGATTCGTCGCCTTGCTGCCTGCGCCGCCAACACTTAGATTAGCGCGAAATATCAATCCGCATCGCTACGTGCCGCCCCAAGTTCATGAAGGCCTTTACATGACGACCAAACATGCGCCCGTCCTTATCATCGGCTCCGGTCCTGCAGGTTATACGGCTGCCATCTATGCGGCGCGCGCCATGCTGAAACCCGTGCTGGTGGCCGGGCTGGAGCAGGGCGGCCAGCTCATGATCACCACCGATGTCGAGAATTATCCCGGCTTCGCAGACCCCATCCAGGGCCCCTGGCTGATGGGCGAGATGCTCAAGCAGGCTGAGAATGTCGGCGCCGAAATCGTCAATGATCTGATCACCGAAGTGAATCTTGACGTGCGGCCCTTCCGCCTGAAGGCAGATTCCGGCGCCGAGTACACCTGCGATGCGCTGATCATCGCCACCGGCGCCAAGGCCAAATGGCTTGGCATTCCCAGCGAGCAGACCTTCATGGGCTTCGGCGTCTCGGCCTGCGCCACCTGCGACGGCTTCTTCTATCGCGGCAAGGACGTGGCGGTGGTGGGCGGCGGCAATTCGGCTGTCGAAGAAGCGCTGTACCTCTCCAATCTGGCCAGAACCGTCACCGTCATCCATCGGCGCGACGATTTCCGCGCCGAGCGCATTCTGCGCGAGCGCCTGCTGCAGAAGGACAATATCAAGGTCATCTGGAATACGGTGGTCGACGAGATCACGGGCAATCCGGGCAAGCCGCCGCTGCCGCCTTCCGCGAGCGGGCTCAAGCTGCGCAACGTCGTGACCGGCGAGCACAGCGACCTGCCTGTCGATGGCGTGTTCGTGGCGATCGGCCATGCGCCGGCGGTCGAGCTCTTCGTCGGTAAGCTCAAGCAGAAGCCGAGCGGCTATCTCTGGACCGAACCGGATTCAACCCGCACCAGCGTGCCTGGCGTATTCGCGGCCGGCGACGTCACTGACGACGTCTACCGCCAGGCGGTTACGGCGGCCGGTCTCGGCTGCATGGCGGCACTGGAAGCCGAAAAATTTCTTGCCGGAATAGAAGTTCATCGTGAAGCCGCGGAATAAGCCAGAACAAAACAACGTCAGGGTTGGTCGCCGCAGCGAGGCGCTCGACTGGGACAAGCTGCGCGTGTTTCACGCTGCCGCGGAAGCCGGCTCGTTCACCCATGCGGCCGAGACGCTGCGCCTTTCCCAATCGGCGATCTCGCGCCAGGTAAGCGCGTTGGAGAGCGAAGTGGGGGTGGCGCTGTTCCACCGCCACGCGCGCGGCCTGGTCTTGACCGAGCAGGGCGAAATGCTGTTCCGCACGGCGCACGACGTGCTGATGAAGCTCGAATCGATCAAGTCGCGGCTGAGCGAGGCCAAGGATCGGCCTTCCGGCGTTCTCCGCGTCACCACCACGGTGGGGCTTGGCGCCGGCTGGCTGACGGAGCGCGTGCAGGAATTCCTCGAGCTCTACCCGGACATCAACCTGCAGCTCATCCTGGCGAACGAGGAACTGGACCTGACCATGCGCCAGGCCGACTGTGCGCTGCGGCTACGGCAGCCCCAGCAGCCGGACCTGATCCAGCGCCGGCTGTTCACGGTCCATTTCCACCTCTACGCCTCGCCGTCCTATGTGAACAAATACGGCAAGCCGGAAAGCATGGCCGAACTGCGCAACCACCGCATCGTCACCTTCGGCTTGCCGGTGCCATCGCATCTCAGCGAGTTGAACTGGCTCGAGACCGTGGGCGACTTCGAAGGCGGGCAACGCATCGCCAACCTGCAGATCAACGACATCTTGTCGATCAAGCGTGCGGTGCAGACCGGAGCTGGCATCGCCATGCTGCCGGACTATGTGGTGAGCAAGGATTCCGGCCTGGTCCAGGTGCTGCCGGAAACCGAAGTACCGTCCTTCGACACCTATTTCTGCTATCCGGACGCGATGAAGAACCAGGCGAAGCTGCACGTGTTCCGCGACTTCGTCATCGCCAAGGCGCGCAACTGGCCCTATTGAGCCGGCCGCGCCGATCCTTTCCCGTATGATCGCTTCATTCAGGTGCCGCGCCACGGCGTGAGGCGTGGCACCCAGCCGCGTACCGCGCGCCGGTAGGCCTCGTACTGGTCGCCGTAGCGTCGCGCCAGCGTCGGCTCTTCGTAAAAGTGCACGAAGGCGAAGGTGGCCGCCCAGGCCACTGCCGCATAGAGCACGACGGCCCAGGAGGCGAAAAGCAGCGCCTGTCCGAGAATGATCGCCAGCACTGCCACATACATCGGGTTGCGCACATACCGATAAGGCCCGCCGACGACCAGCCGCTCGGTGGGCGCCACCGGGGCAGGGGTGCCGGCCCCTTCCAGTGCGAAACGGGCGAAGGCGTGAAGCAGCACCGCGACGCCCGCAACGACGAGCAGCAGACCAAGCGGCACCGCGCCAGCCACGGATGAGAACGGCCGACCATAACGCTGGGTAAGCAACCAGGGCACAACACCGGCCACGACGCCGGGCGCAAGGATGAAGAAAACGGCACTGCCGGCGATGGCGAGAGGCCTGCGCATGTTTCACCCCCTGCATTCAGCTCCTGTTAGGGAACTGAGATTAGCCTGATCAACTCTGCGGCACGCGAGGTCATCGGCACTCGAACCAACTCCGTTCGCCGCCCTGGGATTGATGAGAAATCGTCTGGCCCTATCGACTGGTCCAAGTTTGGGCCACAGCCTGCGTCATTTTGCATGGGTGCCTTGCAAGGAAGCGGCTTGTTTCCCCAGCAGGTATAGCCCATATACCAACCATCTCCTGGGCGCGTTCCTCCTCCCATTAGCGCCCTAGAGTGTTCCCCTCTGGAGGTTTAGCCTTAATCGGCACTTCCAATCAAACTTAGCCGGGTCTTTTGATCCGGCTTTTTTTGTGCCCGAAATCCGGTGCCCCTATGGAACCACCCTCCAGTCGGCCGGAACTCGGTCGCTGTATGTCATTGGATACGACGCGCCGCCGCGCCGGAAGGCCGTAGTGTAACCGTGACATGTAACCTCTCGTAACCTGTCTCGCCGTGCCACCCTTTGCTATGCATGTTCAGGACGCGGCGTGCGAGCCTTCGTGAGATGGGGGCATCACACGAAAGCTCGAAGCTCAGGCAGCCGCCGCGTCCGACTGCTTCGCCGCAACAGGCGGCGCAGTTCGTGTCTGAATTGTTTGCGGCGGACCTGACGTGCTGCCTCCTCCCCACCCCAAACCAGGGCGGCATGGTCCGCGAGTCGGCGTCCGGGATTGTCCGGGCGCCGATTTTTCTGTTTCGTCGTTGCGGGCAGCCATCCGGCATTCGCGCGTCAGGCCGCTTTGCCGTTGGCGTTCATGGCCTCGTCGGCCAGGCGGCCGGTCAGTTCCGCCATGTGGTCGAAACTCGCGCGATAGCTGGCGACGCCGGCCGTTGCCGAACGCAACTCGATGATGAGGTCGCCGATCTCCGCCTGTGGCATCGTCGCTTCCACCACGTCCCATCCCGGCCATCCCGGCCGCGCGTCGTAGCCCAGGATCTGGCCGCGCCGCTGCGGCACGATGCCGGTGATGCGGGCGGTGGCTTCCGAGGGCGTAAATATCTCGACCTTCATAATCGGTTCGAGCAGCACCGGCGAGCAGGCGGTCATGCCTTCCCGCATCGCAAGCTTGGCAGCCATCTGGAAGGCCATGTCCGAGGAATCGACAGTGTGGTAGGAGCCGTCGGCAAGATTGACCGCGATGTCCACGATCGGAAAGCCGAGCGGGCCGGAGCGTAGAAAATCGCGAACGCCAGCCTCCACCGACGGGATATAGGTCTTGGGCACCACGCCGCCGGTGATCGTGTCGGTGAACTCGAAACCCGTGCCGCGGGGCAGGGGTTTTATGTCCAGGACCACGTCGCCGAACTGGCCATGCCCGCCCGACTGCTTCTTGTGCCGACCGCGCTGCTGTGTCGCCTTGCGTATCGTCTCGCGGTAGGGAACCGCCGGCGGCTTTGCCTCTACGGGGATTTGGTACTTTCCCTCCAGGCGCTCGACGGTAACGCGCAGGTGCATTTCGCCGTGGCCCATCAGTACCGTTTCGCTGGAATCCTGCTGATGGCGAAGCGATAGCGACGGATCTTCCTCGGCCAGTCGCTGAATGGCGGCCGACATCCTGACGTCGTCCTTGCGTTCCTTGGGTCGCACGGAGAAGGCGAACACCGGATCGGGCATCTTGAAGGTGGCAAGGGGCTGCGTTCCACCCTTGCTCGCGGTCAGCGTCTGGCCGGTTCGCACATTGTCGAGCTTGCCGAGTGCCACCGTTTCACCAGCTGCGGCCGAAGCCTGCTTGGCCTGGTCCTTGCCGAACATGCGGTAGATGCCGGAAACCTTGGCGCTGGCGCCGCCGGGCAGGAACAGTTCCGCGCCGTCTGCCACCGAGCCGGACAGGATGCGCGAGACCGAGAGCTTGCCGCCGTGTGGTGTGTGGATGGTCTTCATCACCTGCACCACGGTCTGGCCGCTGTTCGGCGCGCCGAGCCGCTGCCTGGTCGTCTCCACGTCAGGCGCATCATGGCGGATCGTCTTGAGCAGCCGCAGCACGCCGTTGCCCTTTTCGGCCGACCCGATCAGCACCGGCGTCACCGTGCCGCTGCGCAGGTCTGCGGCAAGGTCGTCAAAGATCGCGTCCTTGGGCGGCTCGATCTCTTCCAGCAACTGCTCCATCAACGCGTCGTCGTGATCGGCCAGCCTTTCGAGCATTGAAAAGCGCGCCTCGATCTCGCGTGCCTTCTCGTCGCTCGGGATTTCGGCGATCTCGCTTTCAGCGTATTCGCGATAGACGTAGGCCCGCTCCAGCGCCAGGTCGATCGAGCCCACCACGATGCCCTCCTTGCGCAGCGGTATCTGGCGCAGCAGCAGCGGTGTCCGGCTCGTCGGCTGCAGCATCTTCAGCGTCTCGCGCACGCCCACTTCGGCCTTGTCGATCTTGTTCAGGAACAGGATGCGCGGCACGCCGAGCTCGTCCAGCCTGCGCATGATGAGCTGCAGGGCCGGCACCTTCTTCTGGTCCGCTTCGGCCACCACCAGCGCCAGGTCGCAGGCCGCCAGCACCGGCTCGGCCTCGAAGGCGAATTCGATCGAGCCGGGGCAATCCACGAAGGTCAGGCTTTCGCCCATGAAGTCGGTGGTGGCGAATGTCGCCTCCACGCTCATGGCGTGCGCCCTCGCCTCGGGCGAATGGTCGGATACGGTGTTTCCGGAAGAGATCGGATTCTGACGCGGAATTGCGCCGGTGCGGGCCAGAATGGCTTCGAGAAGGGTGGTTTTGCCGCTAGAAAAGGGACCGACGATGGCGATGCATTTCGGTCCCGTGCGTCTTCCTCCAGCGCGATTGCCCATGATGATGCGACCTCCTCCTGATGCGTGAACACCCAGGCGGCGGCCGACCTGTTGCGGCCGTCGCGTGGCGGGTTCGTAAGCTCCGCCAAGCGGCATCGTCACACGGGCCGAGGTAGAGGGCAAGGAAATTGAGCGCCCGAGGCTGCGCCGTCTGCGTCATCCGATGTCGCTGTCGGCTCATTGGGCCCTCGGCATCGGCGTCCAATATTCCGACCGACGGGGAACCAGAACGACAACAGTCGACCCGATCGAGGAGGAGAAGCCGAAATATGACGAATGAACTGGAGTTTCTGAGCCGCGAGGTCGTGCGCGGCCGCCTGTCGCGCCGCGATTTTCTCGGCCGCGCTGCGGCCCTGGGCGTGACGGCCACGCTTGCCAATACGCTGATCGGCAGCGCCGCGCGTGCGGCCGGCCCGGTCAAGGGCGGCATCCTGAAGGCCGGCATGGTGGGCGGTGAATCCACCAACAGCCTCGATCCCGGCACCTGGGCGAGTCAGGTTCCCTATACGCTCGGCCGCTGCTGGGGCGAGCAGCTTCTGGAAGTCTCGCCCGCCGGCGAGATCGAGCCGCGCATCGCCGAGGAATACGACGCCTCGCCCGACGCCAAGACCTGGACCTTCAAGATCCGCAAGGGCGTGACCTTCCACAACGGCAAGGAACTGACGCCGGCGGACGTGGTGGCGACCCTGGAGCGCCATGCGGACGAGAACTCCAAATCCGCGGCGCTGCCCTTCGTCAGCGACTTCGAAAGCGTGAAGGTGGACGGCGGCAACGTCGTCATCGTGTTGAAAGAGCCGAATGCCGACCTGCCTTACGTCGTCGGCGACTACCACCTGATGATCCAGCCGAACGGCGGCAAGGACGATCCGACTGCCGGCATCGGCACCGGCCCCTACAAGGTGGTGGCCAATGAGCCCGGCGTGCGCCATGTCGGCGAGCGCTTCAAGGACTATTGGGCGCCCGAGGCGCGCGGCCATGCCGACCAGATCGAGATCACGGTGATCAACGATGCCACGGCGCGCATGTCAGCGCTGCAGGGCGGGCAGGTGCACATGATCAACCGCATCGAGCCCAAGATCATCGAGATGCTCAAGCGCGTGCCAGGCGTCACGATCCGCAACGTGCCGGGCAAGGGGCACTATGTCTTCATCGCGCATTGCGACACCGCGCCCTTCAGCAACAACGATCTCAGGCTGGCGCTGAAATATGCCGTCGACCGCGAGGAAATGGTGCAGAAGATTCTCGGCGGCTATGGTTCGGTCGGCAACGACATGCCGGTGACGGCAGCCTATGCGCTATTCTCCGACGATATCGAGCAGCGCACCTACGATCCCGACAAGGCGAAGTTCCACTTCAAGAAGTCGGGCCATGACGGGTCGGTGCTGCTGCGCACGTCCGACGTGGCCTTCCCCGGCGCGGTCGATGCCGCCCAGCTCTATCAGCAGAGTGCCGCCAAGGCCGGCATCAACATCGAGGTCAAGCGCGAACCCGGCGACGGCTACTGGTCCGAGGTGTGGAACAAGCAGCCCTTCTCCATGTCCTACTGGACTGGCCGGCCGACGCAGGACCAGGTCTATTCGATCGCCTATCTGTCCCAGGCCGAGTGGAACGACACCCGCTTCCTCCGGCCGGACTTCGACAAGCTGATCTTTGCCGCCCGCGCCGAGCTCGACCAGGCCAAGCGCAAGGAGATCTATCGCCAGGCGGGCGTGATGCTGCGCGACGAGGGCGGTGTGATCATCCCGATGTTCAACAACTATGTCGACGCCACCAGCGACAAGGTCGGCGGCTGGGTGGATGACCCGAACGGCGAGCTGATGGGCAGCCACGCGCTGACCAAGTGCTGGCTGGAGGCCTGACGGGTTCTATTCTCGGAAGCGGGAAACTCACCGCACGACAATAAAAAAACCCGGCGGAAACGCCGGGTTTTTCTGTTTCAGGACAACCGTTTGGGTCAGGCCAGCGAGGCCGTGAAGCGCTGGATGCGCGTGCAGGCTTCTTCCAGAAGCGCCTCGGAGGTGGCGTAGGAAATGCGGAAGTTCGGGCCCAGGCCGAAGGCCGAGCCGAACACCACCGCCACGCCTTCGGCTTCCAGAAGCTCGGAGCAGAAGGTCTCGTCGCTGTCGATCACCTTGCCGGACGGAGCGGTCTTGCCGATCAGCGCCGCGCAGGACGGGTAGACGTAGAACGCGCCCTCGGGCGAGGGGCAGGTAATGCCGCGCGCCTGGTTCAGCATCGACACCACCAGATCGCGGCGCGCCTGGAAGATCGCCTTGTTCCTGGCGATGAAGTCCTGCGGGCCATTCAGCGCTTCGACCGAGGCCCACTGCGCGATGGTGCAGGCGCCCGACGTCTGCTGACCCTGGATCATGTCCATGGCCTTGATGAGCTCGATGGGGCCTGCTGCGTAGCCGATGCGCCAGCCGGTCATGGCATAGGCCTTCGACACGCCGTTCATGGTCAGCGTGCGGTTGTAGAGCTGCGGCTCCACCTCGGCGATGGTCTTGAAGACGAAATCGCCGTAGGTCAGGTGCTCATACATGTCGTCGGTCAGCACCCAGACCTGCGGGTGCCGCAGCAGAACCTCGGCGAGCTCCTTCAGTTCGGCCTCGGTATAGGCCGCGCCCGAGGGGTTGGACGGCGAGTTGAGCACCAGCCACTTGGTGCGCGGGGTGATCGCCTTTTCCAAAGCCGCGCCGGTCAGCTTGAAGCCGTTGGCGTCGGTGGTCTGGGCAAAGGTCGGTGTGCCGCCGCACAGCAGCACCATCTCAGGATAGCTGACCCAGTAAGGGGTGGGAATGACCACCTCGTCGCCGGGGTTCAACGTCGCCATGAAGGCGTTGAACAGGATCTGCTTGCCGCCGGTCCCGACGATGGTCTGCTCGGGCTTGTAGTCGAGGTTGTTCTCGCGCTTGAACTTGCTGGCAATCGCCTCGCGCAGCGGCGCGATGCCGGACACCGGCGGGTACTTGGTCTCGCCGCGGCGGATCGCCTCGATCGCCGCGTTCTTGATGTTGTCCGGGGTGTCAAAATCGGGCTCGCCCGCACCAAGGCCGATGACGTCACGGCCTTTCGCTTTCAGCTCGCGCGCTTTCTGGGTCACCGCGATGGTCGCAGAAGGCTTCACGCGGGAAAGGGCGTCGGCAAGGAAGGCCATGACTTTTATCTCCATTCATGGGCGCCTGAAATTTGGCGGCGTTTTTCATGTCGGATTGCGCGCAAAATCGCAAGTGCTGCGTCAAAAAGGACGGGACAAATCGTCCAAAGGTTCATCTCGTTAATGCGCGGTAAAACCTTGTATGCAAATGTTGCCCGTCAAATTTGGAGCAAACAAGAATCGTGTCTCGCACTGTCGGGTCGGCCCATATCATCCGACAGGATGGCGGAGTTTCCAAGGGCGCTTGGGGAGCGTTCGTGCTGGAAACCGCATTCCAGCCAATTTTCGCCTTCCAGCCGGGCAGCAAGCCGAAGGTGGTGGCCTATGAAGGGCTGGTTCGGCCGTCTCTGGGTGGAGAGCGCATTTCTCCGGCAATCTTCTTCAGCGCGGTCGCGGCTTCGGAGCGACTTGAGGTCGAGACGCTGACGCGTACGCTGCATCTGTTCAACGCCGCCGCCTTTCTGGCGACGGAAGCGATGATTTTCGTCAATTTCGATCCATCCCTGTTCACCGAGCAGTCGGTTGCAGACAGTTCGCTGCAGGACATGCGCATGGTGATGGGAAAGGCGGGCATCCATCCGCGCCGCGTGGTCTGCGAGCTGACCGAGCAGAAGGCAGCCTCGCCAGAGGCGCTGAAGTCTTTTGTCAACGCGCTGAGAGCGAACGGGCTGAAAGTCGCGATCGACGACTATGGAGCCGAGGATTCGGACATCAGGCGTGTCGAGGCGCTGCGCCCGGATATCGTGAAGTTCGACGCGCAGTGGATCAGCCACATGATGGGCTCGGGCGCGGGGTTTGCGCTTCTGACCGCCATGGTGGAAAAGTTTGCCGAGCAGGGCATCACGACCGTCTTCGAGGGCATCGAGGAGGGGTGGCAACTGGAGCTCGCGGAAAAGTCGGGCGCCTCGATGGTGCAGGGTTTTGTGCTGGCGCGGCCCGAAATCGTTTCTTCCGAACTGGCCAGCAAGAACGCCTTCAAGGCGAATGAGCCGGGTTCGGCACCGGCATCGGCCATACGCAAGTCGCCTGGTCGAAAGAAGCCGACATGACCAGTGCGGCCGCAATCCGCGAGGCGATCGTCACCGACGAGATCGGCATCGCGACGGCGGTTTTGGGGCCGTACCGGCTTAAGAGCGTCTTCCAACCGATCTTCTCACGCTCTGGGGGTACGCTGCGGCTGACGGGCGTGCAGGCCACAGCGGCAACGCTGGGCAATGGACGGCCAATCGGCAGCGGTGCGGATCTCGCTGTGGCAACAACGCGTGAGGCCGCCATGGCCGAGCCCCTGAGCTTGGCGCTCCACCTGCGCAACTATGCCAATATCGGCGTTGCCGGCCTGGACCTGCATGTAAATTGTGTTTCCTGCCCGGGCGTCGACCTCCTGTCTGTCCTGACCACCGTGCCGATGGCCGGGTGGGACGACATCGTGCTCGGTGCCGAAAAGCTGGTCTGCGAGATCGCCCCGGCCGAAAGCCGGGAACACGCATTCTGGCAAGCCATAGACGACTTGCGCTGGAAAGGCGTTCGCCTCGCCGGCACATTCGGCGCCGAGCGGAAGTTTCCTGCGGAAGTCGTGCCGGATATCGTGCGGATCGACGGCGGCTGGCTCGGCAAGATCCGCAACGAGGCAACCGCGCAACTGCTGGTGCCGGTGATCTCGATACTGCGTCGCCGCGGCGCAAAGATCCTGATCGATGGCATCGACACCGCAGGGGAATTGCAGGCCGCGGTCGAGATGGACGCCGATCTGTACCAGGGCAGTTTTCTGGCCCGTTCGGTCCCGGCCGGCGGAGTGCTGGACGACGCGCCGCTGTCGTTGGCCGGCCTCATGGCCGGCGGCAGCAACGTCGTGGCACTGCGGGGCTGACGCATCACCGGCGTTGATCTATCCGCCAAAACAAATCACTGGATGCTTCGACCGCCGGGGGCAATAGTCTCCTCCTCAACGAGGGGAGGCGCGACGTGATCAAGCTTTACGGAATGGTCGATAGCGGCAATTGCTACAAGCCGAGGCTGCTGCTGGCCAAGCTCGAGCAGCCATTCGAGCATGTCGAGGTCAGTTCCCACACGGGTGCCACGCGTTCGGCGGAATATATGGCCAAGAACCCCAACGGCATGGTGCCGCTGGTGGAACTGGAGGACGGCCGGCTGCTGGCCGAGTCCAATGCGATCCTGCTCTATTTCGCCGAAGGGACGCCGCTGCTGCCGACAGACCGCTATGCGCGCGGACTGGCCTATCAATGGCTGTTCTTCGAGCAGTACAGCCACGAACCCTATATCGCAGTGCGCAAGGCGCTTCTGACTGTTCCGGGGCGCGCCAAGGACGCAACGCCCGAGCGCCTGGCGCTGACGCTGGAGCGCGGCAACAAGGCGCTGGGCGTGATGGAGAAGCACCTTTCCGGGAGCGACTTCTTCGTCGGCAACGCCATGAGCGTGGCCGACATTGCGCTCTACGCCTACACGCATGAGGCCGGCAAAGGCGGCTTCGATCTTTCCGCCTATCCGGCGGTAACGGACTGGCTGGCGCGCGTGGCGGCCGAGCCCGGCCATGTGCCGATCGAGTGGCTGCCCTGAAGCGCTCATCCAGGCGCTCACATCCGGCGCTTTTTCGGCAAACAAAAAAGGCGAGGAATTACCCCGCCTTCCGTGTCCCAATCGGGCTGATCAGGAGTTCGCTGGCCAGGTCCGGCGGCAATCTGCCGCGTCGGCTTTCCGGCCTTTAACCTCCGGCGCGCTTGTCGCGCAGCCGCCAGTACATCCGTGACTTGCTGCGCGCTCCGAGCCCTGCGGCCGGCGCGCGCTACGAAATCAGCCGGCCTTGGAAAGAGATCCAGCAGCGGACTTGCCGGTGCGGCGGTCCTGCTCGATCTCGAAATTGATCTTCTGGCCTTCGGTGAGGCTGGTCATGCCAGCGCGCTCGACAGCGGAGATGTGGACGAAAACGTCCGCGCCGCCGTTATCGGGCTGGATGAAACCGAAGCCCTTGGTTGCGTTGAACCACTTTACGGTGCCGGTTGCCATGCTGTGTATTTTCCTTGCGTTTGCAACGTAGTTTGACAGGTGGCCGATGGCCAAAATCCAGTCGTTGGTATCGAGATTTTGGAGATAGACGTCAGCAAACGCGATAATATCGCGAGTATACCAGATCGATCGGCCGAAATATCAACGTGGCTGATATATATCGTCTTGGCTGCGAACACAAGAGGCGTCTCGCCCGAAATAGCTTTTTGGGGAAATCCACCGCTTTCGAAGAGGTGGGCCGCCCGCGCCATTCTTCCGGCCATTTCCCACCATAGCGCGGTTCGAGCCGGAGCGGTATGCGCCGGCTCTAATGGAGATGTCGGTGAAACGTGTCTTGCTTGGTCTTTGCCTGTCGCTGGTGGCCTATGAGGCGCAGGCGATTTCCCGTTACGATTCAATGGACATGACCTGCGCGCAGGTCCAGTCCGCCATCGAGCAGGAGGGAGCTGTGGTGCTGCGCTTCCGCTCCCCGCGCGACGCTTCCATCGAGCGCTACGACCGATTTGTGCGCGACCGCCGCTTCTGCAAGCACAATGAGCGCGCCGAAACCACCATGGTGCCGACCGCCGACCGCAAGGCATGCGCGGTGCGCGAATGCCGCCTGTTCGAGCCGGAGCGCCGGCCGAAGCTCTTGCGCCGCCCCTAGGGTGGTGTGCACGCTAGAATCCGAACGAGGCTTGGGCGGGCGGCGGCGGGCCAAGCTGCACGCCTTCCAGCTTCAAGAGTCGCTCCTTGGTGGCCGAGCCGCCGGGGGCCGAAAAGCCGCCGATCTTGCCGCCGGCGGCGAGGATGCGATGGCAGGGCACGACGATAGGAACCGGGTTGCTGCCCAGCGCCTGGCCGGTCTCGCGCGCCAGCCCGGCATGGCCCGCCCGGCTCGCCAGTTCGCCATAGGTGGTCGTCTCGCCGAAACCCAGCCGGCGCGCCGCGTCGTAGATGGAAAGGCGGAAGGCATCGGCAGCGCCGAGATCGACCGCGATGCCCGAAAAATCGACCGCCTCGCCGGCGGCATAGCGCCGGATCGCCGCGACAGCCGCGATGACCGGCGGCGGCAGATCCTCGGTCGCGCACTCCACTAGCCGGGCACCCGCGGCGCCGGGCAGGGTGGCCAGCAGGCGCTTCAGCGTGGCGGCGCGGTCGCGCTCGGGCAGTTGCACCCGCGTCAAGCCGCGCGGGCTCCAGGAGATGCCGATCCAGCCCAGCCCGGTTTCGAAGAGATGATAGGGAAGGGGAAGGGACATTAGGCGGCCACCTGTTTCACGCCTCTTATATCACGGTTAATGCCTGGTACAAACGGCGAACAAATGCTTTTCCTTACTGTTTGAAACAGCAGTTGATCGGCCGCTCTATTGCGATTTTGCACCCGCGTGTTGCCCAGGCTGGATGCCTCATGTAAGAGATTTTCGGGCGGGACTGATATTTTTGAAACGATTGCAGTGAGAGCGGGCTTGCCCAAATTGCGGATTTCCCTGGCTGTCGGCGTTGCGCTTTCTGCGGCGAGCCTGTCGGCTTGTACTTCCACCGGAAACGGCACCTCGCCGGACCTTTCGCTGAGCATGGCGCCTGCCTACGAGCAGGAAATCGACATTCCGCTGCCCGAAACGGTGGCCGTGCTGCCCAGTTCCTATGCGCCGGTCGAAGGCGCGCCAGTGCCGCTGGTGGCCGAGGCAGCCGAAGTGCCGGCCGAGGGCGCCGTGCAGGTGGCCGAGGGCGCCGCGCAGGTGGCCGAGGCGGCATTGCCCGAAGCCACGCTTCCGCCGCCGTCGCGGCCGGGCGACATTCTGGCGGCGGCAGTGCAGCAGCAGAAGCAGCAGCCGGCCGGCACGCAGGTGGCCTCGCTGGAGCCGGTGGCTCTGCCCAGCGCCTATGCCGCGCCGCAGGCCGGTGCGCCCTCCGGCAATCTCGACCAGCTCATCGCCAAATATGCCGCCGTCTACGAAGTGCCGGTGGACCTGGTGCGCCGCGTGGTGCGGCGCGAGAGCAATTTCGACCCGGGCGCCTACAGCAAGGGCCATTGGGGCCTGATGCAGATCAAGCATTCCACCGCGCGCGGCATGGGCTATGACGGCCCGGCCGACGGCCTGCTCGACGCCGAGACCAACCTGAAATATGCGGTGAAATATCTCCGCGGCGCCCTGCTGGTGGCCGATGGCGACCATGAGCGCGCCGACAAGTTCTACCAGCGCGGCTATTATTATGACGCCAAGCGCAAGGGCCTGCTGACCGAGACCGGCCTGGGCATCGACCGCCACCGCATGCGCCGCAAGGAAGAGGTTGCCGAGGCTGCCCAGCCGCAGCCCGATTTCCCGCCCGCACCTTCGGTCCTCCCGGCCTCTGTGCAGGGCGAATTCCCGCCAGCCCCGGCCGCGCCGGAAGCTATGCCGGTGGCTGCCCCCGTTGCCGATCAGCCGGTGCTCACGCCGGCAATCGCGCCTGTGCCGACCGCCGCCCCCGCACCCGCCGGCGCCGCCTGATTTTTTTTGGGGGCTGGCGCGCTTCATCATCGCCACGCCCGGTTTTCACCGTCTGGCCATTTCAAAGAACCTGGGAAGACGGGCGGTCGTCGGACGCGCTCATCTAGGTAAATCTTGCGGCCCTTCGACCGCCCGTTCGATGCTCTTGCCCCCGCTCCGGCCCTCCGCTATGGCTCCGGGCGTTCGTCATTCGAAAAGCCAAATCGTTGGCTTTTCGTCCGCTTCGCGGACCATTCCTCACCCTCCACATTCGCGTGGCCAGCCGCCGCCAAGGCCCGGGCTTGGGGGTTCATCACCCAGCAACGCCACCGTAGCGCCACCAGCCCGGACATCGCCGGCCTCCACGTGCATCCGGTTCATGACCCGTGTTCCCGTGAGGCCGATGCGGGCCATTATGAAGGCATCGGAAAGGGCGGGGATGAAGAAACTCGTCCCCGATCTTTACGGCCAGGAAAATCAATCTCTTGCGCGGAGAGCGCAGCGGATTTCATCCGCACTTGGCCGCGCGGCCAAGTGATGTCAGGCGCGTATCGATGATCTGTGCAATTCGATTGCTCAGGTGCGGTCTCATCGCATAGCAGCGGGACAGAGTTGCTTTATGCGCGCCACTAGAGAAACCTAGTACAACGATTTCCGGTAGGTCTGTGCGCCATGCTTTACCATCTGATTTCAGAGATTATTGTAGAATTGAAGGCAATCCAGGGTGTGCCGGTCCACCTCTTAACTAAAGGCGATGAGTTTGGGTTTCCAAGAATTATAGGCGTTGGAGAGGGGCGTGCACTCCACGTAAACAAGAAGATCGATGATCTGATTGCCCAAGTGGCGGGACATATTCATGAGAAGATAGACGATTTTCGCCAGACAACTGGTATCCAGGATCTTCGACCGTTAGTCAGATCAGCAGTTGCTGCGGAGTTGGCCAAGGTTGATCTAGATGGTCCCGTAGCCGAGATTTCGGATACGGTGGTTCGAGAAACTTTGTCGACGATCACATCGAAGTGGACACAGCGGAGCGGTCTCCACCAACATTGTTTTGCTTGCACCCTGTTTGGCTTTGATGTTGCTCCATTTGAAATTGGCGCCGTGAGATTTGAGGCCCGAAACGACTGGCTTTCTCGTCGACTAGCCAGAAGAGAGATTGGGAAGGTTACTGCCAATAGGATTGCCGCAGTTTGGCACGGCCAACGGCTTAGGAAACGGAAGCGTAGTTGGGAAAGTGTGTATGAGCGCGAAATCCTCGATCTGATCGGCAGTTGCCGCTATGTTATTAGCGTTACCACGGATGGTCTAACGCAGCACTTTGGGCAGGAAAAAGCTCTCATCGCCGCCCGCATTGCTCTAACCGCAATTGCTCTTTTATGGCGTACCCCGTCAAAGCGCTTGGCCGGTTTTAACTTGGCCTATGATCGTGAGGTGCGCTCTCTGGTCAGCATGACCATAATTCAAGGGCGCCTTCTATGTTCATATAGCAAGATAAACTTGGCAGTTGATGGCACCTTCAGGGGAAGTGACTGGTTGGAATTGTATAGTAATGAAAGATCTTATTTTGCTCTTTTCGCAGAGATAATCAGTTTCATATTAAAAGAAGGTGCCGACAACGATCGCCAACGGACACTTCGCAAGGTATTCCATGCAACTCTATGGTTTCATGAGGGTTGCAGAGAGACATCTCCACTTATTGCGACAGTTAAGTACGCCGCATGCATGGATGCGCTTGCTAGTGGAAAGGGGGACGGGGCAATTTTAGCGGTTTTTGAGCGGGTTCTTGGATGGAAGCGCACTGACGTAGTTTTCTCGGATGGGACGACCCTAGAGACTGCAGTTTTGAGAATCTATAAGCAGGGAAGAAGCAGAACAATCCACGGAAACAATGATCAAGCGCATTTGGATTGGAGCACTATAGCCGCACGCGCCGAACAGTTGGCGAGGCACCTGCTCTTAGGTTGTCTCGAGTGGGCTGCGGAAAAAGATCTGAAAAGCGATATAGCTATCCTAGCCAAGCGAAAATAATCTTCGCTTAGCTAGCAGCCTGTGTAGCAATTTTCTCAAAAATACTCCTGCAGCGGCCTGACCTCCAGGCTGCCTGCCTTCAGCGCGGCGATGGCTTCGGCGACCGCGCCCATGCCGGCCAGCGTGGTGTAGTAGGGCACCTTCTGCATCAGGGTCGCGCGGCGGATCGATTTTGAATCCGACACCGCCTTCTGGCCGTCGGTCGTGTTGAACACGATCTGGATCTGGCGGTTGCGGATGGCGTCCTCGATATGCGGGCGGCCTTCCAGCACCTTGTTTATCTTTTCCGCCGCGACGCCGTTTTCGGCCAGGAAGCGCTGGGTGCCGCCGGTGGCCAGCACCTTGAAGCCCTGTTCGGCCAGGCGCTTGACGGGCGCCAGCACGCCCTGCTTGTCGTCGTCGCGCACCGAGACGAACAGCGTGCCGGAGCGCGGCAGGTCGACGCCCGCGCCGAGCTGCGCCTTGGCGAAGGCCAGCGCATAGTCGCGGTCCAGCCCCATGACCTCGCCGGTGGAGCGCATTTCGGGCCCGAGCAGGATGTCGACGCCCGGGAAGCGCGCAAACGGGAACACCGCTTCCTTGACCGCGATGTGGCCGGGCGTGCGCGCGTCGGGCCTTGCGCCGTAATGGGCGAAGGCTGAGTCCAGCGTCTCGCCGGCCATGATGCGGGCCGCGACCTTGGCGATCGGCTTGCCCACGGTCTTGGCCACGAAGGGCACGGTGCGGCTGGCGCGCGGGTTCACCTCCAGCACATGGATGGTGCCGTCCTTGATCGCGTATTGCACGTTCATCAGGCCGCCGACCTTGAGCGCGCGGGCAAGGGCCGCCGTCTGGCGCTCCAGTTCCTCGACGATTTCGGCGGACAGCGAGTGGACCGGCAGCGAGCAGGCGCTATCGCCCGAATGGATGCCGGCCTCCTCGATGTGCTCCATGATGCCGGAGACGAAGACTTCCTCGCCGTCGCACAGGCAGTCCACGTCGACTTCGATGGCGTCGGTGAGATAGGTGTCGAACAGCAGCGGGTTCTTGCCCAGCAGCGTGTTGATCTGGCCGGTCTTGTCGTTGGGGTACTTTTGCTTGATGTCTTCGGGCACCAGGCCGGGCACGATGTCGAGCAGGTAGGTCTGCAGCATGCTCTCGTCGTGGATGATCTGCATGGCGCGGCCGCCCAGCACATAGGACGGGCGCACCACCAGCGGGAAGCCGAGCTCGCCGGCCACGGTGCGCGCCTGCTCGACCGAGTAGGCGATGCCGTTCCTGGGCTGGGTGAGGTCGAGCTTCTGCAAGAGCTTCTGGAAGCGGTCGCGGTCTTCGGCGAGGTCGATGGCGTCGGGCGAGGTGCCGAGGATCGGGATGCCGTTCTTCTCCAGCGCTTCGGCCAGCTTCAGCGGGGTCTGGCCGCCGAACTGCACGATGACGCCGACGAGCTCGCCGCGGCTCTGCTCCATCTTCAGGATCTCGATCACGTCTTCCGCCGTCAGCGGCTCGAAATAGAGCCGGTCGGAGGTGTCGTAGTCGGTCGAGACCGTTTCCGGGTTGCAGTTGATCATGATGGATTCGTAGCCGGCCTCGGCCAGCGCGAAGCAGGCGTGGCAGCAGCAATAGTCGAACTCGATGCCCTGGCCGATGCGGTTCGGGCCGCCGCCGAGGATCACCACCTTCTTGCGGTCGCTGACGCCGGCCTCGTTTGCGGGCTGGCCGGCAAACGGCACCTCATAGGTGGAGTACATATAGGCGGTGGGGGAGGCGAACTCGGCGGCGCAGGTGTCGATGCGCTTGTAGACCGGGTGGACGCCGAGCGAATTGCGCAGCTGCGCGACCGCCTTGGCGGTCTTGCCCGTCAGTGAGGCCAGGCGGGCGTCCGAAAAACCCATGGCCTTGAGCATGCGCAGGTTCACCGCGTCTTCCGGCAGGCCGTGCTCGCGGATGCGCTCTTCCATGGCGATGATGCCGGCGATCTGCTCCAGGAACCACGGGTCGATCTTGCACATGGCGTGCACGTCTTCCAGCGAGGTGCCCATGCGGATGGCCTGGGCGACCATGCGCAGGCGGTCGGGCGTGGGGGTGCCGAGGGCTGCGCGGACGGCGTTCTTGTCGTCGCCATGACCGTAGCCGGGGATCTCGATCTCGTCGAGGCCGGTGAGGCCGGTTTCCAGGCCGCGCAGGGCCTTCTGCAGCGATTCCTGGAAGGTGCGGCCGATGGCCATGACCTCGCCCACCGACTTCATGGCGGTGGTCAGCGTCGGCTCTGCGCCGGGGAATTTCTCAAACGCAAAGCGCGGGATCTTGGTGACGACATAGTCGATGGTCGGCTCGAAGGAGGCCGGCGTCGCGCCGCCGGTGATGTCGTTCTCAAGTTCGTCCAGCGTGTAGCCGACGGCGAGCTTTGCGGCGATCTTGGCGATGGGGAAGCCGGTGGCCTTGGAGGCGAGCGCCGACGAGCGCGACACGCGCGGGTTCATCTCGATGACGACGAGGCGGCCGTCCTCGGGGTTGACGGCGAACTGGACGTTGGAGCCGCCGGTCTCGACGCCGATCTCGCGCAGCACCGCGATCGAGGCGTTGCGCATGATCTGGTATTCCTTGTCGGTCAGCGTCAGCGCCGGTGCAACGGTGATGGAATCGCCGGTGTGCACGCCCATCGGATCGATGTTCTCGATGGAGCAGACGATGATGCAGTTGTCCGCCTTGTCGCGGACGACCTCCATCTCGTATTCCTTCCAGCCGAGCACGCTTTCCTCGATGAGGACTTCGGTGGTGGGCGAGGCGTCGAGGCCCGACTGCACGATCTCGAAGAATTCCTGACGGTTGAAGGCGATGCCGCCGCCGGTTCCGCCGAGCGTGAACGAGGGGCGGATGATGGCCGGCAGGCCGACCACGTCGAGCGCCTGGGCGGCCACGCCCATGGCGTGCGAGACGTAGCGCTGCTTGCGGTCGCCTTCGCCGAGGTTCCACTGCGTTTCGAGCGCGTCGAGGGCGGTGTCGGAGGCGCCGGAGGCCTTCAACTCGGCGCGCTCGGCCTCATGCTTCTTGCGGTCGGCGTCCTTGACGTCGGTGGCGTTGGCCAGCATCGAGCGCGGCGTCTCCAGCCCGATCTTGGCCATGGCCTCGCGGAACAGGGCGCGGTCCTCGGCCTTGTCGATGGCGTGCGCGTCGGCACCGATCATCTCGACATTATAGCGCTCGAGCACGCCCATGCGGCGCAGCGACAGCGCGGTGTTGAGTGCGGTCTGGCCGCCCATGGTGGGCAGCAGCGCGTCGGGGCGCTCCTTGGCGATGATCTTGGCGACGACCTCGGGCGTGATCGGCTCGATATAGGTGGCGTCGGCCAGGTCCGGGTCGGTCATGATCGTGGCCGGGTTGGAATTGACCAGGATGACGCGGAACCCTTCCTCCCGCAGCGCCTTGCAGGCCTGGGTGCCGGAATAGTCGAACTCGCAGGCCTGCCCGATGACAATGGGCCCTGCGCCGATGATCAGGATGGACTTGATGTCGGTGCGTTTTGGCATGGGCGGGGTCCGTTCGTCTTTGGCTCTACACGAAACCCCGGCGCGGGAACGCCCGGCCGGTGGGGATGCAGAGTCTGTTGTCAGGCTAAGGGCGCCTTATAGGCAAATGCCGGCACGCTTGTAACCCCAAATATGCGTGAATCTTCGCGACTTTTCGACATGGCAGTCATGCGGATGGGGAGGAGGCGTCCCTCGTGGCTCTGCTTGGGCCGCACGGCCTTCGCAGGACACGTGGGGATGCAGGCGGAAACTTGCTTGCCGTTGGGTACGGGAAAGCTGATTTCGACCTTATCGCGGTCGTTCGTCTCCAGCTGCTTAAATCCAGCAAGCTGACGTTCCCCTTGGCTCTGAGGCTCGCCGCTGGCGTCGACGGGCGTCCTCGTGCAGGTTCTATTGGGTCGGCACGGTTTATAGGGGCTTCCTCACTGAAACATCCGCGGAATATGGTCTGCCCATGTCTTTTCTCTAATCAGTTCGCCGTTCTTCCGCAAAGTCTTGGTGAAAGTGACGTGGAAATATGAGGCATCCGACTCGATCCGTGCCTTGGTCGAGAGGTCTATTTCATTGCCCTTGATGGTAAAAATATTTCTACGTTCGCCTTGGTAGCGGGCGTTGGCGGGCATGGCGTCATTGACGTCCCATCGGTATGACTCGCTGGATCGATATTTGTCGTCACGAATGATCCAGGAAATGTCGCTGGCGGTCGTGAATGTCGAATCGCCGGTTTGTTCATTGCGGAAACTGTTGAAAACAGGGCCGTTATTTTCCAGCTCTTTGCCAAAAGGTGCCGCATCACTGGGCTCCGGCGGGGGTAGCATACAAGCTTGGGTCGTATCGTTTTGCGTCGGCACCACCGGCAATTCGAGCCATGTGTCGTTGCTCAGCAAAAGACTGGTGGTGCCCGGCGTAGGACTGGGCCAGACCATGGGAAATTGCGCGTTGGCGACGGCCAGGCGGATACGATGGCCGGGTTTGAAGCGCCATGTGGTGAAGTGAACCGAGGTGGTCAGCGTAGTCGGTTCACCGGGTATCAGCGCCGCAGGCTCAAGCCGCGAAAAACGCTGGGAAGGATTGATGATCGCGCCGCTGACCAAGGACACCTTGCCATCCGGAGCAACATCCTCCAAACGCACTGTCCACTGGTAAAAAGGAGCATCTGCGGTCACGCGCAAGCGCACTTGCGGCATGCCCATGATTTCCAGGGCCTCGGCCAAGGGAGCAGAGTCGTAGACCAGACTGTGGGCGTCGTCCGCTGCCATGTCGCCCGTTTGTTCGCCCCACCAACCACCAGCTGCCATCCCGCTGCCGGCGCGGTAGAGCAGGGCTTGGGCGGTTTCCAGCGCTGCAGGGGCATTGCCCAGATGTTGCGCGGTTTGAGGGTAGAGGCGGTGGGTGGTGCCGACGTCCGATGGCCACTGCTTATCGCAGCGCCAATAACCGGGGACAGTGGCCAGGTCGGTGGCAGGCGCGTGCCCGGTACGCATGAATGCCATCCAGCGGGGCTCATCCAGAATCCCATTGTCTATTCCCTTGAGCCAGTAATCCCACCAGCGCAAGGCCTTTTGCCGCCACTCGTAGTTGGGGCCGGGCACGCCGTATTCAGGCCATGCGTGGTTCCATGGCCCGATTTCCGCAATGACCGGCGCCTTGGCGGTCCGACCCACATCCATGACGAAATCCCGGTAGCCGTCGAGCAATCCACCGATCAGATAGCTTGGAACCTCCAGGGGGGCTTTGAACTTGAGGGACTCCTTGCGCCAGAAATCGCCATCCTGTTGCTGGCGCAGCCAGGTGAATATCCAGGGTTCCCTGTCGAAACGATTCCGGAAATACTCGTCATCAATGCGGTAGTCCGGGCTTCGAGGCATCGAACTATCGGTATCAATTTGATGCGCATAGGAATCTATGTGCAAAGCGCCGTCGATGTAGTGCACGTCATTGTAGAAGAGGTCGGTCGACCCATGCGCCGCAATGATGGCCTTGAGCGCAGGCGGTTTTCTGTGGGCCGTCATCAGTGAGTTGAAGGCACTCCATGAAAGGCCATACATTCCCACATTGCCATTGGACCATCTCATTTTGGACAGTTGGGCGATCAACTCCTCCGCATCGGAAATCTCCGCTTCGGAATACTCGCTTTCGGGAATGCCGCCCTCACTGCCTCCCGTACCGCGCACATCCACACGGGCAACAACATAGCCGCGCTTGGCAAAATATGAGCCATATTCATAATCGCCAAGCGCGAAAAAATCATCCTTGCGATAAGGCAGCATTTCCATAATCACGGGGAAGGTTTCATCAGGCTTTTTGGCCACTGGCCGGTAGTAGGTCACAGCCAAGCGCACGCCGTCTGTCATTTCGAGCGTGCTGTTTTCCAGAATAAATTCGTAGTGCGTGGCGTCCGCTGACGGCATGGCATCTGCAGAGAAGCCGAATAAACCACCTATGAGGAATAGACAAATTGCTAGTTTCCCCAAGATGTTTGCCCTCAAAGCTATCATTTGTCCCATGGTGTTTTGTGTTGTTTGCAGCCGCTAATGGCACGTGTCGGCCTGGTGGTTGATTTACGGCTTCGGCGCCGTGTGCAATCGCCCGCAGTCATGACAGTGGCCGCGGCATTTTGCGCTCCCGACACGATGCGAACGTGCGACCGCCGGCGCGGGCTCTGCTTTCTCACAGATCCGGCGTTGCCGAGCAGCCGCGATCGGCTACGGCGCGCTCGGCCGATAGGCGGATGCGTCGGTCGTGAAGTGGGCATGACCCCAGGATGCAAGCTGCTTCCCGATGATCGCAACCAGACGTCGGTCCACTGCACCTGCAAGCATCGGTATGTTCATCGCGAGCCTGTAAGCCAGGAGGCGGCTACCGGTCACCGTTGCGGCGATGCCGTAGCAGGCCTTGTCCAGCGCATTGGGAACCACTCCCATGCTTGCGGCTCTCGCCGAATCCCCGCCCGCATAGTTCTTGACGAAGAACACCTTCGAGAACCCTTTCTCCACACGATCGAAGACGCGGGAGGTGAGGGAGTTGTCCGGCGGGAGATAGGCGCCGAGCGTCGCGCGCAGCAGATTGCCGCAGGTATCGTCATCGAAGCCCGACCGCAGTGTCGCGAGGCTCGCGGCCATCAGCGTCACGATCTCCTTTGGCGTGGTCGCCAGGAGAGTCTCGGGCAAACCGAGCAGGTAGCAACGGTAACGGCTGAGTTCGACGCGGGCCCGCTCCTCCGCCGTGAACTCGCTACGGCCCTGACGCAGCACGCCGGCTGCCATCATGGTGACCGATATGAGACCCGCCGGCATCTGATCGACCTGCGGGATCGGGACGCCGTAGACCGATACGTCCCAGCGGCCCTTGCGCATGGCGTTGAAGCGCACCATCGCATGCATCAGGCGAACCATCGCCGCAGCACGGAAGCCATCGCCGCCGCGGGCAAGCGCGCCGGGCAGCACCGAGGTCGCGAAGAACGTCGCCGTCTCCTTGACACGCCTGGCTGCGCTCTCATTCGAAAGCGCACCGGTCAGCGCCATCGGGAGCGCAGCGTACCGGTTCATGAAGGTCGCGATGAAGGCGGCGCGGATGGCAATGGGGCTCATGATCGCCATGGCCGCCCGCTCGAGACGAGCTCCTTCCTCGACCATCGCCATGTCCAGCCAATCGGGCACCGTTTCCATCGCCGTGATGAAGGTGCGCAGTTCCGGCGGGGCGTCGGCAACGGAATCAATGCCGCGCTTGCAGGCCTGATCGACCATGTCGATCAGGCGCTTGAAGCCGTATTCCGGCATCAGGGCGGCATAAGGATCGGCCACGCGATCGCCCATGAAGGTGTAGGCGCGGATGAGTGTCATCAGGCCGTCATCAGCGAGAAGCTGGGCACGCTCTGCATCGCTTGCAGATCGCAGTTCATTCGGATCACCGGCAGCGCCGGCAAAGCGCTCCGGCACGGCGTCAAAATCCACGGCCCCGTAGATCGAAGGCGTGGCAATGGCTTGTGACCGCACCTGATCCCAAATCTGCTGCTTATCC
Organism: Pseudaminobacter sp. Soil_N_29; assembly: GCF_057656055.1. Classification (NCBI taxonomy): domain Bacteria; kingdom Pseudomonadati; phylum Pseudomonadota; class Alphaproteobacteria; order Hyphomicrobiales; family Phyllobacteriaceae; genus Pseudaminobacter; species Pseudaminobacter sp. Soil_N_29. Next base: position 92,565 of record NZ_JBDGLC010000003.1, read on the forward strand.
ATGCTGCTCATCCCGATCGGAGCCGTGTCGAAGCGGCTCCCTGGAGCAACGCCGGGCGCACAATAGGAAGCAACACTTAACTCCAGCTTACCCGTGTGCACGCCCGGTTCCGGCGTTGCTTGACGAAACGGCCGATGCTATCTGCCGGGCAGCTTCCGCTCCATCTCAGCCAGTCCGCGCCGCCGCTCCAGTTCCGCCTCGCTCGGGTTTTCCAGTCCGAAGTCGCCGGTCTCGACCTCGCCGGCGCGTTCGTAGGTCGCGATGATGACGCCGTTGGGCGTGACGAGGCTGTCGGTCAGCTTGAGCGCCGCGGGCATGGTACCGGACCCGAACAGCTTCTTGCCGCTGCCGAGCACTACCGGCATGACGATGAGCTGGATGCGGTCGATGAGGTCGTGCTGCAAGAGTTGCTGGATGAGCTGGCTGGAGCCCTGGATGAGCAGGTCCGGCCCGTCGCCCTGCTTCAGTTCGCGCAATGAAGTGGGGACGTCCTCGCCGAGCCATGTGGTGTTCTGCCAGGTGAGGCTGTCAGGCTTGTGGGTGGCGACATATTTGGTCACGCCGTCGAACAGCGTGCCGATCGGATCGTCCTTCGCATAGGGCCAGTGGGCGGCGAAGATGTCATAGGTGCGCCGGCCCAGAAGCAGGTCGAAGGGTCTCTCGAACAGCTTGCCCATGACGCCGCCCACTACCTCGTCGAAATGGGGCACCGCCCAGCCTTCATGCTGGAAGCCGCCGGTGGGGTCCTCCTGCGGGCCTCCCGGCGCCTGCATGACCCCGTCGAGGCTGACGAAGACCGTGGCATTGATTTCTCTCATGATGTGTCTCCCTGAACTCACGGGCGCCAGAATGCCCGAGGACAGCCCAAGGACGCACGGCGCGCCCTGGTGCCGACATGCACGAGATCGATTTTGCGGGAGAACGCATTTCCGCGCCAGAGCCTTGAGAACTGGCTCTGGTCGGGCCGGTCAGCCGAGAACAAAGTCGTAGATCAGCTTCAGGTTCAGCACCGCGATGACCAGGGCAATGACCATCGCGAAGGCGGTGAGCCAGCGTGGCGCCACCAAGGCGCCCATCTTGGCCTTGCTGGCGGTGAAAATGACCAGCGGGAACACCGCGAAGGAAAGCTGCAGGCTGAGCACGACCTGGCTGAGGATGAGGAGCTTGGCGGTGCCGCTTTCGCCGTACCAGACGGTGACGGCGGCGGCCGGCAGGATGGCGATGGCGCGGGTGATGAGCCGGCGCAGCCAGGGCGCCAGCTTGATGCGGATGAAACCTTCCATGACGATCTGGCCGGCGAGCGTTGCCGTGACGCTGGAATTGATGCCGCAGCAGATGAGCGCGATGCCGAACAATATCGGCGCCATCGACAGCCCGAGCAGCGGGGCAAGCAGCGCGTGCGCCTGGGCAATGTCCTCGACATCGGTCTGGCCGACCTTGTGGAAGGTGGCGGCGGCGAGGATGAGGATGGATGCGTTGATGAGCAGGGCGAAGGTCAGCGCGATGGCGGAATCCCAGGACGCGAATTTCAGCGCCTCGCGCTTGTGCTCGATGGTTTCGCCATAGGCGCGGGTCTGTATTATGCCGGAATGCAGGTAGAGATTGTGCGGCATGACTGTGGCGCCGAGGATGCCGAGCGCCAGATAGAGCATTTCCGGGTTGGTGACGATCTGGGTGGTGGGGGCGAAGCCGCGCACCACCGAGGCCCAGTTAGGGTCGGCCAGTGCGATCTGGATGGCAAAGCACGCCGCGATGACCGCAAGCAGCGTGATGATCAGCGCCTCGACCCAGCGGAAGCCAAGCTTCTGCAGATAGAGGATGAGGAACACGTCGAGCGCGGTGATGACGACGCCCATTTCAAGCGGGATGCCGAAGATGAGGTTGAGGCCGATGGCGGTGCCGATGACCTCGGCAAGGTCGGTGGCGATGATGGCGATCTCGGCCATGAACCACAGGCCGTAGGAAACTTGCTTGCCGTAGGCATCGCGGCAGGCCTGGGCAAGGTCGCGCCCCGAGCCGATGGCAAGCCGGGCGCAGAGCGCCTGCAGCACGACCGCCATGATGTTGGAGATCAACGCCACGAACAGCAGCGCATAGCCGAATTTCGAGCCGCCGGCGAGCGAGGTGGCCCAGTTGCCAGGGTCCATATAGCCGACGGCGACGAGATAGCCGGGGCCTATAAAGGCAACGGCCCGACGCCAGGTCGGGCCGTGGGTTCTGACTGAGATAGAGCGGTGTACGTCCGAAAGCGATGCTTCGCCTCGCGGCTGGCGCCAGCCCTCGGCGGTTTCGGTGGCGGTGCGGCTGGATAAATCCATGCAATGGTCTTTTCGGGTTATTCGCAATTGCAAATCATTGGCAATATAACATGGGAGCGATCAAGGCCGAAACAAGGCTGGCGCATGCGATTTTGGCTGACTGCACCGGTTCCGGGGGTCGCAAGACGCGGCGGCGATGCCCGGAAGGGCAGCAGCGCGTGCGGGGAACGGGTGCGGAGGTGATGCGTTGGTGCCGAGCCGGGCGGACCCGGCGGCAACGCAGGAGCAGCGAGATGGGAACGAACCAGGCACCGACGCCGAAAGGCAAGGAAGCGGCCAAGGGCCTCAGGCAGGCGGCAGCCGGGGATGAGCGCAAGGTGGAGGCCCGCACCGGCCACGAGCTGAAGAAGGGCGAAAAGCGCTTCGAGGAGCGCGCGAAGAGCTCGGACGGCAAGAGCGCCGGCACAAAGCAGAAGAGTTGAGAGCCGGCCGAGGGCTGAGTTTCAGGCCCGCGCCCCGGCGGTTGCCCGGCCGCGGGAAATGGAACTTCACCCGCTGATGCAACTGTTTGAGGTGTTCATCTGTTTCAGACTGAGCGGCGCGACAGCAAGCGTGCCGCATTAGTACAGGAGCCGCGTGCATGCTTTGGAGAGGGCGCCGTCAGAGTGACAATGTAGAGGACGAGCGCGGCGGTGGCGGTTTCGGCATGGGGCCGGGCGGCGGCTTCCGCATTCCGGTGGGCGGCGCGACCGGCGGCGGCCTTTCGCTTTCCGGCATCATCTTTCTCATCATCCTGTTCCTGGCGCTCAGGGCCTGCGGCATCGACCCGGTCGAGATACTCGAAGGCGGCGGCGGGATGGGAACGGGCGGCGGCCAGGTGAGCCGCACCGCGCCGCAATCACAAGACGAGATGAAGCAGTTTGTGTCCACCGTCCTGGCCGAGACCGAGGACGTGTGGAACGGCATCTTCCAGGCCAATGGCCGGACCTATGAGGAGCCGAAGCTGGTGCTTTTCTCCGGCCATGCGCGCTCGAACTGCGGCTTTGCGTCGGCGGCGGCCGGTCCGTTCTACTGTCCTGACGACCACAAGGTCTATATCGACCTCTCCTTCTATGACCAGCTCGCTCGCCAGTTCGGCGCTTCCGGCGATTTCGCGCAGGCCTATGTGCTGGCGCACGAGGTCGGCCACCATGTGCAGAACCTGCTGGGCATCCTGCCCAAGGTCAACCGGATGCGGCAGTCGATGGGCGAGGAAGAGTCCAACGCCATGTCGGTGCGCGTGGAACTGCAGGCCGACTGCTTCGCCGGGGTCTGGGGGCATTACACGGCGCAGAAGGGTCTCCTGGAGAAGGGCGACCTGCAGGAGGCGCTGAACGCGGCCAAGCAGATCGGCGACGACACGCTGCAGCGGCGTTCGCAGGGCTATGTGGTGCCCGAAACCTTCAACCACGGCACGTCGGCGCAACGCATGAAATGGTTCAACCGCGGCTTCCAGAGCGGCAAGCTGCAGGATTGCGACACGTTCAACAACCCGGTGTGAGATGGCGTGGGACGCGTTGGCGTGGCGGCAAGAGTTGCCGGGTTCGGCCTGTCGCCGCTAGCCGTCGACCCAGTCGAGCGGCACCGCAAGGGCTTCGGCGAGCCTGGCGGCAGTTTCGGCCGACGCTGTTCTGCGGCGCGCCTCGAGATCCGAAAGGAAGCCCTGCGTCACGTCGGCCTTTTCGGCAAGCTCGCTTTGGGTGAAGCCGCGCCATTTGCGCAGCGCTTTCAGGCGACTTTCGCCGCGCAGGATCGCCATTGAAAGCTCGGCCGGAAAAGGCTCCGTCCCGTGCAATTCAGCCTTGCGGGCGTCGTAGATGGCGATATCGGCCGCATCCTCCGCGGCCTGGTCGGCTGCCTGCACGAGTGCCTCGTACTCGGCTCTGGGAAGGACGACCATTTCCTCCCCGCTGGGAGTTTTGATGATCTGGGGCGCGTTCATCTCTTTTGATCCTGATTCCGGCGATAGGTGACCGTGTCGCGCTTGCCGATGTAGATGGCCAATATGGTTGTCCGGTCCTCGTCGAAGATGACGCGATAACGGCCGATCCGCAGGCGGAAACCATCGCGTCCGACGAGGCGCTTCACGTCGCCCTTGCCGCTGATCGCGTAGTCGACCAAGCCGTCCGACACCTGCCTGCGCGCCGCGGCGGGGAGATTGTCCAGATCTCGCGCCGCCGAAGCGGTCAGCACAATCGTCTTCATGCGACGATATTGCTATATTATCGCAAGAGCGCAAGCCGCGCAAAGATCGCGAAAAAGAAAAAGCCGCCCGAAGGCGGCTTCTACTTGGCTTCTTACTGCCTAGCCAGCGCCGGTTCGGCCTGGCGGGCGCGGATGGCTTCGACGAAGCGGCGGAACAGGTAGTGCGAGTCCTGCGGGCCGGGCGAGGCCTCGGGGTGGTGCTGCACCGAGAACACCGGGCGGCCGGTGAGCGCAATGCCGCAATTCGAGCCGTCGAACAGCGAAACGTGGGTTTCCACGACGCCTTCCGGCAGCGACTTGGCGTCGACCGCAAAGCCATGGTTCATCGACACGATCTCGACCTTGCCGGTGGTGTGGTCCTTGACCGGGTGGTTGGCGCCGTGATGGCCCTGGTGCATCTTCTCGGTCTTGCCGCCGAGCGCTAGGGCCAGCATCTGGTGGCCGAGGCAGATGCCGAAGACGGGAATGTCGGTCTTGAGCAGGTTCTTGATGGTCGGCACGGCATATTCGCCGGTCGCCGCCGGGTCGCCGGGGCCGTTGGACAGGAAGATGCCGTCCGGCCGCATGGCCAGGATGTCCTCGGCGCTGGTGGTGGCCGGCACGACGGTGACCTTGGCGCCCAGCCCGGCAATGATGCGCAGGATGCTGCGTTTCACGCCGTAGTCGACCGCGACCACGTGCATGGTCGGCGCGGTCTGCTCGCCATAGCCTTCATTCCAGACCCAGGGCGTCTCGCGCCAGACCGAGGACTGGCCGGAGGTGACTTCCTTGGCGAGGTCGAGGCCGACCAGGCCGGGCCAGCCGGCGGCGCGGGCCTTGAGGTCTTCGAGGTCGAACTTGCCGTCGGGCGAATGCGCGATGACGGCGTTGGGCGAGCCCTTTTCGCGGATCAGCGCGGTGAGCGCGCGGGTGTCGATGCCGGAGATGGCGACGACGCCGCGCCGCTTCAGCCAATGGTCGAGATCGCTGGTGGCGCGGTAGTTGGAGGGCGAGGTGATGTCGGCCTTGAAGACGGCGCCGACCGCGCCGTTGTGGGCGGCCGGGTTCAGGTCTTCGGCGTCTTCGTCATTGGTGCCGATGTTGCCGATGTGCGGGAAGGTGAAGGTGACGATCTGGCCGGCATAGGACGGATCGGTGAGGATTTCCTGGTAGCCGGTGAGGGCGGTGTTGAAGCAGACCTCGGCGACCGCGCTGCCGGTGGCGCCCAGGCCGCGGCCCTCGATGACCGTCCCGTCGGCCAGAACCAGAACTGCGGTTGGCGCTTGGGTTGCCCAGGGGGCGGTGTTGGTGGCCATGTCGGCTACTCCATATCCTGTCTTCGCGGTCGGCTTGGTCAGCGGGCGGGCCGGGTGCGGCTCGAGCGGCGCCGTGGTGACGGCCCGGCGAGCGGGCCGAATGGCGCAGCAAAAAACACGGGGCCCCGCGCGAACCGCAAACCCCCGTGCATACCCAAAAACAAGTCCATGCAAGGCACGCACAATAGGGGAAGGTGCCCGCACGGTCAATGTTGGCGCCGGCTGCAGCCGGCAAAAATTTTGCAGCGCAATATCGCAATCAGATGGCGATCGCGGCGGGGTTTGCCTTCCATCGCGGGCCGCATTAGACGGGTGCGCTTCCCGATGGAATCGGGAGCAAGCCGCCCCTTCGCCCGAAAGTAGAAAACCATTTTCCCGCCAGCGGGATCATGGTCTATTGTCGGCGCCAATCCAAGGAGTTGTCGCCATGCGCGAGATCATCGCTGAGGCACTGAAGACCGCACTGAAGGCGCAGGACAAGCGCCGCACCTCGACGCTGCGCCTGATCAATGCGGCGATCCAGGACCGCGACATTTCCAACCGCGGCGCCGGCAAGGACCCGGTCAGCGACGAGGACATCCGGCTGATCCTGGCCAAGATGGTCAAGCAGCGCGAGGAATCGGCCAAGGCCTTCGAGGATGGCGGCCGGCCGGAACTGGCGGCGCAGGAGCGCGACGAGATCGAGATCATCCGCGAGTTCCTGCCCAAGCAGATGGACGACGAAGCGGTGACGCAGGCCGTGCGCGACGCAATCGCCGAGACCGGGGCCGAAGGCCTGCGCGACATGGGCCGCGTAATGACGGCGCTGCGCGAGAAATTTGCCGGCCAGATGGATTTCGGCAAGGCCAGCGCGCTGGTGAAGGCATCGCTGCAGTAGGCTGCAACTGGCAGAGCGCGATGACCTTCCGTCGAGACCTCATCGCGCTCCGTCTACAATGCCCCAGCCTCAGTTCACCGCCAGTCGCGTTCCGCGCAGCAGGCCCTGCTCCTCAAGCACCGGATAGGCCATCGAGGCCAGCAGGGAATTGATCTGCTTGAGGTCGCGGATGGTGTCGAGGTGGATCGAGCTGGTCTCGACGCTGCGGGCCGAACCGTCGCGCAGCCGCACGAAATGGCTCTGGCTCGTCTCCTTCTCGAAGTCGCGCAGTCGGTCTTTTTCCTCCACGAGCTGGCGGGCGGTGTGCGGATCGCGCGAGATCAGCACGTTGAAGGCCAGCCGCGCATTGGCGACCACAGAAGCGTGAAAGGCAGCCAGCTCGCGCCAGCCCTCGGGCGTGAATTCAAGGGCGCGCTCAGTTTTCTTCTGCACATGCACCAGCATGTTGCGCACGACGATGTCGCCCACCTGCTCGAGCTTGACGCAGGCGCCGATCAGTTCCTGGCAGCGCAGCGCCTCGTCCTCGGTCATCTGGCGGATGGTTGCCTTGGCCAGATAGAGCTTTATCGCTGCGTGCTTACTGTCGACGCGGTCGTCCAGCGCGGCCAGTGCGTTGATCTTGTCGGCGTCGGCGTGCTCGTAGAGCTCGATGATGCGCTTGAGCATGATCTCGACGATCTCGCACACCTGCAGAACCTCGCGCGTGGCATTGGCCAACGCCTGGCTCGGCGTGTCGAGGTCGGCCTCGTCGAGCGCGCTGAATTCGACCGTGGCGAGCGGATCTTCCTGCGCGGCAGGGGTGGCCAGTGCCACGATGCGCTGCGAGGCGCGGTATACCAGCCCGGCGAGCGGCATGCCGGCAAGCAGGATGATGCAGTTGAAAAGGATGTGCGCGTTGACGATCTGGTCCGGCACGGCCGCGCCGAGGAAGCTCACAGGCGGCTTGAAGGTGAGGAACAGCGTTAGCATGACCACGGAGCCGAGCCCGCGCATGAGCAGGTTGCCCACCGGCACCACGCGCACTTCCGGCGCCGCACCTCGCGTCAGCAGCGGCGCGATGACCGAGCTGCCGAGATTGACCCCCAGCACCATGACCACGCCGAGCTCGGGCGGCAGGAGGCTGCGGCCCGACAGCGCGACAAGCAAGAGCACCGCCGCGATGGAAGAATGAAACAGCCAAGTGATGAGAGCTGCGAGCAGGAAGGCGGTGACCGGATCGCCGGAGAAATAGTCGACGATGACCGGCAGGAGCTGGCTTTCGCGCAGCGGCTCGGAAGCCTGGCCGATCATCTCCAGCGACAGGAGCAGCAGGCCGATGCCCACCAGGATGCGGCCGAACTGTCGCCATGTGCGCCGCTCGGTGGTCATGAAGATGGCCGTGCCGGCGGCAAGGCAGACCGGGACCAGCAAGGAAAGATCGAATGACAGGATCTTGACCACCAGCGCCGAGCCGATTTCGGCTCCGCGAACCGCAAGCTGGCCCGCCATGCCGCTGACTATGCCTGCGCCCGCAAAGGAGCCGACCAGCAGCGTGACCGCGGTGGAGCTTTGCAGGGCGACGGCAAGGCCGGTGCCGAGGATGACCGCCATCAGCGGGTTGCGCATGGTGGCGCGCAGCTTTTGGCGCAGCACGTCGCCATAGGCGCGCTCGACGCCCGTGCGCACCATGCGCGTGGCATAGAGCATCAGCGCCACCGCGCCTGCCAGATGCAGAAGAACCACCGAGCCGCTCATGACGAAAATCCTCCGCGACCACCGGCAGCCAAGGCCGACAGCAAGGGATTGCCACAGCGGGTTTCTTCGCGAATCAGGGTCATTTTGCGCCTGAGGGTAGATTAGCCGGATAATATTTTCCGTCCACCGCGCTGGCATCCGTCAGGCCGACGCAAAGTGTCGGAAATGGGGCGTGGCCTGTGAACAGCGGGCATTTTCTCGGCCGGGAGTCGTATCCGGCGGCCGTCATGTTATATGGGGACGACAACGAGCTATCCCATGCGCTTTTCACCTTCCTTCCTCGACGAGATACGCGACCGCGTGCCGATTTCGGCCGTGATCGGCTCGCGCGTGACGTGGGACCGGCGCAAGACCAACGCTCCGCGCGGCGATTTCTGGGCCTGCTGCCCCTTCCATGGCGAGAAGTCGCCGAGCTTCCACTGCGAGGACCGCAAGGGGCGCTATCACTGCTTCGGCTGCGGCGTTTCGGGCGACCACTTCAAGTTCCTGACCGAGCTGGACGGTCTCAGCTTCCCCGAGGCGGTGGAGCGCATTGCCGACATGGCCGGCGTGCCGATGCCGGCGCGCGACGTGGTCGAGGAACGGCGCGAGCGCGAGCGCGCCTCGCTGCACGACGTCATGGAGATGGCGGCAAAGTTCTTCCAGGACCGGCTGCAATCTTCCGACGGGGCCAAGGCGCGTGCCTATCTGCGCGACCGCGGGCTGACCCCGGCGATGCAGCAGAAATTCGGCCTGGGCTATGCGCCCGACAGCCGCAACGCGCTGAAGGAGTTCCTGGCTTCCAAGGGCGTCGAGCGCGCGCAGATCGAAGCTTGCGGGCTGGTGGTTTCGGGGCCGGACATTCCGGTTTCCTACGACCGCTTCCGCGACCGGGTGATGTTTCCGATCGAGGATGCGCGCGGCAGGGTGATCGCCTTCGGCGGGCGGGCGCTGTCGCCGGACGTCGCGGCCAAATATCTGAACTCGCCCGACACCGAGCTCTTCCACAAGGGCAACGTGCTCTACAACTTCGCCCGCGCCCGCAAGGGGATGGGACGCGAGGGCACGGTGATCGTGGTCGAGGGCTACATGGACGTGATCGCGCTGGCGCAGGCCGGCTTCGACAACGCCGTGGCGCCCTTGGGCACCGCGCTGACGGAAAACCAGCTCGAACTTCTGTGGCGCATGAGCGGCGAGCCGGTGCTGTGCTTCGACGGCGACCAGGCCGGTTTGCGCGCGGCATGGCGCGCCGCAGACATGGTGCTGCCGATGGTGCAGGCGGGCCATACGGCGCGCTTCGCGCTGCTGCCGGAGGGCAAGGATCCGGACGACCTGGTCAAGGCGGAAGGGCCGGACGCCTTCAGGCAGCTCCTGGGCGAGGCGCGGCCGCTGGCCGATATGCTGTGGATGCGCGAGACCTCCGGCGGGGTCTTCGACACGCCGGAGCGGCGCGCGGAGCTGGAGAAGACGCTGCGCGAGCTGACCAACCGCATCAAGGACGAGAGCGTGCGCTTTCACTACGCGCAGGAGATGCGCGACCGCGTGCTGAGCTTCTTCGGCGCGCAGCGCGCGGGCGGCAAGCAAAGGCAGGGCGGCGGGGGCAGGCGCTTCGGCGAGCAGCGCGGGCGGCCGGGCGCCGCGACGGGGCGGCTGGCGGTTTCGGAAAGCCTGGCGCGCTCGGCCATGGTGCGGCGCGCCGGCGGCCTGATGTCGCTGCGCGAGGCGGCGCTGGTGGTGACGCTGGTCAACCATCCCATGCTGGTGGACGAGCAGTTCGAGCACGTCGAGGACCTGGACCTGTCCGACCAGGACCTGCGCCAGCTGCACAGTGCGCTTATCGACGCTGTGGCGCATGATGCCGAGACGCGCGAGGAGGTTCTTGCCAATGTCGAGCGGGCCGGTCTTTCGGAGGTCTGGGAACGGGCCACCGCGCTGGTGCGCAAGGCGCGGCTGTGGCCGGCGCTGGAGGACGCAGCGCTGGAGGATGCGCGCGACGCCTTCGCCCAGGCCCTGCACTTGCACCGCAGCGCCCGGACCCTACATAAGGAGCTTAAAGCAGCGGAGACGGCTCTGGCAACCGACCCTACCGACGAGAACTACCGTCATCTTGTCGAAATCCAGGCTCAGTTTCGCGATGTGCAGGCAACCGAAGCGCTGATTGAAGGCTTCGGCATATCTTCGGGTCGCGGCGACCGCGGCTGAAGGCGCGGAAACGGCGGTGATTCGCATTTGATTCGCCTTTTAGGGGCGAATCATGCGAACAGGCGCTTGACGTTCGTTCCGTTTGACGGAATCAGAACGATTCGAGTTGTATGAGCGGCTCGGTCCGCACCCGAATTGGCAGGATGGGAAGCTGATCTGGACGAGGCGCGCAAGCGGCCCCAGATATTAGGGTTAATCAAGAGGTAACTCGGTCGCTGCTAACGGCATGCACAGACGCAAGTCAGCGCAGGTGATTTGTTACCCGGTCCGGGAGTCTCAGGGGCTCCCCACATCCGGTCGCTTGGAGAAAGCAAAAGAATGGCGATAAAGGAAAAGGAAGAGGTCGAGAACGAACGCGAAGGCGCCCCCGACGGCCCTCTGCTCGACCTTTCCGATGATGCTGTCAAGAAGATGATCAAGGCCGCGAAAAAACGCGGCTATGTGACCATGGACGAGCTGAACTCGGTGCTGCCCTCGGAGGAAGTGACCTCCGAGCAGATCGAGGACACCATGGCCATGCTTTCGGACATGGGCATCAATGTGGTCGAGGACGACGAGGCTGGCGAGGACAGCGAAGGCGCGGGCGGCGACGCCGAAGACGACGCCAACGAGCTGGCCGAACAGACCGGCACCGCGGTTGCGGCCGTCACCAAGAAAGAGCCGACCGATCGCACGGACGACCCCGTGCGCATGTATCTGCGCGAGATGGGCTCGGTGGAGCTTCTGTCGCGCGAGGGCGAAATCGCCATCGCCAAGCGCATCGAAGCCGGCCGCGAAACCATGATCGCCGGCCTGTGCGAAAGCCCGCTGACCTTCCAGGCCATCATCATCTGGCGAGACGAGCTCAACGAAGCCAAGATCCTGCTGCGCGAGATCATCGATCTCGAAGCCACCTATGCCGGCCCCGAGGCCAAGCAGGCGCCCGCGCTCGACCGCGAGGAGCTGGAACGGCCGAAGACGCCCGAGGACAGCAAGCCGCGCCGCGCCTCGCGCAGTGACGACGACGACATCACCAATGTCGGCGGCGAAACGCGCCCCGAAGAGGAAGAGGAAGAGGAAGACGAGGCCAACCTGTCGCTGGCGGCTATGGAAGCGGAGCTGCGCCCGCAGGTCATGGAGACGCTGGACGTCATCGCCGACACCTACAAGAAGCTGCGCAAGCTGCAGGACCAGCAGGTGGAAAGCCGACTGGCCGACGCCGACATGCTTTCGCCCAGCCAGGACCGCCGCCTGAAGGAGCTGAAGGACCAGCTCATCAAGGCCGTGAAGTCGCTGTCGCTCAACAACGCCCGCATCGAGGCGCTGGTCGAGCAGCTGTACGACATCAACAAGCGTCTGGTGCAGAACGAAGGCAAGCTCCTGCGCCTGGCCGAAAGCTATGGCGTGCGCCGCGAAGAGTTCCTGCGGGAGTATCAGGGCTCGGAGCTCGATCCCAACTGGACCGACAAGATCTCCAAGCTTTCCACCCGCGGCTGGAAGGAGTTCAGCGCCAGGGAGAAGGATGCCATCCGCGACATCCGCTCCGAGATCCAGCATCTGGCCACCGAAACCGCCATTTCCATCATCGAGTTCCGCAAGATCGTGAACCAGGTGCAGAAGGGCGAGCGCGAGGCGGCGATTGCCAAGAAGGAAATGGTGGAGGCCAACCTGCGCCTCGTCATCTCCATCGCCAAGAAGTACACGAACCGAGGCCTGCAGTTCCTGGACCTGATCCAGGAGGGCAACATCGGCCTGATGAAGGCGGTGGACAAGTTCGAGTACCGGCGTGGCTACAAGTTCTCCACCTACGCCACCTGGTGGATCCGGCAGGCGATCACCCGCTCGATCGCCGACCAGGCCCGCACCATCCGCATTCCGGTGCACATGATCGAGACGATCAACAAGATCGTCCGCACCTCGCGCCAGATGCTGCACGAGATCGGCCGCGAGCCGACCCCGGAGGAACTGGCCGAGAAGCTGGCCATGCCGCTGGAGAAGGTCCGCAAGGTTCTCAAGATCGCCAAGGAGCCGATCAGCCTCGAAACGCCGGTGGGCGACGAGGAGGATTCACACCTCGGCGACTTCATCGAGGACAAGATGGCGATCCTGCCGATCGACGCGGCGATCCAGGCCAACCTGCGCGAGACGACCACGCGCGTCTTGGCCTCGCTGACGCCTCGCGAGGAGCGCGTGCTGCGCATGCGCTTCGGCATCGGAATGAACACCGACCATACGCTCGAAGAGGTTGGCCAGCAGTTCTCGGTCACCCGCGAGCGTATCCGCCAGATCGAGGCCAAGGCGCTGCGCAAGCTCAAGCATCCGAGCCGCTCGCGCAAGCTGAGAAGCTTCCTCGATAGCTGAGAAACCGAAGAAAGCCCGGGCATGTCCCGGGCTTTTTTCTGTCCGGTGAAAAGGGGAGGAGCGAAGAGATGGCAATCGCCCTTCGAATGCAGTGCGTTGTCATGATCCCCGCCTTGATCGCCCTGGTCGGGTGCTATCCCAGACCCCGGGCGGTGATAGGCCTGGCCAACGCAGCAACCGACTATTGCGCAGCCATTGGCGGTCAGTCGGACACCCGGCAAGATGAGAAGGGCAGGCAGTTCGGATTTTGCCGACTGCCGGGTGATGACCGCATCTGCGAGTTGTGGCGGCTTTTCCGCGACGGAAGATGCGTGCCGCCGCCCGGAGGAAAGGGCTGGGACCGGCCCGAATGACAGGCTCCCGGCCGACGGCCTGACGGTGGCCGGCCTTTCGCGCGGCCAGTGCGGTGCCCGCTTGCCTGGCTCCGCCATGGCTCCATATTCCCTACCGGGTGAACGGGGGCAACATCCCGATGCCGGCTCAGGGCCTGTCTCGCCCCACGGCACCGGAAGCGAGGTGTGCTGTGACCACTTACATCATGCTTGTGAAATGGACAGATCAGGGCATCAGGAACGTGCGCGAGTCGCCCAAGCGGCTGGATGCGGTGAAGAAGCAGCTCGAGGATATGGGCGGCAGCTTCAAGGCCTTTTACATGACCATGGGCAAATACGACATGGTGCTGATCGGTGAGGCACCGGACGATGCGGTGGCGGCGCGTTTCAGCCTGCAGATCGGCATGGCAGGCAACGTGCGCACGCAAACGCTGAAGGCCTTCCCGGAAGCCGCCTATCGAGAGATCATCACGTCTCTTGGCTAGAGCAAGTCGCGCCCGCAGCGGTGGCCCGGCGGACGGGCAACCATGGGGCGGCCAGCATCTCCGCCTGTTTGTTGCACCGCCTCGACGGGGCAGCGCGAAAGAGCTAGTTTGCGTTTGAATCGGAAGCGAGGTGGCCATGTCCTTTCTGAAGCGTCTTTTCGGCGGCGGCGGTGAAAACGCCGGTCCGGCCCAGGAAGCGGCCGTCAAGGAGATCGAGCACAACGGTTTCCGCATCCGGGCCACGCCTTTCAAGGAAGAAGGCCAATTCCAGACCTGCGGCATCATCTCCAAGGAAATCGGCGGCGTGGTGAAGGAGCACAGGTTCATTCGCGCCGATCGGTTCGCCTCGCTCGACGATGCGATCGACGTTTCCTTCCGCAAGGGCAAGCAGATGATCGACGAGCAGGGCGACCGGATTTTCGGCTGACAGCCTGCACGCCGCTGGCTGCGGCAGGCGCCATTCGACCAGATCTGAATTGAGGCTCGATGCCGAGCCCATTCGCGGCGCACGGAATAAGGCCGGCGACCGACTGGCTGCGCCGTCTGTCGTGCGGGCGCTTCGCAACCGCAACCTGTTCAAGCCCTGAGACGCGGGATTTAGAATCACGCTATGCAGCGCCGTGCATTGCAGCATTGCAATGGCGCGGCTCCGCTGCGGCACAGCGCCGGCGGGGCGGGGACGAGTGCCGGAGGAAAGAATGTCGCTTGGAAACAAGGCCTCGCGTTTTCGCGGCGGGGCAAGAGGGGTAGGCTTGGTTCTGGCGCTGCTGGCGCCGGCACTTGCCGCATGCACGACCACTGAGGAAGCCAACAAGGCGATCAAGTCGCGCTTCATCGGCCAGCCGAGCGACGTTTTCTTTTCCAGCTATGGCGCTCCGATCTCGGAATTCGACCTGAACAATGGCGGCAAGGTCTATCGCTGGCGCGGCGGCGAAACCTCGCGCACGATACCGGCGGAGTACATGACGGTCGGCAACCCCAGCGATCCGATGGCCGGCAGGACCAGCACCAAGACAACCACTACCATATCGCAGCCCAACAGCTCGACCACGGTGACCGAGAGCCGTACCACCAGTTCCAGCGTGAGCTTCGGCGGCTTCGGCCCGCAGCAGGTGATGGTAAAGCCGGCGCGCGTTGAGCACCTGTTCTGCGAGGCGCAGATAACCGTCGATGCCAGCGGCACAATCACCAATGTCGAGGCGACGCGAGATACCGACGGCCAGGGCCTGAGCCTTTCGCGCTGCGCCGAGGTGTTCGGCGTCAAATAGCGCTGCGGCGCCTCGGCTGGGGGCGGGCGACGGGTTTCGGCCGAATAGCCGTCGCCCGTGGTCCGTGCCCGCCGGGTCGCGGCCGAGGTCTTGGCTTGGGCCGCTTGCGGGGGCTTGAGGTCTGGCTCCAAAGCGAGCGGCGATCGCGCCAGCGCGCTGCCGCCTTGCAAGGCAGCGCGGGGCGGGGCAAGATTGTTCAAGGCTAGACAAATTCGGAGCGCGGCAATGTCCCTCAAAGGAAAGACCATGTTCATCTCCGGCGGATCGCGCGGGATCGGCCTTGCGATCGCGCTGAGAGCCGCGCGCGACGGCGCCAATGTGACCATCGCCGCCAAGACGACCGAGCCGCACCCCAAACTGCCGGGCACGATCTACACGGCGACCGAAGAGATCGAGAAGGCGGGCGGCAAGGCACTGCCGGTTGTCTGCGACATACGCGAGGAAGCGCAGGTTGCCGAGGCTGTCGCAAAGACGGTCGAGAAATTCGGCGGCATCGATATCTGCATCAACAATGCCAGCGCCATCCAACTCACCGGTACGCTGGAAACGGACATGAAGCGCTTTGACCTGATGCACCAGATCAATACGCGCGGGACGTTCCTGGTTTCGAAAATGTGCATACCGCACCTGAAGTTGGCGCAAAATCCTCACATCCTGAATCTGGCGCCGCCCCTCGACATGGACGCCAAGTGGTTCAAGAACCACGTGGCCTACACAATGGCCAAGTTCGGCATGTCGATGTGCACGCTGGGCATGAGCGCGGAGTTTGCCAAGGCAGGCATCGCGGTCAATTCGCTGTGGCCGCTTACGGCGATCGACACGGCGGCGGTGCGCAACCTTCTGGGAGGCGAAGCGGTGGCGGCCATGAGCCGCTCGCCCGAGATCATGGCCGATGCGGCCCATGCGATCCTGACCCGGCCTTCACGAGAGACGACGGGCAATTTCTTCATCGACGAGCTGGTGCTGCGCGAGGCGGGCGTCAACGATTTTTCGAAATACTCGCCGGGCGCCAAGGGCGCGCTGGCCGGAGACTTTTTCGTGCCGGACGAGATCTTCGCGCAGACAGACACGAAGGTGGCCGGCTTCCTGTGAGGCAGGACCGGGCACTTGCCAGCCTGATTCAGGAAAGGCGGGCATCCGCCTGATCTTGTGGGCAATTTGGTGGGCTGACGCCGTCGTGCCAGCTACGAATAGAAAAGCCCGGCCGGGGAGGGGGCGACCGGCCGGGCTTTCGCCTGTCCCCCGGCTGGGGGGACGGGGCAGGGAACTATCAGGACAGACTGCGTGGCGAATCTGTCGAGTCAATGGCAACCGGCCTCACCTCGCGAAACCGTGATCGGGCAATGCGACGATCACGGTTTCGTTGCGGCCGGCCATGCCGCTACTGGTTGCTGGCAACCGGGGCCACCAGCGGCGTGATGCGACGGATGGCGACGCGGCGGTTCTGGCGTTCGGGCGTCTGGACCTTCACCTTCAGGAACTGCTCGCCGTAGCCCTGGGTGGCCAGGTTTTCCGGCGGGATGCCGAACACATTGGTGAGCGCCGCGGCCACCGCTTCCGCCCGCTTGTCCGACAACGCCAGATTGGCGAGGTCGGAGCCGACGGCATCGGTATGGCCTTCGATCAGGAACGTCTCGGCGGGATTCTTGTCGAGGATGCGTTCCATGGCGTTGGCCACGCCTTCCAGGCGGGTGATCTCGCTTTCGGCGATCGTCGCCGAACCGAAATCGAAGGTGACCGTGTCGAGGTCGATGCGCCGCGTCTTGTCGCGGATGCGGGCCGAGCGCTTGACCTCATCGACGGAATAGAGCCGCTCCACGCGCTCCACCGGCGGCTGCTCGAGGAAGCGATAGTACATGTCCGGATCGCGCACGCGGTCCGAGGTCAGGATGTAGTCGTCCTCGGGGATTTCCAGTCGCAGCGGCGGCAGTTCAAGACCCGGATCGCGCCAGTCGCGCACGCGGTCGTAGTCCTCCTCGTCGACATAGGAAAGCACATATTCGCGTCCGTCGGGAGTGATGCGCGAGCGGCGGACGACGTCGCCATAGGCGTTGCGGATGGTCACCACCCGCGTGCCGTCGCGCCGTTCGATCGTCTCGCGGGTGCGGCCGCGCGGCAGGTCCTCATAGTAGACGTCGCGGGCATTGTGCCGCATGCGCGGGCGCTCGTTGCTCTGGACCATGACCTGGTTGTCGAGCTGGATGATCAGGCGGTCGCCGAATTCCTTGAGGATCTCGGTGCCCTTTGGCCGCTCGCGGCGCTTCAGGTCCACCGGCCTTTCCTTCACGCGCTTGCCCTGCTCGGCGGTCACCGGCTCGACCTTTTCCGGCTGCACTTCCTGCTGGGCCGACTTGTCGTCCACGGGCGGCGGACCGGCTTCGGCGGGCTGCGGACGACGGTTGCCGCCCTCCCGCTGACCGCGCCTGCCCTGGTCCTTTGCACCTTGTTCCTGGCCTTCGGCGGGAGCGACCTTCTGGCTGTCCGGTGCCGGGGCGACCTTCTGGCTGTCGGGTGCGGGCGCCTGGCCTGCGCCGGTGGCTTCGGTCGGAGCCGGCTCGCCGGGAACCGGCGCGGGAGCCTGCGGGGCGGCTTCGGCCGGGGCCGGCTGGGCCTGGCCTTCAGATTCCGCCGGCTTTTCGGTCGGAACCGGCGTGGCAGCCTCGCCCGGAGCGGCCGGCTGCTCGGCAGCAGGCGCCTGCTGGTTGCCCTTCTTGCGCGGCTTGTCCGGCGTGGCATCGGCCGGCGCCGCTTCCGGAGCGGGCGTCGCTTCGGCGGGCTTTTCCGAAGGCGTTACCGCTTCGCCCGGAGTGGCGGGCTGTTCGGAAGCGGCGGGGGCCTCCTTGCGGTTCTTCTTGCGCGGCTGCGCCGGCTCTTCGGCCGGGGCGGGCGCGAGTTCCGGCGTGGCAGCCGGCTGCTCGGCGGCCGGAGCCTCCTTGCGGTTCTTCCTGCCGGGCTTCACCGGCTCCTCGGCCGGGGCAGGCGCGAGTTCCTGCTGGGCAGGCTGCTCGGCGGTAGGGGCTTCCTTGCGATTCTTCTTGCGCGGCTGCGCCGGCTCCTCGGCCGGGGCAGGCGCGAGTTCCGGCGCGGTGGCCGGCTGCTCGGCGGCAGGGGCCTCCTTGCGGTTCTTCTTGCGCGGCTGCGCCGGCTCTTCGGCCGGGGCGGGGGCGAGTTCCGGCGCTGCAGCCGGCTGCTCGGCGGCTGGGGCCTCCTTGCGGTTCTTCTTGCGCGGCTGCACCGGCTCTTCGGCCGGGGCGGGGGCGAGTTCCTGCTGGGCCGGCTGCTCGGCGACAGGGGCCTCCTTGCGGTTCTTCTTGCGCGGCTGTTCGTCAGGCGCGGCTTCTGCCGGCTGTCCTTCCGGGGCCCGCTCTTCCTGCGCCTTGCGGTGCTTCTTCTTCGGCAGCAACTCTTCGGAGGGCGTGAGCTCGTCTTCGGCCTGGGCGATGACGATCGGCGCGCTCTTGTTCATGCCGGCCGAGAGAAGGGGAGATTCGCCGCTGCCGCCATTGGGCAGTGGCGGCGCGGCCATCAGCGGCGCGGATGCCATCAGCAGGCCGAGGGCGGTTCCCACCAAGATCCTTGGTTGGCGTTTCATATACGAATTCTCCTGTTATGCATAAGGTCCCGTCCGAGCGGAACATAAGACACGCAAATTTGTTCCCGGAAGGCCGCAAACGAGGCATCAGTTGGGCGATTGACGGGCGAAAGAGGCTTGTGGAGCCTGCTCGCCGGCTTGACCTTGCCGCGCGCGCGGGCCACATGCAGCCGATGAATGAGCCTTTCTGGAAGACCACCGAACTCGAGGCAATGACGCCGGCCCAATGGGAGTCGCTGTGCGACGGCTGCGGCAAGTGCTGCCTGTCGAAACTGGAGGACGAGGACACCGGCGACATCTACTGGACGAGCGTCGCCTGCCGCCTGTTTGACGCGCAAACCTGTCGCTGCGCCGACTATGAGCACCGCCTGTCGCGCGTTTCCGATTGCGTCGGCCTCACCCCGCAGAACGTGCGCACCATACCCTGGCTGCCCAATACCTGCGCCTACCGGCTGGTGGCCGAGGGGCGCGATCTTTACTGGTGGCACCCGCTGGTTTCCGGCAGCGCCGAGACCGTGCACGAGGCCGGCATTTCGGTGCGCGGCCGGGTCAGCGCGCTGGAAAGCGACCTTGCCGAGCCGGAGGATTTCTTTGCCCATATGCTGGCCGAGGAGCCCTGACAAGCCGGCGGCGCGGCTGTTCGTACACGCATTGTTGCGATGGTATTTCAATAATTTACCCGCATGAACCGAAGATGAATATGCGGTTCGACAAAGGTTCAGCCACCACGGCGCATTGTTGCCACATCGCTTCGGCAGGACCGCCGAACGGTTCAGCCACCGAGGAGAAGACAACAATGCACAAGCTGTTCAAGACCGCCGCACTTTCCACTTTCATCGGCCTCAGCGGCCTGGCTGCGCTGCCGGCAGGCGCGCAGGCCGATGGCCTTTACCTGAATTTCGGCGGCGGCGAGGTCGGCGGCGGTTTCTACGTCCGTGACTCCGGACCACGTTGGTATCCTGACGAGCGGCAGGAGCGCTGGGACCGGCGCGACCGCTGGGAGCGCCGCTGCACGCCCGACCGTGCCCTCGACAAGGCCGAGCGCATGGGCATGCACCGCGCCCGCGTCGTCGACATGAGCCGCCATTCGATCACTGTCGCCGGACGCAAGTGGGGCGACCGCATGATCGTAACCTTCGGCCGCGAGCCGTTCTGCCCGATCCTGCGCTGATCTGGTCCTGCCCTGATAAGACTTACGGCTGGACCTGAAGTAAAAGCCCCGGAGGAGCAATCCTCCGGGGCTTTTCTTTTCGGGTGCGATGGAGGCGAGGGCAGGGCCTGCCGGCCCCTTCCGCTACTTGATCTCGAAGGTGACGTTGACCTGCACGTTGTAGGTGTTTTCGCCGGCCTGGAGCGGCACGGCACCCGAAGCGTCCAGCGCCATGGTCTTGGCCATCGGCATCGGCCGCGGCGGATAGGTCTGGTCGGAGATTTCGATCACCCGGCCAAGCTGCACGCCGGCGGCCTCGCTCAGCACCTTGGCCTTATCCACCGCGTCCTTGACGGCGAGCTTGCGAGCCTCGGTCAGCGCGGCAGAAGGGTCATTGTTGGTGAAGACGATGCCGCCGCCCTGGTTGACGCCCAGCGACACGGATTTGTCGAGGATGTCGCCGGCCTTGGAAAGGTCGCGCACCCGCACGGAAAGCGTGTTGGTGACCTGGTAGGCGACCAGCTCGGCCTCCTGGCCGCCATCCGGCTTGTTGGTGTAGTGGTAGCGCGGGGCGATCTGGATGCCCGAGGTCTGCAGGTCGCGCTCTTCGATGCCGGCGGCCTTCATAGCCGAAATCACCGCGGCCATGGCGTCGTTGTTGGCGTCCAGCGCCTCGCGCGCGGTCTTGGCCTCGCGCATGACGCTGAGCGAGAGCAGGGCAAGATCCGGCGCGACCGCCTTTTCGCCTTCGCCCGTCACCACGATGCGGGAGGGCGCTTGCGTCTGCGCCGATGCGGATCCCGCCGGCAGGGCGATCGCGGCGGCCAGCGCCAGGGGCAGATGAAACTTCGTCATGCAAATCTCCAATATCGTGTCCCTTCCGGGGCCCGACTATGTTGCGATTATGGACCGATTGCGGCAAGTGGAAACTGTTTTCGCCCAAACCCTTGTGCGCGCCGAAAAAAGAAACTATCCACCCACTGGGTGGGGCCTGTAGCTCAATGGTTAGAGCCGGCGGCTCATAACCGCTTGGTTGGGGGTTCGAGTCCCTCCGGGCCCACCATCGCTTTTGTTGTATGAGTTCCGGCTTAGAAGGGCGTTTTTCCAACTTAGAATTGTCATTTCGGGCAACGCGGCAAAGGAACATCACTCCTTGGCTTCGAAGGCAGCCTGCACTTTCGTCCTGGACACCAGACACATTCCCTAGAGCTTCGCTCCGGCCAAGTTGGCGTGAGGCGCTGTCATTTCTTCAACAACGCGGCCTGCATGGACCCGCTGCGTCGTCTTGAGCGCGTTGACCCCGTTCACCTTCTGCTTGATCGTTATCTTCGCCCTTCCGGGGGCACAGCGTAGCGTTACGGCTTGCGATCGATCCGCTTACCAGGAGGCTGATACCGACGTTCAGCAGGCGCGGTGAGCAGCTTGTCCGGGACGCGTATTCCTGGTCCGATTCCCTCCCCCGCCGGCAGAAACATCACTCCCCTCGCTTCGAGAGCGCTCTGAACCCGCGCGCGGGAATCTTCGGACACGCCCTGGAGGGCTTCAATCCGCACCAGGGTGCGTTTGCTGACCCCCGCCTCTCTGGCAAGGTCGACGTGCGTCATGTCGATTGCTGCGCGTGCTGCTCGCAGCAGCTGGTAGGGAACCTTCATACCGCCTTCTAGCCGCCACACGTCGTCGGTGCCAGTTCCCCCGATTCCTTGCGAGGCCACGTCCCAACGATCCGCCGGAGAATATACAACCATGGGCGTCTGGACGCCCGCGTTGCCGGCGCCGTATGCCTGCGCCAGCTCACGAGGCGAATCACAAGGATTCGCAAAGCGCGCGACCCAGACCAACGACGGAAGACCCTCTCATGGTGACATTTAACCTGCACAGCCGCGAACAGGCTGAACCGTTCGAATTTGAGCTTGCCCGCCTGTCGGCGCTGGTGGCGGACATGGAGGCGATCCAACGCGGCATTCCTCCGGAGCGACAGACCAAGGAGGCCGCGCCGATCCTGGACCGCTGGGTCATTGCCCAAAGACCAATGGCATGCCTCATGGGATTGTCCTCGGGTCACCCGATGCTGCCGGGCGACAACAGAGTGATTACGACATCCGATCTGTGGCTCCTGTCAGACGACAGGACCTGGGCACGGACGTTGTCACGGTGGTACCGACTGGGCCGCTCTGCCGGACAGTCCGACGATCACGCGTGAGGCCCAGATGATGGATGAGACCTCTCGCGAAACTCGCCTGTTCAAACGGCGGGAGAAGGCGGTCACCGCGGGGCAGCGGTTGCCGCCAGAGGAAGAACTCCTGCGCGGCATGCCGCTCTTCCGCGATACCCTGACCGAGGATATGCGGGAATCCGGTGGTCGGCTGGCCCGGCGGCTCAGGCGGCGAAAGCATCCCGATCGGGCAGGGATCGTCGCCTGCCTCGAGGAGCTTTCGGTCGAGCAGAGCCAGGCCAGCGTGCGTGCTCTCGAGGCAGAGTTGGACGGCATGGAGGATTCGGCCGGTGTTCCCGTCGAGTCCGCTCGTCTCCGGTGCTTGCTGTACCGGGCCGGGTTCGGTGATCCGGATGCCGCCGCCGTCGCCGGCGAGATGGCGTTGCTGGAACTGCGGGATCTGAAGAGCTCCGCCGACAACGGGAGAACGTTGTGGCAGTCGCTGGGCTGGGTAGCTTTCTCGCGTGATCTCGCGGCATCGCAGCGAGCCGGGCTCTATCGGAGCCCGGTGCCCGGCGGACGGAGCTGGCCTGAATTCCCGAGGGCGCGGCGTGACTAACGAATCCTCTCCCCGTGCGCGGCACTTCAAGCGCCGCCAGAAGGCAGCGGAGGAAGGACTCTACTTGCCGACCGAAGAGGAACTGCTGCGCGGCATGACCTTCTTTCGCGAACGGCTCGTGGAAGACCTCCGTGAATACGCCAGCCGCCTCGGGCGGCGGATCCGGAAGCGCGGCGAGGCAAACCTCGAGCCGCTCGCCGCAGTCCTTGATGAACTCACCATTGAGCAGAGCAGCGACGCAGTCCGGTCGCTCGAGGCCATGCTCGACATTGTCGAGGAACCGGAAGGCATCTCCTTCGATGACTGCCGGCTGCGTTGCCGCTTCTATCTCGCTTGCTTCGGCGATCCAGGCGCTGCCGCCGCGGTCGCTGCAGAGATCGCATCGCTGGCGCTCGTGGACACCCGCACCCGCAAGGGCCGCGAGATGCTCTGGCGCTCCCTCAGTTGGGCCACCCACTCGCGCCAACTGGCGAAGTGGGAAAGGAGCGGAGTCGTCCGGAGCGCTGGGCGGGGTGTCCAGTTTCATCCCGATTTCGGCAGCTATGAGTACCAGTTCACGGCGGCGATCCTGGACCCGGGTCCAGAAGAGCGGAAAGAGCAGGATTCGCCACCTGGCGATCTGGCTGTTCCTGATCCAGAGCAAGAAGTGTCGGCCGCGGACGCGGAGGCGACCGGCGCGGTGATCGTCGTCAGCGCCGTCGGCAACGACGCGACGCCTGATGGAAAGCGGGTTGTGCAGGAATTCGAGAAAGTCACGCGCCGTCCGTTGCCATTGCGAGTGACGCCCGACCTGACTGTCGTTCGCGCAAATCTGGTTGAAGAATTCCCCTACGCGGCGGCAATCGTTGAGGCGCTGCTGAAGCGGCTGGTCGGCCACACGCACGTCCATCTGCGGCCGACGATCCTGCTGGGAACGCCAGGTTGCGGTAAGACCCGGTTCGCGCGGCGCCTCGCCGAGGAACTAAGGACTCCGTACGAGTTGGTGCCCTGTGGCGGGCTAAGCGACAGCGCGATCGGCGGCACGGCCCGGCGATGGTCCTCTGGCGAGCCGAGCCTGCCAGTCATGGTGGTGCGCCGCGATGAATGCGCTGGTCCCGTAATCATCCTCGATGAGATCGAGAAGGTGGGCACCAGCCGCCACAACGGCAATGTCCACGATGTCCTGGTCGGCCTGTTCGAGCCGGAGACCTCTAGCCGCTGGCACGATCCTTACATCCAGGCAAGGTGCAACCTCTCCAACCTGACCTGGCTGATGACGGCCAACGCCATTGAGCCTGTGCCCACCGTTCTGCGGGACCGGTGCCGCATCATACGATTCCCGGAACCCGGCCCTGAGCATCTTCGATTCCTGGCAGCCAGCATCATGCAGCGGCTCTATGGCGAGCTTGGCTATGACCCGCGCTGGATAACCCCGCTCGAAGGATTTGAGCTCGAGGCTTTGGCAGGCGTCTGGCAGGGAGGCTCGATCCGCAAGCTGGAGCGGCTGGTCGAGGGCCTGATCGACGCCCGGGAACACCAGAGGCGGCGGCACTGAGCCGCCTGCAACGAATCCTTCGGCACATGGCTGGAACCTGCACCGCCGCGCGCGGACCAGGCCGATACATCCCTCGAGATTGATGGAATTGAATGGAGATGCAATGACGAAAACTTCACACAAGGCAGGAGGGGCCGCTCGCCGTCCTGCCGCAGGCAGCGGTGGGGGCCGGCCCCAAACGGCTTCGGAACAAGCATTCGCAGTAGCGGAATCCATGATTAGGGGAGGCATCGCGCCCGCGACGGCTTCCGGTCGGGGCTCCTGCGATGTCCCACGGTACCGAAAAGCGGTCATCGGCCTCGATCTCGAGCACGGGACCATTGCCGGGGTGACGCTCGATGCTCCTCGGGGCAATCGTCTCCGCTGGACCGCCGAAGAACTCCGAGGCCGATCCATTGAGGATGTGCTCGGCCAGATGATGAAGCACCTTGCGCCATGAGGTTCTGGATCCTTTCCGACCTCCACCTTGAATACGCGCCGCTGACGAAACCGCTCGAGCCGCCTGAGGCTGACGTCTGCATTGTCGCGGGCGACCTCTGCAGGGGCATCGACAAGGGTGTCCGCTGGCTTGCCGAGCACATTGCCCCGTCGATGCCGTGCATCTACGTCGCCGGCAATCACGAGTTCTACAAAGGGTCGATCAAGGAGGGGCTGGAGGCCGGACGCGCCGCGGCAAAGGACTGCCGTGGCGTACACTTCCTGGAGAACGACGCCATCACCATCGGTGGCGTGCGATTTCTTGGTGCCACGCTGTGGACCGACTACCGCATCGAGGGAAACCCGGAATCGGCGATGGATCATGCCCGCAGGCGCATGAACGACTATCGGCAGATTTCGTGGCAAAGGAATCCTTGGAAGCGGTTCCTGCCTATCCATGCCTATAGGTTTCACCACGAATCGCGGGCGTTTCTGGAGCGGGAGCTGGCTGCGAATCCTGCCCCGACCGTGGTGGTCACCCACCACCTGCCGCATCCGCGGTCGCTTCCGGCACGCTTCAAAGGCGACCAGCTGAACGCCGCCTTTGCGTCGGACTTGTCCGACGTCATGGAGGCCGGAGCGCCAGCACTCTGGGTCCACGGGCATACGCATGACAGCTGCGATTATGTCGCCCACCTCACGCGGGTCGTCTCAAATCCGCGTGGATACGGCGACGAGAACAGCGCGTTCGATGCCCAACTCCTTGTCCATATCGGGCCGGGGTGATGGGGATGGCCCAGAGAGGTTGCTCATGATCGACAAGGCGGAAAAGCCCGCTGCAAATGGGGAGCAGTCCACAAAGGATTCATTATGGGATGCCTTCAAGGCCGCGGGCTTTGTCCAGGCGGGCAAGCTGGAACGGGTGATTACATGCCAGGGACAGCCTGAACGACCCGCTACAGGCCGGGTCGTCGCGGGACAAATAGGTGAAACTACTCCTCGCTCACTTCCTTTAGTGTCGCGTGCCTTAGCATCTCCTCGCCCTTCAGGAACCGAACCCGGCCGACCAGGCCGGGCTTGATCCACTCTGCGTTTGCCTTGGAGAGCCCTTTCGGCGCCCGTGCGGTCTTCCTGGCCTGCACCCGCTCCCATAGCCGCTCGCGGATGCGCTTCGGAAAGGTCACCGCGGCGGCCCCGACATAATTGCCGGCCCCGTCCGCGCAGAGCACCATTGCCGACTTTCCCTTCTCGCGCTGCACACCGATGATGTTGACGGTCGCCTCGGCATAGCACTTGGTCTTGAACCAGTCCGGTGAATCGCCACTGCGGTAGCCACTACCCTTGCGCTTCGAGACCATCCCCTCGAGCCCGATCCTGTCGATCGCATTGAACAGATCTCCGCATCGCCTTCGAGGCTCTCGCTGAAGCGGATCGGGTTGTGTTCCGGGCCAATTAGGTCCTGCAGCAACTGGCGCCGGTCCTCGACAGGAATCCTTCGGAGATCCTGCCCATCCAAGTGCAGCAGGTCGAAGGCCATGAACAGCAGGCACTCGGGCTTGGATCGGATCGCCGACTTGAGGTTCTTGAAGTCGGGCCTGCCATCCTCGTCGCAGAAGATCACCTCGCCGTCGATGATCACCGACTTCACGCTCAGCTTCTGCGCGGCCGCAGCGAGCGGGCGATACCTGTCCGTCCAGTCGAGCCCGCTGCTGGTGAAGAGCCGCGCCCGGCCGGCCTGGATGATGATCTGCGTGCGATAGCCATCCCACTTCACCTCGCGAATCCATTCGTCGCCCTCGGGCGGTTTTAGCAGCGAGCGAGGCTTCAACGGCGGGATGAACTCGAGACGCGGACTCACGACAAACAACATTCCTCGGGAAGGCGAGACTCAGTTGGGGAGAGTCAGGACTGAATCAAGGACGCCCCTTCGTGCCGAATGGCCCGTCCACCAGCGAACCGTCTATGGTCACAACACCTCATCAGGATGGGCTAGTGCTTGCTAAAGGAGCTCCGATTAGCGCTGCGGGCGCAGATCACGCGGCATGTTCACGGAATGGTCCTGTGAAGCCGGCAAAGCTTGGGATGGAAACAAGGATCCGAGGCGGCACGACCGCTCCGCAGCCGCTCTCCGTCGCGCATCATGAACGACCGCTTTGCGCCCGTTGGAACGTGGAGTCTCCAAAAGCGGACTACGGGTTGGGGCCTATGGAGCGTAAACCGTAGAAAGCTGCCGCGCCCAGTCTGTCGGTTGAAGTAAGCCTGAGCGGTGTAGCGCGGCCGAACAGGCGCGTGATCTCGTCATTCACTTCCGAGACGAGAGGGAGAGCTGGCCCGTGGTGTCGCGATTGACGCAGCGTCAGATGTCGTCCACAAACACAGAAGAGACCGCATGCTCCGAGAGGAGGGCTACTGCGCGCAGGGCGCGGAGCGTGTTGAGTCATCAGATGGGGGGAACATGAACCTGAAGCACATCGTCGCCTGCGCATTGATCGGCGCGGGTCTCACAGGAACGGCGGAAGCCGAGACCCAGCTCGAACGCGGCGAATATCTCGTCAGGGGGCCGGCCGGCTGCGGCAACTGTCACACGCCCCTCGGCCCCGAGGGGTTCGTCATGTCGAAGGAACTGGCCGGACGTCTTGTGGAGAAGAACGAGCACTTCACCGCCTACGCCGCCAACATCACACCGGGCGGCCGGGTCGCCGATTGGACCGACGAGCAGTTTTCGCGGGCCATCCGTGAGGGCATCAGGCCGGACGGCAGCGTGATCGGGCCGCCGATGCCGATCACGATGTACCGCGGCTTGGGCGACGAGGACCTGGCGGCCATAGTCGCCTTCCTGCGCACCGTTCCCGCGGTGAACGAGGAGTCGCCGGAATCGGAATACCGCATCCCCCTGCCGCCGGCCTACGGCCCTCCGGTCGACAGCGTTGAGGCGCCCGAGCGCGGGGTGACTGTGGAGTATGGCGCGTATCTGGCCGGTCCTATCTCCCATTGCATGGAGTGCCACACGCCGATGGGGCCGCAGGGTCCGATGGTGGACACCGTACCTGGCCAGGGCGGCTTCGAGTTCCACGGGCCCTGGGGCGTTTCGGTCGCGGCCAACATCACGCCGAGCAAGGACGGGATCACCGACTACACGGACGAACAGCTGAAGGCGATGATCACCAGGGGCTTGCGGCCGAACGGCGCGCCGATGCTGCCGCCGATGCCCTACTCGTATCTGGCGAAGATGACGCCGGAGGACCTCGACGCCGTGGTTCTCTATCTGCGCAGCCTGAAGCCGCTGCCCGACGCTCAGCAGTAGCGGCGCCGCTGCGCTCCACTCCGGCGGCGTCGTCGCCGGAGCGGCCACTTCGGGAACGCTTCAGCCGGGCTGGCGTTCGCCCGATGACAATTGTCGAAACGAACGGGAGAATCGCCGACATGCTCCGCACCCCTTATCCGTCATCAGCTCACGCTTGCTAGTTCGACGGCTGAGAGGACGCCCGTCGACCTCGGGCCAGATCTTGCTCCACCTGGAGGCGATCCTCAGGAGAAAACCATGCTGCGAGACGTGGTTGCGCCAAGAGCGGCGGTTCGAAGCTGCAGGTCTCGAGCCGCCTTCGGGGCATCCGTGTGCTCGCCTCGAAATGCAGGGGAACCGGTCGCGCCCTTTGAGTTGGGATGCGCGGCTCAGATGTTGTCTAAGAGCGCGCTCGAGAAGTAGTTTAGAAAAGCCAGGCCTAAAGCGCACTACAGTCGTCGCTTCTGCATTCTCCGCCTGCCAGGCCGTTGGCGTTGGGCCAAGAATTTTCTCCTTGAGCTCCGCGCACATCGTCTCAGTCATGAAGTTTTCGCCGACGTTGGCACGATTAACCGGGTTCTAAACCAAGGCAGAGTCGGTCATCCGCGCTCTGAGTGGTAAAGCGGTTCTACATGGTGGGCTTGTGCGCCCCGGCACGAGGCGACGATAGTTGTTCAGCGAGCAGATCGAAGACCAGGCGTATGCGTCTGCTGGTCCGCAGTTCTCTATGGGTGGCCAGCCAGGTCGGTACCGCCACGCCGGCAAATTCCGGCCATGCATCTTCGATCCCCGGCGTTTCAAGCGCAACCGCGTCCATCATGACGCCTACGCCCAACCCACACTGCACCCAGCGCCATGCAACGAGTCCGCTGTTCGAACGCAAGGGGAAGTTCTGGTCGCTGAGCGGCAGGCCATGTCGGCGCAGTTCGTTCAGCATCACCGCAGTGCTCCCGCTGTAGCCGACAAAATCAGCGGCGACAAAGCCCTCGGCGCTACAAGGACGACCCAAGCGATCGAGATAGCCGGGGGTGGCATAAAGGCGCGCGGTGGAATCGGCGCAGCGTCGCGCTATCAGTTCGGCCTGCCGTGGTTGAACATGGCGGATGGCGATATCGGCCTTGCGGCGGATGAGATCCTCCACCTCGTTGGACGCCAGTACGTCCAGAACGATGCCGGGCGCGACGATGCGCAGCTTCTCCGCCAAAGCGGGTAACAAATAATAGGCGTAGACGTCGCTGGCGGTGACCCGCACCAGTCCTTCAACCGCCTGCGATTGCAGGGACGCCATCAGTGCCAGCCGATCAGCTGCTTCCCCCATCGCCTTGAGCGGACTGGTGAGCTCCTGTCCGGCCTCGGTCAGCACCAGGGTTTTACCCACCCGCTCGAACAGGGTCACCCCGAGGGTTTGCTCCAGGGCCGCTACCTGGCGTCCCAGCGTTGGCTGGGTCAGGCCAAGCCGCCGCGCCGCCGCGGATAATGATCCAGCCTCGACGGTTGCCAGCAGCGCGCGCACGTGGTTCCAGTCGATGTCCGAGTTCGGCTTATCCATGCATCCATGTATAAGCCATGTGCGCTCCTCTGCAATTTCTCTTTGTGTGTCGCTGCGCTAACGCTGTGCCGATCAAGGAGCAACACCATGGCCGCAGCGCATGAGTTCTGGGACAAGATGGCTGCGCGCTATGCCGCTCAGCCCATAGCCGATGAAGCCGCCTATCAAACAAAGCTTGCAGAAACCCGTGCGCGGCTGCGCCCGGACATGGACCTGCTGGAGCTGGGCTGTGGAACCGGCTCAACTGCGCTCGTGCATGCTCCCCACGTGCGCCACATTCGCGCCGTGGATTTTTCAGCGCGCATGATCAGCATTGCTCAGGCCAAGACAGACGCTGCCGGCATTTCCAACGTCAGCTTTGAACAGGCCGCCGTGGAGACTCTCGAACTGGATCCAGCAAGCCTGGATATGGTCCTGGCCCTCTCCCTCTTGCATCTGCTGCGCAACAAGCAAGCGGTGATCGCTGAGGTGTTTCACGCTTTGAAACCGGGCGGATGCTTCGTCTCCAGCACCACCTGCGTTCGTGAGGCAACGCCGCTTCTGGGCTGGGTCACGCCGCTCACCAATCGTCTCGGTCTCATCCCCTATCTGGATGTGATGACCTCCGATCAGCTGGTAGATGCGCTCACCAATGTCGGTTTTGTGATCGAGCACCGCTGGCAGCCGAGCCACAAGGCGGCATTGTTCCTCATAGCCCGCAAGCCGGCACCAAGCTCAAATATCGGTGAGTTCCCGCTCAAGTCGTAAGGTCAACAGATGACCAGGCAGTTCCGCCGCCAACTCCCAGCAAACCCCCAGCGAGACCGAAGGCACGGCTCGGGGCTTGGCTACACCAAGACTGACTTCTTTCTCAGTAGCGACGGATTAAGTGCCGACCAGGGAACTGCAGGATCAGCGCGCGTCCGCCTACCCGGGCGCATGTCCTTGATGACCAAAGCTGCCGTCCGAAACGGCAGGCCAGAGTTCCGCATGGTTCCAATCAAGGCGCTCCAGGCGCCATACCCCGCTAAACCTTAGCTTTTGACGGCAGCTTCCTCGGTGTCGTGGCGCGCGATGCCGCCTTCATGAGCTTGCGGAACGTTGGGCATTCCAAATGGCTCGGCGCCTTGCAGTCGGCGACATGCCGGAGCGTGTCGCGCAACACGCGGAGCTGCGCCATCTGCCGCTGCAAGTCATCTGCCTTGGCGTGCAGTTCCTCGCGCGGCACGTCGAGCTCGCCATCCTGACCGAACATCGCCGCAATCTCCAGGAGCGAAAAGCCGCCTGCCCGGCCAAGCGCGATCAAGGAGAGCTTCAACAGAACATCCGCCTCGAACTGCCGGCGCAATCCACGCCTGCCAACGGGACGGATCAAGCCGAGTTGCTCGTAATACCGCAGCGTCGAAGGCGGCACGCCAGAGCGACCCGCGACCTCGCCAATATCCATCATTTTCATGCTTGACCTCAAGTCGGCTTGAAGTCGTAGCCTCTCTCACAAAGGCGATTTCAGCAAGAGGGAAGATGATGGCAAGTGTAGCGAATATGGCGCAAACGACGGTCTGGCGGGACAGCCGGGCGGTGGCGCTTTTGATGGCAGCGACCCTGACGGTCATGGCAAACGCCACGATCAGCCCGGCGCTGCCAGGACTGCAGCGCCTGTTTGCAGACGATCCTCACGCGGCCATGCTGACGCGGCTGCTGGTGCCCGCACCATCGTTGAGCATTGCGCTGCTGGCGCCGCTCACCGGTCTGGCCGTCGACCGGTTCGGACGTCGATTCCTGCTGCTTGCCGGCATTCTGCTGTTCGTGGTTTCAGGAAGCGCCGGCCTGTACCTGCCGGATCTCCCGACGATCTTCATGAGCCGCATCATCCTGGGAGTGGCGGTTGCATTCATCATGACGGCGCAAACCGCCCTGATCGGCGACTATTTCACTGGCGAGGCAAGAAGCGCGCTGACCGGGCTGCAGATTTCGGCGCGAAACTTTGGTGGCCTGATGTTCATCCTGCTGGCCGGCTCGGTTGCGGCGATATCGCCCCGCCTGGCTTTCGGCGTCTACGGACTGGCGGTTCTGGTTTTGCCGCTGACGTCGATGGCAATCATTGAGCCGCGCCGCTCCTCGCCCAGGCAGCAATCCGGCCAAGTGACCTTGACCGCGGCGCAGGGGCGTTGGCGTCTGCCGTTTCTCGGGCTGGTAGCCCTTCAGTCGATGACGAACCTGTTTTTCTTCATCATGCCGACCCAGCTGCCGTTCTTCCTGGATGCCCAAGGCTATCACAGCGCCACGTTGACGGGCATGACGCTAGGCGTGCTGATGCTGACCGGCGGCTGCCTGGCGCTGCTCTACACGCGCATCCAGCGCGCCATCGGTTATGCGGGCGTCTTTGCGCTTGGCTATGCCGCGATGGCGGCCGGGTTTCTTCTGCTGGTCCTGTCGCCGCCGATGTTCCTGACCTTCGCCGGCGCCGCATCGATCGGCGCAGGCTATGCGTTGGTTTCCCCCACCTTCGTCGCCCTGACGCTCCAACTTGCGCCGCCACATCGCCGGGGGTTGGCGGGCGGCATCCTGACGGCCTCGGTGTTCATCGGGCAGTTCTGCTCGCCCTTGCTCAGCACGCCGTCAGTTTCAGGCTTTGGTTATGACGGGCTGTTCCTTGGCGCCGCCGTGGTCCTGTTCACCATGGCCACAGTGGTCCTGGGCAGCACCGCAATGCGATCTCGTTAGGCCACCTCGAAACGGCCCTCATGAATGAAGCCACCGAGAGAAAGCAGGTGAAGGTCACCACACGTCCGGCATCGCGCCAGGTCCATCCTTTCGCAACTCTGGGCCAATCTGGCGCTCGGGACGTTACTGCACCACACCCTTACTCATCGGCCCGTCGTCTCACCCGAGGCGGCGGGTTTTTTTCGAGCAACGAATACGCACTTGCGCCGGGGTCTAGAGGGGCGCAATCGCCTCGCTTGTGCCGATCTGGAATGACCTTTGGCCGCGATGCGGCGAGGATGCCTGCTGTTGACACCGTGCATATACACGATTACCTGATGGCGCATGGCCGATGACAACTTTGATCTCTGCATGGTTCTGAACACCCGCATGGCGGCCCGCGCGATCACGCGTCGTGCCGATGGCAAGTTGAGGGTCTTCGGGATCACCGCCGCGCAGTTCTCCATACTTGGCTCGCTGCTGAAGCATCCCGGCCGCTCGGTGACCGAGATGGCGGAGGCGATTGCCATGGATCGCACGACGCTGTCGCGCAATCTCGCCTTGCTCGAACGCAAGGGACTGGTCTCGACAACGCCGGCGGCACGCGGCAACGGGCGCATCGGGGCGGTCACGCCGGCAGGCCGAAAGGTGATCGAGGAGGCGCGACCCGAGTGGCGCAAGGCCCAGGCCGAATTGCGTGCCACGCTAAAGGCTCCAGATTTCGAAACCATGTTGGCCGGCCTGCGACAACTCGCTCGCCTTTGATCCGCATCCTTGCGGCACAACCGCCACCAATTCCGTGCATATACACTGTAGGAGAAGTCATGCTTAAGCCTGATCCCGTCGATCCCATCGTTGTCACCGGCATGGGCACCATTAGCCCGCTTGGCGTGGGCGTCGATGCGCTCTGGAGCGGTCTCGTCAACGGCCGCAGCGGCATCGTGCGCAATGATCGGTTCGACACGGCCGACTTCGTCAGCCACATTGCGGGTCTGGTGCCAAGAAAGCCGGCTGATCCGAATGGCTTTGATCCCGCGGACTTCATCGACGGAAAAGAGATCAAGAAGATGGATCTCTTTATCCAATATGCCATCGGCGCTGCCAGCGAAGCGCTCGATCAAGCCGCCTGGCACCCTGCGGCACCTGAGGATCAGGCGGCTACGGCCACTATCATCGGCTCCGGCGTGGGGGGATCCCCGGCGATGGCGAAGGCCGTCGAGGTCATCCAGGCCAAGGGACCGCGTCGCCTGTCACCTTTTACAGTGCCCTCTTTCCTCGCCAATCTGGCGGCAGGTTGGTTGTCGATCCTGCACGGGTTCCGCGGTCCGATTGGCACGCCGGTCACCGCTTGCGCGGCGTCTGCCCAAGCGATCGGGGACGGCATGCGCCTGATCATGACCGGTGAGGCCGAGGTGGCCGTGGTTGGTGGCGCCGAAGGATCGGTCGACCCAATCTCCATTGGCGGATTCGGCGCCTCCCGTGCCCTTAGCTCCAGCTATGCCGATGCTCCGCACAAGGCTTCCCGCCCGTTTGACACCGGCCATGACGGGTTCGTGCTTGCCGAAGGCGCGGCTGTGCTGGTCATCGAAAAGCTCAGCCATGCCCATGCGCGCGGCGCCGTGCCGCTGGCTGTTGTTTCCGGCTACGGCACATCGGCGGACGCCTATCACCTCACGGCCGGCGCGCCGGACGGCGCTGGTGCCCAGGTCGCCATGCGCAATGCCTTGAGTATGGCCGGCATTGACCAGAGCCAGGTCGGCTACATCAATGCCCATGCGACTTCGACCGCTGTCGGCGACGCGGCAGAGATCGCCGGCATTGCTGCAGTCTTTGCTGGCCGCGGCAAGGATCTGGCGATCTCGTCGACCAAATCTGCCACGGGCCACCTGCTTGGCGCGGCCGGCGCGCTCGAGGCGATTGTCTCGATCAAGGCGCTGGGCGAGAGCATGCTGCCGCCCACGATCAACCTGGACGATCCAGTGAAGGAAGCCGACATCTTCGATCTGGTGCCCAATGTCGCCAAACCAAAAGCGCTTGACTATGTGCTGTCCAATTCCTTCGGCTTTGGCGGTGTCAATGCGGCGCTGGTGTTTGGAAAGGCGCCGACTTGACCTGACCGGTGCATTCCAAAGCGCTAACAGAACCTGGCGCTCACTGCTGGCGACAGCAGAGCCGCAAGCGAAACGGCAGCTTTCCGCCATCCTTGGTTATCCGGATGAGAGTTCGCCACGTCCATCTGCGCCCAAAGAGGCAGTGATTGATCAATCCTGGGACCGGAAGCAGGCATTCCAAGTGCTTCGCGACAATGGCAGCTGTCCCACTCTCGGTGCCTGAAAGCAAATGGGGTGGATGACCGCTACCTGCGCCGGCTACTGGTGATCGGCATAACCTCGCTCGTTCGACGGGCGAGGATACAGCCAGCATCGGTTGACCCGCGCCTATCTGCCATGCTGGCGCGCAAACCCGCGCGTCTGGTCACCGTGGCCGCCGCCAAGCGGACGGCACGCGTGTCCTGGACGATCATGACGCGCGTTGATCGTGCGGTAGCGTCTGTTGCAGTAACGTCAGGTTGTTCCTGAGGACTTTGATCGAGAAATCGATCTTCAACACCAGGCCGGGACAAGCTGGGCGGTCTTTTTCTCGCAGTGCGCTCCTCAACTCCTGGATTTGCCCCTCCGCCATATCGAGCCGATCCGCCATCCGATCGGCATAGATGTGCACCAAGGTTCCAAGCCGTGCGGCCTCAATCAACCGGAGGCGACGCCGACGCTGGCGTTCGGCTGGAGACATTGGAGCGTCGCCCTTAAGCGGGCGGCCTCGTTTCCGTTTGGGCTTGTCCTCGGTCATGGCGTCCTCGCGATTATTGTGCGTCACGAAAATGGAATCGGGCGTCCCTGGGTGTCAAGAGATCGGCAATGCAATCCTTGCCGACTTGGCTGCCTACAAGGATTCAGCGACGCTATCGCCTGAGACGCAGGCTTAGGCTCCGGAAAGCGCGAAGACTGGCCGTTCACCTTGCAAAATCTGCTTGCGCATTCGTGGAAAGGGCGGCTGGCGCTAAAGCGCGACTTACATCAGGCGAGCCTCACGGTGACCGCTTTGCGCCCGATGTCGGCCGTAATGGTAAGCATTGC
The DNA here is from genome assembly GCF_057656055.1 of Pseudaminobacter sp. Soil_N_29. Lineage (NCBI taxonomy): Bacteria > Pseudomonadati > Pseudomonadota > Alphaproteobacteria > Hyphomicrobiales > Phyllobacteriaceae > Pseudaminobacter > Pseudaminobacter sp. Soil_N_29. The sequence continues at coordinate 127,691 of NZ_JBDGLC010000003.1, forward strand.
CGCTTCCCAGAAGCAGACGTCAATGATCGCGAGTTGTAGGTGAGACAAAAAATGATGAGACTGCTATAGTTAGCAGTCCCAAGACGATCTTAGCTGAGGGCCGACATTAAGACCGTCATCGCTCAGCTATCGAGTGGGTGTTCTGGTTCATCGGACGTGCTTCGTTCCGGAAGGCGCACGACCTCGAGATGGTGAAAGCGCGCCACCAAGCAGCTCCCCGTGGCAAGTGCAACAAGGTGGAACGCCCACAAGCCGCTGAATCCCACCCCGGTCGAAACGATCCATGCTGCAATGAGAGGTGCGCTGCCAGTCATCAGAAACCCGCCACCCTGTACCAGTGCGCTCAACATGACCGCATCGGCCGGATTGCGGGCATGCTGCATCATGATCACCAGCATGACTGAGAATGTCCCGCCCATACCGACCCCCATCAGGAGAGCAATCAGAAGTGGCGACGCTGTACCTAGAAGCAGCGCCAGAAAGCCGATCGCCTGAAAGATGATCGCAATGAAGATTTCGGGTCGCTTGTCGGACCGCTTACCGGCAACGACCGGCAGTGCGATGGCTGTAACCGCCTGGACGACCGACATGATCGCGATCAGGCTGCCAGTCGCAACCTGCGGCACGCCGATTCCGACGTAGTAGGGTCCGATCCAAGCAATGAGACTGCCGTAGCTCATGTTGAGGAGGCCGAAGGCCAGGATCAGCCGCCAGACTCGACCCTGTCTTAGACCATGCCAAATCGCCGCACGCGGTGTCTCGCTACGCGGTCTCTCGTTACGCGGAATGTCGAAGCGAACAGCCATTGGCGCAACCAGAATCGCTAATAATGCTGGAAAAGCCATCGCTGCAAGACCGGTCCGCCAACCTTCGGCCGCAGCGATGACTGGAGCCAACTGCGCGCCCAGAGCGCCGCCGCCCAGCAGAAGCGCCGAATAGCCGCCCATAACGGCGGCGAAACGCGCGGCAAAGCGCACCCGGATGAACACCGGAACAGTCGCCTGCAGAAGCGCAACGCCGATGCCTGACAGCACCGCTGTCGCCAGCAGCCCGCCTCCGCCAATCGGAAGCGCACGCAGGCCCGAGCCGGCAGCAACAGCCGCAAGTCCCAGCACAACCGCCAGTCTGAGTCCCAAGACGGCCTGAATGCTTGGAGCAAATAGCGCCCCGACTCCCATGAGCGCCAACGGCAGCAATGTGAGCGCCGCGATGCCCTCGGCGGTCAGCCCGGTCGAGGCGACGATGTCAGTCACCAGCGGACCGGGACCGGACAGGAACGGCCGCAGGTTGATCGCGATGAGCCCGATCGCGACGAGCGTCAGCAGATCGTCGGAGCGTTGATCGTGGGGCGCTCGCTGGCACTGTTTTGTCTGGCCCATCGGCTGTACCTGTGATGGCTGAGGGAGGCCGCTGCCCTGTTTCCAAGAATCTCGGCAAAGGCAATGCAAAGGCCTCCTCGCAATATCCGAGCTCCAGCTTCGCTAGCAAAATGTGCGGGCTGACGGTTATCGCTCTCGATTACGGGAGAACTGGCGCGAGTCATTACCCGCAGCAGCCGTCGTGCTGCCTGAATCCCGCAGCAAGTGAGTTTTGGAATGCAGGCCAGTGATCCTCAAGCGCGGCGTAGCGTTTGACGGAATGCCTGTACCTCTCCCGCAATTCGTCCTGGATCGCATCGAGGTCCACGCCGATCAGACGGCCGCGTTCGACCACCGTCTTGCCCGCAACGACAAGACGGTCGACATGGTGCGCTGCGCCGCGAGAGAAAAGCAGGTCGAGCGGCTCCACCGGCATGATCCGGTCCCGATCCAGCCGGCGCAAGTCGATGCAGACGAGGTCAGCCTCGGCACCTTGCTCAATCGCCCCCGAGCCCGGCGCGCCGACGACGCGCCGCCCTTCGGCCGTGAACCGCCGCAGCGACTGGGAAGGTTTCCAGTTCTCCTGAAAGCCGCTACCTGCATGCATATGATGGGTCAGGCGCATCTCGCGCAGAATGTCGTCATCCTCGTCAAGAGATGCGCCGTCCATGCCGATCGCAACCTTGCAGCCTCGTGTCAGGGCCTCCGCAATCGGCCCCACACCCGAACGAAGAGCCAGGTTGGAACTGGTGTTGACCACGATCGTCGCTCCGGCTTCGGCGATCAGGTCGAGTTCGTCCGGCCTTGCGTGAACACAGTGGACGAGGGCAAGTCGATCAGACAGCAGCCCAATGTCGCTGAGATAGCGCACTATCCCTTCGGGAAACGTCCTATCGGCATAGCTGCGCTGATAGACTGTCTCGAGGAGATGCATGTGAACACGCCGGCCCGTCAGGGCGGAACGCTCCGCGATCGTTTCCAGAAGCCGGCGCGAACACCATTGCACCCCAGCCGGCCCGAACTGGACGTCTACCATCGGCCCCTCTATCTCAGCGGCGATCGCCTCGGTGGTCTCAATGAGCTGCTCTACGCTTGGCGGGGTGCTCATGAAAAAGCGTTCGATGACCTCGCGTGCTTCAGGTGCTAACCCGGCCAGAAACGGCCTTTCGTCACCGTAGACCAGCGGGTTGATGTCCCGCAGGGCCGGAGCGAAAGCGATGCGCACGCCCACATCATAGGCCGCCTTTGCGACACGTTTGGCCTCCTCCACGGGATCATGCAATCCACTTGGCCGCGTGTAGTGGATCATTATCGCGGCGCATCCCGAAAGAGCGGCGCGCGCCAGTGACGCGGCGGCGGAAAGATACGCGTCGGGGGGAGTCGCGAAAATGGTGCGGGGCAGCCACGCCTCAAGTGGCAGGAATGCGGTGCCGAACGACGACATGGCCAACGGGCGAGCGTGATCATGCGCATTCGCGAATGCCGGGGTTATGAGTAGCTCGCTATCTGTACCCCTGCCTGGCTCGAGCCGTGATATGCGCCCATGCTCGATCCTAATCCCGACATCGGTCTTGCGAACGAGATCGGGCCCTTGAAGAAGTTCACTGGCGAGTAGTTCCATTGGCGCCCCATGATCAGCCGACCATCTTGCTGGCCAAGATGCCTCAGAAATTCGGCAGAGGCTTATACCGCCGCTCCTCCACCACATTGCGAACGAAGACGCCGCCCGCGCGAGCCGCGGCAGCAAGCTGCGCCATATCGAGCGTTGGGAATTCTCCCTTATCGTAGAGCACCCTGCCTGCAACAATCGTCTGCATCACCTCGCCGCGCGTTCCGAAGCGGACGATTTCGTTCGAAAGATGCTGCATGCTCATGAAATGCGGGCAGTCGCCGTCCAGCACGACCATGTCCGCGGCCTTTCCGACTTCGAGCGAACCCACCAGATCGTCCATGCGCAAGGCGGCCGCGCCCTCTATCGTCGCCATGGAAAGAAGCTCATCCGCGCTCAGAAATTCGGGATCATAGGCAGGCAAGCCCCATTTTGCGCCATGTATGAGCCATGCCGCGCGCATCGCCACGAACATATCATTCCCCTGGTTGTCGCAGCCGAGGCAGACGCGAATGCCACGGCTGCGCATGCGCGGGAGGTTCGGGATGGCATTTAGGTTTGCCACGCATTCGACAGGTGAGTGGGCCAGTGCTGCCCCGCCTTCCGCCAGCAATTCTATCTCACGCTCGCTGGCCAGAACGGCATGAACAGCAACGAGGTGTTCGTCGACCACGCCGAGATCAAACAGACGCTCGATCGGGCGCCGTCCCCACATAGACATGCAGAACTCGACTTCCTCCCGGTCTCGGCTGACATGGACCTGGATTGTCGCATCGTTTGCGCGAGCTATTGCCGCGCCTTCCCGAAAGTAAGCCTCAGAAAACCCCAACAACGCGGACGCGTTGACCGCTCCCCGGATGAGCCCGTCCCCCCGCGCAGGGAAGCGCGCAAGGAAGGCCTCCGTGTGCGCGAGATCCTTTTCGGTATCGGCGGAGCGCGGCTTCACCCAAGACCTGTCCTCGATCTGCGAATAAAGAGACGCGTGATGGAAATCCTGATCCGCGCTGCCCCGCGCCAAGGAACAGCGTATGCCCACTTCCTGCACAGCCGAGACGATCGCATCCTCATGCCTCGGGTTCAGTGTCCCTTCCGAAAGGGTTGTAACACCCGCGCGCAAGAGCTGGGCGGCGAGAAGCCTTACGGTCCAGCCCGCTTGCGTCTCGTCGAGAGATCTTTGCGCGGGACTGTAGATGCGCGGGATCATCGGCAACTCGCCGGAGGTGAGCGAACGCACGAAGCACTGTGTGCAGTGCGTGTGCCCGTCGATGAAGCCCGGCATCACGATCGCGTTCGGACCACCTGCGACAGCCTGGGGCGCGTAGCGTCGGGCAATCTCGGTCTCGGCGCCGAGATCGACGATTCTTCCGTCTTTTATGGCGACCGCGCCGTCCTCGACCACGCGCCTGCCGGCATCCATGGTGACGATACGGCCACGCACTACGAGATCAATTTTATCTGGAGAACTCACTGCTTTTCTCTCGTCATTGGCTCATTTGAGCACGTTAGATAATCGATGGCATTGTAAGCTTCTGCGATCGTGTCGATATGGGCACGCATCGCTGCTGCCGCCTCTTCCGGATCGCGATTGACGATGGCCCGGCAGATGCGCTCGTGCTGCGCTGAAAACGCCTCCCGCCTTTGACGTGAAAGGCCCGCCCGCCGCATCTTGCCCCACACGATGCTCCGGCGGACCTGGTTAATTGTCTCGAACAGCGCCTTGAGCACCACATTGCCGGTCGCTGCAGCGATGCTGCGATGAAGCTGCTCGTCAGCGACCTCATACGCATCGAGATTTCGCGCGGAGGAGCAATGCTTTGTGTGGATCTCGATGGTCGCGATCTGGGCTGCCGTGGCGTGCATGGCGGCAAGCATGGCGAGCTGCGGCTCGATGAGCTTGCGCGCCTCTGCAATCTCCCTGGGGCTGGCATGTCGGGCGATCACGCCGGAATCCGTAAGGTCGTCTTGCACCGTGGTGTCGAGAAAAGTGCCCCGTCCAACATGCCGCGATATGCGCCCTGCCGCCTCAAGCCGCTCGAGCGCTTGGCGCACGGCATGGCGAGAACTGCCCGTCAACTGGGCCAGCTCTCGCTCTGTGGGCAGTCTTCCTGCCGATGCCGTTTGTTCCATTATGCGCTCGATCGCTTCCTGCAGTGCGGTCAGTCTGTTCGCTTTCTCGACGGATTTCAACGTCATTTTGCAACCAATTCATCAATTGGTTGATTCTCGGCGCTTGGCAGATAGACATCTTCGCTCACTGCCTCGCGCCTTCTCACATCAGATATTGACATTTTTTTCATGTTACACGAACGTTCCAAACTCTAAGGCCTCGCGGCACGCTAAACGGAGCCTGACATAACAAGAAATAAATGCAACCAATTTCCGACCAGAGGGACTGTCATGGGAAAGCTGAAGAACGCACTGATTACTGTTGGCCTCGGCGTCATCGCGTCGACCCAGATCGCTGTCGCCGACACCATCACGGTAGCCAACAATGGCGGCGCAGCCGGCAAGGCCTTCCGGGACGTGTTTTACACGTCATGGGCCGAAAAGACCGGTAACGGCGTGGTAGATGACGCATTTAATCAGGAACTCGCGCGAATACGCTCGCAGATCGAGACCGGCAATCTCCAGTGGGATGTTGTGAGCGTGACGGCGATCAACGAGGCGGTCGCCTGCGAGGAAGGATTGCTCGAGAAGATCGACTGGTCAGAGCATCTCGATCCGGAGGACTTCGCCGAAGTTGGCGGCCTTGGCGAGTGCGGATTGCCCAACAATTTTGTTTCCGGTGGTCTGGCCTATGACGGCGACGTTTTTTCCGAAGAGAATGCACCGAAGTCCTGGCAGGACTTCTGGGATGTAGAGAAATTTCCCGGTATGCGCGGGATGCTCTATCGTGCCGAGCAGACGCTCGAAGTTGCCTTGATGGCTGACGGTGTGCCGCCCGCCAAGGTTATGGAGGTGCTTGCCGCACCTGGTGGTGTCGATCGCGCGTTCGCGAAGTTGGAAGAACTCAAGCCACATATCCGCTGGTGGAAGAGCGGTGATGAGTCTATGCAGAATCTGCTTTCCGGCGATGTCGTGATGACGTTCGCCTGGAATGGTCGCGTGGCATCCGCGAACAAATCGAACAATCGCAATCTTAAAATCGAGTTTGGCGGCGGTCATGTCTCCGGCAGCCAGATGATCGCGGTTATGAAGGGCACCCCCAAGCGTGACCTCGCAGTTGATTTCATTCGTCATATTTCGTCACCCGAGCCGCAAGCCGGATATGCACGCCACGTGAGCTACGCGCCAGCCAACAGGCAGGCTTTGAAGCTGATGACCGAGAAAGAGCTTGCCACCCTGCCCAGCGGGCACATGGACAAGGCTTCGCTGCAAAGCGGGTCGCTTTACACCAACTTCTGGCTCGATAACGGTGACGCTCTTCTGCAGCGCTTTATAACCATGGCGGCCCAATAATGACCGTAGGCGCTATCCCAGAGCATGCGGTCATGCCGCGCAACGTGGGCCGTGTATCGAAAGGCCTGGGCGGCGGGCGCAAAACCGGTGCGGATAGACGCGATCGCCTTGTAACGTTTGGGCTTATTCTGCCCAGCATCGCCTTCGTGTTTCTCTTCTTCGTACTGCCAATTTCGCTTTTCCTGTTTCGCGCGGTTGATAATTCCGAACTTGTTCACCTGATGCCCAAGACGGTGGCCAGCGTGCAGCAATGGCAGACTGGCGACCTGCCTCCCGAGCCGGTCTACCAGGCCATCGTGGAGGACATTCGGGTGATCGCGGACACGCCATCGGTCGCCGCATTGGGCCGCCGCCTCAACCATGCCTTATCTGGATACCGGGGCCTGATTTCGAAGACCGCCAGGAACATCCGGAAAGTAGATGATTACGCGGATGCCAGATCAGGGCTGATTGCGATTGATCCCTCATGGGAAGATCCGCGCTATCTGGGGGTTCTGCGGCAGCAGTCGGGACCATTGACGGAATTCTACCTTCTGACCGCAATGGATCTCGAACGAGGAGTAGACGACGGCATCAAGTCCGTGTCGTCTCAATCCGCGGTATTCGGCCAACTGTACTGGCGCACGCTCACCATCAGCCTCGCAGTAATGGGGCTGTGCCTGGTTATCGGCTACCCGGTCGCGGCAATGATCGTCCGCGCCAAGGCGGAAAGGGCTAACTGGCTTCTGATGCTTGTGTTGGTGCCGTTCTGGACCTCGCTACTGGTTCGTACAACCGCATGGGTCATCCTCCTACAGAACCAAGGGCTTGTGAACTCGTCGTTGATTATGGCCGGGCTAACCAACGAGCCGCTCTCCCTCATCTACACGAGAACCGCCGTCTACATCGCGATGGTGCATGTGCTTCTGCCCTACATGGTTCTGCCACTCTACAGCGTCATGAAAGGCATATCGCCCCTTCATCTGCGCGCTGCTGCTTCGCTCGGCGCAACACCTATGAGGGTTTTTTGGACGATCTATTTCCCGCTTACCATGCCAGGAGTGATAGCCGGTTGCACTTTGGTCTTCACTCTCTGCATCGGCTTCTACGTGACGCCGGCGTTGGTGGGCGGGCCGTCCGACCAGATGATCGGCTATTTCATCGCCTATTTCACGAACTCCGCCGTGAATTGGGGGCTGGCGTCCGCTCTGGGTGCCGTTCTGCTCCTGATGATCGCCGCGGTTTATCTCGCCGTCGGCAAGCTGGTCGGCTTCGATAGGTTGAGGATACGATGACCGCCTGGACCTCAAACACACGCCACAAGCGCGTTTCTCTCATGAACGTTGCGGGGTGGCTTTACACCGCGCTGGTGATGATCTTCCTGGTTGCGCCAATCATCATCGTGATCCCGCTTTCGTTCTCGTCCGGTCAATTGTTGATCTTCCCGCTGCCGGGATACTCCCTGCGCTGGTACGAGGATTTCTTCACCAATCCGATGTGGACCGGCGCCCTGTGGAACAGCATCTTTATCGGCCTTGCGGCAACAGCCGGGGCGACGCTTCTCGGTACGCTGGCGTCGCTCGGCCTGCACAGGAGCCGCTCGCGCTTCAAGCCGGTGATCTTTGCGCTGCTGCTGACGCCGCTCGCGATACCGGTTGTTGTCATGGCCGTGGCTGCCTTCTATTTCTTTGCCATGCTGAACATGGTCGGTACGTATGCCGGCCTGATCATTGCACACACCGTTCTGGCGCTGCCCTTCGTCGTCATCACAGTCAGCGCGACACTGCAGGGCTTCGACCCCACTTTGACACGGGCAGCCGCAAGCTTGGGGGCCAATCCACTACACGCCTTCAGGTCCGTCACACTGCCGCTGATCGCACCGGGTGTCATTTCGGGCGCGCTGTTCGCCTTCGTCACCTCCTTCGACGAGTTCATCGTGGCGCTTTTCATCGCCAGTCCGCAGCAGCGAACCCTACCGCGCCAGATATTCAGCGGCGTGAGCGAATCCGTCAGCCCGACAATCACCGCAGCCGCTGTGGTGCTGCTCGTGATCACGACGGCTCTCATGGGCGTGATGGAACTGCTGAGACGGCGGACCGAGAGATTGAGACAGTCAGGATCCCATACATGAACAAAGTGGATACAAGCCAGACGAAGGCTACCCTTCTCATCGAAGGGGGAACGATCATCGCCCATGACGGCACAGGGCACCGACGCCTCGACAAAGGCGTCGTGGCGATCGACGGCAACCGGATCGTCCATGTGGGCACCAGCTTCGAAGGCCATGTTCAGCGCAGGCTGGACGTAAATGGCAAGCTTGTCGTCCCGGGGCAGGTCTCCACTCATGCACATGTTGGCATTCATGAAGGGCCACGCTTTCTGCTCGATGGGGGGCAACACAGATTCGTCCGAACCAGCTTCCTCCATTTTCTCCCCCAGCGCCGTTCGACCGGTGCCCGCTTCCTCACCGCACAGGACAGCCGCGCTTCCTTCCGCTACGGTTTCGCAACCCTCGCCCGGCACGGCGTTACCACTGTCCTCGCCTATGCGCCGGGTGGTCCCGACAATGGCGAGACAATGCTGGCGGCGGCGGAAGAGATGGGCGTCCGCCTGTTTTGGTCTCCGATCGTCTCGGGCGGCCAATATTGGCTGAATGAGGATGGCTCGGTTGCGCGGGAACTTGATGAACGAGCCGGCCTGCAGCAGCTACAAAGAGCGGTCGACTTCACAGAGCGCAATCGCAACGCCATGGGTGGACGGCTCGGCGGCACCATCGTTCTGGACGAATATTATGTGTCGACGCCGACCCTCCGAAAGGAGGCAAAAGCTGCTGCGCGCGCGCTCGGCGTCCCGTTCACGATGCATTTCATCGAACAGCATCGAGAGTTCTTCGAGACCATGGCCGCCTACGGCCGCACTCCCGTGCAACTGCTTCAGGATGAAGGCGTGCTCGACGCCCAGACGCTACTGGCTCACTGCATCTATCATGCGGGCCACAGTCTGGTCGGCTATCCGATGGAGGACGATATCGCTCTCCTGGGCAGGTCCGGGGCTTCGATTGCACATTCTCCGGTCGCGTTTGCACGGCGAGGCGTGAGGTTGGAGAGCTTCGACCGGTTCATGCGCGCCGGTGCCAACGTGGCACTGGCCACGGATACCTACCCCCTGGACATGTTCTCGGAAATGCGAATGACCGCGCTTATGGGCAAGATGGCGGACAACAATTTCGAGGCCGCCGCCGCCAGAGACGTGTTTGCCGCGTCAAATACCGGCGGCGCCAAGGCGCTGGGACAGGACGACCTCGGGCGCATCGCCGTCGGAGCCAAGGCCGACATGGTCGTCGTCGACATCGACAACCTTACCTTCGGCATCAATCCCGACCCCGTGAGGGCTCTGGTTCATCTGGCCACGCCCCAGATGATCGAACATGTCCTCATCGACGGAAAGATCATCGTCGAGGACGGGCGGCTAATGGTAGCTGACGAAGACGAAATCATCGCCGAGGCTAAGGCTTCTTCCAGCAAGGTCTGGGAGGCCTATCCGGAATATGATGTCGAGCAGCGTTCGCTCTTCGACCGGTTCCCGCCCGCGGTTCCCCAATGGCAGGAGTCAGTCTAATGAACTTCCACGACAAAGACCATGCGCTCGTTAGCTTTAGGGACGTCAGCAAGAGCTACGACGGCCAGCATAGGGTCGTCGATGGTCTTAACCTCGACGTGACCCGCGGCGAATTTCTCACCCTTCTCGGTCCCTCGGGTTCGGGTAAGACAACCACGCTGATGATGCTGGCAGGCTTCGAAAGCCCAAGCGACGGTGAAATCCTTCTTGGCGGCAAGGATATTACGCATGCGCCGCCGCATCGACGGGGGATCGGTGTGGTTTTCCAGAGCTACGCGCTTTTCCCCCACATGACGATCGCCGAAAACATCGCCTATCCGTTGCGCATTAGGGGAATGCAGAAGGGCGATGCCGCGCGAGAGGTGGAAGCAGCGCTCGCGATGGTACGTCTCTCGGGCTTCGGTGACCGACGCCCGGCCCAACTATCCGGTGGGCAGCAACAGCGCATTGCACTCGCCCGGGCTCTGGTCTTCAAGCCAGCGCTCATCCTGCTGGACGAACCTCTTGGGGCACTGGACAAACAATTGCGGGAGAGCATGCAATACGAACTCAAGCAATTACACAATTCGCTTGGCGTCACGATGGTCTATGTCACACATGACCAGTCCGAGGCCTTGACGATGTCGGACAGAATCGCTCTTTTCAATGACGGCAAGGTCCAGCAGATCGCAGCGCCCAGAGATATCTACGAGAGGCCCGAAAATCTGTTCGTCGCGGAGTTCATCGGCGAAAGTAATCGCCTCACCGGGGAGTATGCCGGAATCGAAGGCGATCACGCTGTGGTTAAGCTTCCTTCCGGACGCATCGTCCGCACGCGGGCTACACCAGGATTGTCAACCGGCCAGCGTGTCCATGTGAGCATTCGCCCCGAACGGCTACGCGTCGAGACCATGTCGTCCGGTCTGCCCAACCGGTTGGGTGCACGCATCGCAAATCTCGTTTATCTCGGGGACGCGGTGCGCTGCGCGCTCACGACCCCACAGGGTGAGGAGGTCGTGGCCAAGCTCGACATAGCGAGCGCGGAAACCGCTTTGTCTGTCGGCCAGCAAGTCGAGGTTTCATTTCCAACCATTGCTGCAAGCATCTTTCCAGCACTCGTACAATAAATTTGGCTTGCCCCATTGAAGTGGTCCTCCATTAAGTATGGCTTTTGACAATGTGCGAGCCTGCGGCGCGTTTCTATTGTGGAATGTTCGAACTCACGAGCGGGTCCGACATCGAGATAGCGGCCGAACTACATTGGCCGCTCTCACCCGCTAAGCGTCATCGCTGAGCCACCGCGCGGTAAGCAGGTCGGGCGTCGTGCCTAACTCCTGTGCAGCGCCTACTGTCAGTCCCTAAGAAAGGAACGGCGCGAGCCTACCTAGCGAGAGAAGTCGCCAAGTCGAGTTCGAAATGTTCGCTTTCGGGCGGCAACTTTGCGCCGATTTCGGTCGTTGGATAAAGCGTCGTTACTCCCAAAGGCTGACGTTCCGCAGCCCGCGTCCGGCGTAATACCCATCAGCGCCACTCGCGTCAGGCGAGGAAGCTAAGCCGACCCACCAACTACGGAATAGGTGAGCGACGGCTTCACGGATGACAGAAAGCTGTCGACCTTAACGACTTCGGCCTGGGACGTCACATGCTCCCAATTAGGCGTCGAGGACGCGGTGCCTTGCCAGTACCGTTGCGCGAGCTCATCGTTGGTCAACCCATGTCGACTCATTCGCTGCCCCTCACTGACTGCCCGTATCCTAGGGTTGTTGTTCAGTAGGAGTTGCAGGTATCCGATCCAAGTGACATCGCGCTGCTCGACGGGCCCTGTTGGCTCGACCTGGTGGACGTACCCTTCGCTATAGCTCAAACCCATCCGGCTAAAGTCACGATCCTCGCGCATGTACACGCAGCTATCGCGCCGCAGACAACGCGACGGTCGATTGCGTTTGAGACACTCCTCAACCTCTGGAGTTTCAGCCCCTAGGGGGAAGACACCGGTTGGACCAAAGATGTCCCCTTTCGGCTTCTGCTGTTTCGCTATCCGATTGTATGTTCTCGTCATTTGCATGCTCCCTCGCATGGCCTGGTGTGGCGCAGATGCATTGACGTGACTAACATAGTTGACACCTCGACCTTACACTTTCGCCGGCCTAGTCCAGCCTTCGTTGAGTTTTTCAAGAACCTTTTCCAGCCAACTTTCGTACCAATACCAGGTGTTCGCGACCTTCACGCCGTAACCCTTGCCGAGCTTGCGGGCGTCGAGCTGTTGAGAGAGCGTCGTGTGGTCGTACATATTGAATCCGGCGTGTCCTGCGGCCTTCATCTTTGCAACAATTTCCCCAGGCAGAAATTTCGGACGCTCCACCTCCTTCAAGAGGACCCGCTCGACTGCCTCGGCTTCGGGCGAGCCGGGCTTGATGAATTCGACTGCTAGGTCGGACTTGCTGGCTTTACGGGAGAGCTTCGGCACAAAGGCAACGCGGAATCGGAATTTCGGGTCCTTCTGCTCGTCCTCTGAGAGGGCCGCGTGGAAGTTGTCCATCGCCGTCGCGATATGGGCCGGCAGCTCGGTGGCGATCAGGCTTTGCCGTTGCACTCCGTCGAACGTCACGAATTGCAACGCGATCGGCAGCCGCTTCTCTAAGGCAAACTCACGCCCGAAGAGGTCCTTGATGGTGTCGTTGAAGTTGATGCAGCAGGCCTGCAGCTTCGCGCTGAGGGCATCGTCGATCCTGTTGGTGGATCGATGCTCGATCTCGTTCCTGATCTCGATCAGGAACTTGAGATTGTTGACGATGCCGCTCTGAAGGGGACAGGCCCCAGTGGTGATGCACTGGCTAAGTTCCCAATGTTTCTCGGCTCCGGATGGCGTGCGCTCAACGACGCCACCTTTCTTGTGGCTGTAATCGATACCTTCGCGCTTGTAATAGGCGTGCATAAGATAGGTCCACGCTATGATCGCGGTGACGATGAAGAGTTCGGCCCTGAAGTAGAGGCCAGCGCTATTGAATGTGTGGACGGCCGCAATCATGGCCTCGCGCGCTTTAACCAGCAGTTCGTCACCTTGAAGGTGGAGGCCGGTGGAGGGATCAATGTTCGGCCACCTGTCGAGGAAGGTGTCCAGCTCATCGTCCGACGCGGGCTTGATAACCTTGTGCTTTGTGCCGTCCTTTATCTCTGAGATCCGCGCATTGTTAATCGACCGGGTGGGCCGGGAGAAATACGCCTGGATATCCTGGGGCACGTATTTGCGGGACAACATCGCTTTGACGATCGCGACCTCCCATTTTTCGAGCGTATTCCCTGGTCGCCTTGCCAATTTGGTGCCCCCCGTTCCTTATCTGCGCAGTTCGTAATGTCCCGGTTCTAGTCGTTGCCGTAGTCGGGCTCGTATTCCATTTCGCGCTCCTGCTGGTGCTCATGGATGTAGCTAAGGCCGGAGGCATCGATTTCGTCGCTTCCCATGAGCGTCAGGTCGCACGTCGGGCAGCGGAATTCCTCGCCGACGAACTCGCGGTCGACGATTTCCCAGATCGCGTGCTCATCGCGCTCTTCGCTGATGTCTTCGCCGGTCTGCTCGCCGGTCATGAAAGCGCGGCATTTGCAGGCTGGGCAGCTCACCACCCAGATTTCGTCGTAGCGACCCATGAAAAGTCCCACCTGATGCTGCGGCTCCCGCAATTCGGCCTCGGCGGCGAGACGCTCCCGTTCGGCCTTTTTCAGCGCCTCGAACTGCTCCCTGGCGGCTTCGACGCGTAACTTGACCGCAGCCTCAAGGGCGTTGGCGGCTTCATCGAGCAATTGGCGGGGTGCCTTCGCATCGGCCGCGCCGAGCCATTGCTCCAGGGATGACCCCATCTGGTCCAGGATCGTGTCGCAGGCATGCCAATAGCGCGCCTCCCAGGCGTCGAGACGCATGGCCCGGAATGGAAGGTCGGCCGAGTGCAGCTCAGCGTTTCTTCGCTCGGCGATGTCCTGGCAGAATTTTTGGACCGTCTTGTCGAACCGGGGGACAAGATGCGCGAGGCGTTCGAACAGGGTTTTGGCCGTGATGGTCTTCACGTCGGTCGTGACGTTGATGCCGGCGGCGACGAACATCGACTGCCAATGCGTCGGATCGGCCACGAGGCTCGGGTGCTTCCGGGCGAGCACAGCCTTTCCCAGCAGCTCGAGCGCGAGTGACGCCCAGAGCTGATACTCGTCGAGGTCGCCGGCGCCTTTCCGCGCGAGGGCACGTCCGATGTAGACCTTCGACTTGGCATGCAGAGCGTCGCCGTTGATGGCAATAAAGACGTCTTCAGGCATCGATGAGAATCCTTGCAAGGCGTCGGCGGGACCCCTGGTCCGACGGACTGCGCCCGTGCAGGACGCGCCAGTTATCAATGATGAGGATGTCGCCTTGGCGCCAATGATGCGCCTCGGCCTCGGAGGCGGCGCCTGCGATCCGGTCTTCCATAAGCCTCAGGGCGTTCCGGCCGCGGGCGTCCAAGGCTTCGATGCAGCCGGGATCGTATCGCAAGAAGGCGCCGCCGGGCGCCAAGATGGTCGAATAGAAGGAGCGTCGACCCGTGCGAACGAGGACCGGCGTGGTTTCGAGAAGGTCAAGTTCCTGCTGTGAAAATCCCAGGTTCCGCCAGTCTAGTAGCATCGTCGCTGCGGCCGGGGATCCCGGGTCGATGCACCCGAGAAGGAGGTAACGGCAGGGTTTGGTGCGGTGGCTGAGTTCGGTGTGGAAGGGCAAGGTGCCCAGGCCGTACCGCGCGCTCAAGGATCGAGGGTGGGCATCAGCTATGGCACGAGGCTGGATGACCTCTTCAAGGGAACCGGCGCGCCCCGCAACACGCGTCCCAAGGTGGTCGCCGATCCGACCCAATTCCCGGACTATCGAACTGGGGTCCGCGCCTGCGACGCAATGACAAAACCAGCCGCGCTCCGCCGTCGCGTCGAAAAGCTGTTGAGGTTCGGAAACGGCGGTTTTGAGCGTGGCCATCTAGCACTCCTATCGGTCGAGACGCACGCGAAGTCGCCGGGCGCGCTCGCGGAAAGCGGCTTCACCACCTTCGAGGATGTCGCAGACCGCTTTGCGGATTGCAGAGTTCTCCAGCCCGCCCGCCACATAGCTGATGGGCGGCAGACCGCCTGAAGGATGTGGACCTGCTTCAGCGACGATGATCTGGTCCGCGTCGGTGTTGATGACGAGGTTGGCGTTGTGCGTGACCATGATCACCTGGCGCTTCGCCTTCGCGGCGATGAAGAGCGCGACAAGCTCGTCGAAAACAGATTTCGGATCGAGATTTTCTTCGGGCTGGTCGATGATCAGCGGACGATCGTCAGAGTCGTCGAGCGCCAGATAGAGCAGCAGAAGCACGATGCCTCGCGTGCCGGGCGAGAGCTTTCGGATGTCGACGCCGTCATAGGAGATTTCATAACGGACGGTGATGTGGTCGGTGCTGAAAAGCCAGTGTGCGAACTGCTTCGACCACGTCCGGAATTCGGCCTGCTGCCTCGGCGCATACGGGGCATGCGACAGCAGATCCCGAAGGTACTTCGCCATAAACGCCGTCATAGCGACCTGCACCTCAGCCGCCGTCCCGGTCTCCCAGGCAGGCTTGAGCGCCTCCGTCGCTGCGGCAATCAGCGCACCGCGCCCGTAGAAGGGCCCGGTCTTGCGCCGATCGAGAAGCTCTTCCTCTGCAATGGTGCCCCAGGCCTGGACGTCGGCGATCCTGCGAACCGAGAAGCTCAGCTTCTTCAGCGTGCCCGACGATGCGGCAAGGCGCGCCATCAGAGGCGCGTAGAGGCCCGCCAGCGCATCCTGCTCGTTGATGATCGCCTCGAAGACCCGGCCATAGGTGTCATCGCGCTCGGTCTGCAGGTCCTTCCGTCGCGCGGCCGCGCCCTGCGCATCGGTAAGGCGGGTTTCGAGAGTTTGAAGGGCGGAATTTTCCTGTGCGATCCGTCCGGTCAGGGTCGCATATTGCTCGCGCACCAGCTTGTCGGCGCTAAACAGCGCTTCCAGCCGCGTCATCTCGGCGGCGATCGGCGCGAGCGGCAATGTCGCTATGTCGGCAGTGTCGGCGATGAGGGCGACGTTCGGATCGCCGGGGGGCGGCGCCTCACCGTTGAGCTTGCGGACCTCGCCGTCCGCCCACGCAATGTAGGCCGTGAGGCTCTTGTCGACGTCGCCTTTGTAGATCAGCAGGAAGTCGTCCCACTGTTTGGCGTCGAGGCCGCTATTGGCGTGTCGAGCCTGTGCCTGGCGCAGCATCTCGGGTGCGCCGGTCGCCCGCATGCTACGGACCTCGTCCTGCAAGGCGACGTAAGTGCGGCGCTTATTCCCGAAATTCTGGATCCTGTTCCTGAGCTTCTGCGCCGCCTCGCTGAGTTGCGTGTGGCGGGCGACCTGAGCTTCGGTCCCTTTGACGGCGAGCTTCGCGCGGTCGGCGGTATAGTCGGCGATCAGCTTCTTCTTCTGGCCGACCTGGGTCGTCAGCGAGACGACGAGGCTCTCTTTCTCGAATTCGGTCGCGATCCGATCCGAGATATCGGAGATCGCCTCGGCCTCACGCTCGCGCGCCTGCTGGAACCGTGAGGTCTGCTGGTCGCGCAGCTCGGCGAAGTCGAGCGCCCACTCTCGATCGTCCTGCGAGTGCGATTCGAATATCACCCGCTCGATCTCGTCGACCAGCCCGTCCGAAACGCCTTTCGCCGAGCACAGCTCCTCGACGAACTGCTGGGACAGATAGCGCGGGCGCGTGGAAACGACATATGCCCGTTAGCGTCGCGTCCATCGAGTGCGCGTGTGACCGTAGCGCCGCCGCCCCACGTCAGCGTGGTCGTCGCATCGCCAATCAGCCGGCGCGCACGCGCCAGGAACGAGGGGCTGATGTTTTCGTCCGCGTCCCATCCGGAGGGTGTGATCGCATCGCAGCCGGCCGCGATGACATCTGCGAGCGCGGTCTTTCCCGAGCCGCGTGCGCCGATAATGGCGACAAGGCCGGGGTTGAGCGGGATGTCCGGTGTGGTTGCCCAGTCCGCATCGTCGATCCGGACATGCGAGATTACCTGAGATGGCATCGCCGAACGCGGCGGCTGCTCGCCAACATAGGCGCGGCCTTCGGGATCGATACAGGCTTGCCGGAGGGCATCGAATTCCAGCGCGCCCTTGATCCATGAAAAGCGGTTGTCGACGGGCTGGCCCACGGTTTTCTGGTCATGCGAGTCGCTACCATGCAGACAGGGCTTGCACCCGTCATATCGATCGCGCAGCTCCTCGATCGTCACGCCGCGCTGGCCAATCCAGAATTCGCGCTGCGCCGGGCTGCTCGAAAAGATGATGTGGGCGAACTTCTCGATCTCCTGACGGACGGTGGCGTCAGCGGCCTGACGGACGCCGGACGTGCCGTCTCCGGCCGCGCCGGTGACGGCGATGAGAATGTTCTTCTTCGCCCATTCGCTTTCGTCGATGACCTTGCGCAGTTGATCGAAGTTGACCTTGAACTGAGTGGCACCGTGCCGGAGCGCAGCGCCGTCGTCGGTGATCGCCTGGTCGGATCGCTTCCCGAGTTTGATCAGCTCCTCGCGGGTGCAATCGAAGCGGTCATTGAACGCGTGGAACTGCAGGCGCTTGAGGATGCGCTTCACCTCGTTGAGGTGGTCGGGATCTTCGGGGCTGACCAGAAGGTGGACGTTCACGAAGCCCGACTTCGCCGCCACATCTAGGCGCAACTCGATGTTGGGAAAGACCAGCTTCACGCCGGGCAAGCGGCCTGCCGCCTTGTGCTTGAGGAACTCCTCGTAGGTGTCGGTGACGTAATAGTCGGTGACCGCAACCGCCTTGACCTTCGGCGTCAGCCCTTCGAGCGACGTAAGGTAGGCACCCCAGGGATCGGCTGCCCCGAACTGATTGTTGAGGATGGTGCCAGGGGCATGAATATGCGGCTCCCAACGGTGCCATTCCGAACCGCGACTGATCATACGCCCCCCTGGTGCCGTTATTTTTGGGGAATACTTGCCATATTGGTGCCCGGCGAGTCGAGAATGGCGTGCTGAGCGGAAGTATTACCTTCGGCGCAAGCCTGCGTGGATTGTGACCAGGGGTGCCATTTCGCGCTTTTCGCAGTTTCGCCACGACGTGGCCCTCCGCGCCGGCTTCGGATCAGTCACGGGTTGCGGCTGGCCTGCTTTCTCGCTCAAGCTTCCAGAAGCAGCTAGTTTGCTTGCTGACTTAGAGAATCATTTCCGATACGGGGTGGATTTGGGCCGAACTCAAAGGTCGGACTGGGGTGGGTAGCAGACATTTCAGCAGCCAGCTACGATCGACAACTATGCGACATGAGCCGTCATTCGCCACCACCGACGCCGTAAGTCGTTGCGAGATAAGAATAAGGCATCAATATTCTGCAGCGCCTGTTTAATTGGGAGAGCATATTGTTCGACAATCCGAATTTCGAGATCGTCCAGTCAACTAAAAAGGGACTAGAAAGCGAAGAGAGTCTGCTGGTGGTGCGAGATCGTACCAGCTATTTGCGAATTCTTGGAGGGGAGCCTGGATGGGAGTTGATGACAGCTACCGCCAGCGAGGATGATGGCCGCTTTGAAGTCTGTGTTGACAGGCGTCGGCTAATCAAAACTGCTATTCGGCTTTGCCAAGAGATGGGCCTCAACGGACGAGAGACAAAAGATCAACTCGGCAGGGACTATGTAAA
The DNA here is from genome assembly GCF_057656055.1 of Pseudaminobacter sp. Soil_N_29. NCBI lineage: Bacteria > Pseudomonadati > Pseudomonadota > Alphaproteobacteria > Hyphomicrobiales > Phyllobacteriaceae > Pseudaminobacter > Pseudaminobacter sp. Soil_N_29. The sequence continues at coordinate 146,398 of NZ_JBDGLC010000003.1, forward strand.
AATCTGCAAGATCGTCCGTGAGCGCGACGATGAGGACCTCCGTGATGTTCTCTTTCGGACTGTTGAGAGGTTCTTCGATCTGTTCGACGGGAGCGAACGTGTCACCGGCAGTGCAGATGAGATGATTGACCTTTACGAAGCCATTTCATCGGACGACGATGGGGCGGATGTATACCTTACCGACGGTCTATGGCTGAGCAGTGACGGATCGCTTCATGACCGAGGAAGGTAGTACACACCACGATTTGGGCTCGACGCAAAGCTCAGACGGCCGAAATGTGGGACGGTAGCGGACACGAAGTTGCCCATGATTAACGGCAGCTATCCTAATCCAAACGCCCCAAACCGGACCGTCAGGAAACGGCCCCCATCCTGGGAGCGCTATCGCATAGGCCATTGCCAGCATCCTCCAAGCGGTGGGCTCTTGTTCACGCAGACGCTTTGTTCCCGCGTTGCCGCCATTGGTCGCCATGGGCACATGAGGACGATGCTGGGATGCCGGGCTTGATGGACGTGCTATCGGGCAGATGAAGCAGCGGCAGCCGCACCCTTAAGCGTCACTTAAGCTGCGCCCGGAATCTCAGTCGAGACAGAATGAGGTTCCGCATGATCAAAACGATAGCCGCGATAGTCACAGCCCTGTGCCTGGGAACGGGTGCTGCCAGCGGGATGCCGGCGGAGCCCATGGAGGTCGACAAGGCATTCGTGCTCGAGGCGTCGAGGGCAGGCAATGGCACGGCACTGACCTGGCAAGTCGCTGACGGCTACTATCTCTACCGCGACCATTTTAGCATCACGATCAACGGCGAAGGCGTTGTCTTTGACGTTTCAGAAGGCGTCGAGAAGAGCGATCCGGGCTTCGGTGATGTTGAAGTCCTGTATCGCCAGGCGATCGTAACCGTGCCTGCCCGGAGCGGGACGGCGCAAGTCACCTTCCAGGGATGCCAGGACGGCGGCATCTGCTATCGGCCGGAAGTTCGCTACGTCGACCTGGCAGCGCTCGAAATTCAGACCGGGCCCGCGGCGAGCTCAACCGTCGATAGGCGTGGCGGCGATGGCGCGTCGCTGGCAGATGCGGGAATTGTCCTTGCGGATGATGCCGACCCGTCGTCAGCGATCTTGAGGGGCAGCAATCCGGTCTGGACCGCCATCTCGTTCCTTGGCTTCGGCCTGCTGCTGGCCTTCACGCCCTGCGTGTTCCCGATGTACCCGATCGTGCTTGGAATGCTCGGACGGGGCGGCGCGGGCCCGAATGCCGCCCAAGGGTTCGTCCTATCCTCCGCCTACGTGCTTTCGCTGGCATTCGCTTTCGGACTGGTCGGCGCGGTGGTCGGCTGGACAGGGCAGAACATCCAGTTCGCGCTCCAGTCGCCGCTGACCACGTTGGCAATGGCCGTCCTGTTCATCGTGCTCGCCGCCGCGAGCTTCGGCGCATTCGAGCTGCAGTTGCCAGGTTTCGTCACGTCGCGTGCATCGAAGCTCCAGGCGCGGCAGGGCGGTTCGGTAGGGCAGGCCGCCGCACTTGGTTTCACCTCTTCTCTGATCGTCGGTCCTTGCGTGACGGCACCCCTCGCAGGCGCGCTGCTCTACATCGGCCAAGGCGGAGACTGGCGCGTTGGCGCGCTCGCCCTTTTCATGCTCGGCCTGGGCAAGGGCCTGCCGCTGATAGCCCTCTCGACGATAGGCAGCGGGTTTCTTCCAAAGGCAGGGAAATGGATGGAAACGGTGCGCCGGCTGTTCGGCTTCGCCTTCATCGGAATGGCGAGCTGGATCGCGACCCCGCTGATGCCCATGGGGTTCGACGTGGCGCTCTACGCGATGCTGGTGCTTGTGCTGGCCGCCGACCTGGTCGTGCGGGCACGCACTCGCACCTCAAGGACGGCAGCGCAGATGATCGCGATTGTCGCCGGTGGCGGCCTTGTCGGCCTGGCCGCCGACGGCACCGGGATCATGAAGGCGACGGCGCGGATATCGATTACCGCGCAGGTCCCGCCGAAATCGCCGCTCACCTTCCACAAGGCACGTTCGGCTGCAGATCTCGTCGAGCAATTCCAGGCCGCAGACGGGAAGCCGCTTCTGGTCTATGTCATGGCCGACTGGTGCGTCATCTGCCGGACGATCGAGCGGTCCGTGCTGCCGCATGCCGAAGTGGTGGCGGCACTGGAGGGGATGAGGCTCGTCAAGCTCGACGTCACGGAATTTGACGAGGAATCCCAAGCCGTCCTTGGACAACTGAAGGTCGCAGGCCCCCCGACAATGGTGTTCTTCAGCGGTTCCCGCCGCGAGGTGGCCGACACCCGGCTTGTGGGGGAAGTCTCCGTGGCCGCCGTCGCCCGCTCGGCAGCACTGGTCTCCCGATGAACGCAGTCTCCATCGGACCGCTGGTCCTGGCTGCCGACAGGGCAAGCGCGGTTGCCGGGATCATGGCGTTCCTCGTGGTTTCCGGATTGATCGCGAGGAAGCTCGACGAGTCCCTGGCTAAGTGGTCATCATTTGCCCTGTTTGCGGGACTTGCAGCCGCCAGAGCCGGACATGTGGCGATCCATTGGGATACGTTCTCGCTGGAACCGTCTCGCATTCTCGCCTTGTGGCAGGGCGGGTTCTACTGGCCAGCAGGCGTGGCCGCCGCGGTGATACTGCTTTTACCCTTGGTTCGGGACGGCCTTGCCAAGGCTGCGGGACTTGCCAGTCTCGCGGTCGGCCTGTTCGTCTGGCACTCGGCCATGCTGCTTACGAGCGGCGTCGAAGCCATCCCGCTTCCGGAGCAGCCACTCCGTACTCTCGCTGGCGACAATGTTTCTCTCGCAGGCCTTGGAAGGCAGCCCATGGTGATCAATCTCTGGGCGAGTTGGTGTCCTCCTTGTCGGCGGGAGATGCCGATGATGGTGGAAACCGCCAAAGCCTCGGAAGGGATCATTTTCGTCTTCGCGAACCAGGGCGAGGATGCGCCACGCGTGCGATCGTACTTGGCCATGGAGGGCATCGATCCGCCAAGCCTCCTGCTCGACAGCCTCGGCGTGCTCGGACGGCATTACAAGGCGGTGGGCATGCCCGCTACGCTTTTCATCGGCCGCGATGGCGAGCTCGTGGACGCGCATATCGGGGAGATCTCGAGAGAAGTCTTCGAACGCAAGATCGCTGACCTGCATCGCGACTGAAAGGGCGGCCCTGTCGGCCGCCCTCGGCCATCGCTGGCCGATCCCAAGGCTCAGCCAACAAGAAGATGCGCCATTGTCGGATCCGGGATGACGACGATCTTGCTGCCGTCCCGGACCTGATCGTGAAGGTGGATTATATCCTGGTTCAGCATGCGGATGCACCCGGAGGAGACTGCCTTGCCGATCGAGAATGCTTCCTGTGTTCCGTGCAGGCGATAGAGCGTGTCGCGATTGCCTTCATGGATGTAGAGCGCACGCGCTCCGAGAGGGTTGGTCAGTCCCGGGCCCATGCCGCCATTGGCGATGCTGTAGGGCTCGAGTTTAGGCTGCCTGGCCACCATTTCGTCCGGAGGGGTCCAGCGTGGCCACTTTCGCTTGTAAGCAACGCGCGCCGAGCCCGACCAGGCGAACCCATCCCTGCCAACGCCGATGCCGTATCGGGTAGCACGGCCGCCGTTCTGAACGTGGTACAGGTACTTCGCAGGCGTATCCACGACCAGCGTGCCAGGCACCTCGTTGGTCGGGTAATCGACTTCCGTTCGCCAGAACCGCTGGTCGATCTGGGAGATCTTCACCTCCGGAATCGGGAACTGTTCGTCCGGCATCGCGGCGTACATCAACGGGACCACGAGCTTCGGCGTCGGAGGCGCTGGCTGGGCTGCGGGCATCCGCGCCGGTGCCGACATGCATCCCGACAAGGCCAAAGAGCCTGCTCCAACGAGCATCGCGCGCCTAGAAATCGAAATTGGTGGTTTCATTGTCACTCCATCTGCGGCCGGATCTTCTCGACGATCAGGCGGAGAAACGGACTGCAGCTTAAACCCAGCTTAAGGCTGCAGCCCCTGTGTCGAGATCAAAGGACCACGATCTTGGCCCCAGGCTTGACCCGCGCATGCAGGTCGATGATGTCCTGGTTGAGCAGCCGGATACAGCCTGCCGAGACAGCTCGGCCGATGGACGAGGGATCGGTCGTGCCATGTACCCGGTAATAGGTGTCGACGCCGTTCTGGTGCATGTAGAGCGCACGCGCGCCCATGGGGTTCGTCGGGCCGCCGTCGATCCCGCCACGGTGACGCTCGTACTGCGCAGGGTTGCGTTTGATCATGTTCGGCGTCGGTGTCCAGCGGGGCCATGAGGCCTTATGCGCGATCACGGCTTCGCCCGGGAACGCGCGTGCGACCGGCCCGACGGCGACGGCATAACGGATCGCCTTGCCTCCAGGCAGAACGAAATAGAGGAAGCGGGTCGTCTGGTCGACGACAACGGTGCCGGGTACCTGGGTCGTCGGGTAGTCGACCACCTGCCTGACATGTTCAGGATTCATCCCGGAAGCATTCACTGCCGCTATCGTGAATCCTTTGTCGTCCATTTCCCGGTACATGGTGACCGGATCGCGTTCCGCAGGCTGAAAAACCGCGATTGGAGCCGCATTGGCAGTGACTATAGTGGCTGCAGTTTCCGGACGTGACGGTGTAGCCGACGTCGAGCATCCAGCAAGCGCGACGGCGACCAGTATCGCGAGCGGAACGCTTCGCGAGTATGCAATGAAACGCAAATTTGCCCCCTTGGCAGTCCGCGGTCTGGCCTCCGCCCACCACGATCGTATGTGTATGGTTGGCTGAAGCTCAGCCGTTCTTGTCTTGCTGGCTTGCCCGCGCGTCGGCAATCACCTGCTTGAAGCCGTCGTAGTCGAGCACGGACAGCCGGAACGGCCCGATGAGAAAGCTGGGAGTTCCAGTGAGGCCGAGGGCATCTCCCTGGGCCAAGTTGCGCTTGATCAGATCTTCGATCTCCCCGCTCCGGGCACTGAGATCGCTGTCGAGGCGTGCCATGTCGATACCGGCATCGCCGAGCGCCGACCGCATCTGGTCGGCCGCGATGCCGCTGCCGGGAATTCCCATCAGGGCGGCGTGAGCGGCTTCGTATTTTCCCTGGTGGTGCGCGGCGAGCGCGAGCCGCGCCCCGTCGATCGATGTCGGCCGTATGACCGGCCAGTCCTTGTAGACGTGCCGGATGCGCCCGTCTTCCTCGATGACCCGAGCAAGAATCGGAGCCACCTGCTTGCAGTACGGGCAGTTGTAGTCGGTAAAGTTCACGATCGTGACGTCGCCGTTCGGGTTTCCACCGGTCGGCGCGGCCGGATCGTTAAGGATCATCTCCTTGGTGACCTCGATACCCTGGGCCAGCGCCAGGCTTCCCGTGGTCAGCATCCCGATCGCGCCGCCAAGCACCGCCATCGCCCCTCTGCGCGTAAATGCCGACATTCTTTTGCTCCATCCTGTGGGGTAAGTGGCTGCGTCGTCCCGTTCCTACCTTAAGGCTGGCTTAAGGTTGGGCAGGTGGCGAATGGGATGTCGAAAGGAGCCATGGGCAACGGATGAGAGTGCTGGTCCTAGAGGATGACGAGGTTCTGTTGAACGGACTGCAGGTGGGGCTTGGGATGGCGGGCTTCACCGTCGAACCGGTGACGTCCTGCGCCGACGCGTCCGCAGCGCTCCGCGCGGCCGCATTCGATGCGGTGGTGCTCGACCTCATGCTCGCCGACGGATCAGGGCTCGACGTTCTCGCCGAGATGCGGAAGCGACGGTCGCGAGAGCCGGTGCTGCTGCTGACCGCGCGCGACGGCGTTTCCAATCGCATCGCAGGTCTCGATGCAGGGGCGGACGACTACCTTGGAAAGCCTTTCGATCTGAACGAAGTGGCCGCCCGGCTGCGCGCGCTGATCCGGCGCGCAAGCGGCCATTCGTCCGCGACCCTGCAATGGGGCGAGATCGTCCTCGACCCGGCCAGCATGGCGGTTTCGCGACACGGCGAGCCGATGCGGCTGTCGCGGAGGGAGTTCTCGATTCTTCATGCGCTGATCGATCGGCCTGGGCAGATACTCTCGAAAATCCAACTCGAGGAGCGTCTGTACGGGTGGCAGGAAGACATCGAGAGCAACGCGATCGAGGTTCACGTTCACAATCTGCGGGCGAAGCTTGGGCCGGGCGTGGTCGAGACGGTACGCGGCGTTGGCTACCGCCTGTCGGATGCGGCCTGATGAACTCGATCCGCACCCGCCTGTTCTTGATCCTGATGCTGACCACGGGCGTGGTCTGGATTTCGGCCGCAGCCTGGATTTCCCTTAGCACCCACGCGCAGGTCCAGCGCGTGCTGGATGCGCGGCTCAGCGAGGCCGCGCGCATGGTGAGTTCCCTGCTAGCGAGGCAGGAACTGGCCGCCCTGCCTGATCGCTCGCTCATTCCGGACATGGTGGTGTCGCATCCCTCCTATGACAGGCAGCTCGCCTGCCAGATATGGGCGCTTGACGGCACGCTGGTGAGCCATTCGGACGGAGCGCCCTTGCAGTCGATGGCTCCAGGCGGGTCCGGCTTCTCAGAAACGATGGTCAACGGCGAAAAGTGGCGGGTCTACGCAGTCGAGAACGCCGAACTCGGAATGCGGGTGCTCGTGGGAGACAGTCTCAGCGTGCGGGACAGCCTTGTGGCGGACGTGATCCGGGGACTTGCGGTGCCGGGACTGTTCATGCTTCCTGTGCTGGCCGGACTGATCTGGTTGAGCGTCCGGAAGGGACTGGCGCCACTGAGTTCCCTGGCGCGGTCGCTGGAGTTGCGGTCCGCGTCCGACCTCAGCGCTCTCAAGGAGAGCGGCAGCTCGTCGGAGATCGCACCGATGGTCCGGTCCCTGAACGGGCTTTTCGCCCGTGTCGAAGCCGCCCGGGAACGCGAGAGGGACTTCACGGCCTTCGCCGCACATGAACTGCGCACGCCGATTGCCGGGTTGAAGACGCAGGCGCAGATCGCGCTCGCGAATCCTGATCAAACCGTCCGGGAGAACGCGCTCAGACAGATTGCCGTCGGAGTCGATCGGACCGCCAGGCTGATACGTCAACTGACCGATCTCACCAACGCGGAGAGCGGGGAGTTCGGCGGAGAGGACGATGCCGTGTGCGTCGGCTCCGCCCTGGAAGCTGTCGCAGAGGACATCGCTCACCACCATCCGAACAAGTCGCCAATCGTCCTTGCCAAGGAGTTGTTCCCGGTCACGCTGTCGGTGAACGGCTCACTGTTCATGCTGACCGCTAGAAACCTCCTCGAAAACGCCGTCCTGCATTCCCCTCCCGGCCACCCGGTAAACTGCTGGCTGCAGCGGGATGCGAACGCCGTCGTCGTGGGAATCGACGACGCCGGTCCAGGGATCCCCAATGACGAGATTCACAAGGTTCGAGACCGCTTCTTCAGGGGCCGCAACAAGACGTCGATGGGATCCGGCCTTGGCCTCGCAATTGCCGAAATGGCGCTCAAGCGCATCGGAGGGGAGTTGCATCTGGAGAACCGTCCGGAAGGGGGCCTGAGAGCGAGAATCCGCTTGCCGGGGAGTGCCGTCGCCGCCCGCAACCCGCATGCGCGTGCAAGTACGGGGCGCATGCGGCCGGGAGCCGAGCCATCAGGGCCCCTCGAGGCGTTCAAGTCATAGCGTCACGGCCAGTCCACTGACATGCGCGACGAAAATTCGAAGTGTCCCCCACTGCAACTATCGATAGCGGTCAATGACCAGCATCCGGTCAGGCAGCTCGGTGACCGTCCGCTTCAGCATCCTGTCAAACAATCAGTTCCGCTTTTGATGCGGTGGATGGCTTTCCACCCCGCTATATGTGCGGGGTCAGAGCTGGAGAATAGCTGCCATGCTCATTACTGCGCGGCAGCAATGCGCCCCATTGCGGCCGTTCTGGACTTAGCGCGCCAAATCCAGAAGCGGTCACTCACAGACGCGAAGTGGCGACAGCAACGCCGCCCGTACAGCGGTAATTCGACTAGGCTTCGCCGTTCCCTGAGAGTGGACACTAATTGATCAAACGGTCGGCTTGACCCGCCAGGTCTCCAACACACGCCATGCGTCCACCGCAACCAAAACGGGTTCAGTTGTCTTTGCCTCTTCCCAGGTGCTTGCCGAGTTGCGGTTTAGCTCCAGATTATTTGACTCAAGGCGAAAAGGAGCTTTTGGCGGTTCTCGATTTGCTCTGGGCCGAACTTTTCATAGGGTTCGAAGGCAAGCTGATACTTTTTTATTAAATCGGTAAAGTCGAGCTTGGCCTTGTAGGCATCCGCCCTGAGTGTCTCGTTCCAATATAGCGTGCCTGCGTACGATTTCAGCTTATCACCGTAGCTTTCGTTGCCACTGGAAATGTTGTCCTTTCCCTTGAGCAGTAAGACGGCTCCTAGCCGATTCCTATCGATCTCGAACTGTTCCTCATTCTCCTCGTACAAGGCTATGTTCTCAGGGTTGTAGGACATGATGTGTTCTATGTGATAGCCGTTGACAGCACCTGTCTTGGTCACCAGATCGTCGACCTTATAGGCGGGCTTGTTAAGGCCAGTTGCGAGGAACTCATCGAGGCGCGCGAAGAAATATCGCGTGAATCGTGTCGGGACGTCGGTAATCGACGTGTTTTTGAACTGCGCGTATTCAAATGCGTCAAGTACTTTGACGCCCCTCCTTATTGAAAGCAACTCGAGCAACTTCTTCTCGAATGCGGGCGGGATGGCGCTCGCAGGCTTCCCACGGATTTCGTTCGAGACCTCGTAGACAGCATCGTTGAATTCGTTGCTGTCGTAGGCACGCTGCAGTCGCAGCAGGGCGAAAAGCCTGTCGAGATGAAAGGCAACGAGACGAATCTTCTCGTCCTCTTCGTCATCATCGACGACGCATGCGGACAAGATCAGCAGGTTCTGGCTGTCCATGCCATTGAGCCGATTGTAGTAGACGTGCTCAAGCGACTTCTGTACGCCCAGTGCTGCTTCCTGTATCCGCGCATAGAGTGACGTGAAATAGCGAAGATCTTTGGAAATGAAGGCCTTAACGGCACTGGCGTTGTGGTCAAGGCTAAGGGTGTCGTTGACATCATTTTTGAACATTTCTCGGTGGTAGTCTTTGTCAAACCTTTCCGCTGTTCCACGAGAACTTGAGAATTTTGCCTTGAGCAGGTAGGTGAAGAAAGTGTCAATCTCATCCGTACGGAAGCGATTCACGGACTGCACACTCTTCTCCCAAAGTCCGTTGTAGTCGTTCGCGTCGAGTTCAACCTTGTCGATTTGTCCGAGTAGCTTTCCCTTTAGAATCTCGTAAGGGCGGAGGCGCACACCACGGTCATTAATAACCTCGAAGACCATTGGCACGTCGGTTTGCGCGACCGACAAATTGATCAACACGAGCCGGTGCAGGAAATAGAAGGCAAACGTCTCAAGCTTGTGCTTGCTGGTAAGCCGTCCATTCAACGTTTCGCTTATCAGATTATAGTTATCCAACATGTTCAAGGCGGTGATGCCGCTGTCCGTCGGGATTTCATCCTGGCCTTCGAAGAGAGCCTGGAGCGTCGCGATATGCCGCTCGTGGTTCATCCAGAATCGCTTCTTAAACCCGTCGTGACCAGCGATTTTGCCTTTAATCCAGTCGGCAAGAGCAGACTGCTCGGCCGCAGCCATATGATGCAGCTTGATCAGGATCAGCGTCAGGGTAGTCAGCCGCTGCTGACCGTCGACAACATAAACACGACCGTCAATGGTATTCGTAACGTACGTGTTTAGGTAGTACCAAGGGTATTTAGCGCCGATTACCTCAGGACCTGGGTCCAGTTTGCTGTGCCCTTTGTAGGCCTCCGCGAACGCATAAAATATGTCATCAAGTAATCTATTAACAGGCTCGTAATCCCATTTGTATTCTCTCTGATAGAAGTCGATGTAGTATGTTGTGTTAGAGAAAACTCGGTCGACATTCTGTTTGTCCGGTGCGATTTCCATCGACTTCCCCCCAGCTCAAATTATTCGAATAAAGCGTAGACCCAGTCTGAAGCCCACATACGTCAAGATGGACTAAAAAGCGCTTAGCCACCTTGTTTACGCGACCAAAACTCTTTGCTGAAATCTGTTACCCAATTCCAGCCTTTTCTAGCCGGGGATGGGTGGACCAGTCGGCGAAGTGCGAACCATGACCGTTATCCGATCTCTGACATCCACCTGAGTCCTGCCGTGAACCTCATTCGGGTTGGTCCCCGGGTCACCGCGCACGTCCATCCCGCGCAGTGGATTTCGTTCATCGCTTCCTTTTTCGATCGTCTTCTGGTGCGCGTTGCGGTGGCCGGACCCGCCGCGCCGCGGACCGCTGATACGAGAATTCAACTAATCCGCATGTATGTCACTTCAAACGCCTTGGCCGAGCGGAATTCCTGAAGTCGGTTGGCGAAGCTGAAGGCGTTGTTCATCTCGTATGGCTGGAACACGTCGAGTCCCCGGTCCAGGGAGATCTTCCATCCTGTATCGGTCACGATGTGGCGCGCATGGATGGTACCGGTGGCGTCGAACTCCCAGGTGAAATTGATGCCGGAGCCGACGCATGAGTCCTCGATTGTGATCAAATTGTCCTGCTGCTGTTCGCCCTTGAGGTCGTCCCGCGCTGTGATGACGTGGAGATCAACCTCGTCCTCGGGCGGCTTGTGTCTCATTACGGTCTCGACGAACTCCATCAGGTTTCGAACCTGGTAGAACAAGCGAAGATAGGGATCGGTTAGCGTGATCTGCTTCGCGCCCCGGATGTAGGGTCCGAACAGCAGGTCAAAGGACACGCCCTTCTGGTTCTCGCTAAAAACCTTGTGCCCTTCCCGCGGGCCTGCCGGTTGGGGCGTCACGTAATGGGCTGCGCCGGGTGACGAATCCTGCTGAGCAAGCTTCTCGGCGCCTTCCGAAACCTGGCCGCTGTCTGTGCCGGCCGCCCCTCGGCGGTGGTAATAAGTTGGGTACTCGTCCTCTTCGAGCGTTGTCACCGCGACCCTGCTTCCGTCCGACGGCATGTAGGAAAAATCGGTGTCCGGGTAGGTGGTGTCGATGCGCATCAACTGATCCTTGACGCGCTTGCGCCCCTCGATGGCCAGCCGGAGCAACTCCTCGATTTCTTCCGCTGAAGCTCCGCCGCCCGGGAATAGGATCTTCATGAGGCCGGAGAAGGTCTTGTTGATCCCGTCGCGGTCACGGGTCGAGATATCGGCCGAGAGCTGGAAGGAATCCCTGTAGCGGTCGGAATGGTCGTCGCTCCGGAGGTGGCGCAGGATCTCGGCCAGATAGTCGACGACGAAGCCATAGCCGCTTGAGAACATCTCGCCGCGGATCACGTCGACCTCCCATCCCGGGATATAGGCGTGGAGGCGGTCGATGAAGGCCGAGTCGTAGTACTTCTCGGGAAGCTCCTCGAACAGATCGGTGTGCTTCAACATGTAAGGAACGTTGTGTTTCGTGTTCCCCACGAACACCATCGACGCCTCGGCGCCCAATGTCTCCACGCCGCGGGAAAACGTCTTGTTCGCCATGTAGTTCTTCATGATGTCAACAAGCGCCTTGTCGACGCGCTTCTGGCGTCCAGCGAACTCGTCAAAAGCCACGACGTCCCAGTAGCCGACCAGCCCGATCCTGCCGGTGCTGTTGTTCACGAACAGCTTCGGGACGGTGACCTCGCCACCCGAGATGAGGATGCCATGGGGCGAGAACTCCGAATAGATATGAGACTTGCCCGTACCCTTGGGACCGAGCTCGATCAGATTGTAGTTCCGCTCGACGAAGGGGATGAGCCGCATCAGCTGCAGGAGCTTGCTGCGGCGGCCGAAGTGTGCCGGATCGAATCCTATGCTTTGCACCAGAAGGTCGATCCATTCGTCGGTCGTAAACCCCCGCCGCGCTTCCAGATAGGCTTCGTAGTCGAAGTGGGACAGCTGGATCGGCTTCAGGCTGCCGAGGATCCAGGGGGAGACGTTCTTGTCCTCGGTATGCTCGTACTCAACGTCGCTGATGCACCAGACACCGCTCACCAGGAGCTTCGGATGTGCTTTCACGGTCCCGGAGTCGACGATGACCTTCTTGATGCCAAGATTGGCAAACTCGGCTTCATAGGCGTCGTTCTTGTCATTCAGCGCGACGCTGATCTTGTCGATGACCTTGTAGCGTCCCTTCTCCCTGATGTTGGAGCGAACCAGGCCGGCCTCGTTCCTGTGGACGTAGTGCTTGCGCAGGATCTCCTTCACGGTCTCGATGCCGGACTGGATCGAGGCTTCGTCGCTGGTCGCGCAGTACTGGCCAAGCAAGTATTCGAGCACATAGGTGGGAACGATGGCATTCCCCTTGACCGCCTTGACGAGGTCCTTTCGGACGACCAGCCCGGGGAACCGCTCGTTGATCTTTTGGTCCAGTGCGTTCACCGGGCCCTCCTCAGAAATCGAAATCGTTCGTGAAGCTTCGGCGTAGGACATACCGCATGCTGCGGTAATCCTTGTAGTGGGATGTTCCAGCATGCTGCTCCTCGAGCCGCAGTGTCACTTCCTGGCCATTGAAGTCGTCCGCCTTCTTCGACAGCAGGAATCGCACCGGCATCTCGCGTTCCCGGGGGTTCTCCGACCGGAAGTCGAACAACAGGTCCTGGCTGTCGGAGATTAGGTCTCCACTTGCGGAGAAGATGCCGGCGCGCAGGCGCCGCGGCTGCGCTTTCTCGGTGACGGGGGAGGATTGGTAGAACAGCACCGATATCTGACTCGAGGTGATCGTCTTGTTGGAGCTGCCGACGATCTCGACCTCAACTGCGGACAGGTCGCTCTGCCGCTTCTTGTTGACCGTCAGGACCGGGATGACGATTTCCTGGAGCGAGGCGCCGCCGTGAACGTATCGGCTGCCTGAGCCCTTCAGCCGGAGACGGTTGATGGATTTCGGAATGGCGGCCTCGACATCCCCCTCGAGCCCAAGGCTGGTCGCATCGAACTTCCGCAGCCCGGGATGAGGCTGGAGTCCTTTGCCGAGGACAAATCGCCGGTCCCTGAAGAGGATTGTCTCGCCGCCGACCTCCGCGCCGGAGAAGTCGCTCTCCTCTATGGGGCGGTGCTGGTAGATGAAGCCATGGTCGGCGGTCAGGAGCAGGTTGCTTGCATTGGCTGCGGTGAGCTTCTTGACCAGCTTGATCAGCTCGTCCAGCGTGTCCTCGACCGCCTCGAACACACGGTCTTCGGAGACAGTCTTGTCGCCCATGGCGTCGATGCGGTTGTGATAGATGTAGACGACATCGTTCTCCCGCAGCAGGGCGCGCGCCTCGTCGCCCTTCATGTCCATGAATTCCTCTGACTTCATGGCGTGAACGCGGTCACCGGTCCGACCGCTCGCCTCTAGGATCTTTTGCCTGTTGGCGAGTCCTTGAGAACTGAGGCCGTCGACCATAACCACGCCGGTGTCGTTGTCGGCGATGCGGATTTCCTTGTTGGGCAGGAGCGAGGCCATGCCGAGCTGGGTGTAGCTGGGTAGCGATGAGAGCGCCGGCGCGAGCTCGGCGTCATAGCGGTCCAGGCTGCGGATGCGGCCGAGGAGTTCTTCGCCGATCTCGAAGCGCATCGCATCCGAGATGATGACGCACAGCTTCAGGTCCTTGCGCCGGAACGGCGAAACCTGAGTGGAGTAGAATTCCCGCTGGCGGGGGTAGGGGGGCGCCTCCCAGCGATCAACGCGGTCGACATGCGTCTGCCAGATGTCGTTCAGCTTCAGCAGGTAATTGTTTACATAGAGGTTCTCGATCTTCTCCGTCAGGCCGCTGAGCAAGGACGGTTGGGCCGACTGCTGCATATTAAGGACGAACTGCCGATAAAGCTGGTCGATGCGGAACCAGCTCTGCGAATAGCGGCGAACCCCATCGGAAAGGGAATCCATGCCGAGATCGACCTGGGCCATGGCCTGCAGGAATTCGGCGGCGTGGCCGAGAGACTGGTAGAGCGTTTTGAATTCGCCATACCAATGGCTCTGTCGCCGCTGGCGAATCCATGCAGTCACGTCGGCGTAGGCGACCGTCTGGCCGCTCAACTCGCCGACCAGGTTGCGGATGATCTCCCGGTCGATCTCCCGGAAATAGTCGAGTTCGATCAGCGTGCGGAAATCGCGCTTTTCCAGGTCTGACCTGATCCCCAAGACATCGGAATATTCCTCGGACAGGGTTTCGAAGGATGCGGCCGCGTTCCGGCTGTTCTTCCACCTCCGGAAGAAGACCACGGCCTCGGTGGAGAGTCTTGCATCCGCCCCGACGCCTGCGGCGTAGCAGGACTTGAACAACTCGAGGGCGAAGTCCTGGATGCCCGGCTCCAGTGCCCGGTAGCCGTAATGGCGGCCCATCTGCTCGCAGAGGAAATCCGCAAGGCTGACGCGGGTGATCAGGCGCAGCCTGTCGTCCTTCTCGGCCGCCAGATCTTCGAGGAGGTTTTCGACGACCGCGTCGAAGTTCGGGTCTGCGCCGGCGCAGACCGCGAGCATCTTCAGGCGCAGCGCGCTCTTGGTGTCGTCCGGCTTCATGAGCCGCTTGAGCTGCTCGACACGCTTGGTCGCGCGGAAGAACTCCTCATGCTCCTTCACCAGATCTGCGAAGGCGATGCCGAGTCCCAGTTCGCTCAGCCAGATGGCGGTCTGGTCGGTGCGGAACATGCCGTGGGCGAGCTGCACGTCGAGCAGCCAGTTCTCCAGCGGCTCCGGCTCGGGTCCGTGCCTGTAGAGAAGGAACCTCTGCTTCGGCTGCCCCCGCAGGATTCGATGCTTGAGGCCGAACTCGTTGTTGGCGATCTCCACCTTCTCGACATCGGGTAGGATGACGGCCTCGAACGCCTCTCGAAGATCCCGCTCCGCATCGTACCAGAATACGATCCTGTGTTTTTCGAACTGGCTCGCCAGCCCGAGCGCGATACGGTCCTGCATGTTCAGTCGTCCACGTCGCTCAGGCCCTTGATCGGCTTCAGGGCGTTGCCGAACTTGGCGTAGTTCACCCTCACGCCGTCATCGAGGTCGATCTCGATCCTTTGGGTGGCCAGCGGGTAGAGGACGTCGCGCTCATAGGCGTCCAGTTCCTCAATGACCGTGCCGAGGCGCTCGATCTCTTTCAAAGCCCGGGTCTTCTCCGCCTGGCTGGCATCGGGGCTTATGCTGAGCGTTTCGAGCTGTGAGCGGTGTGCCGCGAGCTTGGTGCGGTAATCGCGCAGGTAGCCGTTCAGCACTGTGCCGACTGTGTCCGGCCGATAGCGGTGCATGTAGATGAGAGCATTGAAGCTGCCCTTGGGGCTGGAGAACATCCAGTAGATCGGCCGGTTCCTGTAGCGGCGCACGTGGCCCTCGTAGAAGTCCCGCAGGAAGTAGCGGCGGATGTCTTTTCCGAGCGCCGTTTCGATGAAGGCCAGGTTTTCGGCGAAATGCTCTTCGCCAAAAGTCACGCGCAGGAAACGACGGAACCGGTCGGCAATGTCGTCGGCGAACCAATCGCCGTCGAGCACGGGAAGCACATTGTCCCGATCCGGCAGGAAAGATGGCTCCGGAACGAGATTCAGATAGTCCTCGAAACCTTCGCCCTGATTAGCGAGGATCAGGCCAGGTGCGTCGAGGCTGTAGCGGCCGAACATGCAGCCAACGGCATACGAGAGGAACTCAGCCATAGTGTCGGTGAGCAGGCGAACTTCCAACTCTTCTTCATGCTTTTTGCCGTAGCGGTACGCGGGGTTACAGGTGAGGGTGATCTCGTTGAGCGGGACCTCGGGCGTTAATTCTTCTTGCAGACCATAAGCATCGATGAAGATGCGGTTGTTTTCCTCCTCCAGCCGCTGCATTTCGAGCGTCTGGTGACGCCAGTGGGCGCGCAGACGGGCATAAGAGCCTTCCAGCGTCTTTACCCTATAAGCCGGCGAGAGCAGCGGCGAGCTGGTGAAATCCCAGGAGGTTTCGTAGGCATCCCAATCGGACCGGCCAAGGCAAACACATCTTAGCGTCCGATCGGAAACAGAAGGGAGATGCGCACTGCGCTCTTCGTTGATGATCGGCAGATTTCCAACTGGCCCCTGATTGAAATCGAGGGTTGGTGCCAAGATTTTCAGGATCTCTGTAGCGACCGCCGAATTGCAGAATGCTGCAAAGTAGTTGATGTCTTGGTCTGGATTCGCAAACAGCACCGGTCCCTTCGCGTCAAAAATGGAGTTGTCAGTGATACGTCCATTAAACCGACCGCTAGTCAGGGCGGTCCAGCTCATCCCGGGTTTGAAGTAAAGCTGCCTTGAAGGAAGGTGGTTTCCCATACCCGAAAGGGCATCGAAATTCTCTTGGTCAAATGCAAGGACGTACTCATTGTTCCCATACCACTTCCGATAAGGCCCGCCCTTGTTGTGTGGAAACCATTTGTATCCGGAGGTGACTGCGCTCTTGTAGTCAGTTTGCGAGAAAGAAGTTTTTGCCCGAGCTACTTCGTGCCAATAGCGCATGAAGCGGTCATTGTCCCCAGAGGCAAGCCCTTGCCTCGGCTTGGTCAAGACACCAAGTCTATCACAGGTCTTAAAAATAGATCTCAAGGTACCTGTCACCCAATATGCAATTGGATAACCTGGAATGTGGCTAAAATCACTCTGGTTGATTACGTGCTTGTCGCCTGTCCTTAGTTTTCTCTCAAATATTACCCGTTTGTTGGCAGATTGCGCCGCGTCATTAAGATTAAAGAATTCCGCAGTATCAGTATCGCCATAAGCTTGAATAACAAAGGAGGCGGCTTGCGCAACCTTCGAGTTCATCTCGGGAAAACTGTTGTATCCGATCTGGATCAATGAGCGGATTGAGTGTATCTCGAGAATGTTTATTCTCAATTTCTCGAAAGACGACAGAAACATCCAATTCTGCATAGTCACCATGGCTGCGAAGCCCTTTGTGATGACTAATCTGAATGATCTTTCCATGAACATTGAGTAGAGATCTGTCTTGCTATCGGGAAAAATCTTTTTAGCCCAATTAGCGAGCGAGGCGTTCATGCCGCCACTTCCCATGTACGGCGGGTTGGCTAACACCACGTGATATCTCGGCGAGAGGGCCTCGGCCATCCGCAGCGCTAACTGCACCCGAGCATGGATGTCATGCAGAAATAGGTTGCCCTCGAACTGTTTCCCCGCAATCACTCGCGACACCTCAGCAACGTCTTCGAGCTTCGGTACGATCAGCGAGCCAAAGTTCTTGGCCTCGGCGAACTGGCCGAGGGTCTCGCGCAGATCGGCGCTGAACAGGTCGCGCCCGACGGCGGCGGTATATTCCGCTAGTTCCCCTGCCTCAAAGGATACGTTCTCAAGGACACAGATGTTGGGCTTCACATCCCTCCGGAAGAGCCTCCGCTGAACACCCCGCGCCTTCATCATAAGCGCAAATGCCGCAAGGGCACCGGCGCGCTCGTCGATCTCGATGCCGTGGAGGTTCTTCGTCAGGATTAGGGCGGGGATCTCGGACGTGTCGTATCCCTCCTCTTCATAGATCGCGTAGAGGAGGTCGAAGGCGTAGGTCAGCATGTGACCGGAGCCGCAGGCTGGATCGCAGACCTTGATCTCCTCCGGCGAGGCGATGCGCAGAAAATCCTTCTCCGGCTCTTCAGGGGCGATGTAGTAGTCCATCCGCTCCCGGAGGCGCGAGTTCGGGCGGTTTAGCATCCACAGACGGCCGAGCGAATTCTCAACCAGGTAGCGTACGATCCAGTGCGGGGTGAAAAGCTGTGTCGCGGCGGGGATGTTTTCGGGCGTGATCTTCTTGTTCTTCTTCAGCCAAGCGAACACCTCGTCCTTCTTCTCCGAGATGTAGAACTGGTAGAGCCACCCAATGATCTCGACATCGCGGCAGGCATCCTCGGTCATGACCTCCCGCATTCGGGCGAGGATGCTGTTGGCGGACAGGAGGTCGTCCGGCATCAGCAGCTCGGTGTAGTCGGCGATCTTCTCGAACAGGAACGGCATGACGCCGTGCCAGCCATTACAGGCGGCGACGAGCAGCTGCCGATAGGATTCGCCCTGCGGGTCCAGGCTCGGGGAGCGCCCCTCCAGAAGGGCGGAAACCTTTTGCCGAGTCGCGTTTGGCACGTCCTCGTCGATGTGGCCGGCGGAAGCCTCGGCGAGGATTTCGGGTCGGGTCTGCCCGTCCGCGGGCGAAACCACGCGAATCCTTGTGTAGCCGTTGACGTCCATGAAGCGGAGCGCCGAGAAGCGGTTGAACCAGGTGTAGGCGACGCGGTCGACGACCTGCTCCCGGCCATCATTGGCAATCTCCTTCTCCAGCTCTTTGACCGCCTGCGGCTGCTCGCGGCGGGCGGCGCTGCCTTCGGCCAGCACCTGGTCGAGCTTGGTGGAAACCTGCTCGATCAGCGTCCGGCGCGCGGCTTGGGCGAACTTCTTCAGGCTGGAAGTGTCGAGCTTCCTGGGGGCAGTGGCATCCATCAGACAGTAATCCTGTTGCCGCTGCGGATCTCCGCCAGCAGCGCTTTTCGCATGGAATTGAGGTAGTTTTCGACATCCGCCTCGTCGGCGAGGTAGGGCTTCGGAAAGGAGACCTTAACCGAAGCGCCGGCGATGAACCGAGGCGCCGGTGGCGGTGGTGCCGGGGGAGGAGTTGCCCGATCACCGAAGCCTCCGGTGGCTGAGCTGCCCTCGACAAGTTCCTCCACCGGTGCAAGTTTCGCGGCGAAGGCAGCCACGCGGGAGAGGAGCTGTGGATAGGTGGTGGTTCGGAAAGCGGCGACCCTTTCCCGCACCATGGCGATGAGGCTGGCGCTTTTGATGGTAGCCATCGCCGCATCAGCATCGCCAAGAATTGCCGCGCGTTCCGTCTCCGGCAGCTTGGAGAACTCGGGCAAGGATTCGAGTTTGGCCTTCAGGTTTGCGATCTCGGCCTTCGCCGCGGCGCGTTCCTCGGCAAGTCGGGCGTCCATTTCGGATCGCAAACTGTCCAGAGCGCCCTTGATCTGCTGGATGGCGCCACCCTTGAAGCAGCGAGGGCCGTCCAGTACCGCACAAATGCGCTCGGACAGCTCGGCGCCGGCATAGGCAAAGTTTGCCCTATGCTCGCTGAGGAACGTCCGCGCCTCATCATAGATCGTGCGCTGCGCCCCATTCCAGAACTTGCGGACGGGATCGAGGACCTCCTCCTTGAGGTCGGCCAGCCTGTCCTGGTGAAGGCGGAGATCGGTGAGATACCAGCCGGGAGCCTTTCCGGAAACGGCTCCGACCGCCTCGCGGACCGGCTCGAGTGCGGACACAAAGGGGTAGGAATCCTTGCGGGCCTCGTATTCTCGGATCTCGGTTATCACCTTCTGGAAGGCGTCCGCTGTTTCCTTGCCGAGAGCCTTGCCGTCGGTGCTGGAAGGCTGGGCATCGAAGAACTCGGTGTAGAACTCCTTGAGCTGCCTTACCTGCGCCGGCGAGAACTCCACCTGCGGTTCCAGAACGATGTTGCCTTGTGCCTGGGTATTCTTCAGGGCTCGTTCGAGCGCTGCGCCTTCGAGCACATTCGCATCCGATCTGGACTCGAGCTTGCCCCGAGCACACAGGCTGGCGACGTTGCAGAGAACGGCAGGGTAAGACCAGCCGTAGGGCTTGCGCTCGAACTTCTCCAAGACTGCCTTTACCGTCGTCCGGACACCAGTCCGGCTGTTGGCTTGGACGAAATTGAGGATTTCCTGCTCGGCCTCGGTCAGCCCCGCGGCATCCGACCCGAACAGGCCATCCTCGGCCTGCTTCAGATACTTGCCGATATCAGCCTCGGAGTAGGTGAGGCCCCGCAGCATTCCCAGATTGACGTGCACCTTGTCCACTAGGCTCTGGAAGGCGCGCATGATGCGCATCTGGGCATCGTCGCTGCGGATGTCGATCTCCTCGCCTCTGACAAAGAGCTGCGCCTCTGAAATCAGCGTCTTCAGCCTCGTGGTGAGGTCGCGGTAACGCGTCGCGTTCTGCTGCCCCTTCTCGCTGATGATCCTCTCGACAGTCGGCTGGTCGCTGACGGTGCGGTTCTGGCGGACATACTTGTCCGTCCGCTTGTACGTCAGGAGGTCGTTCATCAGCCTGCTGTCTGGCTTCAGCAGGACCGCTAGCTCATCCCGGGACATGCTCTGCATCCGTACCGTGCCGGGATTCTCGGCGTGCTCGTAGAAGGGGGTGAGCACGTTGATGGAGAGCTCGTAGTCGCGCCCGGCGAGCCGGTCGTCGACCTTCCTGGCGTAGGCATAGTCATGCCCCGTGGCGTCGTGCCGAATCTTTCTCGTCTTGACGATCGTGTCGAAAATCAGAGATTCGAGCTCTTGGGCAACCTCCGTGGAATCCACGGCGACGTTCTTGATCTCCTGCTCGATATCCTGCTCCTCATCGGTCAGGAATTCGTAGAGCTCTCCATTGCGCTGGATGTAAGTCTGCTGCTCGAGCACCGCGAGCGCGGCCTCGATGCTTTTGCGCAGCGCGGAGATGTCCTGGTCGAACCGCTCGAGCATCAGGATTGAGATGTTCCGGACGGTCGGCTTGAACGCGCGAACATATTTCACCAGGAACAGTGCCTTCAGCACCCGGACGGCGAAAGGATCCCCGAGGTTCCGCTCGGCCAGCTGGATCGATTGCTGGACACTCGACTTGAGGGCGGAGCGAATCCCTTCGAACATGAGGTCAAAGGGCGCGATGCCGCCGAGCTCCAGGTGCGCGATGTGAACGGCGACCTCCTGGAAGACACCGAGCATCGACCGCTCGCCCACTGAGCTGTGCCGGCCCTCAAAGGCGTTGTGCCCTGACAGGTTCTGGATGGCGAGCTGGAATAGCTCATACTGGTAGGGGATGAAGGGATAGCTCTGGATGAAATTATCCCGGTCCTTGAAGTTCTTGAACTGGATCGAACCGTCAGAGAAATCGAACAGCGTCCGAAGGTTGTTGGACTGTTCGTGGTACAGGTCGGAGAGTGTGCCGACGCCGTCCTCCGTCTTCTTTAGGAGTCGCTTCTGGATGACCTCGTCCACATTGGCGCTGGTCAGCGGCATTCGGTTGGCGAAGCGGGCCTGGATCTTGGAGAAGTCGTTCGCCTGGCTCTGGGTCATGTCGCCGATGACGGCCTTCATCTCCTGCTGTGCGGTGACGATGATCCATGCCCGACCACGGCACTTGGTGTTGAGGCTCTCGGCGATGGTCTGCAGGTTGGTCATCAGCTTGACGTTGTCGGCGATGTACTGCCCGACCTCGTCAACGAAGAAATTCAGCCGGAAGGCGGGACCCTGCCGGTCGATGTAATCCTTCACCTGCTGTGCGAAGTCCTCGATCGAGACCTTGTGGTCGCTGCGATACTTGCTGAGGATCCCCTCCGCTAATGCCTCATCGGCGCCGCTCGCCTCCGCATAGGCTTTGGCAATGGCGGATCCTTCGAGCAGGGCTTGCTCCCGGCCGCGCTCCCACACTTTCCCGGCGATGCGGGCATACGAATCCTTGAAGGCGGCATAGAGGCCCCGGCTGTCGAGGTCCCGTTCAAACTGAGCGATGTGGCCCTGCTTGCCGTAGTAACCGCACATCTCGTCGAACACCTTCTGGAACACCGACAGGAGGGCGTCGACCTGCGTCTTGCTGATGACGTCAGCCTTCTGGTCGATATTGAACAGGATGCTCTTTGAAGGAATCGCGACGGCGCGCTTGAGGTCGCCGCGCAGGATCTCATTGCCTGCGCATTTCTCCAGAAAGATGTCGAGGGCAGGCACCCCATCCACCTGGCGGTTCTCGAGAACGAGGGCCAGCATTTTCAGCAGGTGCGACTTACCTGATCCGAAGAAGCCGGAAATCCATACGCCGTTCGCGGTCTCATAGTTGTTGTAGGCGTCGAGAAACTGCTCCAGCCGCTTCTCGACCTCGTTGGTGATGACATATTCCTCGAGTTCGAGCCGGAGGCTTGCCTCGTCATCGGCTTTGATGACGCCCTCGATGGCGCGGTCGACTGGCTTCTCGAAGATTTCCCGGAGCTTGATCGTCATCGCGGATCACACCTCATAGTGGAATATGTTGAAGGCGCGGTAGTACTTGTCGTCATGTAGCCGCCCGAAGAGATCGAGCGAGGCGCCAGTAGCGAGCTCATGCGTATAGCTGCCGGGAAAGAACATGACCGTTGGCCGGTCCTTCGCCGTGCTCTGTAGGTTGTTCAGAACGTTGTGCGACCGGATGTAAGGGAAGACTTCACCCACTCCGGAGAGGAAGAGGACATCGTACTTCGTGGAGTTCAGCCGCTCGGCGATGGCGGGGATAAGATGGGTCTCCGGATCAAGGACTCCCTGAAGGAGCTCCTTAAGTTCAGCCTTCGATACAGAGGATTCAGCCTCCAGGATCTCGGCCCAGATTCCGCGATCCTGAAGCAGATGGACAGAAAGGTCATAGAGATCGATCTCAAGGACCGTCAGGCCACGGTTAGAGAGCTGGTTGGTCAGATGCCCGCGCTGGCGCTCCATCGCAACCGCATCTTCAGGGTCATACGGGCAAATGAAGAACGGGACTTCGTTCCCCAGTCCTTGCTTCTTGAGGAACCGATCGCTCGAGATAACCGTGACGAGATGGTCGAAGCGCTCTTTGGCTGTCTTTTTCCCACGACGCACCATTACGCGGCCCCAGCACGTTCGTCGGTGCCCGGCATCCATCGCAGCTCGGCCGGGGCGATCAAGGATTGGAGTCGGGGAGTGAGCAGCGTGCGTCTAATTTCGTCAGAAGGGGAGATGATGTCCGCTTCCCGCATCATCCGAAAAAGTACCTGCCGGAGCTTCGCCCGGGTCGAGGGGCGGATCGCTGCCAGGGCGGGATTCCACTCCGCCTTGGCCTCGAAGAAAGCATCAAAGGCGTCGTAGGAGAGATCCACACGAAAGGAAAGGAATCGCTCTCGGAGTACCTCGGTCGCGAATTCCGCGACGAATCGATAGGTTCTGCAGACGGCGAGCCACAGCAGCATTGCCTGTTCCTGCGGGGTTCCTTCGATGAGAAGATCGACTTCCTCATCAGACAACGACCGCAGCCGATCGACCATTTCGCGCACCGTGCGTTTGGCCGAACTTCCCGTCCGAAAAGCCAGAGTGCCTGAATTCACGATTTCGTCCCGTACGGCATCCCAATCCTTCAGTCGCTGAAAAAGCCTTCCGGCTTCAATGGAGTCGTTGCGGAAGAGTCCTCCGGTTACAAAGGACATGCGGTATCTGGACGTGGTTCTCGAGGGCATCAGGTTTCATCTGTTTTCGCGCAGGAGGGTCGACGTCCCAGCCCAAGGCCTGACGGTCGTGACATAGACGGTCACTGCTCCAACTGCGACTGCCCCCCAAGGTCATGCCCGGACATCGAATCCCATCCGCCATACTAGCTATTTGGGCACGTATGCCAAGCTTACAGAACTCAATGTCGCCATGGCCGCCCGAGCAGGACTTCGCGGCCGCCCCCTGCCGCAGCCATGTCCGTCACGCCGCCCGCGATCCCGATCTTCACCCCAGCCCGGAACGCGATCATAACGCATCCAGAATTGGCAGAAGACGGGTGAGAATATGGCGATCGAGCGTCGACAGGATCGTCAGGCGGCGATTGTTCACCAGCTGGATCATGGTCTGGCCATCGTCGCTAGCCACGGGCCGTAAGGCGAGGCTTCCGTCGAGATCGCCACAGGAAAAAAGCGTCTTGCTGCAAGGGGCCGCCCCGAAGCCCTCTGCCGGCGCCAGCGAGTCAACCATGATCACTGGTTCCTGGCGCCTGCAGACGCGGCCGAAAAGATCGAGGATTGGCAATGAGGGGCGTCTGCATGGGGCGATCGGGCATAAGCCAATCTCGCTGCTCAATCTCGATGGCGCTGCCAGCCCGCCATCGTTACAGGGCCGGGAAACGCCATCTTCCGGTGGTCCAAGCAAGGAGAGATCAGACCATAACCCCGCAAAATTCCACCTCTCGCTGGTCAAAATACGAGGGGACTTCAGGTTAAAGATAGGTTCCCGTCAAAGCTAGCTTGGCGTGTTGCCAAGCCAGCACCTGAAGCAAGTAGGCCTATGCGGACGCCGCAGCTAGATCGAGGCCAACATAGACGACCGAAGTCAGCGGTCCGCCGCCGCAGCCCATTCCGTGCTCCACGATTTCGAACACAAGCGGGACTTTCCCGATCTCCTGGACGTGCTCCTGAAGGATGCTGAAATCGTCCAGCTCGTCCTCATCTTCACCTGCTGCAAGAAGCTCTTGGCGCTGTTGGTCGATCTTCGCCTGTAGCTCGGGCCGGATGAAATCGAACTCCCCGACCTCGGGAATGTAGTGGAAAAGGACGGTGGGAATCTCAGCCCACTTTGGCTCTTCCACGATCGCAGGCTCGCCGGTGGCGGGATCATATCCGGATGCGACGATCGCGCCCGTGACGGGACACCGGATTGCGCACGGGTCGGCATCATCCCAGTTGATGGTGAAGAGGGCGTTCTCGAATGCGGATTCGCTCATGGTGAGTTTCTTCTTATTTGATTCGGGTTTCGAATTGCTATCGCGGCGATGCTCAGCGAGCAACGGGTCCCATGCTCTCCATGGCGTGACGCTGCGTTACGACACGAATGGAGCAGGACGGATATGATTGTGCTCTTGGTTTGCTCCTAAGGTCGTTGCGCCACGTTGTCATGGACGAAGAGGGCGACACCTGGTTCAAACTGAAATGGCGGCAAAGCGGACCTACGGGCGGGCGCTAATTTTGGGCGCTGCACGCTCATGGCCCTGGGGCATAGCCAGCGCAGCATCTCATTGCTCCGTGCGGAGCCAATATATCGGGCGTCGGCGTGCTGCTGAGCGCGCGCATGCGGGCTCCATGGCATGCCAGATAGGGTGGCCTGAAAAGGAGCCGTTCCCGGATGGGCCGCAGGGTTACGGCGCAGGTCATCGAGCCCATCATGCACCGCCTGCCTGACTGCCGAACGTGTTTTTGCAGTGGCCATATTGCTGTCCGCTAATCTTTTTGATCGCGCGTCACCGCTCAACTGTAACGCGCAATGATAACCCGAGCTCGGCGATGGCCAGAAGGGAGCCGTTTCAAGGAGGCCGCTCGTTTCACAAGGGAACCTGGCCTCCTTTTACTGCCCGTCCAGTGGCGCCCTGGGTTCTGCAAGACTGGGAGGAGATGCCGTTCTAAACGGCGTCCGCTTTCTCGCCTGCGAACTGATTGGATCTACATTTTGACGTGTGCTGACCGCGAGAGGCCGATCCTCGGTCGGCGGCCTGACTACCGCTGGGCTGCCCCCCCAGAAAGACACAAGAATAGCCCGCATCCGCGAGGGCGATTAGGTGGCGGATCAGCTTCCCGGGACGGGTATATCAGAAAACCAGTATCCGTCGTCCACGTGGCGAAACTCTTCAGCTTGCCACATCACCTTGCCTATCCGCCTAAGAGGATTCTTGCTCTTTAGAGATACCCCGTTGCGCGTCAGTTCATCCTGAATCCGCGCTCGGCTTAATGGCCGACCTGCACGCTGGAGGGCATCGTTCGCCGCTTCCCTGATCAAAGTGGCATCGCTGTGTGCTCGGCTCCGCCGTTGGCGACCCGCGACGGTCGCGTGCCGGGTTCGACGCTTTTCGGAAGGCGCCTCGTCGAAAGGAGCTTCCGAGTTCTGTTCGGGAAACATCCGACTTAGTCGCTCTCGAGTAGCTTTGATCTCCTCGCAAATCCTGCGGGCCTCGTGCAACTCGCTCTCCCGAGCTATGATGTCTGCCTCAAGCTCGGCAATTTCTACATTGAGCCGAGCCAGGGTTCTTTCACGGAGGTCGTTGCGGGGGCGATGGGTGCCTTTTTGAAGACGCGCTTGAGGAGCCATACCGAAATTGCTTGCAAATGGAACCCATGCAGGCTAAAATTCTTGCCCTTCAGTGAAGGTCGCCCCGCGGCTACGGGACGACCTCCGGACCTTACCCTAGTCTTCACAACGGAGGGCAGGCCACAATGATCCTCGTACTCTAGCACAACCCCTGACTCGGCGCCAGTCGCTCCACTCGTTGCGGAATCCTGATGGCGACACAAGGAATCCTTTGGCTTGGGGGGCGGAAGTCTTAATCCTTCCGGCCCTTTGAACGTTTAACAGGTTCTCAGGCGCGGGAATCCTTCGGTCCGTCACGGAGGCTAGGAAACCCTATGGCCGATTTGACATCCCTGTTACGCGAGGGAGTGGTCGCCCG
This sequence comes from Pseudaminobacter sp. Soil_N_29, assembly GCF_057656055.1. Taxonomy (NCBI): domain Bacteria; kingdom Pseudomonadati; phylum Pseudomonadota; class Alphaproteobacteria; order Hyphomicrobiales; family Phyllobacteriaceae; genus Pseudaminobacter; species Pseudaminobacter sp. Soil_N_29. The sequence continues at coordinate 172,564 of NZ_JBDGLC010000003.1, forward strand.
GATCGTGGGATCGATGGATGGCGGATCCCTTGGGCAAATAATCAAGGGGAGAGCTCACAAGCCCACGAGTGCACTCGTTTACATCGAGGGTGATCGCAGAGCCGTGCCCCCTCCCGTCGAAGCCGCCCATGTCTCGGAAGCCACCGCCGCCAAAATTCTGCAAGGGGTCGCACGCTCGAGGTTGCGCCAGCAGGTGGCCCCTTTGCACCTTGCCCTCGTCGCTGTGCTCTATCGCGGAGTGTAACCCATGACCCAAATAGGACGCACGCACCGGTTGGAACGTAGGCTCTTGGGGGCAGCCGCCATCCTGTGGCAGACCCGGAGCGAGGGGTCGATTCGAACGATAATAACGGGACGCAGCTTCCACCCGACTGGCAGATATATCAGCTACAAAAACGCGCGCGCCTATCCATGGGAATCCCCCTACGAGGAACTTCTCCTCATGTGCTGCGAGGCCCATCCCGATGTCTCCGGCTACGTCGCCCAGCCGCACATGCTTGAGGTCTTCCGGATGAAAGACGAGAGCTACGAATATTACCCCGATCTGCGGGTGGATTTCGCAGATGGAAGCGTGACAATCGTGGAAGTGAGCTCTGTGAACGACACGCGCAAGCAGGAGCCCGAATATTCCGCGAAGTTGGCGAGGTGCCGCCAAGTTTATGAGGACCTGCTCGGTTGGAGCTTCGAGGAAATTCCCGGCAAATCCATCAAGCGCGATCCCGCCTTCCCCAACCTGATCAGAATCGAGAGCGACAAGAGGACGGCGACCTGTATCGCGGACGAGTTACGGATTTTTGATCTAGCGATGGTTCGGGATCCGTTCACGTACGCAGAGGCCTGCGAGGCCTTGGGTGGATTTCCCAGGGGCGCGCAGGTGCTCCATTCGCTTATGGTACGGGGCTTAGTAGAGATTGAGGTTTTTAAGGGTACCATCAATGTCGACACTCCGGTGACATGGTTTGGCGCGAAGCGTCGACCGGGATTGCGGACGCGGGGGAGCCCCCGTCGTCTACCGGGCATGCAGGTTGCGGGCTGATGAGTCTCGAGTTTCGGTTCGTCACCCAGACGCAATACGACATAAATGGCGTAAGATACGAATACGTCGAGGCATACGACGCGGAGCGGAACAACCCCGGATCAGGTGAGGAGAATCTTTACTTCTTCCGCCATGCGAAGACGCGCTGCCAGGAACGCTTCACCGAGTCTGAGATCCGGCGCATCAAAGACAAAATCTGTGAGCGAGGTGCTAGCCTCCGCGATCCGTCGGTCGTCAGGCCGACTCCCTTAAAGCCGTCGGAGCGCAGGATCCAGGCGTTTCTACAAGCCTACGACGCTCGTCCATTCGCCCTGAAGAAGGACCGCATAGAGCCTTTCCTTCAGGATCTCGGGGAGATCCACCCCGATTTCAAGCCGCCCACGATACGGACATTCAAGGTGTGGGTCCGGGAACGGGGGGAGACGGGGCGTCGGTATCCCTCGGACTACAGGGATCTCCGCGGCCGTCATCGCAAGCGGTTCCACCCCAAGCTGGTCGAGTGGGCCCTTAGATACGTAGTTCTCCAGTATTACGCCGCCCGGTATCGGCAGAAGTGCGACGCTCACGCTCGGCTCGGAAAGTTTGTCGTGACGCTTAGGGGAAGGACGCTCAGGTTCGAGGGTGACGAAGCGGCAAAAAGGATAAAGGTGCCGGGACGCTCTACAGTCTACGCCGCTATTGCGCGAGCGAGGACAGCCGATCTCGTCGAGATGAAGACCACGAACCGCGAGGCAGTCCCGGAGCGCGGGGTCCGGGAGAGCCTTCCCGAGATTGTGGCCCACCTCGACGTGGTCGCGATCGATTCGACCGTTTGCGATACCTGGATAGTTTTCATCCCCGAGCTGATGTTGTTTCTTAGGCGCCCGGTGATCGTACTCGCCATAGACGCATGGTCGGAATGCGTGCTTGCCGTTCTGGTAACCTGGTACGATGACATTGAGGCCGTATTCCTTGCAATCAAGATGTCTATCGAGTGCAAGGAAGGCCTGATCGCTGGCCGCTCTCACCTTGAGGGGCTCGACGTGTTTGGTGCGTCGAAGTGCTATCTCGTGGACAACGCGCTCTGCCAGACCGGGAAGAGTTTCCAGGACGCCCTCGCGGACGTGGGTTCCTCGGTTCATTGGGCACCCAAGGAGAATCCGCAATACAAGCAAATCGTGGAGCGGACCATTGGTTCGCTGAAGTCCCAGTGCCTTAAGAAGCTCCCGTGCGGAATTCCCTATTCGGCGGCTGTCCTGCGCCGGCTGGGATACGATCCAAAAACTGACGGAAAGCCCATCCTCTTAGACGTATTGCAGGAACGCGTCTCGGACTGGGCTTCAACCCACAATCTCTCGATCAGCCCGGGACATCACCTTTCCCGGAAATTGGTGTGGGACGACTCGGTGGCCCTCCATGGTTACGAATACTTCTGCGATCTCGACTTGCTGGATGATACCTTCGGGATCGCTCTGCCGGTGACTGTTCGCCGGACGGGGGTCAAGCTAGAGGGTTTGACCTTCCACGATCCTGACGTGATCACGAAGCTTCTAGACTCAATGGGAGGTGTGGACGCTCCCGACGACTTCCAGGTCACTCGGCGAGGGAGGCGTGGCGCAGGCAAGCCGCCGACCGCCAACACCAAGGCGAAGGTGACTTGGTCGGATCTACGCTACATCAGGGTCTATGATTACGTCCGCCAAAAGTATGAGCGCTTGCCGTGCACACTTCGCCTGCCGAACAACGTCGCCCTGAACCGGGCGTTTGTCGAGGAATGGCGGAGGTTCGCAAAGGAGCATCAAATGGGGTTCCGAACTGACGAGGAGATACTGGTGGTGCGCGATGCATACAATCGTCGCACCGAAAACAGCGACATGACGCGGAGGATCGAAGCCTCCCGCAAGACTATGCAGCTTGCCGCTGAACAAGGGTTGATATCGGGCCGCACGGCGGTCTGGAAGGGGATTGCGGAACCCGGCCCCATGGCCATGCGGCCGGTGGGGTCCGTCGACCTGGAACCGCTTGCGCCGCATCGAGAAAGTGACTTCCGGCCGGTGGTCGGTCCGCGTCGGGGCGGGCGGACAAAGAAGTCTGGTGCGAGTGCACGCAGCTCGAAATCGTCCAGCGCAAACGAGTCCCCCACGGGAAAGGACCCTGGAAGTGCAGCAAGGCGCGCACGTTCCGAAATGAATGTCGATGCTGCAAAGGAATCTGCGCTCCAACCAGAGCGCGAAGACGAGTCCACAGAGTTGGACCCGCATACCAAGCTCCTTCTGAGGATGCTTTATCGGTGATGATCGATGAAGAATATGCTGTCCCATGAGGAGATCGGCAGGCGCATCGCGGCGCTCGAATTGGCATATGTGCCCAACCCGATCAGCACGGCGGTAATCGAAAGCCTGAAAGGCTACCGAGAATACGTACGTGCGCGGTCGAAAATAATTGCGCAGATGCCGGCGGCGCGGCGGCGCGCGTTGAAGGCCCACATTAAGATCCTTCCGATCCTCGGATCGTCCGGCACCGGGAAGTCCACTGCGTTCCGAGAGTTCATCCAGTCCACGACAACGGATGACGATGAGGAGCAAGGCCTGAGGCCGGTCCTCGAAATCCAGCTTAAAGAAGCCGCGACTCCACGAACGATGTTCAGCGACGTCCTAGATTCCTACGGGGACGAGATGCACGATCGCGGAACAAAGCAGACTCTGATGCGCCGCGCCCACCTCTATAGGGTTGCTGCCCGTACCGACACGTGGATCTTCGACGAAGTGAACCACATGATCGACAAGGACACCGCCAAGACTCGTTGGGCGGTGGCAGAAAGCTTTAAGTCTCTCGCGGAGAGTGGCGTGATAGGTATCGTGCTTGTCGGGCAAGAAAACGTCAAAAACGTCATTCAGAACAACAAGCAGCTCGGCAATCGCTGCAAGAAGCTCGTTTGGTTCGGCCCGATCAACCTGAGGGATGCGGAGATGATTCGGATCGCGAAGGTCTTTTTCGGAGCGTACTCCCGGAAGATGGTGGAACTGGGCGTCATCGACGACAGGCCGGATCTAGAAGGAGAGTTCTTCGGAGACATCGCGGATGTATCGCGTGGACGACTTGGGACAGGCTGCATCTACGTCCAGGAGACGACGGAAATTGCCTTGAGGGCCGGGGCGACGAAACTGACGCGCACCCACTTCGAAGCCGCGAGAAAAACCTGGGCCGACGCCCATGACATCATGTCGCGACAGGACCTAAAGAACAGCCGATGACATTCCTGAGCCCCATCGACGCAACCTGCGAATGGCGATGGAACCGATCGCGCCAGGGACTCCGGCTTATATCTGATCCCATTGCGGGTGAAAGTCTACCGGGATGGATAGCGCGCTCCTGCGCCCTCAACGCCGTCCCCGACGTGGCATCAGCACTCGCCAGCCACGGCATCCACTGTCCCCGGATCACCCGTCTGGTGGTGCCACGTCCTTGCGAGGCAGAGCTTCTTGACCTGGCGCTCGGCGCCGCTTCGGGCAGAACCGTTCTGCTCGCCGGAAAGGTGACTGAGCCGATCCACTCTGACACGTTCTGTGTCAATGGCATCACCGTCCCCGCCGGACATTGCGAGAGAAAGCTGCGACGCTACTCTCCGGCCTCGCTTCGGAGTTCAGCGCACCATCGGGCAACTTGGCTGCTCCGCACGATACCGATGTGCCCCGAGACGTGGCAGCTACTCCAGTCACGATGCCCTGCATGCGGGCGCAAACTTGGGTGGACCCGAACTGAGGGCATCCCCAATTGCGAGTGGTGCCGTGAGAATGGCCGTTCCGTGGTCGATCTACGCGATTCACAAGGCGAGGCGGCACCGGTAACCGACGGCGAGGCGATGAGTTGGGTTTGCGGACTGCTGGCGTTTGATCACGAAAAGAGGGAGGCGGCATGCGCCGTCCCATGCGACGAACTGCGCCGCCTCGGCGCCAGCGGCCTCTACCGATTGCTGGTGGCCATGCATCGTCTGGCGGCAATGATCTATGATGGAGCTAACCCACCCAGACCAATTCGGATGCAAGCGCCGTGGACATGCGACGATCTCGAGCGGGCAGCCCGTCTCCTGCTTGGCTGGCCAACCTCTATCACTCGGCTCGCAGACGCTGCCCGCTGTCGGGCCGAGTCGCGTCCAGGCGCCGTCGGAATCGTCAAGGAACTAGGCCCCGTCCTCGATGCGTCGCGATATGCCTTCCTTCCGTCCGCCGCCAAAGCCCTATTTAGGCAAGCCGTTGCTCGCGAACTCGAGAGATCAGCGGATGAGCTACCCGGAATCCAGCGGTTCGGCCGCGTGCCCCAGCACCCGGAATACGTCACCTTGGACAGAGCCGCCGCCGAGATGAGGGTTTCGCTCCGCACGGCCGGTCGCCTCTCGCGTGCGGCTGGTGCGGATGCGATCGTTTTTCACGGCAGAAGCCGTGCAAGATATAAACTGGCCGTTCGTAGCATGCGACGGATATGCGATCGACTAGCAGACGTGGAACCTGGTCCGGAATTGGCACGCAAAATTGGGATTCCCGTGGAAAGCACGAGCGCCGTGGCCGCGATCGTCGGCATCGAGCCTGCGTCCTGGGAAGTCTGCTCCGTTAGCGGGAACCGCCGCCTCTTTAGCAAACACTCTGTCGAGGCATTCGTTTCAAACTTGGTCCGTGGCGCAACACAGCAGGATATCGAGGAATGGCCGAGTGTCCGCTCAATCTCGACGATGTTCCCTTACCTCCCAGGGGGAGCCGGTTTCGCTCTCCGCGCCGCGGCCCATGGGACTGTGCCATGCGGCCGGACTGGCGAGACGGACTCGCTCATTGATGTCCTGCGCGTAAGTCCCTCCGATGCGTTCTCGGCCGTTCGAGGCGAGTGGATCCGTCACCTAGAAGAGCAAAATCTTCCATCTCAGGTCGACTCTGCTGCAGCTTGCATCATACTCTGCTGCTCGCTCTCGACCCTCTATCGGGTCATTGCAGCCGGGCTACTGGCTCGGCTGTCGCAGCATTGTCCGCGCTACGATGTGAAGGAATTGCGTGCCTTTAGAGCGCGCTACTGCACTGTGGGGGAGGCGGCGATGCTGATGGGAGTCGCCCCAGTTACCGCGTGGCGCCTTTTCGATGCGCTTGAGGGCGTGGAGGCTTATCGACTGCCGGGCCGGGGAACGCTACTTGGCCGATCGATCGTGACAACCTTGACGCGCGGCGGGGACCGCTGCGTGCCGGAGGAAGCAGGCACAGTCGTGCTTGCGCATTGAGGTTCCGGTGCCCACCGACGACGAGACTCGAAACTTCTTGGCCGAGATCTCATGCGCACAGCTTGTGCGGAGATTCAGCGGCGACGCATTTGCGTTGTCGACCGTTCCGCAGCCGGGCGAAAGCCTGCAAGGATTCGTGGGACGTTGCCTCGCACTCAATGGATATCAAGCCCTCGAGGCGGTCGCCCCAATGCTCGGGCACCGGCGAGGGCGAAGATTGGGCTGCAGGAGATGGAGTGATCGGGAAATCTCGGAGCTAGAGCGTGCAACAGGCGTGCACGCAGGCGTCTTGTTGGCGGCGTATAGGATGTTTTCAGATCAGGGCACGTTTTGGGTGGAATCGTATGGTGCCGTCGTCCCGCTTGCTCACGCATCGTTGCACACGCGTCACGTCTCTTCGGCGTCATTGCGCCGATCCCCTCACCATAGGGCGGCCTGGGCGTTTCGAGCTCTCCCGCTTTGCCCCGAAAGCAGGGAACTGCTCATAGAGAACTGCCCCGGATGCGGGTCTCCGCTTCGCTGGGCAGAATTCATCGGCATATGCCGTTGCCCCACTTGCGCAAAAAACGGCGAAGACATCGACCTACGCGATCTACCTCTCAGACCTGCCGAGATTACAGACGAAAAAGCGATAGACTTCTTGACCGGCTTTCTAGGACACGATCTGGATAAGCGCCAGAAGGCTATGTCTATGCTCCCCATGGAACTTTATTGCTTAACCAGCCGGGCGATATACATCGTCGGATACCACATGGCTCAATTGCTCATGTCACCCGAGCATCCTGAATTGAGTACCAGAAATGGACTAAGAAGGATCCCGAACAGTTGGGGGGTGCGCGAGGCGGAGATAATGGCACGACAGATACTGGACTGGCCAAGAAGTTTATTCCGTTTGTGCGATAGTTTTCATATGGCGCCAAAAAACAAGAGTGGTAATCGTAAGAAATTTGGCAATTTATATAAAATTGAGTACTATAATACTCTTGAAGTGCAACAAGTATTCCTCGACGGATTTTTACAATATCCTGCAGCGGCTCGGGCGCGGCGATCTGCTCCAAGCGGCAAAGATCGGTGCGTCGACTAACGCTTTGGACTTGTTCGTCAGCCGCAAGTGCAAGGCCGCGAAGCAGGTCGTTGAGCAGCGTGGCTTACGCTGTTCGACAGTCGAGAAGCGATCGAATTTTTCGCTACCACGATTTTCAACGGGGGATCAGGTCGGCATAAGGCCGCGAGCCGAGATCAGGAAAACGTTTGGTCCTGTAACCGTCGGACAGGCGTGAAACTCTCGGGTATAACTCGGGAGTCGAAGGAAAAAACGTTTGCTCACCCGCAAGAGCCATGATGGAGCGCGGCCCGCGACACGTTCAGTCCTTTATAGCAAACGCACGAGTGACGACGTCCCGCAAAAACCGTATCTCGCAGCATGGATGCCCCGGTACCCTCAGTCGAAGCAATCAGACATGTGGCCTCTGATTGAGTGCTGCCAGCAGGTTAGTGGATGCATGCGGAGCTAAGCGGGAAATTGAGCCAGGATTTGCATTTCTAAGTCGGACAGCGGCGCGAACCCCTAAAGATTTCAATGGGGATCGAGCAACTCTAAGCCGGAATTTATATGTTGGCACTGCCGTCGCCACGTTGCGTCTTCCAGCTAGTTTGCGCCCCAAGATCCTGGCGAGCGCGAGACGGCTCGAGGTTTAGCATTTTGCGGCCCGTTTCCGTGACGAAGTTGATCCGATCGGAGATCGGTCGCGCCGGCGGGACGGTTTTTGAGGCCGCCTCATGCTCTTTCAGGGACGAGCGGGGTGAGCTGGTTGAGGCTCTTGCGCACCGCAGTGCTCGGCTTCCTGAACCGATGGGGTCGTTTTCATGATCCTGGCTTTCACGAAGACGTCGTAACGAGTGCTCTTTCCCAAGATCTGATGGGACGGTTTCGGCAGCACCGGCATCGGTTCCGCACGCAGGGGCCACTTGAGCACCACTCGGTTGCGCGCGGTCTCCAGGGCGACCTGCATCAGTTGCGCGGCGTCTGGATCGGTGCCGACGATTTCGCGGATCAGCCGCATCTCCTTCTTCACCAGGGCCGTATTGTTGCGTGGCGGGTGCATCGGGTCGACCAAGACCACCTGCGGGTTCAGTTGAGGCAGCAGGGCGCATGAGTCGCCATGGATCAGCGTCATGCGCGCAACCGTTTCGGCATACCGCCCCCCTTGCGCTCGGGCGCGATCGAGCCCCTCGGCAAGGAGGTCATGCATCGTCAGTGAGCGCTCGATGAGGGTGACGCGCGCACCAAGCGACGCCAGGAAAAACGCGTCACGGCCGAGGCCGGCGGTAGCGTCCACAATTTCCGGAACGACGCCGCGCGAAAACCCGGCGGCTTTCGCCAGAGCCTGCCCACGCCCCTCGCCAGAGCGAAAACGGTGACCGGTCGCGCCGCCGACGAAGTCGACGATCAGGGATGTTGTGTCGAGGTTTTGCGCCATCGTCGCTCTCAGAACGGCACGGGGGCGGTGAAGGTGACGTCCGAGCCACGGGGATGACGAAAGCTCAGTTCTTCGGCGTGGAGCAGCAGCCGGTCTGCGGCCGCCAGAGCCGCGCCGTTGGCATAGAACTCGTCGCCCAGGATCACGTGACCCAACGCCTTCATGTGCACGCGCAACTGGTGTGTGCGTCCGGTCAACGGGAAAAGGCGCAGGCGCGTGGTGTTCTCGCCGTATCCGAGAACGCGCCAGCGCGTTTGCGCGGGCTTGCCGTGCTCATGGTCGACGCGATGCCGGGGTTTGTTGTCGGGGTCGATGGCCAAGGGCAGGTCGACCAATCCTTCCTCATCCTGGACCCGCCCCCAGACCTCGGCCACATAGGATTTCTCGGTGGTGCGCGCCTCGAACTGCGCCGCAACCGCGGCATGGGCCTTGCGGTTGAGCGACATCAGCACCAAGCCGGACGTGTCCTTGTCCAGTCGATGAATGATTAGGGCTTTCGGAAATTGTTCCTGAACGCGCGTCGCCAGGCTGTCTGCGAGCGCAGGGTGGCGTCCGGGCACGGAAAGAAGACCGCTCGGCTTATCGAGCACCAGAAGGTCTGCGTCGCGATGGAGGATCGAGACGTAGGGTTCCCGCGGCGGATTATAGACGGGAAAGGCATCTGATAACGAATTCATGGCGGCCATATATCATGGAATTGAGCCATGCGGAAAACGGCGTGGCCGCCGACTGCCGGTATTTGCACGTGGTTAGAGAAGCCACGGGGGTGTCATCGGGCGCGCCCCGGACCAAGGGTTTTTCAGGTGACGCGCCGGCCAGCGGGAAGCCCGCCGGCGCGTCGATGGTCACTTGCCTTCGCGCAGGCCTTCGGCGGCATAGGCCGCGATGTCGGCATGGGTGGCGAACCAGACGTCGTCATGGCCGCGGATGTGCCGGATCAGCTCCTCCAGGATGGAGATGCGCGAGCGGTAGCCGATGACATGCGGGTGCATGGTCAAAAGGAACAGGCCGCCTTCCTCATAGGCGCGGTCGAACTCGCGGCGGAAGATGTCCAGCACGCCGGAGGGCGCCATATAGGGGCGCAGCGCAGTGAAGCGGTTCATGTTGAAATAGACCGCGTCGTCGCGAATCCACTCCACCGGGAGCTCGACGATGCCGGTCGGCTCGCCGTTCTCGACGATCTCGTAAGGATCGTCGTCGGCCATCAGCGACGAGTCGTAGAGCAGGCCCAGCTCGCGCTGGATCTTGAGCGTGACGCTCGAAAAATCCCAGGACGGCGTGCGCATGCCGACGGGGCGAACGCCGGTGATCTTCTCCAGCGTGTCGGCGGCGCGGAAGTGCAGGTCGCGCTCGTTTTCCGGCGGCACCTTGGTGTTGAGCTCGTGGATCCAGCCGTGCAGGCCGATCTCGTGCCCCTCGGCGATCACCCGCCGCTGCTCATCGGGATAGAGCAGGCCGACCACGGCCGGCACGAAGAAGGTCGCCTTGATGTCGTTGTCGGCGAGCGTCTTGAGGATGCGCGGGATGCCGACGCGGTTGCCATACTGGCCCTGCGACATGCGGCCGATGGATTCGCCGCCGTCGCGCAGCTCGTTGCTCTCATGGTCGCTGTCGAAGGACAGCGCCACGGCGCAGCGTGCGCCGTTCTTCCAGGCCTTCGGCTTCAGCGAGCGGCCGGCCCGGATCTTCTCCACCTTGCCGCGCCAAACCGACTCGTCCCACTGCCAGGGTTCCATCATTCACCTCGTATTTTGATGGTTCAAACTGCTGCCGCGGTCGCCTGCGCCGCTTGCGGCAGCACCGGCACCGCCGCGAGCAGCCGCCGCGTATAGTCGTCCTGCGGGTTCTCGTAGATCTCGGCGGTCTGGCCGGCCTCCACGATGCGGCCGCGATACATGATCGCCACGCGGTCGCACAGGTGCCGGACGACCGAGAGATCGTGCGAGATGAAGATGAGCGTCAGCTCCAGTTCCTTGCGCAGGCGGATGAGCAGATTGATGATCTGCGCCTGGATGGACACGTCGAGCGAGGCCACCGGCTCGTCGCAGACCACCACGTCCGGCTGCATGGCGAGCGCACGCGCGATCGCCACACGCTGGCGCTGGCCGCCGGAGAACTGGTGCGGATAGCGGCCGGCAAAAGCTGGGTCGAGGCCGACTGCGGCGAGCCACTGGCGGACATATTCGCCGGCCTGCGCCCGCGTGATAAGCCCATGCGCCAGCGGCCCCTCGGAGATGCTGTCGCCGACGCGCATGCGCGGGTCGAGCGAGGCGAACGGGTCCTGGAAGATGGTCTGGACGCGCGTGGTCACTTTCGTCGGGTTGCGGCCACTGGAGATGACCGGTTCGCCTTCGAGCCTGACCTTGCCGGTGGTGGGCGCGTAGATGCCCGCGGCGATGCGGCCGAGCGTCGACTTGCCGCTGCCGGATTCGCCGACGAGGCCCAGCGCATCGCCGCGCGCCAGCGTCAGGCTGATATCGTCCACCGCCTGCACGAAGGGAACGGGCGAGGCGAGGCCCGCCTTCTCGGCAAGGGCATGCAGCAGGCCGGTGTCCCTGCGGAACTTCTTGCTGACGCCCTCGATGACGAAATACGGCACGCCGTCCTTCGGCATCCGTTTCTGGCCGGAGGCCTCGCGGCGCGGCGGCGGTGCCGGATCGGCCTCGCCGTCGCCGCTGTTGCGGGCCAGCATGGCGCCGGGTTCGGCGCGCGAGGGCAGGGCGTCGAGCAGTCCGCGCGTATAGGGATGCTGCGGGTTGAGCAGCACGTCATTGGTGGCGCCTGCCTCGACGATGCGTCCGGTCTTCATCACGGCGACCTGGTCGGCGATGGAGGCGACGGTGGCCAGGTCGTGGCTGATCCAGATAAGCGCGGTCCCGGTTTCCTTAACCAGCTCCTTCATCTCGGCCAGGATCTCGGCTTGGATCGAGACGTCGAGCGCCGTTGTCGGCTCGTCGGCGATGATCAGCTTGGGCTTGTGCAGAAGCGCAATGGCGATCGCCACGCGCTGGCGCATGCCGCCGGAAAACTGGTGCGGGTAGAAGTCGACCTTGAGCTCGGGGTCGGGGATGCGCACCTGCTTCAGCGCCGCGATCGCGCGCTTGCGCGCCTCGGCGGTGGAGATCTTGCCGTGCGCCTCCAGGGCGAGCCGAATTTGCGTGAAAATGCTGAGCACCGGGTTCAGCGTCATCATCGGATCCTGGAAGACCATGGAAATGGCCTTGCCACGGATAGCGCGCAATTCGTTGGTCGGAAGGCCTACGAGCTCGCGCCCCTCGAGCTTGATCGACGAGCCGCTCTCGATGCGGCCCGGCTGATCGATCAGGCCGATGATGGAGAAGCCGGTGATGCTCTTGCCCGAGCCGGATTCACCCACCAGGCCGAGGACTTCACCGGCGGCCAGCGAGAACGACACGCCGTCCACCGCCTTCATCACGCCCCTGGCGGTGTGGAAATGGGTCTTGAGGTCGGTGACCTGCAGGAGCGGCGCCGTCATTTCTGCAGCCTCGGGTTGAGCTGGTCGCGGATCTGGTCGCCGACGAGGTTCAGCGACACGATGAACAGGATGAGCGCGATGCCGGGGTAGATCGAGATCCAGTAGCGGCCAGACAGCAGATACTGGAAGCCGTTGGCGATCAGCATGCCGAGCGACGGCTCCGTCGGCGGCAGGCCGACGCCGAGGAAGGAGAGGGTGGCTTCGAGCGAGATGGCGCTGGCCACCTGCACCGTGGCCACCACGATCAGCGGCGGCAGGGCGTTGGGCAGGATGTGGCGAAGCACAACCCGACGTGCCTTGAGCGGCACCGACAGCGCTGCCTCGACATAGTCCTTCTGCCGTTCGGCCGACGCCGCGCCATGCGCGGTGCGCGCGAAATAGGCGTACTGGGCGAAGATCAGCGCCAGGATGAGCTGGTACTGGCCCTGGCCGAGAATGGCAGCAATCACGAAGGCCAGCAGGATCGCGGGGAAGGAAAGCTGCAGGTCGACGATGCGCATCAGCAGGCTTTCGGTGCGACCGCCGATATAGGCGGCGCTGGTGCCGACCAGAGCGCCGACCGTGAAGGCGATTGCGCCCGAGATCACGCCGACCTTGAGCGAGATGCGCAGGCCGTAGAGGATCGCCGAGAGCAGATCGCGGCCTTGCGCATCCGTGCCGAGCAGGTGGACGTAGCCGCCGGTGCCGACATAGCCCGGTGCCCGGCGCGCATCGCGTAACACCAGATGGGCCAGGTCATACGGGTCCTGCGGTGCGACAAGCGGAGCCGCCAGCGCCAGTACGGCGATCAGCAGGGTCACGATGCCGGCGGCGAGCGCGGCGCGATTGCGGGAAAATTCCGTGAGGAAATTGCGCAGCGGGGTAGAGGCGTTCGTCATGCCCGTCCCTTTCTCAGACGCGGATCGAGCAGCACGTAGACAAGGTCCACGGACAGGTTGATGACAATGAACAGCAGCGCGACCAGCATCAGGTAGGCCACCATGACGGGGCGGTCGAGCGAGGTGATGCTGTCGATGATCAGCTTGCCGAGGCCGGGCCATGAGAAGATCGTCTCCGTCACCACGGCGAAGGCCAGCGTGGAGCCGAATTCCAGGCCGAAGACCGTGACCAGCGGGATGGAGATCAGCTTCATCACATGGCGCAGCAGGATGGTGCGCTCGCTGATGCCGGCGGCCCGGGCAAACTTCACCGTGTCGCTCAGCATGACCTCGCGCGTGCCGGCGCGGGCCAGGCGGATCATCATCGAAAGCTTGAACAGCGCCAGGTTGATGCCGGGCAGAAGCATGTGCTTGAAGCCGTCGGCGGTGAGGAAGCTCCATTCGACGCCGAAGAGCGAGACGGTCGCGCCGCGCCCGCCGGCCGGCATGCAGCCGCACTGCACGGCAAAGACCATGATGAGCATCAGGCCGAACCAGAAGGTCGGCACCGAGAAGCCGAGGATCGAGGCGCCCATGATGATGCGCGAGGCGAGGCTCTGCGGCCGGTAGCCGGCATAGACGCCGAGCGGGATGCCGACGGCCGAGGCGAGGATGACCGCAAACACCGTCAGTTCGAGCGTGGCAGGCAGGCGCGACAGGATCAGCGAGCCGACCGGCATGCCGTAGACGAAGGAGGTGCCGAAGTCACCATGGATGAGCCGGTTGGCGAACTCGAAATATTGCTGCCAGAGCGGCAGGTCGAGGCCGTAGCGGGCGATCACCTGTGCACGGATTTCCTGCGTGGCGTCTGGCGAGATCAGGACGTCGATCGGGTTACCGACGGCGTAGACCCCGCAGAACACCAGAATGGACATCGCGACGACCACGAGTCCTGCCTGGAAGATGCGTTGAAAGACGAAAGAAAACATCGCTCCCCTGTCGCGTCCGTTGCGGACGTCATCTTGCCCTAATCGGTTCGGCTCAATTCCAGTCGGCTTCGAGGAGTGCGCGGGTCTCTGCCACCGCAACGTCCCAGATGGCCAGCATGTCGGCGTCGGGGCGCTCGAACAGGCCGTGATAGTTGCCTTCGCCCAGCATCTCGCGCTTGGTCGCGGCATCGACGCGCGCAAGCCGGGCGAAGTCGATGCGGGGCTTGGGCTCGGTCGGCTGCACGACCTCGGCCAGCCGCGTCCACGGGAAGTTTTCCATCCACGAGGCGTGCGAGGCCGCCGGGTCGGTGTCCATCACCTTTTTCCAGGTCAGGGGTGCGCGCCACCAGTCATGCATCTTGACGCGGGCGTCGGGATGATCGTTCAGCCATTCGGAGATCACTGCGCCTGCGGGCGTGTTGCCGCCGTGGCCGTTGACCACGAGAATGCGGCGAAAGCCCGACCGGTACATGCTGTTCAGCAGGTCCTCGATCACGCTGACATATGTCGAAAGCTTCAGCGTCATGGTGCCAGGATAGGCGGAGAAGGACGCGGCAAGCCCGTAGGGCAGGACCGGGAAGACGGGAACGCCGAGCGGCTCGGCCGCATCGATTGCGACCTTCTGCGCCAGGATCATGTCGGTGCAGAGGCTTAAGTAGGCATGCTGCTCGACGCTGCCGATCGGCAGGATGCAGCGGTCGTCGCTGGCGACGCGTTCTTCCACCTGCATCCAGTTCATCCCGGCTATGTCCATCGTGCTCTCACTTTCAGGCTATGAGAAATCAGCTCGACACGAGCGTTGACGCAGAGGCGAAAGCGCCGTCAGCGCCGCGTCGCATTAGTTCAAGATTGTTCTAGTAGGAACTAAAAAAAGAAATTGACAGCGGATTTTCGCTAAGTCAAGTTCCATCCGGAACAAATGGCGAGTGGGGAGAAGAGGCCATGGCGTCGCGCGACTCCGGGTTGACGACGACCCTTGATGATCTACTCATGGAGGCGGGAAGGCGGGATGCGCCCGACGGTGCCGTCGACGAGCTCATCGCCGTCAAGCTGTGGCAGAATCCCTGCTGGTTCTCGTTCCGGATCAATTTCCTGGCGCTGCAGTTCAACGTGCCGATCTACCGCTGGATCGAGGTGGAATTCGGTCTGCAGCGGGTTGAATTCGTGGTGCTTTACTCGCTCAGCCTCAAGAACGGCGTGACGGCGAGCGCAATCTGCAACTCTTCAGGCTTTCCAAGGAATACGATCAGCCGGGCGATCCAAAAGCTGATCGACAAGAAGATCGTCCGCCGCGAGGTGGATCCAAACGATCTCCGAAGCTTCGTCCTGCATCTGACGGATGAAGGAAGACGTATCGTCGACGAGGCCATGCAGCCCATGCGGGAACGCGAGCAGCTGATGCTGAAGGGGCTCAGCCCCGCCGAGCAGCTGATGCTTTCGGAACTGCTGGCCAAGGTCGTCGCCGATTCGAGGAAGTGGCCAGAGACCTGGCCGTCCAACAAGAAATCCAGCCAAGAAACCGACACTCCAGAGGAGATGGAAGAAGTATGAACATCTTGCGCGCAACCACCGGGCTCGCACTCGCCCTGGGCCTCTATGCCAGCGTTTCGTCGGCCGCGCTTGCCGCCGACCTGACGATCGGCGTGCGCTCGGGTCCGTCCTCGATCGATCCGGACTTCACCGCCACCGGCACGCAGGCCGAGGCGATGAAGCACATCTATGACACGCTGATCAGATCCGGCGACAACCTGCAGCTCGAGCCGGGCCTGGCCGAGAGCTGGCAGGCGCTGGACGACACCACGTGGGAATTCAAGCTGCGCCAGGGCGTGAAGTTCCACGACGGGTCGGACTTCACCGCCGAAGACGTCAAGTTCTCCATCGAGCGCATCCCGCATGTCACCGGCCCGAACCCGACGACGGTCTATGTGCGCCGCGTGCAGGGCATCGAGATCGTCGATCCCTACACCATCCGCATCAAGACCGACGGCCCGGCGCCGACGCTGCCGAACGACTTCATCCGCCTGTTCGTCGTCTCGCATATCGCGGCCAAGGACTATTCCGACACGCCGGAAAACGCCACCGAGGGTTTCAACTCCGGCAAGGCGGCAATCGGCACCGGCCCCTACAAGTTCGTTTCCTGGACGCCGAAGGAA
Organism: Pseudaminobacter sp. Soil_N_29; assembly: GCF_057656055.1. Taxonomy (NCBI): domain Bacteria; kingdom Pseudomonadati; phylum Pseudomonadota; class Alphaproteobacteria; order Hyphomicrobiales; family Phyllobacteriaceae; genus Pseudaminobacter; species Pseudaminobacter sp. Soil_N_29. Next base: position 188,814 of record NZ_JBDGLC010000003.1, read on the forward strand.
GAGCTGGTTCTCGAGCGCTTCGACGACTACTGGGGCGGCAAGGAGCCGTGGGAGAGGGTGATCCGCAAGGAGATCCCGAACGACGCCGCGCGCGTTGCCCAGCTCAAGGCCGGCCAGGTTGACGTCGCCGCCCGCATCCCGGCTTCGGACATTCCGACGCTGGAGCAGGATTCCTCGATCAGCATCACCAAGATCGACAGCGTCTACTCCTTCCTTCTCTATTTCGACTTCCGCGAGCAGACGCCGCAGGTGACGGCCAAGGACGGTTCGGCGCTGCCGAAGAACCCGTTCCTTGACCCGCGCGTGCGTGAAGCCTTCGATCTGGCAATCGACCGTGACACAATCACCGAGATTGCGATGGAAGGCATGGGCAAAGCCCAGTCGCAGATCGTGACGCCGAATATCTTCGGCTACAATCCGGACATCCAGGTCACGCAGCCCGACATCGAGAAGGCCAAGCAGCTGATGGCCGACGCCGGCTATCCGGACGGCTTCAAGGTGGTGTTCAACTTCACCAACGACCGCCTGCCGAGCGACAAGGAAGTGGGCACCACCATCGCCCAGATGCTGGCGTCGATCGGCGTGACGGTCGAGGCCAATGCGCAGCCCGGCGCGGTCTACTTCCCGGCCAACACCCGCGGCGACTACAGCTTCGGCATGTCCGGCTGGGGCACGCTGACGGGCGAGGCCAACTACACGCTCGGCGCGCTTGCGCACACCAACGATCCGGCGACCAAGCTCGGCGCCTTCAACGTCCACTTCTATTCCAACCCGGAAATGGACAAGCTGATCGAAGCCGCGGCTGCGGAGATGGACACCGCCAAGCGCGAGAAGCTGCTGCAGGATGCCAACGCCCTTGTCGCCAAGGAGCGGCCGCTGCTGCCGGTCGCCTCGACGGTTTCGGCCTGGGGCCTGAAGAAGGGCCTGACGATCATCCCGCGTTCCGACGAGGACACGCTGGCGATGAACATCCGTCCGGCGAACTGATATAAGGCAAACGAAGAAAGCGGCCGCCCCCAGGGCGGCCGCAGCATTTGAGGAATTGAAAATGGGACCTGTTGCACTGGCGATCCACGGCGGCTGCGGCGTCATGGCCAAGCTCGATCTTAGCGAAGAGGAATGGGCGGCCGCACGCGTCGACCTCCGCCGCTCGCTTGAGGCGGGATGGGCTATCCTCTCCGCCGGTGGGCGCGCGCTTGACGCGGTCGAGGCCGCAGTCGTGGTGATGGAGGATTCGCCGCATTTCAACGCCGGCCACGGCGCAGCGCTCAACGCGGCCGGCTATCATGAACTCGACGCCTCGATCATGGACGGCGAGACGCAGACCGGCGGCGCCGTGGCAGGCTCCCGCCATATCCGCAACCCGGTAAAGGCTGCGCGACTGGTGATGGAACGCGGCGAGGCGGTGCTTATGGCCGGCCATGCTGCCGACGACTATGCCAAGGCAGGCGGCCTGGAAGTGGTGCCGAACAGCCACTTCACAACCGAGCGCCGGGTCAAGGCGCTTGCCGCCATGAAGGAACATGAAAGGCAGGGCACCGCGGCCAAGGCGAGCGAGTCCGAAAAGCACGGCACGGTGGGCGCGGTTGCGCTCGACGCGGCCGGGCATCTTGCGGCGGCCACCTCCACCGGCGGCTACAACAACAAGCCCGAAGGCCGCGTCGGCGATTCCCCGATCATCGGTGCCGGCACCTATGCCCGCGACGGCGTCTGCGCTGTGTCGGGCACCGGCAAGGGCGAGTTCTTCATCCTGCATTCGGTGGGTCATGAGGTGGCTTCACGCGTGGCCTATCTCGGCGAGAGCCTGGAGCAGGCGGCCTCGAAGATTATCATCGACGAGTTCCAGCCGCGCAGCATCGGCGCCGGGCTGGTGGCCGTGGACGCCAAGGGCAATGTCGCCGCTCCCTACAACACCGACGGCATGTTCCGGGGCTGGGTCACGCCCGAAGGCAAGTTCTTCGTGGGCACCCACGATCAGGTCTTCGCCCTTTAAGCAGTTCGCCGGCCGGCCTCGGGCTTCTCTGCCTGCTGGCCGGCTAGGCGACGCCAACGTCTGTCCCGCTCTGGACAGACTTCCAGCGCGTTGTTGTGCGGCCCGCACCATTAGGCGCTGGAAAATGGGGCAGGGCAGTCGCAACCCATTGCCTCAGAACCTCGTCCACCAGGCGGTCAATTCTTTTACGCCGATTCAGCACGCATCTGCGCCCGTCCCTGACGGGGCGCATCCATGGCCCATGCGACGTTCAACTGAGTGCTGCATTCCGCTCGCGCGAGGCGCGAAGCGCGCCCAGCATCTCTAGCGTCACGGCCGGAAAAGGGTGGCCACTTCAGCTCCTGAGATCTGATCGCGCTGGCCTCTTGGACATGCCGAGGGCCCCCCGGCAGCTGCAGCATTTGGTGCCTTCGATCGGGCCTGGGAGCATCGTCGCGAATTACCTTCCCAGCGGGCCCGGCAACAGACTCGCAAAGGCCCGGGGAGCTCAGGTGGAGAAAACTTAGCAACTTGGCGAAGTTTTCTCTTGCGCCGCCGGCAAATCGGACGATAGTTAGCATCATGGCTAAGCATGATCCCGATCTCTCGCTGCTCTTCCACGCTCTCGCCGACCCGACCCGTCGGTCGATCCTGACCCGACTCGCTGAAGGGCCCGCGCGGGTGACAGATTTGGCTGGTCCCACGGGTCTGCGTCTGCCCACGGTGATGCGGCACCTTTCCGTGCTGGGGGAGGCAGGATTGATCGCCACGTCCAAGGACGGGCGGATACGCACCTGCGCTATCGTTCCCGAGGCGCTGGATCCGGTGCGGACATGGCTCGATGAACAACGCGCCATCTGGGAGGCTCGGCTCGACCGGTTGGACGCATTTGTGATGAACGTGATGGAGGAACGCGCGAAATGACATCGAACCCGAATACAAGCAGCATGACCCGTGCGGCGCCTGATGACAGGAAGGGCAGCTTCGCGACGCTGACCTTCGAGAGGGACGTGGCCGCGCCGTCGTCGGTGCTGTGGCAGGCCTGGACGGCGCCGGCCGCGCGGGCGGTCTGGGCGGCGCCCACGCCCTCGGTCACCGTGGAGTTTTTGGAAGCCGACACCAGGGTGGGTGGACGCGAAGTCTCGCTCTGCAAGGTCAAAGGCCAGCCGGACATCCGCTGTGAATGTGGCTGGCTTGAATTGCTGCCGGCGGTGCGCAGCGTGAACTACGAGGTGGTCTCCTCCGGTGGTATTACGCAATCGGCGGCGCTGGTGACGGCTGATTTCTCAGGCACGGACGAGCGCAGCCGGCTGGTCGTAACGGTACAGCTTTCCTCATTGGCCGAGGATATGGAGGCGGGCTACCGACAGGGCTTCGACGCGGGACTGGACAATCTGGCCGGAGTTGCAGAGCGGACCATGGTGCTGCAGCGGGTGATTCAGGCGCCGCGTTCCATCGTGTGGGGCGCGTGGATGAACCCCGAGACGCTGCCGCGATGGTGGGGGCCGGACGGGTTTTCCTGCCGCACGAAGAGGATCGACCTGCGCAGGGGAGGCGAATGGGTATTCGACATGATCGCACCTGACGGCACGGTCTTCCCGAACCACCACCTCTATGTCGAGGTCCGGCCCGAGGAGAGGCTCGGCTATACGCTGCTATGGGGCGAGAACGGCCCGAAACATGCCGACGCCTGGGCCTCGTTCGAGGATCAGGACGGGGCGACGAAGGTTACGCTGGGCATGGTACTCAGCACGGCTGCCGAGTTTCAGGAGGCGAAGGGCTTCGGTGCCGTGGAACTGGGTCTGCAAACCCTGGGCAAACTGGAACGCTTCATCACATCCCGCTGAATGCCGCGACTTCCCGTCGGCTCAAATTAGGGCTCGTGGACCGACCTTAGCCGCACGCGAGCCGTGGCCTGTAAAAGACGTCCCGCCGGTCAGCGGGACGTCTTTCGATCAGTCGAGGGCAGGTGCTCGACGATCTCCGGACTGCCAACACCTTGCTCCGATTACAGCTGAAGGCAGCAAGGGCGCGTAGTGTGTCAGGAAGCCATCTGCAGGGCTTCGATGCCATGGCGCTGCATGGCCGCGCCGATGCGGGCGAAATCCGGCGCGGTCTGGGGCTCGGCCGTTCCGATTTCCCGAAAAAAGGCGGTCATCGATGGTTCGATAAGCACCAGCATGCGCGCGGGCTTGCCACTCTCGTTCATGTAGTTGTGCGGCGCGTGGCTGTCGATGCGCACCGAGGTGCCGGCTCCAGCCGAGACCGTCGTCGGCGGCTTGCCGGCAGCGAAGTGCCGGATGGTGACCTCGCCATCGATCACATAGAAAAGTTCGGGCGAGGCGTGGCTGTGCGGCGGTGTGCCGGAACCTGGTGGAACCTCCACCTCGAGAAGTTCAAGGTTCGAACCCGCTAGACCGCCCAGAAAGCGGATGCGGTCGGCAACGACCCAGCGGGTCTCGCCTTGCTGCATGGTGGTGACGCTAATGCTCATCGCCATTCTCCTTGGCTGTCGATGTTACGTCCGCGTCAATGAGCCCGAGCCGACCGCGGACAGGATCGTATCGAGCGCCCAAGAGGCTGCCTCTCCGGCTTGGGCGCCGGTGAGACCGCCATAATCCTTCAGGACCTCCCAGGCGGAGGCCGAATAGAGCAGGTGCGCCAGCGCCTCGACCCTCCGGGCCTCAGCGGGCGATAGTTCGGAAAGAACGGGAGCGAGCGCCCCAGCAAAGCGTAGGCGGCGGCTGGCGACCATGCCGGCGCGCATGTCGCGCCCTGTGCGCGAATGCAATGAGGCGCGGATGGCCGGCTCATGCGCATCGAAACGCGGAAAGGCTTCCTGGGGTCCCTTGACGATGTCCCGGACATCTTCCGGCGCGATGGAGGCGCCCATCAGTTCGTTCAGCCAAGGCCAGAAGGCGGTCAGGAGGTCATCCTTGGTGGGGAAGTGACGGAACACCGTGCGCCGCTGCACGCCGGCTTCGGTTGCGATAGCCTCCATGCTGATCTCGTCCGGCATGCACGAAGCGCTCATCAGCCGGTAGAGGGCGTTCAGGATCGCTTCTCGCGTCTCTCTGGCTTTCCCTTCCCGGAGCGGGCTGTTGTAGCTGCGTGTGTCCGACATCCATGACCCTTCCACTAATCATGGCACTGTATGTGTCATGAAATTCAAGCCGTGTCAATTCATGTCACCGATGGTGTCTCAAAATGGCGGCCGGTTCGTGGCAGCGTCCTCAAGGCGGATAACGCCACGGGCGACTTCCCAAGGTGGTTCAACGTGTGCTGGGCGCAACCAGAGCCGTTCCAAATGGCGCATCGATGGAGACTTCGAATTTCAATTTCGCGGATTCTCCTGTAAACTGCAGGCAAGAGGACGAGCCATGGTTTCAAGGCGCATCTTTCTCCAAGGCCTGACAGGTGTCGCTGCCGCACTTGCGACGGGCGTTTTCTCCAAGAGTCCTGTGGCCGCGCAACCGGCTAGTCCCGTCGTTACGATCGACAGTGTCGAGACGCCGATCGCGCCCGCTGAACAGGCGCTTCGGCATATTCGTCTCTCGGGTCCTCAACTCGAACGTTACAAGACGATGAGAAGCTTGTTCGGCTCCCCGTCCGGGTTGCGCATAGTGGCGAACATCGATCATGCCACGCAAGTTCTGCTTGAGGCGGCGCTGAACGAGGCAGGCAGGGCGGTAGTGGATCCTGTCCGCCATGGGTCGTCCTACAGCGTCGTTGTGAAGGCCGCATAGCCGCACAGGAGTGCGAAATGACACCTGGCAAGCAACTCGGGGTTTCGATCGCCGCTCTGGTCATGCTCAATCTGTCCGGTCTTGCTGCCATCGCCCAGGATGGGAACGCTGAACGACTGGACGATCGGCGTATGTTCAAGTCCGGCCAGGAAGCCTTCGAAAAAGTATGCGCGCGCTGCCATACCGGTCGACCGGACGCTGTGGGCCCCGAATTCTTCAGCAAGGGGTATGACGCCGACACCATAAAATACTTCGTTCGCAACGGTTTCGCGGGGATGCCCGCCTTCACTGAATCCATGATCGACAATGCCACGCTCGACGAGCTGGCAGCCTATGTCGCCGCCCAGGCAAAAGGAACGCCCCAATGAGCACCGAGCGTGAAGTGCCGGTCGTGCCGGAAGGCGTGAGCAAGGATGACTTCCTGGCGGCGATCACGAAATTCGAGCAGATCGTCGGGCAGGACAACGTGCTCACGGAGGAAGATCGCCTCACCCCTTACTACAAGACCATGATGCCCGTGGAAGACGCTGAATATGCGGCGTCTGCGGTTCTTCAGCCCACCACCACCGAGCAAGTCCAGGCCATCGTCAAGGTCTGCAACGAACATGGCATTCCGGTCTGGCCGACTTCGACGGGGCGCAATTTCGGCTACGGCACCTACGGCACGGGCAACGCAAAAGGCCACCGTCACCAGGTTGTGATCGACTTCCGCCACATGAACAAGATCCTTGAGGTCGATGCCGAGCTCGGCACCGCACTCCTCGAACCGGGGGTGACGTATCAGCAGCTGGTCGACTATCTCGAGGAGAAGAACATACCTCTGTGGGTCTCTTGCCCGGCACCGTCGGCAATCGCCTCGCCCGTCGGCAACACCCTGGAGCGCGGGGTAGGCTACACCCCCTACGGCGAACATTTCATGATGCAATGCGGGATGGAAGTCGTTCTCGCCAACGGGGAGGTCCTGCGCACCGCGATGGGCGGCGTCGAGGGCACGCATGCCTGGCAGGTGTTCAAATGGGGCTTCGGACCTTATCTCGACGGCATCTTCACCCAGTCCAATTTCGGCATAGTTACCAAGCTCGGCCTCTGGCTCATGCCGAAGCCGCCGGTCTACAAGCCGTTCTGCATCCAGTTTCCCGACGATGACGACATCGCCACGATCGTGGACATGATGCGTCCGCTACGCATTTCCGGAACGATCCCGAATGCGGTGGTGTTCGCATACGTCCTCTACGAGGCTTCTGCTGTCTTTCCGCGGTCCAAATATTACGAGGGCACAGGCGCCATGCCGAAGGACGCCATCGAAAAGATGAAAAAGGAAGAAGGCTTCGGCGCCTGGAACATCTATGCGGCGCTTTACGGCACCAAGGAACAGGTCGACGTGAACTGGCAGATCGTGCTCGATGCCGTGAACGCGCACGGCAAAGGCAAGATCATCACCGAGGCAGAGGCGGCAGGCACCGAACCCTTCGACTACCGTGCGGCCCTGATGCGCGGTGGCATGAACCTGCAAGAGTTCGGTCTCTATCGCTGGCGTGGCGGCGGCGGCTCGATGTGGTTCGCTCCCGTGACCGTCGCCAAAGGCTCCGAAACCTTGGCCCAGACCAAGCTGGCCACGGAAATCCTGAACAAATGGGGCTTCGATTATTGCGGCGAATACATCGTCGGCATGCGCGACATGCACCACATCATCGACCTGCTTTTCGACAAGACTGACGAGGAAGACACCAAGAACGCACATGCCTGCATGGCTGAACTCATCGAAGAGTTCCGCAAGCGCGGCTACGCCGTGTACCGGACCAACAACGAGTTCATGGATCAGGTTGCAGATTGTTACGGTCCGGTTCAACGCCAGGTCAACCAGACACTCAAACGCGCCCTCGATCCGAAAGGCATCATCGCGCCCGGCAAATCGGGCATCGTCGCCTGAAGCCCTTTGGGGTGGCGTTGGTCATGTTCCGGCGCGACATGCCGCCAGCTTGTCACCGCGTGTGACACGGCGGGATGCGCCGGAGGTACGATCGTGTCTGTTCCTCGCCCGCGCGATCCGTTGAAACAGATCAATGGGGCAAACATTTCGAAATGGTGGTGGCCTCGAAGCCTCCATCAATGCCGAAGGTTTCGGCTACAACGCAAAGGGAACGATAAATGTTGGATCTTCAACAGATTATTGGTGGCGAGTTCGTGCCGGCCAGGTCCGGCAGGACCTATGAGCGCCTCGATCCATATACGGGCAAGGTCGCGAGCCGTGCGCCTGCGTCCGGGCTGGACGATGTGAAGGCCGCCGTGGCTGCGGCGGCGGAAGCTTTTCCGGAGTGGTCCAGGACAGGCCCTGGAGAACGCCGCAGGTTGCTGATGACAGCCGCCGACGTCCTTTCGTCAAAAGCCGATGAGGCTGCCCGTATCATGGTTGAAGAGACGGGGGGCACTGCCACCTGGGCTGGCTTCAACACAATGCTTGCGGCGGACATCCTGCGCGAAGCTGCCAGCATGACGACCCAGGTCCAGGGTGAAATCATTCCGTCGGACAAGCCCGGCATCTTGTCGATGGCGGTGCGGCAGGCGGCGGGGGTCTGCCTTGGCATTGCTCCGTGGAACGCCCCCATTATCCTGGGCACTCGCGCCATCGCGATGGCGCTTGCTTGCGGCAACACCGTAATCCTGAAAGCGTCGGAAGCCTGCCCTGGGCTGCACCTTCTCATCGGTCGGTCGCTGGTTGAAGCCGGTCTTCCGGACGGGGTGGTGAACGTCATCACCAACGCACCGGAGGACGCCGCCGAGGTCGTGGAAGCCTTGATAGCAGCGCCCGAGGTGCGACGGGTGAATTTCACGGGCTCGACCAAGATCGGCCGCATCATCGGCGAGCTATGCGGCCGACACCTCAAGCCGGCCCTGCTCGAGCTCGGTGGCAAGGCGCCGATGATCGTGCTCGACGATGCCGACATCGATGCCGCCGTCAACGGAGCGATCTTTGGAGCGTTTGCGAATGCGGGCCAGATCTGCATGTCGACCGAACGGATCATCGTGGACGAGAAGATCGCCGACGAGTTCGTGAAAAAGCTGGCAGCGAGGGCCAGCGAACTACCGGCCGGAGATCCGCGGGGTCATGTGGTTCTCGGATCGCTCATCACGCCCCAGGCAGCTGCGAAAATGGAAGAGCTGATCGCCGATGGGGTAGGGAAGGGTGCCACGCTGGTGGCTGGCGGAACGCGCACCGGGTCGGTTGTCGAGGCGACGCTGCTCGACTACGTGAAGCCGGGAATGCGCAGCTTCGAAGAAGAATCCTTCGGGCCGGTGAAGCCGATCATTCGTGTGAAGGACGAGGCCGAGGCCATACGGATCGCCAATGAAACGGAATACGGGCTGTCGTCATCCGTCTACAGCCGTGATGTCCGGCGAGCCATGGCAGTTGCCGCGCAGATCCAGTCAGGGATTTGCCACATCAACGGCCCCACGGTGCATGACGAGGCGCAGATGCCGTTCGGCGGGGTCAAGAACTCGGGATACGGTCGTTTCGGCGGCAAAGCCGCGATTGACGAGTTCACCGATCTTCGATGGATCACGGTGGAAGACCCGCATCAGCCTTACCCGTTCTGAGAGAGCTCGGGAAATTTGCACAGCGGGGACAAGTGGAATCTGCTTGTGCCGGAAACAGGAGAGACGATGACGAGACGGCCGCGCTGGAACCGCAGCGCGGCGCTCGAAGCCAAGACGCTCGCCCCCATCAGGGGCGAGCAGACGCTGGTGGAGCGCCAGCAGTTTGACGTGCACGCCTGCTTGGCTCCATGAAGCGGCTGGTTTGATTGGCGCCAATTATGGTAAAGTACCGATCTGCTGCCGCTGCTCGCGCTGTCGAAAATCGTGGCCGCCCGCGGCCATGTGGCCCTTTCGGGTCTGGTAGCGATCTGGCCATCGACCGGGGGTGAATGGGCCGGCAAGTCAGGCGGCGAATTTTTGGAGTGTTGGTCCGCAGTAGGAAGGGCGCTCCCGAATGGGTTGGTTGCAGCCCCCCAAAAATGCTCTGCGCCGTGCCTGCCGCGGTGGGCTGCCGTGTCTGCTCAGCACCGGGCTTGCCTCTTGTTCCGGAGGCGTCTTGGACCCGCTCGGCCCCGTCGGCGCGGATAACGCCACGATCCTCATCAATGCCACGGTCGTCATGCTGGCCATCGTCGTTCCGACGATATTTTTGGCCTTCTGGACAGCCTGGCAGTACCGGGCGTCGAAACCGCGCGGGGAATACCTCCCATACTGGTCCTATTCGGGGCGGATCGAAGCAGTCGTCTGGTCGATCCCGACCCTGACCATCATGTTTCTCGGCGGCCTTATCTGGATCGGCACCTACAAGGTCGACCCGTTCCGGCCATTGCCCTCCAAAGTCTCGCCGCTGGAGGTGCAGGTCATATCGCTCGACTGGAAATGGCTATTCATCTACCCCCAGCAGGGGATCGCATCCGTCAACCAGCTGGTGATTCCGGCGGCAACTCCAGTCCATTTCTCGATCACCTCCGCGAGCGTCTTCAACGCCTTCTTCGTGCCCCAGCTGGGCTCGATGATCTACGCCATGCCAGGCATGGTCTCGCAGTTGCACTTGCAGGCCGACGACCCCGGGCAGCTCTGGGGCATCTCCGCTCAGTTTTCCGGCGACGGCTTCACCGACATGCAGTTCGAGGTGAAGAGCGTGCCTGCCACGGACTTCGGGGCTTGGGTGGGCAGCGTCCGGGGCGCCGGTCCGGTCCTCGACCGCGCGGCCTATGCCGAACTCATGCAGCAGACCCAACGCGTGCCCCCTTCGACCTACGGCGGGATCGATCCCCAGCTATTCCATGCCGTGGCCACCCAGGAAATAGCGCCAGGCCCGGGACCGCAGCCCGAAGCCCCGACGCACGCCGGGCGTGAAATATCGACCGGCGGAAAGGACTGACGATGTTCGGCAAGCTCGACATTTCGGCGATTCCGTTTTCCGAACCGATCCCGCTGATTACCTCCGTGGTCGTCATTCTCATCGCGGTCGGCGTTCTGGTCCTGATCACCGTGAAGGGTTGGTGGCCCTATCTCTGGCACGAGTGGATCACCAGTGTCGACCATAAGCGCATCGGCGTCATGTACTGCCTGCTCGGCGTCGTGATGCTGATCCGCGGTTTCGCCGACGCCATCATGATGCGCACTCAACAGGCAGTGGCCATCAATGCGCCCGGCTATCTGCCGCCGGAGCACTACGACCAGATCTTCACGGCCCACGGCACGATCATGATCCTGTTCGGGGCGATGCCGCTGGTGCTGGGCTTCATGAACTTCCTGGTCCCGCTGCAACTCGGCGTGCGCGACGTGGCGTTCCCGACCTTCAATTCGGTCGGCTTCTGGCTGACCGCAAGCGGCGCCCTGCTCGTCAATGTGTCCTTGTTCATCGGCGAGTTCGCGCGCACCGGCTGGTTGCCTTACCCGCCGCTCAGCGAGACGACTTACACACCGGGCGTCGGCGTCGACTATTACCTGTGGGCCGTGCAGATTTCCGGGGTCGGCACCCTCATCACGGGGATCAACATCGTCACCACGGTGCTGAAGATGCGCTGTCCCGGCATGAGCTATCTGCGCATGCCGGTGTTCTGCTGGACCGCGCTGGCGTCATGCCTGCTGATCGTCGCCACTTTCCCGATCCTGACCGCCACCCTCGCGATGCTGACGCTGGATCGCTATCTCGGCTGGCACTACTTCACGAACACCGCCGGCGGAAACCCGATGATGTTCGTCAATCTGGTGTGGGCCTGGGGGCATCCGGAGGTCTACATCCTGGTCCTTCCGGCCTTCGGCATCTTCTCCGAGGTCTTCTCCACCTTCTCAGGCAAGCCGCTGTTCGGCTACCGGTCCATGGTCGCCGCCACCCTGTTCATCTGCATCGTTTCCATGATGGTGTGGCTGCACCACTTCTTCACCATGGGCGCGGGGCCGGCGGTCAACACGTTCTTCGGCATCTCTTCGAGCATCATCGCGGTGGGAACCGGGGTGAAGATCTACAACTGGATCTTCACCATGTATGGCGGCCGGGTGCGCTTCGAGGTTCCCATGCTGTGGTCCATGGGCTTCATCTTCACCTTCATCATCGGCGGCCTGACCGGGGTGCTGCTCGCCATACCGCCAGCAGACTTCGTGACCCACAACTCGATGTTCCTGGTGGCGCATTTCCATAATGTCATCATCGGCGGGGTGGTGTTCGGAATCTTTGCGGGCCTCGAGTTCTGGTTTCCCAAGGCTTTCGGATTCCGGCTGCATGAAGGCTGGGGCAAGGCCGCCTTCTGGTTCGCCTTTATCGGCTTCTGGGTGACGTTCACGCCGCTCTATGTTCTAGGCCTGCTCGGCATGACACGGCGCCTGCAGCACATCAACATCGAGGCGTGGCGGCCCTGGTTGTACGTGTCGGTGATCGGCGTCGGAATACTCGTTCTGGGGGTGATCGCGCAGGCCATGCAACTGGTGGTCAGCATCCGCAACCGCGAGAAGCTCCGCGACGTGACCGGCGACCCCTGGGACGGCCGCTCCCTCGAATGGGCCACGCCCTCGCCCCCGCCCTTCTTCAACTTCGCCGTCATGCCGGACGTCGAAGGAGAAGAGGCCTATTGGGGCATCAAGCTGCGCGCGGTGGAGTCCCAGCAGCTGTCCCCCGAGCCGAAGTACGAGCCTATCCACATGCCTGTGAACAGCCCGGTTGGCTTCTACACGGCCTTTTTCACCTCGGTCTTCGGCTTTGCGATGGTCTGGTACATCTGGTGGCTCGCAATCGTCGCGCTGGTGGCTGCATTCGCGGGCTTCGTCATCTTTGCCTGGCGCGACGTCCAGGAATTCGAGGTGCCGGCCGAGCAGGTGGCCAGCGTGGACCGGAACCGCCGTGCAGCCCGCGCAGCCTTGCTCGACAGACTCGGCAGGCATGAGGTCCTGACATGACGTATACCGGGCTGCCCGCCAGCATAGAGACTATCCGACGCGTCCGTGAAGACCCTCACCGGCTGGGGCACCGCGCCCACGGAATGGCGGAACCAATCGTGGGCGCCGGCCATGGCGAAACGGGCCCCGCCCGCAAACGCATCATCGTGGGCTATGGATTCTGGATCTACCTGCTCAGCGACGTCGTCTTGTTCTCCTGCTTCTTTGCGGCCTTCGCCGTGCAGCGCGGAGCGACGGCCGGCGGCCCGACGATTTCCGAAATCGTCGACCTCAACCGAGTGGCGCTGGAGACGGCGGCACTGCTCCTGTCCAGCTACACCTGCATGCTTTCCTACGCGGCAATGAACGCGCGGAGCCGCACGTGGACGCAGATTTTCCTTCTCATCACCGGTCTCCTTGGGCTGGCGTTCGTCCTGCTCGAGCTGCAGGAGTTCATTGAACTGGACATGCAAGGGATAACGCCCCAGCGCAGCGGAATGCTCACGTCCTTCTTTGGGCTGGTGGGTCTGCACGGCTTGCATGTCACCGCCGGCGGGCTGTGGCTCGCCACCATGCTGGCACAGGTGCAAGTCAAGGGCTTTCGGCCAGAGATCGTACACCGGCTGATCTGCTTCAACCTGTTCTGGCATGCCCTCGACATCGTCTGGATCGGCATCTTCACCGTCGTCTATCTGATCGGGAGCATCGCATGAGCCATTTTGAATCCGATCCTCATCTCTACACGGGTGTGTTGGACGACCGGGAAGATCACGCCCCTGGCGATGCACCGGAGGAGAGCGCCGGTCACTGGGTGCGAAACGCAAACATAGGCCTCGGGTTCTCCATCGTGCTCACGGTCGCGTCTTTCCTTCTGGTGGATTCAAGCATCATCTATGCGCCGGCCATTCCGGTCGCGCTGGTCGTGCTCGCTATCGCCCAGATGGGCGTGCACCTTGTGTTCTTCCTTCACGTCACGACAGGCCCGGACAACACGAACAACGTAATGGCCCTCGCTTTCGGCACCCTGGTTGTCTTCCTGATCGTCATCGGATCGGTCTGGATCATGGGTCACCTCAGCTACAATATGATGCCAATGGAGCAACTGATGGAGATGCAGAGATAGGGGGCTTCAGATGCAATCCGGCCGAAGGAGCGCCTGGCAACGGAAGCCGGGCAGATTTTTTCTTTCTTCTGTGGCGTTATCCATGGGGGCGCCGCGGAGGGCGTTCGACGGTCAGCGGACACCGAGCGCGATCCTGGGGCGGACCGACGCCATCATTTCCGGTTGAAGTTCATCGGCACGCTGAAGCTGAGGCGCGGTGCGGTGACGCCCTTGGGAAAGGGCGGGAACGGGGCTGCTCTTTCCACGATCTGCAAGGCCGCCTTGTCCAGGATCGACGATCCGGAGCTGCGTGCAATTTTGCGGCTCGTCAGCTTTCCGGACGGGGCAACGCTGAAATTGACCACCACCGATCCGGAGGGCGCACCGGTGGGAAAGTACCTTCGCGCAAGAAGGCGGGATGCAACGCCCGCCATGTAGCTGGCCTGGGCGTGTGCATCGGCCTTGCCGCCAGCGGGGAGGGCAGGTCGGCTGTTCCGGCGTTGCGCGGTGGTCGCCTTCTCCCTTTCGTTGGCGCGGCCGCGGGTCTTCTCTTCAGGCGAAGGCGTGGTTTTCTTGCGCGGCGTCTCGGGCCGTGCGGCTTCAGACTTCGTTGTAACCTCGGGAGGAGCAGGGGAACGGGGTGCCTCCAGGGGCGTGGCGCTTTCCGACACCAATGGCGGCTCGGGCGTGGCCGCGGGGGCCTCCGAAAGGTTGCGGCTGGCCGACAATTGCTCCGACGGAGGGATGGAGTGAACCGTCTCCGTTGGTCCGCTGTCGGATGTGGCCGGCGGGGCCTTGCTCTCGACCACCTGGTCCTGAGAACCGGGCGCCGCTTGCGGAACTGTTTCGGAACTCGCGGCCGGAACCTCACTTTGCTCTCGGCTGGGCGGGATCTCTGGGGGCGCTGCCTGCTGGCTTTCGATGGGCTCGTCCACGAGCGGGACCGTCGTCACCTCGATCTGAAAGTCGGATCGGGATTCGGCGGGCGGACCCGAAGCGCTGAAGATCCATGCCGCAACCGCGCCATGCGCCAAAAGGGAGAGGGAGATGGCAACCAGGCGTGCCGCTTGCCAGGGCCCGGAGCCAGGACGCCGTGTCACGGCGAGGCCGCAGCCTTTGCCGGTGCCTGCGCAAGCAGGGAAAAGCGCCTGTAGCCGGCTGCGTTCACGCGGCCCAGCATCTCCATCACCGTGCCGTAGTCCGTGCCCTTGTCGGCGCGGATGTACACCACGGCATCGCCTTCCGCAGCGCGCAACGCGTCAAGTCGGGCAGCGAGATCGTCCGGCGCGATCTTTTCATTGCGGAGATAGACGCTGCCATCCGGCGCAACGGTGACGATGACCGGCTTCTTCACCTGTCCGATCTTCTCGGCGCTGGTGCGCGGAAGATCGACGCGCACGCCCGTCATCATCAGCGGTGCGGCAACCATGAAGATGATGAGCAGAACCAGCGTCACGTCGACCAGCGGTGTGACGTTGATCTCGGCCGAGGGGCGATAGACGAGACCGTCGCGGCCACCGAACGCTTGCCGAGGCGACATGGCCATCAGTCGATCTCCGCAAAGCTCTTTGCGCCCTCGCGCGCAAGGGCCCTGGCGATGGGAGGAATTGCGGCACCGCCACTCTGGGCGGCGCGGCCCAGCACCGCCGATATCTGATTGAAAGCGATAACGGCGGGTATCGCCACAGCCAGCCCGGCGGCGGTTGCAAACAGCGCTTCCGCAATGCCGGGCGCGACGACTTCGAGGCTGGTGTCCTGCGATTGCGCGATCGACGCAAAGCTGGTCATGATGCCCCAGACGGTACCGAAGAGGCCGATGAAGGGCGCTGCGGAGCTGATTGTCGCCAGGAACGGAAGTCCGCCTTCAAGGCGCCGCAACTCGATGAGCATTGCTGCGCGCATGGTTTCCTCGATCCGCGAACGCGCCTCGTAGGGCGGTGCGGGCCCCGCGGCCAGATCGGCCTGTTCGCTCCGGGCGGCGGACATCACCGCCCCCGCGACGCCCGGAAGCTGCCCGGCGCCACGCCCGCCATGCGCGGCAAGCTGCTCCAATGCGCTGATCTGGCGCCTGAGGCTGGTGAGCCGGATGAGCTTTTCGATGATGATCGCCCAGCAGGCGACGGAACAGAGAGCCAGGCCGAGGACGATGGCTTGAACCACCGGGTCTGCGTGGCGGACGAGGTCGATGACCGAAAGGCCGGATTCCATGCCAATCAACTCCGCAATCTCGGGAAAGTTTCCGACCCCCGGGTCGCCGCTGGCCGTTGCTATTTGGACAGTGTGGCCGGCCCGCGCGACGAAACCGCGATCCTGTCTAGGCAGTCGGAAACATCCTGTTCGCCGGACCTGCACTCCAGCACGTCGTTGACGAACATGCTTCCGATCTGGCTGCACGGCGTAGCCTCCAGGTCGAAGGTCTTGACGTCCTTCTTGGTCGCTGGAAGTGGCCCAAGGTCGATGGCAATGCGCCGGTCGATCACACCGTCGGGACGAAACAGGACGAGGTCGATCTTCAGCACCGTGTAGGCGGAATCGGTGGCATTATCGACCACGACATAGGCGCGGCAGCCTCTCCCGACAGGTTCGAGCTTGTTCAGTTCGACCGAAATCTTCTTGGGTGCGGAAGGCGCGGCAGCCTTGGATATTGCGGGTCCGAGCACAGCCGCGAGCGCCACGGCAAAGATACCGAACAGGCAATGACTTCCAACCATTGCGTTCCCCTTGCCTGAAATGATCTCAAGAAAAGCAGACCTCTCAAAAGGGCGCACTTATCGTGCTTGAGTTAATCTGTTCAAGAAACCCGTTTCGGCAAGGGTCAGAAGGTGACCTTCAATCCTGCATAGACGGCAAATGGCTTGCCCGGCGTCACCGTGTCGGTGTTGCTGCCCCCGATGAGGCTGCCGACGGAAGTCGTGTTGTCGAAATAGGTGCCGTTCAAATAATACCGGGTGTTGAGGAGGTTCTCGATCTGCGCATGGAACTGCATGTTCTTGGTGATCTGGTAGGTGGTGTTCAGGTTGACGGTCGCATAGCCGGGCAGCCTGGGGTTCGCGTTTGACTCGTCGCCGCCAAAGAACTGGCTGCCGACGGCGATCACATTGCCGCCGACCGTCCATTTGTCGTTGACCTTGTAGTCGAGCCCGAGCTTGAAGTGGTGGGCAGGGATGCGGGAGATATGGTCGCCCGGCACCACATGGATCGGCTCGTCGCCAGCCGGATCTCCGGAAGGCGCGTTGAGCGTCACGTAAGATTGGTAGGTTGCATCGACAAAGGCGTAGCTCGCATAGACCGACCAATCGCCATTCTTGTAGTCGGCCGCCGCCTCCAAACCCTGTCGGCGTGTCTTCCCGACATTTGCGAAATAGCCGAAGGTGAGGCCGATGGGAGCCACGACGTGCAGGATGTCGTTCGAGTTCTCGGTGCGGTAGAGCCCCAGGCGCCAGCCAAGGGTGTCCTTGCCGGAGAGCGTCGTCCTGCCGCGCAGCCCCATCTCGACCGTGCGGGACACGACCTGATCGAGATCCGGGTCCGACACAAGGAAGGTGTCGACGACGCAGGGCAGGTTGGGGTCGGAACATCCCAGTTCGAGCGGTGTCGGCGCACGGTTCGATTCCGAATAGCTGGCATAGGCCAGCATCTGGGGTGTGATCTTGTAGGTCCCACCGATCACCGGATTGAAACGGGCATATTGGTGATCGCCGCTGAGCGAACTGGGGCCGCCTTCGAGCAGGTCCTTCAGGTCGATATTGGCGAAATTGAAACGGCCGCCAAGCGTCAGAGAGAGCTTTGTCGTCACGTCGAGGGTGTCGAGCGCGTAGATGCCGAGATAGGTGTTGGTGGTGTGCAGTTCGACTGGCCCGATCGACCCTTCCGGGCTGCTCGTAAAGCCGAGAAACTGACCGTTTCCGGTGACAACGAACGTGTCGGGATCGACCGTGCCGAGTTCTGCGCTGGCGTCAAAGTTTGTCCCGGCCATGTCGAGCGAAGCGCCGATCACGAAGGTATTGTTCATTCCGTTGAGCCTGGCGGTATCGGCCAACTGGACTGTGCCGCCCCAGCCATTGGTCCGCGTGTTGTTGCGATCGATCTCGCCAATGACATCCGTCGGCAGAAAAAGGTTCGGCAACTGTTCGCCGTTCAGTCCGTTTGCGGGCGTCTCGCCGTCGCCGAAGCAGAGCAGGTCTTCGTTAGGGGGATCGCAGAACTGTACTTCCGTGTCGTTCCCGTCCACATGGCGGTCTGTCAGGTGCCGGTAGTAGAGCGTGCCGGAGAGCGTCCGCGTGTCGGTCAGCCTGGTGTTTCCCTGCAGGCTGATCATCCCCATCAGCAGGTCGTCGGTCTGGGGATTGGTGTAGACGGCGCTGTAGTCCTGGTCGAGCAGCACAACCGGCGTCGTGGCCGGCGCATTGAAGAAGTTGTGCGCCGCCGTGACGTTGAGATGGATTTCGCTTTTGTCGTCCTTGTAGCCGACGTCGCCGTAGAGGCGACGGATGGTTGACGACGAGCGCTCGCGAAAGCCTCTTTCGTAGGCGCCGTCGAGGGCGAGATAGGTGGCGAAATTGCCGTCCTGCTTGCCCCATTGGAAGGAATCCTGAACCCGCCCAAACGACCCGACCACGAAGTCGTTTTCGACGCCTTGGAAGTTGAAGCCGTTCTTCATCTGCACGGTGACGGCGCCGCCGAGCGCATTCAGGCCGAAGATCGGGTTGGCGGTGACGATATCCATCGTATGGACGGCGTCGGGCGGAATGAAGTCCCAATGGACATTGTCGCCGAACGCCTCGTTGATGCGCACGCCGTTCTGGTAGACGGCAAGGCCGACGGGAGTTCCCGTCAGCGGCGTTGCGATGAAGCCGCGGAATTGCAGGTCCGGTTCGAATGAGTTGCCGCTTTCGCTGGTGCTCGAAACGCTCGGCACGTTAACCAGCATGGTGCTGACCACGCTGGGCGAGCTTTGCTTTTCGAACTCCTTGGCGTCGATCTTGTTGACCGCTGCCGGGACGTCGGCGGACAGAACCTCCGTACCCGTCATCGGCGTCGTCGGCACCGTCTCGGCCGCCACGGGCGGCGGCGGAGGGGCCGGCGCTGGGGGTGGCGCTGGCGGACGGGCCTGGGGAACCGGCTTCTTCGCCGTGGAAACCGCGGGCTTCTCAGGACTGATCTCGATCGGTGGCAGTTTGAGCGTCTGCCCGGCCTGCTGGGCAAGTGAGGGTGAGCTGACGATGACACATTGTGCGCCAACGATGAAGAATAGTCGCCGCAGTGAAGTTCCCATGCCCCCTCACGCACCCGCAACAACTGAGCTTCGACGCTCAATGATCAACGCTACTTCTTCGAACTACGGGCCTCAAGCCTGAATCCGCAGGCGATGGGAGGAGCTATACTAGAACGCAATCCGCGCTTGCCGGCTATGTCTGGCCAACATGCGATAGCACGTTGAGTATTTTTCCCGTCGGGTCGTAGATGAAAAAGCGCCTTACGCCCCACGGCTCGTCGGTCAAATCGTGGACGAACTCGCATCCCATTTCTCTGGCTCGACGATGCACCTCGTCCACATCGTCGACCTCAATCGACAGGTCGGGAACAGGAGCGCCGGAGCCGCCTTCGCTGAGGATGCTGATCTGGGTGAGGGCATTCTCGCGGGAGGTCAGCGTGACGATCCATCCCAGATCCATTATCGTCTCGAGCCCGAAGAGATCGGAGTAGAATTTCCGAACCTCCGGGACTGCGTCTGCGGCAATGTTCGCGACGATGCGGTGTACTGCCATTTTGTCCCCCTGAAAGGCTGACAGTTTCGGACAACCCGTGTGAGTTCCGCTGGCTAGTTAGCAGCAAACTCCTGTGTCTTCATAGGATCTGCTCGCTGCCCCCGGCAGGTAGCCGAGGGCTCGCCCCCTCCTGCCGCGCCGGTCGAACGCCGAGGAGGGGCACTGCTTGAACTTCAGGAGGGCGTGAGGGACGAGGCCGAACGAACTGGCTTCAGCGTTCAAGGGCTTGGCGATCCTGGCGAGCGGGTGCTGCGCCGGCCGATTTGTCTTCTTCCGTCAGGCGACGGCGCTGCCGCTCGGTCCTGATCCGCTTGGGGGGCGGGCTATCCGAGCGCCGACCGCCGGGGGCGAAGCCTTCCCGGTGCAGGCGGATCGTCAGCTCGAGGATGTCTTCCTCGCTTCTGCCGCCGAGGGTGTAGAGCGACAAAACCCTCGCCGCCACTTCGTTGCGATCGGCGGGATCATCTATGTGCAGCGCCTCGGCTGCTCGCCGGATCAGCTTGTCGAGCAAGTCTAATTCTTCGGGGGCAAGATTTCCGCGTTGATGGGGATTGGTCGAGAGATAGGTACGCATACCATCTCCTTTCTAGGCTTCAGCCTGGGGGGCTCTCTGATAGGCGCGGCTTTCCTGATGTGGCCCGTCTTCAGAGGATTGCGTGCCTTATTGCCAAGGCGTTGCACTTCCGCCCCGCGACGGGGCAGACGCCACAACGGACGCGTTCAAACGCGGGCTGCACGATGGTTCGGATATTGCGGGGGAGGAGGATCTATGTTGGGCGGCCCATACGCTTTCTCCAATTGGGGCGAAAGCGCGATGATCTCTTCCAATCGCCGGCGCCCTAGAAATTGGCCGGAGACCCGATTATAGTACGCTCATTCCGCCGCTTGGCAAGACAAGCGCTGTTCGGTTGCCAATACGCAAGATAGTTGCGCGCAAAAGAGCCCGCCGCCTCGGGTGAGACGACGGATGAGTGACGAGTTCATTCAGAAGAAGAACGTTTTTTTATACGACGAAGATTTGCCGAAATTGACAGTGGACCAGTTCATACTGGTCGCATTGTCTGGGTCGGCCTTGCCTCGGCGTGCAGAAATTCAGGCGAGAAGTGGCCGCACCAGTCATCGGCGGCGACCACTGGCCAGAGTCCATGACCTAGCGGATCAGGCTGGGACACGGGTGGGTTGAAGCGGCAAAGACCGCGATCGTTATTGGCCACTGCCTCGTTCAATTTGTGATCGTCATAGAAGCGGCAGCTTGCACAGCAGGTTGAGTCGTTGGGCATCTTTGCCTCCATCTAAGGGATTCCGCTCGCGGCATCAGTCCTTGCAATTCGGCAAGGCTGTTCGGGTTCCATTCCCTGAAACGAGCCGTGGGCAATTTCGATCCAATCTGCATGGAGCAAAAGTGTTCGTCACGTCGGGGCGGCAGCGGTTATCGCAGCGGCGAACGCCCGGCGACGTCTATTTCCCTTTGCAGGGAACGCACTAACTAGCTGCCATTGCCGGAACAACCGGCCATCCGGCTCGAACAAGCGGCGCCCCCCGATCAGTGCGGGTGCATGAAGCAGTGAGCGGCCGAAGGGAGCTCGAACAAGCAAAGCAATCGCGCATTTCGATGGAATGCCCAGGAGAGGGAGCATGCCTGCCAACTCAAATTGGTGATCTCAATCGAAGGAGCGTGCGATGTCCAGCAAGCAGGAAGAAGGCCGTCGAAGCGAGGCAACCGACGCTGTCGTCAACAGGCGCAGCGTCTTGCTCGGCGGCACGGCGCTTGCAGCCGCGTCAGCAATCGCAACCGGCAGTTCAGTCCGGATTGCCCAGGCGCAGGAAGAAGCCCCGGACACTCCGGCCAACAGGCCGCCCAACATCATCTGCATCATGGGAGATGATATCGGCTGGTTCAATGTGGGCGCCTATCACCGCGGCATCATGGCCGGAAGGACGCCGAACCTCGACAGGCTGGCCAGCGAAGGCATGCTGTTCACCGACTACTATGCCGAAGCAAGCTGCACCGCCGGTCGCGCCAATTTCATAACGGGGGAATTGCCGATCCGCACCGGTCTCACCACAGTCGGCCAGGCAGGCTCAAAGCTCGGCATACCGGCGCAGGCTCCGACCATCGCCACTGCGCTCAAGTCGATGGGCTACAACACCGGCCAGTTCGGCAAGAACCATCTGGGCGATCTCAACGAATTCCTGCCGACCGTCCACGGCTTCGACGAGTTCTTCGGCTATCTCTATCACCTCGACGCCATGGAAGACCCTGCGCACCCGAACTACCCGCCGGAACTCCGCGACACTGTGGGCCCGCGCAACATGGTCCACTCCTGGGCGACCGCCACCGACGACACGACGGTGCAGCCGCGCTGGGGAAAGATCGGCAAGCAACGCATCGAGGACGCCGGGCCGCTCTATCCAAAACGGATGGAAACGGTGGACGACGAGATCCTGAAGTTCACTCTCGCCTTCATCGATCAGGCGAAGCAGCAGAACAGGCCGTTCTTCGTCTGGCTGAACCCGACGCGCATGCACGTGGTGACCCACCTTTCCGAAAAATACGAGAAGATGCGCACGCCCGAAAACGGCTGGAGCGAGGAGGAGGCGGGCATGGCACAGCTCGACGACGACGTCGGCGCGGTCATGCAGAAGCTGAAGGACGACGGCCTGGACGACAACACGATCGTCGTGTTCACGACCGACAATGGGGCCGAGAATTTCACCTGGCCGGATGGCGGACAGACGCCGTTTGCCGGCGGCAAGGGAACGGGACTGGAAGGCGGCTTCCGGGTGCCCTGCATCATCCGCTGGCCCGGTCATGTGCCGGCAGGCAAGATCGAGAACGGCATCATCTCGGGCCTCGACTGGTTCCCGACCTTTGTCGCGGCCGCGGGCAATCCGAACATCGCCGAAGAGCTGAAGGCCGGCAAGCAGCTGGGCGAGACCAATTACAAGGTTCATCTCGACGGCTACAACCAGATGGACCTGATAACCGGGAAAGGCCCGTCGGCTCGCCACGAGATATTCTACTTCACCGAGAGCACGCTGGCCGCGGTCCGGATCGACGATTTCAAATACCGTTTCACCGACCAGCCAACCGGGTGGCTGGGCGGTACCGTCAAGCTTGACTGGCCAATGTTGACCAATCTCCGTCTCGACCCCTTCGAGCGCACCGGCATGCCGAGCGGCGATAGGGGCTCGTTGGCCTTTTACAACTACTTCGTCTACCAGTTCTGGCGCTTCCAGTTCGCCCAGCAGCAGGTCGCGAGGCTTGCGCAGACGGCACTCGAATTTCCTCCCATGCAGAGGGGGGCGAGCTTCAATCTGGAGAGCGTCAAGGCGCAGATTGAGAAGGCTATGAAGTCGCAAGCGGGCAACTGACGCCCGGCTAAAGGCCGGCGGGCTCCCGTCAGCCGCCGGCCCGAAGCGCCCCCGCGTATTGAAAATTGGGTCCATGGTGAGGTGGCGATGGACAAAAGCACAAAGCTGATCGACCCCGGTGCCGCTGCCGGCCAGGCACCTTTTTCCGACATGGTCTGGGTGCCCGGCGGCGAGTTCCTGATGGGCTCGGATCGATACTATCCAGAGGAGGCTCCGGCCCATCGGGTCAGTGTGGACGGTTTCTGGATGGACATGTTCACCGTCACCAATCGCCAGTTCTCGCGCTTCGTGGAGGAGACCGGCTATGTCACGCTGGCCGAAAGGCCGGCCAGTCCGGACGACTATCCCGGTGCGCTGCCGGGAATGCTCGCGCCGTCGTCGACCATATTCGTAAAACCGTTGGCCCCTGTCGACATGCACAACCACTACAACTGGTGGGTCTATGTGAAGGGAGCGAACTGGCGCCACCCGCGAGGCCCCGCCAGCTCGATCAGGAAGCTGATGGAACATCCCGTCGTGCATGTCGCCTGGGAAGACGTCGAGGCCTACGCGAAGTGGATCGGCAAGGAGCTGCCCACCGAGGCCGAGTGGGAGTTTGCGGCCCGAGGCGGCCTGGAGGGCGCCGAATTCGTCTGGGGCGACGAGCTTGCGCCTGGCGGCAAGCATATGGCCAATACCTGGCAGGGCGAGTTTCCCTACCGCAATACGCTGGAAGACGGCTTCGAATACACGGCCCCGGTCGGCTCGTTTCCGCCCAACGGCTATGGCCTCTACGATATGGCCGGAAATGTCTGGCAGTGGACGGCCGATTGGTATCAGGAGCACGGCGGGGCGGACAGCCCCTGCTGCACGGCTGTGAACCCGCGCGGCGCCAGCAGGGAGGCGAGTGTCGACCCGCGACAGCCCGGCACGCGGATACCGCGGAAGGTGACCAAGGGAGGCTCTCATCTCTGCGCGCCGAACTATTGCCGTCGCTATCGGCCGGCGGCCCGCATGGCTCAGCCGATCGATACATCCATTTCGCATCTGGGCTTCAGATGCATCGCAAGAGGAGCGCAGGGGTAAGCGATGGTGTCGATGCTCCGATGGGAACTGTCTGACCGCCGGTCGATGGAACCATCGGGAGAGTTTCTGATTTGATTGGCCATTCCGGCTGCATGACTGGACTGTAGACCACAGGCTGCCTCGAGAGCCCACACAACGGATCGAACTTGAAGGGCAGGGGGGGCGATATATTAACGGGACGCGGAATTCCGTGGCGGCGGATTTGCGCTCATGGAGGAATCTATGGGTACCATTGGCCGTCTTTTGCACAACGTAAGCCAGAAGGCTGCGTCTGTTTCCATACTGGTCTGGGGCCTGGCTTGCGCGGCATCGACCCCGGCGATTGCGCAGGAAGCGCCCAATGTTCCAGGCGCCCCCAATGCAACGTCGACGATCGACGGCCGCTACCTGCCGCCGCCGCCGCAGCCGTTCCAGGGCGAGATAAACCTCAACGCGGCCCAGTCGAAGCCGGCCTGGCCGCCGCGCGTGGTGCCGCCGAAGGGTGCTCCCAACGTCCTGCTCATCATGACCGATGACGTCGGTTTCGGCGCGCCGTCCACCTTCGGCGGAGTGATCCCGACGCCCACCCTGGACCGCATCGCCGCCAATGGCCTGCGCTACACCAACTTCCATTCGACGGCGTTGTGCTCGCCGACCCGGGCGGCGCTGATCACCGGCCGCAACCACCATTCTGCCGGGTTTGGAGTGGTCTCCGAGCAATCGACCGGCTTTCCCGGCTATAACAGCATCATCCCGAAGGACAGCGCCACCATAGGGCGTATCCTGCTCGAAAATGGCTATCGGACCTCCTGGTTCGGCAAGAACCACAATACGCCGACCTACCAGGCAAGCCAGGCGGGCCCCTTCGACCAGTGGCCGACCGGAATGGGGTTCGAGTATTTCTACGGTTTCGTCGGCGGCGACACCAGCCAGTGGCAGCCGAACCTCTTCCGCAACACTACGGCCATATACCCCTATGTCGGCAACCCAAGCTGGAACCTGGAGACAGCGATGGCGGATGACGCCATTCATTGGCTCAATCAGTTGAACAGCATCGATCCATCGATGCCGTTCTTCCTCTATTACGTGCCGGGCGCCACCCACGCCCCGCATCATGCGACGCCGGAATGGATCAAGAAGATCAGCGACATGCACCTGTTCGATAAGGGCTGGAACGCCCTGCGCGAGCAGATATTCGAGAACCAGAAGAGGCTCGGCGTCATCCCTGCCGATGCGCAGCTGACACCCTGGCCCGACAAGCTGCTGAGGCAATGGGATACGCTCAATCCGGACGAGAAGAAGCTGTTCATCCGGCAGGCGGACGTCTATGGCGCCTATCTTGCCTATGCCGATCATGAGATCGGCCGTGTGGTCCAGGCGGTAGAGGATCTCGGCAAGCTCGACAACACGCTGATCATCTACATCAGCGGCGACAATGGCGCTTCCGCCGAAGGCTCGCCCAACGGCACCCCAAGCGAGATCATGCAGTTCAATGGCGTGGAACTGCCTGTCGCCGAACAGATGAAATGGTATGACGCCTGGGGAAGCGACAAGACCTACAACCACATGGCAGTGGGCTGGGCCTGGGCCTTCGGTACGCCGTACAAATGGACGAAGCAGATTCCGTCCTTCTTCGGCGGCACGCGCCAGGGCATGGCTATATCCTGGCCCGGACACATCACCGACAAGGGCGGCGTCCGCAATCAGTTCCACCATGTCATCGATATCGTGCCGACGCTGCTCGAAGCCACCGGCATTCCTGCGCCCTCCATGGTCGACGGCATCGCCCAGAAGCCCATCGAAGGGGGCAGCATGATGTACACCTTCGACAAGGCCAACGCGAACGCACCCACCAAACACAAGACGCAGTATTTCGAGATGTTCGGCGTGCAGGGGCTATACAATGACGGCTGGATGCTGAGCGCCGTTCCCATTCGTCCGCCCTGGGATCTTCTGGGCAAGGCCATCCTCGACCCGGCAAGCGCCTTCAAGTTCGAGCTTTACGACACAAGCAAGGACTGGACGCAGAACAACGACGTTGCGGCGGACCATCCAGACAAGATGCGCGAGATGACCGACCTGATGTTCGGCCAGTTCGCCAAGTACCAGGTGCTGCCGCTCGACGCGTCCGTGGCAACACGCGTCGTCTCCCCGCGGCCAAATCTCGCGGCAGGGCGAAAGGTCTTCACCTATTCGGGCGAGGGCGTGACCGGTATTCCGGACAACGCCGCCCCAGGCCTGCTCAACACCTCCTATACGATCAAGGCCGAAATCGACGTGCCGCAATCGGGCGCCGAAGGTGTGATCGTCACCGAAGGCGGGCGGTTCGGTGGCTACGGGCTATACCTGCTCAAGGGCAAGCCGATGTTCACCTGGAATCTTCTCGACCTCAAGCGCATGCACTGGGAGGGCCCCGAAGCGCTGGCGCCCGGCAAGCACACCATCGAGTTCGATTTCAAATATGACGGGCTCGGCTTTGCCACCCTGGCCTTCAACAATCTGAGCGGCATCGGGCGCGGCGGCACCGGCGTGCTGAAGATCGACGGCCGCGAGGTTTCATCGCAGATGATGGAACGCACCATCCCGCTGATACTGCCGATCGATGAGACGTTCGATATCGGTTCCGATACCGGCACCCCGGTGGACGACCAGAACTATCAGGTCCCATTCCCGTTCACCGGCAAGATCGACAAGCTGACGATCACCCTCGAGCCTCCGCATCTTACGCCGGAGGACGAAAAGCGGCTGTCGGATGCATACCGCGCCGGACAGGACGCGAAGTGACGGTTCCGGATTCGGGACGCAAGGGCCGCGACCGGGTTCGAGCCGGCTAGCGGTTGGTCGTCCGACGCGGTTGTGCTGTCCGGCGGAGCAAGAAGCTGCCCCGCCGGAACTCACATGAGCCGTTCCCGCCTCGCCGTCGCGGTGACCCGAAATTCGGTGATGCTTTCTGTCGGATAATCAATGCCGTTATTTGTGCATGCCAAATAACATGATAGAAGAAGCACTCTGCCGGAGCCGATGAATTTGAATTGTCTCATTTGATCGCACGGTAGACACGAACGTCTATTGTGCCGAACTCCTGGCCCCGAACGAGGACCGACATGAAAGCGATTGGCCGTGCATGCCTGACTTCGCTGACGATCTTCACCTCTCCTGTCGTGGCGGCCGATCTCGAAACGGCGCCGCCGCCCCCGGTCCCTTCGGAATGGCGCTACCAGCTGACGCTTTATGGCTGGGCAGCCGGCGTCGCCGGCGATGTCGGGGTTCTGGGCCTGCCGCCAACCCACATCAACGTGACGCCCCTGGACGCCCTCAGGCATCTCGACGGAGCCCTCATGGGCTCGTTTGGCGCAAGGAAGGATGATTGGCTGCTGCTTGCCGATCTGATGTGGGTGAAGCTTTCGGAGGACAAGTCGACCCCCGACGGCGGCTCGATCGATCTGGATCTAAGACAGCTGACGGCTTCGGCCCTGCTTGGCTACCAGCTGCCTGTCGGCGTGCCCAAAATGGATCTCAGCGCAACTGTCGGCGCGCGCTACCAGCGTCTGACGATGAACATTGATCTCCAGCGCCCCGGCGGCCTGCCACAGCTCAGCGGCGAGGACGTGAAGCAGTGGATCGATCCGACCGTAGGCCTGGCCATGCATTACGACATCAATGATCGCTGGTTCATCAACGCGCTCGGCGATGTCGGCGGCTTCGGTGCCGGTTCGAAGATAACGGCGCAGGGCTTCGCGACCGTGGGCTATAACTGGTCTGAGACGATATCGACCGCCCTGGGCTACCGGGCCATCTACACCGACTACAGAAAAGGCGGCTTTGTCTTCGACGTGACCCAGCACGGTCTCTTCGCAAGCCTTGGCATCCACTTTTGAAGGAGTGCGTATCTCGCTCTAGCCTCTGCCGCGCTGGGGGTTCGCCGCTGCGGTGAGGACGAGGCTGGGACGGATGGTGTGTCCACTTGGCTGCGAGCTCACCAGTTGGTCCAAAGGGCTACCCTTCGGTATAGCTTCGCGATCCAGTCGCGAGTGGCACAGATGCAACGCAAAGGAGCGCGGCGTCACCAGGTCGGCTAATTTCAAAGAAGGATCTCTCAGCAGCGGCGTATGAGAGAAGTGAAGCGGGTAGAAGGCGTCGATAGGCTGGACCACGTCGTGCAATCCGAGCGATTCGACGCAGTAGGTAAGGAGTTTGGGGCCAAGCGTACCCCAAGGCATCTGCTCTGGCGTTTCAGGTATGCCAATAGCCTTGCGAAATCTCATGATGCGCTGGCGACGTTTTGAACGCCAGGGTGGGATAAAGGCCCTGTCGCCGGCGGCAGCATTGAGTTGGCGGACCAGCTCGCTGTCCGACGGGGCAGCCATGACTGCGTTGCAGATGGTGTGATCCGACTCCCAACCCAGCAAGTAGTCATGATCCGGGAAACGGCGAAGGCAGTAAACATCGCAATCGACATAGATACCAAGACCTTCTCGAAGAATCCGATACCTGTAGATGTTGGCGGTGAGGGCCAGGCTTCCTGATGCTCGATATGCGACGATTTCATCGCGTCTCATGAGTTTCGAGGCGTCGAAAATACTGACGCCCTCGGGCGTGTCGGCTGGCGGATCGAACGTATGCAAGACCACGTTGTAGCCGTGCCGCTGAAACGAGCGTAGGCAAGCGGCGTGCACTTGACCCAAGGTCGACCCGACCCAGATAAAATTCACATCATTTCCCGACATTCCGGCCTTCTCATGCATGCGGCCGATATGGCCAAATGGGTTGGCAAGCGCGTTCTATCAGTCTGCGCTTCGGAGTATCTGTCGGCCGGCTGGGAACCAATCGCGCAGTTTAGGAGAGAGCAGTTGTACTGCCATGGCACCTGCCACGCAGATCAATACTACCAGACAAAATATTAGCGTATCTCGATGACCGTTATTATCATGGCCCAACGACCGTCCCCCACAATAAAAATTCCCCGGCAATTGGCTCTAAATCATCAACTTACACTGTCAAGGTGAAACATCGCAGGCGCCCGCTAACACGAGACAGAAACACTTGGGTTTTAGTCCTCTGTCAGAATATTGCGGCTGGCAAGACGCTGCATATGCGAGATGTGGATTGTAGAGGTCGGGGACGCTTTGCTGCAACGAGCTGCAAAATTTCACTAGTTGCTTCGGCTGACGGAGCCGCCCTTCAACTCTCTCTGAACCGGCCGAAGCGCCTCGTTCCGGCCAGCCGCAAACGCCCGCCGTTCTCCGCAAGGGATGACGGGCGTTTCCGTGCGCCGCTTTGATCGATGCGAGCTCGGCTTGAGCTTGCCTATTCGGCCGCGCCTGGCCGTGCGGGGAACTCGCCTCTGGCCTTTGCGCTCGGCTCCATGAAGCCCATGACAGTGCCACTGAGCGTGCTGCCGGTCATGAGCACCGTGGCCCCGAGAACGAGGAGGCCCGTGAGGGTGAGCACGTAGGGGGTTGTTCCGGTCACCGCAAGAATGCCGAGGACGATCGCGGCAAGACCTGAAAGGCACTGCAGAACCCCAGAACCCGCCGCCATTTCACCGGCCACGAACTCGGCCGCCGAGATTTCCCGGGCAGCCCCGCTTCGATACCGGGCCTGCTTTGCTCGATAAAGATGCCAGACCGAATTGCTGCTCAACAGCAGCGCACCTCCGAACGCGATGACCGCCGCAGCCGTGAGAGTGGCCGAAGAGATGCCGATAAGCGCAAGCACACCAAGCACGATGCCAGCTGCTCCCACCAGGAACAGCGCCGAAATGCCGCCGCCTCCCGTCAGTTCCTCGGTCGCGCCGCCGGCGCCAGCCGGTCCAAGCAGCTTGGTGTATTCCGTCAGCATGGTACCGCCCTGTATCAACAGGGCCACGCCGAAGACGATCGTGGCAACGGCGGCCAGCATGGGCTGGCCCAAGCCGGACAAGGCGACTATCGCCAGAACGATGGTCGCTACGCCGCCGATGGCATCGACTAGTCCGCCATATGTTGCAGCTTCCTGGAAGGTGCTTTCAGAACCTGTGACAATTGACATGGGAACCTCCATTCTTCGAGGTGCGCCCGATGTCGTTCGGTCGGGGAATCTTTGCTACCCTCGACGTTCCCCTCCGGGTAGCCGAGTTCTCGCGGCCGCATCTTGCCTTGTCGTGCGCGCCTTGGTCCTTCCAGTGTAACGCGCTGCCCACCCACCGGTTGCAAGCAAAACGTCTTCTCTCCGAGGTAGCGGGCTCTTTTTGCGTCTCATCTGCCCCTTGCGCGGCCTCAGAACTTGATCGTGGTCCGCAGGCCGATCACGGTTGCATTGGGTATGCGAGAGGAAGGATTCGCAGGATCGGGAGCTCCACCGCCGGGCCGGACGATGTACTGGAAGTCCGGCTGGAGCGACCACCAGGGGCTGATCTGCGCTATGTAGCTGACCTCCACCGCCAGTTCGCCGGAGCGGATCGGGCCCGCCCCGAGCTCTGCGACCTTCTCCCGGTCGAGCGCAATCGCGTCGTTGCTGATCCTGGAATAGGCGAGGCCGACCGTCAAACTGTCCTTGGGGCGCGCCTCGAACGGTCCCTTGATCCCGATGCCGCCATCGACATACCAGGAAACCAGGTTGCGGTCGGCAGGGACGACCTCGCCTCGCAGGAAGGCGCTGATGTCGCGCGAGCCGGCGCTCCACAGCGGCTGGTCAGCAACCGCATAGATCCCCCAGTTGCCGCGATGCATGAGCGGAGAGACGCCCGGCAAGGCAAGCGAAATCTCATCGCCGGCGCGATCGGTTCCAAACCGTTGGTCGGCGAAATCTCCAGTATGGTACCAACCGCCCAGCTTGTAGATCGCGGCTTGGCCTGCATCGTGATCCGTTTTTTCGGCAGTGTAGCGCGCCTCCGCAAAGATCAAGGCCCCGCCGCTGAAGCTGAAAGTCAGGCCATAGCGATCGCAGGCCTGCGGATTGGTCGTGCAATGCGAGCCGGCCGGATTGCCGCTAAAGATGGCGGTGAGGAGCGACCAGGGCTTGTCCTGCCCCAGCAGCAGCCGTGCGCCGGGCGTGGCAAGGGGATAGGCGGGCCCTCCGCTCGGCAGATCCGCCATGTTGAGAGCCGGCCAGCCGAAGGTGCTGTTGATCAATCCTGCGGCAGTCGGAGCTATGATGAATTCGCTGTCGGCCGCCAGCTGGCCAATGCGGAAGGAAGCCGATTTTTCGAAATCCCGCTCGATCCATGCGGTAAAGAGACGAGTGGTCGGCAGCGCATCGATGCTGCTGGGGTCGGCCAGGCTCTCGACATTGCTCTCAACATTGCGGTTATCCACATCGTGTATCTGGAAGATTGTGGCCTGGGCCTTCATCCCCTTCCAGCCGAGAAGCCGCTCGAGGTCGAGATCCGTAGTGACGTTCAGTTGCCCCTCGTAGGTGGAGCCGCGCCTCACTCCTCCCGACACGACGTTCATGATCTCGCCGATATAGTTGATCGTGAACTCGATGCCCTTGTCCTTCAGGGCCTTCCGGTGTCCGCCCCAATCGCCGGTCAACGTGCCCCATTCCCAGATGCTCTGAGGTGAGCTGCTGTCGGCGGCATCGGCATGTGCCGGCAGGGGCTGGAACGCCACGAGCGCCAAGCTGCTTACGAGCAGCGCCCCGCCAAGCAGGCGCTTCAGTAGGGGGAGTAATGCAGGCTTCAATCGCATCAGCGTCCGCTCCACTCAGTACCTCAGCTTTCGCGCCAGAGGCAGGTTACGTTTCGGAAGATGCACCGCCGCAGGCCCGGATTTGCAGGCGATGAGATGCCCGGCGGTGCCTCCTATTCTGAAACGGAGCCTGAAAGGACCCCGGCAGGCGTCGGCACTTCGCATGGGGCGCCGATGGGATTTTCGGGGCCGGGGCCGAAGCGGCCGATGGGTGTGGTGCAATAGACGCCAAGGCCGCTCTGCAATTCCGTGGGCGGGTAGACGGAGATCGGATCACCCTCGGGCGACAGCGTGTCTGCCTTCGTCCCTTGGAGCCGCCGCTCCGCATCGAGCACATCCAGACGGATGGAAAAGCCGGCCGCAATGTCGCTCATGAACCCGCCAGCGAACTGGACGGGCGCGTCTGCCTGTGCGTCATTCGCTCTGGCCTGCGTGACGATGCTGTTGCCAAGAAGCGCGGATATATTGTTCTGGTTTGCGCCGCCGTTGATGTATGAGGTGATCAGGGCCGGGGCGGCTATGCCAAGTTGCACGAGTGCAATCGGGCTTCTAACTTCATTGTTCAGTGAAGCTATTATTCCGCCAAGCAATATCAGAATGGATACTCTTACGCCATATCCAATGTAGTTTCCCGGCGTAAGGGGGCTGGTGCCATCAAGCAGTGGTGCGAAATCAACGGTCAGCAGGCTTACAAGGATCGGCAATATTCCGCCAAGTGCACCGAGTCCGAATACAGATGTCCTGGACATGCATTTGCCCCCACTTCTGTTTTATTGCTGGAAAATATCTCTTCCAACTTGTTAAAATGCAAGGGCCGTGACATCTGGCTGCTCGCAATCTGCGACCTAGGCCAGTGTTGGGGAGCCAGAGTTTCCTGAAGGCAAAGGGAGGGTGGAATGCGCGTCAATGAAAATCATCGTCTGGTGGCAGACAATGGGCGACTGGTGCCGTTCGAACTCACGAACAACAAGGGGGCTCAGTTCGGGTCCGGCCGGCCGTCATATCTGATCATGCACTACACCGCCGGCGGGACGGCCGACGGTGCGATCTCATGGTTCAGGAACAGGGAGTCCGACGCGTCGGCGCATCTGGTCATCGATCACAACGGAGCCATTACGCAAATGGTGCCGTTCAATACGGTTGCCTGGCACGCCGGCCGCTCAAGCTGGCGAAACCTTGTCGGTATGAACCAGTATGCAATCGGCATAGAAATCGTGAACTGGGGGCTGCTGAGCGGCGAGCCGGGCAACTGGCGAAACCGGGTCGGCGGCCGGGTGCCCGACGAACGCGTGATACGGGCGCGCCACAAGAACTTTGACCCCAGCACGATGCATGGCTGGGAAATCTTTGAACAGGCCCAGATGGAGGCGGCGCTGCTGGCGGCGTCGGCGATCGTCAAGCATTACGGCATTCCCGAGCAGAACCTGCTCGGCCACGACGATGTCTCGCCCGGTCGCAAGCAGGACCCGGGCCCAGCCTTCAACCTGGAGCGGTTCCGGGCGCAGCTATACGGGCGATCCTCGGATTCGGATAACCTGTTCAAGGTGGTGTCCGGGACCGGGCTAACACTCCGCGCCGGGCCGGGGGTCTCGTTCAACGCGATCGAGATGCTGAAGGACGGATCACTAGTCCGGCAGATCGGGGCTGACGGCGTCTGGTTCGAGGTGAACCCGCTCAGCACCGGCGCTCCCCAGGACAAGATCGGCTGGGTGCATTCGCGCTGGCTGGAAGCAGCCTGAACCGGCTGATGGGGGAGGGGCCGGGCGCCTTTGGGCTGGCGCCCGGCGGAAAGCTGGAAACTACTGCTGTAATATCGTGTTCTGCGTACCTTCCTCGACCTGATCAATAACCAGCAGCTTGACCTCGTCGGTGCCGACATTGGCGCCCCGATGCCACTGTCCGATCATTTCCACGACAAAGTCGCCGGGCCCATAGGTGGTGCTCTTGCCGGTCTCCACATTGGTCACTTCCAGCGTGCCGGCCTGGACATAGGCGTAGCGCGGGAATGGGTGCTTGTGCACCGGCAGTTTCGCGCCAGGCGCGATTTCATAGGTCGAGACCAGAACCTGCACGTTCTTCTGCGGCAATGTGATCGGCTGGCCGGACGCGGTTTGCGTGGCTGACGCGACCGGAGATACCACCACCGCCGCGCCGTGACTGTCGAGCGCCTGAGCGGCGCTTGTGGCGCATGCCAGCAGCAGCACTGATGCCAGTGTGGTTCGCATGAAAGCCTCCCATTTGCCAGGCAGCAGGGTGCGAAAAACGGCGCAGGGCGTCAATCCGCGTCTGCTCGTTCATTGCCGCTTATTTACAGCGGTACAGACGTGGGCGGAACTTTCACCACCGCTCCAAGTTATTGGTGTTATTGAGCATCTGCACAGAGGAGAGATTATTATGGGTCGTGGCATTCTTCTTTGGCTTCTTGGCGTACCTATCCCGATCATCATCCTTATCATGCTGTTCATGAGATAGGAGATCGTGATGGAAACGGTGCAGACCGGGCATCCGGTGGTGGAATCGTCATCATCGGCCGTATCGTGGGGCCCGATTATCGTCGGTGCCATAGCTGCTGTTGCGGCAACCCTGATCCTGATGCTGTTGGGAGCTGGCCTCGGACTGAGCGTGATTTCGCCGTGGTCGATGCGCGGAGTGTCGGCCACCACCTTCGCGGTTTCGGCGGCGGTGTGGCTGATCATCGTCCAGTGGCTTTCTTCCGCGCTGGGCGGCTATCTGACCGGCCGGCTGCGCACCAGATGGGTGGGCGTGCATGACGACGAAGTGTTCTTTCGCGATACCGCGCACGGCTTTCTCGCATGGGCCCTGGCAACCGTGGTCATCACTTTCATCGTCGGCTCGGGTCTGACCTCGGCGGTGAGCAGTGGCGTACAGGCCGCTTCCACCGTCGCTTCCGGCGCGGCCCTCGGGGCAGGCAGCCAGGCTGCCGGCAGTGGCGGTGGCACGGCGGAGAATGCGACGGGCTATTTTGTTGACTCACTCTTCCGGCCAGCAAACCCGTCGCCGACCGCCCCGGAAGATCGAGCGGCGGCGACTGCCGAGGCGACGAGGATCCTGTTGATGGGAGCGACGAGCGGCGAGATTCCGGCCGAGGACCGCGCCTATCTGGTTACGCTCGTGGGGTCCCGGACGGGCCTCTCGCAGGCGGACGCAGGGGGCCGGGTCAATGCCGTTCTGCAACGCATCGCCGATACAAAAGCCAAGGCGAAAGAGGCCGCTGATACCGCACGCAAGGCCGGGCTGACACTGTCGCTCGTTGCTTCCATGTCCCTCCTGATCGGGGCCTTCATTGCGGCCGTTGCCGCGTGCGTGGGGGGAAATGAGCGCGACAGGCGAGAGACCCTGATAGGCTAGGCGGGTTGCCAGAAAGCAGGAGCCGTTTCGCGGCTCCTGCTTTGGTCTGTGACGCTGCCTCGGGTCTCATTCATCGGCCTCAATACGGCCGGTGGCACACAGTGACTTTCTTCGTGACCATATGGTTGTGCCGCCATTCACGGGTCACTTCCGTGTGGCAGCCGTGGCGATGATGACGGCGATATCCTTCGTCGTACTCCCGCTCGCGATATTCGGGACGGCCGTGGCGCTCCTGTATTCCGCCTTGGTATTCCTGGTGTTCATATTGCGCAACGGCAGTCAGCGGGAGGGTCAGCAGGGCGCCTGCCGCCAAAACGCATACTTTGAGCAAGTCTTGCATGGGGATCTCCTGATCGAATGTCCGGTATCCAACCTCACGCAACTGCTAGAGTTCCCATGCGGCCTCATTTTTGAGGCGCAGCGGCAGCGCCCAGCATTTCCAGCGCGGCCTGGTATTTTTCGCCGCCATCGGCGGAATGCTCGCAAGCCCTCAGATTGTCCCGCAGATCGGCAATCTTGACCGGCAGCGCCAATGGGTTCGATGCCGCACGTCGCACGAAATCGAGATAGGCTTCGTCTTCCCGGCGCGTAAGCGCATCCACCGCGTCGACTATGCGGGCCGAAAAACCTTTCTGGCGCAGCTGGTGCAGGGTGATTTCCGACTTTTCCACCACATCGTGGAGCAAGGCGACAATCTTTTGATCGTCCTCGCTCACGGAAGCCGCCACGCGC
The DNA here is from genome assembly GCF_057656055.1 of Pseudaminobacter sp. Soil_N_29. Lineage (NCBI taxonomy): Bacteria > Pseudomonadati > Pseudomonadota > Alphaproteobacteria > Hyphomicrobiales > Phyllobacteriaceae > Pseudaminobacter > Pseudaminobacter sp. Soil_N_29. Next base: position 224,507 of record NZ_JBDGLC010000003.1, read on the forward strand.
AGAACATGGCGTATGTATTCCTCACCGTTCTTGCCGGTCTTGCCTATGTGGGCCGAGAGGGCTGTCGATAACGCGTTCTCAAAAGGGCTCATGGCGCTTCAGATGCCTCCAATCAGGCAGAGAACAGACGCGATTGTCCAAGGTTCCAATCTGGGGCGAGAGGCCGCCCGGGGGAAACTCCGGCCGAGGAGGGGGAGGGGCACTCGACGCTTGTTCTCGAATTGGCGGTAGACGGGCCGCGGAGTTGCAGCCATTCTAGGATTGTCAGCTTCCTTGGGGGACGAGAAGTGCACGCCCGAGGAAAACCGCAATGCCTAAAAGCAACCCGTATTTGACCGGCGCCGATCTGGAGAAGATCAAACGCGTTCTCGCAAAGAGCGGAGAACAATTGCCGCAGAGCGGCTCGCCGCTGGATTCCGAAGCGGCGAAGTATCTGATGCGGGTGTTTCAGGAAGGTGTGACCGACGAACACGCCCTGGCCGAGGCGCTGGACCAGTATATCGCCAGGCGGCGCGGCTGGCGGCACGGCCAGTCCGGCTGAGGCGCCGCCATCGCGGTGGCGCCGGCTCCAGATCAAGCGCTCCAAACAGGAACTCGGCCGTGCGATTGGCACGGCCGAGTCATCTGTCTTCCGATCGTGCCGAATGCCTCGGCAGAACGCTTGCTCCGGCCCGTTTTAAGCGGCTGCGCGGGCTCGTTCGTTGGCCCCGGCTTCGGCCAGCTTGGTCAATGCCGCGTCGGTCTTGGCCTCCTCGGCGAGCGTCTGGTCAAGCAGCCGCTCGGCATCCTTCATTCCGAGTTCGGCAGCCCAGCGCTTGAGCGTTCCGTATCGGGTGATCTCGTAGTGCTCCACCGCCTGGGCCGAAGAGATGAGCCCGGCATCGAGGGCCGGCGTATTCTTGAATTCGTCCGCGATCTCCTCGCCCTCCGAGATGATGCCTTCGATCGCCTCGCAGGTCTTGCCCTGAGCGCGCTTGCCCAGGATTTCGAATACCTGCTGAAGCCGCTCGACCTGGCCCTCGGTCTCCTCCAGATGCTTCTGGAATGCCTGCTTCAGCTCGGCAGACTTGGCGGCCTTGGCCATCTTCGGCAGCGCCCGCAGGATCTTGCGTTCTGCGTAGTAGATGTCCTTCAGCGTGTCGTAGAAAAGATCTTCAAGCTTTTTCTCAGCCATCGCCTATTCTCCTTCTATCGTTGGCCGCCGAACGGCGCCTTTCTGCTTCGGCCCGCATGCGCGCGCCGACATTGTTGCCCGGTTGGCTAATGCCAGCGGCTTGTTGAGGTTCCCGATTTCGTGAAACAAATTCCGCAAGATGCCCCGTAACAGGCCGGCCGAAGGAAAGGCGGACCGTGCACGGGGGAGGAGCTCCGGCTGCTATTTTTTGGGCTCCGCCCCCCGGCCCCAGTTGCCTTCGTCGGTCAGGCTCCAGCCCTCGCCTTCGTAAAGCGTTCGCTGGTTCTGCAGGTCGACCGCGCCGTTCGATACCAGTATCAACCTGACCGCCTCGGCATGCTTTTCCTGGACCCCGGTAACGCTCACGATCGCTCCGCCGCGGCGAATTCCTTCGGCATAGACGCCGGCGTCATCCTTATCGATGCCTCCATCCACGAGAGCTGCGACCAGACGGCCGGCTACGCCGCCGACCACCGCACCTGCGGCAGCGCCCGCGAGCGTCGCGGCAAGCCAGCCTGCCGCGACAACAGGGCCAACGCCGGGTATGGCCACTATTCCCAGACCGGCCAGCAGGCCGCCTGCACCGCCGGCGACAGCGCCGGCGCCGGCACCCGCGCCCGTGGCCACGTCGCTGTGCGCGTCGGCCTCAGGTTCCTCGCGCCCGACATATGCAATATCGGAACTCGCGATCCCTTCTTCTTCGAGACTATTTACAGCCGAGCGAGCCGCGCGGTTGGTAATGAAAAGTCCCGTCACCGTCTGCATCGCCATCTCCCTCATTGCCCGCTTTGTACTTTACGGCTCCGGCACATCGAAGGGCAGTTGCCGCTCTACCCGCACCCGCGAAGTCCCGGGCCTGCTCAGAGCCATGATCGATGGTTTGAGCCGGTGCGGCGAGCGGCTTCCCGGCCCTTTGGGCGCCGATTTCCCGACAGCAGGCGTTTTAGAAGTGGCGGCGGCGCGAAGGGTTTCAACTCGGGCGCGACGTTTTCGGCCTCGGGCGCACGGCGCTTGCGCAGGCGCGCCGCGTCCTGCAGCATGGTGCCAGCCCAGCGATAGACGTTGTTGGTGCGGACGACGTCGCGCAACCGCGTCATGCGTTCGCGCTGTTCGTCCTGCGGCATGGTTATCGCACGCAGCATTGTTTCGCCCATTGCGGTGGGATCGAAGGGGTTGACTATCAGCGCGTCGAGAAGTTCCTGCGAGGCGCCTGCGAAGGTGCTGAGGATCAGCACGCCCTGTTCGTCGTCGCGGGAAGCGACGAACTCCTTCGCCACCAGATTCATGCCGTCATGCAGGCTGCTCACTACGCAGGCGTCGGCTGCACGATAGGCGGTGTAGACATCGGACTGGTTGTTGTGCTCGTCCAGGAAGAGGATCGGGCGGTAGGTTTCATTGCCGAAGCGCTCGTTGAACGCTTCCACGAAGGCGAGGCACTCTTCGTGGAGGTGCTTGTAGGCCGTCAAAACACCGCGGCTTGGCGCCGCGATCTGAAGAAACGCGACCCGGCCGATCCATTCCGGATGGCGCAGGAACAATTGTTCGAGGGCGTGGAAGCGGTCGATGATGCCCTTCGTGTAGTCCATGCGCTCGACCCCCACGAGCAGCTTCGTTTCCGGAGAGAGGCCGAACCGGCTGATCAGCTTTTCCCTGCACTCCTCCACGGAAGGCAGGTCTTCCAGCGTCGTCGGCGGCCATTCTATGGAGATGGGGTAGGGGTGCACCAGCGTGCTCTGGCCCCCGTAGCAGATTGCCGAATGCTCGCGATCGATCCTGCTTTCCAGAAAGCGGTCGACGCTGTCGGTGAAATTGTTGCAGTGGAACTGGATGTGGAAACCCACGATGGAACTGCCGAGCAGCCCGTCAAGGATCTGCTCGCGCCAGGGGCAGATGCCGAAGACCTCGGAATTCGGCCAGGGGATATGCCAGAAGGTGATGATGGTCGCATCCGGCAGCGCATTCCGGATCATGCGCGGCAGAAGGGCAAAGTGATAGTCCTGAACCAGCACCACTGGAGCCGAACTGGTTGCCTCCTTCACGATCCGGTCGGCGAATTTCTGGTTGACCGCCTTGTATGCCTCCCAGTCGGATTCGCGGAAGATGGGCCTGGTAAAGGCGATGTGGCAGAGTGGCCAGAGCCCCTCGTTGGCAAAGCCGAAATAGTAGCCCTCCTGTTCCTCCTCGCTCAGCCAGATGCGGCTGAGCGTGTAGGCCGGCCGGCCGGGAGGGACCTGAACCCGGTCATGCTCATCGACCACGAGGTGGTCAGCGGAGCCACCTCCATGTGCAATCCAGGTTCCCGAACAGGCGCGCATGACAGGCTCCAACGCCGACACGAGCCCGCTTGCCGGAATGCAGAGCTCAACCTTCCCGTCGTTCAGATTGTGGATGTAGGGTTCCCGGTTGGAAACGAGAATGATCTCCGCGCCGGGCAGTTCGCGGTCTATCACCTGCCGCATCATTTCCGGCGACCAGGTCACGAGAGGAGCGTCTGCCCCTCGATTGTTCTGTTCGAATTCGGGCAGCAACTGATGCGGAGCCTCGTCGAGCGGCCTATTTGGCGGCCCGGCCCGCAGCGCGGGGAGATTGCGCATGGCGGCGAAGGACGTCCAGATCGCTGCAACCGAAATGCAAAGAGCCGCGGCTGCCAGCCCCATGACGGCTAGAAATGCTGTTTCAATAGTCATACCGCTCGTGGCGTTTGCAAATGTCTCGAACGGTCTCAGCCCGCTCTGGTAGCGAACTCTCCGCGGCCCCAGGGGTTCCAGCCAGCCTCCGAATTTTTCAGCTGCGCACCACCAGGGTCGCCAGTCCTTCGTCGCGGGAGTCGAGGAAGGCCGCGACGCGATCGCCGACCCGCTGGAAGTGAAGGTCGACCCGAACGTCTCCTACGCTCAGGCGCCTGACCGACAGCCGGTCGATGCCGATGGGCAATCTCGGGCGGTTTACGTGGATCTCGCCCTCGAACCCGTCGATTTCCAGCCCAAGGCAGGCCTGCATGAGCATGAATGCAGAACCGGAAGACCAGGCCTGCGGCAGGCAGGCAACGGGATAGGCCACCGGGGCTTCGCCGGGGGCTCGCGTGAAGCCGCAAAACAGCTCGGGCAGGCGCATGTTGAAATGCACGGCGGCTTCGAACGTGCCGCTCATCAGCCTGACCACGCCGTCGCGCATTCCATAGCGAGCCATTCCGGCCCCGCATATGGCGGTGTCATGCGGCCATATTGAGCCATTGTGATACGACATCGGATTGAACGGCACTTCGTCGTCGGCAAGGGTTCGGATCCCCCATCCGGTGTGGAATTGTGCCGTGAGCAACTGGTCGACCAGTATGCGGGCACGTTCCGGAGCCGGAAGCTCCACATAGAGCAGGTGGCCGGCATTCGAGGCACGCACCTGACACTGCCTGCCATCGCCGTCCAGCGCTATGGCGTAGAAGCCATCCTCGGCCATCCAGAAATAGCGTTCCACGGACTCGCGCATGCGTTCGGCACGTTCCGTCCAGTGGTCCGCAAGCGCAAGCTCGCCGCGGCGAGTCGCAAGTTCCGCCAGCCCGCGATAGGCCGCAAAGACGTAGCCCTGGACCTCGATCAGCGCTATGGGCCCCTTCGGCATCGAGCCGTCCGCATGAAAAACCGCATCGAAGCTGTCCTTCCAACCCTGGTTGAAAAGGCCGGATTCGGCGGCGCGCTGATAGGCGATGAAGCCGTGCTCGTGGAGGGCGCCGACGGAGTCGATCCAGCCGGCTGCCGCGCGCAGGGATGGCCAGATGCTGTCGATGAACTCCATGTCGCCGGTCCGTCGGGCGTAGGCGCTGGCCAGGTAGATGTAGAGCGGCGTGGTGTCGACGCCGCCGTAATACCGGCCGAAGGGAAGCTCGCGCAGCGCCGCCATCTCGCCCTTGCGGGTTTCGTGCAGGATCTTGCCGGGCTGGGAGTCGCTGAACGGCAGCGTCTCCGTCGCCTGGTGCTGCGCCAGAAAGGCGAGCACGCCTTTCGCGAGCCCGGGATTCAGCCACAGCATCTGCAGTGAGGAAATGACGCCGTCCCGCCCGAAGGCGGTGGAGAACCAGGGAATGCCCGCATATGGGTATGGGCCCGTGGGCAATTCGGTGGTGAGCAAGGCGATGTCGGCGCGCGCCCGCGACATCCAGTCGTTGAAAACCCGGCCCGAACTGTAAAGGGTTGCGCCGTGCCGGCGCTTGGAGCGCATTTGCCAGCGCGCTCGCGCCGCCGCTGACCGATAACGTTCGCGGCTGGGAAGCTCGATCTGCTCGGCACCGACTTCCAAGAACAGCGTGTGTGCACCGTGCCGCGGCACAGACAGGCGGAATTCCGCGCGCGAGGTGCTCAGCTCGCGCGGGCGCTCGGAGAACGAGATGACCGATTGCCGAACCAGGCCGTCCAGCCCTTCGTAGCAGAGGGCAACAGTTTCTCTCGATGTCTTGCTGGCGCTGATTTTCCCGCGCTTCAGGCGCCTGCTTCCGCGGACTTCGAACATGTCGCGGAAGTCTGCGTCGAACTCCAGTTCCATGGGAACCTGCACGGTGCGGTCGCCGTAATTCGCCAGCCGGATCCGTTCGAACAGCCGATCCTGCCAGATCAATCGCGAGCGCTCGATATGGATCACGCCCTGCGGCATGCTGGAATCCGGCTCGACCTCCAGCGGCATGTTGGTCAAGTTGGCGTTGAAGATAATGTTGTCCTGGCTGAGCGACGCCCCAAGCAGGGTCGGCTCCTTGTCGCCGATGGTAAGGCAGAGCAGCGAAAGGACGCGCGTGTCGTCGCGGAACAGGCCATCGCCCCGCCCACGGATGTCGCCCCGGTCATTGGTGACAATGAAACAATCGCCGTGTTTCAAGGCAAACTGCTTGAGTGGGTTTCGCGGCGGCATCTTGTCAATTGCAGCAAGTGCGACTGCCGGATCGAGCTGGCGTTCGTCGAGTTCTGCCATGATGACTTTCCCATAGCTCGGATCATCCTGCCTTCGGACCGGGGGAAGGGACCCTAAAAGTCCAGCAGACGAGTGTAGGCGTCGACATATTGCCTGACCATTCGGTCGGCGCCAAAGCGTTGTTCGAACGCCGCGCGAACTTGCGAGCGGTCAAGCTTTGCGACACGATGGACAGCTTCCACCGCGGCTTCCGTGCTGTCAACGACAGCCCCGGTCACACCCTCGTCGATGATCTCCTCCATTGCACCCTGGTTCCAGGCCACCACCGGCGTTCCCACCGCCATGGCTTCGATGACCACGAGCCCGAAAGGTTCCGGCCAGTCGATGGGAAAGAGCAAAGCCGCGGCGTTGCCGAGGAATTCCACCTTTTCGGCCTCGCCGATCTCGCCCACGAATTCGACATTCTCGCCATCGATCAGTGGTTCGATCGTCTCGTGGAAATACGCCCTGTCATCCCTGCCGATTTTCGCGGCGATCTTGAGGCGATAGCCAGTCCTGCGCGCGATCTCGATTGCCCTGTCCGGCCGCTTGTCGCGGGCAATGCGCCCGAGAAACGCCAAGTATCCCCCGGAGCCGTTCCAGACCGGCTGGCCGCTGTAGGGCAGGCCGTGGTGGATGGTGGCAAGCCATCTGGCTTCGGCAAGGGGCTTTCTCTGACTGTCCGAGATCGAAATCATCGGGAATTCGTTCCACCGCCTGTAGGCGTCGGGAAGGTCGCGGTAGTCGAGGCGGCCATGAGGGGTCGTCACCGTCTTGTGCGCCATCTTTTCGAAAAACGGGAAGTGCAGGAAATGGCTCAGATGAAAGTGTATGATGTCGAATTCCGACGCCCGCTTCCGCACCTCGTCGAGCATCGTGAAATGAGCCGCGATCGACGATGTGTGGGGATGCGGATCAAGCCGCAGGGCGCAGTCGCGGGTGGCGACCAAGCTGGCGCGGGTGACGGAATCTCCGCTTGCAAACAGCGTAACCTCATGGCCGAGGTCGACCAGGCCGTCCGCGAGATACGAAACTATCCGCTCGGTTCCGCCATAAAGCCGGGGCGGAACGCTCTCCGCAAGTGGCGCGACCTGCGCAATCCTCATCACTCGTCTCTCGTCGCCCACATGCTCCATGTCATGGTGCTGAAATCGATTACTGCCTCGAATGGTTCCAAGTTCGTGGCTCGGCGCGAGTGTCTCGTCGATCGGGGAACGAAAGCCGAGCTTCGCCGGTTAGACGAAACACCAGCAACGGAACGACGCACAATGAAAGCCTTAGCTCTTGCCACGGACTACGACGAAACCCTTGCCGATGAAGGCTCAGTATCGGCAGAGGCGTTCGAGGCGCTGACGAGGTTCAAGAATTCCGGGCGGAAGCTGATCCTGGTGACCGGGCGTGAACTGCCGGACCTGAAGCTAACCTTTCCAGCGCATGCGATTTTCGACAGGATCGTCGCGGAAAACGGCGCGCTGCTTTATGCGCCCGACACCGAAAACGCACGCCTGCTATCCCCGCCGCCACCGCCGATCTTTGTCGAACGCCTGCGCCAGAGAGGCGTGGCGCCGCTGTATGTCGGGCGAACAATAGTGGCCACGTTGGTTCCCAATGAAACGATAGTCCTGGAAGAGATCAAACAACTGGGACTGGAACTCGAGATCATATTCAACAAGGGCGCCGTCATGGTGCTGCCCACCGGCATCAACAAGGCGACCGGGCTGGCCGCGGCGCTCGAGGAGCTCGAGCTTTTGCCGCAGGACGTTGTGGGCATCGGCGACGCGGAAAACGACCACATGTTCCTTCGCTCGGTCGGCTACAGTGTGGCGGTTGCCAACGCGCTTCCGGCAGTCATCGAAACGGCCAGCCACACGACAACGGCCGCCCGGGGTGCCGGCGTGGCCGAGATGATCGGCAAGATCCTTTGCTCGGACACTGAATTCACCGGTACCGCTCTATAGCGGGGCTCATCGAGCGCCGGCTCTGAGGCCCCAAGGAACAAAGCGGCGGCTGGAGTGTTTTTGGGCGATATGATCGAGCGAGGACAGGACCATGCGTAGAGCAATCATTGCAATCGCTGCCACTGCTGCGCTGATGGGTATCGGGCAGGCGCAGACCCCCGAAGCCAATGTTGCGGGGGATTTCGTCACCGTCCAGCCGACGGATATTCTTAGCTACAACCTGATTGGCCTGAACGTCACCAATAACCAGAACGAGACGGTCGGCGAAATCAAGGATCTGGTTTTGTCGAACAACACCCTTGCCGCATACATCATGTCGGTGGGCGGCTTTCTGGGCATGGGGGAACATTATGTGGCGGTCAGCCCGAGCGCGGTGAAAATCGACTATCAGGAAAACAACAAGAAATGGGTGGCGACAATGAACGCCACGAAAGACCAGCTCAAGGCGGCGCCGCAATTCAAATATGAGGGCCGGTGGAAACGCTAGGCCGCACGCATTTGTTCAGACGAGCAGCAACGGGAGCGCAAGCCGCGTTTCCCGTTTTGCTCGACCCGACTGGCAGAGCCGGCTTTTCGACGGCGTGATCGAAAGACGACCGCGACCGGGTGCCTGAGTAGTGCCGCGCATGCCAATCGAAGACAAACAACTTCGTCAGCAACGCCGCAACGCGGTCTGCGCGGTATCTCTGCTTCTTACGGTCGTGCCTGCGGGAGCGGCCGCAGCGGCCGAAGCGCCCGTGGGCTTCGCGGGTTCCAGCGAGGGAACCTTCGTTCTTGCAATCGTCCTCCTGCTGCTGGTGGGCCGGGGGCTGGGCGAGATTTTCCAGCGCTTCGACCAGCCGGCGATCGTTGGCCAGTTGATCGGCGGCATCCTGCTCGGGCCGTCGCTGTTCGGCTGGCTGTTCCCTTCTGTTCAGCACTTCATATTCCCGCTCGATGCGCATCAGAAGACCATGATCGAGGCGGTGGCCCAGCTCGGGATCCTGCTGCTGCTGATGCTGACCGGCATGGAAACCGACCTGAAGCTGGTGCGCAAGGTCGGGGCCTCGTGCCTGTCGATCTCCGCCGCGGGCATCGTGATCCCCTTTGTTCTCGGCGTGGCGTTTGCGTCGTTCTTGCCCCCCTCGCTCCTGCCGAACCCGGACCAGCGCCTGGTTGCCGGACTGTTCCTTGGCACGGCACTTTCGATCTCATCGGTGAAAGTAGTGGCGATGGTGGTGCGCGAGATGAACTTCATGCGGCGGAACCTGGGGCAGATAATCGTTTCCTCGGCGGTTCTCGAGGACACCATCGGCTGGCTCACCATAGCGGTAACCTTTGCCATTGCGACCCATGGCACGGTCCAGCCCCTGAGCTTGCTGGCCACGATAGCGGCGGTGGCCGCGTTCATGGTCCTCAGCTTCACGGTTGGGCGACGCCTGGTGTTTTCGATGATCCGCTGGAGCAACGACACGTTCCAGAGCGAATTCGCCGTGATAACCGTGATCCTCGTCATCACCGGCATCATGGCCTGGACCACCAACCTGATCGGCGTGCACACGGTGCTTGGCGCATTCGTGGCGGGCGTCCTGATCGGTGAATCGCCGATCCTTTCGGGCCACATCGAAGCGGAATTGCGCGGCGTGATCACCGCATTGTTCATGCCGGTGTTTTTCGGAGTGGCCGGGCTGTCGGCAGACCTTACCGTGCTTGCGGACCCCACACTCGCAATGCTTACCGTAGTTCTGATCGCGATCGCCAGCATCGGCAAGTTCAGCGGTGCTTTCCTGGGTGGAAAGCTCGTCGGCATGTCGGGAAAGGAAGCGATGGCCGTGGGCTGCGCCATGAACGCACGCGGCTCGACCGAGGTCATCGTGGCGAGCATCGGCCTGTCGATGAACATCCTGTCGCACACCCTTTTCACCATGATCGTCACCATGGCGATCTGCACGACGCTGGCGATGCCGCCAATGCTGCGCTGGGCGCTGCGGCGGCTGCCGATGACGCAGGAGGAGAAGGAGCGCATCGACCGCGAAGCCTTGGACGAGCGCGGCCTCGTTGCCAGGCTGGAGCGCTTGCTGGTCATCGTTGACGACAGCGCCGTGGGAAAGTTCACCGCACGCCTGGCAGGGATACTTGGAGGCAGCAGCGGCATGCCGATCACGCTCCTGCGACAGGGCAAGCGCCCCACGGCGGCGGCGTCCGAACGAATACGGCCGGAAGAGCACGTGAGACAGCTGAAGCGGGCAGCCAAGACAAGCGCCGACGCCGTGCAGAAGGGCGAGGGCACCGCCATTGAAGAGGTGCATCTGACAGCTCGCGACGAGAGCCCGGTTACTCCCGAGACCGTCGCGGACGAGGCCCGCAAAGGCTATGACATGCTTTTCGTGGGGCTGGCTGGCGCACGGGACGAAGAGGCGGCATTCGCCCCAGGTCTGGGCGACATCGTCGCCGGGTTCGAAGGCGGGTTATGCCTCGTGCTGCAAGGCACCGGCACCGGAATGCCGCGCCTCAGCAGCACGTCGACCATTCTGGTCCCGGTCAATGGGACCGAGGTGGCGCGCCGAGCGGCGGACCTGGCTTTGGCGCTGGCCCGGCCTTGCAAGGCAAAGGTGAGGGCGCTCCATGTCGCCCGACAGGGAAGGGAAAGTGCTCGGCGGCCATGGATGTCGCGATGGCGGGAAGAAGCGGTGCTGAAGGAAATCGTGGAACTCGCAAACCGCTACGACGTGCCTGTCCAGACCGCGATCCGAATGCACGCCAACGCCGACAAGGTTATCTGCCGGGAGGCGAAGCAGGCTTCTCTGGTGGTCATGGGGGCTGCGCAGCGGCCCGGCCCGGAACTTTCCTTCGGCCATACAGCAACCTCCGTCGTGGCTGGGTGCCCGCAGCCGATCGTTCTGGTCGTGACCGAACGCGTGCCTTCCGACAAGGCGGTCGACGGAAAGAAGCCGGAAGGGCGTGCCACCCGAAAATAGAGCTGATTGGTGCGCGCTGCTCGGCATGCGCACCGGTGGCACTGCGGTGCCGCCGCTCGTGGGTGAGTGGTCCGACACAGCGGTGGGGGTTTGCCCTCGCGAGCCTCAAATATTGCCGGACGGACGCGGTTTTGCCCACGCCTCGATGGGTAATATCCCCGAATTGCTCATGGTTAACCAATCGTTAACACTAAAATACTGTGAGAGTACTCACCCGATGGGCGGGACGGCCGTAGAACCATCCACATCGATTGATGTTCACAGTCAACGAAAGGAATTTGCCATGAAGAAGCTCCTCCTTGCCTCGATTGCGGTGATCGCCATGACGGCTTTCGCGGCCGAAGGCTATGCCACCGGTGGCGGTGGTGGCGGCGGCGGCACCAGCCAGGGCGGTTCCAACAACGGGAACGGCAATGGCAATGGCAACACCGGCAACAACAACGGCAACAATAACGGCAATAACAACACGGGGTCGAACAACGGAAATAACAACGGCAACAACAATGCCGGTAACGGCAATGGCGTTGGCAACGGCAACCACAATTCTGGGAACAACAACGGAAACGGAAACGGCAACAACAATACCGGTAATAACAACGGCGGAAATAACGGAAACAACAACGCCGGATCCGGAAACGGCAACAACAACGGAAACGGAAACAAGGTCGTCGTCAAAAATCCCGGCGGCGGACACAACCATCATCATCACAAGAAGAACAAGTCGAGCACCAACGATTGAGCGATAAGGTAGAGCTTAGAGCGTAAGCAAGAAGCGAGGGCGGCTGGCTGTCTGGCAAGGCGGCCAGCCGTGTCTTCTTCGTCTTCGCAGTCCACGTCGCGGAGCAGTTCCCCGAACGGGAAGGCACCTCGACGTGACGGAACCTTGTTCGCAGGGGATCGTTAGATGCCGACCCTTCCAGGCTCTGGCTCCAAGTGAGGTGGCCATGAAAAGTAGCTTCAACCGTCGCACTTTTCTGGCCGGCGCCTCCAGCGTCGTCGTCTGGGGCGGGCCCACCCAGGCCCGCGAGATCAAGGGTGAGAGGCCGTGGGTTCCGCAGCAGGCGGATTTGCCGAACCCAAACCCTTCTTCGGACTATCTCTATTTCACGCCGGAAGAGGTCGCCTTCGTCGATGCGGCGACGGAACGGCTAATTCCGGAGGACGAACTGGGGGCTGGCGCCCGCGCCTGCGGCGTGACGCTGTTCATCGACCACCAGCTGGCCGGCGCGTTCGGGCGCGCCGAGGGTTGGTACATGTCTGGTCCGTGGGAAAAGGGGCAGGACACGCAAGGTTTTCAGTCGCGCTTCACCCCGGCCGCCCTCTATCGCGCCGCCGTCAAGGCGATCGATGAGCATGTCGGTAGCTCATCAGGCAAGCGCTTCGCCGATCTTACCGCCGAACAACAGGACGCGCTGCTCAAGGATATTGAAGGCGGCAAGCTTGAGCTTGCCAATGTCGACGCCAAGACCTTCTTCAAGATGCTGCTGATGAACACCAAGGAAGGCATGTTTTCCGATCCGATCTACAGCGGAAACCGGGACATGGCCGGCTGGAAGATGCTGGGCTTTCCCGGCGCTCGGTACAACTACCGCGACTGGGTTGGCCGACACGGCCAGCGCTATGATCAGCCCCCGGTAGGCATCAGGGGCCGGCCCGCCTGGAACGGGAAGGGGTGAGGCGATGGCGCGCAAGCTTCCATCCGTCGACGCGGTTCTGATCGGGTTCGGCTGGACCGGCGCGCTGATGGCGCATCAGCTGACCGACAGCGGGCTGGACGTGCTGGCCCTCGAACGCGGCAGTTGGCGCGACACCGCCACCGATTTCGCACCAACCTTCATTCAGGACGAACTGCGCTATCGCTACCGCGAGCATCTGTTCGAACAGCCCGCTCGCGAAACGATCACTTTCCGCAACTCGCCGGACCAGACCGCCCTTCCGATGCGGCGGCTCGGGTCGTTCCTGCCGGGAACGGGCGTTGGCGGCTCGATCCTGCACTGGAACGGCCAGGCGTTCCGATTCTTGCCCTACGACTTCCAGATAAGGTCGCAGACGATCGCCCGGTACGGGGCCCAGATGGTCCCGGACGAGATGACGATCCAAGACTGGGGCGTCACCTATGAAGAACTCGAGCCCTATTACACGCAATTCGACGAGCTTTGCGGCATATCGGGACAGGCGGGCAACGTTCGAGGACAAAAACAGGCCGGCGGCAATCCGTTCGAGGGCAGTCGCTCGCAGCCTTATCCGACGCCGCCGATGGAGCAGACCTACGGGCCGACGCTGTTTGGCGAGGCGGCCTCTTCCCTGGGGCTGCACCCCTTTCCATGCCCCTCCGGCAACCTTTCTGTCGCCTACACCAATCCGCTCGGCGTCCGCCTTGCCCCCTGCACCTATTGCGGCTTCTGCGAGAAGTTCGGCTGCGGCAACTACTCCAAGGCAAGCGCGCAGACGACCATCCTGCCGGTGCTGATGCACAAGCATAATTTCACGCTTCGGACCGAAAGCGAGGTGCTCAGGATCAATCTCGATCGAAGCGGAAAGCACGCCACCGGCGTGACGTATGTCGACGCCAGCGGGCAGGAATTCGAACAGCCGGCAGACCTGGTGATCCTGTGTGCCTACATCACCCACAACGTCCGGATGCTGATGGTTTCGGGCATTGGCGAGATCTACGATCCTGCCACAGGCAAGGGCGCTCTGGGCAAGAACTACTGCTACCAGATGAACCCCTCGGTCGACATCTTCTTCGACGACAAGCTGCTCAATCCCTTCATCGGCGCCGGCGCGCTGGGCGTGATCGTCGACGACTGGAACGGCGACAACTTCGACCATACGGGCCTGGGCTTCATCCATGGCGGGTATATTGCAGGCTATGTCACGACCGGCCGGCCGATCGAAACGGAGTTGCTGCCCGAGGGCACCCCGAAATGGGGCGCCAAGTGGAAGCAGGCGTTCGTCAAGAACTACCTGACCTCCATGTCGATTTCCCTCATGGGGGCCGTGATGCCGCACAAGGCAAACCGGCTCGACCTCGACCCGACCTATCGCGACGTCCACGGCCGGCCGCTGATGCGCATGACCTTCGATTTTCAGGACAACGAGCGGACGCTGCAGGATTTCGAAGTCGGCAAGATGGTGGACATCGCCAAGGCGATGAAGCCGCGCGAGTTCAAGAAGTCGCCGCGGGGTCCGCATTACGACATCACGGAATACCAGACCACGCACAATACCGGCGGCGCCATCATGGGTGCCACGCCGCAGGAAAGCGTGGTGAACCGCTATCTGCAACACTGGGACGTGCCCAATCTGTTCGTCGTGGGCGCGAGCGCGTTTCCGCACAACAGCGGCTACAATCCCACCGGCACCGTCACGGCCCTGACCCTTTGGGCCGCCAATGCCATCCGCTCCCAGTACCTCAAGCAACCCGGCCAGCTGGTGCAAACATGAGGATCTTCGCGCTTGTCGGCCTTTGCGCCGGAGGCGGTGCCCTGGCCCTCGCCTCACTGACCGCCGGGCTTGCGCATGTTGGCGAATATGCTCAACAGCAACGTGGCCGCTACCTGACGGACCTTGGCGACTGCGCTGCATGTCACACGGCCGAAGGCGGGCAGCCATTCGCGGGGGGCCGCCCGATAGAAACTCCATTCGGAACCATCTATTCGCCCAATATCACTCCCGACCCCGACACGGGGATAGGGGCATGGACCGACGATCAGTTCTATCGCGCGATGCATGAGGGCATAGCCGAGGACGGCACGCGACTTTATCCGGCGTTTCCCTACCCGTGGTTCACCAAGGTGACGCGGGAGGATGTCGACGCCATCCGCGCCTATCTGCTGACGCTTCCGGCGGTAAGGTCGAAACGGCCCGAGAACACTTTGGTGTGGCCGCTGAACCATTCCCTGGCGATGGTCGGGTGGAACACCTTGTTCTTCCGGCCCGGGACCTTCCAACCGGACCCGGCAAAATCGGCGGAATGGAACCGCGGCGCCTATCTGGTCGAGGGGCTCGGTCATTGCGGCGCCTGCCACAGCCCGAAGAACGTCTTCGGCGCAGTGAAGGAATCGGAGCGCTATCAGGGGTCTCAAATCCAGAACTGGTTCGCGCCCAACCTGACGGGGGACATGGGGAGCGGCCTTGGCGGATGGAGCGTGGACGACATCGTCCGTTTTCTCAAGACCGGCCACACCGAGCGCACGCTTGCCTACGGGCCCATGTCGGAAGTGGTTTCGGTCTCGACCTCGAAAATGGAGGAGTCCGATCTGCGGGCGATGGCCGAATATCTGAAATCGCTTCCGAGCCAGGCCGGCACGCCCGAGAAGGCGACCGCGGATCACGGGATCTCAAGCCAGGGCGAGGCCATCTACTACGACCAGTGTTCCGCGTGCCATCAGATCCGGGGCGAGGGTGTGCCCGGCTTGTTCCCTGCCTTGAAGGGAGGCACGATGGTGCATGCGCAGGACCCGAGCAGCATGATACGGCTGGTTCTCGAAGGCGGTCGTGGTGCGTGGACATCGCAGGACCCAAACGCGATGTCGATGCCATCCTTCAACTGGAAACTGTCGGACGAGCAGGTGGCTGCGGTGGTGAGCTATGTCCGCGCCGCCTGGGGCAATGCGGCGCCGCCGGTGTCTGCTGACGCCGTCAAGACCATGCGCAAAGCGCTGGAGCCCAAGAGCGAACAGTAGAGCACCCCGCTCGGCGACATGCGCCGCAAGCGCCGGCAACCAGGCGCCACCCGCGGTCTTGGCTGGAAGTCCGGCTTTATCTTCCCGTTGGATGTCCCCTAAACTCCTGCATTTGATTTGAACGCTGGAGGACCGCGCCGCTCGTGCCACCACGCGGCAACGGCGCTGAGGACTGGGAATGACCGAGTTCAAAGCGAAAATCCAGAATGCACTGGACGAATGCCGCATCCTGGTCCTGGGCACCCAGGTCTTGATCGGTTTTGGATTTCGCTCCTTCCTTGAGCCTGGTTACGAACATTTGCCGTTCGAAGCGCAGGACCTGAAGATACTGTCGCTGGCGCTGCTCATCATTGCCTTCGCAGTGCTCTTGATGCCCTGCAGCGAGCACCAGATAGTCTATCAAGGCAGCGACGC
Organism: Pseudaminobacter sp. Soil_N_29; assembly: GCF_057656055.1. Classification (NCBI taxonomy): domain Bacteria; kingdom Pseudomonadati; phylum Pseudomonadota; class Alphaproteobacteria; order Hyphomicrobiales; family Phyllobacteriaceae; genus Pseudaminobacter; species Pseudaminobacter sp. Soil_N_29. Next base: position 240,630 of record NZ_JBDGLC010000003.1, read on the forward strand.
TCCCGGCCTGCACCGGATGGTGACCAGGGCTGTCGCCGTTGCGCTCGTCCCGTTCTGTCTTGCGCTGTCCGCAGACGTGGGGGTGGCGCTGACTCCAGTCCTCGGGCCGCGCCCCGCCGTCGCCACAGGCCTTGTCGTGCTGGTGGCAGCGGCGGCGGCGTGGATGGGGCCGCGGGCTCTCTCGCATCGAAAGGAACGTCCCATGGCCAGCCAGCCGACGTCAGTTTCCACGAAAGTGCATCATGTCTTGACCGAAGCCAGGGTCATTCTGCCCGGAGCCCAGACACTGCTTGGCTTTGCGCTGGTCGCCACACTGATGGATGGCTTCGCCAGGCTGCCGCCGCTATCGCAGAAGGTCCACGTCGTCGGCCTCGTTTCGGTGGCGGTGTCGGTAATCATTCTGATGATGCCTGCCACGTATCACAGGCTCGTGGAAGCGGGGCAAGACAGCGAGGAGTTCCACAAGAAGGCCAGCGTGATGGTTCTGGCCGCGCTGGTTCCGCTGGGCGTCGGCATAGGAAGCGGCTTCTATGTCGCGCTGGAGCGGGCAACCGGGCACGTCCAGACCGCTGCCGTCGGGGCTTTGGCGCTGTGTGCGCTGCTCTATTCCTTGTGGTTTGCGGTTCCGTTGGCGAAGCGAGCCAGCCGGCGAAGTAACTGAGATCCGGTCCGGTACGTCGGCGTTTCGCTCGGCCCTTTCCCCTTCGCTGCCCGCCCGCGAAAGACGGAACGTTCTTTCGTGGGCGCGGTTAGTAAAGGTCCGCCTTGGGGAAGTTTCGGAGACGGCTTCCCGCCAGAGGCTCGGTCGGCGAAGAGGTGCAACATGGCCAGCAAACACGGAACGAAAGCCGCGGTCGAGCGGCAGCAAGCCATACAAGGCCAGGTGGCCGCGGCGGACAGGCAAGGCAAGGACAAGGCCCAGGAAGGCGCCATGCAGGCCGGCGCGAGGCGATACCCGGAGCCGCCCTTTCCCAGGCAGCACCAGCAAAAGCCGGGAGAGGAGGCAAAGCTCGAACCGGCGCCGATGTACAACGCGCCATACTATCTTGGGTCCAGGAAGCTCGAAGGAAAGGCGGCTTTGATAACCGGAGGCGACTCGGGGATAGGACGGGCGGTCGCGGTGCTGTTCGCGCGGGAAGGGGCCGACATAGCGATTTCCTATCTCGACGAACACCAGGACGCGGCAGAGACGAAAAAGGCTGTCGAAGCGGAAGGCCGCCGCTGCATACTGATACCCGGCGATGTCTCGGACATCGACTATTGCCAGCGGGCGGTGACCCAGACAGTCTAGGAGTTCGGCCGCCTCGACGTGCTCGTCAATAACGCGGCCTTCCAAGTGCACGCCGCAGAGTTCGAGGACCTCACGCCGGAGCATTTCGACCAGACGGTGAAAACCAACCTCTACGGCTATTTCTACATGGCACGCGCCGCGGTCGAGCACATGACGCCGGGGTCGGCGATCGTCAATACGGGGTCGGTCACCGGGATCGAGGGTTCCAAGGAACTGATCGACTATTCGATGACCAAGGGCGGAATTCACGCATTCACGCGCGCGCTTGCGGCAAATCTCATCGAGCAAGGCATCCGGGTGAACGCGGTAGCTCCCGGCCCGGTGTGGACGCCGCTCAATCCATCCGACAAGCAGCGCGAGGATGTTTCCAAGTTCGGGGCCAAGGTGCCGATGAAGCGCCCGGCGCAGCCCGAAGAGATTGCGCCGGCCTACGTCTTTCTCGCTTCCTCTCACTGCTCCAGCTACATAACCGGCGAAATTCTGCCGGTGATAGGCGGACACTGAAGAGCGCGGCTCGCCAAGAACGTGGATTGAAGTTCGCGTACGTACTGCAGGTTGAAAAACGACATCGACGTCATGTCTGCGACTATGGCGCCTGAAATGTCGTGGAACCAATCGGCTGCATAGAAATTTATTCGAAATCCGACGAGGGCGGATTTCGCCATGCCGCAAATATTTACGGCGTCAGCCGACACTCGATTGCGGGCGTTTGCTTTGGCGATGCTTCTGCTTCTTGTGACGTTGACGTTCTTCACTGCGGGATATGCCAGCTCCAGCTATGAGACGCTCGTCGGCTGGGTGCGTGATCAACCCGTTCCCTTCAGTCACGAGCACCATGTCGGCGGCCTGGGCATAGACTGCCGCTACTGCCACACCTCCGTGGAATCGAGCGCGGAGGCAGGACTTCCGGCGACGCACATCTGCATGACCTGCCACTCGCAGATCTGGACGAACGCGGCGATGCTGGCGCCCGTGCGCGACAGCCTCGCTAACAATAGGCCGCTGGAGTGGCGCCGGGTCGCGCGGGTTCCGGACTATGTCTATTTCAATCATTCGATCCATCTGGCCCGCGGCGTGCCATGCGTCACTTGCCACGGACGCGTGGACCAGATGCCCTTGATGGCGCGTGCCCAGCCCTTCCAGATGAAATGGTGCCTCGAGTGCCACAGGAATCCCGCGCCGCATCTGCGCCCGCCTTCCGACATCACGCGCATGGACTGGTCCGAGTGGGACAGCCAGCCCGAAGAACACCGGCTCTACGGCGCGCTGATGGTGAAAGCTTACGGGCTGCAGCCGTCCAAGCTCGACAACTGCAACATCTGTCACCGGTGACCCAATGGAACGGCGAGAGGGACGTCAAGGCAAGCCGACCGACCTCCACCGGACCAGGGGCATTGAGGAGCCGTCGGGGCTCGTTTTCAGGGCTGTCGAAGCTTCGTTTGCGGCGCCTGGGCCGCTCATCGACCGAAGGGCGATGATGAAGGCGATGATCGCGTCGCTCGCCCTGGCCAGCGGATGCACCGGTGAGCCGGACGAGATGGCCTTGCCCTATGTCAATGCGCCGGAAGCCGTCACGCCCGGCAAGCCGAAATGGTATGCGACGGCCTTGACTTTCGCGGGTTATGGGCAGCCGGTCCTGGGCAAGACCTATGTTGGCCGCCCGGTGAAGCTGGAAGGGAATCCCGATCACCCCCTTACCGGCGGCGCCACCGACATCTTCATGCAGGCGGCGTTGCTCGGACTCTACGATCCCGCGCGGTCGCAAGGGCCGGCCCATCTTGGGCAGCCGACCAGCTGGCAGGCGTTCGACACCGCCATCGCGGAGCGCGCCGAAGAACTGAACCGGCGCCAGGGCACAGGGTTTCGCCTGCTGACCGGCCCGGTGTCCTCGCCCACGCTAGCAAGGCAGATTGGCGCGTTGCTGGCACGTTGGCCGCAGGCGCGCTGGCACGTGTTCGACGCGGTCGGCGAAGACAACCGGGCTGCCGCAACGAAGATGCTGTTCGGCCGCGAGCTGGCGCTTCACGCGAGGCTCGACCAAACCGACGTGGTCGTCAGCCTCGACGACGATCTGCTAGGCCCCGGGCCACGGCAGGCGAGCAATAGTCATCTCTGGTCGAACCGTCGTCTCGCTTTCCAGGCGGGCTCCGGCGTGTCCCGGTTGTTCGTGGCTGAACCGACCCCGACGCTGACGGGGGCGAAGGCCGACGACCGGCTGATCGTGCGGCATGCTCGCATCGGGGAAATCGCGAGCGCAATTGGCGGGGAACTCGGTCTTGAGGGTCCCGTCGCACAACTCTCCGAACGCGAGAAGGAGTGGGTCGCTTCGGCCGTTCGCGCGCTGCGCGGCAGCCAGGGCCGAGCCCTGCTTTCCGTCGGAGCGCAGCATAGTGCCGAACTGCAGGCTTACGGGCTGCTGATCAACGAGAAGCTTGGCGCGTTCGGCACGACGCTCGGCTTCACCGAGCCGATCCTCCAGCCGCCGTCGAACCCGGAACAATCCCTCGAAGCGCTTGTGCAAGACATGGATGCGGGCCGGGTGGACACGCTGGCCGTGCTCGGGGCGAACCCGGTCTACGCGGCCCCGGCGGACCAGGCCCTTCGCGAAGCGATGGAGAAGGTAGCGTTCCGGCTGCATGCCGGCCTTTATTTCGACGAAACGGCGGAGCAATGCCAATGGCATGCGCCGCTCCAGCACAACCTGGAAAGCTGGAGCGACGCGCGTTCGGCCGACGGCACCGCAAGCATCGTGCAGCCCCTGGTGCGACCCTTCTATGCCGTTCGCTCGGCGCATGTGCTGCTGGACAAGCTGCTGGGCGGCTCGGGCACGGACAGGGACCTCGTGCAGGCAACGTGGCGCGCCAATTGGGGCAGCGATTTCGACGCCCGCTGGCGCGACGCGCTCTTTCGCGGCTTCATGGAAAACAGCGCATTTGCGCCAGTTTCTGCCGCGCCGGTCGACCGCTCCGTCCGCCCTCAAATCGAGCAGGACCGGCCGGAAGAACTCGCTGTTGTGCTGCGACCGGACCCGACGGTGTGGGACGGCTGCTTTGCAGACAATTCCTGGCTGCAGGAAACGCCCAAGCCGCTGAGCACGATCACCTGGGGCAATGTCGTGGCAATCAGCCCGCAACTGGCTTCGACGCGCAAAATCGCGAATGGCGACGAAGTGCGCTTGTCAGTGCAGGGCAGGGAGATTGTCGGGCCGGCCTGGGTGCAGCCGGGGCAGGAACCGGGGACGATAACTTTGACCCTGGGCTATGGCCGCTCTCGAAGCGCGATTGCCGGCGGTCTTGGCTACAACGCCTTCACGCTCCGCACCGCGCGGGAACCGTGGCATCTCACGGGCGCCTCGCTCGATGTGACGGGCGCACACGCGACCGTCGCTTGCACCCAGCCTCACCAGGCCATGGACGGCTACGACTTCGTGCGCACCGTCGATAGCGCCCGCGCGCATGAGCAGGTCGAAAGGGCCGGCCACGGCGCAAGCCTCTATCCCGAGCGCGCTTGGGAAAGCCCGTCATGGGGGATGTCGATAGATCTCGATCTGTGCACCGGCTGCAGCGCCTGCGTGGTTGCCTGCGTGGCCGAGAACAACGTTCCCATGGTCGGCAAGGAACTGGTGGCCGAGGGGCGCCACATGCACTGGCTGCGGGTGGACCATTATCATGAGGGCGATATCGCCGCGCCCCGGTCCTACTTCCAGCCCGTTCCCTGCATGCATTGCGAGCAGGCCCCGTGTGAAATGGGATGCCCGGTCAACGCGGCCGTGCACAGCTTCGACGGGCTGAACCTGCAGGTCTACAATCGCTGCATCGGCACCCGCACATGCTCGTCCTACTGTCCCTACAAGGTCCGCCGCTTCAACTGGTTCGACTATACCGGCGACGATCCCGCATCCGTGAAGGCCATGCGCAATCCTGACGTGACGGTGCGCAGCCGCGGCGTCATGGAAAAATGCACCTACTGCGTCCAGCGCATCGCCGAGGCACGGATCTCCGCCCAGATCGCCGGCCGGCCGATACAGGACGGCGAGGTCGTGACCGCCTGCCAGCAGGCCTGCCCGACCAGGGCGATCGTGTTCGGCAATATTCTGGATGCCAAAAGCGAAGTCAGCCGGCGCAAGGCGACCACACGCAATTACAGCCTGCTCGAGGAGGCCAACACCAGGCCACGAACCACCTATCTGGCCCGGATCGAAACCAAGGAAGATCCGGACGGCAGGGAGGGGCAAAAATGACCAGCGGCGAAGGCGAGCTCTCTGCGGTCACCGAAGAGGTCACGCGAATTCCCCTCGCTTATCCGGAGCCGCGAGCGTGGTGGATCTGTTTCGGATTTTCGCTTCTGCTGCTGCTGACGTTCCTGGTTTCGGCGGCTATGGTTTTCGGGCGAGGCGTCGGAGTCTGGGGCAACAACATCCCGGTCAACTGGGGCATCGCCATCTCCAACTACATCTGGTTCCTGGGCATCGGCCATGCCGGAACGCTGATCTCGGCGATGCTCCTGCTGTTGGAGGCGCATTGGCGCAATTCGCTCAATCGCTTCGCCGAGGCGATGACGCTTTTCGCCGTCATCTGCGCGGGCCTTTACCCGATCCTGCACCTGGGGCGTCCGTGGTTCTTCTACTGGATGGCGCCTTATCCGAACACCATGACGATATGGCCCCAGTTCAAGAGCCCGCTGAGCTGGGACTTCTTTGCGGTGCTGACCTACCTGACCGTCTCGGCGCTGTTCTGGTACATCGGGATCGTGCCGGACCTGGCCGCCACGCGAGACCGCGCAAGGAAGCGGCGGTATCAGGTGTTCTACGGGCTCGCCGCGCTCGGCTGGCGGGGCTCGGCGCGGCATTGGGTGCGCTGGCGCCAATCCTACAGGCTGACCGCGGCGATTGCCGTGCCGCTCGTCGTGTCGGTGCACTCGGAAGTCTCGCTGCTGTTTGCGGCCGGGCCGCTGCCCGGCTGGAACTCGACAGTCTTTCCACCCTATTTCGTGCTGGGGGCGGCGTTTTCCGGCTTTGCGGTGGTTTCAATGATCGCGGTGGTGCTGCGACACGCGCTCGGCCTCGGCAACCTGGTCACCGCACGTCATCTCGACCTGCTTGGAAAGCTGCTGCTCGCGACCGGGCTCATGACCGCCTACGGCTATGTCATAGAGGTGTTTGACACGCTCTATGGCGGCGATCGCCAGGAGATGGACACGCTGATGAGCCGGGTGGCGGGCACCTATGCCTGGAGCTACTGGGGCGCGGTGGTGGCCAACTTCGTGCCGCTGCAGCTTCTGTGGTGGCGCGGTGTGAGGACCAACCCGATACTGCTGTTCCTGATCGGCCTGTCGGTGGCGGTCGGAATGTGGCTGGAGCGCTACATGCTGCTGGTGACCGGGCTTTACCGCAATTACCTCGTCTCTTCCTGGGGGGACTATCATCCGAGCTTCTGGGAATGGAGCCTTTTCGCGGGCATGCTGGGCGTGTTCCTGGCTCCGTTCCTGCTTTTCGTGCGGTTCCTGCCGGTAATTTCCGCTTTCGAGATCAAGGAGACGCTTTTCGAGGAACGGGAGGGCGCGCAGCATGCGTGAGCCTTCGCCCCAGACGGATTGTTTTGGGCTGCTGGCCGAGTTCAGCCGCCCGGAACAGCTTCTGGACGCGGTGCGGCGAACGCGAAAGACGGGCTATCGGCGGATCGAAGCCTACACCCCATTTCCGGTGGAGGGCCTCGGCGAAGCGCTCGGCTTTGATGATCAGCGGGTGCCCTGGGCGACTTTCGCCGGCGCCGTTATAGGCGCGGCGGCTGGTTACGGCATGCAGGTCTACACCAATCTCGACTTTCCCATCGACATCGGGGGGCGCCCGCTGCTGGCAACGCCTGCCTTCATGCTCATCACCTTCGAACTGTCCGTCCTTTTCGCCGTCACCTTCGCGATCGGGGCGATGCTCGTGCTGAACCGGCTGCCACGCCTGCACCATCCCCTTTTCGATCTGGACCGCTTCCATCTGGCGAGTTCCGACAGGTTCTTCCTTGTCGTCTTCAGCGACGACGACAAGTTCGACCGCAACCGCACCCGGCGCTTCCTGGACGGACTTGGCCCGGTGCGGGTGGATGTCGTCGCCCACACGGAGCAACCGGAATGAGGCGCGCGCTGCTGACCCTTTGCCTTGTGTCGGCCGGCTGCGACCAGATGAGCCATCAGCCCCGTTCCGATTCCTACGAACGCAGCACCTTGTTTGCGGACGGGACGTCGATGCAGGCGCCGCCCGGCGGGACGATCGGCCGCGACGATCCCGCCCTTGCCGCGGAGCTTGCACAGCGGCCCGACATCACTCCGCAGCTTCTCGAACGAGGCCAGCAACGCTTCGGCATCTATTGCTCGCCGTGCCACGACTACTCCGGCAGCGGACATGGCACCGTGCCCGCGCGCGGCTTTCCACAACCGCCGAGCTTCCATATCGATCGGTTGCGCCAGGCGCCCTCGCGCTATTTCGTCGAGGTCATCACCACCGGCCATGGCGTGATGTACTCCTATGCCGACCGCGTTGCCCCGCGCGATCGCTGGGCGATCGCAGCCTATATCCGCGCCCTGCAACTGAGCCAGGACGCACCGGCGGCACTGCTCACGCCTGATGAGCGCGCCAGGCTGGAGGCGCAGCCATGAACGGCTACCGGCAGCTCACCAGGACGACGCTGTTGGGAGCTGCCATCGGTTTCGGTGCCTGTGCGGCGTGCCTCTTGCTGGCCGCGGTCGACGCGCACGCTGCACTTGCGGGCTGGCTGGTCGGCTTCGCGTTCTGGAGCGCCTTGCCGCTGGGCTGTCTGGTCCTGCTGATGATGATGCGCCTTATTCCCGGGCGGTGGACCGAAGAACTGGCCGGGCCGGCAGAGGCCGCCCTGTTTTTGCTTCCCGCAACCCTGGTTGCGGTGCTGCCCGTTCTTGGCGGCCTCGATCGGCTCTATCCCTGGGTGGGACGCGAGCAGCACACGCCATTCCGGCAGGTTTATCTCAGTCCCTGGTTCTTCTCGTTGCGCACCTTGGCGCTTCTTGCCGGGTCGATGCTGCTGGCCTTTCTGTTGATCATGCGCCCGCGCTGGTCGGTGCCGGTCGCTTCGGCGGGATTGATTGCCTTCGTCCTGCTCAACAGCGCGGTTTCGGTCGACTGGCTGATGTCGCTCGATCCCGGATTCCACTCCTCCGGATTCGGGCTTTACGTGCTGTCGGTGCAGTGCGCGATCGCGCTTTCGCTGTTGGTGTTGATGCGGGCTGCAGCGCCGGGCGACCTCCGCGATGGGACGGTCGGCGCCTTGCTGCTCACTGCGCTGTTGCTTTGGGCGTATTTCGCCTTCATGCAGTATGTGATCATCTGGTCCGGAAACCTCCCGCAAGGGGCGGCGTGGTACATCTTGCGCGGCTCGGGAGGCTGGGCAGCGGTGGAATACGCCCTGGCCGGGCTGCAGCTTGCCCCGGCGTTCCTGCTCGGCTTTCCCCCCGTGAGGCGCAGCCGGGCGTGGCTGGTCGCATGTGCGTCCGCGGTGCTCGCTGGCAAGGCACTTGAAGTCTCCTGGCTGGTGCTTCCGGCGACCGGAAGCGGGGCTGTCGCGGTCGTCGCGGCGCTTCTTGCGCTGTGCGGTCTGGGCGTGCTTGCAGTTGGCGGGCTGGTGCTCGTCCAACGCAGCCGCATGAAACCGGCAAACATGGGGGCAGTCCCATGAAGGCGGCCCGGAGCGTCGGCGGCGAATTGGCGTATGAGCCCAGCGACGCGTCTCCGCGTCTGGTCGCCTACTCGGTTCTCGCGCTTCTTGCGGGCATCGTCATATCCGGCGTCATCGTCGCGGGCGTGCTATGGCTCGTGACGCCGAGCCCGCCCGCCATTGTGCCCCTGTCGCCGCCAGCAGCGCAGTTGCCGCCGCCGCCCCGGCTGGAAACCACGCCCGAAGCCGACAGGTTGCAGATCGGGGCCAAGGCGCAGGCCATGCTTGGTGGCTACGCATGGGTCGACAAGGCCAAGGGCCGCGTGCGGGTGCCGATCGAAAGGGCCATGAAACTGCTGGAGGAGCAGGGATGGCCGGATGCGCAAGGCGGAGGGGCGCAATGAGGGCCGTGGCTGTGCTTCTGTTCTGGCTGGCGGCAACGTCCGTTGCTTCAGCCTTCGACCCGTTCTCCGAAGCTCGCATTGAGCAGCGGCCGGGGGCCCAGCTTCCGCTGGAAACGACATTTCGGGACGAGAGCGGTCGGTCGGTGGCTCTCGGCAGCCTCGCGGCAGGCAAGCCGATGCTGCTCGCGCCCGTGGTGCACAACTGTCCCAATATTTGCGGGGTCACGCTGTCGGGCCTCGCCGAAGCGGTGCTTGCGCAGCCGCTGAAGGCCGGAGCGGACTTTGCCATCGTCGCGTTCAGCATCGATCCCCGTGAAGGGCCGGCCGAGGCAGTAAAGTCGCTGGCTGAATTGCGCGAACGATTTCCGGCGCTGGCGGCCGGAACTGTCCACGCGCTCACCGGTGCGCCGGATCAGATTGCGGCGCTGACGAATGCCATGGGATATCGCTACGGCTGGGACGAGCAGCTCGGCCAATACGCGCATGTGGCAGCGGTTGCCGTGCTCACCCCCGATGGTCGGCTTTCGCGCTGGCTCTATGGGCTGGCGCCGGACGCAGGCGACCTGCGGCTGGCTCTCGCCGAAGCGGGAGGGGGCAGGCTCGGCTCCTGGCGCGAACAGTTCCTGCTGTTGTGCTATCGCTACGACCCGCAAACCGGGCGCTACGAGCCCCTGGTCTGGCTCCTTTTGCGGATCGGAGCCGGGGCCACCGCGGGCATCGGCGCCTTGCTGATCGCATCGGCGGTCATGCGCGAGCGCCGGGCTGCGAAACGGGTTGGCCCATGAGCGGCCTGTTGGAATTCTGGCCGCCCGAAGCGTCCAGCTATGGCCGGCATGTCGACCTTGTGCTTGCCAGCATGTCGGTGCTGACGCTTGCCCTGTCGGCCCCGGTCTTCGTGTTCATCGTGGCGTTTGCGGTGAAGTACCACCGCGGCAAGGCAGCCGACCGCAAGCACCCGCAAAACCGCAATATCTGGCTGGAAGTTTCCTGGGCGGTCGTGCCCTTCGTGCTGACATTTCTGCTGTACATATGGGCCACGCAGCTTTTCACCGGCCTGTATCGTCCGCCTGCCGACACGCTGGACATCGCCGTGGTCGGGAAGCAGTGGATGTGGAAGTTCCAGCATCCGACGGGCCAGCGCGAGATCGACGAACTGCATGTTCCGATTGGCCGGCCGGTCCGGCTGACCATGACCTCCGAGGACGTGATCCACAGTCTGTTCATCCCCGCGCTGCGGATGAAGCGGGACGTTCTGCCGGGCCGTTATGTCACCATGTGGTTCGAAGCGGATACGCCCGGCACCTACCGCCTGGCCTGTGCCGAGTTCTGCGGCACCGACCACTCACGGATGACGGGGAGGTTCATCGCGCAAAGCCCGACCGATTATGCGCAATGGCTCGAGCAGGCGGGCTCGAACCAGACGCTGGCTGCCGAGGGCGAGAAGCTGTTCCGCCAATTTGGGTGCAGCGGCTGCCACGGGCCTGCCGCGACGGTCCACGCCCCCTCGCTGGCCGGGCTCTATGGCCGGCGCGTGCCGCTCGAAACCGGGGAGGTGGTGCTGGCTGACGACCAGTACATTCGCGACAGCATTCTCCTGCCGCAATCCCAGATCGCGGCAGGCTATCCGCACATCATGCCGACGTTCCAGAACGTGTTGAGCGAGGACCAGGTTCTCAAGCTGGTGGCGTACATCAAGTCGCTGGCGACCGAGGAGGGGAGGAGATGAGCAAGGCAGGGTCGCCCGGCGCGCGTCCGGATCCGGCAAATCTCGACGACCGCGGGCTTTCGGAAACGGAACTCCAGCGGCAAAGCTACCTGCGTGCCGGTAGCACGTTGAGGTCCTGGCTGCTTACCCACGACCACAAGCGCATTGCGATGCTCTACCTTATCTCCGTCACGCTCTTCTTCTTCATCGGCGGTGCGGCCGCGGCGCTGGTGCGGCTCGAATTGCTGGCGCCGGGTGGACGCTTCCTGTCCAACGAAGGATACAACCGCACCTTCACGCTGCACGGCGTGGTGATGGTCTGGTTCTTCCTGATCCCCTCGATCCCCAACACATTCGGCAATTTCCTGGTTCCGCTGATGATCGGGGCGCGCGACCTTGCCTTTCCCAGGCTGAACCTGCTGAGCTGGTACATCTATATGCTGGGCGGCCTCTTCACCCTGTTCGTGCTGATCGCGGGGGGCGTCGATACGGGCTGGACCTTCTACACCCCGCTGTCGTCGATGTTCGCCAACGGCTGGGTGGTGCTGGCGGCCACGGCCGTCATCATCGTGGGCTTCTCGTCGATCTTGACGGGGCTCAACTTCATCGTCACCATCCACAAGCTGCGCTGCCCCGGCATGACCTGGGGCCGCCTTCCGCTGTTCGTCTGGTCGATCTACGCCACCTCCTTGGTCCTGGTTCTGGCAACCCCGGTCCTGACGCTCACGCTCGCGCTCATCATCGCCGAGCGTGCGTTCGGCCTCGGGGTCTTCGATCCCAAGCTGGGCGGCGACCCTCTGCTCTACCAGCACCTGTTCTGGTTCTACAGCCACCCGGCCGTGTACATCATGGTTCTGCCCGCGCTGGGCGTGGTCAGCGAGCTGGTGGCGGCGGCGGCGCGAAAGCCCGTCTTCGGCTACGCCTTCGTAGCTGCGTCTTCGATCGCCATCGCCGTCATCGGCTTCCTCGTCTGGGGCCATCACATGTTCGTTGCCGGCCAGTCCATGTATGCCAGCGCGATCTTCTCGTTCCTGAGCCTCGCCGTGGCCGTGCCCTCCGGCATCAAGGTCTATAACTGGACGGCGACGCTGTATAAGGGGCACATCTCGCTCGACCCGCCGTTCCTGTTTGCCATGGCCTTCATCGGGCTGTTCGTGGTGGGCGGCATGACCGGCCTTGTCCTGGCCATGCTGGCGGTCGACGTACATGTCCACGACACCTACTTCGTGCTGGCCCACTTCCACTACATCATGGTGGGCGGCACGGTGTCGGCCTTCTTCGGGGCACTGCACTTCTGGTGGCCCAAGATGATCGGGAGGACCTACTCGCTGGTCTGGGGGCGGCTGTCGGCGGCGTTCATCTTCATCGGGTTCAACCTGACCTTTTTCCCGCAGTTCCTGCTCGGCTACCTTGGCATGCCACGGCGCTATCATCTCTATCCGCCGGAATTCCAGACCTTGCACGTCCTGTCGTCCGCCGGGGCGAGCCTGCTCGCGGTCGCCTACCTTCTGCCTTTCACCTACCTGCTCTATTCGATGCGCTACGGGAACCCGGCGGAAGCCAACCCCTGGGACGTCACGGGTCTGGAATGGACGGTTCCCTCGCCGCCGCCGAAGCACAATTTCGACAGGCAGCCGGAAGTTTCGCGCCCGCCCTATGATTATGAGATCGAGATGGAGGGCGAAGATGCCGCAGCAAGGCGTTGAACTGCAGGAGCCGTTTGCAAAACCCGCCCAACAGCGCCTGGCCGATCTTTTGGGCACCTATGTGTTCCTGACCACCGAAATCATGCTGTTCGGGGGGGTCTTCGTGCTGGCGATGTTCCTGCGCATCGCCTATCCCGAAGAATATGTCAGGTCATCCAAGGCGCTCCACTTGTTCATCGGCGGCGCCAACACGGCCGTGCTGCTCACGTCCAGCCTGCTGGTTGCGCTTGCAGTGCAGGCCGCGCGATCCGGCGCGAGACGGTGGGCCGCGTGGTGTCTGGCGGGCGCCAGCCTTCTTGGCATTGCCTTCCTGTGCCTGAAGGCGTTCGAGTACAGCCTCGAATATTCGGAAGGAATGCTGCCGGTGCCCGCCTTAGAGGCGCAATTCAGCTCGCCGGTGCAGCACCTGTTCATGAACCTGTATCTCCTTGCGACCGGGCTGCACGCCCTGCATGTGACTGCGGGTGTCGTTCTGCTGGCCGGCATGGGCTACGGGATTGCAAGAGGAGCGTTGCGCGTGCCCACCCGCTCGGTGGTGGTCGAAGCAGGCGGCCTCTACTGGCACGTCGTCGACGTGATCTGGGTGTTCCTGTATCCCGTTCTGTACCTGGCGAGGTGAAGGCGATGAAGGCTTTGCTTTGGCCCGTCTTTGCCTGGATCGCCTCGATCTGCCTGCTCACGGCCACCGTGGCGGCGAGCTTCGCAGTGACCGGTCCCACCTCCATCACGGTAAGCCTCGGGATTGCGCTGGCCAAGGCGGCGCTGATCTGCTGGTTCTTCATGAACTTGAGAGCCGAAAGCGGATTGCTGCGGCTCGCGGCGGGCGCGGCCGCCATCTGGCTGTTGATATTCCTGGCACTGGTGGCAGCCGACTATGCGACGCGATCGTAAGCAGCCAAGGAATTCGACGGGCTGAACGGAGCGAGGCGCGCACTAGATCCGAGAGATCCGATCCCTTTTTGACGAAGCGAGGCATGCCATGGAGATCAAGAGAAGCGGTTCACAGCCGTCAGGCAAAGGGCCGGCAGACTGGTTCTCGGGCTCGGTCCGCATCGATCCGTTGTTTTCTCCGCCCGATCCGGCGCGGGTCATGGGAGCGCTCGTCACCTTCGAGCCGGGTGCACGCACCGCATGGCACACCCACCCGCTCGGCCAGACCCTGGTTGTCACGTCCGGCCTGGGCTGGGCTCAGCGGGAGGGCGGGCCGGTCGAGGAGATCCGGCCGGGCGACGTGGTCTGGTTCGAGCCCGGCGAAAGGCATTGGCACGGCGCCACGCCCAGCACCGCCATGAGTCACATCGCCATCCATGAAAAGCTCGACGGCTCCGCGGTCGACTGGATGGAAAAGGTCAGCGACGAGCAGTACCGGCGATAGCGCTGGTGTACTGAAGACGGTTGATCCGGGTCAATGACCGGGGTGCCGGGCGCTACGAGGATGGCGCTCCGATTGCGCAGCGGAGGCGAGCGGTGGAACACCACGCCGAGGTGTTGAGCGGAGGCGTATGGCAACAGAGAATCCCGAGCTGGAGGGATCTTGTTGCAACGCTGCTGCTGCTGAGCATCATTATTCTGCTCGGCATCGGTGCGCATCAAATGGTGGCGCCCGCCGCCCCCACCGAGGTCGCCGAGATTTCACTGTCGCCGACTGCCTTGCCGCTCTACACGCTTCGAACGATTACGCGGATGCTGATGGCGTTGCTCGCCTCGCTGGTCTTCACCTTCGTCTACGCGACCGTGGCGGCCAAGAGCCGGCGAGCCGAGATGGTCATGATCCCGATCCTGGATGTGCTCCAGTCGGTTCCGATCCTCGGCTATCTCTCCTTCACCGTCGTGTTCTTCGTTTCGCTGTTCCCTGGCAATGTGCTCGGGCCGGAACTGGCGGCCATCTTCGCCATCTTCACCAGCCAGGCCTGGAACATGACCTTCAGCTTCTACCAGGCGCTGAGGACCGTCCCGACCGATCTGGACGAAGTCAGCCGCAGCTTCCGGGACACTGGCTGGCAGCGCTTCTGGCGACTTGAAGTGCCGTTTGCGATGCCCGGGCTCATCTGGAACATGATGATGTCCATGTCGGGGGGCTGGTTCTTCGTCGTGGCTTCGGAAGCCATTTCTGTCGGCGATATTCATATTGCGCTGCCCGGCGTCGGGTCCTATGTGGCGCGCGCGATCCAGGAAAGTGATCTGCAGGCCATTGGCTGGGCAATTGCCGCAATGACGGTGGCCATCGTTCTTTACGATCAGCTGTTGTTCCGGCCGATGGTTGTGTGGGCAGAGAAATTCCGGTTCGAACAGACCGCGGCCCAGGTGGCGCCAAGAAGCTGGGTCCTTACCCTTTTTCGCCGCTCGCCTATGCTTAGCAGCCTTGCGGCCCCGGCATGGGTGGCATTGCGCAAGACTGCGCGAGCGCGAATGGCCCTCCCGCCGGCCATCACACGACTTGCCCTCTGGTCGCCACCGCGACTGCTTGTCGACGTCATCTGGTATTCCGCCCTGATCTTTGTGATCGGCTATGTCGTCATTTCGCTGCTGCGTTTTCTGGGTTCGGCCCTTTCCTGGGAGGATGCGAGGATCGCCATCAGCAATGGCTTGCTCACGCTTCTGCGCGTGGTCATTCTCGTCGCGCTTGCAACGCTTGTGTGGGTGCCGGTGGGCGTTGCCGTGGGGCTGCGGCCGAAGCTTGCGGGCCGCATTCAGCCCATTGCCCAGTTTCTCGCCGCCTTTCCGGCCAACCTGCTGTTCCCAGTCGCTGTGTACCTGATCGTAAGGTACAATCTGTCGCCGGTGATCTGGCTCAGCCCGCTGATGATCCTCGGGGCGCAGTGGTACATATTGTTCAACGTGATTGCGGGAGCCAGCGCATTTCCCTCCGATCTGCGGGAAGCAGCAGAGAGCCTTCGGGTCCGTCCCCGGCGCTGGTGGCGAGAGGTGATGCTGCCAGGCATCCTTCCCTATTACGTCACCGGCGCCATTACCGCCGCCGGCGGCGCCTGGAATGCCAGCATCGTCGCCGAATGGGCGAGCTGGGGGAACGTCAGGCTCAGCGCCTCCGGCCTTGGAGCCTACATTGCGGAAATGACCGCGGCAGGCGACTATCCTCGGATTGCGCTCGGTGTCGTTGTCATGTCCATACTTGTCATTGCCATGAACCGCCTGCTGTGGCGCCCGCTCTATGCCTATGCGGAGCGGCGCTCGCGGCTGGATTGAGAGGGCGCCCGTGGGTGATGCTTCCTCACCGCCGATCATAGAGCTCGACAATATCTTCATGGCTTTTGCAAAACCATCCGGCGAGCCGTTGCCGGTGCTTGCGGGCGTCAACCTCGTCTTGCGGGAGGGAGAGATCCTGGGCCTGCTCGGCCGTTCGGGGTCGGGCAAGTCGACATTGCTGCGCATCGTGGGCGGTTTGATCCGGCCTACGTCGGGACAAGTGCTGTATCGCGGCGCGCCGCTGTCCGGCCCTTCCGCCGGCATCGCAGTCGTGTTCCAGACCTTTGCGCTCTACCCGTGGCTGACCGTGCTGGAAAATGTCGAGCTTGGCCTCGACGCACTGGCTTTGTCCGACGAGGAGGAGCATCGCCGCGCTCTCTCCGCTATCGATCTCATAGGGCTGGAAGGCTTCCAGTCCGCCTATCCCCGCGAGCTTTCTGGCGGGATGAGGCAGCGTGTGGGCTTTGCCCGGGCGCTCGTCAGCGATCCGGTCCTGCTGCTCATGGACGAGCCATTCTCGGCCCTGGACGTTCTCACGGCCGAGACGCTGAGGACGGACTTCCTGGACCTGTGGACCGAACACAAGCTGCCCATCAAGGCCGTGATGATGGTGACGCACAACATCGAGGAAGCGGTGTTGATGTGCGATCGCATTCTGGTGCTCGGCACCAATCCCGGCCACATCGCGGCCGAGATCGCGGTGCCGCTGCCGCAGCCGCGCAACCGGCTGGACGCAGCGTTCCACGCCATCGTTGACGAACTCTATTCCATCCTGACGGCCAGGATGACGCAGACGATCGACGCGCAAAGCCAGCTGCATGGCGGTCTGGTCCAGCCGTTGCCCGACGTCGCGATCAGTCGCCTCACCGGGTTCATCGAGAGGCTGAACGCGGTTCACCAGGGCTATGTAGAACTGGCGCATGTCAGCACGCCGCTTGCGTTCGAGACGAAAGACCTGTTCTCGCTGGCGGGGGCCTTGCACATTCTCGAGTTCGCCGAGCTGAAGGACGGGGCGATCAAGCTCACGGCGGCGGGACGGGTTTTTGCCGAGAGCGACGCCAGGGAGCGCAAGCGCCTGTTCAGGGAACATCTGCTGCGCTTCGTGCCGCTTGCCGCCCATATCCGCCAGGTGCTGGAAGAGCGCGCGGGGCACCAGGCGCCGCGGGAACGCTTCGAGTTGGAACTCCAGGATCACCTGAACAAGGGCGACACCGACAAGACCCTCCGTGCGGCTATCGGCTGGGGAAGATATGCCGAGCTCTTTCAATACGACGACCGTTCGCGAAGCTTCGGCCTGGGGCAGCCCGGAGAATGACGGTCGCGAGTGGCTACAGGCCAGGCAGCGCGACCGTCGGGCACGAGCGCGCCCTACTTGCCGGGAACGATCGATGGGATGGGGATGAACAGCAGGTATTTGCGATCCTCGGCCACGGGCCTGAGCGCCTCGCCAAAGCGGGCAACGAACCCGTCGATCTCGCGTTTGGGCACCAGCACGCCGTCGCCGGGGGCGAGCCAGTCGGCCAGCGCCGCTGGCGTTTTCAGACGCGTGATCTTGCCTTCGCTGTAGAATTCGGCCGAGTAGCTGCGCCCGCCCACGATGGCCAGACGGCCGGTATCGGGGAAGGCGTCGACGAGGCGGCCTTCGGAGGGCAGGGCCGAGCGGTCCAGGCCGAGCATCGACACAACGACAATGCCCATGGAAGCCACCAGGACCTCCGCCACGCCGAGCTTCAGCCAGCCCGCCCCCGTGGGACCGGTCCGGACCCACAATATTACGCCCAGAAGGGCTGCCGCCGGCAAGCCAGGTAGCACATAGGCCAACAGAATGTTGGCGGCCGGGGTGAACAACGCCAGCGGCGCCAGCGCGAACAGAAGCAGGTACAGATGAAGGCCGTCGCCGTTTGGCATGCCCTGCTTTCGCAGCCGCCAGATCAGGAGAGGCAGCAGCGGGCTCCAGGGCAGGGTGGCGGCAATCCAGTATAGCCAGATCGTGCCCTTCGGGTGCGCGCGCCCTGCGCCGTAGAGATCGCCCGTCCAGCCGGGCTGCAGGAAGCGCTGGATATGCTCGCCGATCAGGAAATAGTGAAGGAAACCGGGCGTTGCGATTTCGGCGGCCACATACCAGGGGACGACCAGCACCGCCACCATCGCCACACCGCCGACCCAGGGCAGGCGGGCGAGGTCTTTCCAGCCGCCGCGCCATAGCATCCAGATAGTGATCGGCATGAGCGACAGAACCGTGGCCACCGGCCCCTTGGCCAGGAGCCCGATGGCCAGGCCCAGAAAGAACAGCCAGCCCCAGCGGCGTTCTCCCTGCAGGCCACCGTAAAAGCCGGCCATGCAGGCCGTGACTCCAAGCGTCATCGCCATGTCGGTCTGGACGAAGGCCGCGGCGACGAAAAAGAGACCGGAGCTTGCGGCCACCAATACCGCGGCCGCCGCCGTCTGGCGGTCCGTCAGAGTGCAGGCCCAGCGCCACAGGATCAAAAGCGTCGCGATTGCCGAGAGCAGAATTCCCAACCGCGCGGCAAAGGCGGTTGCCCCGAAAAGAGCCAGTCCCGCCGCCGAAAGCCAGGTGTGCAGCGGCGGTTTCGCCCAGAACGGCACGCCGTAGTCGAACTGCGGCGTGATCCAGTTGCCGGTTTCGACCATCTTGCGTGCGATTTCGGCATAGCGGGCTTCGGTCGGGTCCGTCAGCGGCACCCAGATCATCGCCAGCAGTCGAACGGCAAGAAGCAGGAGCAAGCCCCAAAGAATGGCACGGCTTTTAGTCATGTCAGTTCAATGCACTTTCAAGCAGGATTTCGGCCTCGGCAGCACGGCTTTCAGGGGCGTGGCCAAGGCATTGAATCGGATCTGTGGCGTCGCCCGGATGCAGCATCATCAGGCATTGCGGCCCGGCCGCCGACAGCAGGCGCGGAAGCCAGCGCCGGACAGCGGCCGGGTCCTCGAGGCGGAGAAAACCGGAAAAGTCGCTGTTCACGCGCAGGCCCGCGCGGGCGAATACCGTCCGAGCCCGGGCCGCGAAGGCCATGATGGCCAATACCTTGGCGCCGCCGGCGCGCAGGTTGAGCCAGCGCCCCGCCCATGTGGCGGGCAGCGGCACGCGCACCCATGTGTTTGGCCCGCATGGCAATCTTGGGATCAGCGGCGCAATTGCCGGGAAACAATGGCAATGCTGATGGCCATCGTAATAGTCGGGCAGGCTGCCGAAGAGGGCCACGAACTCTTCCACCTGACGGTGGAGCGAAGCGGCGATGCCGTCGGGCAGGCGGCCGCCCGGCCGCATCAGCTTGCCCAGTGGCCAGACCGGCCCGCTTTCCGGGAAGGGCTGCGTCAGGTTCAGATGAAGGCCGACCTGCGAACCATTGTCCCGCAACGCCCGAAGCCGGGCTATTGCACCAGGCTCGATCCCCCCATGGACCATGACCGATGTGCCGTCGAGCTTTCCTGCCGCCAGCAGCGCCAGGATCACCTCGTCGTGCCTGCGGCCCAGCCCGCAATCATCCGCGATCCGCAACAGCGTGCCCCTTGCGGCTGATGTCTTCGGCCAGGATGTAGGGGGGGCGTTTCTTGGCCTCCAGGACGGATTTGCCGACATATTCGCCCAGAAGGCCCAGGAATATCATCTGGACACCCCCGAAGAAGGCAATCAGCGCAAGGACCGAAGCGATGCCGGACGGCACTGCGGGGAAGAAGAAATGCTGGATGACGATGTAGATGCCATAGGCCGCGCTGAGCAGGGCGATGGCGATCCCCGCCAGCGCCATCAACCGCAGCGGCGTGGTGGTGAAGCTGGTGAAGGCATCGAGCGTGGTCAACAGCAGGCGAAGCGGGTTGTAGCTGCTCGTGCCCCGGGTGCGCGGGGGCGGCTCGAGGGGCAGGCCGGTCTGGCGAAAACCGACCCAGCCATAGAGCCCCTTCATGAAGCGGTCACTCTCCGGCAGTCGGCGCAGCGCGTTCATGAAGCGATGGTTGATCAGGCGGAAATCGCCGGCATCGGGCGGGATCTCGTAGCGGACATCCCGATTGATCACCCAGAAGAACAATTTTGAAAAGATCGACTTCGCCAGCCCTTCGGACGCGCGGCGGCTGGCCTTGTAGGCATAGACACTGTCGGCGCCTTCGTTCAGCCAGATGCGCACGAAATCGGAAATCATTTCGGGCGGATGCTGAAGGTCGGCGTCCATGAGGACGGCTGCATCGGCATATTCGGCGGCGTCTATCCCCGCTGACAGCGCCGCCTCCTTGCCGAAATTGCGCGAGAACTGGAGCAGACGGACGGACCGCGCGCCGAAATCATGCGCCTTGAGCAGGCCAAAGCTGTCGTCGCTGCTGCCGTCGTCGATGAAGATGTAATCGACGGTGAGTGCAAACTCGGCGGAAACAGTGTCTGCAATCGCGCCGAGCCGGCCAAGAAGATCAGGCAGGCCCTCGGCTTCGTTGTAGACTGGAACGATGATGCAGAGCGTCTTTGCGGTCATGACGGGCTTTTAGCGAAAATCACCGCCGAGGAAATGGCGAAGTTTATGATCGATGCCAGCCCGATCGCGAGTAGCAGCGCCGCAGCCAGTGGCAGGCCTGTATACAGCATCGCCTTCAGTAGAAAAGCCCGCAGCATGAAGATCAGACCGCTCCAGCCCATGAAGAGCACATATCGGCGGACGATGTTGCTCGTCGCGTCCTCGAAAGTAATCCGGACGTGGAACAGGAACACGACAGACGCACTGACGATCATGGCCAGCCCCAGCGCCAAGGCCGGGTCCAGACCGAGCCAGCCCGTTGCCGCGAGCGTCACGACATAGTCGATCGCCGCGCCGATGGTGGAACCGCCAGCAAAGAGGGAAAATCGTTTCAGCATCATCCAAATGGTCTAGTCGAAACAGGTTCACGAATTCTCACGTGGACCTGCGCTCCTGTAGCCCATTTTCAGCAATCGCGGCAGATAAATCGAACCAGGCAGCCTGGCCAACGCAAGAAAATCGGCTCTCAGCGAGGCGGGCGGTCAATGGCGGCACAATGTAGGGGGTGACGGAGTGGCAAAAAGCAGCCGATGGCTTCGCCAGCCGGAGCAGTCTCGACGGGCCTGGCTGCAGGCGCGTTAACCGGCAGCCTTCACTTCATGCCCGTCGAGACCGTCCTTCGCGAAAGTCAGTGCGGGGCAGCCACCGCATGGATGAGTTCGCCGCACAGCTCGCGGCTGACATGATGCGAGATGTCGCCGAGCGCGAGCATGCCCACCATGCGCTTGTTCTCGTCGATTACCGGCAAGCGCCTGACCTGCTTTTCTTCCATGAGGTGGATGGCGTCCTCCAGGGGCTGGTCGGTGCGGCAATAGATTATGCCCTTGGTCATCACGTCCCGCGCTGTGAGGCGGGTTGGGTCCTTGCCACTGCCAAGCGCGCGGAGCGCCAGGTCGCGGTCGGTCACCATTCCTATCAGCCGGTCGTTTTCACCCACGGGCAGGGCGCCGATGTCCTGTTCCTTCATGAGGGCGGCGATCTGGGCGACCGACATTTCCGGGTCGATCCATTTGGTTCCCTTGTGCATCACAGTGGTGATCTTCATCGTCTTCTCCTTGGTTATGCTGCCTTTCAGGAGCTGGCCGCCATCGAGAAAGCTTCTCGGATGCCGTGTCCTAGGCGCCCTTGACCTCGATCTTCTTTTCAGCCTGCTTGGCTTCCATCGACTTGGGCAGCTTCAGCTTCAGCACGCCCTTGGTGAAGTTCGCCTCGATCTTGTCGGCATCCACGTCTTCGGGGAGATGGAAGGAACGCTGGAAGGATCCGAACCGGCGCTCGGACATGTGGAAGTCTTTGCGCTTTTCTTCCTTTTCCTCCTGCTTTTCGCCCCGGATCGTCAGCATGTCGTTGGCCAGCTTGACCTCCACATCCTTTTCGTCGAGCCCGGGCAGTTCGGCGGTGATCTCGTACTCGTCTTCCTTCTCGGTCAGGTCGATCGCGGGCATGACCCGCCATTCGGACGGGCCGATGTGACGAGGCATTTCAAGCCCCAGCATCGACCGCCACGACGGGCGCGACAAAGGGCGGAAATCTTCGAACAGCCGGTCGATCTCCCGTTGCAGGCTTTCGAATGGAGACCACTCAGTGGTCATTGCCCGCGTGGTCTTTTCATTCTTTACAGGCACCTTGCTTGCAGGTTCAGCCATGGTCTTGCTCCTCTTCGGCAGTTTGGGCTCATCTCGATATGCCTGCTCGGCACGTTCCAGAGACCGAGGACGAGTGCGGTTGCGCTGTCGGTAGGCTTCGTTCGCGGGCAGGCATTCGCCTCTGGAAAAATTCCAATAAAATCCCTTTCCGGCGGGCCTTTCATTGATGGGAGTCAAAGCGTATCGAAGGTTGGACCCCATGGCTGCCGCGAAGTCCGCTACGGCATTGCGCGCGCCCGCAGCATGGCCTAGGGCTGCCCTGAGCGGCATGGAGAATTCCTTCGGCATGTTTCCTTTTCTCCTCCGGCCTGTCCGGCAAAACGGGTTCGCCTGCCGGTGCCTGTCGCGAAGCGGCGAAGCCGGCGCGGGGCGAGGGAGGCCGTGATGGAGGAGCTTGCTGTCTTCGGCGGCCTGTTTGCCGTCGGCTTCCTGGCCGCGACGCTACTGCCGATGCAGTCGGAAGCGGCGCTGGCAGGAGCCTTGGCCGTGGGATCGTTTTCGCCGGCGGGACTGGTTCTGGCCGCAAGTGCCGGCAATATCCTCGGCTCCGTGGTCAACTGGCTGATCGGCCGCCGCATCGAGGCTTTTGCCGGCCGCCGCTGGTTTCCGGCGAGCCCGCGGATGCTCGACCGCGCCACCGCGTGGTATCGGCGCTACGGCCGGTGGTCGCTGCTGCTGAGCTGGGCGCCCGTGGTGGGCGACCCGCTGACGCTGGTGGCGGGGGTGCTGCGCGAGCCGCTGTGGAGCTTCGTTGCGCTGGTGGCGGTGGCCAAGACAGCGCGCTACCTGACAGTGGCGGCGGCCGTTTCAAGCCTTTGGTGAGTGTGCGCGGAGCCTCGAGGCTTCAGAGCCGTGGCCGGGCGACGCGGTAGGCGGCGATGCGCCGGCGGCGGCTGCTGTTCGATGCCGAGATCAGGGCATCCTTGGCCAAAAGGCCTCCCACCTTGGCGAAATTGAAGAACGCCTTGCGCGCATCCTCTGCGGATGCCTGGTCCAAGCTGGCGGAAAAGCAGGCGTTCAGCGCGCGCTGGTATACCGGCCCCTGGCGGCCGATGGGCCACGCAAGCAGAAAGTCGAGCGCTTCGTCGACGCCGTAGATTTCGATGACCGGCTGTCCGGCCTCGGTCACCAGTCGCACCGGCATCAGGAATTGCAGGCTGTCCATCATTTCCTCCAGCTACCCCAATTCGAACAGAATGCCCGCACCGCGTGCGGCTTCTGCAAAGGCCTTTCGCGCATCCTCGGGTCTTCTTTCGCCGCGCAACACCTCCAGGCAGGCCTGCCGCGCGTCCCGATGCTGCTGGGTGCCGGCGCTTGGCCAGTGGTTCATGAGTATATCCAACGCCTGCCGGGCGTTGGATATGTTGCGAACATCATGCGTCAAGCCGACGGAAACTGGAACCGGCTTGTCGAACCATCCGAAAATCTGATCTGTGTCCATGGCGACACCCCCCGATTTGTTGCGCATATCTCAACGCATGACGGCGCGGGAGGTTGCATGCGCAAGCAGGCATTCGCGTCGATCCGAAGGGCTCGCTTGCAGTGCAGTTCTGTGGGTGCGGACGGGCCCGGCCGGCAGTGTCCAGGGAACGGATTTCGAGCGGCGAGACGGCCGGCGGGCCGTGTCGTGGTCCGCGCAGGCGGTGTCGTTTTCGCGCCCGCCGGCCACCGGCGTCGGTGATTTGATGGCGGTGTTCGAGGTGCCGGTTTCCGGAGCGCTCTGGCCCGTTTTAAGGCCTTCGGGCCAAGCTCCAATTCCTTCAAACCAAGCATCGTGCCCGCGGCGGACCGGGCCCCGATTTCGGGGCCGGTTACCGATGAGCGCGTGCGAGGCAAAGACGGGAAGGGACCGCCCGCGAATGTCGTCAACCTGGCCTGCCAGGCGGGCGCCGAGGGGTAGGTGGTTGCGCATGGCAGACCCTGGCGGACCTGCGCGACCATCCGATTTTGAGGTCTCCGCAGGGCCGGTCCCATGCAACAGATGATCAGGAGCGGCGCATGACCGTGGTTCCTTTCCCGCAGGCCTCCAGTGAGATCGACCCCATCGACGGCCTGGTGGCTTCCCATCGTCCCGGCTACGGCCTGGCTCGCGCGTTCTACAAGGACCCGGCCATCTACGACCGCGACATGGAGCGCGTGTTCCGCCGCCATTGGCACTGCCTGGGGCATGCCAGCATCATTCCCAACCCTGGCGACTTCGAACTGTTCAAGATCGACAGCGAGGCCGTGATCCTTTCGCGCGCAGAGGACGGCACGATCCACGCGATGCTCAATGTATGCCGCCATCGCGGTGCCGAGGTCTGCACCAAGCCCAAGGGCAACGCCAGGTTCTTCGTGTGCCCCTATCACGCCTGGACCTATTCCAACGACGGCAGCCTGCGCGCCGCGCGGCTGATGCCGAAGGATTTCGACCGTTCCGCCCATGGGCTGAAGAAGCTACATGTGCGCGTGGCGGAGGGACTGGTGTTCATCTGCCTTGCCGAGAAGCCGCTGGACTTCGAGCCCATCGCCGAGCAGCTGCGCACGAGCTGCGGCCAGTATGGCTGGGCGGACGCCAAGGTTGCCTACCGCCAGACCTATCCCGTCGCCGCGAACTGGAAGCTCGCGGTGGAGAACTATGTCGAGTGCTACCACTGCGGACCGGCGCATCCCGAATACTCGAAGACGCATGCGCTGGAGCAGCCGCTGCACATGATCGAGAAGCTGAACGCCGCGATGGAGGAGCGCACCTGCGCGCTGGGCATCGAGATCGTCAGCGCCGACAACTGGCAAACTTCCGCCAAGGGCCAGGAGGCAATCCACAGCTTCCGCTATGCGCTTTACGACGGCGTTTCGAGCGGCAGCGAGGACGGCTCGCCGGTGGCGCCGCTGATGGGCCGCTTTACCGACTACGACGGCGGGGTGACCTCGATCCATCTTGGCGGCACTACCTTCCTGGTCTGCTATCCCGACCATGGCATGATCTACCGCTTCATTCCCAAGACGGTGGACACCTGCGAGATGGAGCTGATCTGGCTGGTGCGCGGCGATGCCGAGGAGGGCAGGGACTACGACCTCGAAAAGCTGACCTGGCTGTGGAAGGTCACCACCGAGGAAGACAAGAAGATCATCGAGCACACCGCGCGCGGCGTGGCTTCGCGCTACTTCGAACCCGGGCCGATCGCGCCGATGGAGCACAACGAGCTGCGCTACATCGGCTGGTATCTGGACGAGATCAGCCGGCCCTGACGGGCCTTTGCCGCCAGCCTCGGCGGTTGGGCTTCACAGGCTGTGCAGGGTGGTTGCGCCGTGCGCAGCCGCAGGCACCGAATGGATATTCTTGGGGCGATTGCTGCGGCCTCGCAGGATCAAAGGCTCAATCGTCGTTCGAGGCGTTCAGCTCGTCCGGGCGGAGCCCGTCCTCTGCATCGCGGTCATAGAGCACTGCGCGCACGAAGATGGTGTTGGCCGCACCGGGTTCGATGGAGAAGACCCCGAACTGCGGGGCTTCCGGTTCCTGATGGGGAATGTGCAGCGCCACGCCGTCGCCGGGTGTATCCACTGCGGAAAGCGTGAACGTCACGCCGTTGCCCAGCGTGACCTCGATTTCGTCGGCGTCGATTTTGGTCGTCTTGCCGCCGCGAACGGCGCGGAAACGGACCGCGCCGTGGCTACCTTTGTGTTGCTGGTCCATGCCGCTTTCCGGAGCCCGGCTGCCCCGAACTGGCGGGAAGCCGCGGCCCTAACCCCTTGGTTTGGCGCGTGATCCTTGCACAGCGAGTGTGCTACTTTTCAGCTCGTTGCGCCAGCGGAGATTTCGGAAATGCGGAATGTCCGTGGAGCTATCAGACGTCCTTGTAGATGACGTAGAGCTTGCGCACCTTTTCGTGGACCGTCCACTCGCCGCGCCAGCCCTTGGGCAGCACCAGCACCTCGCCGGGGCGAACTTCCTGCGTGCGGCCGTCGGGGCCGTGCAGCGAGACGCGGCCAGACACGATGTGGCAGGTCTCGGAATTGTCCTCGCGCACGGCGGTGAAGCGGCCCGGGGTGCACTCCCAGACGCCGATCTCCAGCTTGCCGTCCGGCGAGGTCCACAGCGTCTTCGCGGCCTCTTCCTGGTTGCCCTCGATCGAAGTGGGCTTGGGCTCCGGGGCGCCAAGATCGATGTTGGCGAGGTGGGCGAAGGTCTGGAATTCGATCATGGCAATCTCCGGATGGTCGTTAAAGTACTAGGTTCTTGAAGTTGTTCTGATTTCTCAGAAGACCACCGGGCTCAGTGCCCGGTGATGCTGTCGGCGAGGGCTGCCAGCTTCGAAGTTTGCTGGAGGCCGGCTTCCTCGCGCTCGTCGGCGACGCGGTAGAGCTGATACATGGAATGTACGCCCAGCCAGCGCATCGGCTCGGGCTCCCACTTGCGCACCCGGCGGTTGACCCACGGCAGGCGGGTAAGCTCGGTGTCGCGGCGCAGGATGAGATCGCGCAGCGTGCGGCCCGAAAGGTTCGAACTGGAGACGCCGAGGCCCACATAGCCGCCGGCCCAGGCGATGCCGGTTTCCTCGTCGAGACCGGCGGTGGTGCACCAGTCGCGCGGCACGCCCAGCACGCCGCACCAGGCATGGTCGATCTTGAGATCGCGGGTCTGCGGCAAGAGCCGCATCAGGATCTTGTAGAGCGCGTCGATGGTTTCCTGCTGGGTCTGGCCGCGCACGTCGGTCTTGGAGCCATAGCGATAGGGCACGCCGCGCCCGCCCATGGTGATGCGGCCCTCGCGGGTGCGCTGGGCGTAGCAATAAGCGTGTGCGGCATCGCCGAGCAGTTCGTGGCCGTTCCAGCCGATCTCGTCCCACAGCGACTGCGGCAGCGGCTCGGTGATGATCTGGGCGCTGTTGAGCGGCAGCCACAGACGCTCGTTGCCCGGAATGCCGGCGGTAAAACCTTCCGTGGCCCGCACGATGATAGGCGCGCGCACCGTGCCGCGGTTGGTCGTGACCTTGCCTTTCTCGAGGCCGAGCACCGTGGTCTGCTCGTAGATCGGCACGCCGAGACGCTCGACCGTTTCCGCCAGGCCGCGCACCAGCTTGGCCGGCTGTACCCGCGCCATGCCGCGCAGCACATAGGCGCCTTGTACGTTGTGAATGTTGATGCGTTTGCGTGCTTCCTGCGCGCTCAGGAACGCAATGCGGTCGGCCGGCATGTCCCAGGCCTTGGCCTCTTCGTATTCCGCCTTTGCGCGCTCAAGCTGGGGCTTGTTGGTGGCGACCGTGATGTTGTCGACGCGCATGATATCGGCGTCGATGCCCTCGGCCTCGGTCACGGCAATCACTTCGTTGACCGTGCCGTACATGGCAAGCTGCATGTCCACGACGGCGCCGCGGGTCGAGGTTTTCAGGTATTTTTCCCGCGACCAGCCGAAGCCGCCCGACAGCCAGCCGCCATTGCGGCCGGAAGCACCGAAGCCGGCGAACTCCTTTTCCACGATGGCGATGCGGATCGAGGGATCGGCTTTCTTGAGGTAGTAGGCCGTCCACAGGCCGGTGAAGCCGGCGCCCACGATGCAGACATCGGCTTCGAGATCGCCGGGCAGGGGGGCTCGATAGGAAGGTACGCCGCCTATGTCGGCGTACCAGAAGGAGATGTTGCCGTTTGTCTTGGCTTGCATGTGGGGAGGTCCGGCTTGGGTGAAAATCAGGTCAGCGTGAGGTCGGCGCGCTCGTCGTCGGCGAGCAGCTTGGAATCGGCAATCGACCAGCGCACATCGACTTCGTCTCCGATCGAGAAGGAGGCGGCTTCCAGCGGCGAGCGCACGATGGCGACCGAGCCGTCCTTGAGCGTGACCTGGTATTTGGAGCCGGAGCCGAGATAGATCGCCTCGCTCACCCGGCCGGCCAGGCTGTTCTGACCATCGGCCAGCGGTGCGCCGGCAGCGGCCAGCGCCAGCTTTTCCGGCCGCAGCAGGATGACCGGCTTGCGCCCGTCGGAAAGATGTCCCTTGGCCACCGCCTTCTGGCCGGCGATGGTCAGGCCGGTTTCGCCGCCAGCGGCTTCGGCGGTGCCGCGCAGGGTGGTGGATTCGCCGATGAACTTGCCCACGAACAGCGTGGCAGGTTCGTCGTAGAGTTCGCGGCCGGTGCCAATCTGCTCGATGCGGCCCTGGTTGAAGACCGCGATGCGGTCGGACAGCACCAGCGCTTCCTCCTGGTCGTGGGTGACATAGACGAAGGTGGTGCCGAGTTCGCGGTGGATGCGCTTGATTTCAAGCTGCAGCCATTCGCGCAGCTTCTTGTCCAATGCGCCCAGCGGCTCGTCCATGAGCAGCAGCGGCGGGTCGAACACGATGGCGCGTGCCAGCGCCACGCGCTGCTGCTGGCCGCCCGACAGTTCGCTTGGATAGCGATGCGCGAAATCGGCCATCTTGACCATGTCGAGGGCCAGCGCCACGCGGCGGTCGCGCTCGGCCTTGTCCACGCCCCGGAGGGTGAGCGGATAGGCCACGTTCTTGCCCACGGTCATGTGCGGGAACAGCGCGTAGTGCTGGAACACGACGCCGATGTTGCGCTTGTGGGCCGGCACGCCGACGATGCTCTGGCCGCCGACGGAGAGCTGGCCGGCGGTGAGGTCGGTGAAGCCCGCGACGACATTGAGCGTCGTGGTCTTGCCTGAGCCGCTGGGGCCCAGCAGGGTCATGAACTCGCCCGGCTCGATGTGCAGGCTGACATCGTTGAGGGCGACGAAATTGCCGTAGCGCTTGGTGGCGTTGCGGATGTCGATGGCCGCGCCGCGTTCCCTGGTCTTCGAGGGGGACATGTTGGTTGTGTGCATGTCAGCTTCTTTTCGATTTCGAGCCGATGAGCAGCCCTGCAGTGATGATCAGCGACGTGGCCAGGAAGATGATGGTTCCGACGGCCGCGACCGTCGGGTCGGCGTCACGGGTGATGCTGGTGAAGATCTGCACGGGCAGGGTCTTCAGGTAGGGGCTGGTGATGAACAGCGCCACGATGATCTCGTCGAACGAGGTGACGAAGGCAAACAGCAGCCCCGAGAGGATGCCGGGCGCGATCAGCGGCAGCGTGATGGTGCGGAAGGTGGTGAAGCGGTTCGCGCCGAGGCTGGCGGCGGCCGTTTCAAGCCGCACGTCGAAGACCTCAAGGCTGGCCGACACGGCGATGATGACGAAGGGGATCGCCAGCATGGTGTGTGCGATGACGAAGCCGAGCGTGGTGCCGACGAGCTGGTAGTTGAGGTAGACCGCATAGACGCCGATGGCCAGCACCACGCCGGGCACGATCATGGGCGTGATCAGCAGGGCGCGCAGCATGCCGGCGGCGCCCGCATGCTTCATGCGGCTGAGCCCCAGAGATGCAAGCGTGCCGATGACGGTGGCTGCGACAGCCACGATGCCTGCGACCCGGAGCGAGTTGGCAAAGCTCGTGAGCCACTCCGGATTGGTGAAGAAATTGACGTACCACTGCCAGGAGAAGCCAGCCGGCGGGAAGGCCAGAGACTTCTTCTCGTTGAACGACATGGGGATGACGACCAGCGTCGGCATCACCAGCCAGATGGCCACGAGCAGGCAGAAGAGGCCGAGAATGATGCGGAAGGGCTTCATTTTCACGACCTCGCAGACTTCTTGTGGCGCTGGCGCATGAAGGGCGCGGCCACCGCCAGCAGCACGAAGGTCGACATCAGCAGCACCACGCCCATGGCACCGCCACGGCCCCAGTTGAGCAGGCTGAGCACCTGGTTCTGAACCAGCGTGGACAGCATGGTGCTGCGCGGGCCGCCGAGCAGGGCCGGCGTGATGTAGAAGCCGAGCGCGAGGATGAAGACGATGATGGCACCGGCGAAGACGCCGGGCAGCGACAGCGGCAGATAGACCTGCAGGAAGGCGAGCGAGGGCCGCGCGCCGAGGCTGCGTGCGGCCTGGACCAGCCTGAGGTCGATGCCGCGCATGACGGAATAGAGCGGCAGGATCATGAAAGGCAGGAGCACCTGCGCCATGCCGATGACGACGCCGGTGGGGGTGCGGATGAGCTTCACCGCGCCGAAGCCGAGCGACTTGATGATGGTATTGATGACGCCGGAATCCTGCAGCAGGATCACCCAGGCCAACGTGCGCACCACGCCGCTGACCCAGAACGGCACCAGCACGCACAGGATGAGCAGCAGCCGCATGCGCGGCCCCACCACCGTCATAAGATAGGCGTAGGGGTAGGCCGCGACGACGCAGACGATGGCGACCCAGGCCGAGATGGAGAAGGTGCGGGCCAGGACCGTGAGGTTGACCGGGGTGGAAAAGAACCAGACGTAGTTCTGCAGCCCCCATTCCGGTTCGGAGAAGCTGCGCAACACGATGGTGAGCAGCGGATAGCCCATTGCCGCGATGAGAAGCAGGACCGCCGGTGCCGTCAGCAGTGACGGATAGGCGGCCAGCCGCCAGCGCCGCGGCGCTGCGCTGCCTGCGGACCGGGGGCTAGGCCCCCCGGTCATGGTCATGTCGATTGTCTGGTTCACGCTTTACAGCCCCGGTCTGACGATGCGGCTTAGTTGCCGGACATCAACGCCGTCCACTTTTCAGAGGCGGCATCGAAGTTCTCGACCCAGAACTTAATGTTCTGCTGGTAGCCCTGCTTCACTCGCTCGGGCGTGTTGGTCAGGAAGGCGGCGACCGACGGATCGACCTTCGGCCGGGCCTCGTCATGGATCGGCGAGTAGGAGGTCTGCTCGGTCAGCACCTCCTGCGCCTGCTTGCCCAGATAGGCGTTGATGAGAGCGTAAGAAGCTTCCGTATCCTTGACGCCGACCGGGATGGTCATCTGGTCCATCACGACCATCCAGTCCTGCCAGACCGGCGTGTATTCCGCGCCGTTCTTAACCGCGGTCATGGCGCGGCCGGTCCACATCATGATCATGTCGGCTTCGCCGGACTCGGCGAGCTGCTGCGATTCCGCGCCAGTCTTCCAGAAGATGGTGTCCGGGCCGAGCGCCTTGATCTTGGCGATGCCGCGGTCGATGTCGGCAGCGGTCATGTTCTCGACCGAGCCGCCGTCGGCCAGAACGCCCTGCTCGATGAGGCCGCCCAGGGGGTCGCCGCTGCCGTCGATGGCGCGGATGCCGGGGAACTTCTCGGTGTCGAAGAAGTCCTTCCAATCCTTGGGCGGATTGTCCTTGTAGGTGTCGTTCTTGTACATCAGGACGATGCCGTAGTTCATCGCCGGCACGCTGCACTCGCCGACCTGGCCGGGCGGAATGTGCGAGATGTCGAGCTTGGAGAAGTCGAGCTTCTGGAACAGCGTGCCGCAGTGCACGTAGGGCGGGAAGTCGGCGGTGTCGACGACGTCCCAGGTGACATTGCCGGATTCGACCTGCGCCTGCAGCTTGGCGATCTCGGTCGGGCCGTCATTGAGCAGCGTAACGCCGGTCCTGTCGACGAATTCCTTCATCGCCGCGACCTGGCCGTCCTGGTAGATGCCGCCATAGGAGACGAAGGTCAGCGTCTTGCCCTTGAGCGAACCGTCCACGATGGTGCCGGCGGGCGGCGCATCCTGCGCCACGGCGGCAGTGGCGAGCATGGCAAGCGCCGAGGCGCTGGCAATGCCCATAATCGACTTATGGATCATTTATTCCTCCGATAACCCGCTGTCTGTTTTTGAATGCCCGGATGCGAGCGATTTCCGGGCCACATATTGATCGAGTTCGACGGCTTCGCTGGTGGGGGGCGCAATCACCCACAGCACCTCGGCCGGCTTGTCGCCAACATTCCTCGCCTTGTGCGGCGTTGCGGTTGAGTATTCGATGCTGTCGCCTTCATCGAGGATGAAGCGCTCGTCGCCGAGGGTCAGCTCCAGCCGGCCTCGCAGCACTATGAACATCTCATGCGCGTTGCCATGCGTGTAGAGCAGGTCGCCTGTCGAGCCGCCAACGGCGAACTCACCCGAATAGACTTCCATTTCGTGGATCGGACGACGCGATAGCATCGTCTTGCGATAGCCTTCGCTGAGGGCCAGGGCAGGGCGTTCGGCACGCTTCAAGACCCTGTGCGGCGACACTTCCCCTTCATCGAAAAGGTTGGAGACGCTTATGCCGAGCGCATTGGCGATGTGCATCAGCGTGCTGGTGTTGGCACCGGAGCGGCCCCGCTCGAGCTGGCTCAGGAAGCTGGCCGTGGTGCCGACCATCTCGCCCAGCTGCCGCAAGGTCAGGCGCCTGGCGGTGCGAAACGCCTTCACGCGCTCGCCCAACAGCGGCGGGCGCGGCTGCATTCCGGCTTCCCCGGCCGTGGCAGATTGCTCCTCCGAAAGCTTCAATCTATCCTCTATTCCTACCCACTTTACAGCTTATGAAGTGGTGTCCGGCGCGGTCAAGTATGAATCTGCAGCGGCATCATTTGCCTGTGAATAGGGCTTGGTCCCGACGGTCCGTCCGCCCGATTGCGACCGGCCCCTGGCGGAAAAAGGCATTTGGACCCAAGCGCTTGCTGCTTCCCTCATGGGCCCGATGGCAGGCGCATCCGGATGGTCGCGCCTGCTGCCGCGGTTCGTCAAATGCGGCCTTTATGCGGCGACCGCGGCACGCGCGTCGAGTATCTGGTGGCAGGCGTTGGCTGCCTCCTGGCCCTTCACCTTGAAGTGCTCGAAGAAGAATCGCCGGTGCTCCTCGCTCTCGTGGAAATTGTGCGGCGTGAGCACTGCCGACAGCACCGGGACATTGGTGGCGAGTTGAACGGTCATCATGCCGTCGAGCACGGTGCCGGCCACGAAGTCGTGCCGGTAGATGCCGCCATTCACCACGAAGGCCACGCCCAGGATGGCGTCGTAGCGGCCGGTCTCGGCCACCAGCTTGGCGTGCAGCGGGATTTCCAGCGCACCGGGCACGTCGAAGACGTCCACGGCCGTCTTGCCGTTCGACAGCGAGTGCGTGAGTTCGGTGAACGAGTTCACGCACTGGTCGACGATGTCGGCATGCCAGCGTGCGCGGATCACGGCGACGCGGCGGCTTTCGAATTCGCGAGGGGTAATCTGATTCATGGGTCCTTCCTTCCGTTCAATGCCCAGAATCAGGACGCACGAGACGAGACACACTAAGCCCATGGGGCAGCCGCGGTCGCGTTCGTTCTCTTTCATCCGGACTATGACCGTCGGCTCCGGAATTCAACCGGATCTGCTGACCCTTCCGAAGGTTCGAAAGGCGCTCGCGGGCTCAAGCTTTCGCTCTTACCGCCGGTGGGGAATTTCGCCCCGCCCTGAGAACTTGACGCCCGTGTTTATGGAGTATGACCTGGCATCGCGTCAATCCACGTCGTGCTTATGTGGAAGCAGCCTTCGTTTTCGAAGCTGCGGCTAGGATATTCCTTTCGTTTCCGGGGGAAGAGTCGCAACTCGAAAGCATGCCTCAAAGAACTTGCCGGCGGCGTTTTGCGAGCTTTAAGGTGATTCACAGCCGTGCCCGCGGTGATTTCGTTTGACATTCGTTATAGGTTCGAAATATTTCCATATTGGCTGAGGCAGTGGCCGGAAAGTCGGGCCCGTCAGCGGCATCAGAGTGCACAGATGAGCGAGCTTCCCATCCACGACGTCTTCATCATCGGCGGCGGCATCAATGGCTGCGGCATTGCGCGCGATGCGGCCGGGCGGGGCTATTCTGTGTGCCTGGCCGAGATGGACGATCTGGCCAGCGGCACCTCCTCGGGGTCGACCAAGCTGATCCATGGCGGCCTACGCTATCTCGAGCATTACGAGTTCCGCCTGGTGCGCGAGGCGCTGATGGAGCGCGAGGTGCTGTGGCGGATGGCGCCGCACATCATCCGGCCGATGCGCTTCGTGCTGCCCCACGCCGCGGGCCTGCGCCCGGCCTGGCTGATCCGGCTCGGCCTGTTCCTCTACGACCACATCGGCGGCCGCAAGCTCTTGCCGGCCACCAGGACGCTGGACATGCGCCGCGACCCGGCCGGCAAGCCCTTGAAGCCGCTGTTTGCCAAGGCGTTCGAATATTCGGACGGCTGGGTCGACGACGCCCGGCTGG
Source organism: Pseudaminobacter sp. Soil_N_29 (assembly GCF_057656055.1). NCBI lineage: Bacteria > Pseudomonadati > Pseudomonadota > Alphaproteobacteria > Hyphomicrobiales > Phyllobacteriaceae > Pseudaminobacter > Pseudaminobacter sp. Soil_N_29. The sequence goes on from NZ_JBDGLC010000003.1 coordinate 274,785, forward strand.
TGGTGCTCAACGCCCGCGACGCCGCCGACCGCGGCGCCGACATCCGCACCCGCACGCGGGTGATCGGCTTGCGTCGCGAGGGCGACCACTGGGTGGTGCGGCTCGAAGACACCCGCAGCGGTGCGGTCGAGGAGGTGCGGGCTCGCCTCATCGTCAACGCCGCCGGCCCCTGGGTGGACACTGTTTTGACCGATGCGGTCGGCGATGCGAAGGCCCACCATGTGCGCCTGGTGCAGGGCAGCCACATCGTGGTGTGCAGGAAGTTCGACGACCCGCGCGCCTATTTCTTCCAGAACAAGGACGGGCGCATCATCTTCGCCATTCCCTATGAGGAGGATTTTACGCTGATCGGCACCACCGACCGCGATTTTTCTGGCGATCCGCACGGGGTAAAAATCACCGACGCCGAGGTCGACTATCTGTGCGCGGCGGCCAGCGAATATTTCGCCGACCCCGTGAAGCGCGAGGACATCGTCTGGACCTATGCGGCGGTGCGCCCCCTCTACGACGACGGCGCCTCGAAGGCGCAGGAGGCGACCCGCGACTATGTGCTGAAGGCGGAGCCGGGCGAAGGCGCGCCGCTGATCAACGTCTTCGGCGGCAAGATCACCACCTACCGGCGCCTGGCCGAGGCCATGCTGGACAAGATCGAGGCGCATCTGGGCAAGCGCGGCAAGCCCTGGACCGCCGGCGCGCCGCTGCCGGGCGGCGACTTCTTCGCCATCGGCTTCGAGGCGCAGGTGGCGGCTTTGAGCCGGGCCTATCCGTTCCTCGCGCCCGCCCATGCCCGGCGGCTGACCCGGGCCTACGGCACGCGCGCGGCCGAGCTGCTCGGCGACGCGCGCTCGGCCGCCGATCTCGGCCGCCATTTCGGCGCCGACCTCTACGAGGCCGAACTGCGCTACCTGATGCAGCACGAATGGGCCGAGACCGCCGAGGACGTGCTGTGGCGGCGGACCAAATGCGGGTTGCACATCGATGCCGCACAGCGCCACGCGCTCGGCGACTTCATGCGCGGCGCCGCTGACGGCACCGACAGGTTGGCAGCCCAATAGTCGGCGCGCAATTGGCCGCCGACGCAAATGCGGCAAAATTTCGTGCTAGGTGGTGACGCGACGGCGTCTTTTGGCTATGAGGGAGTACCCGCGGGTACGGTTCGGGCGCAAGGGACGGGATTCTCCCATGCCGTTGCGCCGGGCCAAGCCTGTGAAAAGGGCGGCCACTGCTCGTGAAATGAGGCGGAAGGGCCCTGAAAGCCGCTGATTTTTCGCGCTAATCCCGTGGAAAGCCTATATCAGGGGTCAACGACCAGCTTAGGAAGAATCCGATGCCTGCTTATCGCTCCCGCACCACCACCCACGGCCGCAATATGGCCGGCGCGCGCGGCCTCTGGCGCGCCACCGGCATGAAGGACTCCGATTTCGGCAAGCCGATCATCGCGGTCGTAAACTCCTTCACCCAGTTCGTGCCGGGCCACGTGCACCTGAAGGATCTCGGCCAGCTCGTGGCGCGAGAGATCGAGAAGGCTGGCGGCGTCGCCAAGGAGTTCAACACCATCGCCGTCGACGATGGCATCGCCATGGGCCATGACGGCATGCTCTACTCGCTGCCGTCGCGCGAGCTGATCGCGGATTCGGTGGAATACATGGTCAATGCGCACTGCGCCGACGCCATGGTCTGCATTTCCAACTGCGACAAGATAACCCCCGGCATGCTGATGGCCTCGCTGCGCCTCAACATCCCCACCGTCTTCGTTTCCGGCGGGCCGATGGAGGCCGGCAAGGTGGTGCTGGCCGGCAAGACGCAGGCTCTCGACCTGGTCGACGCCATGGTTGCGGCCGCCGACGATCGCGTCAGCGACGAGGACGTGAAGGCCATCGAGCGCTCGGCCTGTCCGACCTGCGGCTCCTGCTCGGGCATGTTCACGGCCAACTCCATGAATTGCCTGACCGAGGCGCTGGGCCTTTCGCTGCCCGGCAACGGCTCGACGCTGGCCACCCATGCCGACCGCAAGCGCCTGTTCGTGGAAGCGGGCCACCTCATCGTCGACCTGGCGCAGCGCTACTACGAGCGGGACGATGAGAACGTGCTGCCGCGTAACATCGCTTCCAAGGCCGCCTTCGAGAACGCCATGACGCTGGACATCGCCATGGGCGGCTCCACCAACACGGTGCTGCACATCCTGGCCGCCGCGCATGAGGGCGAGATCGACTTCACCATGGACGACATCGACACCCTGTCGCGCCGGGTTCCGGTGCTGTGCAAGGTGGCGCCGGCGAAGGCCGACGTGCATATGGAAGACGTGCACCGCGCCGGCGGCATCATGGCCATCCTCGGCCAGCTCGACAAGGCTGGCCTGCTCAACCGGGATTCGCCGACCGTCCACGCCGCCACCCTCGGCGAGGCGCTGGATCATTGGGACATTTCTCGCTCCAACAGCCAGGCCGTGCGCGACTTCTTCCTGGCCGCACCCGGCGGCGTGCCGACGCAGACCGCCTTCAGTCAGGATCGCCGCTGGGACGACCTCGACCTCGACCGCGAGAATGGCGTGATCCGCTCGGCCGAGCATCCGTTCTCGAAGGACGGCGGCCTTGCCGTGCTCAAGGGCAACATCGCGCTCGACGGCTGCGTGGTGAAGACCGCCGGCGTCGACGAGTCGATCCTGAAATTTACCGGCCCGGCCAAGGTGTTCGAAAGCCAGGATGCTGCGGTCAAGGGCATCCTCGGCAACGAGGTGAAGGCCGGCGATGTCGTGGTGATCCGCTATGAAGGCCCGCGCGGCGGACCCGGCATGCAGGAAATGCTCTACCCGACCAGCTACCTGAAGTCGAAGGGCCTCGGAAAGGCCTGCGCGCTGCTCACCGACGGACGTTTCTCGGGCGGCACGTCGGGCCTGTCGATCGGCCACGTTTCGCCGGAAGCGGCGGAAGGCGGCACGATCGGACTGGTGCGCGACGGCGACATCATCGAGATCGACATTCCGGGCCGCACCATCCGCCTCGCGGTGGACGAGGCGACGCTGGCCGCGCGCCGTGCCGAGCAGGATGCCGCTGGCTGGAAGCCTGCCGAACAGCGCAAGCGCAAGGTCACGACGGCTTTGAAGGCGTACGCTGCCTTCGCCACCAGCGCCGCCCGTGGCGCCGTGCGCGACCTGGGCGAAGATTGACACTTCCAGAACACGCCGGCGGCCTGCCCTATAGGCAGGCCGCCGGCTGACATAAGACGCGCCTGGCATGCGGGGAGTATGAGAGTGGCAGGCCAAGTGTCCACCCGAGCGCTGGTCGTTACCGGGGGGCCAACAGCAGGAAGACTATCGTGACCGATGCTTCGGCGACAGCCGGCCGTATCCAGGCGGACAACACAGTCTACGCCATCCTCCTGGCGGTGAGCTTCTGCCATCTCATCAACGATGTGATGCAGTCGCTTCTGGCGGCGATCTACCCGATGCTGAAGACCGGATACGGGCTCGACTTCTGGCAGATCGGCCTGCTGACGATGACCTTCCAGCTCACGGCTTCGCTGCTTCAGCCGCTTATCGGCATGTTCACCGACAAGCGGCCAATGCCCTATTCGCTGCCGGCGGGCATGACGTCGACGATGATCGGCCTCTTCGTGCTCGCCTATGCCGGAAACTACGCGATGCTGCTGCTTGGCGCCTCGCTCATCGGCATCGGCTCGGCCGTGTTCCATCCCGAATCCTCGCGCGTGGCGCGTATGGCCTCGGGCGGTCGCTATGGGCTTGCCCAGTCGGTGTTCCAGGTCGGCGGCAATTTCGGATCGTCGCTCGGGCCCCTGCTGGCCGCCTTCATAGTGGTGCCGAAGGGGCAGACCAGCGTTGCCTGGTTCTCGGCGGCGGCTCTCGTCGGCATTTTCGTGCTCTGGCAGGTCAGCGGCTGGTATAGCCGTTACCGCGCGGCCTCGGCCAAGCGGCCCGCCAGGAGCCATGCCATTTCGCTGCCACGCCGCAAGGTGGTGATCGCGTTGGTGGTGCTGGCCACGCTGGTGTTCACCAAGAACATCTACATGGCCAGCCTCTCGAGCTACTACACCTTCTACGTCATCCACAAGTTCGGCGTGTCGGTGCAGGAAGCGCAGATCATGCTGTTCATCTTCCTGGGTTCCGCCGCAGTCGGCACCGTGGCGGGCGGGCCGATCGGCGACCGCTTCGGCCCGAAATTCGTCATCTGGTTCTCGATCCTGGGTGTGCTGCCGTTCACGCTGGCGCTGCCCTACGCGGACCTGTTCTGGACGCGCATCCTGACCGTGCTGATCGGCCTTATCCTGGCTTCGGCCTTCTCGGCCATCGTGGTGTTCGCGCAGGAGCTGGTGCCGGGCCGCGTCGGTATGATCGCGGGCATCTTCTTCGGCTTCGCCTTCGGCATGGGCGGCATAGCGGCCGCGGTGCTCGGCATCATCGCCGACATCAAGGGCATCGACTTCGTCTACATGATCTGCTCGTTCCTGCCGCTGCTGGGGCTGCTGACGATCTTCTTGCCTTCGATGAAGGCCGTGCGCACGGCTGCGGCCTGAGCGCCGATGGCGGGGCGGCGGCTTCCGTCCCGTGAATACGACCCCATGTCCGGCATCTCTTCGACGCAATGACGGGCCGGCCGCTTGAGCGGCCGCACTTCTTCGAGCCGGCTTCCCATCCCAACGCATGCCGCTCCTGCGACAGGAGGGGAATTGTCGTGGATGCATCGCGCCGGGCTTGGCGGGGTGAGGCAAAGGCCATGCCTGCGCTACGCCCAAGGCGTACGCCGCCGGATTTAAGAACTGACCCGGCCAGAGGGTTTCCCGCTGGCGATGCCCTTCTTGTTAAGCTGGCACTTGCCTGAGACAGCGGCATCGGCCGCCGCCTTCCTGGCGGAGCTATCGGCGAAACAGAACCGGTTCCATCTGCCCTGAGCCGCGCCGCTCCTTTCTCGACCCATCAGACGGCCGAACAAAAAAACGGCGCCCCGAGAGGCGCCGTTCTTGTGTCGGTAAGTCGCTCCGACGAACCGGAGCGGAACGCCGGCCTAGCTTTTGGCCGGAGCGCCTTCCACGCGCTGCGGGTGGTTCTTGGCCCACCAGTCGCCGAGCAGCAGCAGGATCGGTGCCGCGATGAAGATCGACGAGGAGGTGGCGATGAAGACGCCGAACACCATCGGGATCGCGAAGTTCTCGACCGCGCTGCCGCCCCAGATCGCCATCGGCAGGATCGAGAGCAGGATCGCGACCGAGGTGTAGATGCATCGCGCGAACACCTGGTTGATGCTCATGTCGATGATCTGGCGCAGCGGCATCTTCTTGAAGAGGCGCAGGTTCTCGCGCATCCGGTCATAGACCACGACCTTGTCGTTCACCGAATAGCCGATGATCGTCAGCAGCGCGGCGATGGCCGTCAGGTTGAAGTCCAGCCCCATCAGCGCGAAGAAGCCGACCGCCTTGGTGGTGTCCAGTATCAGCGTGGCTATGGCTCCGAGTGCGAAGTTCCACTCGAACCGCCACCAGATATAGACCAGCATGGCCAGCGCCGAGAGCACCACGGCCAGCACGCCCGATTGCGCGAGCTCCCCGCTGACCTTCGGCCCGACGACGTCGACGCGGTCGAACTTGACGCCCGGATCGAGCTTCGAGACCGCTTCCTTGACCTTGGTCACGGCAGCCGTCTGCGCGGCCTCGCCGCCGTCCTGGCGCTGCACGCGGATCAGCACGTCGTTGTCGCCGCCGATCCTCTGCAGGGCCACTTCGCCCAGTTCGAGGCCGCTCAGCGTGCTGCGCAGCGAGGCCAGGTCGGCCGGCTGCGAAGTGGTGATCTCGACCTGGATGCCGCCCTTGAAGTCGATGCCGTAGTTCAGGCCCGGCTTGATGAACAGGCCGATCGACGCCAGCGACAGCAGGATCGACATGCCGATGCCGAGGAAGCGGGCGTTCATGAACGAGATCGACGTGTGGTCGGGGAAGAAGCGGACCAGCGGCTCGATGTGGATGGTCTTCATCTTCTGGCGGCGCACCACCGCAGTCATCAGCACCCTGACGACGGCCACGGCCGTGAACAGCGACAGGCATGTGCCGAGGATCATGGTGACGGCGAAACCGCGCACCGGGCCGGAGCCGAACATGAACAGCAGCGCGGTCACGATCAGCGAGGTGACGTTGGCGTCGACGATGGTGGAGAAGGCTCGCTTGAAGCCATGGTCCAGCGCGGCGAAGGCGCTGATGCCCTTCTTCGATTCCTCTCTTATTCGTTCGTTGATGAGAATGTTGGCGTCCACCCCGAAGCCGATGCCCAGGATGATACCGGCGATGCCGGGCAGGGTCAGCGTCGCACCGATGATGGCGAGGCCGCCAATGGTCATGATGAGGTGCAGCAGCAGACCGAAATTGGCGATCATGCCCCAGCTGCCGTAGAGCAGCACCATGAACACCACGACGGCCAGGAAGCCGGCGACGCCGGTGTAGAGGCCCATGCGGATGACGTCGCCGCCGAGATCGGGACCGACGGTGCGTTCCTCGATGACGGTCAGCGGCGCGGGCAGGGCGCCGGCGCGCAGCAGGGCCGACAGCACCGTCGTGTCTTCCACGGTAAAGCTGCCGCTGATCTGGCCCGAGCCGCCGGTGATCGGCTCGCGGATGACCGGCGCGCTAAGCACCTTGCCGTCAAGCACGATGGCGAAGGGCCGTCCGACATTGGCCTGGGTGATCTCGGCGAACTGGCGGGCGCCGACGCTGTCGAAGCGGAAGGAGACGATCGGCTCCTGGGTGGTCTGGTTGAAGCCCGCGCGGGCATCGGTCAGACGCTCGCCGCTGATCGCAACGCGGTCCTCAATTGGGTATTGCTGGTTGGTCTTGGCGTCCGGCAGCATGGACACGCCCGGAGGCAGCGGCTGGCCGGGCTCCACATTGGTGGCGACCATGTGGAATTCCATCTTGGCCGTGCTACCCAGCAGCTCGCGCAAGCGTGTCGGATCCTGCAGGCCTGGCAGCTGAACCAGGATGCGGTCGGAACCGACGCGCTGGATCGTCGGTTCGGCGACGCCGACCTGGTCGACGCGCTGGCGCACGATCTCCAGGCTCTGCTGGATCGCCGCGTCGATGCGGTCGCGGATGCCGGCTTCCGTCAGCACCAGCCTGATCTGCTTCTGCTGGGTGGTGACGTCGATGTCGGCCGTGCCCGCGCCGAAGCCGATGCCGCTGACGGGAGCGGCGAGCTTCTTCAGCACGTCGAGCGCCTGGGCGCGCTGGTTGTCGTCGTCGATGCTGATGACAACGGCATCGCCAGCCACGCGGGCCGACTGCACGGGGATGCGCTCCTTGCGCAGGGCACCGCGTGCATCGTCCAGCAGCGAGCGCAGCCGGTCGGTCTTCAGCGCATTGGCGTCGACTTCGAGCACGAGGTGGGAGCCGCCCTGAAGGTCGAGGCCGAGGGTGACCTGGTGCCTGAACCAGCTCGGCATCTTCTCGAGCATGGAGGGCGGCATGGCGCTTGGAAGGGCGGCGAAGATGCCGATAAGGATGATGACGACGTAAGACGCCACCACCCATTTGGAAGTTCGCATTGGTTCTGGTCCTGTCTATGCGCGATGCCGGTCGATCAGCCGGTCAATCCGCAGTCAATTTCAAAGCAGGTGGATCCTGTCGAGCGCGCGGCTCGCTCAAGCCGCAGCCGGCGGCGCGCGCGCGCGATGAGCTGCCGCCCAGACCTCGCGCAGACCCTGCGGAGCCTTGTCGCTCAGGCAAGGGCGGAATGTGGAAGCGACGCACCCTTGCGCCACGGGCAGGATGGCCGGGCCGGTGTCGCCGCCTGGAAGCTGCGATTTCAGCGCAAGGCCGCGCCATTCGGCAATCGCCACCAGCCGCTGGTGGCTGACAATGCTGGTGCGCTCGCCGCCCTGCTGGCCGGCGGCGCCGACGCTGTCGGCCTGCAGTCTCAGCCCGCGGGCAGGAGAAATCGCGCCTACCAGGCCATGAGCCGCGGCCGCCGCAACGACAAGCCACAGCAGGACGGCGGAAGCATATCCGCGTCCTGCAGGCGTGTGGGCGTTGCTGAACTTCATCGTGCCAGGTCGTTTCCTGCGGCTTCACCTTGCGCCCAAGTTTAGCATGGGGCAGCGGATGCTCCTACACCATTGCGGCGGAACTACCAACCCCATGCGCATCCTGAGGCGGGCTGATTGCCCGCCGCAAGGCCTACAGCAGGCGCGAAACAGCCTGGAAGAAGGCCAGGTTCTGCTTGTCCATTTCGTCGTCCACCGGCAGCGGCTGCGACGACATCTTGACCAGCACGACCTCGTTCGCCGGGTCGACATAGAGCCACTGGCCGTGGATACCGATGCCGCAATAGGGCTCGCCCTCGAAGCCGGTCTGGTACCATTTGTTGCGATAGCTGCCATTGGGCAGCAGGAAGGCGAAATCGCCCTTCTGCCATGCCTGGCGGTCGCCGCCCGTGGCAGTGTCCTTGACCCAGCTCTCGGGCAGGATGCGGCGGCCTTCGTAGACGCCGCCGCAGCGCATCATCTCGCCGACGCGGGCGAGGTCGCGCGCCGTGACCGAGACGCCGCCGGCCGCACGCGCGGTGCCTTCGCCGTCGACGGTCACGCGGCCGCCGCGCTTCGCACCCAGCGGTGCCCAAAGGCGCTCGACCATGAGGTCGGCATAACGGCTGCCGGAAGCGCGCTCGGCGATGACGCCGAGCAGGTCGGAGTTCGGCGAGCGATAGCGGAAGACCTCGCCGTGCTCGCCGGCGCCCTTGGAGATGGACATGATGAAAGGCAGCAGCTTCTCGCTGTCCGGGCCGTTGGTGTTGGGGTTCCAAAGCGTCGCGCGGCGATAGCGGGCAAAGGCGCTTTCGGGGTCGAGATAAAGCTCCTCGAAGTCGATTGTGCTGGTCATGTCCAGCACATGCTGCACCGTGGCGTCTGCAAAGGCCGTTCCTGCGGCCTCGGGGATGTAGCGCGTGACCGAGGCGGCGGGGTCGAGCAGACCATCGGCCTGGAGCGAGCCGGCGAGGATGGCCGTCAGCGACTTCGAGATGGAAAAGATAATGTGGCGTCCGCCCGGCTTCATGTGGGGCGCGTTGTAGTCGCCCAGGAAGCGGCCACGCTTCATGGCCACGAAAGCGTCGGTGTGGGTGCGCGCGAGGAAGGCGGAGACGGTTTCGGAGCCGGCGGGAGTGACCACGGTTTCGGCAAGCAGTTCCTTCAGGTCGCCGGCGGATGCTTCGGGCGCGTCGCCCGGGGCTGCGATCTCGGCGCTCGGCACCAGCTCGCCGACATTCTGGAAGGCCCAGCGGTTGTAGGGGTGGGTGCGCCAGTTCTCCAGCGTGACGTCGGAGCGGGCAAAGCCGAATTGGCGCGCGAAATCGGTCTGGGCGGTCATGTGTGCTGTCCGGGATGGGAAGGGGAGAGGAGCCGGCGCTCGCCGCGCGGCGAGGGGGAGCGGCCCGGCTGTGTGCCGGGCCGCGTTCATGCTGTTACTTCTGAAGCTCGGTCCAGATCTTGGTGTAGAGGTCGTGCACCTCGGGCGAGCAGGTCTCCAGGAATTCGCCGGCCGCCTGGTACTCTTCCGGCACGTTCAGCTCCGGAGCGCCCCTCATGTCCTCGGGCATGAACTCCTCGGAGCCCTTGATGCCGTTGGCGTATTTCGCGAAGGCGGAAATGAGCGCGGCGTTTTCGGGCGCCATGATGAAGTTCATGAACAGCTTGGCGTTCTCCGGGTTCTTGGCGTCCTTCAGCATGGCAATGCTGTCCATGAAGTAGGGGAAGCCTTCCTTCGGATAGCCGAAGCGAACGTCGGGGTTCTTTTCACGCGAGCGCATCGCCGCGCCGTTCCAGTAATAGGCTGCGCCGTAGTCGCGGCTGGCAAACTTTTCGATGGTGCCGTAGTCCATGGCGATCCATTTCGGCTTCGCCTCGGCCACCTTGTCGCGAACCTTCTTCAGCAACTCGCGATCATCGGTACACCACTTGCCGCCGAGATACCGGATGGTGGCGTAAAGGACGTCGTTCATCTCCGGCGCGACGTTGATCTTGCCTTCCAGCTCGGCCGGAGGATCGAGGAAGATGGCGGAGGTGTTGATGTCGCCCTTGTAGAGCGACGTGTCGACGATGATGCCGGTCAGGCCCCACTGCCAAGGCACGGTGTAGTGCCGGCCCGGATCCCACGGCACGTCCACCCAGCGCTCGTCCACGTTCTTGAAGTTCTCCATCTGGTCGGGGCGAGCCTCGGCGAGCAGGCCTTCCTTGACCCAGATCTGAACATAGTTCGCGGACGGCACGACGAGGTCGTAGCCGTGGCCGCCGGCGCGCACCTTGGCCAGCGCGGTGTCGTTGGAATCGTAGTCGGTTACGGTCACCTTGACCTTGTAGGTGTCCTCGAACTTCTTGATCAGTTCCGGGCTGGTGTAGTTGCCCCAGTTGTAGATGTTGAGTTCGCCTTCGGCCCAAGCCGCCCCGGCGGAAGCCGCGACGGTCATGGCCGTCGCCAGCGCTGTCAGTGTCCGTTTCATAGTTCCTCTCCCAATGTTTGGCGTCGAATTGTACTCACTGCGCCTTTTTCCGGTTCAGGAAGAAAAAGGCCGTCACGATTGCCACCGAGAGCGCCAGGAACACGGTGGCGATGGCGTTGATCTCGGGCGTGACGATGCGGCGAAGCTGGCCCAGCATGTAGGTGGGCAGCGTTTCCTGGCCGCCCGATTTGACGAATTCGGTAATGACCACGTCGTCGAGCGAGATAACGAAGGCAAGCATGAAGCCCGCTATGATGCCAGGCCGAAGCAGAGGCAGCGTGATGCGCCGGAATGTCATCCAGGGTGTGGCGTAAAGATCGGCAGCCGCCCGCTCGAGCATGAGGTCCATGCCTTCCAGCCGCGCCCGGATGGGCAGATAGGCGAAGGGAATGCAGAAGGCCGTATGCGCGGCGAGCAGGTAGCCGAGCCCCGAATAGCCCGTCCACACCTTGATGCGCGAGAAGACAATGAGCAGCGCCACCGCCGTGACGATCTCGGGCACCATGAGCGGCTGGTTGATGAAGGCGTATTTGAAGGTAAGGCCCCGGTAGGACCGCGTGCGGGTTGTCGCCAGCGCAGCCATGGTGGCCGCAATCGTCGAGATGGTTGCCGCCACGGTGGCGATGATGAGCGAGCGTTTCGCCGCGTCCTGCACGATGTCGTTGTTTGCAGCCGAGATGAACCAGCGCAGCGACACGCCTTCCCACACCGCGATCGAATTGCCGGCGTTGAACGCATAGGCGACCAGCGTCGCAATCGGCAGATAGAGCAGGAAGAAGGTGAACAGCGCGATCACCGCGAAGCCGGGTTGTGCGCGGATGTCGAAGCGCCTAGCCATTCCGTTCGGCTCCCGATCTGGTCGTGCTGCGGACGTAGAAGAGCAACGCGGTCATGACGAGCGCCATGAGCGTGATGGAGATGGCCGCGCCCAGCGGCCAGTTTCTGCCCTGGCCGAACTGGAGTTCGATCAGGTTGCCGAGCATCATGTTCTTGCCGCCTCCGAGCACGCGCGGCGTCACATAGGCGCCAAGCGAGGGAATGAAGACGAGGATGGAGCCGGCCACTATGCCGGGCATGACCAGCGGAATGATGATGCGCCGCAAGACCTTGAAGCGGCTGGCATAAAGGTCGTAGCCGGCCTCCACCAGCCGGAAATCCAGCTTGTCCATGGAGGCGTACAGCGGCAGGACCATCAGCGGCAGGTAGACATAGACCATGCCAAACAGGATCGCCGTGTCGGTGAACATGATCTGGATGGGCCGTTCGATGAGACCGAGCCAGACAAGCGTCGAGTTGATGATGCCTTCGTTGCGGATCACTTCCTGCATCGCGAAGGTGCGGATGAGCAGGTTGGTCCAGAACGGGATCGTTACCAGGAACAGCCACACCTCGCGCTTCTCTGCCGGTCGCGTGGCGATGAAATAGGCCGTGGGGAACCCGAACAGGAACGTCACCGCGGTGGTCACCAGCGAGAGGCGGACGGAGCGCCAGAAAATGGCGAGGTTGGCGTCGGCGAACGAAACCGTATCGTCGAAAATGTCGCGTTGAAGGAAGACCGAGAACCAGCCGTCGAGCGAGAACTCGCCGAACTTCACGTCCCCGTAATCGCCCTTCGCCATGAAGGAATAGGCCAGCATGATAAACAGCGGGCCGACAGCGGCGAAGAAGATGATCAGCAATGCCGGCGTCGAAAGCAGCCAGCGATTGCGCACGTCCTGCCTTTCGGCAGCCCTGACGATTTCCTGTGCGCTCGTCATCTGGTCAGTCCTTCAGGATCTGCGCGACGTCTTGGCCGAATTCGATGCCGACGCGATCCGCCTTGGCGAAGCCGTTATGGCCGTTGTGACCGTTGCGGCTGTTCTGCTGGCGCACGATGAAGGGCGTGCCGTCGTCGAGGCGCACGTGGAAATGCGTGTCGGTGCCGAGATAGACCACGTTCTCCACATGACCGAGATGGGCGGCAGCGCCGTTCGGCGCCGCCACGCGCGCATGCTCCGGCCTGACCACGATGGTGACCTTGCCTTGCGGGCTCAAGCCGGCAGGGCAGGTAGCCGGAATTTCCGCACCTGAGGAAAGCCGCACGGTGGCGCGGCCGTCGGCGGCCGACAGCACTTGCGCCTCGAGGAAATTGGTCTCGCCGATGAAGTCGGCGACAAAGCGCACCGCCGGGCGGTCGTAGATGTCCCAGGGCGAGCCGACCTGCAGGATCTTGCCCGCCGACATCACCGCGATGCGGTCCGACATCGTCAGCGCCTCTTCCTGGTCGTGGGTGACGAAGATGAAGGTGATTCCGGTCTCGTGCTGCAGGCGCTTCAGCTCGATCTGCATTTCCTTGCGCAGCTTGTAGTCCAGCGCTGAGAGCGGCTCGTCGAGCAGCAGGACCTTGGGGCTCGGCGCCAATGCGCGGGCCAACGCTACGCGCTGCTGCTGTCCGCCGGAAATCTGGCTGGTCTTGCGGTCCTTCAGCGCCTCCATGCGCACAAGCCGGAGCATCTCGGCGACGCGCGCCTGGATCTCCGCCTTGGGCTTGCCCAGCATCTCCAGGCCAAATGCGATGTTCTGGCCGACCGTCATGTGCGGGAACAGCGCGTAGCTCTGGAACACGGTGTTGACCGGCCGCTTGAAGGGCGGCAGCGGGGCGATGTCCTGGCCGTAGAGCATGATCTGGCCGTCGGTCGGGAAATCGAAGCCGGCGATCAGCCTGAGCAGGGTGGTCTTGCCGCAGCCGGACGGCCCCAGAAGGGTGAAGAACTCGTTTTCGCGGATTGATACGGAAACGTCGTCGAGCGCCGCGACCTGGCCCTCTCCCGTACCGAACAGTTTGCTGACGCCGCGGACTTCAATCGCATTCTTATCCGGCATTTCCGGCACGCGTTCCCCTTTTTTCGCTCGCTCTTTCGGCGACGCATTTCTGGCCAATTGTCATCACATGCCGTTGGCATTGGCAACTGGCCGACTGAACAAAGATTCAAGTGGATGCGTAGTTCAGGCCGCTTGTTTCTGAGCTTGGATTGTGATGCGGCCGCCGCAGATCTTAGTGACCGGGCGATGATCGGGCATGTGCTCGACCCATGTTTCGCCAGTCATTGAAGCCCGCATGGCCGCGGTCGGATCAGATCGGCACAGGATGTCATGTCGTTCTCCGTGATCCGAGCAGGCTAGCAATCCCCGGAAAGTTGAGATGATGCCAGAAGCGGCGCTGCGCTTGGCACAGGCCTGCCCTTGTGGAAAGGCGGGGCATCCGGCTAGGGTCACGCCCCGAACCACCATGGGGATACTGAATGAAGACGATCTTTTCTCCGCTGCACGCGGGTCATGCCGGACAGATGGAACTGGTTGCCGGCGAGATCGTGCCGGGCTTCGAAAAGCCCTCGCGCGCCGAATACATCAAGGCACGGGTCGAGAGCGAGAAGCTGGGCCCGATCCTGGCGCCGAAGGAGCATACGCTGGATGCCGCCAAGCGCGTGCATGCCGCCGACTATATCGATTTCCTGCCGACGGTCTGGCCTCTGTGGCAGGAGGCGGGCTATCCGGGCTCGGCCATGGCGTTCACCTGGCCCACGCGCGGCCTGCGCGGCGACGTGCGCCCGACGCGGATCGACGCGGCTCTGGGCTATTATTCCTTCGATGCGGGCGCGACCTTCACCAAAGGCACGTGGGATGCCATCAAGTCTTCCTATGATGTGGGGCTGACCGCGGCCGAGGTGGTGAAGGCCGGCGAGCGGGCGGCCTTTGCGCTCTGCCGTCCGCCCGGGCATCATGCCGGCGCTGCCTTCATGGGCGGCTACTGCTTCATCAACAATGCGGCCGTGGTGGCGCAGTGGTATCGCGACCAGGGTGCGGCCCGCGTGGCGATCCTCGACGTCGACTACCACCACGGCAACGGTACCCAGGAAATCTTCTACGAGCGCGACGACGTGCTGGTGGTGAACCTGCACGGCGACCCCAACACCGAATATCCGTTCTTCCTCGGCCATGCCGACGAGCGCGGCGCCGGCAAGGGCGAGGGCTTCAACGTGAACTATCCGATGGCGCCCGGAACGCCGTGGGACAAGTGGAACGAGGCCTTGGAAGACGCCTGCAAGAAGGTCGCTGCCTATGCGCCCGACGTGGTGGTCGTGTCGCTCGGCGTCGACACCTTCGAGAAGGACCCGATCAGCCAGTTCAAGCTGAAGAGCGAGGATTATCCCAAGATCGGGCAGCGCATCGCCAGGCTCGGCCTGCCGACGCTTTTCGTCATGGAAGGCGGCTATGCGGTCGAGGAAATTGGCATTAATGCCGTCGGCGTGCTGACGGGCTTCGAGGACGCCTAACATAAACGGGGGCGCTGCGGCGCCCCAATCCTGCGGAAGATCTTTGACCAGATCGGAACGGAAACCATGAGCAATCATCTGAAATTCTACATCGACGGCGAATGGGTTGCGCCGGTGAAGCCGGCCACGCTGGACGTCATCGACCCGTCGACCGAAGAAGCCTACACCACGATCTCGCTCGGCTCGAAGGCCGATGTCGACAAGGCGGTGGCTGCTGCTCGCGCCGCCTTCGCCAGCTTCTCGCAGACCACGCGGGAAGAGCGCCTGGCGCTGCTGAAGAAGGTGCTGGAAATCTACAACCGGCGCTATGAGGACGTGGCGCAGGCGATCTCGCAGGAAATGGGCGCGCCGATCACCTGGGCGCGCGAGGCGCAGGCCGCTGCCGGCCAGGTGCATATGGAATCCACCATCAAGGCGCTGGAAGACTACGAGTTCAGCCATCTGCGCGGCACCACCATGGTGGTGAAGGAGCCGATCGGCGTCTGCGCGCTGATCACGCCGTGGAACTGGCCGCTCAACCAGATCGTCTGCAAGGTGGCCCCGGCCATCGCGGCGGGGTGCACCGTGGTGCTGAAGCCGTCCGAGATCGCGCCGATCAGCGGCATCGTCTTCGCCGAAATCATGCATGAGGCCGGCGTGCCGAAGGGCGTATTCAACCTCGTCAACGGCAACGGCCCGGATGTCGGCCAGGTTATGGCCGAGCACCCGGATGTCGACATGGTGTCCTTCACCGGCTCGACGCGCGCCGGCGTGCTGGTCGCCAAGGCGGCGGCCGACACGGTCAAGCGCGTGGCGCAGGAACTGGGCGGCAAGAGCGCCAACATCATCCTGCCCGATGCCGACTTCGAGCATGCCGTGCGTGAGGGCGTGAACGCCTGCTTCGGCAACACCGGCCAGTCTTGCGATGCGCCCACGCGCATGCTGGTTCCCGCCTCCCGTCACGACGAGGCGCTGGAAGTGGCGAAGGCCGCAGCCGAAGCCCACAAGACCGGCGATCCGCGCTCGACCGAGACGCAGCTCGGCCCGGTCGTCAGCCAACTCCAGTACGACAAGATCCAGGGGCTGATCGAAACCGGCATCGCTGAAGGCGCCAAGCTGGTGGCCGGCGGCCTCGGCCGCCCCGAGGGCCTGAACCGCGGCTATTACATCCGCCCCACCGTGTTCGGCCATGTCACGCCCGACATGACGATTGCGCGCGAGGAAATCTTCGGGCCGGTTCTCTCCGTCATCTCCTATCAGGACGAAGACGACGCGGTGCGGATCGCCAACGACACGGTCTACGGCCTTGCCGCCTACATCCAGTCGCAGAACATCGAGAACGCGCGCCGCGTGGCCTCGAAGATGCGCGCTGGCTCGGTCTATCTGAACTATCCCGACTGGGACACGCACGCGCCCTTCGGCGGCTACAAGCAGTCGGGCAACGGTCGCGAATATGCCGACTGGGGCATCCACGACTTCCTCGAGATCAAGGGCATCGTCGGCTACGCCGGCTAATTGCCATTGGGCGCGGCGGTGGAAACGCCGCCGCGCCTGAACTACTGCTCCCCGTGAGCGGAGAAGGCGGGCGAACCCGCCCCTCTGGGCGCATCCGCAGCGTTCGTCCACGGATCGTTGTCGTACTGCCTGTTGAGAGGCCGAGGCATGGGTCCCCGGAACCTCCGCACTTCGCTCCGCTCGTGCTTCGGCCCGAGGACGACGGGGAGGTGGGGGCTTCGGCGTGGAAAATTTGCGCAAGCGGTTTTTCCCGCCGTCGTCCTCGGGCCCCGAGCGAAGCGATGGGGTTCCGGGGACCCATGCCTCAACAGCAGTGCACCCAGAGGCCATTACGAATGTGCGGTGTGAAGTAACTTGGCGATGGCTCGCTGGAGCCTGCTTTGCCGTGTACGAAGCCCAAAAAGAAAACACCCGCCAGGGGAGGAGGTCCGGCGGGTGTCTCTAAAGGTGGTCGACAATCGGGAGGAGGTGAAAGTCGACCGTATCCGGATTGGCCTGGGAGGAGGAAAGGCCGCTCCGAAATCGCGTCCCGTAAATGCGCCCTTTCGGCCGCGAAGACAATCGTCAATGGTGCATGGCAGCCTTGCAAAATTGTGCGATGCAACATTCTGCCGCACTGATGTTGCGATGCGAGATGGGCGAGGCGAGGCGGAGTGGGGGTAGATCGCGGCATATGCGGTTGTCCTGCCCTCAAGGGGAAGGCCGCACTCAAATATGAACCGCGTGCCCAAGCGCCTTCAGCGCCGCTTCCTGGAAGGCTTCGCCTTGGGTCGGATGAGCATGGATCGTGCCCGCGATGTCTTCCAGCCGCGCGCCCATCTCGATCGCCAGGCCGAAGGCGGCGGAGAGTTCCGAGACGTGCTGGCCGACCGCCTGGATGCCGAGCACCAGATGGTTGTCGGCCCGCGCCACCACGCGCACGAAGCCGGCTTCGCCCTGCATGGTCAGGGCTCGGGCGTTGGCGGTGTAGGGGAACTGGCCAACCTTGATCTCGTGGCCCTGCGCGCGCGCTTCTTCGGGGGATAGCCCGGCAGTCACCACCTCCGGGTCGGTGAAGCAGATGGCCGGAATGCAGCGCTTGTCCCACGAGCGCCGGTTGCCGGCGACGATCTCGGCCACCATCTCGCCCTGCGCCATGGCGCGGTGTGCCAGCGTCGGCTCGCCGGTGACGTCGCCGATGGCATAGACGCCGCGCATGGAGGTGCGGCACTGGCTGTCGACGCGCAGGAATTTTCCCGCGCGGTCGAGGTCGAGCTCTTCCAAACCCCAGCCTTCCATCACCGGCTTGCGGCCGACCGTGACGAGAATCTTGTCCGCGGGAAGCTCCTGTTCCTGGCCGTCGGCCGTTTCCACGATGAGGGCGTCGCCCTTGGCCGAAAGGCCCTTTGCCTTCGCCTCGGTCAGCACGGTCACGCCAAGCTCGCCGAGCCGCTTTGCCACCGGCCGGGTCAGCTCGGCGTCATATTGCGGCAGGATGCGCGGCAGGGCTTCTACCACCGTCACCTTGGAGCCGAATTTCGCGAAGGCGGTGCCGAGTTCCAGCCCGATATAGCCGCCCCCCACGACCACCAGCCTTTCGGGTACCTTCATCAGGGAGAGTGCTTCAGTCGAGGAAATCACCGGCCCGCCGAAGGGCAGGGCCGGCAGTTCCATCGGCGTGGAGCCGGTGGCGATGACCACCGTCTCGGCGCGGATCACCTGCGTGCCGGTCTCGGTCTCGACCTCCACCGTCTTGCCGTCGCGGAATTTTCCGCGGCCATGCACGATCTTCACGCCGGCCTTCTTCAACAGGCCGACCACGCCGTTGTTGAGGCGACCGACCACGCCGTTCTTCCAGGTCATGGTCTTGGCGAGGTCGAGCTTGGGTGCTTCGACGGTAATGCCGAGCGTGCCCTTGCCGTTGCCGTTGGCCATGCGCACGGTCTTTTCGAATTCGTCGGCGGCGTGGATCAGCGCCTTGGACGGGATGCAGCCGATGTTGAGGCAGGTGCCGCCGGCTTTCTCCATCTCCACGATCACCGTGTCGATGCCGAGTTGGCCCGCGCGGATGGCGCAGACATAGCCGCCCGGGCCTGCTCCGATCACCAGAAGCTTGCAGGAGATGTCTTTCATGAGTGTGTTGCCTCCCGATCAAGGAGGCATACGCGCTCTACGTTGCCCCCCTCTGTCCTGCCGGACATCTCCCCCACGAGGGGGGAGATTGGATGTCGCATCGGATTTCGCCAATCTCCAACGTTGCCAAAGAAGCGGTAAGGCTGCGGCCGGCTGATCTCCCCCCTTGTGGGGGAGATGCCCGGCAGGGCAGAGGGGGGCGCGAAGGAACTAGGCGTCTCAGGTTTCAACGCATCGGTATATTCGCGAGCCATCCTCACCCCTCGACGAAAATCAGGGCCGGCGTCTCCAGCAGCGTTTTTATGCGCTGGATGAAGACGGCGGCATCCCAGCCGTCGACCACGCGGTGGTCGAAGCTCGACGAGAGATTCATCATCTTGCGCGGGATAAACTGGCTGCCGTCCCACACCGGCCGCACCATGATCTTGTTGACGCCGACGATCGCCACTTCCGGGTGGTTGATGACTGGCGTGGTGACGACGCCGCCCATCGCGCCGAGCGAGGTGATGGTGATGGTCGAGCCCGAAAGCTCCTCGCGTGTGGCCGTGCCTGCCTTGGCGGCGTCGGCCAGGCGACTCAGCTCGGCCGCGCAATCCCAGATGTCGCGCGCCTCGGCATGGTGCACCACGGGCACCATCAGGCCGCCCGGGGTCTGGGTGGCGATGCCGACATGCACGCCGCCATATTGATGCACCACGCCCGCCTCGTCGTCGAAGATGGCGTTGACATTGGGCTGGTCGGCAATGGCTTTCACCATGGCCCGCATCAGGAAGGGCAACAGCGTCAGCTTCGGCTGGTCGGCCCGCTTTTGATTGTTGAGCGCCGCCCGCAGATCTTCCAGCGCGGTGACGTCGATCTCCTCGACATAGGTGATGTGCGGGATGCGCGACTTCGCCACCGCCATCTTCTCGGCGATGCGGCGGCGCAGGCCCACCACCTTGATGTCTTCCACCGTCGTGTTCCGGATGAGGCCGGGCGCCGGGGTGGGGGCGATCTGTGGGCCACGCGCGAGGAATGCGTCGATGTCCTCATGGGTGATGCGCCCGGCCGGGCCTGTGCCCGGCACCTGGCGCAGGTCGATGCCGGCTTCCTGCGCGCGCAGGCGAACGGCGGGCGCGGCGATCGGCTTTTCGCCCTCGGCACGGGGCGCGCCGGCCGGCTTAGCCCTACCCCTAACCCCTCCCCACAAGGGGGAGGGGGATGGCATCGCGCCTGTCACCTGGGGGGGCTCTTTAACTTGAGTGGTTTTAACCGGGGCAATTTCAACCGGGGCTGCAATCGGTTCCCCTCCCCCTTGTGGGGAGGGGCCAGGGGTGGGGGTGCGTCCCGCCGGTTGTGCTTCGGCTTCGCCCTCCACCTTCAACCGGATCAGCGGCGAGCCCACCGCGATCACGTCGCCGATCTCGCCGCCCAGCCAGGTGATCTCCCCATGCACGGGTGAAGGTATCTCCACGGTCGCCTTGTCGGTCATCACGGCGGCCAGCATCGTGTCCTCGCGCACCAGGTCGCCCACCTTGACGTGCCATTCCACCAACTCGGCCTCGGCCACGCCTTCGCCGACGTCCGGAAGCTTTATGACGTGCTCGGCCATGCTCACGCCTCCATGGTTTCGCGCATCGCCTGCCCGAGGCGGGCGGGGCCGGGAAAATAGTCCCACTCCTGTGCGTGCGGGTAGGGTGTGTCCCAGCCGGTCACGCGGGCGATGGGCGCTTCGAGATGGTAGAAGCAGTGCTGCTGCACCAGTGCGGCCAGTTCCGCGCCGAAGCCGGAAGTCAGCGTCGCCTCGTGCACGATCACGCAGCGCCCGGTCTTGTTCACAGAGGCGACGATGGTTTCGAGGTCGAGTGGCAGCAGCGTGCGCAGGTCGATAATCTCTGCGTCGACGCCGGTTTCCTCGGCCGCGGCTTCGGCCACATAGACCATGGTGCCATACGCCAGGATGGTCAGTTCCGAGCCTTCGCGGCGCACCGAAGCCTTGCCGAGCGGCACGACGAAATGGCCGTCCGGCACTTCGCCCAGCGGGTGCTTCGACCACGGCGTTACCGGCCGTTCGTGGTGGCCGTCGAAGGGGCCGTTGTAGAGCCGCTTGGGCTCCAGGAAGATCACCGGGTCGGGGTCTTCGATCGCGGCGATCAACAGCCCCTTGGCGTCATAAGGGTTTGACGGCACCACCACCTTCAGGCCGGAAACGTGGGTGAACAGCGCTTCCGGGCTCTGGCTGTGTGTCTGGCCACCGAAAATTCCGCCTCCGGTGGGCATGCGCACCACGATGGGGCAGGTGAATTCGCCATTGGAGCGATAGCGCAGACGCGCAGCTTCCGAGACGATCTGGTCGTAGGCGGGGTAGACATAGTCGGCGAACTGCACCTCCACGCAGGGGCGAAGACCGTAGGCCGCCATGCCGATCGCAGCGCCCACGATGCCCGATTCGCTGATCGGCGCATCGAAGCAGCGGGTCTTGCCGTATTTCTGCTGCAACCCTTGCGTGCAGCGAAACACGCCGCCGAAATAGCCGACATCCTCGCCGAACACGACGACGGTGTCGTCGCGCGCCATCGACACGTCCATGGCGCTGCGGATCGCCTCGATCATGGTCATCCTGGCCATGGTCTACACCCCCGCTTCCTGCCGCTGGCGCCGCAGATGCGGCGGCATCTCGGCATAGACGCCTTCGAACATGTCGCGCGTGGAGGGCTTGCCGCCCGCATGCAGCGTGCCGTGGCTCTCGGCTTCCTTCTGCGCGGCGATGACGGCGTCGAGGATTTCGGCCTCCGCCTGCTTGTGGCGCTCTTCCGACCAGACGCCCTTGAGGATCAGGTGGTTCTTCAGGCGCAGCACCGGATCGCCTAGCGGCCAGGCCGATGACTCCTCCTTTGGCCGATAGGCGGAGGGATCATCAGAGGTCGAATGCGCGCCGACGCGATAGGTGACATATTCCACCAGCGTCGGCCCGAGATTGCTGCGCGCCCGCTCGGCTGCCCATTTGGCCACCGCGTGCACGGCCAGATAGTCGTTGCCGTCGACGCGCAGTGCCGGAATGCCGAAGCCCAGCCCGCGCGCCGCAAAAGTGCCGGAGCCGCCCCGGGCGATGCCCTGGAAGGTGGATATCGCCCACTGGTTGTTGACGATGTTGAGGATGACCGGCGCCTTGTAGGTGGAGGCGAACACAAGTGCTGCGTGGAAGTCGCTCTCGGCGGTCGCGCCATCGCCCACCCAGCCGACGGCGATCTTCGTGTCGTTTTTGATGGCCGAGGCCATCGCCCAGCCCACCGCCTGGATATATTGCGTGGTCAGGTTGCCGGAGATCGAGAAGAAGCCGTGCTCCTTCGACGAATACATGACCGGCAGCTGGCGGCCCTTCAGCGGGTCGCGCTCGTTGGAAAAAATCTGGTTCATCATGTCGACCATCGGATAGCCGCCCGCGATCAGCAGGCCGGCTTGCCGATAGGTCGGAAAGTTCATGTCGCCGGGGGCAAGCGCCTTTCGGAAGGCGCAGCTCACCGCTTCCTCGCCCATGTGCTGCATGTAGAACGAGGTCTTGCCCTGCCGCTGCGCCATCAGCATGCGCGCGTCGAAGGTTCGGAGGGTCATCATGTCGCGAAGCCCCTGCAAGAGCTCCTCGTCGGTCAGCGTGCCGGCCCAGGAGCCGACGGCCTCGCCCTCGCGGTTCAGCACGCGGATGATGGAGTAGGCAAGGTCGCGGATTTCCCTTGGATCGACGTCGATCGCGGGGCGCGGCACGGAGCCGGCCTTGGGGATGGGGACGTTGGAGAAGTCCGGCGTGCCGCCGGGGCGAACCTCAGGCTCTGGAACGTGAAGGCTGAGCGGTCCATGTTCGGTCATGCGGCCAATTCCTCCCGGTTCCGGTTGGCCAAGACACTCGACACCGCCATTCTTTCCACCGCACCGGGTGGCAATCAACCCCTGCGGCCAGCCGCAGGGCGCTCTGGACCAATGCGCCGGGGTGCTGTTTCACCCAAGCCGAAACTTTATGAGTCGCTCTAGGCGCGTCTGCTTCTTTCGTGTCGGTGCGAGAATTTCGAACAGCGTTTCATGTCTTGCTGGCCCATTGCATTTTTTACTCACATGAGAAACTTTTTCCTATCCGTTACTGCCAGTGGCTCATCTGAACAAATGCATCTAAGCTATGAGCCGGAGAGGGGAGAGGAGTCCGACATGCCTGCCTTGCTGCCGCCGCTTTACCAGGGCCATGCACCGATCATGCTTCACCAGGCGTTTCACGATGCGCTGGAAGCCTATGAGGAGTGGCGGCTCGATGCGCCGGAGCCTTGCGTCGAAGTAGAAGGCAGGAGCGTGGCCATAAGCGCCGTCTTCGGCCGGATGCGTTCCTGCACCGACCTCATCCCCGTCCGCACACTGGATGCGCTGCATGATATTGTCGGCAAGGCGGCGCGGGAACTGGGCGAAGAGCAGGTCACCTATGCACATGCCGCGTTGCTGTTGCGGGCCTTGTGCGTGGAGCGACTCAAGGGCTGAGCTGATTTTTCCGAGTTTTCAGATTTGCGGAATTTTTGAAACCAGGTTTCTAGCAGAAAGAATTCTTGGAAAAAAAATCTCGATTCGCCACGGAAAATCGCAATCGACAAAATCTACAAAACTCATAGACTATTCGGGATCATGGAGGTCTCGATGGCTCGCAGCTTGCAGTCCACGGCAAAATGGCACCGCGCCCGCACGTCGCTGGCCATTCGCCGCCGCGGTTTCCGCTTCGGGCTGGAGATCCTGATTTTCGCGCTTGCCGTCGGTTTTGCAGCGGCGCTGGTGTTCGGCCTCATCGGCTGACCGATACAAGGGAGGCGCCCGTCAGGCGCCGCTGGCTTTCAGACCCTGTACTTTATGGTGCGCAGCACGTCGTCATTGTCGGCGTCGCGCATGGCCGCGAGGCTGCGATTGTCCAGAACCTCGGCAATGGCCTGGCGCACCTCAAGCATCATGTGGCGAACCTGGCAGGTGGCCTCGTCGCAATCCTCGCAGCGCTGGTACTGCGTGCGGCTGGCACAGGAAATGGGCGCCAGCGGACCATCGAGCACGCGCACCACATGGCCGATCCTGATCTCGGAGGCTGGGCGCGCGAGGCGGTAGCCGCCATCCTTGCCCTTGCGGCTCTGCACGAAGCCCGCATTGCGCAACTCGCCCAGAATGGCGTCGAGGAATTTCTTCGGGATGTTGTTGGAGACGGCGATATCGTTGACGAAGGCGAATTGACCGACCGGCAGCCCCGAGAGATGCACCAGGGCCTTGAGGCCGTATTTGCCTTTTTTAGTCAGCATATCCGCGAGAACTCACAGAAAATACGCCAATGCCTGTGGCGAGCGTTTGTGTGCAAATAATGACAGCACGCCCCTGGATGGCACGCATGCCTGCCATAAGAGCGCCTGTCGGCATAGACAAGCGCAAACTCGTTGACGTTCGGTGTCTTTTCGGCGGTTTTCTACGCACGGTGGGCAAATGCGCGTCAGGCGGCGAAAACGCGCCCGCGCCGCACCGCCACGAAGCCCTCATCACCGGCGCGCGCCCGCGTTTCCGGCGCAACGTCGAGCTCCAACACCCCGCCGTGATCGGGCGCCACCAGCAGCCGCCGGCCGCCGGGGTGGTCGATGACGCGCAGGATCTTCGCCGCCACGCCGCGGTTATCTGCAGTCCAGTCGAGATCGCCGGGGCGCAGGAACACTTCCGCCCGGCCGTCGGCCACGCCGGGGGCGGGCAGGGTGGCCGCGCCGATCCTCGCCTCGCCGTTCACCACGCTGGCCGGCAGGCGGTTGGTGTCTCCGAGGAAGCTCATGACGAAGGGCGAGTTCGGCTCGCGGCACACTTCTTCCGGCGTGCCCTGCTGTACGATGTTGCCGTCCTTGAGGATCACGACGCGGTCGGCGAGGTCGAGCGCCTCTTCCTGGTCGTGGGTAACGAACAGCGTGGTGATGCCAAGCTCGTCATGGATCTCGCGCAGCCAGCGGCGCAGGTCGCGGCGCACATTGGCATCTAGAGCGCCGAAGGGTTCATCGAGCAGCAGCACTTTCGGGTCCACGGCAAGCGCGCGGGCAAGCGCCACGCGCTGCCGCTGGCCGCCGGAGATCTGCGAGGGGAAACGTTCGCCCAACCCGTCGAGCTTTACCAGCCGCAGCAGTTCGGCCACGCGCACGGCAATCTCCTGCTTGCTGCGCTTGACCTTCGACACCTTCATGCCGAAGGCGACGTTTTCGGCGACCGTCATGTGCGGGAACAGCGCATAGTGCTGGAAGACGAAGCCGACGCCGCGGTCGCGCACGGGAATGTCGGTTGCGTCGATGTCACCGAAATGGATCTTGCCGCTGTCGGCATATTCCAGCCCCGCGACCATGCGCAGTATGGTCGTCTTGCCCGAGCCCGAGGGGCCCAGCAGCGCCACCAGCTCTCCGCTTTCGATCTCCAGCGACACGCCATGCACGGCGCGGAACGTGTCGAAGCTCTTCACGACATTGTCGAGGCGGATTTTCACGTCGTTTTCTCCGAGGCGAGTTGGGGGATGACCGCAGCGGCTTTCGGCGCGGCAAGCGCGGGGCGGCCGCGGCGGCCGGCACCTCGGCGCTCCAGCAGTACCTTCGCGATCAGCGTCACCACCGCCAGTACGGCGAGGATGGAGGCGACGGCAAAGGCGCCGGCGGTCTGGTAGTCGTGGTAGAGCAGCTCGATGTGTAGCGGCATGGTGTTGGTCTGGCCGCGAATGTTGCCCGAAACCACCGAGACGGCGCCGAACTCGCCCATCACGCGGGCATTGCACAGCACCACGCCGTAAAGCAGGGCCCAGCGGATGTTGGGCAGCGTGACCGAGGAGAAGGTACGCCAACCGGAAGCGCCGAGCGAGGTGGCGGCTTCCTCCAAGTCGCGGCCCTGAGCCTGCATCAGCGGGATCAGTTCGCGCGCCACGAAGGGCGCGGTCACGAACATCGAGGCCAGCACGATGCCGGGCAGCGCAAACAGGATCTTTATGTCGGCCGCCTGCAGCGCGGGGCCGAACAGGCCTTGCAGGCCGTAGACGAAGAGGTAGGCCACGCCCGCGACTATGGGAGAGATCGAGAAGGGGATCTCGATGACGATCAGCAGGAAGCGGCGGCCCCGGAAATCGAACTTGGTGATTGCCCAGGCGGCGGCGACGCCGAAGACGGTGTTGACCGGCACCGCGATCAGCGCCGTCACCACCGTCAGATAGATGGCGTGGCGGGTGTCAGCATCGGTGATGGCGGCGGCATAGACCGCCCAACCCTTGGAGAAAGCCTCAACGCCAATGACGACCAGCGGTGCGACGACGAAGAACGCGGTCACCACCAGCACGGTCGCGATCAGGGCGCGGCGGAAGACGCGATTGTCGCCGACGCGCGGCGGTTTCTTTGCTGTGCTTGCGCTCATGTCTCAGGCCCTTTGCGTGTAGCGCAGCGCGCGCGCCTGCAAGAGGTTGGTCACTGCCAGCATCGCGAAGGCGGTAATCAAGAGCACCGAGGCGATCGCGGCTGCGGCCTGGTAGTCGTATTCCTCGAGCCGGATGAAGGTCAGCAGCGCCGTGATCTCGGTCTGGAACGGCTGATTGCCGGCGATGAAGATGATGGCGCCGAATTCGCCCAGGCTGCGGGCGAAGGCGAGCGAGATGCCGGCCAGCAGCGCGGGCGTCAGCAGCGGCAGGATCACCTTGCGGAAGATCGCGCTGTCCGAGCCGCCGAGCGACTGTGCGGCTTCCTCCAGCGCCGGGTCGAGGTCTTCAAGCACCGGCTGCACCGTGCGCACGATGAAGGGCAGGCTGGTGAACGCCATGGCGATCATGATGCCGAGCGGCGTGTAGGCCACCTGAATGCCGAGCTTGCCGAGATAGGCGCCAAACCAGCCACTGGGCGCAAACAGCGCCGTCAGCGCAATGCCGGCCACGGCCGTGGGCAGAGCGAAGGGCAAGTCCACCAGCGCATCGATGAAGCGGCGCCCCGGAAAGCGATAGCGCACCAGAACCCAGGCAAGCGCGAAACCGAACACCACGTTGAAGGCCGTCGCGGCGAGCGCACACAGCACCGTCACCCGATAGCTCGCCACCGCGCGGCCGGACGAAACGATGCGCCAGTAATCGGTGAAGCCGAGGCTTGCCGCCTTGTAGACCAGCGCGCCGAGCGGCAGCACGACGATGATCGAGACATAGAGCAGCGTGAGCCCGAGCGTCAGATGCAGGCCCGGCAGGACACGTCGTTTCACGCTGCCGCCCCTCGGGAAAGGAAGGAAGCGTCGGGCACTCCATGACACCCCCCTCTGTCCTGCCGGACATCTCCCCCACAAGGGGGGAGATTGGCTGTCATCGCTGCTTTCGCCAATCTCCTACGTTGCAGAGAAAGCGGCGCGGTTGCGGCCGGCTGATCTCCCCCCTTGTGGGGGAGATGTCCGGCAGGACAGAGGGGGGCAACGTAGAACGCCAAGATCGCTATCCGTATGCTTTTCACAAAAAATGAGCCCGGCGGAGAGACGCCGGGCATCGGTGCCAAGATTGTGCCGGCGTCAACGTTCGCCGTAGATCTGGTCCAGCAGCGCGCCGGAGGCGAAGTGCTCGGCCTGCACCTTGTCCCAGCCGCCGAACACGTCCTCGACCGTCACGAGGCGAACCTCGGGGAACTTGTCCTTGAACTCGGCCACGACGTTTTCGTCGCGCACGCGGTTGCCGTGCTCGGCCAGGATCTTCTGGCCTTCCGGCGTGTAGAGGAAATCCAGGTAGGACTTGGCGAGGTCGCGCGAGCCCTGCTTGTCCGCCACCTTGTCGACAATGGCGACCGGGAACTCGGCCAGCAGGCTGACGGAGGGGGCGACCTGCTCGAACTTGTCCTCGCCGAATTCCTTGCGGATGCCGGTGGTCTCGGACTCGAAGGTGATCAGCACGTCGCCGATGTTGCGTTCCACGAAGGTGGTGGTGGCGGCGCGGCCGCCGGTGTCGAACACCGGCACGTTGTTGAACAGCTTGGAGATGAATTCCTTCACCTTCTCCTCGTCGCCGTTGAAGGCCTCGCGGGCATAGGCCGTGGCGGCCAGATAGGTGTAGCGGGCGTTGCCCGAGGTTTTAGGGTTCGGGAAGACGACCTTCACATCGTCGCGGACGAGATCGCCCCAGTCCTTGATGTTCTTCGGGTTGCCGGCGCGTACCAGGAAGGAGGGCAGTGAATAGAAGGGCGATGCCTGGTTGGCGAAGTCGCTCTTCCAGTCTTCCGAGACAAAGCCGTTCTTGACCAGGAAGTCGATGTCGGTGACCTGGTTGAAGGTCACCACGTCGGCCTCAAGCCCTTCCACGATGGCGCGGGCCTGCTTGGAGGTGCCGGCATGCGATTGGTCGATGGTGACGCCCGGATGCTGGGCGATAAAGGCCTTGTTGACGTCCACGAACAGTTCGCGCGCCACGTCGTAGGAGGCGTTGAGCAGCTTGTCGGCGGCGAGCGCCGAGGCGGGGGCGGCGAGCAGGCCGGCAATGGCCGCGCCGACGAGCAGGAAACGTCTCATTCAATCAACTCCAGAATCAATGGACGGCTTGGTGTCCGGTATCGAAGGCCAAACTAGCCAGAGGTGGCGCAGCGCGCGAGGAATGGCCGCCCCCGTTGCGTGCGCAAATGGGAAAGGCTGGGTCCCGTGATCTGTCGCGATTGGAAAATTATTTCCAGGAGATGGAAGTGATGGTGCGGAAGGCAGTGTTTTTGCGGCTCACCCAAAAATCTTTTCCGAAGAACCGGTTTCCGTCCCATTCCCGGCGCTGGCCGGAATCGCGTTCCTGGCAGGCGCACCCGTTCCGTCGTCCTCGGGCCGGAGCACGAGCGTAGCGAAGTGCGAAGGTTCCGGGGATCCATGCCTCGCCCTTGACGAGGCCAAAGCCGGCCCAGAGCTCAAAAGCCCGAAACCCTCACGCCGCCGGAAACACCTTCCACCGGCGCGGGCGGAAGGCGACGCGGGTCTTCTGCGCCGCCGGGTGCTCGATGGGCAGCTCGATCTCCACCAGCTGTCGCGCGCCGCCAATCTCCAGCTCCACACGCCGTGTGCCGGCCACGCGACGACTGGCCGCCACCGTGCCGGCGATGCAGCCGCTGCAGCCGTCGAGCAGCTCGACGTCGTGCGGACGGAAATAGAGCGTGGCCTTGCCATCGGGCGCGTCCGGCGCGGAAAGGCCGATGGGCCGGTCGGCGACCCAGAGCTGCCCGTCCTCGATCTTGACCGGCAGCGAGCTGGAATCGCCAACGAAACCGTAGACGAAAGGCGAGTTGGGCGTGTCGTAGACCTCGTCGGCGGTGCCCACCTGCTCGATGCGTCCCTGGCTCATCACCACCACGCGGTCGGCCAGCTCCAGCGCTTCTTCCTGGTCGTGGGTCACGAAGACGGTTGTGTGGCCGGTGGCATCGTGGATCTCGCGCAACCAGCGGCGCAACTCGCGCCGCACCTGCGCGTCGAGCGCGCCGAAGGGTTCGTCCAGCAGCAAAACCTTGGGCTCGATTGCCATGGCGCGCGCCAGCGCCACCCGCTGGCGCTGGCCGCCGGAGAGCTGGGCCGGATAGCGCTTCTCCAATCCTGAAAGCTGCACAAGGTCGAGCAGTTCGGAGGCGCGGCGGCTGATCTCGGCCTTGGGTGGCCGCGTGGCGCCGGGACGCACCTTCAGGCCGAAGCCGATATTGTCGGCCACCGTCATGTGCCGGAACAGCGCGTAGTGCTGGAAGACGAAGCCGACATTGCGCTCCTGGATGGTGCGCTGCGAGGCATCCTCGTCGCCGAAGTAGATCTTTCCGCGCGTCGGCTTTTCCAGCCCGGCGATGAGGCGCAAGAGCGTCGTCTTGCCCGAGCCGGACGGCCCCAGAAGCGCGATCAGCTCGCCCGATTTGATGTCCAGCGAAACGTCGTGGAGTGCCGGGAAGCGGTCGAACTCCTTGCGTACATTGGCAACGCGAACTTCCATGAAATTACCCTTGTCCCCAAATGCGTTCGTCAATGCCCGCGGCTGGCGGCGATGGCGTGGCCGTAGCGGATTTCCAGAATGGTCTTCAGCACCAGCGTCACCAGTGCCAGCCCCGCCAGCAGCGAGGCCACCGCGAAGGCGCCGACGGCGTTGTATTCGTTGTAAAGAATTTCGACATGCAGCGGCATGGTGTTGGTCAGCCCGCGAATGTGGCCAGACACCACCGAAACCGCGCCGAACTCGCCCATGGCGCGGGCGTTGCAAAGAAGCACGCCATAGAGCAGGCCCCATTTGATGTTGGGCAGGGTGACGTACCAGAAGGCCTGCCAGCCGTTGGCGCCGAGCGACAGCGCTGCCTCCTCGTCGCCGCTGCCCTGTTCCTGCATCAGCGGGATCAACTCGCGCGCCACGAAGGGGAAGGTCACGAACATGGTTGCCAGCACGATGCCGGGCACCGCGAATAGGACCTCGATGCCGTGGCTCTTCAGCCAAGGGCCGAGCAGGCTGCTTGCGCCGAAAAGCAGCACATAGACCAGGCCGGAAATCACCGGCGAGACCGAGAAGGGCAGGTCGATCAGAGTGATCAGGAAAGCCTTGCCCTTGAACTCGAACTTGGCGATCGCCCAGGCTGCCGCCACGCCGAAGACGAGGTTGAGCGGCACCGCAATCGCCGCGACCAGAAGCGTCAGGCGAATGGCGGAGATCGTATCGGGATCGACAAGCGTTTCGAAGTAGGGGCCCCAGCCGCGCTTGAACGCCTCGGCGAAGACCAGGACCAGCGGGAGCAGCAGGAAGACGGCGACGAAGGCGAGGGCCAGCGCCATCAGCACCCAGCGCGTGGCGCGGCTTTCGCTAATGGCCGAGGCGCGCGTATCACGGGTGTCGGCCGCGGCGGTGAAGGAGAGATCAACCATAGCGCTTGCGGCTCCAGGACTGGATCAGGTTGATGACCAGCAGCATCAGGAAGGAGATCGCCAGCATGATCGTGGCGATCGCGGTCGCGGCGGCGTAGTGGTATTCCTCCAGCCGGATGACGATCAGAAGCGGTGCGATTTCCGATACATAGGGCAAGTTGCCGGCAATGAAGATCACCGAGCCGTATTCGCCAACGCCGCGTGCGAAGGCGAGCGCGAAGCCGGTGACGATGGCCGGCGCCAGGCCGGGCAGCAGAACCCGCGTGATGGTCTGGAAACGGTTGGCGCCCAGCGTTGCGGCGGCTTCCTCGACCTCCCGGTCGATCTCCTCGATGATCGGCTGTACCGTGCGCACCACGAAGGGCAGGCCGATGAAGATCAGCGCGATCACGATGCCCAGCGGCGTATAGGCCACCTTGATGCCGAGCGGGGCGAGCAGGCTGCCGACCCAGCCCTTGGGCGCATAAAGCGAGGTCAGCGCGATGCCGGCTACCGCCGTCGGCAGGGCGAAGGGCAGGTCGACCATTGCGTCGATGACGCTCCGGCCGGGAAAGCGGTAGCGCACCAGCACCCAGGCCACCAGCGTGCCGAAGACCACATTGACGGCGGCCGCGATCAGCGCCGTGCCGAAGCTGACCCGTAGCGCGCTGACAGTGCGCCGGTCGGTGGCGATGGCCCAGAAATCGGCCCAGCCCAGCGAAGCCGAGCGCCAGACCAGCCCCGAAAGCGGAATGAGGATGATGAGGGTCAGGTAGGCAAGCGAGAAGCCGAGCGTCAGTCCGAAACCCGGGATCACGCTCGGCAGTTTAAATCGCCACCCTGCCTGGGCGGTTGCTGTGTTCATGTGTTCCCCGTTTTTTGTCGTCGCCGGTCGCCATCGGCGCCATCATAGCATGCCCTGCAGGGCTGGATGACGCGGCTCTGTCCAAGGTCGCGTCAGGCTTTTCCCGGCGGGGTGGATCGATAAGGGCTGCTATTGGCCCGGCTTGTAGAGCTGGTCGAAGATGCCGCCATCCCCGAAGTGCTCGGGCTGCACCTTCTTCCAGCCGCCGAAGATCGGATCGTCGATGCTGACGAGCTTGAGCTCTGGCAGCTTCTGCAGGTCCTCGGCCGGGACCAGTTCCGGCTTGGACGGCCGGTAGTGGTGCCTGGCGGCGATACGCTGGCCTTCTTCCGAGTAGAGATAGCCGAGATAGGCTTCGGCCACCTTGCGGGTGCCCTTGGCGTCGACATTGCCGTCGACCACCGCCACCGGCGGTTCGGCAAGAATGGAAGAGGGCGGGATGACGATGTCGAACTGGTCGGCGCCGAACTCGCCGAGCGCCAGATAGGCCTCGTTTTCCCAGGCCAGCAGCACGTCGCCCAGGCCGCGCTCGGCGAATGTGACGGTCGAGCCGCGCGCGCCTGTGTCGAGCACCGGCACATGCTTGTAGAGGCTGGCGATGTAGTCCTTGATTCTGGCCTCGTCGCCGCCGAACTGGTTGTGCGCCCAGGCCCAGGCGGCCAGATAGTTCCAGCGCGCACCGCCGGAGGTCTTGGGGTTGGGCGTGATGACCTGAAGATCGTCCTTGACCAGGTCGCCCCAATCCTTGATGTCCTTGGGATTGCCCTTGCGCACCAGGAAGATGATGGTCGAGGTGTAGGGCGAGGAATTGTTGGGCAGCTTGCCGCGCCAGTCGGGCGCGATCTTGCCCGTCTTCTCGGCGATGGCATCGATGTCGCCTTCCAGCGCCAGCGTCACCACATCGGCGTCGAGCCCGTCGATCACTGCGCGAGCCTGCTTGCCGGAGCCGCCATGCGAGGTGCGGATCGTCACCGTCTCGTCGGTTTCGGCCTTCCAGTGCCTGGCGAAGGCGTCGTTGTATTCCTTGTAGAGTTCGCGGGTCGGGTCGTAGGACACGTTCAGGATCGTCGTGTCGGCGAATGCGAAGCCGAAAACCCCGAACTGCACCGCGCCGGCGAGGAGGCCGGCAAGAAGGAAACGCGGTCGAAATTGGGTCATGTCTGCCTCCGTTTGAATGACCATACTCTATCGATTTGGTGGAGTTTGCATGCGCCGCTTCGTGCCAAATTTCGCGCGCCGGGGCAATTTTCCTCGCTTCTGCCCTTGGCCGGGGCGGAATTATTTTCCCGGCGAGGAGGAGCGGCATCAACGGGGCAGGGGTGCTTTGGTTCCTCTGCGGGGGGCATTGCTCGGGGGAGCCGAGCCGAAGATCGCCGTGGCGGCTTGTTACTCCACGAATACCTTCACGCTGGCCGCGCGGCCGGCGGCGTCGATGACCGTCAGCGTCGAATAGCCGGTGCCATCGGGCTGCCAGGTGGCGGTACGGCGACGGGAAGGCTCTTCCAGCGGCTTGCCGTTGGCCAGCCAGCGGAAGGGTGCGCGGCCGCCCTGCAGCTTCAGCACCAGCGGGGTGGCGGCGTTCGAGGCGGCGGCAAGGTCGACATGAGCGCCGTCGGGCGGGAATACGATCTGCGGCGCCGGCTCGGTCGCGGTGATCGCCACGAGGCCGTCGGGCGCGGGCGCAAAGCGCTGCTGTGTGACCGGCAGGTCGGCGCGGCTGGTGCGGAAGGCGCCTGCCGGCGCGCGGCCGAGCGGCACGGCGGCGAGGCCGGACTTGGCAAAGCCTTCGAACAGGATGGGCGCGGCAGAAGCGTAGCCCGACAAGCCGGGCACCGAGCCGGCATCCGCGCGGCCCACCCACACGCCCAGCACGTGGCGCCCGTCGAAGCCCACCGACCAGGCGTCGCGATAGCCGTAGGAGGTGCCGGTCTTGTAGGCGATGCCGCGCGGGGAGGCGCCTTCCGGCGGCCGCACGCCCGACAATATGTCGGCGATCTGCCATGTCGCCTGTTCGTCGAGGATGGTGCCACCGCTGTGCTCGATCGGCCCGGCTTCGGTGCCGTCGCGCAGCGTGCGCGCCTTTCCGCCATTGGCGAGGCCTGTGTAGAGCTGCACCAGGTCGCGCAGCGACACGCCGACGCCGCCGAGCCCGATGGCCAGCCCCGGCGCCTCGCCCTTAGGCAGCACAGGAGTGACGCCTGCCTGCCGGAAGCGCGCCGTCAGCCGCGCCGGGCCGACCGCGTCGAGCAGGCGCACGGCCGGCACGTTGAGCGAAAGCTGCAGCGCCTGGCGCACGCTGACGTCGCCCTGATAGCTCATGTCGAAATTGCGCGGGCGATAGCCGGAGAAATCGGCAGGGCGGTCCTCGATCATCGTTTCCTGCGCGACCAGGCCCTGTTCCATCGCCAGCCCGTAGATGAACGGTTTCAGGGTCGAACCCGGCGAGCGCACGGCGCGTGTCATGTCGATCCAGCCGGAGCGGCCGCCGTCGAAATAGTCGGCCGAGCCGACCTCGCCGAGAATCTCGCCATTGCTGGCATCGGCCAGCACCATGGCGACGGAGATGCGCGGGCCCAGTCTCTCGGCTGCATTCCTGGCGACCGCTTCCAGCCCTTCCTGCACGCGCTTGCTCAAGGTCAGCTTGTGCCGGATTTCGGACGGCGCCTTGCGCAAGGCGGCGTCGGCGACATGGGCGGCGAGCGCCGGCAGGGCCAGCCGGGTGCGGGCCACGGGCTCCCCGGAGGCGCGGGCGGACTCCGGCTCGTTGAGCACGCCAGCCGTCACCATGCGCGCCAGCACGCGGTCCCGTGCGGCTTCCGCTACGTCGCGGTTGCGGTCGGGGCGTCGGCGCTCGGGCAATTGGGGCAATGCAACCAAAAGGGCCGCTTCCGAAACGGTGAGGCGCCGAGGCTCCTTGCCGAAATAGGCAAGGCTGGCCGCGCGCACGCCCTCGAGATTGCCGCCATAGGGCGCGAGCGTGAGGTAGCGTTCGAGGATCTCGGTCTTGGACAGCCGCCGCTCGATCTGGAAGGCGCGCAGCACCTGCCGCAGCTTGGAGCCGAAGCTGCGGCTTTCGCGCGGCTCGATCAGGCGCGCAAGCTGCATGGAAAGCGTGGAGCCGCCCGAAACGATGCGGCCATTGCCCGCGAATTGTTTCGCCGCGCGCATGAGCGCCAGCGGGTCGACGCCGCCATGCTCGAAGAAGCGCTTGTCCTCATAGGAAATCAGCATTTCCACGAATTGCGGATCGACCTGGTCGAGACGGGTGTCCAGCCGCCAGAAACCGTCCGGCGTCGCATAGGCGCGCAGCAGCGCGCCGTCGCGGTCTACCACCTCGGTGGAGACGGCAAGTCGCGCGGGCAGCGGCGGCGGGTAGGCGCGGTCGAGCGCATAGAGAGCGCCCAGTGCCAGCGCGGCGAGGCCGATGGTGGCCGCGGCGGAAAGTGCAAGTGTGCGCAGCCGGGTCATGGCGTGGCTCCGCAACGCTGGTAACGTATCCGGCTACCACCCCCCTCTGGCCTGCCGGCCATCTCCCCCACAAGGGGGGAGATCAGATGTCGCGACGGCTTTCGCCAATCCTCAACGTTGCAGGAAGGGCGGCAGCGCCGCAACTGCCAATCTCCCCCCTTGTGGGGGAGATGGCCGGCAGGCCTGAGGGGGGTATTTCCAGCCATCGGTTTCGCTCGCCTTACGGCGCCGCCACCTCCATCATGCCGGTCGAGGTGCGGGCCGAATATTGCGGCCTGTACATGTCCTCCACACTTGCGGCCGGATGGGCATAGAGGCCTGGCGTCACCGCGCGCACCACATAGGCCAGGGTCATTGCGCTGGCATCGCCGGCCTGCCGGTCGAAGGCGGCAACAAAACGGTCGTTGCGGAATTCGAGATGCGCGGGCTCCGTGCGCTCCAGCCACGGGAAGTTGGAAAGGTCGGCGCTGGACACCAGACCCGGATTGTCGATCTCGAAGCCGGCCGGCAGCAGGTCGGTCACCAGCACGCGCGATGGCCAGTTATTGAGCGCGTCGATCTTCAGAACCACGACGAAGCGGTGGTTCTGCTGAACGCTGGTGACGTTCGCCTCCGAGCCGTCGAGCGCGTAATATGTGCGCTGTATGTTGAAGCCATTGCCGCCGGCGGGCAGCGGCTGCGAAGGCGCTGCCACGGCGGTCACCACCGCCTGTACGGGCTCGCCGCCGGTGTTGGCGATCACAACCGGGTTGTCGGCCAGCACGCTCCCGTCGATGCGCTCGGAATAGACACCGCCATGCGGGGTGCCGTTGACGGTGAGCTGGATGGCCTCGTTGTCGGCCCGTAGCGCACGGGCGGCCAAGAGCATCCACGCCTGGTCCTGCGTGCTGAGATTCGCCGTGGCCCTGCGCTCGGCGGTCACGAGGCCGATCAGCTCCGGCACCACCCTCGGCGTCGGCCGGCTTTCGGCCGCCAGTGCCAGCATCCCGGCGCCGTCGCGCAGGCGCGAGCCATAGTCGGAGCGGGCGAGGTCGTGCGGCGTGGCCTTGGCCAGCGCCAGCGCGGCGCCGAAGGTCGCCTCCGAGCGCTGCTGGTCGCCATAGAGCGCAAGGCTCGCGGCCAGCTGCGCCACCGCCATCGGGCTCGAGAACGCTTCAAGCTGCGTGTCGGAATAATAACGCAGGTCGCCGATCGAGGCCTTCTTGTTGCGGGCCAGTACATAGAGCGCATATGCGATGTCGCTGCCGCGGCTCTGCAGGTCGGTGGTATAGGTCAGCGCGTTCTGCAAATTGTTCAGCGCCGACATCATGGCCTCGCGCGGCACGTCATAGTTCTTCTCTCGCGCGCGGGTCAGGAAGTCGGTGACATAGGCGTCTAGCCACAGGTCGCCCGAGCCCGGGGTCCAGAGGCCGAAGCCGCCCGCAGACGACTGGTTGTTGAGCACGCGGTAGATCGCATCCTGGATGCGCTGGCGCAGCTCCGGATCGTCGGCCATGCCGGCGCTCTGCGCCATCTCGCTGAGATAGAGCAGGGGAAGCGCCCGGCTGGTGGTTTGCTCGGCGCAGCCATATGGGTAGCGGTCGAGCGTCATCAGCAGCGATGGCACGTCGAAGGCCGCCGCGCGCGAAACGCCAATGCTGACATGGGCACCGTCGAGCAGGCTTGCGGCCAGAAGCTCGCGGTCGACGCGCAGGCTGCCGCCATTGGCCGGCAGGTCCACCACGGTGCGGGTGGTAACCGGCAGCTCGGCCGGACGCACCGGCAGCGACAGGGTCTGCTCGACGCTGACGCCGCTGTCATTGGCGAGGCGGATGGTGAGGCCCGCTTCGCCGGTCTCATGCGCGGTAAGCGGCAGGGTCAGCGACTGGCGCTTGCCGGACGTCAGCGTCACCTTGCCGGGAGCTGCGCCGCCGTCGACTGCGAGATTGCCGCTCGGCTCGATCGACAGGTTGTAGTCGCCCTCCGGCGCGTCGGTGTTGGCGATGTCGAGGCGCATCGTCGCCTGGTCGCCGGGCGTCAGGAAGCGCGGCAGGCTGGCGGTGATCACCACCGGGTCGCGCACGATCACGTCGGCCACGGCGTGGCCCACGGCCTCCCTGGTCCAGGCCACGGCCATAACGCGCACCGTGCCGTTGAACTGCGGCAGGTCGAATTCGACCGTCGCCCGGCCTTCGCCGTCCAGTTGCACCGGAC
The DNA here is from genome assembly GCF_057656055.1 of Pseudaminobacter sp. Soil_N_29. Lineage (NCBI taxonomy): Bacteria > Pseudomonadati > Pseudomonadota > Alphaproteobacteria > Hyphomicrobiales > Phyllobacteriaceae > Pseudaminobacter > Pseudaminobacter sp. Soil_N_29. The sequence goes on from NZ_JBDGLC010000003.1 coordinate 311,560, forward strand.
CGGAGAAGAAGGCGACCAGCTTTTCGGTCGGCGGGCTACCCTCGACGGCCATGTTGCCGCCGTCGCCGCCGGTGCGCAGCCTGCCGGTGGTGCCGAGCGAGCCGTCGATCAGCCGGCCGTAGAGGTCGCGCAGCTCAAGCCCGAGCTGGCGCTGGCCGAAGAACCAGCTTTCCGGGTCAGGCGCCTGGTAGCGGGTGAGGTTGAGAATGCCGACATCCACCGCCGCGACCATCACATAGGCCTCACTGGCGGCGGACGTGCCGCTGACGGCAACGGGAATGGAAAGCCGGCGGCGCGGCTCGGTCTTTTCCGGCGGCGAAAGCGTGACGCCCAGCTGCTTCTCGCCCGGTTCGACCGCAAGCCATTTCACGCCGATGGCGCGGGCCGGCATGCGCGATTCCTGCGCATTGCCCGGCCGGTAGAGCGTGGCAGTCACATAGGCGCCGGCGCCCCAGTCGTCGCCGACCGGAATGTCCACCGTCGCGCCGCCTTCCGGCACAGTCGCGGTGAAGGTTCTGAGCAGCCGGTCGGCACCCACCGTCACCAGCAGCTCGCCGGCAAAGCGCGGCGAAACCTGCAGCTTGGCCGTCTCGCCGGCGGCATAGGCGTTCCTGTCCAGCGCGATCTCCAGCCCGTCCGGCGTCTCGGTCGAGGTGGCCTCGACGAACCAGCCGGCATCGAATTCATAGCTGGTCATAGGGCCGGCCGGATCTGCGGTCTCAACCTCCAGCCGGTAGCGGCCCCATTCGACCGGCAACGTAATGTAAGCTTCGCTGTCGGCGGCAAGGTCGATCTGGCCGTTGGCGATGGCGCGGGTGAAGGTCACCGGCTCATAGTTCCAGTAGTTGTTGGCGCGGTACCATTGGTAATTGCGCTCGATCTTGATGAGCGACCAGCGCGCGCCCTTCATCTCCTTGCGCTCGCCATATGCGCTCGTCGCAATGATGCTGAACCTGGCGGTCGACCCCTGCGGCACCTCGTTGCCGGAGAATTCGGGGCGGATGCCCAGCATGTCGCCTTGCGGGCGAACGGCGATGTCGAGCGCGCGCTCCACCGCGCGGCCGCCGCTTTCGCGCATGCGCACGGTGACGGCTGCGTTGAGAAGGCGTGTGGTCGAGGGCACCTGGTCGACCGCCACCGGGAACGTGGTCTTGCCGTCCTCGCCCGTCGGCGGCAGGTCCAGCGGAGTCCGCGTCGCCTCGCCCTCCTGCTCGTCGGCGAGCCCGAAGGAGAAGCCGGGGAAACGCTCCCAATCCCGCTTCGTGGAGACGGTGACCTCGCCTTCGAGCGCCAGGCCGGCGGCGGGCGCGCCATAGAGGAAGCGTCCGTCGACGGTCACGTTGGCCGCTTCGCCGGGCGCGATCTCGCTGCGGTCGCTGGTGAGGTCGAACTCGATGCGGTCGGGCACGAAATCCTCGACCAGGAACACCTGCCTGGCCACCGCGGGCTGCTTGGGGTCGGTGTGGATCGCCACGTTCCAGGTACCGCGCATGGCGTTGACCGGCAGGGTCAAGTCCACGGCATGGCCGCCGGCCTTGCCGCCGTCGGAGATGATCCGGCGGTCTTCCACGCCATCAGGTCGCGTGAAGATGAAGGTGAGCGGCAGGTTCTCCACCGCCCTGGCCGCCTCGTCACGGGCAAGGGCGGCCACATGCACCTCTTCGCCGACGCGGTAGATGCCGCGTTCGGTCCAGGCATAGACGTCGAGTGCGGCGGGCGCGGCGCGGCCGGCGACGCCGCGGTCGGAAAGGTCGAAGCCGGCGCGCGTCATGTCGAGGAAGACGAAGTCGCTGTCGCCCTGGCTGGCCATCAGCACCGCCGGCACCATGCCGCCGGTGCCGCGCGTCAGGCCAGGCGTGAAGGTGGCGCGGCCTGCCGCATCGGTCGTGGCCTTGCCCAGCACCTCGTTGTTGCGGGCAAGCAGCGTCAGCTCCACGCCCGGAAGCGGCTGCGCAGTGCCGAGCGAGCGGGCAAAGACGTTCAGCCCGTCCTGGCCGGTATAGGTCGACAGGCCGATGTCTGAGACGACGAACCATTGCGTGGCGCGGGCTTCATAGCTCTCGCTGCGGTCGTTCTGCGGCTGCGCGGTGAGCACGTAGACGCCGGGCCTGCGGTTGGGCAGCGCCTCGTCGATCGGGAAGCTGGTGGTGACTTCCTTGTTGAGCTCGTTGCCGGCAGTCTCGATCTGGCCTTCCCAGATCGGCTCGCCCATCTGGTCGGAAACACTGGAAATGTCGTAGCCGTCGAGCTGGCGCAGGAATTGGTAGCCGGACAGAAGCTGGGCCAGCGACCGGTCGCCAATGCGGAAGAGCTTCACATCGGCAACGGCGGTGTTGACGCTGACCAGCGGAATGCCGCGCCGCGCCGTGGCGGGCAGGACAAAGCTGTCGCCGGTGAAGCGCACGGAAGGCGAGCGGTCCTTCACATAGATCGACAGCGTCACCGGCGCGGCCAGCGCCTCGCCGACCGCCGCCGGCAGGCCAGCACGGAAGGTCACGCGGTAATGGCGGCCGTGTTCCAGACCCTCGACGCAGATCTGCTTGTCCTTGGCCTCGATCGCCTTGGGGGTGGCGTCGTCCAGCTTCACAAAAGAGGTGTAGTCAACGCCTGTTCTTACCAGATCCTCGGAGAACTGGGCGCAGATGCGCGGCGCGGCGGCATCGCTGTCAACCGAATGGTCAACGATGCGAAAGCCCTTGCGTGCCTTCAGGTCCTCGTATTCCGCGCGCACGGAAGCGGAGTTTTCAAGCGCCAGGCTTGCTTCAAAGGCCTGCAGGGCAGGGCGGTAGAGTTCGCGCTTGTCTAGCCCCGCGGCCATTACGGCAAGAGCCTCGGCGCGCGCTGCTGCGCTACGCGAAAGCTGGTAGCCGTTCCATGCGGCCGAGGTGCCGTCTCGCTGAAGCCTGACGGCCTCTTCCTCGTTTGCCGGCGCCGTACCTAGGATGGCGCGGGCAAGCTCGATCCACAGCGCGCCGTCGTCGGGTGCGGTGGCGACTGCCGAGGTAAACTTCTGCATGGCGGTGCGCGGGTCACCGTTGCGCATCGCCTCGCGTCCGGCGTCCGTCAGGGCGGCAAGGCCTTCCTCGCCCACCGGCACCGAACCGTTGGTCAGGCTGGCGTGAAAGCGGCGGGCCTCATCCACCATGTTTGCGGCGAAGAAGGACAGCGCGGGCGGCGCGCCGATGTCGGGTGCGCTGTCGCGCAGCACCACCTTGCCGGCAACCGCGCCGGGGAAGGGGTTGAGGTGGCTGAAGTCGGACTTCAGGAAGCACCACTTCGCCTTGGGGTTGTAGGTGAAGGCGCGGCAGGCGCTGTCGCCCAGGCAGGTGCTCTGGCACTGGTCGAGCGTGACATTCTGCACGGAGCGAAGGTCGAAGCCGAAATAGTCGCTGTCGGGCGTCGTGGCGATTGCGCGGGCTTCGACCGCCAGCGCCGGCGACCATGAGAGAAGCATGGCAAGGAGTGCGAAAGCCGACCAGATACGAGCAGCGCGAATTGCCATGAGCTTCCTCCGGACTCTGGTGCCTTCCCGCGTCCATGATCAAGAGCACTGGCTTTGCTTGTCAACACGGACGCGGCCGCAGGCTAGCCCACGCACATGTGATTTGTACGTCAGCCTGCTGCAGCGCGGGTTTCTTGCGAGTGTTGCGTGCCCGCGGATAGTAGCTTCCGCCACTTTCCACAGGTTTTGGCCCCGAGGGCGAAATAAGCCGGTAGGCAAGGCAGCGTGAAGCCTTGGCTGGCCCCACGTTGAGCCCGATCTGGTGCTGTTCGCTTTTCGGATTTGGCCGTAGTTTCTATGGCTCGCGAAAAAAATGCTCGAATCTGCCGCTGACTACCAATTTTGCGGCATTCTTGTCGTATTCGCGCCACCCGCTCCCCATCCAAAGTTGCACTCTTGCCTGCAAGTTTCGAGCTCTCGCTTTTTGACATTGGCGAGGGGATACGAAATGCTAATCGGCGGAAAGCCAACAATGGGAGAACAATAATGTCTTTCTACAAGAGCAACGCGGATGTAGTGCCTGATCACATTCGCGAAATGGCCAAAGACGTGAAGGCGGGAAAAGTCGACCGCCGTGAGTTTCTTGCTTTGGCGAGCGTGTTCGGCGCTTCCACGGCCATGGCCTATGGCATGATAGGCCTTGCCGCACCCACCCCGGCTCGTGCCGAGGAGCCCAAGAAGGGCGGCGTGCTCAAGATTGCCATGTTCATCAAGGCGCCCAAGGACCCGCGCATGGCCGACTGGTCCGAAATCTCCAATTCGCAGCGCCAGTCGCTGGAGCCGCTGGTCAAGTATACGCGCGACTATACTTTCGAGCCCTATTTGCTCGAAGGCTGGGAAGTGAACGACGACGCCACCGAATATGTACTGAAGGCGCGCAAGAACGCGACCTGGACGAATGGCGATGCCTTCAACGCCGACGACGTGATCTACAACCTCAACCGCTGGTGCGACAAGAAGGCCGAAGGCAACTCGATGGCCGCGCGCATGGGCACGCTGATCGACGAGGCCACCGGCAAGGCCCGCGAAGGCGCCATCACCCGGGTCGACGACCACACAGTCAAGATCAAGCTGGCCGCCTCCGACATCTCCTTCATTCCCAACCTGACCGATTATCCCGGTCTTGTCGTGCACCGCACCTTCGACGAGACGGGCGCCGACTTCACCAAGCACCCGATCGGCACCGGCCCGTTCGAACTTGTCTCCTTCGATGTCGGCCAGCGCGTGGTCTACAAGCGCCGCACGGACAACAAGTGGTGGAACGGCGACGTCTATCTCGACGGCGTCGAGTTCATCGATTACGGCACCGACCCCGCCGCGACCGTGAGCGCCTTCGAGTCCGGCGAAATCCACGCCAACTACGAGACGACCGCCGACTATGTGAACATCCTCGACGGGCTCGGCCTGGTGAAGTCCGAAGTGGTCACGTCGACCACGCTGGTGGCGCGCACCAACGTCAACAACAAGCCCTATGACGACCAGAAGGTGCGCAACGCCCTGCAGCTTGCCGTCGATAACGAGACGATCCTGCAACTCGGCTATGGCGGTGCCGGCTCGGTGGCGGAAAACCACCATGTCTGCCAGATCCATCCAGAATATTTCGCCCTGCCGCCGATCAAGCGCGACATCGAGAAGTCCAAGGCCCTGATGGCGGAAGCCGGCCAGGCCGACTTCGAGCATGAGCTGATCACGGCCGACGAGGACTGGCACAAGAACACCGGCGACGCCATCGCGGCCCAGCTTCGCGAGGCCGGCATCAAGGTCAAGCGCACGGTTCTGCCGGGCTCGACCTTCTGGAACGACTGGACGAAGTATCCCTATTCCATGACCAACTGGAACATGCGGCCGCTCGGCGTGCAGGTGCTGGCGCTGGGCTATCGCAGCGGCGAGGCGTGGAACGAGACCGGCTGGTCCAACAAGGAGTTCGACGAGAAGCTCAACAAGGCCCTGGCCGTCGCCGATGCCGAAAAACGCAAGGCGATGATGGAGGACATCGAAAAGATCCTCCAGGATTCCGGCATCATCATCCAGCCATACTGGCGCAAGCTCTACAACCACTCGGTGGCCGCGGTGAAGAACCACGGCATGCATCCGACCTTCGAGATTGACGTCGGCAAGGTCTGGCTCGACGAAGCCTGAGCGCATTGATGGCGGGGGAGGCGCTCGCGCGTCTTTCCCGCCTTTCCAACTGGGTTGATCCGCGTCGCTGAATTCATGAAACTGGCCGCAGGTCGTGAGGCGGTCCGCCTCCGCCGGTACGTCCAGCCCGGACGGCTTGTGAGCGCATCCGCCGGGCGGGCCCTTCGGCCGGCTCATGAATCGCGGCCCGCCCGAAACCCGACAGGCAGGGGCACGCATGCTTGCATTCATTCTCCGCCGGCTCGGCACCATGGCATTGACCATGGTCTGCCTGACGCTGGTCGTTTTCTTCCTCGTCAATCTCGAACCCAACCTGAAGAAGCTGGCGATCAGCCAGACCGAGCAGCGGGCCACCGCCGAGCAGCTCGAGAGCTGGCTGGTGAAGAACGGCTACCGGCAGAATTTCTTCGTCCGCTACGGCCAGTGGCTCGGCGTGCTGCCCAAGCAGCCCAACATCGACCCCGCCACCGGCAAGGCCGTGCCGCGCTTCCGCTTCTGCAACGAGCCGGACGTGCCGACCTTCTCCGGCGTTTTCCAGGGTGATTTCGGCTGTTCGACCAAATTCCGCGCCCCGGTGGCCGAAAAGCTATTCCCGGCGCTGGGCGCCACCGGCATCCTGATGTTCTGGGTGATGGCGACGATGGTGCCGATCTCGCTCCTCATCGGCATACTCGCCGGCATGCGCGAGGGAAGCCGCACGGACCGCGCGCTGTCCGTGGCTTCCATCACCACCACCGCGACGCCCGAATATGTCTCGGGCATCATCTTCACCGTCATCTTCGCCTCCTGGCTCGGCTGGCTGAACGGCTCGGCTGCGACGGCAACTGCGCAGGGCGTCACCTTCTACAATTTCACCCTCCCGGTGATGACCATGGCGATCTACGGCATCGGCTACATCGCCCGCATGACGCGTGCCTCGATGGTGGAGGTGATGACGCAGCAATATATCCGCACCGCCCGGCTGAAGGGCCTGAGCTTTTCCGGCGTCGTCGTCAAGCATGCGCTGCGCAACGCGCTGATTGCGCCTTTCACGGTCATCATGCTGCAGTTCCCGTGGCTGCTCACCGGCGTCGTCATCGTGGAGGTGATGTTCCGCTACCAGGGGTTTGGCTACACGCTGGTCGAGGCGGCGAGCAACAACGACATCGACCTTCTGCTCGGCTGCTCGCTGGTTTCCGTCTTCGTCGTGCTGTTCACGCAGCTTATCTCCGACCTGGGCTACGCCTATCTCAATCCACGCATCAGGGTGCAGTAAGATGAGCGGATTGGAATATCTCTCGACCACGCAGATCGTGCTCGGCGCCCTGGCGCGGTTCTGGCCCGTCTGGGTGGCGCTTGCCCTGGTGCTGGCGGCCAGCTTCCGCTTCCGGAAACGCCTCGGCCTCTATGGCCAGATCTTCGAAAGCGGCGTCGGCGTTGCCGGGGTCACCATCTGCCTGTTCTGGCTGTTCACGGCCATGTTCGCCGGCCACGTCGCCACCTTTGATCCGCTGGCGCAGGTGCCCGTCATGAAGGATGCGCTGCCGGGTGCCATCGATCCGGCCTCGGGCATGCCCTATCTCTTCGGCGGCGACAAGCTCGCCCGCGACGTCTTCAGCCGCATGGTCTATGGCAGCCAGATCGTTCTCGCCATCGCGCCGGCGGCCACGGCGTTTGCGCTGATGGTGGGCATCACGCTCGGCCTGCCGGCCGGATACTATGGCGGCAGGATCGACACGGTGCTGTCCTTCCTCGCCAATCTGGTGCTGGCCTTCCCGGTGATCCTGCTGTTCTACCTGCTGGTCACGCCGGGCATCATGGACACGCCCATTCCCTATGCGATGGCCGGGCTGTTCTTCGTCTTTCCGATCGTGTTCTTCTGCGTGCTGTTCTACACGCGCTTCAAGAGCCGGCCGGAGCGCCTCTACATCCTGCTTGCCCTGACGCTGCTCGTCGGCGGCTGGGTCTATGCCGGCCTGGTGTTCAACGCCGATCCGCTCGGGCTGATCAGCATGGCGCCCAACGAGCTGAACATCTTCGTGGCCGTGGTGTTCGCCTCCAGCCCCGGCGTGTTCCGCATCGTGCGCGGGCTCACCATGGACATCAAGACGCGCGACTATGTGGCGGCGGCGCAGACGCGCGGCGAGGGGCCGTGGTACATCATGCTGTGGGAGATCCTGCCCAATGCGCGCGGGCCGCTCATCGTCGATGCCTGCCTGCGCATCGGCTACACCACCATCCTGCTCGGCACGCTTGGCTATTTCGGCCTCGGCCTTGCGCCTGAAAGCCCCGACTGGGGCACGGCCATCAAGGACGCCAGCCGCCTGCTGCGCTCGGCCGTGCACCCGGCGCTGCCGCCCACCATCGCGCTGATGTCCTTCGTGCTCGGACTGAACTTCCTGGCCGACGCGCTGCGCGAGCAATCGCTGAAAGACTGATGGAGGCAACCATGAACGAAGCCGCCAGGACCACGGACACCGTTCAGGGCGTCGAACCGATCCTCGAGATCGAGAACCTCTCCATCTCCTTCTTCACGCGCGCCGGGGAAATTCCGGCGGTGATGGATTTCTCCTGCACCGTCATGCCGGGCGAGGCCATGGGCATTGTCGGCGAAAGCGGCTGCGGCAAGTCCACCGTGGCGCTCGGCGTCATGCGCGACCTTTCCAATATAGGCAAGATCGTCGGTGGCCGGATCAAGTTCCAGGGCCGCGACATGGCCGAGATGTCGGAGAAGGAACTGCGCGCCATCCGCGGCAACAAGATCGCCATGATCTACCAGGAGCCGATGGCGAGCCTCAACCCGGCGATGAAGGTGGGCAAGCAGCTCATGGAAGTGCCGGTCATCCATGAGAAGGTCTCCAGGGACGAGGCCTACAAGCGCTCGGTGGAGATGCTGAAGGCCGTGCGCCTGCCCGACCCAGAACGGCTGATGAAGTCCTATCCGCACCAGCTTTCCGGCGGCCAGCAGCAGCGCATCGTGATTGCCATGGCACTGCTTTCCAAGCCGGCGCTGCTGCTGCTGGACGAACCGACCACCGCGCTCGACGTCACCGTGGAGGCCGGCATCGTCGATCTGGTCAAGGCGCTGGGCAAGGAGTTCGGCACGGCGATGATCTTCGTGTCGCATAATCTCGGCCTGATCCTGGAAACCTGCGACCGCATCACGGTCATGTATTCGGGCGAGGCGGTGGAGACCGGCAAGGTCAAGGACGTTTTCGACCGCATGCGCCACCCCTATACGCAAGGGCTGTTTCGCTCGATTCCGCTGCCGGGCGCCGACAAGAATTCGCGGCCCCTGATCGCCATTCCCGGCCAGCTGCCGCTGCCGCATGAGCGGCCCAAAGGTTGCAATTTCGGCCCGCGCTGCCATCACTTCGTGGAAGGCGTCTGCAACGCAGCCGAAATCCCGATGTTGCCAGTGGAAGGGCACGACAATCATTTCAGCCGCTGCGTGCGCTTCGACGAGATCGACTGGTCGGCGGTGCCGGAAGGGGCGAAGACTGGCAAGGAACCGGTGCGGCCCGGGCAGCCGGTACTCGAAATCGACGAGCTGAAGAAATACTACAAGGTCTCGGCCAACGAGGTGTTCGCCAGCAGCGAGGGCCGCGTCGTCAAGGCCAATGAGGAGATCAGCTTCGAGGCGCGCGAGGCCGAAACGGTCGCGATTGTGGGCGAAAGCGGCTGCGGCAAGTCCACATTGGCCAAGGTGCTGCTGGGGCTGGAGACGGCGAGTTCGGGCAAGGTCACCCTCGCGGGCCGCGAGATCCAGTCCACCCCGGTCGAGGAACGCGACGTCGACACCGTATCGTCCATCCAGATGGTGTTCCAGAACCCGTTCGACACGCTGAACCCCAGCCATTCGGTCGGCTCGCAGATCATCCGCACGCTGGAAAAATTCAAGGTCGGCAAGAGTGCTGCCGAGCGCCGGCAGAAGATGTTCGAGCTTCTGGACCTGGTGAAGCTGCCACGCGCCTTTGCCGAGCGCATGCCGCGTCAGCTTTCCGGTGGGCAGAAGCAGCGCATCGGCGTGGCGCGCGCCTTTGCCGGGCATGCCCGCGTAGTGGTGGCCGACGAGCCGGTTTCGGCGCTGGACGTGTCCGTGCAGGCTGCGGTGACCGAACTTCTGATGGATATCCAGCGCGAGCAGAAGACGACGATGCTGTTCATCAGCCACGATCTTTCGGTGGTGCGCTACATCGCCGACCGCGTGGTGGTGATGTATCTCGGCCATATCGTGGAGCAGGGCACCACCGAGCAGATATTCTCGCCGCCCTATCACCCCTACACCGAGGCACTGCTTTCGGCGATCCCGATTGCCGACACGAGTGTGGTCAAGAAGCGCATCGTGCTGGAGGGCGAAATCCCCTCGGCCATGAACCCGCCCACAGGCTGCCCGTTCCAGACCCGCTGCCGCTACAAGCACCTGGTGCCGGACAATCTGTGCGAGACCAAGGTGCCGCCGCTCAAGGAGCTCGGCGGCGGCCACAAGAGCCTGTGCTGGCTGTCGGACGAGGTGCTGGCCAAGATGGAGCCGGTGATCAGCTTCGAGCGGGACGATAACATGCAGGATCCGGCCGCATCTGCCCGCTGAATATGGTCTGAAACCGGGAGAACCCTATATAAGTCGGTGCAAGTGCATGACCGCACCGGAGTTGGTGCGGCGCAGTGGAGTGCGTGCGATGCCGGCTTTGCGGAATGTGTCGGGGTTGATGGTGGCAGTCCTGGGGGCGACGGTGCTTGGGGGCATGACCCAGGTTTTCGCGGCCGAACGGGGAGGGGGGGCAGGGCGCAGTTCCGCGCCGCCGCCGCAGATCCTGGTACCTGACGATTCCCAGTCGCTGCGCGACGAGCAGATGCGTGAGAATTACCAGCTGCAGCAGCAGATCTACCGCGATCAGGACCGTCCGCGCATCAGCCCGCAGCCGATGGATGTGCCGATCATGCGACCGCGCGGGCAATAGGGCAGCCGAAGATCTGGGCTGTTGACTAGGCTACGCGGCAAATCCCGGAATTTTCGAGAATGCCCGCCGGCGGTGATGCGCGCAGCAGATGCAGTTCCCACGAAAATATGAGCATAAAATTCATGTTTTCATATAGTCATTTCAGGTAGTTACTTCGAAAATTGACCAATTGATAAAAAAATAAACTGTGCTAGCCTTTCCCAAAACCACAATAATGGGGAACTGAAATGGCCGAAGGTCAGTTCAAGGAAGGCATAGCCGCCGGAAGGCTTGCCGCCGCACAGTATGCGGAGAATTTTTCCGATCTTCATCCTCCGTTGGATCATCACGAAGCCCTGGTAGAAGCGGACCGCTGCTACTTCTGCTACGATGCGCCCTGCATGCAGGCCTGCCCGACCTCCATCGACATTCCGATGTTCATCAGGCAGATCGCCACGGGCAATCCGCTGGGCTCGGCCAAGACCATCTTCGACCAGAATATTTTGGGCGGCATGTGCGCTCGCGTCTGCCCCACCGAGACGCTGTGCGAAGAGGTCTGCGTTCGCGAAGTCGCCGAAGGCAAGCCGGTGCAGATCGGCCGCCTGCAGCGCTACTCCACCGACATCGCGATGGAGCAAGGCAAGCAGTTTTATCAGCGCGCGGAACCGACCGGTCGCAAGATCGCCGTGGTCGGCGCCGGACCGGCCGGCCTCGCCGCCGCGCATCGCCTGGCGCGTTACGGCCACGAGGTGACGGTTCTCGAGGCCAGGCCGAAGTCCGGCGGTCTCAATGAATACGGCATTGCCGCCTACAAGAGCACCGACGATTTCGCCCAGGCCGAGGTCGACTATGTCACGGCAATCGGCGGCATCACCATCGAGAACGGCAAGGCGATGGGCCGCGATTTCCATCTCGCCGACCTCACCGCGAACTATGACGCCGTGTTCCTCGGTCTCGGCCTTGGCGGCATCAATGCGCTGCGGGCCGAAGGCGAGGATGCGGCAGGCGTTGAGAACGCCGTCGAATATATCGCTACGCTGCGCCAGGCCAGCGATCTCGGTTCGTTGCCCGTCGGCCGCCGCATCGTCGTCATCGGCGGCGGCATGACCGCCATCGACGTGGCCGTGCAATCCAAGCTGCTCGGTGCCGAAGAGGTGACCATCTGCTACCGCCGCGGGCAGGAGCACATGAACGCCTCCGTGTTCGAGCAGGATCTGGCGACCGCCAACGGCGTCGTCATCCGCCACTGGATGCAGCCCAGGCGGGTCGTCTCGGAAGGCGGCAAGGTGGTGGGCATCGAGCTCGAATACACCACCATGAAGGGCGACAAGCTCGCCGGCACCGGCGAGATCGTGCGGTTGGCTGCCGACCAGGTGTTCAAGGCGATCGGCCAGGCCTTCGAGCCCGCGTCGGTGAACGGCTCCGGCGCAAGCCTTGCCATGGAAGGCGGACGCATCGTCGTGGACGATCAGGGCCGCACCTCGCTGGCCAAGGTCTGGGCCGGCGGCGACTGCATCCTCGGCGGCGAGGACCTCACCGTTTCGGCAGTCGCGCAGGGCCGCGACGCTGCCGAAAGCATTCACCGGGCACTCACCGCGAACGGGAGGGCGTGAGCATGGCTGACATTCGCAACAACTTCATCGGCATCAAGTCGCCCAATCCGTTCTGGCTGGCTTCCGCGCCGCCCACCGACAAGGCCTACAATGTCGAGCGCGCCTTCAAGGCGGGTTGGGGCGGCGTGGTGTGGAAGACGCTGGGCGAGGACGGTCCGCCGGTCGTCAACGTCAACGGCCCGCGCTATGGCGCGATCTGGGGCGCCGACCGTCGCCTGCTCGGCCTCAACAATATCGAGCTGATCACCGACCGCGACCTGCAGACCAACCTGCGTGAGATGAAGCAGGTGAAGATGAACTGGCCAGATCGGGCGCTGATCGCCTCGATCATGGTGCCCTGCGTGGAGGAAAGCTGGAAGGCGATCCTGCCGCTGGTGGAGGAGACCGGCGCCGACGGCATCGAGCTGAACTTCGGCTGCCCGCACGGCATGTCCGAGCGCGGCATGGGCTCGGCGGTCGGCCAGGTGCCTGAGTACATCGAGATGGTGGTGCGCTGGTGCAAGCAGTACACGCGCATGCCGGTCATCACCAAGCTGACGCCCAACATCACCGACATCCGCAAGCCGGCGCGGGCGGCACATGCCGGCGGCACCGACGCGGTGTCGCTGATCAACACCATCAACTCGATCACCGCGGTCGATCTCGACAGCTTCTCGCCCGAACCCTCGATCGACGGCAAGGGCAGCCATGGCGGCTATTGCGGCCCGGCGGTAAAGCCGATCGCGCTCAACATGGTGGCCGAGATCGCCCGCGATCCGGAAACCCGCGGCCTGCCCATCTCGGGCATCGGCGGCGTCACCACCTGGCGCGATGCGGCCGAGTTCCTGGCGCTGGGTGCCGGCAATGTACAGGTCTGCACCGCGGCCATGACCTACGGCTTCAAGATCGTGCAGGAGATGATCGCCGGCCTTGAGAACTGGATGGACGAGAAGGGCCACAAGACGCTGGACGACGTGATCGGCCGCGCCACGCCCAATGTCACCGACTGGCAGTATCTCAACCTCAACTACATCGCCAAGGCGCATATCGACCAGGACGCCTGCATCAAGTGCGGCCGCTGCCACATCGCCTGCGAGGACACCTCGCACCAGGCGATCACCAGCATGGTCGACGGCGTGCGCCACTTCGAGGTGATCGAGGAGGAGTGCGTGGGCTGCAATCTGTGCGTCAATGTCTGCCCGGTCGAAGGCTGCATCACCATGGAGCCGCTGGCGGTGGGCGCGCTGGACAAGCGCACGGGCAAGACGGTTTCGCCCGACTACGCCAACTGGACCACGCATCCCAACAACCCGATGGCGCGCCAGGCGGCGGAATAAGGTTCCTCCCGGCCAGGCGGAATCCCGAAGGGGGAAGGGAGGCCGCCTGGCCACAGATTTGCAGAACTGGTGGGCCTTTGGTCCGCCAGTTTTCTATTTGCATAATTGACGATAAAAAACATCCAGGATATAAAATATCCATGAATAGGATTTGCAAGCCATGAAGCTGAGTGAAGGCGTTGAAGCGGCGATCCATTGTGCGGCTGCTCTGACCGGCATGGAAGAGGGTGCAACCATGCCGGGCGCCGCACTGGCCGAGCAGTTCGGCCTCTCATCCAGCTATCTCTTGAAGCATCTCAATGCGCTGGTCGCTGCGGGCATTTTCGAATCCGTGCCGGGGCCCACCGGCGGGTACAGGCTGGCTCGTGCGGCCGAGGAAATTTCGCTGTTCGACATCGTGCTGGCTATCGAAGGGCCGCAACCGGCCTTCCGCTGCGGGGAGATACGCCAGCGCGGCCCGGCAAGGCTGCCGGCTTCGGCCTATGTGAAGCCGTGCGGCATCAACGCCGCGATGCTGCGGGCGGAGAAGGCCTATCGGGCAGCGTTGGCGGCCGAGCGCCTGTCCGACATCGTGGCCGAGTATCTGGCGGAAGCCGACCCCCGTTCCGTGGCAGCCAACTGCGCCTTCGTCGCGCGCCATCAGCGTGTGCAGAAATCGTCGTCAACCAAGCGATAGAGAGAGGAAATGTCGTGAAGCCAAGACTGAATTTTTACAAAGCTGCTCCCGAGCTGATCAGGGAGGTGCGCGCCCTCAACAAGGCCGTGGACGAATGTGGGCTGGAAAAGAGTCTCCTGCACCTGATCAAGCTGCGCGCCTCGCAGATCAATGGCTGCTCCTATTGCGTCGACATGCACAGCCGCGAGGCGCGCCACGACGGCGAGACCGAACAGCGGCTCTATCTCGTCGCGGCCTGGAAGGAGTCGCCATTGTTTTCCGAGCGCGAGCGCGCCGCCTTCGCATGGGTCGAGGCGGCAACGCTGATTTCTAAAGGTGGCGTTTCCGACGAGCTTTACGAGAACACGCTCAAGCACTTTTCCGAGCAGGAACTGGTCAAGCTCACGGTGGCGGTGGGTATGATCAACATGTGGAACAGGCTGTGCGTGTCGTTCCACTCCATCCATCCTGTTGCGAAGGCCAAGGCCGCGTAACGCTTCGATCAACTCGACATCAAAAGCGCAGTGCGGCCCCGCGGCCGCCTGTTGAGGCGTCTTGCCCCGCGTCCCATGCGGTGCTTTGCTGTGCGCAGACAGGGAGGAAGGGGATGCGATCCATTTTTCTTGGGCTTGCCGTCGCAGCGTGCCTGCGGTGCGGCGGCGCCTTCGCTGAGGAAGCGACGTTCGATCAGTTGCAGGCGATCGACATCGACAATGCCAATCCCGAGTTCGTTTCCGACATGTTCGGCCCGTGGACGATCAGCAACGCTGCGGGCGACAAGCATTGCATGGTCGTCCTGAAGCGCGAGCTGACCATCGGCGGCATGGAACTGGAACTCGCGCCCGACTGCGCCGCGAGCTTCCCGGTTCTGGACGACATCACCGCATGGCGGCTGCTGGAAGGCTGGGCGATCGATCTGGTCGATGCCGAGCGCAGGACGCGCATCCGCTTCGAGACGCCGGACGACATCTATGTCGCGTTCCCCGATACGGATGGCGTCTTCACGATCCAGCCCGCGCCCAAGGGCTGAGCGGAGGCAAGAAGGCGGGCCGCCGTCCGAAGAAGGCAAGCCGTCAGACCTCCTTGGTGTCGAAGAGGAAGAGCTCGGCGCCGCCATCCGCAAAGTTGGGAATGTCCCCGGCAGCCGCCTGGCCTTCGGGAGAGGTCAGCGCCGTTTCGATCTCCGCCATGGAGCGGAACTCCAGCACTGCGACCAGGTGATAGGGCGCCGAACCGGCAGGGGTGGCAACTGCTCCGTCACTCACCTCATATTTGATGACACCGGGTATTTTCCTGGCCAGCGGGACATGCGTGGAAAAATAGTAGCGGTCGAAGGCCGCCGGGTCCTTCGGCGTCCTGTACATCACGATCAGCTTCGCCATCGCCGTCTCCTCCATCGCTCCCGTCGAGCGTGGCCGGACCCGCCGGCTGCCGCTGCGGGGAGGTCTGGTCACCATGGTCGAAGCCTGGCCCGGTGGATAGCCGGACGATAGTCCTGCGCGGCCGTCATTGCTCAAGCCTTGTGCGGCGCCAGCCCGTGGATGAACAGGTTTTCCAGGAAGCGGGCCGCGTCTTCGAAGCGGCCTTCGCCGCTCCGGTCAGGCCCCAGCACGGCGCGCACCTGCACGTCGAAGTCGGCATAGTGCTGGGTCGTGGCCCAGATGGCGAAGATCAGGTGCCACGGGTCGGTCTTGACGATCTTGCCGGCGCGCATCCAGCTCTTGATGATCTCGGCCTTCTCGTCCACCAGGGTTTTCAATTCGCCCTCCAGCATCGGCATGATGCGCGGCGCGCCCTGCAGGATCTCGTTGGCGAACAGCCGGCTTTCGCGCGGGTAGTCGCGCGCCATCTCCAGCTTGCGGCGGATGTAGCCGCGAATCTCGGCGATCGGGTCGCCGCTGTCGTCCAGCTCGCGCAACGGCGCCAGCCAGGTGTCCAGCAGCCGCTCCATCAGCGTCTCGTAGATGTCTTCCTTGCGTCGGAAATAATAGAGCAGGTTGGGCTTCGACATGCCGGCGGCTTCGGCGATCTGGTCGATGGTCGAGCCGCGGAAACCATGCGTAGAAAACACCTCCAGCGCGGCTTCCAGGATGAGTTCACGCTTTTCCTGCTGGATGCGTGTGCGGCGCGGCGGCGCGGCGCTTTCCATCGTCATGGAAGCCTCCTGGCGAGGGCGCGGGCCACTCGGCTGTGGACTAATTCGCTGGACCAGTTCCTCTTGGTCCGTGGAACGCGATTTGGCGCGCGCATATGGGCTAGTATTCCCTTGACCGCCTGTCTGGCGGTGCTAACGTTTGTCCAACCGGTCAAAAATTGCGTAACACAGAAGTGTTGCAAAGACCAAGCGTTGGCCGCATCGAAACAGGGGACCGCAGAAGGAAAGCTTGGTTATGTCTAACAGAAAGAACGTCGCTCCGAACGACCTCAGCGCATTCTGGATGCCGTTTACGGCAAACCGTCAATTCAAGCAGGCGCCGCGCATGCTCGTCGGCGCCAAGGACATGCACTACACGGCAAGCGACGGTCGCAAGATCCTCGACGGCACTGCCGGCCTGTGGTGCGTCAACGCCGGCCACTGCCGTCCCAAGATCACCGAGGCGATCCAGCATCAGGCCGCCGAGCTCGACTATGCGCCCGCCTTCCAGATGGGCCACCCGATCGTGTTCGAGCTGGCAAACCGCCTGGTCGACATCGCGCCGGCCGGCATGGACCATGTGTTCTTCACCAATTCCGGCTCGGAATCGGTCGACACCGCGCTGAAGATGGCGCTGGCCTACCAGCGCGTGAAGGGCGAGGGCTCCCGCACCCGCCTCATCGGCCGCGAGCGCGGCTATCACGGCGTCAATTTCGGCGGCATCTCGGTCGGCGGCATCGTCACCAACCGCAAGATGTTCGGCACGCTGCTCGCCGGCGTCGACCATCTGCCGCACACCCATCTGCCGGCCAAGAACGCCTTCACCAAGGGCGAGCCGGAGCATGGCGCGGAGCTCGCCGACGAGTTGGAGCGCATCGTCGCGCTGCATGACGCCTCGACGATCGCGGCCGTCATCGTCGAGCCGGTGGCCGGTTCCACAGGCGTTCTCATTCCGCCGAAGGGTTATCTGCAGCGCCTGCGCCAGATCTGCGACAAGCACGGCATCCTGCTGATCTTCGACGAGGTCATCACCGGCTTCGGTCGTCTTGGCACACCGTTCGCGGCCGACTATTTCGGCGTCATCCCCGACATCATGACCACCGCCAAGGGCGTCTCCAACGGCGTGATCCCGATGGGCGCGGTGTTCGTGAAGAAGGAAATCCACGACGCCTTCATGAATGGCCCCGAGCACCTGATCGAGTTCTTCCACGGCTATACCTATTCGGGCAACCCGATTGCCTCGGCCGCCGCTCTCGGCACGCTCGACACCTACAAGGAAGAGGGCCTGCTGACGCGCGGCGCCGAACTGGCGCCCTACTGGGAAGAGGCGCTGCACTCGCTCAAGGGCGAGCCGCATGTCATCGACATCCGCAACATCGGCCTCGTTGGCGCGATCGAGCTGGAATCGATTCCCGGCCAGCCCAGCAAGCGCGCCTTCTCGGCCTTCGTGAAGGCCTTCGAGCGCGGCGCGCTGATCCGCACCACCGGCGACATCATCGCGCTGTCGCCGCCGCTGATCATCACCAAGGGCCAGATCGATGAACTCATCGATCATGTCCGCGAAGTGCTGAACATGATCGACTAAAACAATGATGCCGGGAGGCGAGGGTCTCCCGGCATTTTTCTGTTCGAACAGGGGGAATGAAAAGAATGGCCGCGCCGGGCGAGAATCTGCGAATCAATTCAGAACGCTTGTGGGATTCGCTGATGGAAATGGCGAAGATCGGCCCCGGCATTGCCGGCGGCAACAACCGCCAGACTCTGACTGACGCCGACGGCGAAGGCCGGCACCTCTTCAAGAGGTGGTGCGAGGAAGCGGGCCTCGAAATGGGCGTCGACGAGATGGGCACCATGTTCGCCCGCCGCGAGGGCACCGACCCTGACGCGCTTCCGGTCTATGTCGGCAGCCACCTCGACACCCAGCCTACCGGTGGCAAGTTCGATGGCGTGCTTGGCGTTCTGGGCGGCCTGGAAGTCATCCGTACCCTGAACGATCTCGGCATCAAGACAAAGCATCCCATCGTCGTCACCAACTGGACGAACGAGGAAGGCACCCGCTTTGCCCCGGCCATGCTGGCTTCCGGCGTGTTCGCCGGCGTGCACGAGCAGGACTGGGCCTATGACCGCAAGGATGCCGAAGGCAAGCGCTTCGGCGACGAACTCGCCCGCATCGGCTGGAAGGGCGACGAAAAGGTCGGTGCGCGCAAGATGCGCGCCTTTTTCGAATTGCATATCGAGCAGGGGCCGATCCTCGAGGACGAGGAAGTCGAGATTGGCGTCGTTACCCACGGGCAAGGGTTGAAGTGGCTGCAGGTGACGCTGACTGGCATGGAGGCGCATACCGGCTCGACGCCGATGTACAAGCGCCGCAATGCCGGCCTCGGCATGGCGCGCGTGACCGAGCTGGTGCACGAAGTCGCGATGGACTACCAGCCCGACGCCGTCGGCGCGATCGGCCACATGGAGGTCTATCCGAACTCGCGCAACATCATCGCCGGCCGCACGGTCTTCACCATCGACATCCGCTCGCCCGACAAGGAAGTGCTGGACGAGATGGACATGCGCATCCGTGACGGCATCTCGACGATCTGCGAAGCGCTCGACATTTCTTTCGAGATCGAACAGGTCGGCCATTTCGACCCGGTCACCTTCGACGAGGGCTGCGTGAAGGCGGTCCGCGACGCGGCCGAGCGGCTGGGCTATACCCACCGCGACATCGTCTCTGGCGCCGGCCACGACGCCTGCTGGATCAACCGGGTGGCGCCGACGGCGATGGTTTTCTGCCCATGCGTCGACGGGCTCAGCCACAATGAGGCCGAGGAAATCTACCCGGAATGGGCAGCCGCCGGCTGCGACGTGCTTTTCCACGCGGTGGTGGAGACTGCTCAGATCGTGGAGTAAGATCACGCAGGAGAATACCGGGCCGACGCGCCACAAAGAAGCGCGCGGCCCGCAAGAAGGGGAACACGGGAGAATGAGGAGCACCTTCACCTACGGCACATAGCGACCGGTCGCCATGCGGCGGCCGCAAGGTCGCGCGCTCAACGATCCGGTCCTTCAGCAGGGCGGGAAACGCTTTCTTGCGACCTGCGAATTCGAGTCGGGAAACGGCTTCAAGCCTTTGTTTTCCCAGGGCTCGGTCGGCGCGTGCCTCATGCCCCTTCGAATACGCTTTGTCGATCAACGGAAATTGGAAAGAGCCAGCTTGCAGCCAGCACACAACAATACCGTCATCGAAGCCAGTAAGCTTGGGCTTACCTTCCAGACCAATGACGGGCCCGTCAGGGCGCTTTCGGATGTCGACCTCTCCATCGGCAAGGGGGAGTTCGTTTCCTTCATCGGCCCGTCGGGATGCGGCAAGACCACCTTCCTGCGCGTGATCGCCGACCTCGAAAGGCCGACCTCGGGCACGATCTCCATCAACGGCATGACGCCGCAGCAGGCGCGCGAGGCGCGCGCCTATGGCTACGTGTTCCAGGCCGCAGCGCTGTTCCCATGGCGCAGCATCGAGAACAATGTCGCGCTGCCGCTGGAGATCATGGGCATATCCAGCAGCGAGCGGAAGGCGCGCATCAGGCGCACGCTCGACCTCGTCAACCTGTCCGGCTTCGAGAAGAAATATCCGTGGCAGCTCTCCGGCGGCATGCAGCAGCGCGCCTCGATCGCGCGTGCTCTGGCATTCGATGCCGACTTGCTTCTGATGGACGAGCCCTTCGGCGCGCTCGACGAGATCGTGCGCGACCACCTCAACGAGCAGCTTCTAAAACTGTGGGACCAGACCAACAAGACGATCTGCTTCGTCACCCATTCCATCCCGGAGGCGGTCTATCTCTCCACGCGCATCGTGGTGATGTCGCCGCGCCCGGGCCGCGTCACCGACGTGATCGAGTCGACCCTTCCGCGGGAGCGGCCGCTCGACATCCGCGAAACGCCCGAGTTCCTGGCCATCGCCGCGCGCGTGCGCGACGGCCTGCGCGCGGGGCACAGCTATGACTGACGCGGCTATGCTAAATTCCCCTCCCCCTTGTGGGGAGGGGTTAGGGGTGGGGGTGCTTCTCATGCCAACGGCCATTCGATCTGCCGCTATTCGCCGCGCCAGGCTGCTGCGGCGCAACATGACCGAAGGTGAACGTAAGCTCTGGTCGGAACTGAGGGAATTTCGTCGACTTTACGGCATTCACGTTCGTCAGCAGGCTCCCATTGGTCCGTATGTTGTTGATTTCGTGATCCACGAACGACACCTCGTCATCGAGGTCGACGGCGAACATCACTTCACGACCACTGGCCTCGTTCGCGATCGCATACGTGATGAATGGTTCGCAGCCCAAGGCTACAATACATTGAGGTTCAACACCGGCGAACTGTCTGACTCTTTTGAAGGGTGCGTCGTAGAGATCCTGCACGAGCTTGGCCTCTTTCCAAAGTCGGAAAATACCCCCACCCCTAGCCCCTCCCCACAAGGGGGAGGGGAACGAATTAACTGCCTTCGTGACAATAATTTCTCTGTCAACACGATCGGGGAGAGGGTGGCCGCGCAGCAGCCGGGTGAGGGGAACTTCTCAAGCAAGGGGGCCAAGGAATGACCATGGCCTCGAATGTCCTCGCGCAGTCCCCGGCAAAACAGGTCGGTATCTTCTCGCGCATCGTCGCTGGCAGCGTCTTTCCGGTGCTGTCGATCCTGGCGGCGCTGGTCGTGCTTTGGTACGTCTTCGCCGTTGTCATGAATGCACCGTTCCAGCGCGATCTCGACCGGCGCGCGGGCGAAGCGCCCGGCTTCGTTGAATTCGTCGGCAAGACGCTGTCGCAGCCCAAGCCGACGCTGCCGGCGCCGCACCAGGTGGCTTCGAACTTTTTCGAAAACACTTTTATGCGGAAGATCACCAGCAACCGCAGCCTGGTCTATCACGCCTGGGTGACGCTCTCCTCCACCATGCTCGGCTTTGCCTTCGGCACCGTGCTCGGCATCCTGATCGCGGTCGGCATCGTGCATTTCGTGGCGCTCGACCGCAGCCTGATGCCCTGGATCATCGCGTCCCAGACCATTCCCATCCTGGCGATCGCGCCGATGGTGGTGGTGGTGTTCGCGGCCATCGGCATCACCGGCCTTGTGCCCAAGGCGCTGATCTCGACTTATCTGTCGTTCTTCCCCGTGGCCGTGGGCATGGTGAAGGGCCTGCGCTCGCCCGAGATCATGCACCTCGACCTCATGCACACCTATAACGCCAGCGCCTCGCAAACCTTCTGGAAGCTGCGCGTGCCGGCATCGATGCCGTATCTGTTCGCCTCTATGAAGGTCGCCGTGGCGGCAAGCCTTGTCGGCGCCATCGTCGCCGAACTGCCCACAGGGGCGGTCGCCGGCATCGGCGCCAAGCTGCTCGCCGGCTCCTATTACAGCCAGACCATCGAGATCTGGTCGGCGCTCGTGGCCGGTTCGATCGTTGCGGTGCTGCTGGTCACGCTGGTGGGCGTTGCCGGGCGCATTGTCGAGCGTTCTATGGGCGGGAGGCCGGCATGAGCGGGTTCAGGATTTCCTGGCAGGCGGCGCTGGTGCTCGTACTGTGCGCGATAGCCGCCGCCAAACTGCCCATTGCCGGCGTGGTCGGGGCCGAGCCCTTCGGCTCGGGCACGACGGCCGCGATATTCGCCCTGATCGGGGCGGCGGCTCTGCTGTCCATGTTGCCGCTGTCGGCCGGGCTCGCGGCGGCGATCCTGTTCGTCGGCGCGCATGGAGCGGCGTGGCTGCTCATATCCGGCATCGCCGGCAGCGAAGGCGCGGCACATGCCTCGTTCTTCCTGCTGGTGGGGGCCGCGTGGCTTCTCGCCTGGCGCTGCGTGACCGTGCTTTCGGCGATGCGGCCGCAAAACCGCACCGCAAGCACGCTCCTGCGGCTGCTGATCCCGACCATCTTCGGCGCGTGGATCCTGATCATCTGGGAGACGGTGACGCGCGGGGCGGGCATTCCCTTCGTGCTGCTGCCGCCGCCCAGCGCGGTCGCTGCCCGCTTTGCCAACTCGCTGCCTGTGCTGTGGGCGGACGTCAACCAGACCATCTTCCACGCGGTGATCTTCGGCTACGTCATGGGCTGCGGCGCGGGTTTCGTCGTCGCCATCCTCGCCGACCGCGTGGACTTCCTGCGGCGCGGGCTCTTGCCCATCGGCAACATGGTCTCGGCGCTGCCGATCATCGGTGTGGCGCCCATCATGGTCATGTGGTTCGGATTCGACTGGCATTCCAAGGCGGCGGTGGTGGTCATCATGACCTTCTTCCCGATGCTGGTGAACACGGTAGCCGGGCTTGCCGCCTCCGGCCACATGGAGCGCGACCTGATGCGCACCTATGCGTCCGGCTACTGGCAGACGCTGTGGAAGCTGCGCCTGCCGGCCGCAGCGCCGTTCATCTTCAACGCATTGAAGATCAACTCCACGCTCGCGCTCATCGGCGCCATCGTTGCCGAGTTCTTCGGCACCCCGGTGGTGGGCATGGGCTTCCGCATCTCCACCGAGGTCGGGCGCATGAACGTCGACATGGTCTGGGCCGAGATCGCGGTTGCGGCCCTTGCGGGTTCGATATTCTATGGCGTGGTTGCCCTTGCGGAAAGGGTAGTCACGTTTTGGCATCCGTCTGTCCGTGGTGGGTAGGCGAACTTCAGAGGGTGTAAAAATGAAGAAACTGATAGTTTCAATGCTTGCCGGCGCCATGTCGCTGGCGGCTGCCCAGGCCTGGGCGGCCGACAAGGTGACCCTGCAGTTGAAGTGGGTGGCGCAAGGGCAGTTCGGCGGCTATTTCGTCGCCAAGGACAAGGGTTTTTATGAAGAGGAAGGCCTCGACGTCGACATCAAGCCGGGCGGGCCGGACATCGCGCCCGAGCAGGTGATCGCCGGCGGCGGCGCCGACGTCATCGTGACCTGGATGGCGGCTGGCCTGTCGGCGCGCGACAAGGGCGTGCCGCTGGTGAACATCGCCCAGCCCTATGCGAAGTCCGGCCTTGAACTGATCTGCCCGAAGGATGGCCCGGTCAAGTCCGAGGCAGACTTCAAGGGCCACACGCTCGGCGTCTGGTTCTTCGGCAACGAGTACCCGTTCTATGCCTGGATGCACAAGCTCGGCTATTCCACCGAAGGTGGCCCGGACGGCGTGACGGTTCTGAAGCAGAGCTTCGACGTGCAGCCGCTGGTGCAGAAGCAGGCCGACTGCATCTCGGTCATGACCTACAACGAATACTGGCAGGCCATCGACGCCGGCTTCAAGCCGGAAGACCTCATCGTCTTCAATTACTCGGAACTGGGCAACGACCTGCTCGAAGACGGCCTCTACGTCATGCAGGACAAGCTCCAGGACCCGGCCTTCCAGGACAAGATGGTGCGCTTCGTGCGCGCTTCGATGAAGGGCTGGAAGTATGCGGTGGAGCATCCGGATGAGGCCGCCGAGGCCGTGATGGACGCCGGCGGCCAGGACGAGAACCACCAGAAGCGCATGATGGGCGAGGTGGCCAAGCTGATCGGCGACGGCAAGCTCGACAAGGCTCTCTACGAGCGCACGGTGAAGGCGTTGCTCGACCAGAAGATCATCACCAAGGAGCCGGAAGGCGCCTACACCACCGAGATCACCGACAAGGCGCTCTGAGGACGCTCAGTGCCGCCGCAACCTGGCTGGCGGCGGGTTGATGACAGGGCCGGCAAACGGCCAGCCGACCTCGCGGGGGACGGCAAAAAGGGGCGGGCAACCGCCCCTTTTTCTTGGCAGTGCGGCAACCTTCCGGCACCCCTGCCGTTAGAGCAGCCATACCGGAAGCGCTGGTTCGCCCTCTATTGGGGCGGTTTCGGAAACCACGGGAGGAAGTGAAATGAAGCACTTCAACTACACGCCCCTGCTTGCGGGCCTTGCCATCGCCATTCTGGCGGCATCGCCCGTCTTGGCAAAGGAGATGAAGTTCTCAGCCAAGATGGACGGCTCGCATGAAGTTCCGCCCACCGACACCAAAGGCTCGGGCATCGTGCATGCGACCTACGATCCCAGCACGAAGACGCTTAGCTGGACGCTGGAATATAAGGGCCTGACCGGCGAGGCCACTGCAGCGCATTTCCATGGCCCGGCGGCACCTGGTGAAAATGCCGATGTGGCGGTGCCATTGCCCGACGCGGCCAGCGGTTCCAAGGGTTCTGCAACGCTCACGGACGAGCAGGCAGCCGATCTTGAATCTGGCAAATACTACGTCAACGTCCACACTGAAAAATAC
Organism: Pseudaminobacter sp. Soil_N_29; assembly: GCF_057656055.1. Lineage (NCBI taxonomy): Bacteria > Pseudomonadati > Pseudomonadota > Alphaproteobacteria > Hyphomicrobiales > Phyllobacteriaceae > Pseudaminobacter > Pseudaminobacter sp. Soil_N_29. The sequence goes on from NZ_JBDGLC010000003.1 coordinate 336,075, forward strand.
CCCGACGGCGAAATCCGCGGCCAGGTGGAGAAGGCCGGCAAATAGCCGGCTGCTTCAAGCCGGGCAGGGCCCGGACTGACACTTCGGCTCATCGGGCTTCAAATGAAGAGGGCGCCAGCGGCGCCCTCTTGTGGTTTTCTCAGCGCTTTTCGCGGATGTCGGTCAGGGTGCGCGCTGGCGTGATCGCCTCCGGATCGAGCTTGATCTCGATGATCGCCGGCTTGCCGCTTGCCTTGGCGCGCTCGAAGGCGGGCGCGAAGGCATCCGTCGTCTCCACCGTCTCGCCATGGCCGCCATAGGCGCGGGCAAGGGCGGCGAAGTCAGGATTGCGCAGGTCGGTTCCCTCCACGCGGCCCGGATATTCGCGCTCCTGGTGCATGCGGATTGTGCCGTAGATGCCGTTGTTCACGACCACGACGATGATCGGCAGGTCGTACTGCACGGCGGTGGCGAATTCCTGGCCGTTCATCAGGAAGCAGCCGTCGCCGGCGAAGGCGACCACGGTGCGCTCGGGGAAGGTCGCCTTGGCGGCGACTGCCGCCGGCGTGCCATAGCCCATCGAGCCCGAGGTCGGTGCGCCTTGTGTGGCAAAGCGGCGGAAGCGGTGGAAGCGGTGCACCCAGGTGGCGTAGTTGCCGGCGCCATTGGTGAGGATCGCGTCCTCAGGCAGCACACTTTCCAGATATTCCATGATCGGGCCCATTTGCACTGCGCCGGGGCCGGTTTTGGGCGGGGTTGACCAGGCAACGTAATTTTCGTGCAGCGCGGCCGTGTCGTCGGCCCATACAGGCGTATTGCCCGGCTTGCGCGCGGCAAAGGCTTCCGCAAACGCGGCCGGCGAGGCGTTGATGGCGACCGTGGGACGGTAGACGCGGCCGAGTTCGCTGGAATCCGGATGCACATGCACCAGCGTCTGGTCCGGATAGGGGCTCTTCATCAGCGTGTAGTCGGACGAGGGCATTTCGCCGAAGCGGCCACCGACCAGCAGGATGAGATCCGCCTCCTTTATGCAGGTGGCGAGCTTGGGATTGATGCCGATGCCCACGTCGCCCGCATAATTCGGATGCAGGTGATCGAACAGCATCTGGCGGCGGAACGAACAGCCGACCGGCAGAGACCAGGCTTCGGCAATGGCGCGGAAATCGGCCACCGCTTTCTCGTCCCAGCGCGAGCCGCCAAGAATGGCGAAGGGCCGCTTGGCGCCGGCAAGCAGCCTTTCCAGCTCGGCCAGCTCCGCTTCGCCCGGACGTGCTTCTACCGGCGTGAAGGGCAGGGCTTGCGGTGCCTCGACCAGCGAGGTCAGCATGTCTTCCGGCAGCGAGATCACCACCGGGCCGGGGCGGCCGGAAGTGGCCACCGAGAAGGCGCGGGTGAGAATTTCGGGAATGCGCGCCGCGTCGTCGATCTCGGTCGCCCATTTGGCGATGGGGCCGAAGAAGGCGCGGTAGTCGACCTCCTGAAACGCCTCGCGTTCCTTGGCATGGCTGGCGACCTGGCCGATGAACATGATGAGCGGGATGGAATCCTGCTTGGCGATGTGGATGCCGGCGGACGCATTGGTGGCGCCGGGCCCGCGCGTGACGAAGCAGATGCCGGGCTTGCCGGTCAGCCGGCCGGCGCAGTCGGCCATCATCGCAGCGCCGCCTTCCTGGCGGCAGACGATGGTCTGGATGGGGGAGTCGTACAGCGCGTCCAGCACGGCGAGGTAGGACTCGCCCGGCACGCAGTAGACCCGCTCGACGCCATTGGCCTCGAGTGCTTCGACGATCAGCTTGCCGCCGGTTTTCATGATCCCGTTTTCTCCAGTTCCCTGAGTATCTCTTCTGTGTGCTCGCCAAGGCGCGGCGAGGGCCGTTCGTAGGTCAGCGGCGTTTCGGACAGCACCATCGGCGCGCGCACCGAAGGCAGCATGTTGCCGTGGCCGTCGTCGAGGTCGAGACGCATGCCGCGCGCAATCACCTGCGGGTCGGCGAAGGCCTGGCCGATATTGTTGATCGGGCTTGCCGGCACGTGCGACTTTTCCAGCGCGTCCAGAAGCGGCGCGCGCTCGAAGGCGGCGAGGGCGGCCACGATCTTCTCGCGCAGCGTTACGCGGTTGGCCACGCGCGCTGAATTGGTGGCGTAGAGCGGATCGTCGGCCAGCTGCTCAAGGCCGATCACCGCGCAGAACTTCCGGAACTGCCCGTCATTGCCGACAGCGAGGATGAAGTGGCCATCCTTCACCGGCAGCACCTCGTAGGGTGCGATGTTGGGGTGGGCGTTGCCCATCTGCACCGGCGGCACGCCGGAGACCAGATAATTCAGGTTCTGGTTGGCAAGCACGGAAACCTGCGCGTCGAACAGCGCCATGTCGATGTGCTGGCCCTGGCCGGTGGCTTCGGCGTGGCGAAGTGCTGCCTGGATCGCGATCACCGAATAGAGGCCGGTGAAAATGTCGGTGACGGCGACCCCCACCTTCTGCGGCTCGCCGCCGGCCGGCCCGGTGATCGACATCAGGCCCGACATGCCCTGCACGATGAAGTCGTAGCCCGCGCGCGGCGCGTAGGGGCCGGACTGGCCGAAGCCGGTGATCGAGCAATAGACCAGCTTCGGGTTGATTTCGCGCAGGCTTTCATAGTCGAGGCCATACTTCTTCAGGCCGCCAAGCTTGAAGTTCTCGATCAGCACGTCGGCGGTGGCGACGAGCTTGCGGATCGTCTCGGCGCCCTCGGGCGTGGAAAAATCGATGGCGATGGAGCGCTTGCCGCGGTTGCAGGAATGGTAATAGGCGGCCGAAAGGTTTTCGCCGTCATGGCCTTCCACGAAGGGCGGCCCCCACTTGCGGGTGTCGTCGCCGCCGTTCGGGCTCTCGACCTTGATGACGTCGGCGCCCAGATCGGCCAGCAACTGCCCGGCCCAGGGCCCGGCGAGAATGCGGGCAAGCTCGATGACCCGGATGCCGTGAAGTGGAGGATTAGCCATGAAACGCCCTGGAGAGAATTGAGGGGATGCAGATGCTCTAGCAACATTCGGCCCGGCGTGTCACGGGCGATGCGCTGTGCCAGGCTCGGTTGCGCTCAATTTGCCACCGTCCGTTCGGCCCAGTCGGCGAATTGCGCCATGATGATGTGGCGATTCACCTCGTTCAAGCTTTCGTGGCGGGTATCGGCGTAAACCTTTGCAAACAGATTCGAAAACCCTTGCCGGTCGAGTCGGATCGCGAGATCGGTGATCGCCTTGCAGCCGTTGGTTGCCGGGTCCTTCTGGCCGCCCACTAGGTGGAAGGGAAGGTCGCGGCGAAGCCCGGCGAAGTTGCGGTCATCGGCACCGTAGAAGATCATCTCGAAAACGTCCTGCCACATCGACACCGAGGCATCCCAGCCGCAGAGCGGGTCGGCGACATATTTGTCGACCTCGGCCTCGTCGCGGGACAGCCAGTCGAAATCGGTGCGGTGGTTCGGCACCTTCTTCGCCCAGTCCTGGAAGGTCAGTTTTGGCAGGATGCGCGACGGCACGTCAGAGCCCATGCGGAAGCGCTCATAGGCCAGCAGCGCCTGCGCCAGCCGGCCGAGCATCCCGGCGGAGAAATTGGCGTTCCAGATCGCGGCGGCGCGCACGCCTTCGGGGTGGCGCAGCAGATAATTCAGCGCAACGACGCCGCCCATCGAGTGGCCGAACACGATGACGGGCAGGTCGGCGTTTTCCTCCGCGATCAGCCGATGGATGGCGGCGACATCTGCGATCACGCTTGCCACGCCGTCCGTTGCTCCGAACACGCCGCGCGGCGCATCCGGCGCGGAGGAAAAGCCATGGCCGCGATGGTCGTGGGCGTAAACGTGGAAGCCGCGAGCGGCCATGAAGTCGGCGAAGCGGGCATAGCGCGCCGCGTGCTCGGCCAGACCGTGATTGATCTGCACGACGCCGAGCGGCCGCCCCTCGGCGCGGCGCGTATAGAGCTTGATCTTCGCGCCGGTCGGCGACTGGAAAAGCAATTGTCTGTCGAACGGCATGGCCTTCTTCCCCCAGCCGACTGTGGCGATGGCCGGGGAGGGCGTCAAGGGAGTTACGGGCAGGCTGTCAGGAGCCGGCCGGGCCGCTCTTGTGTGTCACGAGGCTGCCCATATACTGCGCTGACTTCCGTCTCGGCTCGGAGACTTTCGCCGCGTTTTTACGAAAGCGCCACCGCAACCGCACCGCAAGTCGTCGCCATGCAGCCGATCATTTCCGTCTCGAACCTGTCCAAGACCTATGCGTCCGGCTTCCAGGCGCTGAAGAACATCAATCTCGATATCCGCCGGGGCGAAATCTTCGCGCTGCTCGGGCCCAACGGCGCCGGCAAGACCACGCTGATCAGCATCATCTGCGGCATCGTCAATCCGTCCGAAGGCACGGTGCTGGCCGACGGCCACGACATCGTCAGGGACTTCCGCGCGGCCCGCTCGCGCATCGGCCTGGTGCCGCAGGAGCTGGCGACCGACGCGTTCGAGACCGTCTGGAACACCGTCAGCTTCAGCCGCGGCCTGTTCGGCAAGCGGCGCAATGCTGCCCACATCGAGAAGGTGCTGAAGGAGCTCTCGCTCTGGGACAAGAGAAATAGCCAGATCATCACGCTTTCCGGCGGCATGAAGCGCCGCGTCATGATCGCCAAGGCGCTGTCGCATGAGCCGCAGATACTGTTCCTCGACGAGCCCACGGCCGGCGTCGATGTCGAGCTTCGGCGCGACATGTGGGACGTGGTGCGCGCGCTGCGCGACACCGGCGTCACCATCATCCTCACCACGCATTACATCGAGGAGGCCGAGCAGATGGCCGACCGGGTGGGCGTCATCAGCCATGGCGAGATCATACTGGTCGAGGAAAAGGCCGAACTGATGCGCAAGCTCGGCCGCAAGCAGCTCACGCTGCAGCTCCAGGGCCAGCTCGAGCGGGTGCCGCCAGCGCTGGCCAACCACGGGCTGGAGCTGGCCGACGGCGGGCACGAGCTCGTCTACACCTATGACACGCAGGGCGAGCGAACCGGCATCACCTCGCTGCTCAAGGACCTCAACGATGCCGGCATCCGCTTCAAGGACCTGCAGACCAGGCAGAGTTCGCTGGAAGACATCTTCGTCAATCTGGTGAGGGAACGGCGATGAATTTTTACGCGATCCGCGCGATCTACCTGTTCGAGATGTCGCGGACCTGGCGCACGCTTTTGCAAAGCATCGTCTCGCCGGTCATCTCCACCTCGCTCTATTTCGTGGTCTTTGGCGCGGCCATCGGCTCGCGCATCAGCGAGATCAACGGGATCAGCTACGGCGCCTTCATCGTGCCGGGCCTCATCATGCTCTCGCTGCTTACGCAAAGTATCTCCAATGCCTCCTTCGGCATCTATTTCCCGAAATTCGTCGGCACGATCTACGAGATACTCTCGGCGCCGGTTTCCTATCTGGAGATCGTCATCGCCTATGTCGGCGCGGCGGCGTCGAAATCCACCATCCTCGGCCTGATCATCCTGGCAACCGCCTCGCTGTTCGTGCCGCTACACATCGAGCACCCGTTCTGGATGGCTCTGTTCCTGGTGCTGACGGCAGTGACCTTCAGCCTGTTCGGCTTCATCATCGGCATCTGGGCCGACAATTTCGAGAAGCTGCAGCTGGTGCCGCTGCTCATCGTCACCCCGCTGACCTTTCTCGGCGGCAGCTTCTATTCCATCGAGATGCTGCCGCCGTTCTGGCAGAAGGTCACGCTGTTCAACCCGGTGGTCTATCTGGTCAGCGGCTTCCGCTGGAGCTTCTTCGGCATCGCCGACGTGAATGTCGGCATCAGCCTAGGCATGACGCTGGTGTTTCTTGCCATCTGCCTGACAACGGTGTGGTGGATTTTCAGGACAGGCTGGCGGATCAAGGCGTAGGTTTGCTCGCCACCCTTGGGGCCGCGAGATCGGGGGCGTCCCATTGCCTCAGCAGGTCAGAAAAGCCGAAAGCATTTGCCGTTTGGGCCCGTATCGCCTACATAGCGCTCAACCTGAAGAACCCAATCCTCACAATCGATTCATGGGATAAGCGCGCGTGGCACGCCAGTTCATCTATCACATGGCCGGGCTGAACAAGGCCTATGGCACCAAGAAAGTCCTCGAAAACATCCACCTGTCCTTCTACCCCGACGCCAAGATCGGCATCCTGGGCCCCAACGGCGCCGGTAAGTCGACGATCCTCAAGATCATGGCCGGGCTGGACAAGGAATACACCGGCGAAGCCTGGCTCGCCGAGGGCGCGACCGTCGGCTACCTCGCGCAGGAGCCGCATCTCGACCCGGCCAAGACCGTGTTCGAAAACGTCATGGACGGCGTGAAGAAGAAGACGGCCATCATCGAGCGCTACAATGAGCTGATGATGAACTACTCCGACGAGACTGCCGATGAATCGGCGCATCTCCAGGACGAGATGGACCGCCTGAACCTGTGGGATCTCGAACAGCAGGTCGAGATGGCGATGGAGGCGCTGGCCTGCCCGCCCAAGGACGCAGAGGTGACCAACCTTTCGGGTGGTGAGCGCCGCCGCGTGGCGCTGTGCCGTCTGCTACTGGAAGAGCCCGACCTGCTGCTGCTCGACGAACCGACCAACCACCTCGACGCCGAGACCACGGCCTGGCTTGAAAAGCACCTGCGCGCCTACAAGGGCTCGGTGCTGCTCATCACCCACGACCGCTACTTCCTCGACAACGTCACCGGCTGGATCCTCGAGCTCGACCGTGGCCGCGGCATCCCCTACGAGGGCAACTACACCGCCTATCTGGAAGCCAAGGCCAAGCGTCTCAAGCAGGAAGGCCGCGAGGACGATGCCCGCCAGCGCGCCATCAGCCGCGAGCGCGAATGGATCGCGTCCAGCCCCAAGGCGCGCCAGACCAAGTCCAAAGCCCGTATCAAGGCCTTCGAGGATCTGCTGGAGGCCGCCGACAGCCGCCGCCCGAGCGACACGCAGATCGTCATCCCGCATAGCGAGCGCCTCGGCAATGTGGTCATCGAGGTCGATGGCATCAGCAAGGGCTTCGGCGACGAGCTGCTGATCGAGGACCTGTCGTTCAAGCTGCCGCCCGGCGGCATCGTCGGCGTCATCGGCCCGAACGGCGCCGGCAAGACCACGCTGTTCAAGATGATCACCGGACAGGAAAAGCCCGATTCCGGTTCCATCCGCGTCGGCGAGACCGTCAAGCTCGGCTATGTCGACCAGAGCCGCGACGCGCTCGACCCGAACAAGACCGTCTGGGAAGAGATTTCCGGCGGCGCTGAGGTGGTCAAGCTCGGCAAGTTCGAGGCCAACACCCGCGCCTATTGCTCGTCGTTCAACTTCCGCGGCGGCGACCAGCAGCAGAAGGTGGGCAACCTCTCCGGCGGTCAGCGCAACCGCGTGCACCTTGCCAAGATGCTGAAGACCGGCGGCAACGTGCTGCTGCTCGACGAACCGACCAACGACCTCGACACCGAGACGCTGGCGGCCCTTGAGGACGCGCTGGAAAACTACGCCGGCTGCGCCGTCATCATCTCCCACGATCGTATGTTCCTCGATCGTCTGGCCACACACATCCTGGCCTTCGAGGGCGACAGCCATGTCGAGTGGTTCGAGGGCAACTTCGAAGACTACGAGAAGGACAAGGTCCGTCGTCTCGGCCCCGATGCGCTGACCCCGCACCGGATGACCTACAAGCGCCTCACCCGCTAAGGCGGTTTCATCAGCGCCCCGCCCACAAAGGCGGGGCGTTTCGTTTGGAGGTTTGCGCGATGAAAGACTGGTCCGCCTCGCAATATCTGAAGTTCGAGGACGAGCGCACGCGCCCGGCGCGGGACCTGCTGGCGCAGATTCCGCTCGAGGCGCCGCGCCATGTCGTCGACATCGGCTGCGGGCCGGGCAATTCCACCGAGCTTCTTGCCGCACGCTGGCCCGGTGCCAGGGTTTCGGGCTTCGACAGCTCGCCGGCTATGATCGAGGAGGCGAAGAAGCGGCTGCCCTCGGTGGATTTCCGGATCGCGGATGCCGAAAGCTGGACGCCGGATGAGCCGGTCGACGTCATCTTCGCCAATGCCGTGTTCCAGTGGCTGCCGGACCATCAGGCGGTTATGGCGCGCCTTTTCGGGCTGCTCGCGCCCGGCGGCTTCCTTGCCGTGCAGATGCCGGACAATATCGGCGAGCCCTCCCATGTGGCCATGCGCGAGACAGCTGCCGCCATGCCGTTTGCCGAAAGGATCGCCGGCGCGGCGCGGGCGCCGCTGCCGCCGGTCTCCTCCTATTACGACCTCTTGGCGCCGCTTTCGGCGCGGCTCGACATCTGGCACACGATCTACAATCACCCGCTGGCCAATGCTGCCGCGATCGTGGAGTGGGTGAAGGGGACCGGGCTGAAGCCTTTTGTCGATCCGCTCGAGGAGAACGAGAGGCAGGTGTTTCTGGAAGCCTACACTGCACGCATCGCCGTGGCCTATCCGCCGGCGGCGAATGGCAAGGTGCTGCTGCGCTTCCCGCGCCTGTTCATCGTGGCCCAGCGAAAGTAGGCATCAACCTGCTTGGCGCGGCAAGTTAATCTGGCGTAAACTGCCGCACTGCAACAATATTGGCTGACGATCTTGAAGACGTGCGCACAAAGATCGTTGAGGGAATGCGCACGGGACAATCAAAAGCATGCATCGCGTAATCATCAGCGGCATCGGCGTCGAAATCCCCGAGGCTTCCATTACCAATGAAGAGCTGGTCGCAAGCTTCAACAGCTGGGTCGATGTCGAAAATTCTGACCGGGCCGCGCGGGGACTGGAGCTGCTTTCGAAATCGGATGCCGATTTCATCGTCCAGGCTTCGGGCGTGAAGAAGCGGCATGTGATCGAACGCGAGGGCATTCTGGACCCGGCCCGCATGGCGCCGCGCATTCCCGCCCGTGCCGACGAGGAGCTTTCGCTCGAAGCCGAGTTCGGCATCGCCTCGGCGCGCAAGGCACTGGCCCATGCCGGCGTCGAGCCCGGCGAGGTCGATCTTGTCATCTGCTCGGCCTCGCACCACCAGCGGCCATACCCGGCGATCGCCATCGAGATGCAGCAGGCCATGGGCACGCAAGGCGCGGGCTTCGACATGGGGCTGGGCTGCTCATCCGCCGCCGCAGGGCTGCACGTGGCCGCCGGCCTGGTGCGCTCCGGCGTGCAGAAGCGGGTGCTGGTCTCAACGCCGGAGATCATCACCGGGCATCTCAACTTCCGGGACCGCCAGACGCATTTCATCTTCGGCGACGCCTCAGCCTCCATGGTGGTGGAAGCGATCGGCGAGGACGAGGTGCGCCCCGGCTGCTTCGAGGTGCTGGACACGCGGCTCTGGACCCATCTTTCCAGCAATATCCGCACCAATCTCGGCTATCTCACCCGCACGGCCCAGGACGATCCCTACATGATCGAGCTGGAAGGCAACATGATCAAGCAGGTGGGCAACCGGGTGTTCAAGGATGTCACCGTCGCCGGCCACCGCTTCATCGTCGACTTCCTGGCCGAGCACGGCCAGACGCCCGACGACATCCGCCGCTTCTGGCTGCATCAGGCCAATGCGCGCATGAACGCCATGATCCTCAAGCTCTCCTTCGGCCACGAGGTCGGCCACGATCGCGCGCCGATGGTGCTGGAGCGGCTGGGCAACACGGCCGGTGCCGGCGCGGTGATCGCGCTTGAGGAAAACCATGCCGACATGAAGCCCGGCGACTACGGCCTGCTCTGCGCCTTCGGCGCAGGCTATTCCATCGGCGGCGCGCTGCTCAGGATGATGTAGGGGCGGGCGGCCTCAGCTTCTGCACCAATCATCTTCCGTCATCCACCGATCAGGCTTTCTGGCTGGACGCGGGGCGGGTGCGGCGGCATGTTCGTGCCGAATCCCGAGGACATCCCATGCTCGACCTGCTGACACCTGCCCAAGACATCGAAATCCTGCCCGCCCGCAAGCTCGCCGCCAGGGTGGCCGGCGTCTACATCGCCGAGAACGATGACTTCGAAACGCGCGCGACCGAGGCGCTGGAGCTGGATTTCCGGGGCATCCTCAATGACTATCATGCCGGACACACGCGCCGCTCTGGCGGGCGCGAGCCTTGGTATCCGCGCGGCACCGAGATGCGCAACGAGCGCCAGCTCTCCATCCTCGCGCCGGACGAACTGGCCCTGGCGGCGCACGGGATGGGCCTTGCCGAGATCAAGCCGGAATGGATCGGCGCCAACCTCGTCCTCGACGGCCTGCCCCACCTTTCCATGCTGCCGTCCGGGACGCTGCTGTTCTTCAAGGGCGGCGTGACGCTCAAGGTAGACTCGCAGAACGGCCCATGCCGCATCGCCGGCCGCCGCATCGCCGAGCGCGCCGGCATGCCCGACCTCGATGTCGGGGCGCTGCTGTTCCCCAAGGTGGCCAAGCGCCTGCGCGGCCTCGTCGCCTGGGTGGAAAAGCCGGGCCGCATCGAAGCCGGCGAGGAGGTCTCGGTGCGCGTGCCCGAACAGTGGCTCTACCGGGCCTGAGCCTGTCGCCGGACAGCGCGCCCTCGCCTTAAGGATAGCGCACGGGGCTCGACCACGCTGGGCCTTCGTGTTTTTGCCAGTAAAGATCCTTCAGGCGTGTGGTCATCGAGCCGACCTTGCCATCGGCTACCGGCACACCATCGATCCTCGTCACCGGCATGATGCCGCCGGCGGTTGACGTGATGAACACCTCCTCGGCTCCGCGCAGGGCCTCGACGCTGACGGCTGTGGCGGCCGCCTCGACGCCCAGTTCCGCGCACAGGTCGAACACGGTGCGCCTCGTGATGCCCGGTAGCACGCCAGTTGCGGGCGTCGCCAGACGGCCGTCCTTCACGGTGAACACGTTGAAGCCGGGGCCCTCGGCGACATTGCCATCGAAGTCGAGCAACAGCGCCGTCTCGGCATTGTTGTCATAGGCGTCGTAAAGGCCGCGCACGAGGTCGAGCCAGTGATAGTTCTTGATCGCCGGGTCGACCGACGCCGGCGGTATGCGCACTCGGTGGCTGATGGCCACATGCAAGCCGCGCTCCATCTGCTCGGCATTGGCGACCGAGCCGAGGGGAATGGCAAACGCCATGAAGCGGTTCACCGCATCGCGCGGATCGCGGCTGAAGGTGGGCGAGGCGCCGCGCGTGCACAGCATCTCGACATAGGCCGAGCGGTGGCCGGAAAGCGCGACGCAGTTGTGCAGGATCTCCGCCACGGCGTCCCGGTCGTAGGGGATGCTCATGCGCAGCCGCTCCAGCCCGCCGAAGAAGCGCTCGATATGCAGGCCGAGGCGGAAGAAGCGGCCGTTCCACACATGCACCGTGTCGTAGGTGGCATCGGAGTGCAGGAAGCCGTAATCCAGCACCGAGACCTTGGCCTCCGACATCGGCACATATTGGCCGTCGAGATAGGCGACGCCGCTTGGATAGCTGTGCGGGTCCACATGGCGGCTGCCAACTTCCGGCAGCGCAGAAACCTGTCGGTCCATTTCCTCCTCCTCTGTTTCGGCCCGATGCTGTCGGGCGAGGAAGGATCAGGCCATATTCCATGGGGCCCGGACCATGAGGCCAGCCGAAGCCCGAAAAAACCTATTCTTCCTCCTCGTCCGGGTCGAGCAGGCGCGTCGCGCGCCAGCCGGTCAGCACGCCATTGACCTGGTCGATGACGAAGAAGCGCGCAGAGTCGCGGTCATAGCCTTCCTCCAGCAGCCTCTCATAGTCAGTGTGCTGGTGGCGCACATGCGCCACCGTCGCCAGCCATACGGCGATTGACGGCGGTAGCGTCTTCAGATGCGGCGCGCTTGCGTCGGCGCGGATGCGCTCGGTGTCGGCATAGGGCGCCATCGGCAGCAGCGCCGTCAGCGCCTTGGCGATGGCGCGTTGGCGGCCGGTCGAGGGTTTCATTGGCCGGACCGCTCGAATACCGCATCGGCACAGGCATCGACGCTCGGGATATATGGCTTCAGGTCGATGACCGGGGTTCCGTCGAGCACATCGATCGCCTCCAGCGTCAGCACCCCGGCCTCGATGTCCAGCCCGACCATGCGCACGACATGCAGGCCCACCGGGTTCGGACGGGCCGGCGAGCGCAACGCGAAAACGCCCTTGGCCTCGGCCGCATGGCGCGGCTTCTGGATGATCAGGTTGCGCGGCGCGTGCTGCAGCCAGGTCAGCACCACAACATGGCTGGCGCGGCCGAGCCCTTCCAGCCCCGGCCGGTAGGGCGCGTCGATCTCGATGGTCGCGCCGCCGCCCTTTTCGCGCGCCGCGCCCATGTTCTTCGGGCAATCCTCGCGCCTGGTCCAGGGCGAGCGGATGCGGCCGATGAACACGATGTGGTCGTCTCCGGGCATCCCGGCGGGGTCCTCGGGCAGCGCCTGCTCGCCCTCGCGTGTTTCGAACATGCCCATTTCTCCGACCATCCTGCTGTTGAGCCGCCTTTGCCGTTGCAAAACGTACCGACATCACATAAAGATATGTTTATGTCTTTCTGCAAGAGGCCGGCATGCGCGTAACCCTCGACATTCTCGTTGATACATTGAAGGCGGCGGCCGAATCCAGCCGCCTGCGCATTCTGGCGCTGTTGTCGCACGGCGATCTCACCGTGTCCGACCTTACCGAAATCCTCAACCAGTCGCAGCCGCGCGTTTCGCGCCACCTGAAGCTGCTGCTGGAGGCGGGGCTGATCGAGCGCTACCAGGAGGGCTCCTGGGCGTTCTTCCGGGTCACGGATTCCGATGGCGGCCGCGAATTCGTGCAAGGGCTGGTCTCGCGCGTGCATGACGGCGACCCGCAGATCGAGCGCGACCTGGAGCGGCTGGCCGCCGTGAAGCGGCGGCGGCAGGAGAGGGCGCGCGAATATTTCAACGAGAACGCCGCGAGCTGGGACGAGATCCGCTCGCTGCACGTGCCCGACAAGGCGGTGGAGACCGCGCTGCTGAAGCTGGTCGGCAAGCGTCCGTTCCAGACCATGCTCGACCTCGGCACCGGCACCGGGCGCCTGCTGGAGATTTTTGCGCCGCTTTACCGGCGCGGCATCGGCATCGACATGTCGCGCGAGATGCTGACGGTGGCGCGCGCCAATCTCGACAAGGCCGGCATTTCCAACGCGCAGGTGCGGCTGGGCGATATCTATGCGCCGCCGGTCGAGCGCGATTCCTTCGACCTCATTACCATTCACCAGGTGCTGCACTATCTAGATGATCCGGCACTGGCGATCCGCGAGGCCGCGCGGCTGCTGAGGCCCGCCGGCCGGCTGGTGATCGTCGATTTCGCTGCGCACGCGCTGGAATTCCTGCGCGAGGAGCATGCGCATATGCGGCTCGGCTTCTCCGACCGCCAGATCGCCGAGTGGTTCACCGAAGCCGGGCTCGACCTGGAGGAGACCCAGGATTTCGAACCGCGCGGCGGCGCGGAAGCCAAGCTCACCGTCAAACTCTGGCTCGGCCGAGACCGCCGCCTGCTGATTGCCGATCCTACCCCAAGTACCGCAAGGGAAACTGCCTGATGAACAATTTCGGATTTTCGCGTCGACCGGGTATAGGGGGCAAGATCAGCGTTTCCTTCGAATTCTTCCCCCCGAAGACCGAGGAGATGGAGGCGCGGCTGTGGGATACGGTGACGCGGCTTGAGCCGCTGCAGCCGGAATTCGTCTCGGTGACCTATGGCGCCGGCGGCTCGACGCGCGAGCGCACGGCGCGCACCGTCAGGCGCATCCTGACCGAGACGACGCTGACGCCCGCCGCGCACCTGACCTGCGTCGATGCCGTGCGCGGCGAGATCGACAAGGTCATCGGCGAATTCGTCGAGATGGGCGTGACCCGCTTCGTGGCATTGCGCGGCGACCCGGTGGAAGGCGTGGGGGCGTGCTACCGGCCGCATCCGGGCGGCTATGCCAATGGTGCCGAACTGGTGGGCGCGCTGAAGAGCGTCGGCGATTTCGACATCTCGGTCTCGGCCTATCCCGAAAAGCACCCCGAGAGCCCCGATTTTGCCACCGACATCGACATGCTGAAGCGCAAGGTCGACAATGGCGCCACGCGCGCCATCACCCAGTTCTTCTTCGACAACGATCTCTATGAACGCTACGTCGAGCGTGTGCGCCGGGCCGGCATCTACATCCCCATCGTGCCGGGCGTGCTGCCGGTGCACAACTTCGCGCAGGTGGCCAATTTCTCGGCGCGCGCCGGCGCGCATGTGCCGGCGTGGCTGGTCGAACGCTTCGACGGGCTGCAGAGCGACCCGCAGACCCATGCGCTGGTGGCCGCGGCGGTTGCCGCCGAGCAGGTGCTGGACCTTGTGGAACGCGGCGTGGACGACTTCCACTTCTACACCATGAACCGTGCAGAACTATCACTGGCCATATGCCATATGATCGGCATTCGCCCCCAGGCGCCGGCGGCTGTTCCAAGTTCGGCCGCGGCCTGAAGGGCTGTCGTCGCGAGGCCTCAAAAGGAAAGGCCGGGCGCTTGGCCCGGCCTTTCGAATGTTGCCGGCGGTGCCGGCCCCCAACAGCTCTGGGCCTAGGGAAGAACTCCCATGATCAGGGCGCCTATAACAGCGAATGCAGCGCAAATCATCAATGCGTTGATCGGCCGTGCAAGTCCCATAACTAGCCTCCTGTTTGAGCTAATGGGGCCGGAGTCTAGGGGACTTTGAGCCACAGGCAAGCACAAATCATGCTGCAATGCGACACATATGGCCCGAATGCGACCCCACCTGTCGGCCTTAGCCTTTGAAAAAATTGATCAAAAGCCGGCTTAGGACTTGTGAATAAATTGTGGCGGAGTGTCGTCTTTTTTGCGTCGAATCCGCTCCAGAATCCTGCCGTCGATGGTCACCAGGCCGATGCCGATCAGCGCCATGCCTGCCAGTTCGACCGCTTCCAGCCTCTCTCCGAGGAACATCATGCCGAGCAGGGCCGCACTTACCGGCACGATCAGCGTCACCAGCGACGCATTGGTAGCGCCGGCCGAGGCGACCAGGTTGAAGAACAGGATGTAGGCAAAGGCGGTGGACAACAACGCCAGCGCCAGCACCGCCGCCCACACCGGTAGGCTGGCCGAAAACAGGCCCGAGGTGCCGTGTACCAGCGCCACCACCGGGACCATGATGACGGCCGAGGCGGCAAGCTGGCCGGTCGCCACCACCGGCGGCGGCAGGGCGCGGAAGCGCCGCGCCACGATCAGCGCCACGGCATAGGAAAGGGCTGCGCCGATCAGCGCGAATTTCGCCCACACCGGGCCGCCCAGCCCAGCCAGCAGGCCGGGGCCGATCATCACCGCTGTGCCGGCAATGCCAAGCAGAATGCCGGCCAGCTTGTTGCGCGTCAGCTTCTCGTCGTCGGTGAACAGGTTGGCGACGATCAGCGTCCAGAACGGCGTAGTGGCGTTGAGAACCGCAGCGAGCCCGGCGCCGAGCTCTGTCTGGCCAAGGAAGATCAGCGAGAAGGGGATGATGTTGTTGAGCAGCGCCAGCGCGAAGAACGGGGCGATGTAGGGCAGCGCGAGCCGGATCGAAGGCCCGCGCAGGCCCAGATAGACGAGCAGCGCAACAGCGGCGATCGTCACGCGGAACAGCACAAGCACCAGCGGCTGGATTTCGGCGACCGCGATGCGGGCGAAGAAGAACGAGCCGCCCCAGATCGCGCCGAGCAGCAGAAGCTGGCCCCAGTCCCTCGCGTTCATCGTCGTCCGCGCCCTGCCGGCGATGGAACCTGTGCCCATAAAAATCCCCTCGGAGCTGCGCCGGTGGAATGAAACTCGCCCATCCCGATGCAATTGGGATGGAGCAGGCGCCACTTTCTGCCGGACCAGAATCCCGGTCTCGCTTCAGCGCGCCGGGCTGGGCGAGGTCTAGGTGGCTGGGGTCTTGCCCGCCACCCGTTTCTTGCCCGCCGCCGCCTCCGTCCCGATCAGGTCCAGAAACTCGGCCTGGGCGCGGGTCAGATGCCGCTCCTTGTGGCGTATGGCCAAAAAGCGCCGCTTCGGGAAGGGAAGCGGCATCTGCACCAGCCGCCCTGCGGCCACCGCCGCCTCGGTGACGAAGCGCGACATGGCCGTCGCGCCCGCGCCAGCGATGACGGCGGTGCGCACCGCCTCGTTGGAGGAAAGCTCCAGCGCCACATCGAGTTCGGCGGGCGCGATGCCCAGACCCTCAAGCGCCTCCTCGAAGACGGCGCGCGTGCCCGAGCCTGGCTCGCGCAGCACCCAGCGCGTACCGGTGAGGTCGGCGGGGGCGATTTCCGTGCGGTTTGCCCAGGTGTGACCGGCCCCTACCACCAGCACCAGCTCGTCCTCGGCGGCGGGCATGACCATGAGGGCAGGGTCGTCGATCTCGCCCTCGATGAAGCCGAGGTCTGAAAAACCATCGCGCACGCTTGCCGCCACCTGCTCGGTGTTGCCGATGGTTAGTTTCAGGGAGATGCCGGGATACAGCGTCTGGAAGCGGTGCATGAAGGGCGGCAGCCAGTAGTTTGCCACCGTCTGGCTGGCGGCCAGTAGCAGAGAGCCGCGCTTCAGCCCGGCGAGATCGGCCAGCACGGCTTCGGCTGAGGCAGCGCGTGCCAGCACTGCGCGGGCCTCGACCAGAAACAGCCGCCCTGCCTCGGTGAGCTCGATGCGGCGGCCGACCCGGTCGAACAATCTTGTCGCGTGCCGCGCCTCGAGTGCCGCGATGGCCGCGCTGGTGGCCGACTGGGTGAGGTTCAGGTCGCGTGCGGCACGGGTCACATGCTCGCGCTCGGCCACGGCGACGAAGATGCGGAGCTGCTCCAGCGTCATGGGCGCAGCTCCGGGTGGATCACCCCACCAGCTTGATCAGCGTCAGGCTGAAGCCAGCGATGAAGATAGAGGCAGCCAGCCCAAGCAACAGGGGGCGCAGGCCTTTTGCCCGTAGCTTGCGGATGTCGGTCTCCAGCCCCATGGCGGCGAGCGCCACGCTGAGCATGAAGGTCGTGGCCATCACG
Organism: Pseudaminobacter sp. Soil_N_29; assembly: GCF_057656055.1. Taxonomy (NCBI): domain Bacteria; kingdom Pseudomonadati; phylum Pseudomonadota; class Alphaproteobacteria; order Hyphomicrobiales; family Phyllobacteriaceae; genus Pseudaminobacter; species Pseudaminobacter sp. Soil_N_29. The sequence continues at coordinate 353,014 of NZ_JBDGLC010000003.1, forward strand.
ATGACGCTCCTGGCCTCGGCCGGGATGGATACGACGCTGTTGACCGCCACCAGCGCGATGAAGCCCAGCACGAACCACGGCACCGGCGCCTTGGCGGCCGCCTGGTCCTGGCCAAGCTTGGCCGCGCGGCGCGTGGCCAGGAAGCCGAGCGACAGCACGACGGGCGCAAGCAGCATCACGCGGCTGAGCTTTGCTACGGTGCCGAACTCGCCGGCAGACTGGCCGCCCTGGAAACTTGCCGCCACCACCTGCGCGATCTCGTGGATCGAGGCGCCGGCCCACAGGCCATATGCGTGGGCGTCCAGCCCCAACAGCGCCGGCAGCAGCGGATAGGCGAACATGGCGATCGAGCCGAACACCGTCACGCAGGCCACCGCATAGGCCACGTCCTCGTCGGGCGCGCGCGTCACCGTGTTGGTGGCGATCACGGCCGAGGCGCCGCAGATCGACGTGCCGGCCGCGATGAGTTCGGCAAGCTTCGGCTCCACGCCCATCGCCCGGCCCAGCCGAACGGTAAAGATGAAGGTCGCAACCAGCGTCGCCACGATGATGGCGATGCCGGCAGCGCCCACTTCCGCGACCTGCGCCGCCGTCAATTGCAGGCCGAGCAGGATGATGGCCAGCCGTAGCACCCGCCGCAGCGAGAACACCACGCCCGCCTTGGCGCGTGCCGGCGTGCCGACGAGATTGTGAAACGCGATGCCGATGAGAATGGCGAGGATCATGGGGCTGAATAGGGCCACGCCCGGCACCTGCCGCAGTCCGAAGGCGGCCGCTGCGATTGCCACCGTCAGTGCCAGCCCCGGCACTACGCCCAACGCTCGCTGCCCCATGCCTGGTGCAGCTTGGGTCGGCATCAAGGCGGCGGGCGCGGCAATGGGCGTGTCGTGGGTGGAAAGCGCGGTCATGGCTGAAAATCCGGTTTGTTCTGGCCATGGTCTCGCTCAATCCAATCAATCGATCCAACGCATTGTATCGTAGAAACCGTTCGTTAAAAACGAATGATGGTGGCAAGGAAGTGGTTTCCCTTCACTGGACGCATGCTCTAAGTTTTCACCCGGGGGCGATCCGGGAGGACGCATGCAGCAATTCGAGAATGCGAAGGCCGCCGCTCTGGCCCTTCGTCCCGACGATCCGGTCTATTGCTTCCGGCCGGAGGTTCTGAAGGCCGACGCGCGCGGCTTCATGGGCATGTTTCCCGGCAAGACCGCCTATGCGGTCAAGACAAATGGCGAGCAGTTGGTGCTGAAGACGCTTGTGGAGGCGGGCGTCACCGCCTTCGACGTCGCATCGCCCGGCGAGTTCGCTGCCGTGCGCGCGGTCTCAGCCGACGCCGAGATGTTCTACATGCATCCGGTCAAGGCGCAGTCCGACATCAGGCTGGCGCTGGAAAAGTACGGCATCCGCTCAATCGCTGTCGATCATGAGGACGAGGTCACCAAGCTTGGCCGCATCGTGCAGGCGCTCGACATCGACCCGGGCACGCTCACCGTCTTCGTGCGCATCCAGACCAAGGGCCAGGCGGCCTATGAGCTGTCGAAGAAATTCGGCGCCGGTCCGGCCTATGCGGTCGAGCTCGGCCACCGCCTGCACCGCCACGGCTACAAGGTTGGGCTGTGCTTCCACGTAGGCAGCCAGATCGAGGACCCGGACGTCTACGAGCGCGCGCTGGCCTCGGCCAACTGGGTGCGCAACCGGCTGGGCTTCGAGATCGCGGGGCTCGATGTCGGCGGCGGCTTCCCGGCCGAATATGGTGAAGACCCTCGCCGCAAGAAGCGCGAAATGCCCTCGCTCGGGCAGATCATGTCACGCCTGCGGGGCGATCTGCGCGAATATGGTTTTGACGAGGTGCCGCTGGTGGCCGAGCCGGGCCGGGTGATCGTGGCGCGCGCCTTCTCGCTCATCGTGCGGGTGCTGTTGCGCAAGGGCCGTCGGCTCTACATCAACGACGGCATCTGGGCCTCGCTGTCCGATAGCTGGACCGGCAAGATCACGCTCCCGGCGCGTTTCATACCAGATCCGGCCATCCGCTCGCGCAACGGGCTGGAGCAGAACATCGTGCCATTCAAGGTCTGCGGCGCGACCTGCGATTCCGTCGACATACTGTCGCGGCCGTTCTGGCTGCCGGAAACCATCGACACCGGAGACTGGATCGAGATTGGCCATATCGGCGCCTATTCGCTGTCGCTCAGGACGCGCTTCAACGGCTTTTATCCCGACACCTTCGTGGAAGTGACCACGCCCTTCGAAGAGGGCGAGGCGCCGCAGGGCCTCGCCAGCCTCGAAACCATGGCGGATTAGCGCACCGCGCCTCCGCCGTTGGGATCAGTCCATGTCGTCCTTGTCGGGTGTGGGGGCGTGGTCGCGCCGGCCCAGAAGGATCTCGCGCTTGCCGACATGGTTGGGGGCGCCGACGATGCCTTCCTTCTCCATGCGCTCGACCAGCGAGGCGGCGCGGTTGTAGCCGATGCCGAGACGCCGCTGGATGTAGGAAGTGGAGCACTTCTTGTCGCGCAGCACCACCTTCACCGCTTCGTCATAGGTGGAATCGCCGTCCTCGGCCGCCACCGATCCCTTGTCGAAGACGGCCTGGTCGGCCTCGGCCTCTTCCTCTTCCTCGTCCGCCGTCACGGTCTCGAGATATTCGGGGCGGCCCTGCGTCTTCAGATGCGCCACCACCTGCTCGACCTCGTCGTCGGAAACGAAGGGGCCGTGCACACGGGCGATGCGGCCGCCGCCGGCCATGTGGAGCATATCGCCCTGGCCGAGAAGCTGTTCGGCGCCCTGTTCGCCCAGGATGGTGCGGCTGTCGATCTTCGATGTCACCTGGAAGGAGATGCGGGTGGGGAAGTTGGCCTTGATCGTGCCGGTGATGACGTCGACCGACGGGCGCTGCGTGGCCATGATCAGGTGGATGCCGGCCGCGCGCGCCATCTGCGCCAGGCGCTGGATGGCGCCTTCGATCTCCTTGCCGGCGACCATCATCAGGTCGGCCATCTCATCGACGATGACGACGATGTAGGGCATCGGCGCCAGGTCGATTTCCTGCTCCTCGAACAGCGGCGCGCCGGTGCCCTTTTCGAAGCCGGTTTGCACCTGCATCACCACCGTCTCGCCCTTGTCGCGGGCCACGGCTGCGCGCTGGTTGTAGCCGTCGATGTTGCGCACGCCCAGCCGCGCCATCTTGCGATAGCGGTCTTCCATCTCGCGCACGGCCCATTTCAGCGCCGTCACCGCCTTCTTGGGGTCGGTCACGACGGGCGTCAGCAGGTGCGGGATGCCGTCATAGACCGACAGTTCCAGCATCTTGGGGTCGACCATGATCAGCCGGCATTCCTGCGGCGTCATGCGGTAGAGCAGGGACAGGATCATGGTGTTGATCGCCACCGACTTGCCCGAGCCGGTGGTGCCGGCCACCAGCAGGTGGGGCATCTTCGCCAGCTCGGCGATCACCGGCTCGCCGCCGATGGTCTTGCCCAGGCACAGCGCCAGCTTGCAGCCGGTCTCGCGAAAATCGTGGGATTCGATCAGCTCGCGGAAATAGACCGTCTCGCGCGTCTCGTTCGGCAGTTCGATGCCGATGACGTTGCGGCCCGGCACTACCGCCACGCGGGCGGAGATGGCCGACATGGAGCGGGCGATGTCGTCGGCCAGGCCGATAACGCGGGAAGACTTTACGCCCGGCGCCGGCTCGAATTCATAGAGCGTGACGACGGGACCGGGGCGGACATGGATGATCTCGCCCTTGACGCCGAAATCTTCCAGCACGCTTTCCAGAAGGTCGGCATTCTGCTCCAGCCGCTCCTGCGACATGTAGAAGCCCTGGCCAACAGGCGGCTCCTGAAGCAGCTCCTCGGAAGGGAATTCGTAGCCGTCTTCCGTGCCGGACTGCTCCGCGCCCACGGTGATGGTCCGGGGCGAAGTCGCGCGGGCGACTGGAACCGGCATGGTCACGCTCGCCTTTTTGGCGGGCTCGAAGGCGACGACATTCGCGTTCGCCGCCACCGGCGCCACGGCGTTTTTCGGGGCGAGGGCTGCACCAGCAGTCACGGGTGGCGTTGCAACTTCCGCGACCGGAGCGGCAACGACAGCCTCGGCCACCGGAGCAGCAGCATCCGCGGCGGGGGCAGCCGCGGCATCCGCTGGCGAGGCGGCAACGGCGATTGCTTCAGCGGGCGTGCTGGCAGTTTCAGCTACTGGAGCGGTGGCGACCGACTCCACAACGGGTGCGGCTGCAACGATTTCTTGTACCGCAATCGCGGCGGCGGCCTGCGTCTCCTGTACCGTTGCGCTCGCGGAAATCTCGACGTTCTTCTCGCCCTCGGCCGGAACGGCGACCGCCGCCTCCGGCAGGGCAGGGGAGGACGGCGCGGCGGGGGTGCATTCGATGATGCGGAACAGCGAGGTGATTTCCGCCACCTGAGCCGGGCGCGTTTGCTGCGGCAGTGGAGTCGCTGGAGCCGCGGCGACGGCAAAACGGCCCAGATCGATGGTCGGCAAGGGCGCAAGTTCCACCATGCCTTCCGGCGGCAGGAACTCGAAGAAGGCGTGGTCCGACAAGCAGGACCAGAACGCGCCGCTGCTGTCCGTTTGGATTTCCACCTCGACAGGCTGCGAGACGGGCGCTTCCTCGGCCACCTGCGGCGCAACAGGCACTGCTACATTGGCTGTGGAAGACAGCACCTGCGCCTTTTCCACGACGCGCTCGAGAGAAGGGGTTTTGATGGCTGGCATTGCCGGGGCTTGGCGCCTCACCGCCGCGTCGGCAGCCGCGGGCTGAACGGTCGCCGCGCGGGAAGCCAGTCCATTCGTCGGTGTCGCTGTCCGGGCGACGCTCGGTGCAGGCGAGGCGGCCTGTGCCGTCGGCTGCTGGGCTGCTGCCCTGTTCGCCGTCGAATCGCCCTGTCCGGAATTCTCCTCGCCTCCCTGCTGCTCTGCGCGGCGCTTCGGCATTTCGCGCTCGGGCGTGCGGGTGAAGCGCACATTGGGCGCCAGGAAGAAATGGTCCTGCAGCGGCGAGCGGGTGAAGAATTCGTCGGTTCCGGGTTTTGAATGGGCCTGCGTGGTCTGCCGCGCCGCGCCCCACGAATCCCGGCCGGGTGCCGCAGCCGGGTGTGGCTGCCTGGCAGTGGCCGTGTTGTTGCGCGCGCTTTCGAAGCGATCTGCCTCGCCTTGTTCGTGCGAATTCAGGTTCGAAAAGTTTGTGCGGGGAAAGCTCATGGATCCTGTACTCAAGACTCGGGCGGGGAGACGTCTGAAGAGCAATAGGAACCGAGTGGTTAACAGTTTCTTCCAGTCGGATGCCTGGTCGAGCGAAGGCGGTCATGCACTTCGCTTAGGCCCTCCGGTGTGCGGAAAATGGCACGGTCTTTGACGGGAGCAGCCGGAAACGAAAGAGGCCACGCGTTGCACAACGCGTGGCCTCTGGGAAAAGCGATTTCTGCCTTCTGGCCTAGAGATTTGCCAGCAGCTCTTGCGTCGGCCAGCCGTCAACGGGCAGGCCCAGCCGAATCTGTTCCTGGCGGATCGCTTCGCGGGTGTTGGTGCCCAGAATGCCGTCGATGCCGCCGACGTCGTAGCCCTTGTCGTGCAGCTTCTGCTGCAGCGCCTTCATCGCCTCGCCCGTTAGGCCTTCCTGCGGGGTACGCTTGTCGAAGGGAGGCTCCCCGGCCAGCCGTGCAGCCAGGTGCGCGGCCGTCAGCGTGTAGGTGATCGACTGGTTCCACTCGATGTAGATGTCGAAATTGTCGTAGCCGATGAAGGCGGGGCCCTTGTGGCCCATGGGCAGAATCACGCCGGCCTTCAGGCCATTGTCCTCGAGCGGGTTGCCGTCGCGGTCTGTCACGCCCCAGGCAGTCAGCTGCGAGATCGGCAGCTTGTTGGTGCGGCCGGTTTCTTCCCAGGGCATGTTGTCGGGCACGCGCACTTCCTGCAGCCAGGGCTCGCCGCGCTTCCAGCCCCGCGCCTGGATTTTCTTGGCTGTGGTCATGATCACATCGGGCGCGCTGTTGCGCAGGTCGACGATGCCGTCGCCATCGCCGTCGACGCCGTTCTCCAGATAGTCGATGGGCAGGCTTTGGGTCTGGCCGATCTCGCCTGCCCATGCGCCCTTGACGTCGGCCGGCACCACGCCGCGCTCGATCAGCGTCAGCAGCGGCACGATCTGCTTGCGGAAGAGTTCCGGGCGGCGGCAGTCATGCGCCAGCGTCACCAGCGCGCCCAGCGTCGGGAAATCCCCCTGCACCGCGCCGAAGTCGGTCTCCAGCGCCCAGAAGGCGGCAATCACCGGGCCAGGAACGCCAAATTCCTGCTCCGCGCGGGCGAAGACATCGGCATATTTCTGCAGGTTGGCCGCGCCGTGCTTGAGCCGGTAGTCCGAGATCATGCGGGCGGAAAATTCCAGGAAGGTCTGGGTGAAGACGCCCTGGGCGCGGTCGCGCTGCAGCACCTTCGGGTTGAGTTCGGCCTGTTCGAGCGCTGCCAGCCCCTTGCCGCCGATGCCGGCCGCAGCCGCTTCGGCGCGCATGGCGCTTTTCCAGGCATTGAAGTCGCCGCCGCATTCCTGCGCCATGGCTGGCCCGGCCGCAAATGCGACCAGCGCCGCGGCCAGCGCCTTCATTCGCACCACCATCATGACCACTCCATTCATGCCCATGATTTCGCGTCATTGTGTGCCCGATGGACATGGCAAAATGCGGGCAGCCGGGCCATACCTCCGGTTGCGCGCGGAGGGAAGCGGGATTTCGCGGATTCGTAGGCTCAAGGCCGCTATTTCGCAGCCTAGCGGGTGTTTTCCCTCAGCCATTTCTTCCAGGCGGCCTCGGAGCCGTTGAAGACGTTGACGTCGGCCTTGCCGCGAATGCCCGGAACCACCCCTGTGCCGGTATACTGCCAGAAGGTGAACGGGTGGCTGCCATAGCGCTCGCTGGGGTGCCCGGCCACCGAACGCAGCCAGTAGGGATAGCCGCGGAAGCCGGCCAGCTGGTTGTCGTCGAAGAAGTCGATCGAGGTATAGATGATCGGCTTCTTGCCGTAGTGCTTCTCCACGATCTCGAGGAAGGTCCTCATCTCGCTGCGCACCGTGGCCGGGTCGGGCCTCAGCTTGCAGGTGGGCGATTGCGGGTTCCATTCCATGTCCAGAACCGGCGGCAGGGAAGAGCGCTCGCGCGGGACGTTGCGGATGAACCAGGCCGCCTGCTCGGCGGCGGGGCGGCAGAAATAATAGAAATGATAGGCCGCGCGCGGCACTCCGGCCGCCTTGGTGGCGTTCCAGTGCTCCTCGAAATAGTCGTCCACGCGGTCGCCGCCCTCCGTCGCCTTGATGAAGGCGAAGGAGATTCCGCTGGCCTTGGCCTGCCGCCAGTCGACCGATGTCTGGTATTTAGACACGTCGGTGCCGTGCACCGGGTGCTCCCACGGCGTGCGCCCGGTCCAGTCATGCGGCTTGATGTCGTCGAAGCGCGGATAGCGCACCATCACTTCGCCCTGCGTGATGGTCTGCGAGGTGAGGCGCTGGTTGCCGACTGGCGCAAGATCGTCGACCGAGGTGCATGCGCCGAGCGCGCCAAGCAGGATGAGGGCCGCAAGACGGCGCATCGCTTCTCCTTCGGGCCCGTCGGGCAAATGTGCCCGCGGCCTGGCAATTGATGATTTGGCTTGCCGGGTGCGCGCGCATGCGCGTGGCCGGCCTTGTGCCGTTTTCGCGCAACATGGTTGATTATTGGTTGATGGCGCTCGACAGGCTGGGCGATTTGCGTGACGAATGGCGGCCGGCTAGGGTCGGCAACTGCGTGGGAGGGCAGGAGAATGCGTGGGGTCGCAAGATTTCTGAAATGGCTGCTCGGACTTGTCGTTTTGGCGGTGGTGGCGCTTGCCGTCTGGCTTGCCGTGGCCCCGCCGGCGCTGATCCGCGTGGCCGCGGGCTACACAGCCAAGATCGTCTGTTCGAACGTCTTCGTCGCCGGGCGCGACCCTGAAGAGGTGCTGCGGGTCGACGTGCAGGCGCCCGGCCACCCGATCCTCAGGTTGATTTCGGTGGACGTCGACAACGAGAGCGGCACCGTCTCGGCCGCCTTGTTCGGCTGGTTCGGCGAGGGGCGCGCTGTCGCGCGCGACAATGGCGGCTGCGCCACCGTGCCCGATGGCAATGTGCAGACGGCCAAGGCGTTTTCGCTCGTGCCGCCCTCGCAAGGCACCAAGCCGGACGAATTGTGGCCGGTGGGCGAGCGTGTGGAACCGTCGCAGAACCCGATCGTCGCCACCATACTGGACGACGAGGGCGCGACCGGTCCCGGTATGCGCGCCGTGGTGGTGGTCAAGAACGGCCGCATCGTCGGCGAGCGCTATGGCACCGGCTTTTCGCAAAACACGCCGCTGCTCGGCTGGTCGATGACCAAGACAGTCAACGCCGCGCTCATCGGCACGCTGGTGCAGGCCGGCAGGATGTCCATGGATGCAACCGGCCTGTTCGAGGGGTGGAAGGGCGACGCGCGCGACAAGATCAGCCTGGCCGACCTGATGGCGATGTCCTCGGGGCTCGAGTTCAATGAGGATTACGGCGATGTCACCGACGTGACGCGCATGCTCTATCTGGAGCCCGACATGGCCGGCTTTGCCGAGGCCAAGCCGCTGGCCGGGGAGGTGGGCAAGGTCTGGAGCTATTCCAGCGGCACTTCCGTGGTGCTGTCGCGCCTTTGGCAGCAGGCCGTGGGCGACAAGGCGCAGGCGCTGGCATGGCCGCGCAAGACGCTGTTCGATCCGCTGGGCATGCCCAGCGCCATCCTTGAAACCGATGCGCGCGGCACCTTCGTCGGCTCATCCTATCTCTACGCCACCGCGCATGATTGGGCGCGCTTCGGCCAGTTCCTGGTCGACGATGGCGTCTGGAATGGCGTGCCGCTGTTGCCCGCAGGCTTCGTGTCGTGGATGCGCGAGCCTGCTCCCGCCTCCGGCGGAAGATACGGCCGCGGCCAGGTCTGGCTGCAGGGCCCAGATGGCGGGGACGACGCCGGTGACGAGCCCGAAGCGGGCATCGACCTCCCGGCCGACACCTTCTGGCTGCTTGGACATGACGGCCAGTCCATGGCCATCATTCCTTCGCAGAAGCTGGTGGTGTTGCGCCTCGGCCTGACCCCGTCCAGGCTCGGCTACCGGCCGCAGGCCATGGTGGCGGCGCTGTCCAAGGCGCTGGAGTAGGGGGCGGCCTACGCCCCCACCACCGCCTTCACCGCATAGCCGCGATAGAGCGTCTCAAAGAACACGCTCGAGGCGCGTTTTCCCGCCTCCGCTTCCAGTTCCTTGCGCAGGGTCGCCCGTGGCTCGACATGGAATTTTGCCAGCCACGCCCGCAGCATCGCCCGAAACCAGCGCGGCAGCCGTTCCTGCTGGCCGAAATCGACCACATGCAGCGAGCCCTCGGGCTTCAGCACGGCCAGCGCCGCGCTAACGGTCTTTTCCCAGCCGGGGATCATCGACAGCGAGTAGGAAACAAAGACCCGGTCGAATTTTTCGATGCCGAACAGCGTTTCGGCATCGAAATCCGTGGCGTCGCCACGCGCCAGCGTCACGCGCCCGGAAATGCCCTCGCGATCGATCGCGGCCTTCGCCGTTTCAAGCATCTCGGCGGAAATATCCAGGCCATAGAAGCGCGCATCCGGATAGCGCCGGGCCGCCAGCACGATGTTGCGCCCCGTTCCGCAGCCCAGCTCCAGCACAGTGCCGCCGGCCGGCACGTCGAGCCCGTCGATCATGCGGTCGCGGCCGAGCAGGTAATATTTGCGCGTCAGGTCGTAGATGTGGCGCTGGTGCCGGTAGATGCGGTCCATCAGGCCGGAGTGGTCCGTCGCGCTCATCGCCAAAACCTCTCAGTTCTTCACATAGAGGTGGAAGCCGCCATAGATTGCCGAGCGATCGCGGGTCGCGAACTCGCGCGACTGCTCCGCCTCGTAGCGCCACTGGTCGAGCAAGGCCTGCGAGAGGCGGCCGGGCAGCAGGCTCGGCTCGGCGGCAGTGCGGAAGATCACGCGCGCGCCGGTCGCGGCGGTGCGGCTGATCTCGGTCCACAGCGCGTTCAGTTGCTCGTCACTCATCCAGTCCTGCGCGTCGAGCAGCACGAAGCGATCGACCGAGCCGGCAGCCTTGCTCGCCAGAAGCTCGGTGAAATTGGCGTGGTGCACGCTCACGCGGTCGAGATTTTGGCGGATCGTGGCGTAGTTCTCCGCTTCCAGATAGGCGGGGAGCGCCGCCTCGCCGGGCGCTGGATAGCGGCGCGCCAGCGCCTGCCAGGCGAAGTAGTTGTCCTTGAGTGCAAAATGGCAGGTCAGCTTTTCCAGCCGCGCCGAAAGCACGCTCGCCATGGTGCCGTCGCCGGAGGTGATCAGCTTGTCATATTGCGCCGGCGGGATGCCGAGGCCGAACAGGGACGACTTGCGCGAGGTCGCCCAGCGCACCAGCCGGCGGCGGAAGATCGGCTTCAGCCGTTCCTCGAAGAAGCGGCGCTGCTCGGCGACAGTCTTGGCCGACATCATCTCGGATACGTCCACGCCATAGAGGCGCGCGGTGCGGTGGCCGGCAGCAATGAACAGGCCGAGCAGACCCTTGCGATAGAAATTGTCATCGAAGGCGGCGATGCGGCGCTTTCCGCGCCAGTTGCGCTTTTCCCAATAGGCGCGGCTGGTCCTGTCGAGATGTGGCGCCACGAACTGATCGTAGGCGGCGGAATTGTGCCGGTTGCCGGGGCTGCCGAAGAAGCGGAACAGGTCGGCCTGCGAGGGCAGGTGCGCCACCGCCGCCAGCTTCATGCGGTTCAGCGCGATGTGGGCGGTGTTGAGGTCGACGGCATCGATATGCGCCGGTGAGCGGGTGAGATAGGCCAGCACGTTGCAGCCGCCCGAGGCGATGGTGACGACGCGATGGCCTTCGCCCAGCGCCATGGCCTCCATGTCGACGTCCGGGTCTTCCCAGATCTGCGGATAGACGAGCCCGGAAAACAGCAGGGTGAACAGGCGCTCCGAAATCCCTTCCTTCGACAGCGGGCGGTTGCGATGCACCGCCTTACCAAGGCGCTTGTTGCGGGCGAAACCGATTTCCGAGGACAGGTCGGTCATGGCAAGGCGATTCCCCGTTTGCTTTGCTGCAAGCGGGTAACGCAGGGGCATGACATGCCGGTGACAGTTGGGTGGCGGAGCGCTTGGAGCAGGCCCGGCGTTGCCGATTGGATGCCGGCGCGGCCGCCCCACCTCGTCATCCTCGGGCCGGAGCACGAGCGACAGCGAAGTGCGGAGGTTCCGGGGACCCATGCCGGTCGGCCGAAGCTGCCGCAGCGGTGGAGATCGCTGCACTCCCTCCGCCGGGCTGACACTTGAAAAAGTGCGGATCAAAGCCGGGCTGACTTCTCGGGACAGTTTGCTGACACGAAACCTGCCTCGGACTGCCGATTGCGAGTCCGAGGCCTGGGTCCCCGGAACCTCCGCACTTCGCTGCGCTCGTGCTCCGGCCCGAGGACGACGGGGTTGAAAGGCTCCGGCAAACCCTCAACGCCTTCTCCAGCAACCTTGAACGAGTCGGGACCAAGGTACCCGGCAAACCCTCAATGCGGCGCGTTCGCGCCGGCCGCCCCACCTCGTCATCCTCGGGCCGAAGCACGAGCGAAGCGACGTGCGGAGGTTCCGGGGACCCATGCTGGTCGGCCAAGACTGCCGCAGCGGTGCAGAAAGGGGGAGGGAAAGGCCCTCAGGCCCCTCCAAACCCTCCCGCGGTCGGCGTGGTCACGATCACCGCCTCGCCGGGCTCCAATACGGTCTGGTCGCAGGCTTTCAGCGTTTCGATGGTGCCGTCGTTGCGGCGCACCTTGGTCGAGCCGACCTCGCCGTCGCCGCCGCCGTTCACGCCGCGCGGCGGATGCGAACGATGCGACGACAGGATCGCGCATTCCATCTTCTCCAAGAAGCGGATGGTGCGGCGCGTGCCGTCGCCTGCATGCCATTTTCCCCCGCCGCCCGAGCCTTCGCGGATATGAAAATCCTCCAGCAGGACCGGGAAGCGCAGTTCGAGGATTTCCGGGTCGGTCAGACGCGAGTTGGTCATATGCGTGTGCACGCCCGACGTGCCGTTGAAGCCGCGGCCGCTGTTCATCTGGCCGGCCGGCGAACCGGAGCAGATCGTCTCGTAATATTGGTACTGCTTGTTGCCGAAGGTCAGGTTGTTCATCGTGCCTTGCGCGTTGGCCAGCGCGCCCATGGCGCCGAACAGGGCGTTGGTGACATGCTGCGAGGTTTCGACATTGCCGGCCACCACGGCGGCCGGATAGCTCGGCCGCAGCATGCAGCCCTCCGGAATGATGATGTTGATCGGCCGCAGGCAGCCGGCATTCATCGGGATCTGGTCCTCGACCATGACGCGGAAGGCATAGAGCACGGCCGCGCGCGCCACGGGTTCGGGCGCGTTGAAATTGTTCTTCATCACCGGCGAGGTGCCGGTGAAGTCCACCGTCGCCTCGCGCTTGTCGCGGTCGACGGTGATCTTCACCTTGATGACCTGGCCGGTGTCGGTCGGGTATTCGTACTCGGCGGTGTCGGGCAGGCGCTCCAGCACGCGGCGCACGCTTTCGGCGGCGTTGTCCTGCACATGGCCCATATAGGCGTCGACCACGTCGAGCCCGAAATGCGCCACCATCTTGCGCAGCTCGGCCACACCCTTCTCGTTGGCGGCGATCTGCGCCTTCAGGTCGGCGATGTTCTGGTGCGGGTTGCGGGCCGGGTAGGGGTGGTCGGTCAGGAGTTGCAGCAGCTCCGCCTCGCTGAAATGGCCGCGTTCGACGATGCGGAAGTTGTCGAACAGCACGCCTTCCTCATCGACCGTCGTGGCCAGCGGCGTCATCGAGCCGGGGGCTGTGCCGCCGACATCGGCGTGGTGGCCGCGCGAGGCGACCCAGAAGAGGATTTGTCTTGCCTGCCCTCCGCTATGGCTCCGGGCGTTCGTCGCTTCAATCGACAAATCGTTGTCGATTGATCGGCCTTCGGCCGATCGCTCCTCACCGTCGAACACCGGCGTCACCACGGTGATGTCGGGCAGGTGCGTGCCGCCATTATAAGGAGCGTTCAGCGCAAAGACGTCGCCCGGATGGATGTCGCCTTCGTTGAGGCGGATGATCGTCTCCACCGAGCGGTCCATGGAGCCCAGGTGCACCGGCATGTGCGGAGCGTTGGCGACGAGCGCGCCGGTGCGGTCGAAGACGGCGCAGGAGAAGTCCAGCCGCTCCTTGATGTTGACCGAGTAGGCGGTGTTCTGCAGCGTCACGCCCATCTGCTCGGCGATCGACATGAACAGGTTGTTGAAGACCTCGAGCATGACCGGGTCGGCCTCGGTGCCAAGCGCTGCCTTGCGGCGCTTCTTCTCAGTGCGGCGCATCAGCACGTGGTCCTTGGCCGTGATCTCGGCCCGCCAGCCCGGCTCCACGACAATGGTCTGGTGGCTCTCGATGATCAGCGCCGGCCCGTCGACGTGATCGCCGGGGGCCATGGCCTCGCGGCGGAACACGCCGGCGTCGTGCCAGGTACCCTCTCCATAGAGCCTGCGCGTTTCGCCCGGCTTGGGCGCGCAGTCGGCGAGCGGCTGGTCGCGCTCGTCGCGGCCGCGCCCGCTGGTGTCGGTGCCCTCGACGCCCACGGCTTCGACGATCATCGGCTTGTTGTCGTAGATGAAGCCGAACTGGGCCTTGTGCGCGGCCTCGAAGTCGGCGATCGCCTGCGAAACCGAGCCCGCTTCGAAGTTGACCGGGAGCGCGGTGTCGGTGCCGTCATAGCGCACCTGCAGCACCGGGCGGCAAGCGACATCGGCTTCGGCGATTCCCTGGCTGGCCAGCTCGGCCAAAACATCCTTACGCAGTGTTGCGATCAGTTCGTTGACCGCGTCGAGCGAGGCATCCGCCAATGGCTTCAGAAGCGCCTGCTGGCGCGAGGCGAAGACTGACGAGAGCCCGATGCCATAGGCCGAGAGCAGGCCGGAGAAGGGGTGGATCAGCACCGCCTCCATGCCGAGCGCGTCGGCCACCAGGCAGGCGTGCTGCCCACCCGCGCCGCCGAAGCAGTTGAGCAGATATTCGGTGACGTCATAGCCACGCTGGACGGAGATTTTCTTGATGGCGTTGGCCATGTTCTCCACGGCGATGGTGACAAAACCTTCTGCCACCGCTTCCGGGCTGCGGCCATCGCCGATCTCGGCAGCCAGCGCCTCGAATTTTTTGCGCACAATCTCAGTGTCGAGCGGCTGGTCCTGGTTGGGGCCGAAGATCGCCGGGAAGAAGTCGGGCTGCAGCTTGCCGAGCATGACATTGGCGTCGGTGACGGCCAGCGGCCCGCCGCGGCGATAGCAGGCGGGGCCGGGATTGGCGCCGGCCGAATCCGGCCCGGCGCGGAAGCGGCCGGCCTCGAAGTGCAGGATGGAGCCGCCGCCGGCGGCGACCGTGTGGATGCGCATCATGGGTGCGCGCACGCGCACGCCCGCCACTTCGGTATCGAAGGCGCGCTCATATTCGCCGTCATAGTGGGCGACGTCGGTGGAGGTGCCGCCCATGTCGAAGCCGATGACCTTGTCGAAGCCGGCGAGCTTCGCCGTCTCGACCATGCCGACCACGCCGCCTGCCGGGCCGGACAAAAGCGCGTCCTTGCCCTGGAACATATCGGCGGCGGTAAGACCGCCCGATGACATCATGAACATCAGGCGGGGGGAATTGGCCTCTGCCGACTTGTCCATGCCCAGTTCGCCAGCCACCTGGTTCACATAACGCGACAGGATAGGCGACAGATAGGCGTCGACCACCGTGGTGTCGCCGCGTCCGACCAACTTGACCAGCGGCGAGACCTCATGGCTGACCGAGACCTGGCCAAAGCCGAGGTCGCGGCAGAGCCTGGCTACGGCCTGTTCGTGCGCGGGGAACTTCCAGGCATGCATGAAGACGATTGCGACGGCATCGATGCCATCCCGCTTCGCCTGTTCGATTTCGGATTGCACGGAGGCAAGGTCGAGCAGCTTTTCCACGCAGCCGTCGGCGCGCACGCGTTCATCGACCTCGACGACGCGCTCGTAGAGTTGTTCGGGGAGAATAATCTCCTTGGCGAAGATGTCCGGCCGCGCCTGGTAGGCGATGCGCAGGGCATCGCGAAAACCCTTTGTGATGAGCAGCAGCACCCGGTCGCCCTTGCGCTCCAGAAGCGCGTTGGTTGCAACCGTCGTGCCCATCTTGATGTCGCCGATGCGCTCTGAGGGGATCGGCTGGCCGGCCTTGACTCCGAGCAGGTCGCGGATGCCCTGGATCGCGGCATCGCGATAGGCCTCGGGGTTTTCGGAGAGAAGCTTGCGCGGATGCAGCCCGCCCTCGGGATCGCGGCCGATGATGTCGGTGAAGGTGCCGCCGCGATCGATCCAGAAATCCCACTTGGCCGCGTTCATGATCTTCCTCGACAGACGGTTGCTCACGAGCAGCTTATTGCAGCGATGTCACGGCAACTTCAATGCCGCTGCACGGAACGCGGCCCTCCTGAGCCCGCAGCGCAAGCGGGTTCTGACAAAATGTTTCCTTGCGTCAGCGTAAGTGACGCAACCCGCATGGGAGCTTTCTCATTCTAGCCAGGACAGCCCGGCAGACCGGGCTTTGCCCGCGAAGGAGATTTGTAAATGAAGAAACTCATCCTTGCATCCGTAGGAGCGGTTGCATTGTTCGGTATTGCCGCCTGCAGCGAGAGTTCGGACAAGACCACGACCCAGAGCACCAAGCCGCCGGCAACCCAGCAGACCACCCCTCCCGCAGCGGCGCCGACGACGCCTGCACCACCGCCCGGCGGTACAACGGAGCAGAAGCCGGCCGCTCCTGCCCAGTAAGCTTTGCCGTGTAGAGTACGCGTAGCCACGAGTAGGCGGCTTCGGGCCCAAGAGGCCGGGTTTTGCCCGGCCTCTTGCCCGGCCTTTGCCCCACGGCTTCTTTAGATTGTCCCTCGCGTCGCGACAGGTTTCGTCCTATGAAGCGCCCATGTCGATTTGGGACCGCATAGGCGACTTCGTCATCCGTATTTCCAGTTCCGCCAGGGCCGGCGTTGCCGACCTGGTGGAAGGCCTGCGCACGGTCTTCGAAGGAGACGCGGAGCTCCGGCGTCGCGTAGCCTTTTCTGTCGCTATGATTGCGCTTTCGGCCAAGATGGCCAAGGCCGACGGCGTGGTGACGCAGGACGAGATAAGGGCGTTTCGGGAAATATTCTCGGTCCCGCCGGAAGAAGCCCGCAACGTGGCGCGGCTCTACGACATCGCCAAGCAGGACGTTGCAGGTTTCGAGATATACGCGGAACGCATGGCCAAGCTGTGCGGCAGCGGGCACAAGAACTGTGCGATGCTGGAAGACATCCTCGACGGCCTGTTCCACATCGCCAAGGCAGACGGCCTGTTGCATGAGCGGGAGGGCGAGTTCCTCAAGCGCGTTTCCGAGATATTCAGGATCGAAGAGGATCACTATCAGACGATCCTGGCGCGGCATCTGGATCTCGGCGACGCCGATCCCTACCGGGTGCTCGGCATAGCGCGCGACCGCCCCTTCGCGGAAGTGCGCGCCCACTATCGGCGGCTGGTGGCCAATAGCCATCCCGACCGGATGATCGCCCGCGGGCTGCCGGAGGAATTCATCCGCATCGCGACCACCCGTCTGGCAGCGATCAACGCCGCCTATGCGTCGATCGAGAAGGCAGCGCGGGTGGCATGAGCGGATTTCCGCCAGATTATGCCGGCGCAAAAGTTCGCGTTTCGCCGAACTTCAAGGCGCGTCGTGGCACCGATCGGCCGGACATGATCATCCTGCACTACACCGGCATGGCGACCGGCGAGGAGGCCGAAGCCTGGCTGTGCAACCCTGCCAGCGAGGTGTCGTCTCATTATATTGTGCACGAGGACGGCCGTATCGTGCAGATGGTGCGCGAAAGCGACCGCGCCTGGCACGCCGGCAAGAGCTTCTGGCATGGAATTGTCGATGTGAATTCGTGGTCCGTCGGCATCGAAATCGTCAATCCGGGGCACGATCTTGGCTATCGGCCCTTCCCAAATTGCCAAATTCAGGCCGTAATTGCGCTCTGCCGGGACATAATCGACCGCTACGGCATCCTGCCGGAACGAATTTTAGCACATTCTGATGTGTCACCCGGTCGCAAGGTTGATCCCGGCGAAAAGTTTCCCTGGCGGCAACTGGCGCGCGCCGGAATTGGCCGCTTCGTGGAGCCTGCCCGCAGGCGAAAAGGGCAGGCTCTGCAACCTGGCGATGCAGGCGCCGAGGTCGAAGAAATTCAGTCGATGCTTTCCCTTTACGGCTACGGCATTGAAAAATCGGGAATTTTCGACAGGCCGACGGAAATCGTTGTTGCCGCCTTCCAGCGCCACTTCCGCCCCCGCAGGGTAGACGGCATCGCCGACCCCTCGACTGTGGAGACGTTGAGGCGGCTGCTCGCCTCGTCGCCGTTCGATTCGCGTTAGCCGCGCCTTCCCGGCCCGTCAAGTTACACTCTGTTAACTTTTGTGATTTCGGCGGCCTTCATTGCCGCCCATTCGCTTGGCAAATCCTTCGCCGTGTCACGGGCAATCTCTCTAGAAGATGGCCCCTGTTGAGTAAGGGTTGCTGCGCGAGCACTGTTCGTGCGGCCAAGAATAGACAAGGTACACATGAAAAAAATGACCGCGATGGCGGCGGCGCTTGCTGCCGCGTTCACCAGCTTTGCCGCAAACGCCCAGCCTCTGGCTCCCAAGAGCCCGAAATCGACGGAGAAGCTCTCCGTTGCTTCTGTCGCCGTTAACGACACTGATGACGCGATCGGCCTTCCGGGCGTGCGGGGCTTCAGCAGCACGCTCGACCTGCAGGCATCCCACGCGGTGAAGGCGCCGCGCAAGGCAACCAAGCGCTCCAAGAAAGCCGCCCGTAACGCGAAAAGGACCAAGGTGGTTCTGAACAAGCGCGGTGGCAAGAAGGTTCAGACCATGTCGGTGGCCGCCAACGCCGCCGCCAAGACGCCGCAGGCTGCCAAGGCGCAGTACAGCAGCATCGTCAACCGCTATGCTGCGGAATATGGCGTTCCGACTGCGCTCGCGCATGCCGTTATCAAGGTGGAAAGCAACTACCGCGCCAACGCACGCGGCGGCGCTGGCGAGATCGGTCTCATGCAGATCAAGCCCGCCACTGCCCGCATGATGGGCTACAGCGGTGGTGCCCAGGGGCTGTTCAACCCCGAGACCAACATCAAGTACGGCATGAAGTATCTGGCCAAGGCGCATTCGCTCGGTGGCGGCAGCACCTGCGGCACGATCCTGAAGTACAATGCGGGCCACGGCGCCAAGCGCATGAACCCGGTCTCGGCCGCCTACTGCAGCAAGGTCAAGCAGCATCTTGCGATGAACTGATGCAGCGCGGGGGACAAATGCGCCTAACCCGGCCGCTGGCAGGCTTTTTCGTTTGCGTTTTGCCGAGCGAATGCCTTTATACGCACTGCCAGCTGGCCGGGCGGCCGCACCTTCGAGAGCCGAAAGGCTGAAGGTGAGGAAAGTCCGGGCTCCATGGAAACACGGTGCCGGATAACGACCGGCGGGGGCGACCCCAGGGATAGTGCCACAGAAAGCAAACCGCCGCGGACCCGTCTGCGGTAAGGGTGAAAGGGTGGGGTAAGAGCCCACCGCGCGACTGGCAACAGGAGCGGCACGGTAAACCCCACCGGGAGCAAGACCGAATAGGGATGACAGAGGGGCGACCCTCAGGGCTGTTTCCGGCCTGGTCATCCGGGTAGGTTGCGTGAGGCGTATGGCGACATGCGCCCAAGACGAATGGTCGCCACGCTTCCGTGCCGCAAGGCGCGGGGGCCATACAGAACCCGGCTTATAGGCCGGCTGGCATTTCTTCCACTTCCATATTGAGAGCATCCATTGCCCGTATGCTTGCGGCAGTGGAGGACGGTTCGGGTTCAAGTCCCGGGCCCGTGGCTGCGTTGGCTCGTGGCAGCGGGTATCCGCCAGCAAGGCCGGCAGCCGCTTCTAAACGGTTCGTTAGTCTTAATGGAGGATAAAGACGGCGATGCCGCCAGTTCCGGCCGAACAACGGGCGAGGCTGGCGTCGTGTAGCCCGTTCCCGTTGACGCCCATATTGGCCCATGTTATCCCACTCGGACAATCAAGATCTTGTTTCGGTCCCGGATAAAGCGTTCCGCAAGCGGGCGGTCTGTTTGGCTGCGCGAGGCGCCTTCGTTGCAGTCACGGGCGAGGGTTTCGGGGCAGGCGACCGGCTTTGCGTCGACGCGGCAGGCCTGGCAAGAGACAACGCGACGGAGGCGGCTGACGCGAACGATGGACCGGTTTCTGTCCAATGCAGTGAACAGGATCGACGCCAAGGGGCGCGTCTCCGTTCCCGCACATTTTCGTTCCGTGGTCCAGAAGCGAGGCTACAGCGAGCTCTATGCGCTGCGGGCGCTGGAGACGCCCGCGCTGGACGTGGGCGGGCTCGACCTGCTCGATCGCTACGAGCAGCGGATCGCGCAGGAGGATCCTTTCCATCGCACGGCAGACGACATGTCATTTTTCTGCCATGGCGACGGGATGTTCCTGAAGCTGGATCAGGATGGTCGCATCACAGTTACGGATTTCATGCGCGAGCACACCGGCATCTCCTTGGAGGTGGCGTTTGTCGGGCGTGGCAGCTTCTTCCAGATGTGGGAGCCGGAACGGCTCCGGGCTCATGGTTCGGAGGTGCGCGCGCGGCTTTTGAAGCTTCGGCAGGGGACAGTTACCAAAGCAGCAGGAGAAACGGAGTGATGGCGGGCAGCGGCGAAGACGATCATGCCGTTGGCGGACCGGCCCGCCACATTCCGGTTCTTCTGAACGAAGTACTGGCGGCACTGGCGCCGGAGCCGGGCGAGACCATCGTCGACGGCACCTTCGGCGCCGGCGGCTACACCCGCGCCATACTGGCAGCGGGCGCGAACGTGATCGCCATCGACCGGGATCCCGACGCGATTGCGGCCGGCCGCGAGCTGGAGGAGAAATCCGCCGGCCGCTTGCGGCTCGTGCAGGCGCCGTTTTCCAGCCTGGATCAGCATGCGACGCAGGTCGACGGCGTGGTGCTCGACATCGGCGTGTCTTCCATGCAGCTTGACCAGGCCGAGCGCGGCTTCTCCTTTCGCGCCGACGGGCCGCTGGACATGCGCATGGCGCAAGCGGGATTGAGTGCGGCCGATGTCGTCAATCGCTTCAAGTCGGGCGATCTCGCCCGCATCTTCGGCTTTTTGGGCGAGGAGCGCCATGCCGGCCGTATCGCCCGCATGATCGAGAAGCGCCGCGCGGAGCGCCCGTTTGAGCGCACGCGTGACCTGGCCGAGTCGATAGCCGATCTCGTTGGCCGCAATCCGAAGGACAAGATCCACCCCGCGACCCGCGTGTTCCAGGCGCTACGCATCTTCGTCAATGACGAACTCGGCGAACTGGCGCGTGCGCTGTTCGCGGCCGAGCGGGCGCTCAAGCCCGGGGGCCGGCTGGTGGTGGTCACCTTCCATTCGCTCGAAGATCGCATCGTCAAACGTTTCATCGCCGACAGGTCCGGCACGGTGGCGGGTTCACGCTATCTGCCTGAAACGCACACGAAATCGGCGACGTTCGCGAAGGCGGGCGGCGCAGTGGGGCCGACCGAGGACGAGATCGCGGGCAATCCACGCGCGCGCTCGGCCAAGCTTCGGGCTGCGGTTCGAACCGAGGCGCCGGCGCGCACGGCGGATTTTTCGATCTTCGGCCTGCCGAAGCTGCCTGAAGTCCGCTCGGCCGGGGAAGAAAGGTAGGGGCATGTTTCGTACAACCGACATCCTTCTCATCGCCGCAATGGTTTCGGCGGCCGCCTTTACCTACAAGGTCAAGCACGAGGCCGAGGAACAACTCGCCGCTGTGCGCAAGATCGAGCAGCAGATCAGGTTCGAGGAAGACTCCATCGACCTGTTGAAGGCCGACTGGAGCCTCCTGACCCAGCCATCGCGGCTGCAGAAACTGGCCGAAACCTACCAGTCCGAGCTTCAGCTCGAACCCGTCGAGGCGCGGCAGGTCGTCGAGCTGAACGAGATTCCGATGCGCCCCGTGGAGGATTTCTCCACCGATCCAGTCGGCGCCATGGCCCAAAGCGGCACCGACAAGGTGGTGACGGGGGCAGTGCGATGATGAGGCTCTGGCGCAAGCGTCTTTCGAAGGGCCAGGGTTCCACCGCATCCATCGTCGTCGACGGCGCCCGCAAGGCGACGGGCGGCCGGACCAAGAACCGTGTCGTCATGACCATGGCCGTGTTCTTCGGCATCTATGCCACGATCGCCGGCCGACTGGTTTATCTGGGCATGCTGGAGCCGGACGAGGGCGGCGGCCCGGCATCTCGCGTTACGGCCTCGCGCCCCGACATCGTCGACCGCAACGGCGAAGTCCTGGCCACCGACATCAAGACTGCTTCCCTGTTTGCCGAGCCGCGCCGCGTCGTCGATGCGGACGAGGTGATCGAAAAGCTGTCCACCGTCTTGCCGGACATCGATGTCGAACAGACCTACAAGAAGCTCAAGAGCGGCACGGGCTTCGTCTGGCTCAAGCGTCAGCTCACGCCCAAGCAGCAGCACGACATCATGCAACTCGGGCTGCCGGGCATCGGGTTCCGCACCGAAAAGCGTCGTTTCTATCCCGGCGGACCGACCGCCTCGCACATCCTCGGCCTGACCAATATCGATAACCAGGGCATCGCGGGGATGGAGAAGTACATCGACGATCAGGGTCTTGCCGATCTCCAGGCTTCCGGACTGGCGGTGGCCAAGGACCTGAAGCCGGTGCGCCTGTCGATCGACCTCCGCGTGCAGCACATCGTGCGTGACGAAATCGCCCGGGCGATGGAGAAGTATAACGCAATCGCCGCCGGCGCCGTCGTGCTCAACGTCAAGACGGGCGAAGTTCTGGCGATGGCATCGGTGCCGGATTTCGACCCCAACAATCCGCACAATGCGCTCGACAAGGACAGGCTGAACCGCATGTCGGCGGGCGTCTACGAGATGGGGTCGACCATCAAGACCTTCACCACGGCGATGGCGCTCGATTCCGGCAAGGTCAACCTCAACAGCACCTTTGACGCGACGAAACCAATCACCATCGGGCGCCAGACCATCCGCGATTTCCACGGAAAGGGCCGCGTGCTGACTGTGCCGGAAGTGTTCATCTACTCCTCGAACATCGGCTCCGCGCGCGAGGCCGACGTGGTCGGCATCGAAGGGCATCGCGAGTTCCTCAAGCGCATCGGCCTGCTTGACCGGCTGCAGACCGAGTTGCCGGAAGTGGCGCGGCCGACCGAGCCGAAGGTGTGGAAGAAGGTCCACTCCATCACGATTTCTTTCGGCCACGGCATGTCGACGACGCCGCTGCAGACAGCAGTCGGTACCGCGGCCCTGATGAATGGCGGCCGCCTGATGAATCCGACCTTCCTGCCGCGCACGGAAGAAGAGGCGATGGCCGCGTCACGGCAGGTCGTCAACGCAAGGACCAGCGAGGATATGCGTTACCTCTATCGCCTCAACGCCGAAAAGGGCTCCGGCAGGAGGGCGGAGGTGCCCGGATACCGCGTCGGCGGCAAGACGGGCACGGCTGAAAAGGTGGTCAATGGCCGCTATGCGCCGAATGTCCGTTTCAACGCTTTCCTCGCGGCTTTCCCGATGGATGATCCGCAATATGTAGTGCTGAGCATTGTCGACGAACCGAAGCCGGAGAAGCCGGGAATGTCTGCGACAGCAGGCCTCAACGCGGCCCCCGTTGTTGCCAACATCATACGGCGGTCTGCATCCTTTCTTGGCGTGAAGCCAGATTTCAGCCATGAAACTCAGGCAACGCTGGTCTCGTACGATTGATTCTAGGGGCGCGCCGGCTGGCGCGCCATTTGTTTGTGACGGAAGTCGATGAAACTGAAACATCTCGCCGCGTTCCTGCCCGTCAATGCCCTTTCCGACGATCTGGAGATCGGCGGGATCTCTTCTGATTCGCGACGGATCAAGCCGGGCGATCTGTTCGTGGCTGTTCCAGGCACGAAGGCCGATGGCGCTGCCTACGCCGCCGATGCTGCAGCGCGTGGCGCGGTGGGGATCGTGGCCGGGAAGGAGGCGTCTATTGGGGCGCTCTCCATTCCCGTCATCACGGTTGAAGATCCCCGGCACGCGCTGGCCATGATTGCAGCGGAGCTTGCCGGCCGCCAGCCCGAGACCATGGTGGCGGTGACCGGCACCAGCGGCAAGACCTCGGTGGCCGCCTTCACCCGGCAGGTCTGGGAGCAGGTCGGTTTCGCGTCCGCGAGCATCGGCACCACCGGCGTGATTGCGCCCGGCCGCAATGAATATGGCTCGCTGACGACGCCGGACCCGGTCGAATTGCATCGCCTGCTGGCTGAACTGGCCGAAGCCGGCATTACGCACGCGGCAATGGAGGCTTCCAGCCACGGCCTGGACCAGCGGCGGCTCGACGGCGTGCGGCTTGCTGCCGGCGCATTCACCAATCTCGGCCGCGACCATATGGACTATCATCCGACGGTCGAGGAGTATCACCGCGCCAAGCTGCGCCTGTTCAACGAACTGTTGCCCAAGGGCGCGCCGGCAGTGATCTTCGCCGATGATCCATGGTCTGCACCCACCATCGAGGCCGCCCGCGCCGCGGGGCTCAAGGTGCTGACCGTCGGCCGCCATGGCGATTTCCTGCAGTTGAAGCGCGTCGAGCATGAGCGTTTCCGCCAGCGTGCGGAGATCGAGGTGGACGGCGTCATCTACGAGATCGACCTGCCGCTGGCCGGCGATTTCCAGATTTTCAACGCCTTGGTTGCCGCCGGCCTGGCGATCTCGACGGGCACGCCGGCCGCGAAGGCGCTGGCCGCGCTCGAGAAGCTGAAGGGTGCGCCCGGGCGGTTGGAACTGGTAGGCACCACGGCGGAGGGCGCGCCGGTCTATGTCGACTACGCCCACAAGCCCGATGCGCTGGAGAACGTCCTGGCCTCGGTGCGGCCGTTCACCACCGGCCGCGTCGTGGTGGTGTTCGGTTGCGGCGGTGATCGCGACCGCGGCAAGCGTCCGATCATGGGCGAGATTGCCACCAGGCTTGCCGATGTGGCCATCGTCACCGACGACAATCCGCGTTCGGAAGTGCCTGCCGAGATCCGCGCCGCCGTCATGGCTGCCGCCCCCGGCGCCATCGAGATCGGCGACCGGCGGCAGGCGATACGCGAGGCCATTTCCATGCTGCATGCGGGCGACACGCTGATCGTGGCCGGCAAGGGTCACGAAGAGGGGCAGACGGTGGGCAGCGAGACGCTTCCGTTTTCTGACCATGAGGAGGTGCGGCGCACCATCGAGGAGCGCTCGGCATGAACCTTCTATGGACATCCCAGGCGCTTGTCACCGCCATGGAAGGCCGGCCCTTAGGCCAGTTGCCCGATGGCGTGAGCGGGATTTCAATCGACACCCGCACGTTGCAACCCGGCGATGCCTTCTTCGCCATCAAGGGCGAGGCGATGGACGGCCACGACTTCGCGACTGCTGCCATGAAGGCCGGCGCGGGATTGCTGGTGGTGGCTGAAGCCAAGCTTCCGGCGCTCGGCCGGCTGACCTCGCCGATGATCGTGGTGCCCGATGTTCTGGAGGCGCTGGAAAAGCTGGGCATGGCCGCCCGCGCCCGCAGCGATGCCCGCATCGTTGCCGTCACGGGCTCGGTAGGCAAGACCAGCACCAAGGAGGCGCTGCGCTGCGGCCTTTCAGCGGTCGGCAAGGTGCACGCCTCGCCCATGTCCTTCAACAATCACTGGGGCGTGCCGCTGACGCTCGCCCGCATGCCGGCCGATTGCGACTATGCCGTGTTCGAGATCGGCATGAACCATGAGAACGAGATCCGCCCGCTGGTTAGGATGGTGCGCCCGCATGTGGCCATCGTCACGTCGATTGCTCCGGCGCATCTCGGCCATTTCAGCAGCCTCGACGACATTGCCAGAGCCAAGGCCGAGATTTTCGAGGGCGTCGAGCCAGGTGGCGCCGCACTCGTCAATCGCGACGATCCGCGCTTCAAGCTTCTCGAACAGTTGGCCCGCGAGGCAGGCGTGGAAAACGTGTGGGGCTACGGCGAGAACGCCAATGCGAAGGTCCGGCTCACCAATTTCGTGCTGCATGCCAGCCACTCGATCCTGACGGCGAATGTGGGTGGACAGGATGTGGCGGCCAAGATCGGGGCCCCCGGCCGGCACATCGTGCAGAACGCGCTTGCGGTGCTCGGAGCCGCGCAGCTGGTCGGTGCCGACGTGACCCGCGCGGCGCTCGCGCTGGCCGATCTGGTTCCGGAACGCGGCCGCGGGCGGCGCCATACGCTGCGTCATCCGGAGGGAACCTTCATCCTGATCGACGAAAGCTACAACGCCAATCCCGCTTCCATGCAGGCTGCCATGGCTTTGCTGGAGGCGACGCCGGTGGCGCCCGGATCGCGGCGCATCGCCGTGCTGGGCGACATGCTGGAGCTTGGCGAGCATTCTGCCAGGCTGCACACCGCGCTGGCGGAATTGATAACCGAGACGAGTACCGACCTGGTCTTCCTAGCCGGGCCGGAAATGAAGGCGCTAGCCGAAATCCTGCCGAGCGACTTCCATGCCGAACACCGCGCAACCGGCGACGAGCTCAAGCCCGTGCTGATGCAGGCGATCCGACCGGGCGACGTCGTCATGGTCAAGTCGTCGAAGAGCATCGGCTTTTCGAAGCTGGTCGATGCGCTCTTGGAACGCTTTCCGGATGCAGCCGGAAACACGATGCAAAACTGAAGATGGTCCTGGACAACCGCTAGATGCTCACACTGCTCGTCGAATTCTCGGACCACATCTCGGTCTTCAACGTATTTCGCTACATCACCTTCCGCACCGGCGGCGCGCTGATCACGGCTGCGCTGATCGTGTTCATCTTCGGGCCAACCATCATCGACTCGCTGCGTCTGCGGCAGGGCAAGGGCCAGCCGATCCGCGCCGATGGCCCGCAGACCCATTTCAAGAAGGCCGGTACGCCGACCATGGGCGGATTGATGATCCTCTGCGGCATCGTCGGTTCGTCGTTGCTGTGGGCCAACGTGAAGAGCGTTTATGTCTGGGTGGTGCTTCTGGTCACGCTCGGCTTCGGCGCCATCGGCTTCTACGATGACTATCTGAAGGTGACGAAGCAATCGCATCTGGGCTTTTCCGGCAAGGCGCGGCTGGCCATCGAGTTCCTCATCGCCGCCATCGCGGCATGGGCGATCATGCACGCCGGGCAGGAGCCGTTTTCCTCCTCGCTCACCTTCCCCTTCATCAAGGACCTGCTGATCAATCTCGGCTGGTTCTTCATTCCCTTCGCCTGCTTCGTCATCGTGGGCGCGGGCAACGCGGTCAACCTGACCGACGGTCTGGACGGGCTTGCCATAGTGCCGATCATGATCGCCGCGGCGTCCTTCGGCGTCATTGCCTATCTCTCGGGTAACGCTGTGTTCGCCGAATATCTGCAGATCCACTTCGTGCCGGGCACCGGCGAACTGGCCGTCATCCTCGGCGCGGTCATCGGCGCCGGCCTCGGCTTTCTCTGGTTCAACGCTCCGCCCGCCGCCATCTTCATGGGCGACACCGGGTCGCTCGCGCTCGGCGGCCTGATCGGCGCGATCGCCGTCGCCACCAAGCACGAGATCGTGCTGGCGATCATCGGCGGCCTGTTCGTCATGGAGGCGTTGTCGGTCATCATCCAGGTCGGCTTTTTCAAGCTCACCGGCCGGCGCGTGTTCCTGATGGCACCGATCCATCATCACTTCGAAAAACTCGGCTGGACCGAGAGCCAGGTGGTGATCCGCTTCTGGATCATCGCCGTCATCCTGGCGCTGGTCGGCCTGTCGACCCTCAAGCTGAGGTGAGCATGATCCCGGCGAGTTCCTTCCACGGCAGGCGCGTCGCGCTTTTCGGGCTTGGCGGCTCCGGCATCGCGACTGCGCGCGCCCTGATCGAGGGCGGGGCCGAGGTGCTGGCCTGGGACGACAATCCGGAAAGCGTGTCGAAAGCCCAGGCCGATGGCATCGGCACTGGCGACCTGCGCCATGCCGACTGGAGCGGCTTTTCCTCCTTTGTCCTTTCGCCCGGCGTGCCGCTGACGCACCCCAAGCCGCACTGGACGGTAGAACTGGCGCGAGCCGCAGGTGTGGAGGTGATCGGCGACGTCGAACTGTTCGCGCGCGAGCGCACCGCGCGCGCGCCGTATGCGCCCTTCATCGCCATCACCGGCACCAACGGCAAGTCGACCACCACGGCCCTGACGGCGCACATCATCAGTTCTTCCGGCCGCGATGCCCAGATGGGCGGAAATATCGGGCGCGCCGTCATGACGCTCGATCCGCCGCAGCCCGGCCGGCACTATGTCGTGGAATGCTCTTCCTACCAGATCGATCTGGCGCCCTCGATCAACCCTACGGCCGGGGTGCTGCTCAACCTTACGCCCGACCACCTCGACCGCCATGGCACCATGCAGCACTATGCGTCGATCAAGGAGCGGCTCGTCGCAGGCAGCGAAACCGCCATTGTGGGCGTTGACGACGTCTACTGCGCCCAGATCGCAGACCGGCTCGAAAAGGCCGGCAAGGATGTTATCCGCATTTCGAAACGGCTGCCGCTGACCGACGGTTATTTCGCCGACGGCACCGACCTGATGGAAGCAGTGCACGGACGCTACAGCCGCATCGGCTTTCTGGAAGGCATCGGCTCGCTGCGCGGCCAGCACAATGCGCAGAACGCGCTTGCCGCTGTCGCCGCATGCCTCAAGGTCGGGCTCGACCTGGGCGAGATCCAGGCCGGCCTCGAGAGTTTCCCCGGCCTCGCGCACCGCATGGAGCAGGTGGGCCGCAAGGACCATGTGCTGTTCGTCAACGACTCCAAGGCCACCAATGCCGACGCTTCTGCGCCGGCGCTGTCGAGCTTCCCGCGCATCTACTGGATCGCGGGAGGACTGCCGAAGGAGGGTGGCATCGAGCCGTTGCGCGGCTTCTTCCCGCGAATTGCCAAGGCCTATCTGATCGGCGAGGCCGCGCCTGCGTTTTCCGCGACGCTGGGCGAGGCTGTGCCCTACGAGATTTCCGGCACGCTGGCGGCCGCCGTGGAACATGCGGCGCATGATGCTGAGCGAGACGATTCCGGCGAAGTGGTCGTGCTGCTTTCGCCGGCTTGTGCAAGTTTCGACCAGTTCAAGAATTTCGAAGTGCGTGGCGACGCCTTCAAGGAGGCGGTGGCCGCGATCGACCGGATCACGCTGATCGGAGGGACGAGATAATGTCTAGCCGCCTCGACAGAAGCCCCGTCGCCGTCTGGTGGCGAACGGTGGACCGCTGGTTCCTCGCCGCCTTCCTGTCGCTGATGGGGCTGGGCATTGTGCTCTCCTTCGCCGCCAGCCCGGCGGTGGCCGAGCGCATCGGGCTCGACAGCTTCCACTTCGCGACCCGCCAGATCTTTTTCACCATTCCGGCTTTGGCCGTGATGATAGCCGTCTCCTTCCTGCAGGCCCGCGAGGTGCGGCGCATGGCGCTGATCATGCTTTGCATCTCGCTGGTTCTCATGGTGGCGGTTCTCTATGTCGGCGTTGAGGTCAAGGGCGCGCGGCGCTGGGTGTCGTTTGCGGGCGTCTCCGTGCAGCCATCGGAATTCCTCAAGCCGGCTTTCGTCATCGTCTGCGCCTGGCTGTTTGCCGAGCATGCCCGCCAGCCCGACATTCCGGGCAACCTGTTTGCCATGATCCTGCTTGTGCTTGTCGTGGCGCTTCTGGTCGCCCAGCCCGACCTCGGCCAGACCATGCTGGCAGCGGGCACATGGGGCGTCATGTTCTTCATGGCCGGAATGCCATGGCTGTGGATCATCGTGCTGGGGGTTCTCGGCGCGGGCGGTCTCGCGGCGGCCTACACCATATTCCCCCACGTCGCCGGCCGTATCGATCGCTTCCTGACCGGCGAGGGCGATACATTCCAGGTCGACATGGGGCGCGACGCGGTCATCAATGGCGGCTGGTTCGGCGTCGGGCCGGGCGAGGGCACGGTCAAGCGCGTCATCCCCGACAGCCATGCCGACTTCGTCTTCGCGGTGGCAGGCGAAGAGTTCGGCATCGTGCTGTGCATCGTCATCATGTCGCTGTTTGCCTTCATCGTGCTGCGCGGACTGTCCATTGCGCTGAAGGAACACGACGATTTCACCCGCTACGCCGTTGCGGGTCTGGTGGTCGTGTTCGGCCTGCAGTCGGTGATCAACATGGGCGTCAATCTGCAGCTCATGCCGGCCAAGGGCATGACGCTGCCGTTCATCTCCTATGGCGGCTCCTCGCAGATCGCCATTGCGATTTCGATGGGCATGGTGCTGGCCCTGTCGCGCAAGAAGCCGGAAAGGCGCAAGCAGCTCGGCCTCCCCGGCGTGTCCGGGCATGCCCTGGCGGCGGAATGACATGGCTGAGAAAACGATCCTGCTCGCTGCCGGAGGCACCGGCGGCCATCTCTTTCCGGCCGAGGCGCTGGCACATGAGCTGATCTCGCGCGGCTGGGAGGTGCATCTTGCCACCGACGAGCGCGCCGGGCGCTATGCCGGCGAATTTCCGGCCAAGCAAATCCACTCCATCGCGTCAGCCATGATCGGCTCCCGCAATCCGGTGAAGATGCTGGGTGCGTTCTTGTCGATCTGGCGTGGTTTTCGCCAGTCGAACGATGTCATTCGCCGGATCAAGCCTGCCGCGGTGGTTGGTTTCGGCGGCTATCCCACCTTGCCGCCGGTCTTTGCTGCCACGCGCCGGCGGGTGCCTGCGCTGATCCACGAACAGAACGCCGTCATGGGCCGCGCCAACAAGGCGCTGGCCGCGCGCGTGACGGCAATCGCCGGCGGATTCCTCGACGAGCGGTCGGGCGCGTTCGCCGGCAAGACCATCGCGACCGGAAATCCGGTGCGGCCGGCCGTTCTGAAGGCGGCGGGCGCTCCCTACGGGCCGTCCGGTCCGGGCGAACCGTTCCGCCTGCTCGTTTTCGGCGGCAGCCAGGGCGCGCAGTTCTTCTCCGACGCGGTGCCGCCGGCGGTCGCTGCGCTGCCAGAGGCGCTGCGCAGGCGGCTCAGCGTCGTGCAGCAGGCGCGAGGTCCGGATGTGGATCGGGTGACCGCCGCCTATGCCGAACTGGGGATAACGGCCGAGGTGTCGCCCTTCTTCTCCGACATGGCAGCACGCATCGCGACCGCGCATCTGGTCATTGCCCGTTCCGGTGCATCGACCGTTTCGGAAATTGCGGTGATCGGTCGGCCAGCGCTTCTGGTGCCTTATCCATATGCGCTCGACCACGACCAGGCAGCCAATGCCGCGACCCTCGCAGCCAAGGGCGGCGCCGAGGTGCACCAGCAGTCGACGCTGTCCGTGGAAACGCTGTCGCGGCTGCTGGCGGATCTCATTGCCGATCCGAACAGGCTGAATGGGATGGCGCTGGCCGCCAGGGAGGCGGGCAAGCCGGATGCTGTGCGGTTGCTTGCCGACCTCACAGAGGCTATTGCGGCCCGTAAACCTATCGAACGGATCAAGGAAGGGGTGCGCCCATGAAGATGCGGCAGACGATCGGCCTCGTGCATTTCATCGGCATCGGCGGCATCGGCATGAGCGGCATTGCCGAGGTGCTGCATAACCTCGGCTACAAGGTACAGGGCTCGGATCAGGCCGACAGCGCCAATGTGCAGCGCCTGCGCGAAAAGGGCATCGAGTGCTTCGTGGGCCACCGCGCCGAGAACCTCGGCGATGCGGAAGTGGTGGTCGTGTCGACCGCGATCAAGAATACCAACCCGGAGCTGGTTGCGGCGCGCGAAAAGCCGCTGCCGATCGTGCGGCGCGCCGAGATGCTGGCAGAGGTGATGCGCTTCAGCCAGGCAATCGCCATCGGCGGCACGCACGGCAAGACAACGACCACCTCGATGGTTGCCGCGCTGCTGGAGGCCGGCGACCTCGACCCGACCGTGATCAATGGCGGCATCATCAACGCCTACGGCACCAATGCACGCATAGGCAAGGGCGACTGGATGGTGGTTGAGGCCGATGAGAGCGACGGCACCTTCCTGAAGCTGCCGGCCGATATCGCGGTCGTCACCAATATCGACCCGGAACACCTCGACCACTACGGCTCTTTCGACAAGGTGCGCGCGGCCTTCCGCCAGTTCGTCGAGAACGTGCCGTTCTATGGCTTCGGCGTGATGTGCACGGACCACCCGGAGGTGCAGGCCCTGGTGTCGCGCATCGAGGACCGTCGCGTCATCACCTATGGCGAGAACGCGCAGGCAGACTTCCGCTTCACCCGGCATCGCATGGACGGAGCCGCCTCGCTTTTCGATGTGGTTATTCGCAACCGCAAGACCGGCGAGCATACCGTCATCGCCGATTTGCGCCTGCCGATGCCCGGCCGTCACAATGTCTCGAACGCCACCGCGGCAGTTGCGATCGCGCACGAGCTCGGCCTGTCGGCCGACGACATCCGGAAGGGGCTTTCCTCCTTCGGCGGCGTCAAGCGGCGCTTTACGCCGACAGGAAGCTGGAACGGCGTGCAGGTGTTCGACGACTACGGCCACCATCCGGTGGAAATCAAGGCGGTGCTCAAGGCCGCGCGCGATGCCTGCCAGGGGCGTGTCATCGCAATTGCCCAACCGCACCGCTTCACCCGGCTGAACGATCTGTTCGACGACTTCTCGGCCTGCTTCAACGATGCCGACACCGTCATGGTCGCGCCGGTCTATGCCGCAGGCGAAGAGCCGATCGATGGCGTCAACTCCCAGGCGCTTGCTTCCCGCATCCGCGCTGGCGGCCATCGCGACGCGCGCTACATCGATGGACCGGAGGCAATTGCGCCCGTGGTGCGTGAACTGGCCAAGCCGGGCGACTTCGTTGTATTCTTGGGAGCGGGCAACATCACGCAATGGGCTTATGCATTGCCCAGGGAGTTGGGTGGGGAAGGGGCATGACGCGGGGCGAAAAGCTGCTTGCCGAACTCGGAGACCGTCTGTCGGGACTTCGCGGCCGGATCACTTCAGACGCAGAGATGGAAAAGATCACCTGGTTCCGTGCCGGCGGCACGGCCGACGCGCTTTTCCAGCCGGCCGACGAAGAGGATCTCGCGGCCTTCCTGAAGGCCGTGCCTGAGGATATCCCGCTCACGATTGTCGGCATCGGCTCCAACCTGTTGGTGAGGGAAGGCGGCATCCGCGGCTTTGTGGTGCGTCTATCGGCCAAGGGCTTCGGCGAGGTCGAGGTCATTTCGCCCACGCGCCTGAAGGCGGGCGCCGCCGCACCAGACAAGCGCGTCGCGGCCGTGGCCCTCGAGGCAGGCATTGGCGGCTTCCATTTCTATCACGGCATTCCGGGCAGCATCGGCGGGGCGCTGCGCATGAATGCGGGCGCCAATGGTGCCGAGACGCGGGAACGCGTGGTGGAGGTGCGCGCGCTGGACCGGCAGGGCAACCTGCACGTGCTTTCGAACGCCGACATGGGCTACTCGTATCGCCATTCTTCGGTGCCGGCAGACTTCATCTTCACCTCGGCCACGTTCGAGGGCTATCCGGAAGGGCAGGACGAGATCCGCGCTGCGATGGATGCCGTTCAGCATCACCGGGAAACCGTTCAGCCCATCCGCGAGAAGACCGGCGGCTCGACCTTCAAGAACCCGGAGGGCAGTTCTGCCTGGAAGGAGATCGACAGGGCCGGCTGCCGCGGACTGATGATCGGTGGCGCGCAGATGTCGCCGATGCACTGCAATTTCATGATCAACACCGGCAGCGCCTCGGGCTATGACCTCGAGCACCTGGGCGAAACCGTGCGCGCGCGCGTGCTGGAGAATTCCGGCATAAGGCTGCACTGGGAAATAAAGCGCATCGGCGATTTTCGCCAGGGTCGCGAGGTGCAGGAGTTCCTCGGCCGGCTGCTCTAAGCAGCGCCCGTTTCGGTAGCCGTGCGCAGGCCGCCGATGGCCTGCTCGAAGCGCTATTTGATCAATTTGTGAAAAATTTGATTCATCTTGAATCCTAAGGGCTTGCCACGGAATCAACTCTCTGATTCTTTGGGGAAAAGCGTTTCCTGATTTGAGTCGTTTGGGCGCGTGCGTCGCGTTTTCCGTCTGGAGGGGTGCCTGCCGGAAGACTCGGACTCTTTTCAGTGATGCGTAGTTGGGAAACCCGGTCGGAGAGGGCTGCGGGACTATGACTTCGAAGCATGTGGCCGTCTTGATGGGTGGTTTTTCGTCCGAGCGGCCGGTGTCTCTTTCCTCTGGTAATGCCTGTGCCGATGCGCTCGAGGGCGTGGGCTATCGCGTCACGCGCGTCGATGTCGGGCGCGACGTTTCCTCGGTTCTTTCGGCGCTGAAGCCCGACGTTGTCTTCAATGCTCTGCACGGCCCTTTCGGTGAGGATGGCACCATCCAGGGTATCCTCGAATATCTGGCCATTCCCTATACGCATTCCGGCGTTCTTGCCTCCGCGCTGGCGATGAACAAGGACAAGGCCAAGCAGGTGGTCAAGTCGGTCGGTGTGCCGGTGGCTGAGTCGAAGGTGATGGATCGCTTTGCGATCGGCAATGCACACCCCATGAAGCCCCCCTATGTCGTGAAGCCGGTCAATGAAGGTTCGAGCTTCGGCGTGGTGATCGTGAAGGAGGATCAGTCGCATCCGCCCCAGGTCGTCGGTTCGCCTGAGTGGCGCTATGGCGATAGGGTTCTAGTCGAGCGCTACATTTATGGGCGCGAATTGACCTGCGCCGTCATGGGCGATGTCGCCCTCGGCGTCTGCGAGATCATCCCGACGGGGCATTCATTCTACGACTACGATTCAAAATATGTGCCGGGCGGATCACGTCACGAATGCCCGGCGAAAGTTTCACCGAATATTTACCAAAAAATACAGACACTGGCGCTCAAGGCTCATCAGGCAATTGGGTGTCGGGGTGTCTCCCGGTCGGACTTCCGTTTCGATGACCGCCATTCGGAAGATGGCGAGCTCATCTGGCTCGAAGTGAATACCCAGCCGGGCATGACGCCGACGTCTTTGGTGCCGGAAATTGCCGCTCACGCGGGACATTCCTTTGGTGAGCTTTTGAGCTGGATGGTGGAGGACGCTTCGTGTTCGCGTTGAGGTCAGGGCAGATGAAGAGGGTGCGGAGGGCCGGAGGCGGCCTGTTCGGCATGTTCTTTTCGGCCGACGGCTTCGTGCTGCCGCGCTGGCTGCGCAAGCCGGTGCGCGTCCTGGCGCGCCTGTTCAAGGGCGACTTCACCGCGCCGCGCTTCGCTGCGTCCGTCTCGTCCGCTGTCCTGCTGGCTTCCACTGGCCTTTATGGTGCTTACGAGGGTGGGCATATGCCGGCCCTCGTGCAGGCCGTCACGGCGCGCAGCGGGTTTGCTGTCGATGAGGTGCGCGTGGTTGGCCACCACGAGACGTCCGAGATCGACGTTCTGGAAAAGCTGGGGCTCGATGGCTGGACGGCGCTGATCGGCTTCGACGCCGACAAGGCGCGCGAGCGCGTAGGCGAATTGCCCTGGGTCGAGCTTGCCTCGGTTCGAAAGGTCTATCCCGATACGCTGGAAGTGAAGATCGAGGAGCGCAAGCCCTTCGCCGTCTGGCAGCATGAGAACGAGCTTTCGGTGGTGGAGCAGGACGGCAAGGTGATTGCGCCTTTCGCTGGTGGCCGTCACGTCTCTTTGCCGCTTGTCGTGGGTGTCGGTGCTGCTGAAAGGGCCTCCGGGTTCCTGGCCAAGGTGAACCGCTTTCCCGAGCTTGCTTCGCGCGTGAAGGGCTATATCCGCGTCGCCGAGCGGCGTTGGGACCTGTGGCTGGAGAACGGCGTCACCGTCAAGCTGCCGGAAAATGGCGAGGATTCTGCGCTCGCGGATCTCGCCAGGATGGATCGCGAGATGGGGTTGCTTTCGCGCGATATCGCTGCCGTCGACATGCGGCTGGGCGACCGCCTGGTCGTTCAGCTCACTCCGGAGGCGGCGGACCGCAGGGATGCAGCGCTTAAGCAGCGCAAGGGCAGCAAGCCGGAGAAGAGAATATGAGCCTGCTGGGCGGTCGAAAGGATAGTCAGTCGCGCCGTTCCGGTGTCGTCACTGTTCTCGACGTCGGGTCGAGCAAGGTCTGCTGCATTGTCGCCAGCCTCAAGCCGGCGGCCGAGAGCCAGATCCTGCGCGGGCGCACGCACCAGGCGCGAGTGATCGGCATCGGTCATCAGAAATCCCAGGGCGTGAAGTCCGGCGTGGTCGTGGATCTCGACCGTGCCGAGCATGCGGTGCGGCTTGCCGTCGATGCGGCCGAGCGCATGGCGGGGTTGACGGTGGATTCGCTGATCGTCAACCTGACCGCAGGTCGGCTGAAGAGCCAAACCTTTTCGGCCACCGTCAATCTGGGCGGCCATGAGGCGTCGGCGGGCGACATCAAGCGTGTTCTGGCCGCCGGAGCAAAGCAGGCGCTGCGGGCCGAGCGCGAGGTGGTGCATGCGCTGCCAGTCGCCTTTTCGCTGGATGCCGAGCGTGGCGTGCGTGATCCGAGCGGCATGGTTGGCGAGACGCTCGGCGTCGATATGCATGTGCTGACCGGCGATGCCGCGCCGCTGCGCAATCTCGAGCTGTGCATCAACCGTTCGCACCTGTCGGTCGAGCGCATGGTGGCAACGCCCTACGCCAGCGGCTTGGCCGCGCTGGTGGACGACGAACTGGAGATGGGCGCCGCCTGCATCGACATGGGTGGCGGCACCACGACGATTTCCGTTTTTGCCGATGGCAAGTTCGTCCACGCGGACGCCATACCGATCGGCGGAAATCACGTCACGCTGGATATGGCCAAGGGCCTTTCGACCCGGCTGGAAGATGCCGAGCGGCTGAAGGTCATGCACGGCTCGGCGCTGCCTGGCAGCGCGGACGACCGCGATCTGGTGACCATCCAGCCGATCGGCGCCGACGAAGGCGACGTTCCTCTGCAGATCCCGCGCTCGGTGATGACGCGCATCATCCGCGCGCGGATCGAAGAAACGCTGGAGATCCTGCGCGATCGCCTCAACAAGTCCGGATATGGCAACGCGGTGGGCAAGCGCGTGGTGCTGACTGGCGGCGCCAGCCAGCTCGCAGGTCTGCCCGAGGCCGCGCGCCGCATTCTCGGCCGCAATGTGCGGATCGGGCGCCCGCTTGGCGTTGCCGGCCTGCCCGAGGCGGCCAAGGGCCCGGCATTTGCGGCGGCGGTAGGTCTGCTGATCTATCCGCAGGTGGCAAGCTTCGAGATCAATCAGTTCAACAGTATCTCCCGGTTCCGCATGACCGGAACAGGCGGGAAACTGCATCGCGTAAGTCAGTGGTTCCGAGACAGTTTCTAGAATTTGACGTGAACACCCCAATAGGCGGCCGCAGCGGCGCAGCGGCGGGATAGGCAAAAGGACGAGGACAATGACGATCAATCTGAAAAAGCCGGACATTACCGAGCTCAAGCCACGCATCACCGTGTTCGGCGTGGGTGGCGGCGGTGGCAACGCCGTGAACAACATGATCACGGCGGGTCTTCGCGGCGTGGAATTCGTGGTGGCGAACACCGACGCACAGGCCCTGGCCACGTCCAAGGCTGAGCAACTGATCCAGCTCGGCGCGAACATCACAGAGGGCCTGGGTGCCGGCTCGCAGCCTGAGGTCGGTCGCGCCGCCGCCGAGGAATGCATCGACGAGATCGTCGACTACCTGTCCAACACGCACATGTGCTTCGTCACCGCCGGTATGGGCGGCGGCACCGGCACGGGTGCAGCCCCCGTCGTTGCCCGCGCCGCCCGTGAAAAGGGCATCCTCACCGTTGGCGTCGTCACCAAGCCTTTCCACTTCGAAGGCCAGCGCCGCATGAAGACGGCCGACCTGGGCATCGAGGAACTGCAGAAGTGCGTCGATACCCTGATCGTCATTCCGAACCAGAACCTGTTCCGCCTCGCCAACGACAAGACCACCTTCGCCGACGCCTTCGCGATGGCCGACCAAGTGCTCTACTCCGGCGTTGCCTGCATCACCGACCTGATGGTCAAGGAAGGCCTGATCAACCTCGACTTCGCTGACGTTCGTTCGGTGATGCGCGAGATGGGCAAGGCCATGATGGGCACCGGCGAGGCTTCGGGCGAGGGCCGTGCCATGGCTGCCGCCGAGGCTGCTATCGCCAACCCGCTGCTTGACGAAACCTCGATGAAGGGCGCGCGGGGCCTGCTGATCTCGATCACTGGCGGCCGCGACCTGACCCTGTTCGAGGTCGACGAGGCGGCTACCCGTATTCGCGAGGAAGTGGATCCGGACGCCAACATCATCCTGGGCGCCACCTTCGACGAGGAACTCGAAGGCGTCATCCGCGTCTCCGTGGTTGCGACCGGCATCGACAAGTCGGCCGCCGACATGGCGACTGCGCCCATCGCTATCCGCGCTCCCGTGAAGCCGGCCGCACGCCCCGCCGGCATGCCTGAAGCACGCCCGGTTGCCATGGCGCCGGTGCAGGAGGCGCCGCGCCTTGAGCCTCGCGCAGCCGATCCGGTGGCCGACGCTATCCGCTTGGCCGAGGCGAACGCTGCCGCAGCCGCCATGGCGGCGCCGCGTCAGGTCCCGGTCGCTGGTGGCGAGGAATTCCGCCCGCAGAGCAAGCTGTTCCAGGCTCCTCCGCAGGCCATGCAGCCGCAGCCGGTCATGCAGCAGCCGCAGCCGATGATGGCTCCGCAGCCTGCGCCGGCTCCGTTGCAGCCGCGCGAAATGCCTCAGCCGGTTGCCGCCCAGCCGCGGATGCCGCGCGTCGAGGACTTCCCGCCGATGGTGCAGGCCGAAGTGCAGGCCAAGGCTCGCCCTGCCGAGCAGCACGAGGACCGTGGGCCTATGGGCCTGCTGAAGCGCCTGACCAATGGCCTGACCCGCCGTGAGGAAGAGCCGGCACGCCTTCAGCCGGCCCAGCCGCGCGAGCCGAAGCTTCGCCAGCCCGCGCCTGAGGCGCGCCGCCAGGACGCGCAGCTCTACGCTCCGCGCCGCGGCCAGCTGGACGACCAGGGCCGCCTGGCTCCCCAGGCTCGGACTCACCATGAAGAGGATCAGCTGGAAATCCCGGCGTTCCTGCGCCGCCAGGCAAACTGATCCGGTACCGCCATGTAACGGCTTTGAGCGGGCGGGCACATGAGTGCCTGCCCGTTTGTCTTGAAAGCAGTGTTAAAACAGATAGTTGTGCGTGTGCTGATGCGGCTCGACTGCCGTTACACGGAGTTAAAAACCGTGATTTGGCGTCTCACACCGGGGCCACTATCTTCGCCCCGATGATGGAGTCGGCACACTGGCTGTGGTGAAGTTTCCTGCCAGCCGACCGAAGCGAGAGCCGTGCTCCCTAGGGCTGGTGTGGGGCCTTAGGCCAAACGGGCGCAAGGGGATATTACTTGTACGACTATCAAACGACGCTGAAGTCGCGCGCCATGCTTTCGGGCGTTGGCGTTCATAGCGGCAAGCCGGTTTCCCTGCACTTCCTGCCCGCCGACGCGGACACCGGAATCGTCTTCCATGTGGTTGGCGAGAACGGGCGCGAACTGCGCGCTCTATCCTCTGAGGTTGGCTCCACTGATCTGTGCACGCTGCTGGGCGATCCCGCAGGCGTGCATGTCGGCACTGTCGAGCACATCATGGGTGCGCTGTCGGGACTCGGTATCGACAATCTGGTCATCGAGATCGACGGCCGCGAGGTGCCGATCCTCGACGGCAGCGCCATCCGATTCGTCGAGGCGATCGAGCAGGCGGGCGTCGAGACGCTTTCGGCCAAGCGTCGCTATATCCGCATTCTCAAGCCCGTGCGCATCGAATCGGGTGCCTCATGGGCGGAATTCCGTCCCCATTCGGGAACACGCTTCGAGGTCGAGATCGACTTCGAGAGCGCGGCCATCGGCCGTCA
This sequence comes from Pseudaminobacter sp. Soil_N_29, assembly GCF_057656055.1. NCBI lineage: Bacteria > Pseudomonadati > Pseudomonadota > Alphaproteobacteria > Hyphomicrobiales > Phyllobacteriaceae > Pseudaminobacter > Pseudaminobacter sp. Soil_N_29. The sequence continues at coordinate 392,003 of NZ_JBDGLC010000003.1, forward strand.
GTCCTTTGCAGCCGATATGAGCGCCGAGGTGTTCCGCAACGAAATCGCCCGCGCGCGCACCTTTGGCTTCATGAAGGACGTCGAGCGCCTGTGGGCCGCCGGCTATGCGCTTGGCTCATCGCTGGAGAATTCTGTGGTGATCGGCGACGACGGCCGGGTCATCAACATGGAAGGCCTGCGTTATCCCGACGAGTTCGTGCGCCACAAGACGCTCGATGCCATGGGTGACCTGGCGCTCGCCGGTGCCCGTTTCATCGGCTGTTTCCGTTCCTATCGTGGTGGCCACCGCCTGAACGCCGCCGCGCTGCGGCACCTGCTGTCGGATCACTCGGCTTTTGAAATTGTCGAGGCGAGCCGGCGCGAGCGCGGCCGGTCGGCAGAAATGATCGCGATCAACGCTCCTGTTTACGCGCCCTGGGTGGTTTGAGGGCCCTGTGTGGCTGGTGGCGACCTGACCCGGCATCTCGATGCGCGCTGGCTTGCAAGCTGCCACAAAAATGCACGATTGGCCGGCGATAGCGTTGCCGTTCAGGGGCAGTTGTGATCTATGACTGCGGGGCTATTGAGTATAGTTACGCCGAGAGGGGCAGAATCAGACCATGGTTTTTGAGCGAGCTGCACAGTCGAAGCCGACGCGCGCTGCCCTTCTGGCGCTTTCGCTGATTTCGGCGCCGCTTCTTCTTTCTGCCTGCATGTCGTCGGAGAAGGACATCGACCTGTCGACCTATGTCGACCAGACCGAGCCGGCCGATGTGCTCTACAATCAGGGCCTTGCCAATTTGAACGCCGGCCGGCTGAAGGAGGCCAGCCGCAAGTTCGACGCAGTCGACCGCCAGCATCCCTATTCGGAGTATGCCCGCAAATCGATGGTCATGGGTGCCTTCGCGAACTATCGCCAGGGCAACTATGACGACGCCGTCAACGCGGCAAAGCGCTATCTTGCGCTCTACCCGTCGAGCCCCGACGCGGCCTACGCCCAGTACATTATCGGCCTCAGCTATTTCCGCCAGATCCGCGACGTGACGCAGGACCAGAAAGAGTCGCGCCGCGCCATCGAGGCGATGCAGGAAGTGGTTACCCGCTGGCCTGATTCCGAATATGTCGATGACGCGAAGGAAAAGATCCGCGTCGCGCGCGATCAGCTCGCCGGCAAGGAGATGCAGGTCGGCCGCTACTATCTTGAACGGCGCGAGTACATCGCCGCCATCAAGCGCTTCCGCTTCGTGGTCGAGAACTATTCCAACACGCGGCAGATCGAGGAGGCCCTCGCGCGCTTGACCGAGAGCTACTACGCGATGGGCCTGACTTCCGAGGCGCAGACCGCGGCTGCCGTGCTCGGGCAGAACTACCCGCAAAGCCAGTGGTACAAGGACTCCTACAAGCTTCTGCAGTCCGGCGGGCTGGAGCCGCGTGAGAATGCCGGCTCTTGGCTTTCCAAGGCCGGAAAGTTCATCACCGGCGCCTGACCGCAGCGGGGCGAGATGCTCTCAAGGCTTTCGATCCGCGATATTGTCCTGATCCAGAAGCTGGACATTGATTTTGCGTCCGGCCTGTCAGTGCTGACAGGCGAGACCGGCGCGGGCAAGTCCATCCTTCTTGACGCACTGTCGCTCGCGCTTGGTGCGCGAGGCGACGCTTCGCTCGTGCGCCATGGCGCGACGCAGGGGCAGGTTTCCGCGGTTTTCGATGTGCCGCGCAATCATCCCGCCAGGCAGATCCTCATCGACAACGCGCTCGACGACGACGGCGACATCATTCTGCGCCGTGTGCAGACGGCAGACGGGCGCACACGCGTGTTCGTCAACGACCAGCCTTCCAGCGTGACGCTGATGCGCGACATCGGCCGCGCGCTTGTGGAAATCCACGGCCAGCACGACGACCGGGCGCTGGTGGATGCCGGGGCGCACCGCGATGTGCTCGATTCCTTCGGTGGACATCTCGGCGAGGTGCGCGCCTGTGCAGAAGCCTGGCGGCGCTGGCGCGATTGCGAGCAGGAACTTTCCCGTCACCGTGCCCGTGTCGAGGCCGCCGCGCGCGAGGCCGACTATCTGCGTGCGGCTGTTGCCGAGCTGTCGCAGCTCGACCCGCAGGTGGGCGAGGAGGCCGAGCTTGCGGAAGTACGCACGGCCATGATGCGGGCAGAGAAGATCGCCAGCGATATCCAGGATGCGCAGGACGTGCTGTCCGGCTCCAATTCGCCATTGCCGCAGCTTGCCAGCCTGCTTCGTCGCCTTCAGCGCAAGGCTGCCGAGGTGCCCGGCCTTCTCGATGACGTTGTCACGTCACTGGATGAGGCCATGCTGTCGCTGGACGCCGCGCAATCGGGCGTGGACGCGGCGCTGCGCGCCACTGAATTCGACCCCCAGCGGCTGGAGAAGGCCGAGGAGCGGCTGTTCGCGCTACGCGCGGCCTCCCGCAAGCACAATGTGCAGGTCGATGACCTCGCCAGGCTGCGCGACACGATGACAGCCGACCTTGCCGACCTCGACGCAGGCGAAGATCGCCTGCAGGCGCTGGAGAAGCAGGCCGTGGCCGCCCGCGAGGCCTATGACCGCGTGGCCGCTCATCTCTCGGAACTGCGCAAGACGGCCGCGCTCGGCTTGCGCGATGCGGTGATGGCCGAGTTGCCGGCGCTGAAGCTGGAGCGGGCCGAGTTCATCGTCGAGATGAGCGCGGAGCCCGACAATCGGCAGCAAGAGGGCATCGACCAGATCGAGTTCTGGGTTCGCACCAATCCGGGCACCAAGCCCGGTCCGATGATGAAGATTGCGTCCGGCGGCGAGCTGTCCCGCTTCCTGCTGGCGTTGAAAGTTGCACTGGCCGATCGTGGCTCCGCGCCGACGCTGGTTTTCGACGAGATCGACACTGGCGTCGGTGGTGCCGTCGCCGACGCCATCGGCCAGCGCCTCGCGCGGCTGGCAAGCCGTGTGCAGGTGCTTTCGGTCACGCATGCGCCGCAGGTGGCCGCGCGGGCGCATACTCATTTCCTGATCGCGAAATCCGGCAGCACCGAGCAGGTTTCCACCAGCATTGCGGCGATGAACCGCGATGCGCGCCAGGAAGAAATCGCCCGCATGCTGGCGGGCGCAACAATCACCGACGAGGCGCGTGCCGCGGCCGAAAGGCTGCTGCGCGAAAACGCCGAGGCCGCCGCAGTTTCCTGAAGCTGCCCGCGCGCTTGCAGTTTGTCAGCATGGTCGGCGCCACTGTGCCGGGCCGTGAAAAGCGGCTGCCACGCTCATGCTTCATAGGTTAGGGTAGCGGCCGTCCTGAAAGCCGGATTCGCACATCATGTCGGAGACCATGAAACCCGTCGAACAACTGACCGAGGCGGAAGCCGCGGCCGAACTCGCGCGCCTTGCTGCAGAGATCGCCGAGCACGACCGGAGCTACTACGCCGAGGATAAGCCGACGATCTCGGACGCTGCCTATGATGCGTTGCGTCTGCGCAACGCGGCGATCGAGTCGCATTTCCCGGAACTGGTGCGGGCGGATTCGCCTTCGATGAGAATCGGCGCCGAGCCGACGGGGGCCTTTGCGCCCGTGGTTCATCTGCGGCCGATGCTTTCGCTGGACAACCTCTTCACCGACGAGGATGTCGTCGACTTCATTGCCAGCGTCCGCCGCTTTCTGGCCTATCCGGCCGACCGGGAGCTGGTCTTCACGGCCGAGCCCAAGATCGACGGCCTTTCAATGTCGCTGCGTTATGAGAACCGCCGGCTGGTGACGGCGGCGACGCGCGGCGATGGCACCACCGGCGAAAACGTCACCGCCAACATCCGCACCATCGGTCAGATTCCGCAGCATCTGCCGGCGGACGCGCCCGACCTGATCGAGGTGCGCGGCGAAGTGTATATGCGCCGCGACGATTTCTTTGCGCTCAACCAGCGCATGGCTGAAACCGGACAGGTCTTCGCCAATCCGCGCAATTCGGCAGCCGGAAGCCTCAGGCAGAAGGACCCGGCGGTCACGCGTTCGCGCCCGCTCAAGTTCTTTGCCTATGCCTGGGGCGAGACCAGCGAGCCGCTCGGCGAAACCCAGTATGAAGTCGTGCAGCGCTTCGCCGACTGGGGCTTTCCGGTCAACGACCTGATGGTGCGTTGCCGGTCGGTCGAGGAGATAATGGATCACTACCGCGCCATCGAGGCGGAACGTGCGGAACTGCCCTACGACATTGACGGCGTGGTCTACAAGGTCGACAGGCTCGACCTGCAGGAGCGGCTCGGTTTCCGCTCGCGCAGCCCGCGCTGGGCGACGGCGCACAAATTCCCCGCCGAGAAGGCGACTACGGTTCTGACCGATATCGATATCCAGGTGGGCCGCACCGGCGCGCTTACGCCCGTGGCGCGTTTGCATCCGGTCACCGTCGGCGGCGTGGTGGTCACCAATGCCACGCTGCACAACGAGGACTATATCCGGGGCATCGGCAACAACGGCCAGCCAATCCGCGAGGGTCGGGACATCCGCATTGGCGATACGGTGCTGGTGCAGCGCGCCGGCGATGTCATCCCGCAAATTCTGGACGTGGTCCTTGAAAAGCGCCCGGCCGATGCCGTGCCCTACGTCTTCCCCGACCGCTGTCCGGCTTGCAACAGCCATGCAGTGCGTGAGGAGGGCGAGGCGGTGCGGCGTTGCACCGGCGGCCTGATCTGCCCTGCACAGGCCGTGGAACGCCTGCGCCACTTCGTATCGCGCAACGCGCTGGACATCGAAGGGCTTGGCGAGAAGCAGATCGAGTTCTTCTTCAACGCCGAGGACCCGGCGCTACGCATCCGCTCCCCCGCCGATATCTTCACGCTGAAGGCGCGGCAGGAGAGATCGCTGACCAAGCTGGAGAACATCGAGGGCTTTGGCACGGTCTCCGTGCGCAAGCTTTTTGCCGCCATCGACGACAAGCGGCAGGTTGAGTTTTCGCGGTTCCTGTTCGGGCTCGGCATCCGGCATATCGGCGAAACCAACGCCAAGCGGCTGGCGCGGCATTTCCTCAGTTTTTCGGCCCTGCGCGCGGCCGCGGAAAATGCCGTGGTGCCGCAGGCCAAGGGCGATCCAGGCAACGCCGCCTGGCAGGAGCTGAACGGCATCAGCGGCATCGGCAATGTCGTCGCCGAGGCCGTGGTGGAGTTCTTCGCCGAGGAGCACAACCGCGAGGTGCTGGACGCGCTGCTGAAGGAAGTCACGCCGCTGGATGAGCAGCCGGTAGGGGAGGTTTCGTCTCCGGTCGCCGGCAAGACGGTGGTGTTTACCGGCGCGCTGGAGAAGATGTCGCGCGAAGAAGCCAAGGCCATGGCCGAGAAGCTGGGCGCCAAGGTTGCGGGATCCGTCTCCAAGAAAACCGATCTGGTGGTGGCGGGGCCGGGCGCGGGCTCCAAGCTGAAGCAAGCCACCGAACTTGGCATCGAGGTCATCGACGAGGATGCCTGGTTCGAGCGGGTGGCGAAGGGGTGAGCCCGTTTCAGTTTCGCTGATGGTTGGCTCAACCATTTTGATATGACAGATGTGCCCGCGCTCCATACATAGGGCCGTCGCGAGGAATGGCCCCATGTCGGTAGAAGCAGTTTCGCAGCCCCAGTCCGGCGCTTTTTGGCGCGGCGCGCGGCTAAGCATACCGGTGGTGGTCGCGTCCGCGCCCTTTGCCATTCTGTTCGGGGCGCTTGCCGTGGATAACGGCTTCAGCGTCGCCGAGGCCACGCTGATGAGCGCGGCCATCTATGGCGGCGCGAGCCAGCTCGTCGGCATCGAATTGTTCGGCCACCAGGTCGCGCCATGGCTGGTGGTGCTGTCGATCTTCGCGGTCAATTTCCGCCACGTTCTCTATTCGGCGGCGGTGGGCAAGCACATCGACCATTGGCCGCTGTTGAACCAGGCCATTGGCTACTTCTTCCTCGTCGATCCGCAATATGCCGAAGCCGAGCGCAAGGGCGAGAGCGGCGAAGACGTCAGCTTCGCCTGGTACATGGGCATGGCGCTGCCAATCTATGTGTTCTGGGTCGCCGAGAGTGCGCTCGGCGCGCTGTTCGGGCGGCTTATTCCCGATCCCCACGCCATCGGCCTCGACTTCCTGCTGCCGATTTATTTCCTCGGGCTCGTCATGAGCTTCCGAAAGCGCCCGCGCTGGCTGCCCATCGTCATTGCCAGTGCCGTAGCCTCGATGATCGCCTACAAGACGGTCGGTTCGCCCTGGCATGTGTCCCTCGGTGCGCTGGCGGGCGTGCTGCTTGCGGCCGCGTTGCCGGTGCGGCAGGGCGACGCTGTCGAGACGGCGGAGGCGACGATATGAGCACCACGCTGTGGATCATCGTCGCGGGCGCCATCGCGACCTACCTGACGCGCATTGGCGGGCATCTGGTCATCTCGCGCTTCGAGCGCATTCATCCGCGCGTCGAAGCCGGGCTCAACGCGGTGCCCGCGGCGGTGTTGACCACGCTTGTGGCGCCGGCCGCCATGTCGGCCGGTCCGGCTGAACTGGCAGCTCTCGCGGTGGCGGCAATCGTCTCCCTGCGCGGCGGGCTGATGACCATGTTTCTTGCCGGTGCCGCAGTGCTGATCGCCATGCGGCACCTCGCCGGCTGAGCCACGCTCCTCAAGACGCTTTGTAGGTGATCAGGCGATCGGTGCCGTCGCCTGTTCCAGCCACTTCAGCGTTTCGCCATCCACCATCGGCCCGATCTCGGCGAGAACGCGGGCGTGGTAGGCATTGAGCCACTCCAGTTCAGCTGGCGAAAGCAGGTCGGGGCGCACCAGACGGCGGTCTATAGGCGCCAGGGTCAGCGTCTCGAAGCCGTGGACGGGCAGGTCGCCGCCTTCCGGCCGTTCGGCTGGCGTGACGATGATGAGGTTTTCGATGCGGATGCCGTAGTGGCCTTCCTTGTAGTAGCCCGGCTCGTTGGACAGGATCATGCCTTCGAGCAGCTTCTCGGTGCCGGTCTTGGCGATACGCTGGGGCCCTTCATGCACGGCGAGATAAGAGCCGACGCCGTGGCCGGTGCCATGGGCGAAGTCCAGCCCCCGCTGCCACAGGGCTATGCGTGCAAAGGCATCGATGTCGCAGCCGCGCGTGCCGGCCGGAAAGCGCAGCGTGGAAATGGCAATCATGCCCTTGAGCACAAGAGTAAAACGCTCGCGCATTTCCTCCGTGGGCTTGCCCACGGCCACGGTTCGGGTGATGTCGGTGGTGCCGTCCTGATACTGCGCCCCGGAGTCGAGCAGGAACAGCTCGCCTTCGCGCAAGGGGCGATTGGTGGCGTGCGAGACGCGATAGTGCATGATCGCGCCGTTCGGCCCCGCGCCCGAGATGGTGTCGAAGGAAACGTCGCGTAGCGGCATCTGCGTTTCTTCGCCGACGCTGCGCCGCATCTCCTCAAGCTGGGTGACCGCCTTGATCTCGTCCAGCGTGCCCGGCTTCTGCGCATCGAGCCAGCACAACAGCTTCGCTACCGCCGCACCATCGCGCCGGTGCGCGGCGCGCGCGCCCTGGATTTCGGCCTGGTTCTTGGTGGCGCGGGGCAGGCGGGCCGGGTCGGGCTCCAGAACGACCGTGCCGCCGTTCTCTTCGACCAGGGCACGCAGCTTGTCGGCCGCAAGCACCGGATCGAGCGCTATCTTGGCGCCGGAGCGGGCAAGCTCGATCACTTCGGCCTCGAGCGCATCCGGGGCGCGCAGTTCAGCGAGCTGGGTGAGATAGGCCTCGACCTTGCGAGACAGCTTGCGGCTGTCAAGGAACAGGCGATGCTTGCCGTCTGCGGCCAGAATGGCGAAGCCGAGCGCCAGCGGCGTGTGGGGCACGTCGGCGCCGCGAATGTTGAATGTCCAGGCGATCGATGACGGGTCCGTCAGGACGCAATGGGTGGCGCCTTCCCTGGCGATTGCGGCTGCGAGCCGGGCGAGCTTGTCCTTCGCCAGTTCGCCGGCAAAGGCGATGGGATGGATTTCGACCTCCGCCAGTGGCTCGGCGGGTTGATCGGCCCAGATCTCGTCGATGGGGTTGTCGGCCAGCGGTACAAGGGTCGCGCCGGTCTTGGCGGCCGCCTTTTTCAACGCGCTCACTTCGCTGATCGTGTGCAGCCAGGGATCGAAGCCGATCTCGGCACCCTTGCCGATATTTTCGCGAATCCAGGCAGGCGGCGGGTTCTCGATCAGGCTTTCGATGGTGAATATGCCGAGGTCGACCTGCTCGCGCACCTGGAGCTGATAACGGCCGTCGACAAAGATGAAGGCGCGGTCTGCAAGAATGATTGCGACGCCGGCGGAGCCGCTGAAGCCGGTCAGCCAGCGCAGGCGTTCCGAACCGGGGGCGACATATTCGCCCTGATGCTGGTCGGCGCGCGGGACGATGAAGCCATCGAGCTCGCGCGCGGCCAGCCATTCGCGCAATTTGGCCACGCGGGCTGCGGCGGTGGACGGGTCGCTGGCCGAATCGAAGGTCTGGAACATGGGCGAGGTGCCTTCCTGCTGCAGGTGTCTAGCGTGGCGTCAAACTAGAGCATCGTGCCCGAAAGTGGAATCCGGTTTCAGGCATTATCCGATGCCCCGGGCCGGCCCACCCATGTCCGGCTCGATCAGCGCTTGAGGTGGAGCGTCACCCAGCCCTCGCGCAACAAGGTGCGGATGTGGCGAAAACCCTGGTTTGTATAGGCGGCGAGCACGGCGTCACCCTGCCTTTCCAGAATGCCCGAAAGGATGATGGAACCACCCGGGGCGACGTGCTGCACCATTGGAGGGGCAAGCTCGATAAGCGGGCCTGCCAGAATATTGGCTATGACAAGATCGAAGGGGCCGCGCGCCGCAAAGACGGGATGGTCGAAACCGGTCGCGGTTTCGGTCTCGACATAGCCCGACGCGCCGTTGAGCCGCACATTGTCGGCTGCAACCTCGGTGGCCACAGGGTCGATATCGGTCGCCAGCACCGGAATCTGCGCGAGCTTTGCTACGGCGATAGCCAGCACGGCGCTGCCGGTGCCGAGGTCGAGTGCATTGCGCGGCTTTTCCTCCCGGACGACCTGTTCCAGCATTTCGAGGCAGCCCGAGGTCGTGCCGTGATGGCCGGTGCCGAAGGCAAGGCCGGCCTCGATCTCGATGGCCATCTCGCCTTCGCGAGGCTCGTCGCGGTCATGCGAACCATGCACCACGAAGCCGCCCGCCCGCACCGGCTTCAGGCCTTCCAGCGACTTCGCCACCCAATCGACATCTGGTAGCGTCTCGCGCTCGATTTGCCTGTCCAGAGAGAGCGAGGCGAGCACTTCGCGAATGCGCTGTTGGGTCTCGTCAACGTCGCCGTCGGTGTAGAGCGACACTTCGTGGATGTCGCGATCCTCGTCTATTTCCATGACAGCGATGGGAAAGCCCTCGTCCTCGAATTCGGTTTCCAGGGCGGCGAAGATGCGGTCTGCATCGCTGCGCCCGGCCGTGAGGTAAAGGCGTGTCTGGCTCATGGTGCTCACAATCATAAAGAGGGCGATTTGTGCCCGCGCTTGTGGACGTTTCAGCCCTTGCCCGCAAGGCGTTTCAGCTTTGCCACGGCCGTATCCCCGCTTTCGCCGTAGGCGATGGTGCCGAAGAAGTCGCCCTTGCCATCCAGCAGCAGCACCGAAGCGGTGTGGTCCATGGTGTAGTCGCCGCCGTCCAGCGGCACCTTGCGCGAATAGATATGGAACGACTTGGCCATGGCGGCCACCTTGTCGGGGTCGCCGGTGATGCCGGTGATGCGATCCGACACGTTGCTGACATAGGCGTTCATCATCTCGGGAGTGTCGCGTTCGGGGTCGACCGTGACGAAATATGCCCTGATGTCCTTGCCTTCGTCGCCGAGCTGCTTGAGCCAGCCGTCCAGTTCGAACAGCGTCGTCGGGCAGACTTCGGGGCAATGGGTGAAGCCGAAGAACACCGCCGAGGGGTGGCCGCGGAAAGCCGCTTCGGTGATCGGCTGGCCCTTCTGGTCGACAAGGGTGAATGCAGCCCCATAGGCCTGGCCGCCATTGCGGGCCTGGTACCAGTCGAAGGTCAGCCAGCCCACGCCAGCGGCCATGAGAACCAGGATACCGACCAGAATGGAGCGCATCATGACTAGCTGTTTCCCTCGTCCAGCGTTCGGAAGTCGCGCAGCTCTGCGAGCTTGCGCCATGCCTGACAAGATAGTGGCGGAAACGCGCCCGCAAAAGGGGCCATGATGCCGCTGGCGAGCGCGCCTGGGCGGGCCAGAGCTTGCAAGCGCGACCGGGCACACCCAATTGTTGCGAACGGTCTGATTTATCAGGAGGTCTCCATGCGTGCAGCGGCAATCGGTGCGGCGGCTCTTTTGCTTGGTGCGGCAGCACCGGCGCTTGCCGAGGAAGTCGGCAGGGTCGGGGTCGACTGGCTCGGCAACGATATCATTGTGCAGGCGGTGCAAGACCCCAAGATCGAGGGCGTGACCTGCCACTTCTCCTATTTCGATCGCGGCATCGTGGACCGGCTGCAAAAGGGCAACTGGTTCGAGAACCCTTCCGACTCGGCCATCTCCTGTCATCAGACCGGGCCTATCACCATCGGCAAGATCGACCTGAGCTCGAAGGGTGAGGAGGTCTTCAAACAGGGCATCAGCCTGATCTGGAAGAAGCAGGTGGTGAACCGCATCTACGACAAGAAGAACGACACGCTGATTTATCTTTCGCATTCGCGGCAGGTGCAGAACGGCTCGGCCAAGATGGCCGTCACCACAGTGCCGCTCTACGGCCAGAACGTGACCTGGACCGACGGCAAGCCGAAATAGGCGCGGGGCCGCGCCGGCGGCTTGCCGGGCGCCGCGCGGCGGCGTAAAGCCGGGCCATGGACCCCGCACTTCGCTTCAAGGATGCCGAGCCGCGCATCCACCCCACGGCCGAGCTGAAATCCTGCCGCCTCGGTCGCTATGCGGCTATCGGCGAGCGCGTCATCCTGCGCGAGGTGACGGTGGGCGATTTCTCCTATTTCGAGCGCCACGCCGAGGCGATCTACACCACCATCGGCAAGTTCTGCTCCATCGCCGCCAACACCCGCATCAACGCGCTGGAGCACCCGGTCGAGCGCATCACCACGCACAAGGTGAGCTACCGGCCCAACGAGTATTTTCGCTATCTCGGCGTCGACCAGGATTTTCGCGCTCGCCGCCAGGCCAAGGCGGTGACCATCGGCCATGATGTGTGGGTCGGCCATGGCGCGGTCATCCTGCCCGGCGTTTCGATCGGCAACGGCGCGGTGATCGGCGCCAATGCGGTGGTGACGCGCGACGTCGGCGCCTACGAGATCGTGGCCGGCGTGCCGGCGCGCAGCAAGCGGCTGCGTTTTGTGCCCGAGACCATCGCCCGCATCGAGGCGCTGGCCTGGTGGGACTGGCCGCTGGACCGGCTGGCCGATGCGATCCCCGACATGCAGGCCATGACCATCGAGACGTTTCTGGACCGCTGGGAAGGCCGCCCGCTCTAAGTCGCGATACGGGTGCGAGGGCGTAAAGTCCCCGCGTGGGTTGACGCCTCGGGCGTGCAAGGCGCATTTTGCCAGACGGAAGGAAACGTGATGGCAGACTGGCTGGAAATACTGCGCAATCAGGCGGAAACCTGCTCCGAGATGGACAAGGAAGTGCCAAAGATGCTGGCCGATCCCGACATCGCCGCCGACCAGGTCAGGGCGCTGTTCGAGGCGCTGGAAGAGCAGGTGCAGTTCGTCGAACAACTGGTGCGGGCGCTCGAGTTCAACGACTACGACCCGGATGTGGTCAAGGCCGCCGAGGAACTCGAGGAGCGCTATGCCGATCTGGCTGCCGGAGCGGCGGAAAGGCTGAAGCAGATCCTGGGCTGATGCCGCTGCGCTACGAGGGCCAGTCTCACACCGCCGTTACAAAACTATCCAGCACGCGCTTCTGGCCCGCCTTGTCGAAGTCGATGGTCAGCTTGTTGCCGTCGATGGCCGCGACGTTGCCGTTGCCGAATTTCTGGTGGAACACGCGGTCGCCGACCTTGAAGGGCGAGGGGGCGTCGGCAACCGACTTGGCAACGAGTTCGCCCTCGATGGTGCGACCCTTCACCGAGCCGCGGCCGGCGCCATAGCCGGAATCAGTCTCGCCATAGCCGATGCGCTCGACATGGTGGCCGGAGCGCGAGCCCCAGTTGCGGTCGGTCGCCTCGTTGCGGTTTGCCTGCGCGCGCTGCCACCCGGGTGTGGCATAGGTGTTGGAGAAGGATTTCTGGTCCGAGCCGATACTGTCGAAGCGCGAGGCGCCATAGGGATTCTGCCGGCCGCCATAGCCACTGCCATAGCCGCCATAGCTGTCCCCAGCCTCGGCCACCTCCACATGCGCTTCCGGCAGCTCGTCGAGGAAGCGCGACGGAATGGTGGACTGCCACAGGCCGTGGATGCGCCGGTTGGAGACGAACCAGATGTGCAGGTTCCGCTTGGCCCGGGTGAGGCCGACATAGGCCAGCCGGCGCTCTTCCTCCAGCCCCGAACGGCCGCCCTCATCCAGCGAGCGCTGGTGCGGGAACAGGCCTTCCTCCCAGCCGGGCAGGAACACCGTCTCGAACTCCAGGCCCTTGGCCGAGTGCAGCGTCATGATGGTGACAGCGTCGAGCTCCTCATTCTGCTCGCTATCCATTACCAGCGCTACATGCTCCAGGAACGAGCGCAGCGACTCATACTCCTCCATGGAGCGGATGAGCTCCTTGAGGTTTTCGAGCCGGCCCGGCGCCTCGGCCGAGCGGTCGTTCTTCCACATGTCGGTGTAGCCGCTCTCCTCGAGGATGATCTCGGCAAGCTCGGTGTGCGGCGTGTTGTCGAGCGCCTTCTGCCAGCGCTCGAAATTGGCGGCGACCTCGCGCAAGGCCGCACGCGGCTTGGGCTTCAGCTCGTCGCTTTCGGCAAGATTGCCCGCCGCTTCCAGCATGGGGATGCGCAGGGCGCGCGCCGTGTCGTGGATCTGGCGGATGGCGGCTTCGCCAAGCCCGCGCTTGGGCACGTTGACGATGCGCTCGAAGGCGAGGTCGTCGGCCGGTTGCGCGACGACGCGGAAATAGGCCATGGCGTCGCGGATTTCCTGCCGCTCGTAGAAGCGCGGGCCGCCGACAACGCGGTAGTTGAGGCCGAGCGTGACGAAACGGTCTTCGAACTCGCGCATCTGGAAGGAGGCACGCACGAGGATGGCCATGTCGTTCAGCGCATGGCCCTTGCGCTGGAGCTGCTCGATCTCCTCGCCGATGGCGCGGGCTTCCTCTTCCGAATCCCATGCGGCGTGGACGTTGACCTTGGAGTCGTCGGGGTCGGCGACGTCGGTGAACAGCGTCTTGCCCAGCCGGCCCTCATTGTTGGCGATGAGGTGCGAGGCAGCACCCAGTATATGGGCGGTGGAGCGGTAGTTGCGCTCCAGCCGGATGACGACAGCGCCCGGAAAATCCTTGTCGAAGCGCAGGATGTTGTCGACCTCCGCGCCGCGCCAGCCATAGATCGACTGGTCGTCGTCGCCCACGCAGCAGACATTCTTTTTACCCGGGGCGCCGGTTTCCTGCGCTAGCAGGCGCAGCCACATATATTGCGCGGTGTTGGTGTCCTGGTACTCGTCGACGAGGATGTATTTGAACCGGCGGTGATATTCCTTCAGCACGTCGGGATGCGCGCGGAAGATGCGGATCGGGTGGCAGAGCAGGTCGCCGAAGTCGCAGGCGTTCAGCGTCTGCAACCGCTCCTGATAGGCCTTGTAGAGCTCGCGCCCCTTGCCGTTGGCGAAGGCGCGGGCGTCGCCCTCGGGAATTTCGGCAGGACCGAGGCCCTTGTTCTTCCACGCATCGATCATCATGGCGAACTGGCGCGGCGGCCAGCGCTTGTCGTCCAGCCCCTCGGCCTGGATGAGCTGCTTGATGAGGCGGATGACGTCGTCGGTGTCTAGGATGGTGAAGTCGGAGCGCAGGCCGGCAAGCTCGGCATGGCGGCGCAGCATCTTCACGCCGATGGAGTGGAAGGTGCCGAGCCAGGGCATGCCCTCGATCGCTTCGCCGACCAGCAGGCCGATGCGCTGCTTCATCTCGCGCGCCGCCTTGTTGGTGAAGGTCACGGCCAGGATCTGCGAAGGGAAGGCGCGGCCGGTGGCGAGGATATGCGCGATCCGGGTGGTGAGCACGCGCGTCTTGCCGGTGCCGGCACCGGCGAGCACCAGCACGGGGCCTTCGGTGGTTTCGACCGCCAGCCGCTGTTCGGCGTTGAGGCCGTTCAGATAATCGGGCGCGGAGGCCTGGCGCGCGGCCATGGCGCGCGCGGCAATGCCGCCGGGCGCAGGCGCGCCGGCAGGGCGCGGGGCGGGCGCACCGGGCTCATCGAAGAAGGGGATGTCGTCGGGAAAATCTGACATTTCCACCGAATGTAGTGATTCGGGGCCGAAAGGCCAGCGATGTTGCCGTTTTGTGCCCATGGTTGACGCGGAAGGCCGGGGCCGGCACTTCCGCGTGCAAGCGAGGAGGGGGCGGGATCAGAGCCCGATCTGGCTCTTCAGCCCGGGAATGGAGTCGACGATCTGCTTGATCGTATCCGGACCGGCGGCTTGTTCGGCCTTCTGGAACAGGGTTTGTCCGGCTTGCTTGATCTGGTCGGCGTCGAGCCCGCTGGCGCGAAGCTGCGCGATGCCGTTCACCAGAGCGCCGGCCTTTTCGCCCAGAAGCCCGCCAATCGCCGAGGTGATGGAACCCAGAAGCCCGCCGCTTTCGCCGCCGGACTGGGCGGCGGCCATGACGTCGTAGCTATGCGCCAGGTCTTCCGCGCCGGGGACGGCGGCGAAGAGCCCTGCGACGCGCTCTTCGCCCGCCTCGTGCTCGAACATCGACAATATGGTGCCAACGGCCATTTCCGCCCTGGCCTGGTCGAGGCCGCTTTGGTTCGAAACCGCGACTATGATTTCCTGTGCGTTCATGGTTTGCGGCCTCACTGGCTGGTATTCAGCCGAATGTTGCAGTTCTTCCAGTATTTCTTCCAGGTTTCGTTGCCCGATATCTTGCCGGATGCCTTGTCGGCCTTCCACTCGGCCTTGCATTCGTGCACGCGTTGCCGGAAGCCCATCTTGCGCGGCTGATGCTGCTGGCCGCTCGGGCTCGTTGTTGCTGCCACCGGGACTATCTGGGCGGCGGTAGCGTTGGCGGCGAAGCCGTAGGTGGGAAATGCCAGGAATGCTGCGCCGATTGCCAAGGCGCTTGCTGACAGCAAGGTCCTGAAGGTCATCGCACTTCTCCTTCGTTGACGTTGTCGCCTGTTCCGGCACGATCAGGCTGTGCCGACAGCGGCATCTGCGGGAAACACGCGCTGGTTCGCCAGATGGCGAGCCCGCAATAGAAGCCTTGTCCCTGAGATGTGGCGATGCCGCCGGGCTGACACCGATTGACGAAAATTTGATGAGGCTGGACCATGCCCGTCGCTCGCATATTTGCTCGATGGAACGGGAGGCAGGAGGAAGCGATGAACAGACCGGCCATTACGCAGGCAATGATCGACGCCTATGACGAATACACGCATCTGACGCTCGACCGGCGCGGCTTCATGGAGAAGCTGACGAAGCTGGCAGGCTCAGGCGCGGCAGCCGCCGCGATCGCGCCGCTGCTGGCTGCAAATGCTGCACAGGCGGCGATCGTTGCGGAGGACGATGCGCGGGTGAAGGGCCAGGACATCACCTATCCGGGCTCCAAGGGCGAAATGAAGGGTTATCTGGTGCGCCCGGCTGCCGCGGGCGGCAATCTCGGCACGGTCATCGTCATCCACGAGAACCGGGGCCTGAACCCGCACATACGCGACGTGGCGCGGCGCATCGCGCTGGAAGGTTTTATCGCGCTGGCGCCCGACTTCCTTTCGCCGCTTGGCGGCACGCCGTCGGACGAGGACAAGGCGCGCGAAATGTTTGCCCGGCTCGCGCCCGACCAGACCGTCGCGGACGGGCTGGCCACCGTGGCCTATCTGAAGCAGATCGACGGCGGCAACGGCAAGGTTGGTGCCGTGGGCTTCTGCTGGGGCGGCGGCGTGGTCAACGATCTGGCGGTGAACGCGCCGGACCTCGACGCGGCGGTGGCCTATTACGGCCGCCAGCCCAAAACCGAGGACGTGGCGAACATCCATGCGCCGCTGCTGCTTCACTATGCCGGCATGGACGAGCGCATCAACGCCGGCATCGAGCCCTACAGGCAAGCGCTGGAGGCGCAGGGAAAGAAGTTCACGATCTACGTCTATGAGGGCGCCCAGCATGCCTTCAACAACGACACCTCCGAAGCGCGCTACAACAAGGCGGCGGCCGATCTCGCATGGGGGCGCACGATTGCCTTCCTCAAGGAAAAGCTTGCGGAGTGAGGCGCAAGCCTCTCAACCTTCGTTAACGCCAGCACGCCTGCTTGGTTAACGCGAAGTGGGCGAGCGCGGCCTGATTCTCTCGGGCGGGGCTCGCTTCAAAAACAGATTTTTCGGGAGGGGGAGGTGCTGCGGAGGCGCTTACGCCTTGCAGGCGGCGCAAGCACAGAGTCAGTTTACCTTGCGGCGACGCTGGTTTCTGGCAGATGTAATGATGGCGCGGGCATAGATCATCTTCATCGGGATAGGAAGCTGAAGACGTTCAATGCGATAGAGCTCGTTGTTTATTGTCTTCAACGCACGCCAGAAATCATAGTCACTTATTGAGTGGTCGGATGCAAGGCGGCTGGAGAGCTGCGCCACGTCAATCTTCATGCAAATTCTCCGAACGTTGCCGCCCGCCACCGTTCCGGTCGTTGAGTCGAATCGTCGGGATTGTGCCCGCCACGCGGGTGGGATCAATCCGCCCCTTGGCTCAAACTGTGCAAAAACCCTTAAGGTTAATGTGTCCCTCTCCGTTAAAATTTTAACGATTGGCGCGATTTCCCGCGCTTGTTCAGCGCAAATGCGCCGTCGCGGCAGGCATCGCGTGATGCCCGCCGTCGGCCATTCCGCGGGGTGAGCGGCGCGGTGTCGCAGGAAGGTGGCTTAGGCGTTCAGCCGTTCTTGCGCTTGATGGCGATGGAGCGGCCGGCGCGCTCTGGCATCGGCAAGGCGGCGTGAGCGGCACCCATGGCGTCGACCTTGGCCTGGATGTCTGCGGGGAAGGGGGCGACCTTCGGGCCCGACATGTCAATATGCAGCGACAGCGTTTCCGAGGTGGCGGCCAGCCAGCCGTCGACATGGCGGATTTCCTGATAGGCGCGCAGGCGCTTCTCGTCATGGTCGATGAGCTGGAAGCTGACCGTGACCTTGTCGCCCAGATGCAGTTCGCGCACGTAGCAGATGTGCACTTCCGCCGTGTAGATCGTGAGCTTGCGGTCGCGGGCATAGTCCGCCCCCATGCCTAGCAGCTCCAGCGCCCCGTCGGAGCCGCGGTCGAAGATCACGTTGTAATAGGCCATGTTGAGATGGCCGTTGTAGTCGATCCAGTCTTTCTCGATCTCCATCTCCTGGGAGACGAACGGGGCCTGGATAGTCATTGACAGCTTCCTCATTTGGCGGTTGTTGAATGCAACACACTTAGACTCTTCTCGCCGGCCGCTCATGGTCCAATAGCGGAGGAAAGCATGGCTCTTAGCGACGTGGCGATGGTTGAACGCGACGAGGATGGCATTGCGGCGGTGCTGGGCATCCTCAAGCAGCGTTTCGGCGAGCGCCTGCAGACGGGCGCATCGGTGCGCGAGCAGCACGCGCACACCACCACCTATATCCCCACCCAGGCGCCGGACGGGGTGGTGTTTCCCGAAACCACCGAGGAGGTGCAGGAGATCGTGCGGGCCTGCGCGGCGCACCGGGTGCCGGTGATCGCCTTCGGCACCGGCACCTCGCTCGAGGGCCATGTGAATGCGCCGGGCGGCGGCATCTCGCTCGACACCTCACGCATGAACCGCATCCTCGCCGTCCACCCCGAGGATCTCGACTGCGTGGTGGAACCCGGCGTGACGCGTGAGGCCCTGAACACCCATCTGCGCGACACCGGCCTGTTCTTCCCGATCGATCCGGGCGCGAATGCCAGCCTCGGCGGCATGGCGGCAACGCGCGCTTCCGGCACCAATGCGGTGCGCTACGGCACCATGCGCGACAACGTGCTGGCGCTGACGGCTGTGATGGCCGACGGCCGCGCGATCACCACCGCCCGGCGCGCCAAGAAGAGCGCGGCCGGCTACGACCTGACGCGGCTTCTGGTGGGCTCGGAAGGCACCCTCGGCATCATCACCTCGCTGACCCTAAAACTCTATGGCATCCCGCAGGCGATTTCGGGCGGCGTCTGCCCGTTTGCGTCGGTGGAAGCGGCCTGCAACGCGGTGATCGCGACGATCCAGATGGGCATTCCGGTGGCGCGCATAGAACTGGTCAACCAGTTGCAGATGCGGGCGATCAAGCAGCATTCGCGGCTCGACTATCCCGAAAGCCCGTGCCTGTTCGTGGAGTTCCACGGCAGCGAGGCGAGCGTGGCCGAGCAGGCACAGAGCTTTGGCGAGATCGCTGCCGAGCATGGCGGCGGGCCGTTCCTGTGGACCAGCGTGGCCGAGGAGCGGACAAGACTGTGGAAGGCCCGGCACGAGGCCTATTGGGCCTCGCTGACGCTGCGGCCAGGTGCGAAGGGGCTTTCGACCGATGTCTGCGTGCCGATCTCGCGGCTGGCCGAATGCATCGCCGAAACCGAGGCTGACATCGCCCGCATGGGTCTGATCGCGCCGATCGTCGGCCATGTCGGCGACGGCAATTTCCACGTTATGGTGCTGATGGACGCGAGCGACCCGAAGGAGGTGGCGCAGGCGGAGGAATTCGTCGGCCGCCTGAACATGCGCGCCATTTCCATGGACGGCACCTGCACCGGCGAGCACGGCATCGGCCAGGGCAAGATGGGTTTCCTGGAGCATGAGCTCGGCGAGGCGGTTGACGTAATGCGCTCGATCAAGGCCGCGCTGGACCCGCAAAACATCCTCAATCCGGGGAAGATCCTGCCGCGCTGACGTCGAGGGCGGAAGCTTTCCGCCCCGCCCTTGCCCCTTGACTGCTCCGGCATTGTGCCAAACATTTTCTTGCTCAGCCCGAAATCCGGAACGCGCTGCAGGCGCACCGACGAGGAGCAAGCGAGATGGCCATTTCACGCAAGGAAGAAGCCCGGGCCCTGAACGGCGACGAGCGCGAGCTGGTGGAAAAATCCCACCACCCGCTAATCCAGAACCTTTCCGACGCCGAACTCCACGACCTGGTCAAGCTGATGCGCGAGCGGCGCGACAAGGCGCAAGGCGATGTGTTTCGCCGCCGCCGCGAAATCCGCGGCAAGGGGGTGCCGAAAGGCGCCAAGCCCGTGACCGGCGATGCGGGATCGCGCACCAAGCTCGCAGTGCTTGCCATGGCCATGCGTCGCGTGAATACGGAGGTGGAGCGCCGCCAACAGCTCGCGGCAAGCATGCAGCAGATCGAGAACTCTCGCCGGGCGCTGGCCATGAAGCAGCAGGCTGAGGCGCGGGAGGCGGACTTCAACACGCGCCATGCACATAGCGGCATGCGCGCGGTGGAAAGCGGCAAGACCAAGAACCTGATCCGGCCGATGGAGCTTGGCCGCCAGCGCAAGGCCGGCAAGGTCGCGCAGGCCAAGCGCGACACGCGCGGCCATCACGCGCTTTGATCGGAGGCAGCCGCCAACCGAGGTGCCCCATCGTGCAGGCGGGCGGGTTCTGTGCATCCGGCCAAGATGCCTCTTTATCGACACGCTCATACGGGTAGAGTGCAGGAGCGTTTGGGGCGATTTGTCGGAGTGAGATGCTGGCCCGACTTTTTGTATTTGTGGGCGGATTGATCGTACTGGCGCTGACTGCGGCGCTGGTGGCTCCGTATTTTGTCGACTGGACCTCCTATCGCGCCGATTTCGAGCGCGAGGCGAGCGTGATTCTCGGGCGCCAGGTGACGGTGGAAGGGACCGCCACTGCGCGCCTGCTGCCGTTTCCGTCGGTAACCTTCTCGGATGTCGCCGTGGGCGGGCCTGCCAAGGGCGAGCCCGCGATGACGGTCGAAAAATTCTCGATGGATGCCGAGCTGGCGCCATTCATGCGCGGCGAATTGCTGATCTTCGACATGCGGCTGGTGCGTCCGAGAGCGACGATCGACATCGCGGCTGATGGCACGGTTGATTGGGCGATGCGGCCGTCTTCGCCCTTCGACCCGAAGCGGATCGCGCTGGAAAAGCTGACCGTCACCGACGGGCAGGTCGTGATCCGCCACGCCGCCGGCGGGCGCGAGCATCGCCTGACCGAGATCAATACGGAAATCTCGGCCAAGTCGCTTGCCGGTCCGTGGCGGGCCAACGGTACAGCGCTGGTGGACGGCATGCGGACCGCAATTTCTGCCTCCACCGGCACGTTTGACGAGGAAAACGGCCAGCTGCGCGTCAAGGTGAGGGCTGAGCCCGAGCACTATCCGGTCGCCATCGAGGCCGACGGCAATGCCCGGATCGAAAACGGTGCTGCGCTCTATTCGGGCCAGTTCAAGATCCTCGGCGAGGAGCGTGCGGCTGAAAAACTGCGCGGCAGCGACGGCGAGATGGTCAAGGCGGCAGGCTTGAAAGCTGAGCCGGGCTTTCGGCTGAACGGCCAGTTCTCGCTGGACCATCGCAAGCTTGGCATCGACAATTTCCGCTTCGAGACCGGGCCGCTGGACAACCCCTATACGGCCGACGGCACGGCTTTCATCGATCTCGGCACCGCCCCCCGCTTTTCCATCGAGGCCAAGGGCGCTCAGGTGCGCTTCGACGAAGCGGTCGCTGGCGACGAAGCCGACGCGGGGCTGACACTGGCGGAGCGCATCTCCGCGCTGGAAAAGGCGCTTTCCAACCTGCCCAAGCCTGGCATGCCCGGCAGCATCGAAGTCAATCTTCCGGCGATCGTGGCTGGCGACACCACGGTGCGTGACGTGCGCCTGTCGGCCGAGCCCGCCGAGGGCGGCTGGGCGGTAAAGTCGCTGGCCGCGACATTGCCAGGCCGCACGACGCTGGAGGCCGATGGCCTGTTGCGCACCGACGGCGATTTGGGCTTCAAGGGTTCGCTGCTGCTTGCGGTGGGGCAGCCTTCCGGCTTTGCCGCCTGGGTGGCCTCTGATGTCGATGAGGCGATCCGTCGCCTGCCTGCCGCCGGCTTCAAGGCCAATGTCGACATGACCGAGCAGCGCCAGGTCTTCGACGACCTTGAACTGATGCTTGGCAAGGCGAAGTTTTCGGGACGTATAGACAGCCGGCAGCCGGCCGAGATGCGCCCGTCGGTGGAAATCACGCTCGACGGCGAGGCGCTGGACGTTGACGGGCTTTCGGCCTTCGCCTCGCTCTTCGTCAGCGACAAGGGCGCCAACCGTTTTGCCGACCGCGACCTCGATTTCGACATCAAGGCCGGGCCGGTTTCGGCAGGCGGGCTGACCGCCGACAGAATAGACACGGCGCTGAGGCTGCGCAGCGGCCTGCTGGAGATCGACCGGCTGTCGGTCGAGGGGCTAGCCGGTGCTTCGCTGAGCGCGACGGGCCGGATCAAGGACTTTCCGCAGAGCCCGACCGGCAATCTGGACGCCTCGATCGTTTCGGTCGACCTGGCACCGCTGATCGGGCTGGCGGCGCAGCACTATCCGGAAAACTTGCTGCTGGCGGGCCTGGCCTCCCGCGCGGCCGCGCATCATGGCCTGTTCGAGGATGCGCGCATCGATGTGGTGGCCAGCGCTGTGGCCAACGGCGAGGGCGACACCGGGCTGACACTGAGCGTGGAGGGCAGTGCCGGCGGCTCGGCGATCTCGGCCTCGCTTTCTGCCAAGGGTACACCCGACGAACTCGACCGCGCTCCGCTCGACCTATCGCTGTCGGCGCACAATGACGACGCCACCGCGCTGATGGCGCTTGCTGGCCTGCCGACGCTGCCGCTCGGCCTGACGGGCCCCGGCGAGCTTTCCCTCTCTGCTAAGGGCACGGCGGCGGGCGGACTGGACACAAAGTTCCGCTTCGGCGGCGACGGCTTTTCAACCTCGTTTGGGGGCACGACGGGCTATTCCGAAGGGCAGGCGCGCGCGAAAGGCGACGTGAAGCTCGACGCCCAGGACATCGAGCCGTGGATGATGACGGTGGGATTCGGCTTGCCCGGCATGGGCATGGGCACGCCGCTGACGCTCTCCGCCGAGGCCGACTACGAAAGCGGCCTGCTGGTGCTCGACAAGATCGAAGGCGCTGTCAACGAGGGCGCGGTTTCGGGCGCGGTCAATGTTCAGGCGAAGAACGGCGTGCCGCAGCTGACCGGCGCGCTGGCGCTGGACGAGTTGAACCTCGATCCGGCCATTGCGATGGTGCTCGGCGAGCAGGCGGTTGCGTCCACCGGCAAGGGCTGGTCGGAGGTTGCCTTCCAGCCGAAGCCGTTGGCGTCCTTTGCCGCCAATCTCGACCTCACGGTTGCCAACATCATCACAGCCGGAACGAACACCGCCCACGATGCCCGGCTTGCGCTGAAACTGGACGAGGAGGGACTGCGGCTTTCCGATGTGGAGGCAAAGCTCTTCGATGGCCGGCTCAAGGGGCTGTTCGAGATCAAGAACAACGGCGGCACAGGCCTGGTATCCGGCCAACTAAAGCTGGATGGTGCCGATCTCGCGGCGGCCCTGCCCGAAACCGGGCTGGCGGGCCGCGCCGATATCGCCGCCGCGCTTTCGGCAAGCGGCAAGTCGGTAAACGGTCTGGTCGCCGCGCTTTCCGGCTCGGGCACGGCCTCGCTGAAAGGGCTCGTGGTTCCGGGGGTGAACCCCGAAGCATTGCCGACCCTGATCGAAAAGGCAGACGCCATCGGCCGTGACGTCAACGCGGCGCGCACGGCGGCTTTCGCGCCGGAGATCGTCGCTTCCGGGAGCCTTGCGGCCGGCGATGCCGACATAGCCTTCAGCGTGGCTGCGGGCGTGCTGCGCGCGCCGCCCTTCAGCTTCGAAACGCCTAAGGCGAGGCTTTCGAGCGACCTGCGCGCCGACCTCAATGCCGGCACGGTGGCAGCAGATGGCACGATTGCCTACGCGCCGGGCGACGAGGCGCTGGTGGGCTCGGAACCCAGCCTGCGCTTCAGCCTTTCGGGTCCGCTTGCCGCACCGAGGCGGACGCTGGACAGCGATCCGCTCGGCCAGTTCCTGACGCAGCGCGCACTGGAGCGCGAGCAGGCGAGAGTTGAGGCCATGCAGGCGGAGGTGCTGGAAAAGCAGCGCCTGCGCCGCGAGGCGCGCTACTACACCGCGCTGCAGCAGGAGCGCGAACGCGCCGCCGAGGAAAAGCGCCGACGCGAGGCGGAGGAGGCGAGGCTGAAGGCGGAGGCCGAGGCGAGGGCACGCGCCGCAGCCGAAGCCCAGGCAAAGGCGGAAGCCGAAGCAAAGGCAAAGGCAGAGGCCGAGGCGAGAGCCGCCGAGCAGGCGGCAGCGCAGAAGGCCGAAGCTGAAGCCAAGGCGCGGGCTGAAGCCGAAGCTGCGGCCAAGGCGAAGGCGGAGGCAGAGAAGAAGGCGAAGGCCGAAGCCGCGGCCAGGGCCAAGGCGGAGGCGGAATGGAAGTTGGAGCAGGCGCCCGGTATCGAGCGAGAGCCCCTGCCGCCACCGCCGAGGCCGAACCAGCTGGCGCCCGGTGGAGCGAACACCTTCGATCCCGAATCGATAGAAGAGCTGCTGCGCAACCTGCAGGACGGCGGCGGCTAGATGAGAGCGCCACGGCGGCCGTAATGCGGAAAAAGTGCATACCGCTGTCGGGTTTCTGCCGGTTCATGCGTCTAGAGTGGAAAGCGACCAACCGTGGAGACGAGAATGACCGCCGCAATCGAAACCACCCCGACTTCCGACCGCGAACTGGTGCTGACCCGCATCATTGATGCGCCGCGGGAGAAGGTTTTCCGCGCATGGACCGACGCAGAACTGCTCAAACAGTGGTTCGCGCCACTGCCCTGGACCACGCCAGCGGCCGAACTCGACGTGCGTCCCGGCGGCTCCAGCCTGATCGTGATGCGAGATCCCGAGGGCAACGACTATCCGAACCGCGGTATCTATCTTGAGGTGGTGGAAAACGAAAAGCTCGTGTTCACCGACGCCTTTACGGAGGCGTGGCAGCCGTCGCCAAAGCCGTTCTTTACCGGAGTGCTGACCTTTGAGGATGTGGGCGGCAAAACGAGATACACGGCCCGCGCCCGCCACTGGACGGTGGAAGACCGCGACGCGCATGAAAAAATGGGTTTTCATGAGGGCTGGGGCCGCTGTGCCGACCAGTTGGCGGCGCTGGTGGCGAAGCTTTAGAGAGGCGCCGCGCACTTTTCTTTAGCGGAACCCGGCTCTCGCTGAAGTAGCCGGCCTCTTGCCAGCGGCTAGTCCCTGCCGTCCAGCCCACCGTCCGCAATTGGCGCGGTGACGGTGCGGCTGTCGAAACCGGCGATCAGGGGGCGCGCCTTCTCGATCGCCGCCTGCACCTGGGGCAGGGCCAGTGACGCCTTGTGGCTGGCCTCGTCGACCCAGACTTCGGTGATCCAGATGGCGTCGTCGTGGGCGGGGTCGGTGGCGACGACATAGCTGAGACAGCCTGGCATGTTCGCCGTGCCTGCCTGCATGATGGCGACCAGTTCGTCGCGCTTGCCGGGCTGCGCGACCATCCTGACGATAAGCCCGTACATGGTGCGCGCTTCCGCAGACGTGCCCGGCACGGCGGCACTTTTGCGCTTGGCCCACTCCAGAACATGGAGCCGCAGGGCGGAGGAGAGATTCGCCTCGCGCGGGCGCGTTTCGTCGATTTCCGCGACGAGGGCCGCCAGCGGTACATTGCGCTCGGCGGCGATGGTCGCCAGGTCGTCGAAGAAGGGCTGTTCGAGCGAATAGCTGGTGCGGTGGCCGCGGATCGTCACCGAGTGCTTGCGCACCAGGCTCACCGGTCGTCGCCCGAGGAGGGTGAGGGAGCTTCGGTGCCGCGCTCGCGCCGGTGGCCGTCGAGGAAACGCTCAGCCGTGTCTGCGGTCTGGCGGTCGCGGGTCTTCTCGGCCTTGGTGCGGCCGTGCAGGATGCGGTTCTGCTCCGCGGCGCGTTCCTTTTCGGCGCGCGCCTTGTTTTTCCGGGCTTGGCGAAGATTGACGATTTCCGCCAATTGCCGGGCCTCCTATTTCTTGCGGAACGCGTCCAGCGAAACGACGTCCGCGCCCTTGGCGGGGGCTTCGCTTTCGGCTTCGGAGGATTTTGCCGCCTTCTTGCCGCTCTCGGCCTTGGCCGGAGCGCTCTTCTGCCGCTTGGCAGGTACTTCGGGCTCGGGCTCTTCCTCGATGGAATCGATGAGGCCCTCGATCTTGACGTCGAACTCCAGTTCGAAGTTCACGGAAGGATCGTAGAAGCCGCGCACGGCGGAGAAGGGGATCTCGAGCTTCTCGGGTATGTCGGAGAAGGACAGGCCGATCTCAAAGCCGGTCTCGCTGACCTTGAGGTCCCAATACTGGAACTGGATGACGATGGTCATCTGCTCGGGGTAGCGTTCGCGCAGCCGACTGGAGATGCGAACGCCGGGCGCGCCGGTAAGAAAGGTGATGAAGAAGTGGTGGTTGCCCGGCAGGCCGGTGCGGGCCACCTCTCCGAGCACCTTGCGCATGACGCCCCGCAGCGCTTCCTGGGCAAGAATATCGTAGCGAATCTGGTCTTCGGGCATATGCGGGCGTGCTTCCGGTGAATCGAGTTGGCTAGCTGTACTCAAGCTCGGCCCTATCGTAAACCGCATATAGCGCACGAGCGCAACAGGCACAGGGCCGGTCGCGGTCTGGAAAAGTTACCGCCAGGTTAGCAACCGGCCGGCGGAATTCCTTGGGTCCGAACGGGTTAGCTGCGCCCTGATCCAACGGGTGAAGAAAGCGGCGCAACTTCGAGGGAGAAGTGGAGGTTTCTGTTGCCAGGTACCTCCGAACCCCGCCTAGAGGTGCGAACCGCTAGGGCTTGATTTGAAGCTATCGCGCCGCATTAAGCAGCGAGACGTGCTTCCGCATAGTTGTCGTTGGCAACTATAAGAATAGCCCGATAACGGTGGTACAATGCCGAGCAAAAGTACGATCTTTACGCCTTCGTCGATCCTATTTCGCCCCCATCAAAAGCCGCTCCAAAAAGCGGTTTTTGGTGGAGGCGCCGGGTACCGCCCCCGGGTCCGAACGGTTTATTGCATCGCCCATTTATTGCCATAGTCAGGCAAGCTGACAGCGCGAATATAGGCAGGGTCTGCTAAAAATAAAAGGGCCCATCTGCGTTATCCGCCGCCGGCACGTGCTTGACACGACGCTGGTCCCCGCGGAAGCTTCGCGACGGTGGGAAGGACGCGGAAACGCCCGGTTTGCGGTCCGCGGGGGCGAAAATCCTGTTGTTGTTCAACGAGGGGATACCCATGACCGACTATCTCGCAGACGTGAAGAAATACGATGCCAACGCCGACGCTGCGGCGGTCGACAAGATCGTGAAGCATCTGGGGATCGCATTGCGCAATCGCGATTCCTCGATGGTGTCCTGCACCGATCCCAAGGAACTGGAGCGCGTCAAGGAAAGCTGGATCGTCCGGAAGTTGGGCGTGGCCGACGACGCCCAGGCAGATGCCGCGATGGAGAAGGTCTGCAAGACCATGTCGGCCGACCGCACCAAGAGCCGCGTGACCTTCTATTACCTTGCCGCGAAGGAGCTGGGACAGTTGGCTGCGCTCTGATTTGGCGTGCGTCCCACGCTGCCGCTCGGCAGAAGGCGCGAAATGAGCCCCGGTTGGCATGGCGCGAGCCGGGGCTTACGCTATAATTAGCTTTCCCCGACCATTCCCCGAATCGAAGCGGAACAATGCGCCAGTATCTCGACCTCCTGAAACACGTGCTCGAAACCGGCGTGGACCGCAGCGACCGTACCGGAACCGGCACGCGCTCGGTGTTCGGCTACCAGATGCGCTTCGACCTGGCCGATGGCTTTCCCGTCACCACCACGAAAAAGCTGCACCTGAAGTCGATCATCCACGAACTGCTCTGGTTTCTGGCCGGCGACACCAACATCAAGTATCTGCACGATCATGGCGTGACGATCTGGGACGAATGGGCCGACGAGAATGGCGACTTGGGCCCCGTCTATGGCGCGCAGTGGCGTTCCTGGCCGGCTCCGAACGGCGAGCGCATCGACCAGATCGCGAACCTTCTGCAGCAGTTGCGCAACAACCCCAATTCGCGGCGGCTGATCGTCTCGGCCTGGAACCCGTCCGAGGTTGACGAGATGGCGCTGCCTCCATGCCACTGCCTGTTCCAGTTCTATGTTTCGGAAGGGCGGCTGTCCTGCCAGCTCTACCAGCGTTCGGCAGACATTTTCCTCGGCGTACCCTTCAACATCGCCTCCTATGCGTTGCTCACGATGATGGTGGCGCAGGTGAGCGGGCTGAAGCCGGGCGAGTTCATTCATACGCTGGGCGATGCGCACCTCTACTCGAACCATTTCGAGCAGGCGCGCGAGCAGCTTTCGCGCACGCCGAAGCCACTGCCCACGATGTGGGTCAATACGGAGGTGAACGACCTGTTCGCCTTCCGCTTCGAGGATTTCCGGCTGGAGAACTATCAGGCCGACCCGAACATTCGCGCGCCGATTGCAGTGTGAGGCGCGAAGCCATGCGAGCCTGAGGAAGCGGGAGCGGCCTGAAACAAGCGGCCGCTCCCGTTTTTCATTCCGCGGTCACGCGAAGAAACCGACGGCGAAATAGGTGAGCGCCGAGATGGCCGCCGCCGCGGGCAGGGTGACCACCCAGGCAATCACAATATTCCCGGCGATGCCCCAGCGCACCGCCGACACACGGCGTGCCGCGCCGACGCCGATGATGGCGCCGGTGATGGTGTGGGTGGTGGAAACCGGAATGCCGAGCCATGTCGCCATGAACAGGGTGATGGCGCCGCCGGTTTCGGCGCAAAAGCCTTGCATCGGATTTAGCCGCGTGATCTTCGAGCCCATCGTGTGGACGATGCGCCAGCCGCCGAACAGCGTGCCGAGCGCCATGGCGCTCTGGCAGGTGATGACGACCCAGAATGGCACGTAGAATTCGCTGCCGAGATAGCCCTGCGAGAACAGCAGCACCGCAATGATGCCCATGGTTTTCTGCGCGTCGTTGCCGCCATGGCCCAACGAATAGAGCGACGCCGAGATGAATTGCATGACGCGGAAGGTACGGTCGACCGCAAACGGCGTCTGGCGGATGAACAGCCAGGACACGAACAGCACCAGGCTCAGCGCAAGCAGGAAACCGACCATCGGCGACATCACGATCGCCGCCGAGGTCTTGAGCAGGCCCGTCCACACCACCGCGCCGCCGCCGGCCTTGGCCACGCCAGCCCCAACCAGGCCGCCGATGAGCGCATGCGAGCTGCTCGAGGGAATGCCGAAGATCCAGGTCAGGATGTTCCAGATGATCGCGCCCATGAGGGCGGCGAAGATCACCTGCGGATTGACGATCTCGGCATTGATGATGCCGGTGCCCAGCGTCTGGGCCACATGCAGGCCGAAGAACAGGAAGGCGATGAAGTTGAAGAACGCCGCCCATGCGACCGCATATTGCGGCCGCAGCACCCGCGTGGAAACGATGGTGGCGATGGAATTGGCGGCGTCGTGCAGGCCGTTGAGGAAGTCGAAGAACAGTGCGACCGCGATCAGGCCGGCCAGCAGCGGAAAGGCGAGGGAGGCATCCATCACGAGGCGCTATATGTTCTCGATGACGATGCCGCTGATCTCGTCCGCGACGTCTTCGAAGCTGTCGACCACCTTTTCGAGATGTCCGTAGATCTCCCTGCCGATGAGATAGGCCATCGGATCGCTGTGGCCGTGGACGCGGAACAGCTCCTTCAAGCCCTGGTCGTGCAGCTCATCGGAGCGACCCTCGATGCGCGTCACCTCCTCGGTGATCGCCGCAAGCCGCGGGGCGTTCGGGTTGACCTTGTTGAGAAGCGGGATCGCCTCGTCGATCAGCCGTGCGGCAGAGACGATGATGCTGCCCATATCCTGCATCAGCGGATCGAACCGCTTCTGTTCATACAGGCTGACCGTCTTCACGGTCTTGCGCATCATGTCGATGGCATCGTCCATGGACTGGATCAGGTCCTTGATGTCGCCGCGATCGAACGGGGTGATGAAGCTGCGCCGCACGGCCAGCATCACCTCGTGGGTAATGGCGTCGGCCTGGGTTTCCAGTTCGACGATCCGCCGGCCGTATTTCTCGACCTCTTCGCCGCCGGCCAGCAGGCCCTGCAGGGCTTCGGCGCCGCTGACCACCAATTGGGAATGCCGTGTGAACAGATCGAAGAAGCGGTCTTCCCGCGGCATCAGCGCCCGAAACCAGCCCAGCATCTCAAATACCTTCTATACTTTTCCACGAGGACAGCCGCAGGCGAGAAACCACGCGGCGGCGTTCCGGCCTTGGGACGGGAGCCCGGCCAAGGATATCCGGCTTCCGTCTATTGCACGATGCAGCGCCTCGCTAGTGCAGAAATGCCGAGATCAACCGCGAAATTGCCTCACCCCGACAGCTGAGATGCGGCGCGAGCGCTTGTGGAAAGTCCGGCAGCCGCGCCTTTTGCTTTGATTGTGCTTCGACCGGAGGGTTAGATACCGCCGCGTCGGCCGACTCGTGCCAGGCGCTGCGCGAGGAGAATTTTTCCATGTTCCGCCGCCTGATGTTCGCCTTGCCGTTCCTGGCTCCGGCCCCGGCGCTGGCCAACGACTCCATTGCAGAGCTCGGCACCGGCGGGTTGATCCTGTCGCGCAGCGATGTCGTGGCGATGGAAAAGGAAGAGCTGTTCATTTCCCGCGAAAAGATCACGGTGGACTACGTGTTTCGCAACACTTCCGACAAGGACGTGGCGACCATCGTGGCCTTTCCGATGCCTGAGATAACCGGCAATCCCTATTTCATGCCGGCCATTCCGAAGCGCGAGGACGACAATTTCCTCGGCTTCGAGGTCTTCGTCGACGGCACGGACGTGCAGCCTGAACTCGAGCATCGGGCGATGGCGGTCGGCATCGACATTTCCGACGAGCTGAAGGCCCACGGCGTGCCCTTCTATCCGTTCGGTCCGGAAACCACCAAGTCGCTGCAGGCGCTGCCGCAGGAGGTCGCCGACGACTGGATCGACCGCGGCATTATAATGATCGAAGAATATGACGACGGCTCGGGCTGGAAGCGCGAGCGGTCGCCCTTCTGGCAGCTGCGCTCGACCTATTGGTGGCGCACGGTGTTCCCGGCGGGCCAGGCGGTGAAAGTGTCGCACCGCTACCAGCCGAGCCTGGGCGGCAGCGTTGGCCTGACTTTCATGGGCGGCGGCAGGCTCGCCGGAGCCACCTATGAAGACTACAAGCGGCGCTACTGCATGGACGCGGCATTCGAGAAGGCCGTTCTGAAGGCAGTAAAGGCAGCCCCGAGCGACTATCCGGCGCTTTACGAGAACCGCCTGTCCTACATTCTGAAGACCGGCGGCAACTGGGCCATGGGAACCATCGGCGACTTCACGCTGACCGTCGACAAGGGCGATGCGAAGAACCTGATCAGCTTCTGCGGCAGCAAGGTCGAGAAGATCGGCCCGACCACCTTTCGCATGAAGGCGCAGGATTTCTATCCCGAGCGCAACCTCGACATTCTGATCCTCAGCCATCCCGACCCGGAAGGCGCTGAAGCCAGCCAAGACGGGAGCGGCAATTGATGAGACTAGCGATCTATGTGGCCATAGCCGAAAACGGCGTGATCGGGCGCGAGGGCGGGCTGCCCTGGCGGCTTTCCAGCGACCTGAAGCGCTTCAAGGCCGACACGATGGGCAAGCCGATCATCATGGGCCGCAAGACCTGGCAGAGTATCGGCCGGCCGCTGCCCGGCCGCCTGAATATAATAGTGACGCGGGACAAGGATTTTCGTGCCGAGGGCGCGGAGGTAGTCGGCTCGCTGGCCGAGGCCATAACGCTGGCCA
This sequence comes from Pseudaminobacter sp. Soil_N_29, assembly GCF_057656055.1. Lineage (NCBI taxonomy): Bacteria > Pseudomonadati > Pseudomonadota > Alphaproteobacteria > Hyphomicrobiales > Phyllobacteriaceae > Pseudaminobacter > Pseudaminobacter sp. Soil_N_29. Next base: position 422,944 of record NZ_JBDGLC010000003.1, read on the forward strand.
CCGCGCGTGCGCGCTGCATGGCCGGTGCCGACGAGATCTGCGTCGTGGGCGGCGGCGAGATCTACCGCGAGGCGCTGCCGCTGGCGGACAGGCTGCATGTCACGCATGTGCTGGCCGAGGTTGAGGGCGACACGCGCTTTCCCGACATCGATCCGGATATCTGGCAGCTTGTCAGCGCGATCGACGTGCCGGCGGGCGAAAAAGACAGCCACGCGACGCGCTATGCAGTCTACGAGCGGCGCCGCGATGCGATGAAAGAGCCTAAAGCGGCGGTTTCGTAAGCAAATCGACGAATGCGCGCGGTCGCCGCGTTGAAAGCGCGTGGCGGCGTCCCTATAGAAGGAAGCACGTGCACATGGCGCCTGGCCGAAGGCCGGAAGATTTTGAACCGAAAGGACATTCATGCCCTGGAACAATCAGAGCGGTGGCGGCCCATGGGGGGGCGGCGGTGGAAACAGCGGTGGCCCCTGGGGCCAGGGATCTCGAGGCCCGGGCGGCCCGCAAGGCACCCCTCCCGATCTTGAAGACATCATCCGGCGCGGCCAGGACCGCCTGAAGAATGTTCTGCCCGGCGGAAACGGCGGCGGGGCGGCCATGTTCGGGCTGATTGCCGTTGCGCTTGTGGTGTTCTGGGCCTTCCAGGCCGTCTACACCGTCCAGCCGGACGAGATGGCGGTGGAGCTACGCTTCGGCAAGCCGAAGGAAGAGATTTCCGGGCCCGGCCTGCATTTCCACTGGTGGCCGGTCGAAACCATCGAAAAGGCCAATATGGCCGAAAAGCTCATCAATATCGGCGGCGGCACCGACCGCTCGACTTCGGGCCTGATGCTCTCGGGTGACCAGAACATCGTCAACGTGCAGTTCTCGGTGGCCTACCAGGTCTCCGACCCGAAGGCCTATCTGTTCCGTGTGTCCGACCCGGACGGCATGCTGCGCCAGGTGTCCGAAAGCGCCATGCGCGAGGTTGTGGGTCGCCGTCCCGCGCAGGACATCTTCCGCGATGACCGCCAGGGCATCGCCGACTCGGTCCGTTCCACCGTGCAGGGCACGCTGGACGAATATGGCGCCGGCATTGCGGTCAACGCGATCTCGATCGAAGATGCGGCCCCGCCGCGCGAAGTCGCGGACGCCTTTGACGAGGTGCAGCGCGCCGAACAGGACGAAGACCGCTTCGTGGAGGAGGCCAACCAGTACTCCAACCAGAAGCTGGGCCAGGCTCGAGGCCAGGCCGCGCAGATCCGCGAGGATGCGGCCGCCTACAAGAACCGCGTTGTCCAGGAGGCCGAGGGTGAGGCGCAGCGCTTCATCTCCGTCTACGACGAATATGCCAAGGCACCCGACGTGACCCGCCAGCGCTTGTTCCTCGAAACCATGGAATCGGTTCTCAAGGGGGCCAACAAGGTCATCGTCGACCAGGGTAATGGGCAGGGCGTGATACCCTATCTGCCTCTGCCGGAATTGCAGAACCGCGCGCCGAACGCGACCCAAGGAGGCAACAAGTAATGTCTAACCGTCTCCCAATCATCGGCGTGATCGCAGCGGTCATCCTGTTGCTGCTCTACTCCTCGGTCTATGTCGTCAATGCGCGCCAGCAGGCCATCGTGTTGCGCTTCGGTGAGATCGTCGACGTCAAGAGCGAGCCCGGCATCTACTTCAAGATGCCGTTCTCGATGTTCGACGCCGACACGGTGCAATATGTGGATGACCGCATCCTGCGCTTCGATCTCGACAACATCCGCGTCCAGGTTTCGGGCGGCAAGTTCTATGAGGTGGATGCTTTCGTGGCCTACCGCATCAAGAACCCGCGCCTGTTCCGCGCCGCCGTTTCGGGAAGCGTGACGCTTGCCGAGCAGCGCCTGAAGACCCGCCTCGACGCGGCGCTGCGTCGCGTCTACGGCGTGCGTGGCTTTGAAGCTGCGCTGTCGGAAGAGCGCGCCTCGATGATGCGCGAAGTGCGCGACCAGCTTCGCCCCGACGCCACCTCGCTGGGGCTGGAGATCGAGGACGTGCGCATTCGCCGCACAGACCTGACAGCCGAGGTTTCGCAGCAGACCTACGAGCGCATGAAGGCCGAGCGCCTGGCCGAAGCCGAAAGGCTGCGGGCACGCGGCCGCGAAGCGGCGCAGCGCATCCGCGCTCGCGCAGACCGCGAGGTCGTGGAAACGGTTGCCGAAGCGCAGAAGGAAGCAGAGATCGTGCGCGGTGAGGGCGAGGCGGCGCGTAACGCCACTTTCGCCGACGCTTTCCAGCGCGACCCTGAGTTCTTCGAGTTCTACCGCTCGATGAACGCCTACAACAAGGCGCTCGACAGCGCCGACACCACCATGGTGCTGTCGCCGCAGTCGGAGTTCTTCCGCTACTTCCGCAGCCCTTCGGGTGGTGCAGCGGGCGCGGCGCCGTCCACGAACGCACCGACCACGAACGCACCGGCTGCTGCAAGCGGGGCACCCACAGCCGGCGCCAGCCAGTAAGCAGCGCCGGTGTCCGACTTCCTTGTCGCCATAGGGCTTGTCTTCGTCATCGAGGGCCTGATCTATGGCGGCTTCCCCTCGCTTGCGCGGCGGCTGGCCGCGCAGGTTCTGGTGATGCCTGAGAACATGCTGAGAGCGGTGGGGCTTGCGGCAATCGCCGCGGGCGTCGCCCTTGTGTGGCTGGCCCGCGCATAGGACCAGCGGCGCTTCCGCCGGATTTCGCCTGCGGGCGCCTACGTGGCCGCGGCGGCGGCGCGGAAACCGCCGCCGACCAAGATTGTCTTGCCGAGCCAGTAGGCAAAGCCGCAAACACGCCTTATTTTTCCTCACACATGGCGCTGTCTGAACCGGAGGCTATTTTCCCATGACGTCCAATCCCTTCCTGCCCGTGGTCCGCAAGACCGTATTGGCGGCGACCATGGCCATGCTGACCGCCGGGGTCGCGACGCCGCACCTCGTCACTCCGGCTTTGGCGCAGGAACAGTCACGCCCTCCCGCGCATGGGCCGGCTTCCGTCGCCGACCTGGCCGAAGGCCTGCTGGGCGCGGTGGTGAACATTTCCACGTCGCAGACGGTGAAGGGAAGTGAAGGGCCGGGAGCCGTGCCGATGCCCCAGCTTCCCGAGGGCTCGCCCTTCCAGGACTTCTTCGACGAATTTTTCAAGAACCGGCAGGGCAAGAAGGAAAGCGGACCCCAGAAGGTGCAGTCGCTGGGCTCCGGATTCGTGGTCGATGCCGAGAAGGGCATCATCGTGACCAACAACCACGTGATCGCCGATGCCGACGAGATCGAGGTCAATTTCTCCGACGGCAGCAAGCTGAAGGCGACGCTGGCCGGTACCGATACCAAGACCGACATTGCCGTGCTGAAGGTCGACCCCAAGGCCAAGAAGCTGACCGCGGTGAAGTTCGGCGATTCCAACAAGATGCGGATCGGCGACTGGGTAATGGCCGTGGGCAACCCGTTCGGCCTGGGCGGCACTGTGACCGTGGGCATCGTCTCGGCGCGCAACCGCGACATCAATGCTGGTCCTTATGACGACTTCATCCAGACCGACGCCGCGATCAACCGCGGCAATTCCGGCGGGCCGCTGTTCAACATGGACGGCGAGGTGGTGGGCATCAACACCGCCATCATCTCGCCTTCGGGCGGCTCCATCGGCATCGGCTTCTCGATCCCCTCGGAGCTTGCCGCAGGCGTAGTGCAGCAGCTGGCCGAATATGGTGAGACGCGGCGCGGCTGGCTGGGCGTGCGCATCCAGCCGGTGACGGACGAGATCGCCGAAAGCCTCGGCATGAAAGCTGCCAAGGGCGCGCTGGTGGCCGGCGTGATCAAGGGCGGACCGGTGGACGATGGCACCATCCAGCCGGGCGACGTGATCACCAAGTTCGACGGCAAGGACGTGCACGAGATGCGCGACCTGCCGCGCGTCGTGGCCGAAAGCCCGGTGGGCAAGGCGGTGGACGTGGAGCTCGTGCGCAAGGGCGCCGAACAGAGCGTAAAGGTGACGCTGGGCCGCCTCGAGGACGGCGAGAAGCTGAGCAAGGAAGAGGTCAAGCAGACCAAGGGCGGCGACGCCGTTGCGACCGCATCCGTGCTGGGCATGACCGTCGGCGACCTGGACGAGGCCGCACGGGCCCAGTTCGGCATCAATGCCGATGTGGCCGGCGTGCTCATCCGCGAGGTGGATCCGAACTCGCCGGCGGCCGAACGCGGCATCGCGGCGGGCGAGGTGATCACCGAGATCGCTCAGGAATCCGTTGCCTCGCCCAAGGACGTGATGGACCGCATCGCCGCGCTGAAGGAGCAGGGCCGCAAGAACGCGCTTCTGATGCTGGCTTCGAAATCGGGCGAGTTGCGCTTTGTCACGGTGCGGATGGATTGATTCCGCAAGCCGGTCCAAGCCTTTGAAGGAAAACGGAAAGGGGGGCTACAGGGCTGCCCTTTTTCTTTGTTGCCAATCCGCGCGGGTCATGCGGTAGAGCACGTGCCGCTTCAATTGCGGGTGCGTGTCGGGCACGTTGGGATTGTCGAAATCGGCGGCCGGATCGCGGCGCATGCCCAAACGTTCCATCACTGCGGTGGAACGCATATTGCCGGCCACGGCAAAGGAGATGATCTCTTCCTTGCCGAGTTGGTGGAAGCCGAAGTCGAGCAGGGCGCAAGCGGCCTCGGTGACATAGCCGAAGCCCCAAAATTCCGGCGCGAGTCGCCAGCCGATCTCGATCGAGCCGGGCGGCACTACGGGCTCGATCTCCGCGTCGTGCAGCCCGACGAAGCCGATGCATTCGCCAGACTCGGCAATTTCGACCGCCGACCAGCCATAGCCTTGCGCCGCGATTTCGGCGCGCATCCTGTCCATCACCGCGTCGGCCTGGGCACGGTCGCGCCGGAAGGGGAAGAACTCCATCACCGTCTCGTCAGAATTGATGCGGTGGAACAGGTCGCGGTCGCGCTCTTCCCAGTTGCGCAACAATAGACGCTCGGTGCGGATCGGGTTCAAGTGGCGAAATCCTTCTGGCTATAGCCCTGCAGATAAAGAAGGGCGGTGAGGTCGCCATGATCGATGCGCACCCGCGCCTCGGCGGCCACCGTGGGCTTGGCATGCAGCGCCACGCCGGTGCCCGCAAGATGGATCATGTCGAGATCGTTGGCGCCGTCTCCGACCGCGATGGCATCCGCCGGCGAGAGGCCGAGGCGGGCGGAAATGTCGAGCAGGGCTTCGGCCTTGGCGGCGCGGCCGAGAATGGGCTCCACCACCTCGCCGGTGAGGCGGCCGTCAACCTCGATGAGCCTGTTGGCGCGGTGCTCGTCGAAGCCGAGCTTGGCGCCGATACGCGAGGTGAAGACGTCGAAGCCGCCGGAGACCAGCACCGTATAGGCGCCATGTGCGCGCATGGTGGCAACCAGCTGGCGCCCGCCCGAGGCGAGCGTCAGCCGTCCGCTGATGATGCGCTCGATGACGGTGGCGTCGAGCCCCTTGAGAAGGGCGACGCGCTCGCGCAGGGCCGGTTCGAACTCGATCTCGCCGTTCATCGAACGCGCGGTGATGGCTGCGACATGCTCCTTGACGCCGATTTCGTCGGCCAGCTCGTCGATGCATTCCTGGTCGATCATGGTGGAGTCCATGTCGGCCAGCAGAAGCTTCTTGGCGCGGCCGTCGGTCTCCTGCACTGCAACGTCGATGGGCTCGGAGGCCAGCGCCTCGCGCAAGAGCGCCTGTGCGCTTTCGCAGTCGGCTGCGTCGGGCAGGATCAGGTCGCAGGCGATTTCCTCGGCAAGCCAGCGAAGGGAGCTTGCACCGACGGCCTGCGAGGCCATATTCGCGAGCGAGTGCGAAAGACGGCGCTGGGCCGGGTGCGAAATGAGGGTGGCGACGAGCGGCATGGAAAATTCCGGCAAATGCGAAGGCGGCGAGCGCGTGAAGGACGCGATCCTGATAGCCGGGCCGACGGCCAGCGGCAAGTCGGCGCTGGCTTTGGACCTCGCCCTCGACAAGGGCGGCGTGATCGTCAACGCCGATTCCATGCAGGTCTATTCGGTTCTGGACGTGCTGACAGCGCGCCCCAGCGACGAGGATCAGGCCCGCGCGCCGCATTTTCTCTACGGGCACGTTTCGCCGGCGACGCTGTATTCCACCGGCACCTGGCTTCGGGATGTGGGCAAGCTGGTGGCCGAGGGGCGCCTTGAGGGAAAGGTGCCGATCTTCGTCGGCGGCACGGGCCTCTATTTCCGCGCGCTGACGGAGGGGATTTCGAACATGCCCGACATTCCATCCGCGATCCGCGAAGGCTGGCGTGGCCGCATGGCCGATGAAGGCTCGGTGGCGCTGCACCGCATCCTCGGCGAGCGCGACCCGGAAATGGCCCTGCGCCTGAAGCCGGGCGACAGCCAGCGCATCCTGCGCGCGCTGGAGGTGCTGGACGCTTCCGGCCGCTCCATGCTGGCATGGCAGAGCGAGCGCGGCGGCGCGTTGGTTGACAGGGAGACGGCCCGTTTCATCGTGATCGAGCCCGATCGCGGCGAGCTTGTGCGCCGTATCGATGCGCGCTTCGACCGCATGCTGGAGGCCGGAGCGCTGGAGGAAGTGCGGACGCTGACCGCAATGAGGCTCGACCCGGCGCTGCCGGCGATGAAGGCCATCGGCGTGCGCGAGCTACAGGCCGCGGATGTCGGCGAGATGGCGTTTGCCGAGGCGATCGAGCGCGCCAAGATTGCCACCCGGCAATATGCCAAGCGCCAGTCGACATGGTTCCGAAACCAGTTTGGACCGGAGTGGAAACGCATTCCCGGCGCGGCCGCGATGGCCTGAGCCGAAACCGCGTCGGAAAGTCAAGCGGCGGAAAGTACTCGGCTTTTAGCCGATCGGATTAACCGACCGTAAGGCCCGATATGGCACAACCTGAGTCGACGGTCGTTCCGGATTCCGGAACTGATATCGCCAGCGGGAGGTCCATGCGTTTCCACCAGTCGGAATCGGCGTTCTTCGTACTGATCACCGTGATCCTTGCGGCTGGTGGCGTGACCTTGCACGCCTATAACGTGCTGCATAGCGGAGACGCTACGCTGTTCCAGCCAGAGCATATTGAAAGCGTGGCCTATCTTTCGCAGCTGCTGTTCCTGACGGCGGTGCTGGTAATCACCGCGCTGTTCTTCGGCGTGTTCTTCATCTACCCGCAGATCCGTACGCAGGTGAAGGAGGGCGGCAAGCTGCGTGCCATGACCGCCTCGCTCAGCGCGCGCTCCGAGACCCTGGAGCACGCGGCGCTGACGGACGGCCTGACGGGCATGCAGAACCGGCGCTATTTCGACGAGGCGTTGAAGGAATATCTTTCGGAGTTCGGGCGCATCGACAAGCCGGTGGGGCTGATGATCCTCGACCTCGATCATTTCAAGCAGGTCAACGACACGCACGGGCACGACATTGGCGACGAGGTGCTGCGCGCGGTAGCCAGATGCCTTCGCGACATGACCCGCTACCACGACGTGGTTGCCCGCCTGGGCGGCGAGGAGTTTGCCGTGGTGGCGCCCGACATGGATGCCGAAAAGCTGGTGAGGTTTGCCGAGCGCATTCGCAAGGCCATCGCTTCCCAGACGATCCTGTCGGGCAATGTCCGGCTGAGAGTCACTGCCAGCGTTGGGCTGGCGGTGTGGGACCGCAAGGAAGCGGCCGAAGAATTCTTCCGGCGCGCCGACAAGCAGCTTTATCACGCCAAGAGAGAAGGCCGGAACCGCGTCTGCGCCTGAGAGGGCAGGGTATCCGGCCGCGAAACCACGAAGCTTTGAGGCGGCGGGCCGTCAGTCCGAACGGGGACGGAGCCCGAAGGTGGTCGGCTTGAGCCCGAAGCTGACATCCAGGTCCTCAGGGACTGGTGCCGGCGCGGCCTTTCTGAAGCCGGGATCTCCGGCCTGGAGCTGGACGTCGACGGTTTCGGCGAAGCCGAGTTGCTGCTGCGGGCGCGGCACGTTGCGCAGCCTTTCCACGATCAAGGCAAGATCGACTTCGCCTTCGGCCGCCGCCGCTCCCTCGGTGCGGCGCTTGTGGGCGCCGGGGATGAGGCTCTGCGGCAGGCGCTCGAACTTCAGCCGCATGGTGGTGGCCACGCCTTCGCCAAAGGCGATCGCCTCGCGCTGGCCCATCGACGACAGGAACGACAGCGTCGAAGCAGAGGAATCGGCGATGGCCGAGCGGATGATCTGCTGGTCTTGATCGTTGGCGAGCCGCATGGCGAAGATCGTGGAGCATTGCGACAGGATGGTCGGGTCGAGTTCGCCCGGCCGCTGGGTGACGATGCCCAGATAGCAGCCATATTTGCGGCCTTCCTTGGCGATGCGCGACAGCGCATGCCGGGTCGGCGCGAAGCCAAGCCGCGTATCGGCCGGCATGTAGCGATGCGCTTCCTCGCACAGGATCAGCAGCCGCAGCTTGCCCTCGCTCCACAGCGCCAGGTCGAAGGCGAGGCGGGCCAGGACGGAGCAGACCGCGTTGACCACTTCGGAAGGCAAGCCGGCCATCTCGAAGCAGGTGATGGGGCGGCCGCCATGCGGAATTCGAAAGATGTTGCCGATGGTCTGGTGGATCGTGTCCTCGATCAGCCGCGAATTGAACATGAAGCGATAGCGCGGATCGGCGACGGCCGATTCGATGCGCGTCTTCAGGGCGCGGTAGACCGGGCGGTCGTTCTTGCTTTCCAGGAGCCCCATGCGTTCGTCGATCTGCTTGATCAGGTCGGCCATGCGGTAGGGAACCGGTGTGTCCGCGGTGAGCGCATCGGCGCCACGGCGCAGGAAGGCGCCGGCTTGGGGGTTGCGATAGAGGTTCTTGGCCTGCGGAATGAGGTCGCGCAGCACGTCGATCTCTTCCGCCACCACTTCGCGCCCGCGAAACAGCACCTCGGCGAATTCTTCCAGCCGAAACAGCCAGAAGGGCAGGTCGAGCGTGCCGGTGTCTATGGTGACGCTGTGGTCGGGCAGGGCCTCGGCGAATTCGTTGTGCGGGTCCATGATGAGAACGCGCAGGTCGGGCCTTGCCTCGATGGTTTTGCGCAACAGCAGCGACACGGCAGTCGACTTGCCGACGCCTGTGGTGCCGACAACGGCGAAATGGCGCGACAGTGTGTCCTCGACGGCGATGCAGGCATTGATCGTTTCGTCCTGCGAGAGCTGGCCGATGGTGACCGACTTGCGCCCCGCCAGATCGTAGACTGCCTGCAGGTCGCGCGAGCGGATGCGGTGGGCAACCGCACCGATATGCGGATAGACGGTGATGCCGCGGTCGAAGACGGGCGCGCCGCCGGCGAGGCCGTCGCGCACTTCGCCGACCAGTTCGACGCTGACTTCGATGGGGTTGCGCCCTTCTTCCCTCCACACGCGATCGGGCCTGCCCACTGCGTAGACAAGGCCGACCGTGCGTGCCTTGCCGAGATTGATCGAGATCATCTTGCCGACGGTCCAGAGGCCGGACAGCGTGCCTTCGTCCGCCTCCGCGAAGGCGGCGATGGTGGCGCGGGCGCCATCGCAATGCACGACATGGCCCAGCACGCGCGCGTCCGGCTGGGCATCCTCGCGGCGTTCCTGCGAAATGGCTTCTCCGCCGGATTTCTCGCGGTCGATGAACATTGTCGGCTCTGGCCCCCTGGCATTCCCTGCGCGGCATCCTAGCGAATGGCGGTTAAGCGGCGGTGAGGCGAAATGGTGCAGAAAGCACTAATGAAATGGCTTCAACCTTAGCGGGGGAGGGCCGCGGCGGCATTTCCAGCATTCTGTGCCAAAATTGTGCGTTGACACCTGGCCGAATCCCCACCTAATGTCCGCCTCGATGAACAAGTTGGCACTCATTCTCGTAGGCAGGCGCGTGGGCAAGGCGGTGTAACCGCCGGGCAAAGTCCTCCCATGCGCAAACACAGGCTCCCTCGGGGGCCTTTTTTATTGGCAAAAATATCGATACGACGGCAAAGCTGAAGCGGAAGAGACGGAACCAGACTGATGAGTAACGGACAGAACGAAACCGGCCGGCGCGAAATGACAGGCGCCGAAATGGTGGTGCAGGCGCTGAAGGACAATGGCGTCAAGCATATCTTCGGATATCCGGGCGGTGCGGTTCTTCCCATCTATGACGAGCTTTTCCAGCAGGAGGATGTCGAGCACATCCTGGTGCGCCACGAGCAGGGCGCCGGCCACGCGGCCGAAGGCTATGCCCGCTCGACCGGCAAGGCCGGCGTGATGCTGGTGACCTCCGGCCCCGGCGCGACCAACGCCGTCACGCCACTGCAGGATGCGCTGATGGATTCGATCCCGCTGGTCTGCATCACCGGCCAGGTGCCGACATCGCTGATCGGCTCGGACGCTTTCCAGGAATGTGACACCGTTGGCATTACGCGCCCATGCACCAAGCACAACTGGCTGGTGAAGGACGTCAACGATCTGGCCCGCACGCTGCATGAAGCCTTCCATGTCGCCACGACCGGCCGGCCGGGCCCGGTGGTTGTCGATATCCCCAAGGACGTGCAGTTCGCCCGCGGCATCTACACGCCGCCGCAGACCGCGCCGCGCACCAGCTATCATCCGCAGGTGCAGGCCGACCTGCAGCGGGTCAAGGACGCGGTGGCGCTGCTGGCCAATGCAAAGCGGCCGATCATCTATTCGGGCGGCGGCGTCATCAATTCCGGCAACGAGGCCAGCCAGCTGCTGCGCGAGCTGGTGGAGCTCTCCGGCTTCCCGATCACCTCGACGCTGATGGGGCTTGGCGCCTATCCGGCATCGGGCAAGAACTGGCTCGGCATGCTGGGCATGCACGGCACCTACGAAGCCAACATGGCCATGCATGACTGCGACGTGATGCTGTGCGTCGGCGCGCGCTTCGACGACCGCATCACCGGCCGCCTCGACGCCTTCTCGCCGGGCTCGAAGAAGATCCACATCGACATCGATCCGTCCTCGATCAACAAGAACGTCCGCGCCGATATTCCGATCATCGGCGACGTCGGCCACGTGCTGGAGGATATGGTGCGGCTATGGCGTGCCACCGTGAAGGCCGACAAGAAGACGCTCTATCCATGGTGGGAGCAGATCGCCAAATGGCGCGCGCGTGACTCGCTGGCGTTCAAGATGAACGACGAGGTGATCATGCCGCAATATGCGATCCAGCGGCTTTACGAGTTGACCAAGCATCGCGACACCTACATCACCACCGAAGTGGGGCAGCACCAGATGTGGGCGGCGCAGCACTTCCATTTCGAAAAGCCGCATCATTGGATGACTTCGGGCGGCCTCGGCACGATGGGCTACGGCCTGCCGGCCGCACTGGGCGTGCAGATCGCGCATCCGGACGCGCTGGTCATCGACATCGCCGGCGACGCGTCGGTGCAGATGACCATGCAGGAGATGAGCGCGGCGGTGCAGTATGAGGCGCCGATCAAGATCTTCATCCTGAACAACCAGTACATGGGCATGGTGCGCCAGTGGCAGCAGCTGCTGCACGGCAACCGGCTGTCGCATTCCTACACCGAGGCGATGCCGGACTTCGTCAAGCTGGCCGAGGCCTACGGCGGCCACGGCATCCGCTGCGACAAGCCGGCCGACCTGGACGACGCGATCAAGGAGATGATCTCGGTGAACAAGCCGGTGATCTTCGACTGCCGCGTGGCGAACCTGGCCAACTGCTTCCCGATGATCCCCTCCGGCAAGGCGCACAACGAGATGCTGCTGCCCGACGAAGCCACCGACGAGGCGGTGGCCAACGCCATCGACGCCAAGGGGCGCGCGCTGGTTTAGGCGGAAGTTTTCAACGATCGCGCGGCTTCAAAAGGCCGCGCGAAAACAACGAATTGAGCGAGACGCTTGAAGACGGGATCCAAATGAACGCACAGCTACAGGCGACCGGCTCCGCCTACTTCATCTCCAAGGAGACGCAGCGGCCGGAAATCCACACGCTATCGGTTCTGGTCGACAACGAGCCGGGCGTGCTGGCCCGCGTGATCGGCCTGTTCTCCGGCCGCGGCTACAACATCGAAAGCCTCACGGTTTCCGAAACCGAACACGAGCGGCACCTTTCGCGAATTACCATCGTAACGCGGGGAACGCCCCACGTGCTGGAACAGATCAAGCATCAGCTTGAGCGCATCGTGCCGGTGCACCGCGTGATCGACCTGACGGTTAGGGCAGCCGAGCTCGGCCAGGACCGGCCGCTGGAGCGCGAGCTGGCGCTGGTCAAGGTGGCCGGAACCGGCGACGCGCGGGTCGAGGCGCTGCGGCTGGCCGATGCCTTCCGCGCCAAAGTGATCGACGCCAACACCGAGCACTTCATCTTCGAGATCACCGGCAAGGTGTCGAAGATCGAGCAGTTCATCGCCATCATGAAGCCGCTGGGCCTGGTCGAGATCTGCCGCACAGGCGTGGCGGCGATGAACCGCGGCCCGCAGGGAATGTAATCCCAAAAGGCAAGCCGCCCACGGTCGAGCGACCGGGGCGGCGCGCAAGGCAGACCGGACGGGCAGTGCCCGCCCGGATCAGAAGCCGACGTTTTCGTTGATATAGAAGGTGTTGAGCAGGGTGACCCGCGGTTGCTCGATCGGCGTGTGGATCTTCGGGCGGCCGTGCCAGCTCATCTTCGTCAGCGAATGATAGGCCTTCAGCACCACGAAGGCATAGCCGACATTGGGCAGGAACGGCAGCGTCTTGACCGGTTCCAGCCCGTAGGAGCCGACATGCAGCAGGCCTTTCAGAGAAGCCTGATAGAGGGTCGTGCCAAGCTCCCGCTGGCTCTCGTCGGCGGGGCAGTAGAGCTGCATGGTCACCACCTTCTTGCGCGCATCGGGATGCGGCTTGATCTGGTATCCGTCCTTGTCGCTGTAGAGCACGGGCTTGGCCACCAGCCTGAGGTCGTCCACGCTGGCGACCTTGTCGCCGCGGGCGCGAATTTCAAGACCCTCGTGAAGCTGTCGGCGGATGGCGTCCTCGATCTCGCGCGAGGTCAGCATCGCGGACACCGCCGCCCACATTTCGCGCAGGCTTTCGTCAACCTTGGCGACATTGTCGCCATAGAGCCGCAGCGCCATGCGCGTGCCGTCGCCCGTGATGGGGTCGTAGCCCTCGGTCGGGATCGACTTGATCAGGTCGGCATAAAAATCCTTCGGAAAGAAGTTGCGGAAGAAGATGTGGGGAAAGGGCAGCGAGAACCGGTCGGACCCCTCGATGCTCGCCACGGCGTGGTCGATGAGTTCGCGGGTGAGGCTGGTGGGCTCGGCTTTGGCAACTGCAGACATTTGTCACCTGAATTACATGGAATTTCAGATATCAGATCTTTATCGAAGCCATGCCGGCAGAAGATCTGGTCGATGTCGATAGAAACAGAACGTTCACCCCGAATATATCTGTTTCCCTTCGCCGTTCAATCCTGCGCGCGACGCGCGGATTCGACATCGGAAGGCCGCGCAAACATGCGGCGTTCCGATGCATTCCGGCCGGCGCACCACTCCAGACAGGTCCAATGATGACAGCAGACGCATTCTTCGCCCTCGTGGTTTATGCCCTGGTGACCTCGATCACGCCGGGGCCGAACAACTTCATGCTGCTGGCCTCGGGCGTGAATTTCGGCTTCATGCGCACCATTCCGCACATGCTGGGCATCGGCATGGGTTTCCTTTCGCTGCTGCTGGGCGTGGGCTTCGGGCTCGGCGCGGTGCTGACGGCATTCCCGGCGCTGCATACTGGGTTGAAGATCGCCGGCGGCGCCTATCTGGTCTATCTCGCCTGGCGGATCGCCATGTCGCGCTCGATGGGCAAGGACGGCGACGCCAAGGCGCGGCCGATGACCTTTCTCGAGGCCGCCGCCTTCCAGTGGGTCAACCCGAAGGCATGGGTGATGGCGCTGACGGCCATGGCCGTCTACACCAATCCGGAGGCGCCGTTCCTCTCGGTGCTGTCGATTTCCTTCGCGTTTGCGCTGGTCAACCTGCCCAGCGTCTCGTCCTGGGCGGGGTTCGGCATGGCGCTGCGCGGCTTCCTGGCCGACCCAGTGCGGCTGAAATGGTTCAACATCTGCATGGGTCTGCTTTTGGCGGCCACGCTGTGGCCGATGCTGCGGTGATGGCTGGCCCGCTTGCGCGCGGGCCGCACGCGGCATAGCCTGCGGTCATGTCGCACGATCATGACCACGACCATCATCACGAAAACGAACTCGACCCGATGGCCGCGCGGGTGCGGGCGCTGGAGACGATCCTGACGCAGAAGGGGCTGATTGACCCCGCCGCGATCGACGTGATCGTCGACACCTACGAAACCAAGGTCGGCCCGCGCAACGGCGCCCGGGTGGTGGCGAAAGCCTGGAGCGACCCGGAATTCGCCGACTGGCTGAAGCGCGACGCCACCGCGGCGATCGCCTCGCTGGGCTATACCGGCCGCCAGGGCGAGCACATGCAGGCGGTGTTCAATACGCCTGACCAGCACAACATGGTCGTCTGCACCCTGTGCTCCTGTTATCCGTGGACGGTGCTCGGCCTGCCGCCGGTCTGGTACAAGTCGCCGCCCTACCGCTCGCGCGCGGTGATCGATCCGCGCGGCGTGTTGGCCGAATTCGGCGTGACGCTGCCGCCCGAGACAAGAATCCGTGTCTGGGATTCCACTGCCGAGCTACGCTACCTCGTTATTCCACTGCGTCCGGAAGGAACCGAGGGCTGGAGCGAGGAACAACTTGCCGACCTGGTGACGCGCGACTCGATGATCGGCACCGGCCTTGCGAGGGCGGCTGCATGAACGGGCCGCAGGACCTCGGCGGCCAGATGGGGTTCGGGCCTGTCGCGCCCGAGAAGGATGAGCCCTATTTCCACGCCGAATGGGAAAAGCGCGCGCTGGGCGTGACGCTTTGCGCCGGCGCCATGGGCCACTGGAACATCGACGAGAGCCGCCATACGCGCGAAAGCCTGCACCCCGCCGACTATTATTCCTCCAGCTATTACGAGATCTGGATCAAGGCGCTTGAGACGCTGTTGAAGCGGCACGGCTTCGTCACGCAGGACGAGTTGCTGGTGGGCAAGTCATTGGGCGGCGATGTACGGCCGAAGCGCGTGCTGCAGGCGGAGGACGTTCCGGCCGCTCTGGCGCGTGGCGGGCCGTGCAACCGCCCGGTGAGCGCGCCGGCGCGCTTCAAAGCGGGTGAGCGCGTGCGCACGAAGAATTTTCATCCCCAAGGCCATACGCGCCTGCCGCGCTATGCACGGGACAAGGTGGGGGTGATCGATGCCGTGCGCGAGGGTTTTGTGTTCCCCGACACCAACGCCCACGGCCGCGGCGAGCATCCGCAGTGGGTCTATACGGTCGTCTTCGACGGCCGCGAGATCTGGGGCGAGGGGGCCGACCCGGCGCTTGTCGTCAGCATCGATGCCTGGGAGAGCTATCTTGAGCCGGCATGAAAAGGGGCGGCCGCTGCCGCCCGGCATGGACGAGCCGGTGTTTGCCGAGCCGTGGCAGGCCGAGGCCTTTGCGCTGACGGTGGCCCTGCACGAGAAGGGGCTGTTTTCCTGGAGCGAGTGGGCGCAGATGCTTTCGGCCGAGGTGAAGGCGCCGGGCGCGGCCCAGGACGGCAGCGACTATTTTTACGACTGCTGGCTGTGCGCGCTGGAAAAGCTGCTCGCAGCCAAGGGCGTTGCGCCGCGGCACGCTGTCGACGACCTCGCCGCTGCCTGGCAGCGCGCGGCCCATGCCACGCCGCATGGAAAGCCGATCCTGCTGGAAAACGATCCGCAGCGCTCTCGGTAGAACACGCCGCTCCCCCGAGCCTCACTCCAGCGGCTTCAGATCGCCCAAGATCGTGGGGATAAGCTCCGACACGGTGGGGTGGATGTGCACCGCCCGCTGCATCGTCGTGTAGGGCGCCTTGGCGTACATGACGTCGAGGATGCAGTGGATGGCTTCGTCGCCACCGGTGCCGAGGATGGCGGCGCCGAGGATCTGGTTGCTCTCGGCGTCGACCAGCACCTTCATGAAGCCCTGCGTTTCGCCCTTCTCGACCGCGCGGGCAACCCGCGTCATCGGCCGCGTGCCGACCAGAACTTGCCGGCCCGACTTGCGGGCTTCGGCCTCGGTCTTTCCGGCACGGCCGAGCGGCGGGTCGGTATAGAGCGCATAGGCGGTGATGCGATCGCTGACGCGGCGCGGCTGATCGTCGAACAGGTTGGCCGCCACGATCTCGAAATCATTGTAGGCGGTATGGGTGAAGGCACCCTTGCCGTTGCAGTCGCCCAGCGCCCAGATGCCGGGAACGCTGGTGCGCAGTTGGTCGTCGACGGTGATGTAGCCGTGCTTGTCTGTGGCCACGCCGGCATTTTCCAGGCCGAGATCGTCGGTATTGGGGCGCCGACCGACCGCCAGCAGCACATGCGAGCCGATGACCTCCGGCTCGCCTTCGGTGCAATCCACGCTTACGGCGACGTCTTCGCCGTGCGGCGAGAAGCTGATGCATTCGGCATTGCAGCGCACCACTATTCCTTCGCGCTCGAGGATTTCGCGGACAGCCTCGGAAACATCTTCATCCTCGCGCTGGATGAGGCGCGAGCCCTTCTCCACGACCGTGACTTCGCTGCCGAAGCGCCGGTACATCTGGGCGAACTCGAGCCCGACATAGCTGCCGCCGACGATGACGAGATGGCGCGGCAGGGCGTCGAGTTCCAGGATCGAACTGTTGGTGAGGTATGGCACCTTGTCGACGCCCGGCATGTCCGGCACGATCGCGCGGCCGCCGACATTGATGAAGATGCGTTCGGAAACTAGGGTCTCGTCGTTGACCCTGACTTCGTCTGGCGAGACGAAGTGGGCATGGCCCTCATAGACGGTGCAGTTTTTCATGCCCTTCAGCCAGCTTTCAACGCCCTCTCGGGACTTGCCCGAAACGGCGTCCTTGCGCGCCTTGACCGCTTTCATGTCCACGCCCACGCTATCGCCGAGCGTCACGCCATATTCTGTGGCGCGGCGCGCCAGCTGCGCGGCATAGGCACTGGCAATGAGGGTCTTGGTGGGAGTGCAGCCGGTGTTGATGCAGGTGCCGCCGAACTGCTTGCGCTCGATGATGGCGACTTTCATTCCAGCGGTCGTGAGCCTGCCGGCAAGCGGCGGCCCCGCCTGGCCGGTGCCGATGATGATGGCGTCGAACTGTGTGCTCATAGTGCCTCCCGGACGATGAGATAGGCTCCGACGATCGCGACCGCATCCTCCAGAAGTGCGATCGGCAGATCGCGTCCGCCGGTGGCGGCTACGAGCCGCTTGCGGGCCTCGTATCCGCCGAACGTGCCGATCGCCGCGCCAATCGCACCGACGATCAGCCCGCCGATCCATGGACCGCCGGCGGCTCCGATGACCGCGCCGCACAGCGCACCGCTGAAGACGCGGGCGGCGAATTGCTGCGGCACGGTGCGCGCGGGCGTGCTCGGAAACTGATCCGTGACGAGCTCCACGATCGCAAGAAGGGTGAAGATGTAGGGCGTGTAGCGGTAGCCCATGAAAGCCGCCCAGCTGTTTTCAACCGGCAACCAACCGAGCAAGGCGGCCCAGCTTACGGCGGCCGGGGCTGTGAGCGCCCGCAAGCCGGCGATGATGCCGATGAGGAGCGCGAAAACATAGATCGACATGCTCACTCTCCGCGCGGCCTACGTCAAGCCGCCGGTGCCTGGGCGCCCGTGAGGCGGGCATTCACCGGCGACAGCCCATTAGCTTCGGCCCGCGGCGTCTTGTCTTGTCAGGTAAACCCGCAGCTGAAAAACGGGGCAGATTTGTTCTCCTTGTGTTCTTTTTCGGTGCAAGATACAGTGTTGCTTACTGAGTTATCCGGGGTTGCGTTTAAATGGTGATGCACGGCGCGGGATCGCTACGGCAAGGGCTCCGGCCATCCGGCGCGCCTGAACATGGGCGACTGCATTTCCTACGCGATGGCCAAGCAGGCCGGGGTGCCTTTGCTCTACAAAGGTGACGATTTCGCCGCTACCGATCTGGCCTGACTGGCCGCAAGGCTCAAATGGCTTGCCCTTCGGGCGCGAATCCTGTCTGTCGAGGCCATGGAATTCTCTCCGCAACAAGACGATGCGCTGCAGGCGGTGGCGCGGTGGCTGAAAGGCGGCGGCACGCCAGTGTTCCGGCTATTCGGCTATGCCGGCACGGGCAAGACGACGCTGGCGCGCTATTTCGCCGAGCATGTCGACGGACAGGTGCAGTTCGCCGCCTTCACCGGCAAGGCCGCGCAGGTGCTGCGCTCCAAGGGCGCGGTCAACGCCCGCACCATCCATTCGCTGATCTATCGCCCGCGCGGCGAGGAAGCGGTGGAGGACGAGACGACCGGCAAGACCTCGATGTCGCCGACCTTCTCGCTCAACCGCCAGAGCCCGATCGCCAAGGCCAAGCTGGTGGTGATCGACGAGTGCTCGATGGTGGACGAGGAACTCGGCCGTGACCTGTTGAGCTTCGGCACGCCGATCCTGGTGCTGGGCGACCCCGGCCAGCTGCCGCCGATTTCAGGCGGCGGCTTCTTCACCGAGCACGAGCCGGATTTCCTGCTGACGGAGATTCACCGCCAGGCGCGCGACAACCCCATCATCCGGCTGGCGCTCGACGTGCGCGAGGGGCGCGAATTCATGCACGGAGACTACGGCACCGCCCAGGTCATCGGCAGGGATCAGGTGAACCAGGATCTGGTGCTGTCGGCCGATCAGGTTCTGGTGGGCACGAACCGCACGCGTCGACGCTACAATACGCGCCTGCGCGAGTTGAAGGGGTTTAGCGCGAGCTATCCGCAGGCCGGCGACAAGCTGGTTTGCCTGCGCAACGATCCGGCCAAGGGCCTGCTCAACGGCTCGCTCTGGAAGGTCATGACTTCCTCGCGCGAGACGGTGAAGCCCGGCATCAACCTGCTGGTTTCGCCGGAAGAGGACGATCCGGACCGCGGCGTGGCCAAGATCAAGCTGCTGAAAGCTGCGTTCGAAAACCCGGACGAGGACATTCCCTGGCAGCAGAAGAAACGCTTCGACGATTTCGACTATGGCTACGCGCTGACCGTGCACAAGTCGCAGGGTTCGCAGTGGAACAATGTTGTCCTGTTCGACGAAAGCTTTGCCTTCAAGGACACCCGCCAGCGCTGGCTCTACACGGCCATCACCCGCGCCGCCGAGCGGTTGACGGTGGTGCGCTAGGCCGCGGCGCCCAGCGCCCGCGCTGTCTGGAGCGGCTGGCGCTGATGCCGCTCTCTGGGGTTCGATCCGATTGCGGCGGACGTGTTGACCGCCCGCCGACCCCGGCTGCTAGTCCACAATCTCGAACAGCACGGCCGTGGCGTCGTCGCTCATCTTGAAGCGGGGGTATTTCAGGCCATCAGGGTCCTCTACGCGCTCGATGCGGCGCAGTTCGTCGAGAAGGCTCGAAAGGCCGCCTTCGCGGGCGGCGCAGACGAACTCGCAGGCTTCGTAGCGCTGATACTGGTCAACGAGCGCGGCGAAGCCGTCGGTGCACAACAGGCCGGTGGCGGGCAGGGCGCAATGCAGTGCCTCGCTGGCCAGGTGCTCGCCGGCTTCAGGCTCGACCCCCAGCGTCCAGATGCCGGATGCGGGGCTGTTGTAGGCAGCGCGGTGCCGTCGCAGTTCGTCGCGCACCATTGGCTCTTCGGCCAGCGCCTGGAAGGCGGAAAACCCGCCGGCATGGGCAAGCGCCAGCCGTGCCCCTTCGCGCTCGGCGGCCGCCGCTTCCTTCAGCGCGGTGGTTTCGAAGGTGAAGCCATCGCTGCCGAGCAGGAACAGGCGGCAGTCACCGAGGCCGTGGGTGACAACGGTGTCGTCCTCGATCCGCACCATCTGGAAGCCCGCCACCGGCAGGTTCCATGGCTCGAGGGGCAGTGCATGCGCGGCCTCGTGCACGACATTGGCTGCACGCTCGTTGAATTCGCGCACGATTTCGGCCATGGCCCGGCCGGGCCGCACCATCTGCTCGAAGGCGCTTTGCGCGAATTGTGCCAGCCAGGCGGCGTCCGAGCCGTTCAGGCCGACGATGTTCTTGCCGCCAAGCCCGGTCGCCCCGTCTATGACGAAGGCGCAGCTTGCGTTGCCGCCGCCGGCGTCCTCATTGGGGCGCGAGGCGGAACCGGCGTCGGAAATCGAATCGATGATGCGAATATTTGGCATGATGCGGGGATTTGACCTGCGGCAGTGTCGGCAATGTGACGCTAGCCTGCCGTTCCGCCGGTGGCTATGCCGCCTTCACTGGATGCGCGTCGATCCACGCCCAGGCTTCATTTTCTTCAGCGGCGGCAAAATGGCGGAGTTCCACCGGCAGCGGAGCCGAGAACAAGCCGCTGGCGTAGGTGGTCCAGTCGGGCTCGCCCACGGCCGCGCAGCGCCGTATGTGCTGCAGCGCATGGCGGCGGCCTTCCCGGCGGGTAATCTTGGAGACGTTTTCCCAGTCGACGCCGTCGTAATTGATAATGCGGATGAGCAGATCGATCCGCTCGTGCAGGATGTAGGCGCCTTCCAGCAGGCCGTAGAGATTTTCGATGTCGGCCGCCGAAACATGTCCGACGAGCTCGAATGCATAGGCATCCGCGCGGTTGGTGTCGATGCGACGCACGGCAGGGACGTCGTCTAGCAGGCCCATTTCGCCTCCTTTCACCAGAGATGGGATTGGAACACACAAAGTCGCTGTCCGTTCCCGCCGGACGCGCTATAGATCGAGCAGTCGAGGATGAGGTCCCAGGAATGCCGGCAAAACTTTCCGTCAACTTGAACGCCGTCGCCATGCTGCGCAATCGTCGCGATCTGCCCTGGCCGAGTGTAACCGGCCTCGGGCGGGTGGCGCTCGCCGCCGGCGCGCACGGGCTGACGGTGCATCCGCGCCCCGACCAGCGCCATACCCGCTTTTCCGACCTGCCGGAGTTGCGCGCGCTGATCGACGACGAGTTCCCGCAAGCCGAGTTCAACATCGAGGGCTATCCCAACGAGGAGTTCCTGCGGCTGGTGGAAGAGCATCAGCCCGACCAGGTGACTCTGGTGCCGGACGATCCGGCGCAGGCCACCTCCGACCACGGCTGGAACTTCATCGAGCACCAGGCGTTTTTGTCGCAAACTGTGAAGAGGTTGAAGAAGAGCGGGTTTCGCGTGTCGCTGTTTTCCGACCCGGATCCTTCGCAGGTGTCGGCAGCGCGGGACACGGGGACGGACCGGATTGAACTCTATACCGGGCCTTACGGCAGTTGCCATTCCGATCCGGAGAGGGCAGCCAGGGAATTGGAAAAGCTTGGCAAAACGGCTGGCGCCGCGCTGGCGGTTGGACTGGCGGTCAACGCCGGCCACGATCTGGTGGTGGCCAACCTTCCGGCGCTGGTAAAGCGCGTGCCCGGCCTTGCCGAAGTGTCCATCGGACATGGCCTCACGGCCGATGCGCTCGAATACGGAATGGCCGAGACGACGCGGCGCTTCCTGAAGGCATGCGGATGGTGAACGCGGGCGGCATGATGCCGCCTGTTGCCATTGCCGCCGGACAGGAGTAGAGCACCCGCCGCTTTACCGGAGTGTCAGGCATGGCCCATACCAATCTTGGTCATGAGGCGGAACAGGTGGCGTCGGCGAGTGTCGTCGCCTCCCAAAACACCAAATTGCTGATGATCGGCGCCCTGGGCGTCGTATACGGGGATATCGGCACGAGCCCGATCTACGCGTTTCGCGAAGCGCTTGTCGCCTCGTCGAGCGGCGGAGCGGTGGCCTCGGAAGAATCCGTGCTCGGCGTGCTGTCGCTGATCATCTGGGCGCTGACCATCATCGTCACGATCAAATATGTGATCTTCGTGCTCAGGGCCGACAACCATGGCGAGGGCGGCACGCTTTCGCTGATGGCGCTGGCGCGGGCGAGCTTCGGCAAGCGTTCGGGGCTCATCCTGGCGGCCGGAATATGCGGGGCGGCGCTGTTTTTCGGCGACTCCCTGATCACGCCGGCGATTTCTGTTCTGTCGGCCGTCGAAGGCATCGAGGTCATCACGCCGACATTCGATCCCTATGTGGTGCCGATGACGCTGCTGATCCTGGCGGTGCTGTTTGCCGTGCAGCGCTTCGGCACCGGCCGAGTGGCGTCCGTGTTCGGGCCGATCATGCTGCTCTGGTTCCTGTTCATAGGCTATTCGGGGCTGAGGCACATAGCCGACGAACCGGCCATACTGGCGGCGCTGAACCCGGCCTACATTCCCTACCTGCTTTCGGACTCGCCCGGCGTCGCCTTCGTCACCATAGGAGCGATCTTCCTTGCCGTGACCGGTGCGGAAGCGCTCTATGCCGATCTTGGCCATTTCGGCCGCCGCCCGATCATAGCGGCGTGGCTTGCCGTGGTGTTTCCCTGCCTGTTGCTGAACTATTTCGGGCAGGGCGCCTATGTGCTGGCCAACACCGGCAAGATCGGCCACCCGTTCTTCGAGATGACGGAAGGCTGGGCGCTGGTGCCGATGGTGGCGCTGGCGACTGTCGCCACAGTGATTGCCAGCCAGGCGGTGATATCCGGCGCCTTTTCGCTGACCCGTCAGGCGGTGCAATTGAACCTGCTGCCGCGCTTCACCATTCTGCATACGTCGGAAACGCAGTCCGGCCAGATCTACATGCCGCGCGTCAACTTCCTGCTGGCAATGGGGGTGATGCTGCTGGTGCTTGGCTTCGAGCAATCCAGCAACCTGGCCTCAGCCTATGGTATCTCGGTGACCGGCAACATGCTGGTGACGACGACGCTGCTGTTTGTCGTGATGCGGCGCATCTGGAAATGGCCGCTGGGCGTGGTGATTGGCCTTACACTGGTGTTCGGCCTGATCGATCTTGGTTTCTTCGCCTCCAACGTGGTCAAGGTCAGGGAAGGCGGATGGGTCTCGCTGGTGGTCGCCAGCGTCGTCATACTGGTGATGTGGACCTGGGTGCGCGGCAGCCATCTGCTGTTTGAAAAGACACGGAAAAACGAGGTGCCGCTCGATTTCCTGGCGGATAATATGGCCAGACACCCGCCGCAGATCGTGCCCGGAACTGCAGTGTTCCTCACCAGCGACCCGCACAGCGCGCCCACCGCGATGATGCACAGCCTCAAGCACTACAAGGTGCTGCACGAGAACAATGTCATCCTGTCGGTGGTTACCGCTCAGGCACCCTACGTACCACCGAGCGCGCGGGTGAAGATGGAAAGGATCAACGACCTGTTCATGCGCGTGTCGTTGACCTTCGGCTATATGGAGCAACCCAACATACCCAAGGCCCTGGCCATCTGCCGCAAGATGGGCTGGAAGTTCGACATCATGGAGACCTCGTTCTTCCTGTCGAGGCGCTCGCTGAAGGCTTCGCCAAGTTCGGGCATGCCGCTATGGCAAGATCGGCTTTTCATCAAGCTGGCGCGCTCGGCTTCCGACGCGACCGAGTATTTCCAGATTCCCACCGGGCGTGTGGTGGAAATCGGAACGCAGGTGGCGGTGTAACAGCCCGCTGTGCAGTTCGCCGGCCTGGCCGCCGCGCCGGCCGGCTCACGAATCTCCTCGATCCTGCGTGGTCGGCGCCGCGCATGATTAGCTGATGATGCTCGGGAAATGCGCTTGCCAAGACCGCGGCGTTTGGCCATAACTACCGAACCGTAACGTACGGTACGGTTCATGAATGGAAGAGCGGATCAGGCGTTGCAGACGAGCCTCGACATCAATGGCGGCGAAGAGCTGACGGAGCGTCAGATGGACGTTCTGAACGCCGTTCTGCGCCTGTTGGTGGAGGAGGGCGACCGGCTGACGATGACCGCCGTGGCCCGCCGGGCCAGTTGTTCGAAGGAAACGCTGTACAAATGGTTCGGCGATCGCGACGGGCTGCTGACCGCTACGGTGCAGTGGCAGGCTTCCAAGGTGCGCGTCGCCCGCGTCGACCGGGCCAGGCTGGACATGGCCTCCCTGACGGCAAGCCTTGAGCGCTACGCCTCGGACTGGCTGCATGTGATTTCCAGCGACACCTCGATTGCGCTGAACCGCGTGGCGATCGCCCATGCGGGCGAGGAGAAACGCAATCTCGGCGCCATTGTGCTCGAGAATGGGCGCCTGGCCATGGGCCGCCGCCTGAAGCCGGTGCTGCTGGCCGGCCGCGAGGCAGGGCTGCTTGCCTTCGGGGACGATGAGCAGGCCTTCAGGACCTTTTTCGGGCTCGTCGCCCGGGATGTGCAGATCCGGTTGCTGCTTGGCGACCGGGTGAAACCGACTGACGCGGAGATCGGCCGGGATGCGGCCGAGGCGACGCGGCAGTTTCTCGCTCTTTACGGAGCACAAACCGGGGCGGCCACAGCCGGCCTCTGAAACACCCCATGGGAAGGAAGACCGCAATGCGCGTTTATTACGATCGTGACGCCGATCTCAATCTGATCAAGGGCAAGAAGGTCGCCATCATCGGCTACGGCAGCCAGGGCCGTGCGCACGCCCTGAACCTGAAGGATTCGGGCGCCAAGGAAATCGCCATCGGCCTCAAGGCCGGTTCGGCGACCGCCAAGAAGGTCGAGGCCGATGGCTTGAAGGTCATGACGGTTGCCGAGGCTGCCAAGTGGGCCGACCTGATGATGATGGCGACGCCTGACGAACTGCAGGCCGACATCTACAAGGATGAGATTGCCCCGAACATCCGCGACGGCGCCGCGATTGCCTTCGCCCACGGCCTCAACGTGCATTTCGGCCTGATCGAGCCGAAGGCGACCGTCGACGTCGTCATGGTCGCGCCTAAGGGCCCTGGTCACACCGTGCGCGGCGAATACCAGAAGGGCGGCGGCGTGCCGTGCCTGGTGGCCGTGCATCAGGACGCCTCGGGCAACGCGCTCGACCTCGCGCTCTCCTACGCCTGCGGCGTGGGCGGCGGCCGTTCGGGCATCATCGAGACCAACTTCCGCGAGGAGTGCGAGACCGATCTGTTCGGTGAGCAGGTGGTTCTGTGCGGCGGCCTGGTCGAGCTCATCCGCGCCGGCTTCGAGACGCTGGTGGAAGCCGGCTACGCGCCGGAAATGGCCTATTTCGAGTGCCTGCACGAAGTGAAGCTGATCGTCGACCTCATCTACGAGGGCGGCATCGCCAACATGAACTACTCGATCTCCAACACCGCCGAGTGGGGCGAGTACGTTTCCGGCCCGCGCATCATCACTGCCGAAACCAAGGCCGAGATGAAGCGCGTGCTGAAGGACATCCAGTCCGGCAAGTTCACTTCCGAGTGGATGCAGGAATACCGTTCGGGCGCGGCCCGCTTCAAGGCCACCCGCCGCCTCAACGACGAGCATCCGATCGAGCAGGTTGGCGAAAAGCTGCGCGGCATGATGCCGTGGATCTCGAAGAACAAGCTGGTCGACAAGGCCAAGAACTAAGCCGGTTGCCCCGGCGCCTGCCTTGCGCAGGTGCCGGAGCCGACTTTGGACGAGACGCAAAAGGCCGGCGGAGCGATCCGCCGGCCTTTTGATTTTCCGAAACCGTTCAGGAGGAGGCGATCTGCCTAGCCGTAATGCCAGCTCGGCTTTGGCCTGGTGCCGGTGAACTGGACGCCGATGCGGTCTTGCTTGCGCCAGCGCACAGTCGCTTCGTAGCCGATGCCGTCGACCGGGACGTAAAGCAGGAATTCCTGCGGAACATGGGCGTCGATCGAGACCTTCAGCTCCGCGCCATTCTTATGCATGTTGCGAATGGTGCATTTGACCTCGGAATTCGAGATGCCGGTGAGGATCGAAGCTCCCTTCAGGACGCGCTGGCGATGTTCCCTCCGCTGTTCGGATGGTTCTTGTTCCGCCATGCGCCACTCCCAAGTCTCTTGCCGGGCGCAGTCATAAGCAGGTCAGGTCAAGAAAATCTTTAAAGGCTGGGACAAAAGGCGGATGGAAAAAGGGCGCCGCGTGGCGACGCCCTTCCCATGATCTCACTTCTGCCGCTCAAGGCGATACGCACTGACGACGCGGTCCATTGAAAGGCTGGAACGTGTTGTCGGAAACGCGATACGACCGATAGCGCGCGGCGCACCAGGCGACGTGCGACGAGGGAGAGTATGCGGCCGGGTAGTAGGCGGGGTTGTACGCGCCGTAGAAATTCCCGCCGTAGTAGTCGTCGTAGTAGGGATATAGGAGAGGCAGTCCTATGCCCCACCAGCCGCCGTCGCCACCGCCCCAGCCGCCATTCCAGGCACCCATCCCATGCCAGCCGCCGCGCCACACGCCGCCGCGCCAGCCTGGGCCGCGCCAACCAGCGCCCCGCCACACGCCGCCGCGCCAGCC
>NZ_JBDGLC010000004.1:0-91107 GCF_057656055.1 Pseudaminobacter sp. Soil_N_29
GCCCTCTTTCTCGCCTCCCCAGCAGCGAGTTTCATGACTGGCGCCGCCGTTCTTGCCGATGGTGGCGTGTCCATCAACCGAACGTGAATCCAAACGATAGAGTAAGGCCGCACCGAGGCGGCCTTACTTACCGCAGCCACCTTTTGAATGGCAACAATGCGCCCCAATGCCAGCCATTTCGGTGGTCTCGATCGTCTACCAAAAGCAGTCGTTGCTAGCGCCCGGTCGTCGGGAGGTTGAGGGCGACATCCGCGTTCGGGTGCTTGGCGCAGACCTGTGCCATGCTTCGCGGCCGGACCTTTTGCACTGGAGACACCGCGTAGTAATCGAGAACGATCGGAATAACCAAGGAAGCGAACGCGGGCACATGCTGACACTGCGCCAGATCGAGGTCATTCGGGCCATCATGGTGACCGGCAGCATCGCAGGGGCTGCCCGGTTGCTCAATGTCGCGGCGCCGGGAATCAGCCGCTTGATGAAGTACTCGGAAGACTCCCCCGGAGTCCGGCTCTGCGACCGCCGTTCAGGGCGCTACGTACCGACACCATAGGCTCGCAACATCTTCGACCTGCTCGACACGGTGCACCGCAAGATCGATGATCTGCATTCGGCCGTTGCCGATCTGGGGCGGGGCAAGAGCCAGGAGCTCTGCATCGCTTCGGTGCCCAGCATCGCCAATGTCATGGTTCCCCGCGCAATTGCCGGATTGCGCCGCCGCTATCCGGACCTTGCTCTCGACATCAACATCCTCAAAATCGAGGAGGCGATAGACTACCTCCTGCTCGGGCGCGGCGAGATGGTGGCGATCTCTTCGCGCTTTGAACATCCTCTGATCGAGTTCGAGTTGCTGGCGAGCGGCAGGTTGCTTTGCATCGTTCCTGAGGCGAGCCCCCTGGCTTCGCGCAAGAAGATCACGCCGCAGGAGATGTCGGAGCATCCCTTGATCGGCATCAATCCGAAGGACCCGTATGGCGCCATCATGGCGGCCATGTTCACCAATGCCGATATCGAATACCGGATGAACATCAAGGCGCGCTTCGGCACCACGGTTTGTAGCTTGGTGGCTGCCGACCTTGGCATCGCCATCATCGATGAGTTCACGGTGCCGCACGCGGCCGTGCCCGGCCTGAAAAGCATCGAGATCGATGCTGAGAGCATCTTTCACACCTACGCCGCCTATCGCAATGATCTGCCTCTATCGGTCTACGCCGAGCAATTTCTGGCGACCCTCAGAATGGAGATGATGAGTGTGAGTTCTATCGGAGGTCACACCAAACCGATCCATCGACGATCCCGACGCCCGTAACATCATGTTATGCATGTCACAGATATTGGTAGGAGATATTTGGTTGGAGCTTTGCTATCGTTCAACCAGGTGAAACGTTGAAACCTGACTGGGGGAACATGCGCGCACAGCCACGCAATAGCGGCATCGGACGGGCCCGATTTCGGGGCTGGATGGTCGCCCGGATGCCAGCCGCGCGCAAGGCAGCCGCCGTCGGAACATCCGGCACATGACTGGCTTCATTCCGTCTGGCGGTACCCGAGTGTTTCCGGTGGTCGGAGACCCCGTCGCCCAGGTCCGGTCGCCCGAAGTCATCACGCCTATCCTGGCAGATCGAGGCCAAAATGCCCTGGTCGTGCCGATGCACATCGCTCCCATGGACCTTGCGCAAATCCTGGCGGCCTTGCACCGGGTGCATAATGTGGAAGGCGCACTGATAACCATACCCCACAAACGTGCCGCGCTTTCGCTTTGCATGTCCGTGGCCGACCGCGCCCGTTTCGTGCAGTCCGTAAATGTCGTGCGCCGGACCGATGACGGTTGGCACGGCGATAATACCGACGGCCAGGGCTACCTGAATGGCATCGAGCGGAGGGCTTTATTGTCAGGGGCAAGCGGGCGTTGCTCGTTGGCTGCGGCGGTGCAGGCGCGGCGGAGGTCGACGGGCGCTGGCTGCGCCGCAAGTTCAGGTTCGCCGATTTTCGGGAATCGCAGGGCTTCATCGACAAGGTCGGCCGACTGGCTGAGGAACAAGGCCACCATCCCGACATCTGTTTCGGCTGGGGTTACGCCGCCGTCTCGCTGCAGACCCACAAGATCAAGGGGCTGCACGAGAACGATTTCATCATGGCAGGCAAGATCAGCGAGCTGGCTGGCCTGTGACCAGCCGTAGCGGTCCTGGATCTGGGCATGGCCGACCTCATTCAGCCGAAACTCGTAAACGAGCCGTTCTCCGATCCTGTCCTGTTTCTCGATTTCCGCTTCCGGCGCCGCGCGCTTTTGTTCGACCTGGGATATCTGACGCCGCTTTCCGGCCGCGAGACCGTGCGCGTGAGCCATGTTTTCGTCTCCCACATGCACATGGACCATTTCGTGGGCTTCGATCGATTGCTTCGGTCGCAGCTTTACCAGCCGACAAGTCTCTCCTTGATCGGCCCGCCGGGGCTCGGAGATGCGGTCGAAGCCAAGCTCAAGGCCTATACCTGGAACCTGCTCGGCCCGCATTCGGCCGACCTAGTGATCTCCGTCGCCGACTGGGCGCCGACCGGGTTCGCGCGATGCAGTCTTTTCAGGGCTCGAGCGGGCTTTGCGCGCGAGGAGGGCGAGCCGCCGCGGGTGCCATCTGGCGTGCTTCTCGAGGATGACGAGTTTCGTGTCGAAGGGGCGATGTTGGATCACGGAATTCCCAGCCTTGCCTTTGCATTGCAGGAGAAAGTCAGGGTCGATGCGCGCAAATCGCGGCTGGACCAGCTCGGCCTGCCCATCGGGGCCTGGCTGACGGAGGCCAAGCGGTCAGTGCGGCGCGGCGATGCACCGGACACCAAAATTGCGGCCGGCCGTCGAGACATATCGTTGGCCGAGCTGTTGGCCACCCAAGCACTAACGATCGGTCCCGGACAGCGGGTCGCCTATGCGACCGACCTGCTTTACAGCCCGGAGAATGTGGCGCGCGTCGTCGCGCTGGCACAGGGTGCCAGGCTGTTGTTCATCGAGGCTGGCTA
Source organism: Pseudaminobacter sp. Soil_N_29 (assembly GCF_057656055.1). Classification (NCBI taxonomy): domain Bacteria; kingdom Pseudomonadati; phylum Pseudomonadota; class Alphaproteobacteria; order Hyphomicrobiales; family Phyllobacteriaceae; genus Pseudaminobacter; species Pseudaminobacter sp. Soil_N_29. Next base: position 3,007 of record NZ_JBDGLC010000004.1, read on the forward strand.
CCTCGACGAGGATCGGGCGCTGGCCGCCTCAAAATGCCATTTGACCGCCGCGCAAGCGGGACGTATCGCCCGCGCGGCAGGCGTGGCCCGTGCCTTGCCGATGCATTTTTCCTCGCGTTACCTGAAGCGCGAGGGTGAGCTCAGGCGCGAATTCGAAACAAACTTCGATGGCGGCCGGAAGGTCGGGCGTCCAAAAATGACGCGCACCGGCTCCAACGCTTGAGTTCGCGCATCCTGCGTTCCGAAAGTCGTTTGCGATCTCGGGCCAACCGCCCGCGCCACCGCGCGAGTTGCCGAAGCGCCGCCGAGATCCTGCGGTCTTCCGGGAGAGGAGGCCCGCCGGATCGCTGGGGCATCAGTTATCTGCGTCGGCGCGGGCGTGCCGAATGGGCTGACGATCCGAGGTCGATCGCCACACCTCCGCCAAAAGACGCGGCGCTCCCGGCGGTTAATCGAGACGGCCATAAGGCGATACAAGGCGTTGATCGGCGCCGACATTGCGCGGTCATCAGGCGGGGCACGCAGCCTTTCGGACGCATTCCGGCTCTGGCGCGGCCGGCCGGACCGGTCAGTAGCCCATCGCGGCGCCCGCTACCGCACGGCTGTCGATGGCGCCGTAGTAATGCGCGCCAGTGCCGGATTCGATCTCCTTCAGGTCCCTGCCGCCGACGAGGATGCCGGCGGCTTCGCCCCAGATCGTCCAGTCTGGATCGATGCCGACATTGTAGCCCATGCGGGCAAGCAGGCGCAGCGTGTCGGGCGAAAGCGCATGGGGTTCCATATAGACCCTGTCCGGCAGCCACTGATGATGGATGCGCGGCGCGTCGATCGCCTCCTGCAGGTCCATGCCATGGTCGATCACGTTCATTATGGCTTGCAGCGTGATGGTGATGATGCGCGAGCCACCAGGGCTGCCGATCACCATAAACGGCTTGCCGTCCTTGGACACGATGGTCGGACTCATCGACGACAGCGGCGACTTGCGGGGCGCAATCGCGTTGGCCTCGCCCTGCACCAGGCCGTAGAGATTCGGCACGCCAGGCTTGACGGTGAAGTCGTCCATCTCGTTGTTGAGCAGGATGCCGGTGCCCTCGGCCACCTTGCCCGTGCCGAATGAGCCGTTCAGTGTGTAGGTGACGGCGACGGCATTGCCGTCCTTGTCGATGATCGAATAGTGCGTCGTCTCCGTGGACTCAGGCCCGCCATCGATCTTCAGGGCCGCGCTGACGCCGGCCCGGTACGGGTCGATGCGGGAGCGGATTTCCTCGGCATAGGCCTTGCTGGTCAGCTTGGTGACCGGATTGTCGACAAAATCGGGATCGCCGAGGGCGGTGTTGCGATCGACATAGGCTTGGCGCATGGCCTCGACCATCAGCCGCGTGGTCTCGGCCGAACCGTAGCCGAGATAGGCGATCGGATAGCCCTCGAGCACATTGAGGATCTCGCAGATGATCAGCCCACCGGAGGACGGCGGCGGCGAGGATACGATGTCGTAGCCCCGATAGGTGCATTCGACCGGCTTCAACTCGCGCACCTTGTATTGCTCGAAATCCTCCTTCGCCAGGATGCCGCCATTGGTCATGCTGGCCTTGACGATCAGGTCGGCGATCTCACCCTTGTAGAAGGCGTCCGTGCCCTTGTCGGAAATCTCCGTCAGCGATTTCGCCAGATCGGTCTGCACCAGCGTGGCGCCCATCTCGAGAGGCTTGCCGTCCTTCAGGAAAATCTTTGATGCCGCCGGGTCCTTCGCCAGCATGTCGTTGCCTTCGGCAAAGGAGGCGATGTCGCCCTGTTCCAGCACAAAGCCGTCCTTGGCCAGTCTGATCGCGGGCGCCAGCAATTCCTCGCGCTTCTTCGAGCCGTATTTCTCGCGAGCGGTCTCGAAACCGGCGACGGAGCCCGGAACGCCGACGGCCAGATAACCGTCCGTGCTGGCACCGGGGATCGGATTGCCGGCCTTGTCGAGATACATGGTCTTGGTGGCGGCGAGCGGCGCGCGCTCCCGGAAATCCAGGAAGGTGGTCGTTCCGTCTTTGAGGCGGATGGTCATGAAGCCGCCGCCGCCGAGATTGCCGGCGGTCGGATAGACGACAGCCAGCGCGAAGCCCACCGCAACGGCGGCATCGACGGCGTTGCCACCGCTCTTTAGCACGTCGACGCCGACCTGCGACGCCAGACGCTGGGCTGTCACCACCATGCCGTTTTGGCCCTCCACCGGCGCGGGCGATGCCCCGAATGCCGGCGCAAGTTGCGCTGCGCCGAGCCAGAACGCGACGGCGAAGGAAAGCTGCTTCAGTCTGAATTTCTGCATGACGACCCCCGGTGTTTCGTTCGATACCACGCTGGAAAGACAGGAATCTGTCCAGCCCAGTGTGGGAACCACGGAGCCGAGATCTGCAACTGCTCCGCACCTACCCACTTGCGCTGGATCCCTCGAAACGAGACCAGTATCAAATGTCGTTTGCTCGACCTCAACTGGATGGAATTCGCGAAATACTTGAAGCATGCTAGTCGTTCGATCGACAAATTGTAAGGGGTATCTTGGAGGTGCCGGCGAGATAGCGGCCGGATACGTGTCCGGTCAACCTTTCCAGCCAGCCTTGCATTGGGCGATCTGGCTTGAAACCGCTGTGCGTATGCGCCTGCGCCCTGTGAGCGGTCCGCTCCCGGTATCTTTGAAGCACTATCAACCCGAACGCCGCGTGAGCCCCCGCAATGGCTCTTCGTGCGAAGTGTGTCTATCCCAGAGGGGGCCTCAAGCTGCGGGGCGGCAACGCGCCCGAAGTCAGCCATAGAGACCGTTCAGTGTCATCTCCCGTGACGTGATGCGCTGAGGCTCATGGCGGTATCTTTATCCGCCGCAAAAGTCGACGGTGAAGGCGGCGCCGCTGTCGTGCCCGGTTCCACCCCGAGGAAGAAGCTGGAGTGAAATTACGCCAGTCAACCGAGCCCAATAGCTCCACATGCAGCCGGTGAACGAAAGCACTTACTAACAGTCAGACGTAAGATGATATTTTTTCGGACACCACCATTGTCGCAGGTATTGCTGCGCTGACTTCATCTGGAATGATGTCGTCGCCAAAGCGGCGGCGCATATGGCGGGCCAAGCCTACAATAACGTTTTCCTTCGCCTCGCGGGTACGATAAAGGCGTGCGCATATATAGTAGCTCCAGAGCACCGCTGCGCGGGCATATTTTCGCGGGATAAGTGCAAGGTGAATGCGAACAGGCAAGGACGGCACAGTCTCGTTTGGACTAGCATATAGAAGCCTGTACGGACCTTTGCTTATCGGGCTTTTGGTCAGCGATTCAAGTTCGCGGTCCTTCGCCTCGAAATTGCCCGAAGCCAACAGAACCTGGCAAATGCATGAAGTAATGTAGCGCTCGAATATAGACCCGGGCTTGCACAAGGGCCGCGCGCGGTGAAGCAATTCAAGCGCGCCATCGAAATCTCCCGCGAAGCCGCGCAAACGCCCAAGTATTGAGAGAGCGTCGGCCAGCGCCGTCGATCTGGCAAACGCCTCCTCCGCGATTTCCAAGGCCAGCACTTGGTGGGCCGGCCCCATGAAACTGAGAACATGTGCCGCAGAAAGCGCATTCTGGGGATCATCCAGCAGGTCGGGCAGAACCTCAAGGATGAGGCCCTCCATATCAGCTTGATCGCGTTCGCGGGGATCCTCGTTGGCCAGAAAGCGCCAACCATCGATGATGTAACCAGTATAGATGTTGACCGCCAGCATCAGTCGCGTGGCGGGGGTTGCATTCCCATTACGAATTAACTGGCGCAACCGCACATCATTCTTGCGCCAGATAGAAGAAGACGGGAACGCTTCTCCCTTCAGTTTGGCTATTTCGCTGGGCAATCCGGCTGGGCTGTCGTCGGCAAACAACTCGCCAGCCTCGACCATTCTAACGGCCAAGGGTGCCGCATCGGGGGCGTCTGGGCCCGGTCGGTCGATCTGGAATTGCCAAAGTGCAGAAAGGTGACTTTCGGCCAAGGAGTTGACGTCGATGTCGTGGCAGCTATCGCGCCGCACATGGATGACCTTTGTGTTCTCCCTGCTTTGGAGAGAAGAAACACAATCCCTCCTGCCGCCAGATACGATGAAAGTCAGATTTAACCGAAAAGTGAAACCAGCTTCGGTTTCATCGGGTCTGACGGACACGATGCGCCCGATGGGCAGTTGCTCCCTGAGGGCCTTCGCTACCTCTTCGGCAAAGTCGATGGCATGGCTGTCAGCGCTCTCCTGCCCGATTGTGACAATGGGGCCCACAACGACGAAGCATTCCGCCAGCGGACCTGTCTGCACGGAATGGGGGCCAACCCAAACGTATCCTTCGCCATACCGAGTGCCGATGAATTTCGGGTTCTTGGCCGAGTCCCGAATCTTGCTTCTAAGTCGATTTATGAAGAAATCGACGTTGCGGTCTGAAGAGTCGGATCCGACCTGTGAAACAGCGTCTAGCAGTTGTTCACGACTTCGCAGCATTCCGGCATGGGCAATCAGATCCGCGAGCAACAGTCGTTCTGCTCGCGTGAACTTAATCATTTTGCCGTCGTCGCCATGAGCATATGAATAGTCTGGCGCGAACGTCAAGTTTTGGTGATTAACACCCACAATTTGCTGACACCGAGCCGGATTTGCCTAGTATATGTATACAGCAAATAAAATGTGGAATCGAGAAAAAATCAATTACATCTCAAACGTCACAATCATCGATCTTGATAGAATTTTGCGACGGAACCCGACCGGCTGCGTCGTCCACAATGACATGATAGGCGAAATCGTCGAGCGGAGGTGCCTCGCCATGGTCCAGCCATCGCACTCTGCGCCCGACACGCCTGATACCGAGTTCACCGAGTGCTGCTTCCGTCATGGAGTTTAGAAGTGCGCGGCTCGCGCGCCTGTCGCGCCATTTCGTCCACCAGCAGATCAGCGTGGACGCCCATGCCGTCAGCCGACCGGATGGAACGCGCACATTGCTTGCAACGTCTGCTTTTTGATCCAATCCACTCGAGAACTTCGTCATCGAACCTGCTCCCGCTTTGCTTGAGCGTGAAGAGTTTCGTACGCCTGTCGGTGCCCGAAACTCTTACGAAAGCTGCCGGTCGCCCTTCGGAACATATTTGCTCAAGCGGACATGCCGCAGACGACCCTTTGCAGTCATGGGCACTAGGCGCCGTAAGTGAGCCCTTTACGAACATTCCCAACGCCAAGCTCGTTGTCGTCCTTCAGCCCTTCGCGATCAGGTTACCGGTTACTTTCCGGCAAGGCGCGCCGCCACCGGCCTGACCCAACCATCTGGCGACAGCAGCATCCAGTCGGCCGCAGCCCATAACAGGCAACAGGTCATGAAACTCAGTGACAACAGCAGTTCCTGCATGTTTTCCAGCAGCACAAGCTCCCGCCAGAGCGCAGCCGCACCCACAAGGACCGCCGGCACTCGGCTTACCAGGACCAGATCCTTGCAGATACCGGCAACGCGCAATTGGACAAAGGAACCTTGCCTCGTTGCTGTGCCACCCAAGGCACTGCCGAATTTCCCCGTTGCGTGCAGTAAACCGGCCGAAGCGGCAAGCCACGGATTGCCCATGATGACCAATCCGATCCCGAGAAGGATTGCGCCGATGCCAGAAAGCACATCGCCCTGTTGATTGAGCCTGGGATCGGGTGGTGCACCGTTTGACCAGGCCCTGGTGTAGGCGAGGCCGCCCCAGAAAAACACGAACGTGGCGCCGGTTAGCGCAGCAGCCGCCGGACTGCCTACAACATGGGCAATGCCGCGGCCCCACATAGTGGCCCCGTCATCGCGGGAAACATCCGCCGCGAGTGCGACGCCAAGCCCGACGATGAAGCCCAGTGAATTACCCAAATTGTAGAGCATGCCGGGATCCCGCATGCGGCTCTCGATCCGCTGACGAGCGCTACTATGAGTCACTGGAGCACCGCATGGTCTCATGCAGTAAAATGGCGAAATATAGCAACTACTCCTCCCCATATTTGATTATAAAAGCATCACACAATGGTCCGCTTCTCGAAGATTGCATTCGCTATACATCGGGTCCTGGTGATTTATTGCTGCTCTGATTTCCGATAAATCCGAAGAATACCTGGTCTTTGTTGCACTCAGGACGAGGGTAGGGATTTGCACGCGACGCACTTTCCCGAACTGAGGCGATGGCCGAGCAGGGCACCTCATCGAGCCGTTTGTTGCGTGACGTTGCTGGCATATTGCGCGCCTGTGGCGCCGCCGATCTGCCTGCCGCTGATCTCCAGAACAAGCTTGCGCCGAAGCGCCATTGCAAATTCTTCCGGCTTGCTCGGCGCGATCACAAAGGCTCCCACCCCCGTGATGACGTTGTTTTCCAGATATCCCGGCAGGTCATCGGTTATTCCGGGTTCGTCTCGCGAAACCGCAATGCCGTTGACGATGTAGCCGGCCTCGAATGCTCGCGCCCGGCTGTCGATGATCGGTAGCCCGTCATTGTTGGTGCCATTCGTGGAAACGTCGATGACCTTGCGCCCCGCGTGGCCGGGGTATCTGCCGAGCAGCAGTCTGCCGGCGTCGATGGCGAATGAAAGCGAGGTTCTGCCGCCCCCCCTTCGCTCGATGCCGTCGCTTCCACGTTGAAGGATGAGGCCCGCCGCATCGCTGGCATCTTCGGCGCCGCATAGTCTCGTCCAGGGAAGGATGACGGCCAGCTTCCCAACGCTCGACCATTCGACATAGGAGATCGCGACGCATCCGATCGGACCGCTTGCAATGGCTTTGGCGACCTCGGCGGATCGTAGCGCCTCGGCATGACCGTTGAGCTGCAGCTGAGCCGTACCGGGGCCGATAGAGGAGGACTTGTCGACGGCGAAGACAACCGCCGTGTCCACCGCGTCGCCCTCGATGGCAAATGCCGCGTCGGGCGAGAACGCTACCGAGTGCAAGGCCACGATTGCGACAGCAAGTGAGCCGCAGAAGGCGCCCCTTTTTCGAGCCGAAAATTTCCGCCCGGCTAAAAATATGCTCAGGGCGGCCGAGCGTGAGCGTACTCCGATGGCGAGGGCCGAGCTTGCCATATGCATGCGAGTGTCTCCGGTTCGGGAAATTGGCTTTGGCTTCAGGGATGGATCGCGTCCGGTCATCGCTCGTCGAAATCGAGCGGTGGCCGGCCCTTTTGACGCTGGTCGCAGCTGAAAGGCGCCCGCATCAGCATCAACAGCCTGATGGCATCGTGAAGCACTTCGGAGATCTCTCTCAGCCAAAAGCGTATCATTTGCGTTCCCTCGTACATGCTGTCTTGCCAATGTTGACATGACTGTACCTTCCGGCAGGAGACTTAAGCCTCGCTCCGCCGAACGCGCGTTGGATATGCTCTTCCAGCGTCTGTGATGGTTATCGGGAGATTGTTGTGAAAATATTTGATCTTGATAAAATCCAGCCCTGCCAGGGAGGAATGAGCCAATTGAGACAGAAGTTGTTCGGCGCGATACGAGCACCGTGATCCGCGCCATCACGGTGATTGGCTTGTCAATGAGCAAGTTTTTCGCTCCACTTTCAGATCACTCAGGCGGAGTGTAAGCTGTACTGTATCAAAACCGATATGTTATGGTTCAAAGCTGGGGTCGGGGCGATCCGCCTTCTTCAACGGGCTGAGCACCCGTTTCCATCCCATCCGCAGCGATGCGCAGTGGCCAGAGACCGATCCCACCGCTCGCCTTCTTCCAAGGCCGCGGCCGCCTCCTCGATCCGCGTGATTGTCCCAGTTCAGCGCTTGCAGCCGAGCAATGGCTATAAGGATGTTGTCGCATCTCGGGGAGGGCTTTCGCTTGAATCGGACACGGCGTTGCCGCTCGCGCGGCCGTCATCGCCCTCTCGCCTTCAGGTGGGCGCCCCCGGCGCTTATTTGAAGGCTCGTCGCTCATTCCTCCGGCCCTTCTGCGCAGTCGATCCCGCCTCTGATTTCGGCCTCGGCGCGCACTCACGCAATCTCAGGTCGTGTCTTTAGCGGCGGATCAAAGGGAACGAGGCAAAGGCGATCTGCCCGGCAAGGCCGAGAAGGTGCGCAGGCTCCGAATAGAGCGCCAGATGTTGAGTGACGCTACGCCCCGAGAGCACCACCGACAGCGCCGCTTCAGCCAGCATCAGCATCAGGAAGGCTACCGCAGCCATGCCCGCGGCCTCAGACAGCGACGCATTGCGATCGCGAAGCAGCCAGCCGCAAATGATCCATGCGGCGGTCAGAATCATCGGCGACTCGGTCACCACCGCGGCAAACTCTCCCAGCCAGGGAGCACGGCCAGCACCCGTTTGACGATGGTTGGAACCAAACGGTTGGATTAAGATCAGGTGGGCTGAGAGATGGCAATCCACCGACAGCAACATGGGAGAGCTGGCATGTATCCGCATATTCTAATAGCGACGGACGGATCGGAGCTTGCATACAAGGGCCTCGAGCAGGGCCTGGCACTTGCCAGTGCGCTGGGCAGCAGGGTCACGATCATACACGTGACGGAGCCATATCCCGCCATGGCGCTGCCGGGTTTCGGCTGGCCGAGCACGCCTGACGAAATCGAATCCTACATGCAGCGCAGTGAGAAGTATGGGGCTTACATTCTCTCCTCTGCCAAGGCCAAGGCAGAGCAGATGGGCGTGGTCGCGGAAACCGTTTACGTCGATCAGGCGAGACCGGCCGAAGCCATCATCGAGACAGCAGAAGACTTGCTTTGTGATGCCATAGTCATGGCGTCGAACGGCCGCCGCGGCCTTAGCAAGCTGCTGCTCGGGAGCCAGACTCTTGAGGTGCTGACGAAGACCAAGATTCCCGTCCTGGTGGTGAGGTGACAAACTCATTTCACACCACCGACGATTGTCGCCGCGGGGGAGGGGCCTGCGTCTGCGCTGGCGCAACATTCGATGCCGACCGGCTAACGGTCCACTGACCCGATCAGGCGGCGACGGTGCCGAACAGCCAGCCGATGCCGGCAGTCGCTGCCATGGCCGCTGCTCCCCAGAACAGCACACGTCCAGCGCCCACCACGGGGCTCGCACCTCCGGTCTTCGCGCCAACCGCACCAAGTGCGGCGAGGAACACCAGGGATGCGGCAGCGACCGCCGGGATCAGCACGCCGAAAGGAACGGCCAGGGCAACGATCATCGGCAGCGCTGCGCCTGCGGCAAAGGTCAGGGCGGAGGTAACTGCTGCCTGAACCGGCTTGGCGGCAACGACTTCTGAAATGCCCAATTCGTCCCGTGAATGTGCGCCCAGCGCGTCTTTCGCCATCAGCTGCTTGGCGACCTGGCGGGCGAGATCCTGATCGAGACCGCGAGCGACATAGATTTGCGTCAGCTCCTGGAGCTCGCTTTCGGGATCCTCTCGCAACTCCCGCCGCTCCCGCGCAAGGTCGGCCTGTTCGGTGTCCGCTTGGGAGCTGACCGAGACAAACTCGCCTGCCGCCATCGACATCGCACCGGCAACAAGGCTGGCAAGTCCAGCAACCAGAACCTCCGGTTTGCCGGTCGAAGCGGCCGCGACGCCGACGATCAGGCTTGCCGTCGAACGATCCCATCGTTCGCGCCGAGAACCGCCGCCCGCAGCCACCCGATCCGCTCGACGAGATGCCGTTCCGGATGCGACAAAGATCTTATCAACTGACCCTCCACAAAGCACGACGTTCGACCATTCGAAACCTCGGTGCGAGACACCGTATCTGCTATTTACCAGTATTTGGAAACGTCCCACATGCGAGTGCATCCAGAAGGTGCCTGAACGCGCGACCGGCCTGTCGCTCGGCGGTAGCAACAGAGCCGTTCATTGTCATGCCGGATGATAGATCGGCGCTTGTGCTTTGCTGCGCAATGCAACCACGGCCTCGTACTGGCTGAGGTACACGCTTCCCGTCAGCTGCTGCATGAAGTCTGATCTCTTCAAGCGATCCATGACCGGACCTTTGATCTCGGAAAGATGGAAGGTTATGCCTGCATCATCGAGGCGATGATTGATTTCCTCGAGGCTTTCCAGCGCGCTGGCGTCAATGGCGTTTACGGCCGGACACATCAGGATGACGTGCCGTACTTTCGGATGGTCGGCGACGAGCGCGGCGATGCGATCTTCGAGATAGCGGCTGTTGGCGAAATAGAGGCTCTCGTCGACGCGGATCGAAAGGATCGAGGGGTCGGTGATGACCTTGTGCCGTTCGATGTTGCGGAAATGCTCCGTCCCGGGCACCAGGCCGACGACAGCCATGTGGGGTCTGCTGGTGCGGTAAAGATGCAGCCCCAGCGAGAGCAGGACGCCTGAGAGGACGCCGGGCTCCACCCCCAGGAGCAGGGTAACCAGGATCGTTGCCGCCATCGCCGCGAAATCTGCCTTCGAATAGCCGAAGACGTTGCGGATTGCCTTGAAATCCACCAGCGACAGCACGGCGACAATGATCGTTGCCGCCAGCGTGGCCTGCGGGAGGCTGGCAAGCAGCGGCGTCAGGTACAAGGTGGCGAGCGCGATGCCGACAGCGGTAAAAATGCCGGCAGCGGGCGTCTCGGCCCCGGCGTCGAAATTGACGACCGACCGGGCAAAGCCCCCGGTAACCGGAAAGCCGGAGGAGATTCCTGATGCGATGTTGGCGGCCCCAAGCCCGATCAGCTCCTGGTCAGGCACGATGCGCTGACGCCGTTTGGAGGCAAGCGTCTGGGCCACCGAGACGGACTCGACAAAACCGATTGCGCTGATGAGGAGGGCCGGTCCGGCAAGGGCTGCGACAAGATCCAGCGAAAACGTCGGAACGGCTGGAACAGGAAGGCCCTGCGGGATGGTGCCGACCAGCATGACGCCACGACTTCCAAGATCGAAGGCGCCGGCAATCAGGATCGTGATTGCAACCGTCAGTATCGGAGCGGCTTTGGTGAGAATGTCCGATAACCGGCTGTTGAGGCCGGAGCCGGTCAGAAGCCCCTTCAGTCGAGAGCGCGCAAAATAGAGAAAGGCGATGGCGCCCATGCCGATAGCGAGCGTGATCGGATTGGCATTGCCAGCGTTGGACAGGAGTCCCCCCAGGATATCCGGCAGCGTGTCTCCTTTGACCGGAACGCCCAGGATATGCTTGAGCTGGCTTGCGGCGATCAACAGCCCCGAAGCGGTGATGAAACCCGAAATTACGGGATGGCTGAGGAAGTTGGCCAGAAATCCCAGTCGGAATATGCCCATAAGCACAAGCATGGCGCCCGACAGCAGGGCGAGCACGATTGCCGCCGTCAGATAGTCGGCGGTGCCTTGCGCTGCGATCTGCCCGATCGCGGAAGCCGTCATCAGGGAGACCACCGCGACCGGACCAACCGCGAGTGCGCGGCTGGTGCCGAAGATCGCATAGGCCACCAGAGGAAGGATCGAGGCATACAGCCCAACCTCCGGGGGCAGGTCCGCGAGCATCGCATAGGCCAATGACTGGGGGATCAGCATGATGGTGACGATCATTGCCGCCACAAGGTCGCTGGTCAGGACCGAGCGATCATAGGCTTTGCCCCAAGCCAGGATGGGGAGGATTTTCTCGATTCTGACCATGACAATGCTGTCCCCCGACCGGGCCAGCCCCTCAGAGGATGTTGACGGGAACCTTCAGGTAGGTCTTGCCGCTCTCGTCGGCAGGCGGGAGCCGGCCGGCGCGCATGTTGACCTGGAGCGAGGGGATGATGAGCTTGGGCATGGCGAGGGTCGCGTCACGCGCTTCGCGCATCTTCACGAACTCGTCCTCGCTGATGCCTTTGCCGACATGAATGTTGTGGTCGCGCTCTTCGGCGACCGTGGTTTCCCACTGGATGTCGCGCCCGTTCGGCCCGTAGTCGTGGCACATGAAGAGGCGCGTCTGGCCAGGCAATGACAGGACACGCTGGATCGAGCGATAGAGGGTGCGGGCATCCCCACCCGGGAAATCGGCGCGGGCCGAGCCGCCGTCGGGCATGAAAAGCGTGTCGCCGACAAAGGCCGCATCACCGACAATGTGGGTCATGCAGGCCGGGGTGTGGCCCGGCGTGTGCAGCACATGGGCGGTCATCGTGCCGATCTGGTAGCTGTCGCCATCCTTGAAGAGCCGGTCGAACTGCGACCCGTCGCGCTGGAACTCGGTGCCTTCGTTGAAGATCTTGCCGAAGGTATTCTGGACGACCGTGATATTCTCGCCGATGCCGAGTTTGCCGCCGAGCTTTCCCTGGATGTAGGGCGCTGCGGACAGATGATCCGCATGGACATGGGTTTCAATCAGCCATTCGAGCTTCCAGCCCCTCTCCTGGATATAGGCGATGATCTTGTCGGCGCCGTCATAGGTGATGCGGCCGGCTGCGTAGTCTATGTCCATCACGGAATCGATCACAGCGCATGCGTTCGATGGGTCCTTGACGATGTAGCTGATCGTGTTGGTCGGTTCGTCGAAGAAAGGAACGACTTCGGGCTTGACGGTGAGGTCGGGCGTGAAGGGAAGCGGTTCGTGCATTGGAGATGCTCCTGTTCAGGCGTGTTTCGATGCGGTTCTGGCGCTTGTCGCCCGGCGAATGAGACGTGCGAGCGCAATGCCGCCAACCATCGCGGCAACGAAGATGAAGGCCTCGGTCTTCATGAGACCGATTGCGGGGACGGCGCCGCCGGGGCAGAAGCCGGCAATGCCCCAGCCGATGCCGAAGGTTGCCGAGCCGGCCAGCAGCGGCAGGTCGAGATCCTTCCTTGTGGGCAGATGGAACTTCGGCTCGAAAACCGGCGCCGCGCGTTTGAGGACCAGGAGATAACCAATGGCCGTGACCGCCAGCGCGCCCCCCATGACGAAGGCGAGCGAAGGGTCCCAGGTTCCGGCGATATCGAAGAAGTTCAAGACCTTGGCGGGATTGATCATGCCCGAGATGGCGATGCCGGCGCCAAAAATCAGGCCTGCGATGAGGGCGGACAGAATTCGCGGCATCAGAAGCCTCCCAGAACGTGGCGGACAATGAAGACGGTGACGGCCGTGGTCACCATGAAGGTCAGTGTGGCGGTGATCGAGCGTACCGACAGCCGGGCCATCCCGCAGACTCCATGTCCGGAGGTGCAGCCGGAGCCATAGGTGATGCCGACACCGACGATCAGGCCGCTAATGACAATCCAGGGCGTCGGAACGGTGGTCTGGAAGGGAATGTCGTAGCCGCCGACGGTCAGGATCAGGGCTGGCGCTGCAACCGCGCCAGCCAGGAAAGCCGCCCGCCAGGCCCAGTCGGGCGAGACTGGAGGCAGGATGCCGCCGAGTATGCCGGACATGCCGGCGATACGGCCGTTGAAGGCCATCAGCAAAACGGCGGCAAGGCCGATCATCGTTCCGCCGAACAACGAGGCGAAAGGGGTAAATTCGGTCATGATGTCAGCTCTTTGTTGGTTGAGATCTGGTTATCCGGCCTGCAGAAGAGCCGGTGCATGGTGTCGATGAAGATTTCGACACGGGGATCGGCCAGCCGATAGAAGACCTGCTTGCCCTCCTTCCGGCCGACGATCAGACCCGCCTCCCTGAGTTCGGCGAGCTGTTGCGACAGCCCCGGCTGGCGGATGCCGAGAAGGTCCTCCAACTCGCGCACCGAGCGCTCTCCATCTGTGAGCGCGCAGGCGACCAGAAGGCGATCCGGGTTCGAAAGCTTCTTCAGAAAGCTCGATGCCTCATCGACATTCGCCTTCATGTTCGCCGCTTGCCGCGAAAGGGTCTCCGTTGATGTCAATCCAGTGATCTCCGGCTGCTTTGTAGGTATCGTGAGGTCCCCTCCAGGACACTCGTTTAGTATGGCTAGGGCTGCTGCGGGACTGTAGGGGCCCCGCACAGGAATGAGCGTAGTCCGCCGCGCTGCAGCAGCCATTCATGAGCTCCGAGGCTTCCTCGCCCCGGCATCGGCCGGGGCGATTTACACCAGGCCTAGGGCCGGCGGTCTCACTTTCGGGCCTCCATCGCCGAACAGGTGCTCACGCCCAAAACCGCGTATAACGGGCAACTGGAAATGAGGCCGGTCACAAGCGGCACGATTCCGACCAGACCCCACCAGCGCATGTTGCCCTCGAGGAAGTAGACGAGAGACAGCAGGGCAAGCCCGACGACGATCCTGACGATGCGGTCAATGCTTCCGACATTCCTTGTCATGAGGACAGCTCCCTTGAAAAGCTACACTTAACATATAACGCTTTCGAAAAAATGCAATCATAAATTTCTTGCCATTTGCAAACGCCTGAAATTGAGGGGGCGCAAGACAGCTCAGTCAGTGTGATCCATCTGCCATCCGACACTTGAGACATCAGCCATGCCGGAAAGCGAGCCGTGATGTTGGCGGTCGAAGCCGGCCAGGGCGTTCTGCGAGCATCGCTTGCACTGTGCGCCGATGCGGTCAAAACCGGCGGGGTCAAACGATTGACGGGCTCGACGCTACGGGTGGCTGAAGGTTACTGGATCACTTGGCTGCGCGACCGACCAGCTTTTGCCGACAGAGCCCCGAACGGCGGCTTACCGCCATCGTGAATCGAAAGCCGACAGTCCGTTGTCGGCCCCGAACCTGCCCCGGCGGCTACGCGACAACCAGATGTTTGACCCCGGGTGTTGATGAAGCATCCTTGTCCTACGGCACTAAGGATGCGCCACTAAAGCCAGAGACTACACATCTAGAGGCTGACTTCGCGCAGTAGCGCAGTTGTCCGCGCAAGCCTGCGAGCAAGTAGCGTTGCCGCCTCGCGAAAAATGTCACGCGCAAGTTGGGGGTCGAGGTCGGCAAGGTGGTCCATACCCGAGCGCCCAACCGACCGGATAGAACTTTCTTCGTCGGCCACGATGGTCGCGGTGCGCGGCGTGTCGGTCAGAAAGCCGATCTCGCCCACCAATGCGCCCGCAAGAAAGCTGGCAACCGTGATCTCATCGCCGGACGGGCCTTTGACGTGGGCCGAAAGCCTACCGGCTTCCAGCAATATCAGCCGGTCGGACGGCGCACCCTGGTGAACGACCACTGCGCCGGCAGGCACGTCCTCGCGGGCAAACAGATCGTCACCCAGCAATGCCGTCGCGCGCTCGATCAGATTGGCGAAGGCGCTTTTGGGCTGCGACCCCGCCAGCTCGGCGCGGTGCAGCCGGGCCTCCTCGACAATGCTCAGCGCATCGTCCAGTGTCGGATGCCGTTCCACGCGATCGACCAGCCCCGAAGGGCCGAGCGTCCGCATCAACGCGGGCGCAACATTTGTCAGGATCAGTCGAACACCCGTGGCCCGACAGAATTGTTCCAGTTTTCCGAAGTTGTAGATCGCCGAGACGTCAAGACCCTGCACCCGGCGGAAGTCGACGATCAGCGCGCGGTGGTCGCCCGGCATGCCTGCGATCTGCCCGGCGATCTGGTCGAAAAGTGTGTGTGCTGTGCCGAAGAAAAGATAGCCTTGAAGCTCGTAGACCAGGGTCGCCCCACCCTGTTCGGTGAGCAGGCGTGATGCCGCGTCGGATCGCTCCGTCGTAGACAGACGCAGCGTCCCGTTCACGCGCGAGCGGACCACGTCCAGTCGCGCGTAGTTGACCAAAAACAGCACCGAAGATGCAAGTATGCCTGTCCCGACGGCCTCGAGAAAGCCAAAGCTCGCGGCGACGCCGACGATTCCCAGCAGCACCGCGAAATCCTGAGCCGGCATACGGCGGCGTTCCACCCAAAGCCATTCATACAGGAAGTCCAGTCCCAGATAGACCACAACCGCCGCGAAAACACCCAGCGGCAACGCCGCCAGGACATCCGCGCCAGCGATCAGCGCAATGCCGCAGGCCAGCGCAGCGCTGCCGCCGATCCAGCGCGATCCGCGGCCGACAAGCCGCCGCCCCAAAAGGGTGTCCGAGAGGACATGATAGCCGACCAGCCCGCCGCCGCCGGCGACCAGCAGGTTGGCGGCGCCCGTTACGCGCAGTTCGCGGTCCAGATCGACCGGCGCGCCGGACGCGACTTCGATGCCGGATGCGTTCAGGATTACGCCCACCAGCGCAAGTCCGACCAGTGTCAGAAGGGCTGGCGTTTCGGCCAGTATCGCGCTGTAGTCGGCCCGGATGACCATATCGGCGCTGATCATCTGCCATTCGCCCGCACCCGAGCCAAACGGTCCCAGCAACAGCCCCATCTGTCCGGCGCTAGCCAGATCAATGCCGGCGAGCGCCAGGCCTGCGTAGAACACCGCAAAGCTGACCGCCAGGACAGCCGGCAGGCCGAAGTCGCTCGCCTTGCTTCGCGTGACCCACAACAGGATCAACGCCAGAACCAGCACCGGCCCCCATCGCCAAAGGGCTGGCAGTGACAACAGGCTGCCGGCCGAAGGTGGAACGGCCATCTCCAGTCCGACGCGCAAAAGGAGATAGCCGCTGGCGGCCAGAAAGCCGCCCAGCACCGGATACGGGATGAACCGGCCTAGAGACCCAAGCCGCAATGCGCCCAGCACCAGAAAGGCCACCCCGACCAGGGCCGCTGCAATTGCCGCCAGCATGGTGATCGTGGCCAGCAACGTCTCGGAGTTGCTGGTTCCAAGTCGGACCGCGATCGTGCCGGCGCTGATCGACAAGATGACCGCAGTGACGTCCTGAGGTTGACTAATCGTGCCGCGAAACGTCGATCCGAGCGCGCCTGCAAGCCCAAGGACCAGACCGCCGAACAGCCCCATTCCGACACCATGGCTGAGGTATGGGGCGAGGGGACCGGAAAATACGATGACGGAAAACGAGACCGTGTTGACGACGGCCAGCGGCGCTATGATCAAGGCGGCCATTGCCAGGCGCAAGGAACCAATGCGTTCGGCCTCTGCTATCGTCTGCGATGTCATTGCCGCCCTTGCGCCTCACATTTGCGCGACAGTGGTGCCCCTATGCCCGCCGGCATCGGAGCGGATTGCGTGGTGAAAGGGTGCGTGTGCACCTAAAGCGTGCAAATATCGAATAGACGCGCGATGCGCCGATATCCGATCTGGCTTGCACGCCTGCCTGTCAGGATGACGCGGCTCGTGACAGTCGGCTCCGCACGAGATCGCCCCAGTGCGGGCGGGCCTGTACGGCAGGCTGCCCGGTCTGTATGTGCTCAAGGATCAGGGATGCGATATCCATGCCTTGTGTCCAGCACTCTTCGTGCAGGCCGGACCCGTGCGTCCAGCCGCCTGCAAAATAGAGGTTGTCCCGCCCCTGCAATGGCACAATGGCGGCCTGTGCCTGCATGCAGGCAAAATCGAAGACATTGTGGTGCAGATAGGCCATCGCCGGGTTTCCGGCGTCGTCTTTGAGCACCATGTCCTCGCGGATCGGCAAGTGCGGGTTCACCGACACGAAAAACTGCGGCAGGCCGAACTTGTCGTATTCGGGATTGGCGGCGTCATTCTGGTGTCGGTTGGCGACGTAGTTGATGACATAGGGGTGCATCGCTACGGAGCCGGGTTCGTGAATGACTATGTTGTACGTGCACCAGGCGTTCTGGTCGACGGGCAGCAGGCGATTGTCGACATGGGCAACGCTGACGGCGGTTTCATAGCTGATCTGAGCCAGGATGTTGGCAACCTGCGGCGGCAAATCGCGCATCAACCGAAGCGCGTCATTGGCGTGAGTGGCGAGGACCACGATGTCGACATCGGCCGTTTCGGCACCGTTGGCGTCCTTGACGGTCCAGCCCGGCCCGTTGCGCGAAACGCTCGCCTGAAAATCTGCGACCATGCGCACGTCCAACTGGCTTTCCATGAAGGCAGTCAAAGCCGTGATCCAATGGCTTGAACCATTGACGAAATAGTTCCGTTGGGCTGATGCGCCGCCTGCACCTTCCTGAATTTGATAGTAATGCATCACCGCATAAAATGGCATCTTGCGCGGGCCTAGTTCAGACGATGTGAAGTACATGCCGTTGACCCGCGGGTAGATAACCCACGGGCCAAGCCGGGGATCCCAGTCGAGTACACTGGTCTTTTCATCGATGTAATTCTCGAGTGTGTAATCGTGGTACTTGGAGTCATTCACATCCTTGGCGGCCGTCTTCATGAAGCTGTCCACGGTCTTTTTCAGCGCCGTGTCAATGCTGGTTCCCCACCAAGGAGTGGCATTGTCGGTAAAATACAGCGACCCATCGCCGTTGTAGTAGCTTGTCGTGTCCTCCAGCGGTTTGTAGTCGACGCCGAACTTGAAGTTGATGGCGTTCATCACCCTGACGATCTGGGTATAGGTGGTCGCATTGAAATCGTTGACGCCCAGATCGGCCCATCGGTTGACCGGCCCGTTCGGGCCAATGCCAAAGCTGAAATTCAACGTGTCGGCATTGCCGCCAAACCGGGGCTTGGACTCGAAAACGGCCAATTTGGGAGAAGGCAGGCCCTTTGCCTTGGCCTGGGCCTTCAACTCGTACGCAACGGCAAGGCCGCCGATTCCACCTCCAATAATCGCGATTTTCATGCGCTTCCCCTTCTTTTGCCTGTTCAGGCTGTGGCTTTGTTCACTCCTGCAGATATCGTTGCGAGCGCGCGGTCTATCGCCGGCACGGCGGTGTGCAATTGCGCGGCCAGTGCCTGCTCTCTCAAGGCGCGCAACCGCTCGCCAGCGTCGCGCCCTGCGGCGGCATCAGTGATCGCATGGGCGCGGGCAATGAAGAATTCTGACCACGGAGTGGGTTCTTCGGCGGTATATTCCGCCAGCAGGTCCGCATGGCGGCGCATCTCGGCCCAATCGCCGACATTGGCATTGGCCTCCATGGCATTTGCGTAAAACTGGAAATAGTTGTGCCCCACCGCGCCAGCGCGCAGTCGTGCCTCGCCTTCGGCCAGGGCTTCGGCACGGCGCCCGGCGTCGGGCGTGGTCAGCGCAACGGTTGACAGCAGCCAGGGTCCTATGAACGCCATGGCATCGAGGTCGCGCAGCTGTGCCAGCGCTTCTTCGGCGACAGCCGCAGCCTCGTCCCGGCGTCCCTCGACAAGTCGGACCCGCGCAACGGTTTCCTTCAGGAATGGCTCGAAGCGCCGCGCGCCGAGCTGCGCGGCCAGCCCCAGGCCGAGGTCCATCTGCGACTGAGCGGCCGTGGCGTCGCCCATCGAAACCAGAACCCAGCCTGCCGTCAGCCGCGAAACGATTTCGGCTCGCGCGAGTCCCACCCGCTGCGCCAGCCTTGCCGAAGCCAGCGCTTCGGCAAGCGCGCTTTCGGTATCGTTCATGTAGATTTTCACCGTCGCCAGCATGAAACGATTGGCGGCTTCGACGGCGCCGAGATGGTGTTCCTCGCACAGCGCAAGGCATTGCTGGATCACGCTGTGGGCGGTGAACAGACGGCCGCGGGCATAGTGTGCGTCGCCCAGCCCACTCAGGGCAAGCGCCCGGCGTTCGGCGTTGCCCGCGCGTTCAGCATAATTCAGCGACAGTGCATGTTCGCGCAGGCACCCGTCGAGCTGTCCGCGCGGGAAATGCAGGCTGCCCCGGAAATAGTGGATCTCGCTCAGTTCGGGCGCCAGGTCGGCGGCTGCGGCAATGGCCTCGGCTTCGTCCAGCAAGGCAAAGGCGTCATCGATCCGATCCAGGATCCGCATTGCGGAAATAATCCCGATGAGCGAGCGGCATTGATCCGCGGGAGTGAGCGCGATTGCGCTGGCCGCTTCGAAGGCGGCGATAGCTTCCGTGGCGCGACCCAGATCCCGCAGCATGTCGCCCTTCAATCGCAAGAGGTCGCCATGCACGGCGTCTTGGGCGGCCAGCGCCACGCCGCGCTCGGCAAGCGCCAGCGCAGAATCCTTTCGATGGGCAGCCAGCGCGTCCCGAGCAGCGGCAAGAAAGGCGGCGGCCGCACCTTCGTCACTTGCAGCTGCGAGATGCTCGGCGTGGCGCAGCGCGTCCACGGGGCGAAACCACTCTGCCGCCCGCCGGTGTTGCGTACGCAGGTCATCTCGCAGCATGGTGCGCAAAACCGCGTCGCGGATCAGCGCATGGTCGAACAGATAAATGTGATTGTGCGCGCGGATCAGCGATGCCTCGATCAGCGGACGTTCGTCGTATACTTCGATCCGCGCAACCGCCATCACCTCCGCCATGGAAAAGCGCTGGCCCAGAATGGCGGCGGCTTCCAGCACCTTGCGATCCATCGGCGACAGCCGGTCAAGCCGCGACTGGATGATGCTCTGGATCGAACCGGGCAGCGTATCGCCGCCCTGTTCGTGGGCGTGGCGCAAGAGTTGGTCCAGATACAAGGGATTGCCTTCGGCACGGGCAACGCATTCGCGCATTACCGCCTCTGATGGGCGGTGCGTTGCGTGAGCCAGGCGGTACGCGTCTTCAGCGCTTAGCGGAGCAAGGTCGATACGGCTCAGCGTTGCCTCGCGTGCTTCAGCGCACCAGCCTTCATTCAGGGGATAACCTTCCGGCCGAGCGCTCATCAACAGAAGTATGGGCGCATCGGCAGTCACTGCGGCGACCTCTGCAAGCTCCCTCAGCGTCGTGCGGTCGGCCCAATGAATATCCTCGACGATCAGCAGCAACTGCCCGGTAGCCGCCACTGCGCGCAGCACCTGTCCCAGCATTGCGCGCAAGCCTTCCTTTCGCGCCGCATCGCTCATGGCGTCGTGGATCTGCCGCGCCTCTTGATCCAGCGGGGCGCCAAGCACGATGGTCAGGAACATCGCCGCCGTCTCGTCGATCGTTCCGCAGGATTTTTGCTGGAGAACGACAGACCGCACCGCCGATGCCTCGGCCCGTTCGCTGAGACCAAAGAGGCTGCCCAGCAAAAGCCGCACCGGGCTCTGCGCATCGCTCAGGCCAAAATCAAGAACCAGTGCCTTGTGCACCTGGAACTGCTGATCTGCGGCGATCCGGGCAAACTCTTCGATCAGGCGCGACTTGCCCAACCCTGCCTCGGCGACCAGGGCGATCGCGCCACCCCTTGCCGATGCCTGGCAGTCGCTCAGGGCTTGGGTGAACTGTGCGACCTCGTCGGCGCGGCCGATCAGCGGATGATCGGCCGCGCTGTCACGAAAGCCAACCAGCCGATAGACTTCGATCGGCTGGTCAAAGCCTTTGACGGTGAGACTGTCGCGTGCCTCGCATTCGATCCGGTCACTGAGGGCCTGGTGGATCAGCCGGGTGATCAGCGTCTCCGTGCCCTTTGCCTGATTGGCCAGCCGGGAGGCCAGGTTGACCGAGTCGCCTGTCAGGGTGAATTCTCGGTCTTTTAGGGCGCCCATTCCCTGGGACGAAAAAATCACATTTCCGGCCGCGACACCGATGTGAACACTTAGCTGGCGCCCGAAGCGGGACGAAATCTCCGTCATGGCGCGATGCATTTCCACCGCGGTGCGCAGCGCGCGTTCGGCATCGTTGCCATAGGAGATCGGTGCGCCGAAAACTGCCATGACGCAGTCGCCGATATGACGGTCCACCGTGCCACCCAGGCGCCGGATGATGGCATCGAACCGGTCGTAGAATTCGCTCAGCAAGGAGTGCATATCCTCGGTGCCCAACTCCTGCGAGAGCTTGGTATAATCAGTCAGATCGGCAAAAACCGTGGTGACCTCGCGTCTTTTCGCACTTGTGGGCGACGTTCCGTCCGGCCGAAGCGGGGCAGGGTGCAGCGCTGCTGGCCGTTCTGCGATAGCTGCCAGTATTTTCTTGCGATGGCCAAGCGACGTGACGCCAATTTCGCGCAGGTCGTCGGCGGTCAGGTCCGCCAACATTGAATCGTCGATATGGTTGCTTTCAAACAGCGCGCCATAATGCGTGAAACCCAAGTCGGCGAGAATCTCGGACAGGGCCGACATTTGAGTATTCCGCTCCTCTCCAGCGCCACGTGGTCATCGCAACGGCCGCGGCAAGATGTGCCTCAATTTTCACTCAGCCAATGAACTGCCAAACCTGCTGATGCATCGATCCGAAGACAAGAGTCGAAACTCGACAAGCACGATGCGTAGAAACAAGATGTGTGGGCTCAAGGTGCCTGCACGTCTTTGCGCGTCCAGATGGATACCACGCCGATCAATCACCTCATGATTGTCAAATGCGGGTCAAGCGTCAAGGAGTTGTATTCAGGGTCATGGTCCGATGACTGGCTGGGCATTCGGCAATGGCGACCGCACTATTTGTCCGCCCCGCAATAACACTCAGTTGCATGTTGGTACGCAGCAGCTTGTCACACAGGGCGACGAAAAAGCTCGCTTTGAGCGCGTTGGCGATCTGGGGGCGGTGTTCCATCAGCGAACGCAGCCGCGCGGTCTCTATTTGCCACAAAAGACCAGGTTCGGTCAGCGTCACGGTGGCGCTGGCGGGAGCGGATGTCGAGACGGAGATCTCACCCACGAAGGTGCCGCTGGCGCAAACGCCGACCAGCTTTCCATGAGCGACCACGGCGGCTTGTCCGCTGCTGAGGTAGTAGAGCGCCGGCACTGCCGCGCCCTCCGTGCACAGAATCGTGCCCGCCGCAAGGTTCGACCACTGCCCGAGATCCAGGAGGATGCGCTGCTGCCCGGTTGGCAGGCCAGCAAAATGCTCATCCATGAACCTGCGTTCGTCTGGACTGAAACGGGCGCGGCTGTTCTGCCAGGCGCTGATGCCGAGCTGCAGCATGTTCACCGTGATCAAAGTGGTTTCCCAGAACACGCTGACCGGGTCGGTCAGGATAAAGATCGCGTAGCAAATGCCGGCGACGGCCGACAGGACAACGAAGATGCGAAGCCACAGCAACCGGCGCATGACCATCGAAATGACCAGTAGCAGATATGCGAGATGTCCCAAAAATCCGCTTGGAGACATGGCTGATTCTAGACTCAGTTCTATAGCAATTACCCCGCATTGTCAGAAGGTAGAGCCATCATGCATGGCTGTTAGCAGATCAATGCTGATAAACTGTCGGATGTTCGGCCGCGTCAAGGTAAGATATATTGTGTGAGATACCACATCAATCCAAGAGGTGGTCGTTATCGTGATAGAGCCGGCGGAAAGTCTGTTTATTCTTTTGGTCATGTTACAGGTAAAGCACCTGTTTGCTGACTACGGTCTGCAATTTGGCTTCATGTTGCGTGGGCGCGATGACTTCTTCCATGCCGGTCGGCTGGCGCATGTCGCCATACACGCGGCAGGCTCTGGACTTGCATTGTTTGTCCTGGGCACACAGGCGGGCCTGTTGCAGGTTCTCGTGGTTGCCGAAGGCGTTGCGCACTACCTGATCGACTGGTCCAAGGCCGCTTGGGTGGCCAAGCGCGCGCTGACGCCACAGGACCGTGGCTTCTGGTGGGCAACAGGCGCCGATCAATGCCTGCACCAGCTTAGCTACCTTGCCCTTTGCTGGGGCTGGTTGACACTGTGAGCTAAACACTTTGCACCTTTCAATCGCACCGGGCGGGACGAATGGAGAAGCCCGGTTTTGTTCGGCTAATCTCCTGCGTGAATGAATCCTTCTCGGGCGGGACGATCGAAGGATACGCGTAGGTCTCGATTGGGTGGGAAAGCGGACAGGCAGGTTTTGGGCAAATGCGCCGGGAAAGCTGCCCTTCTCACAACTCCCAACCTAGTGATCAAAGTCTATTGGTGCCGAGGCGCCCAACGCACTCGTCGCTCGCTGCGCTCGAGCTTAGCAACTCCTCTGAGGAAACCTGCGTCACTCCAGCCGCCACAGTCGGTTCCGCCGTAGGCTGGCGGCTTGCCAGGGCTGCCCGACACCCACCGGACCCGACCGCCATCGCTCATCTCCACAGGCGGAGCGATAGGGAGAAATGCCATGGTTGGGGTCATAGAACACAGCGTCTTCGTGCAAGATCTCAGCGCTTGCTGCGCGTCGACGCACAGGGTCACAAGGCCCTATCCATGCACCGAACATCGAGCGGCCTATTGCACCAATGGCATGTCAGCGGCGTCAATCTCAACTCCCAGCAGTTCTGCTCGCCCCGCCAAGATGGCGATATACTGGCGCAGTGCTCGCTCTTCGACCACCGCGCAAAGTGTTTCGCCGATTTGCTCGCGCACTTCTTCGAAGGGAATATCCACGCCCGGAATGCTTCGGTCCACCGAAACAATGTGGAAGCCGAAACGAGTTTTCACCAGATGCGGTAGGATGCCGAGCGCATCGATACGGAACAGCGCATCCTCGAATTCCGGAACCATGTCGCCGCGGCCGATCTGGCCGAGATTGCCGCCTTGTTCGCCCGACGGGCAATTGGAAAGCTCGCGCGCCATCTCGGCAAAGCGCTCCGGTTCGGCCAGAAGCTCGCTGAGCGCCTGTTCGGCGCGGGCGCGGATGACGGTGATGTTCACCGAAGGCGTGACCTGGAACAGAATGTGGCGCGCGTGAACCAAGTCGCCCGAGCGGAATTCTGCTCGATGTGCCTCATAATAGCGTCGGCATTCTTCATCGCCCGGCGTCGGAACCTGCACCTCATGCGCCAGCAACTTTTCGATTGCCACATCCAAAATCGCATCGTCGATGGCACTTGGGTCCAAGAAGCCAGTTTCGGCTGCCCGTTGACGAAGCAATTCATGTATGGCCGCGAATTTCGCGTCTTCCCCATCATCCGCAATCGGAACGCCATTCACGTAAGCGGTCATGGACGGATCGGCTCCTTGGCACGCGTCTGCGGCGTTCGCACGATCTGATAGGGCCGAAACAGGTAGGCAAGTGCGCCCACGCCGCTCCAGATATGAATCATGCGGGTGAAGGGCGAGATCAAGAACAGGGTGAAGCCAAGCAGGACATGCAGCTTGTAGGTAAGCGGCACGCCGGCCATGTAGGAAGACGCATTCATGTCGAGCGTGACGATGCCCTTCACGTAGCTGGTCAATGTTTCAAACAGCGCGCCGTCCATGTGAAAGGCTGAAAGCGGTACGGTAAGCAGCCCAAGTGCAAGCTGGAGCCAGATCATGACGACCACGGCGATGTCCCATTTGCGGCTATTGAGCCTGATGCGGGGATCCGCCAGGCGGCGATAGATAAGGATCGAGAGGCCTATCGTGGCGATGAGCCCGGCGATGCCGCCTACGATCATGGCAAGCAACTGGTGCATGGTCGGGGAGAGAAAGGGCGAAACCAGCCAGTGCGGCGCGAGAAAGCCGACGAAGTGGCCGAGGATGACGACAATTACGCCGTAATGGAACAAGTTGGAACCCAGGCGCAACTGGCCCGAGCGCAACATCTGCGAAGAATCGCTCTTCCAAGTATAGGGCTCCCGGTCGAAGCGGATCAGGCTGCCGAGCAGCAGCACCATCAGGCACACATAGGGATAGATCCCGAAGAGGAGCGTGTTGAGACTGTTTTCGGACACGGCATTCCTCCCTTTTCTCAGAGCTTGGGGTGGTCGCCAGCCGGCTCCGCGAAGGCCGGCTGTTCGGCCCAGTCGCGATCGAGCGCGGCAGGATGCTCCTTTACCGGCTTGATCTCGGCTGCGTTTACCGGCTTCTCTCCGGCGATTACGAGCAGCGCCTGTAGAACAGCCGCATAGCGGCTTTGTCGAGCAATCAGCGAACGGGTGATGGCGGCCAGTATGTGGGCACAGTCGGCCAGCATGTCGCGCGCCTCCTTCAGGTCGCGGCAGCTCAGATATTCCAACACCACCGGCAGGTAATCCGGAAGTTCATGGCCGATCAGCTCGAAGCCGGCGGCTTCATAGAGATTCTTCAGCTCCACCATGGCCGCGCCGCGATCCCGGCTTTCGCCATGCAGATGTTCGAAAAGATGCAGCGAAAGCGACCGCCCTCTGTCGAACAGATCGACATAGCGGGACTCGACGGTGAGCAGGTCCCCTTCGCCCAACTCGCGCACCAGCGCCCCCAGCTCACGTTTCTCCCCGGCCGAGATCAACGGGGAAGCCTCGACCGCGCCAGCAATCTCACTTAGTGCCGCGCGCATATCCGCGGTGGGGTAGGAAAGCAGCGCGCTGAACGCCTTGAACAGGATCATCGGCATGGGTCAGGTGTCCAGAGGACGAATGGGATTGAGCTTGCGTCGGCCCATTTTGCCGCCGAAGAGCGAGGAGTGCGGCGGGCCGAAATCGCAGCCATTGCCGAAGGTGAAGCCACAGGAGCCTTTGAGGCCGTAGGCATCCTCTGCCAATTCGCGGTGCCCGGTGGGGATGACGAAGCGGTCCTCGTAATTCGCGATGGCGAGATAGCGGTGCATCTCCTCCACTTGCCCAAGCGACAGACCGGCCTGGTCGAGTACTGCCTGTCCGTCGCCCTCGCCGAGCTGGCGCTGGCGGAAATGGATGCGCATGGCGAACAGGCGCTCCAGCGCGCTGACGATGGGCGTTTCGTCGCCCGCCGTCAGCAGGTTGGCGAGGTAACGAACGGGAATGCGCAGCGAACGTACATCCGGCAGTTCGCCCACCGTCTCGATCGCGCCGGAATTGGCGTGCGACTGGATCGGTGAAAGCGGCGGCACGTACCAGACCATCGGCAGGGTGCGATATTCCGGGTGCAGCGGAAACGCGACACGCCAGTCCACGGCCATCTTGTAGGTGGGAGAGCGCTTGGCCGCCTCGATCCAGGCATCCGGCACGCCGTCCGCACGGGCCTGCGCCTCGATCTCAGGATCATTCGGATCGAGGAACAGCTTCAGTTGCTCTTCATAAAGGTCCTGCGTGTTTTCGGTCGAGGCAGCCTTCTCGATGCCATCGGCATCGTAGAGCAGCACGCCCAGATAACGGATGCGCCCGACACAGGTCTCCGAGCAGACGGTCGGCTGGCCGGCCTCGATGCGCGGGTAGCAGAAGATGCATTTCTCGGCCTTTCCGGAGGTCCAGTTGTAGTAGATCTTCTTGTAAGGGCAGCCCGACACGCACATGCGCCAGCCTCGGCACTTGTCCTGGTCAATGAGGACGATGCCGTCCTCTTCGCGCTTGTAGATGGAGCCCGATGGGCAGGAGGCGACGCAGCTTGGATTGAGGCAGTGCTCGCAAATCCTCGGCAGATACATCATGAAGGTGTTTTCGAACTGGCCGTAGATGTCCTTCTGCACGGCCTCGAAATTGTAATCCTGCGAGCGCTTGTCGAACTCGCCGCCGAGGATCTCCTCCCAGTTCGGCCCCCACTCGATCTTTTCCATCGGCCGGCCCGAGATCAGCGAGAGCGGCCGCGCCACCGGCGCGGTCGTCAGTTCGGGCGCGTTTTGCAGGTGTTCGTAGTCGAAGGTGAAGGGCTCGTAATAGTCATCGATCTCGGGCAGGCGCGGATTGGCGAAGATCTTGGCAAGGATGGAAAGCCGGCCGCCTTGCCGGGGCACGATCTTGCCGTTCTTCTTGCGTCGCCAGCCGCCGTGCCAGCGTTCCTGGTTTTCCCAATCCTTCGGATAGCCGATGCCAGGCTTGGTCTCGACATTGTTGTACCATGCGTATTCCATGCCCTGGCGCGAGGTCCACACATTCTTGCAGGTGACGGAACAGGTGTGGCAGCCGATGCACTTGTCGAGGTTCATCACCATCGCGATCTGCGCGCGAATTTTCATGGTGCCGTCTCCTTCTGCGCCGGATCGACTGGATTGGAGTGATCGAGCCAGTCGATGCGGTTGAGCTTGCGCACGATGACGAACTCGTCACGGTTGGAGCCGACCGTGCCGTAGTAATTGAACCCATAGGAAAGCTGGGCATAGCCGCCGACCATATGGGTGGGCTTCAGCACAGCGCGTGTCACCGAATTGTGGATGCCGCCGCGCTGGCCGGTGATCTGCGAGCCCGGCACGTTCACGATCTTCTCCTGCGCATGGTACATCATGCACATGCCCGGCTTGACGCGCTGGCTCACCACCGCGCGCGCGGCGATCGCGCCGTTCACGTTGAACAGCTCGATCCAGTCGTTGTCGACGATGCCGGCGCGCTTCGCGTCCGTTTCCGATATCCAGACGATGGGTCCGCCGCGCGACAGCGTCAGCATCAGCAGATTGTCGGTATAGGTCGAATGGATGCCCCATTTCTGGTGCGGCGTGATGAAATTGAGCACGATCTCGGTTTCACCATTGCCATGTTTGCCCAACATGGCGGCGATGGTGCGCGTATCCACAGGCGGCCGGTAAAGCGCAAAGGCCTCGCCGAAATCGCGCAGCCAGCGGTGATCCTGATAGAACTGCTGGCGGCCCGTAATGGTGCGCCAAGGGATCAGCTCATTCACATTGGTGTAGCCGGCCGTATAGCTGACATGCTCGCTTTCGATCCCCGACCAGGTGGGCGAGGAAATGATCTTGCGCGGTTGAGCCTGCAGATCACGGAAGCGGATTTTCTCGTCCTCGCGCGTTGCGGCGAGGTGGGTGTGGTCGCGGCCGGTAATCTTGCCAAGCGCCGCCCACGCCTTCACCGCCACCTCGCCGTTGGTCTCGGGCGCGAGATAGAGAATGGTTTCGGCTGCATCGATGTCGCTTTCGATGCGTGGGCGCCCCTGCGTCGGCCCGCCATCGTTGACGCGGTAGTTGAGGTCGCCGAGGCCCTTCACCTCGGCCTCGGTATTCCAGCTTATGCCCTTCCCACCATTGCCGAGCTTGTCAGCGAGGGGACCGAGCGAGGTAAAGCGGCGATAGACATTCGGATAATCGCGCTCGATCGTTACTATCTGCGGTGCAGTGACGCCAGGCACCAGGTCGCACTCACCCTTCTTCCAGTCTTTGACGTCGATCGGCTGGGCGAGTTCACCCGGCGTGTCGTGCTGAATCGGTGCCAGCACGACGTCCTGCTCGACGCCGAGATGGCCGACTGCCAATTCCGAAAAGCGCCTGGCGATAGTCTTGTATGTTTCCCAGTCGCTGCGCGCCTCCCACACCGGATCCACCGCTGCCGACAACGGATGGATGAAGGGGTGCATGTCGGAAGTATTTAGGTCGTTCTTCTCGTACCAGGTGGCCGTCGGCAGCACGATGTCGGAGTACAGACAACTCGTGGACATACGAAAGTCGAGGGTGGTGACGAGGTCGAGTTTGCCCTCCGGGGCCGGATCGCGCCAGACGACATCCTTGGGCTTCTCACCATCGGTTTCGCCCAGGTCCTTACCCTGCAGGCCGTGGCGCGTGCCGAGCAGATGACGAAGAAAGTATTCGTGCCCCTTGCCGGATGATCCGAAAAGGTTTGAGCGCCAGATGAACAGGTTGCGCGGGAAATTGACCGGATTATCGGGGTCTTCGCAGGCCAAGCGCATGTCGCCTGATCTCAATGCAGCCACGACGTGGTCCTTGATCGGGATGCCTGCCTTCTCCGCCTGTGCAGCAATCCCCAGCGGGTTGACGTTGAACTGTGGCGCGGAGGGCAGCCACCCCATGCGCTCTGCCTTCACGTTCATGTCGATGAAACTGCCGCGATAGTCGGCAGGGTCCGCGAGCGGCGAGAGAATCTCGGAGACGTTCAGACGCTCGTAGCGCCACTGGTCGGTATGAGCGTAAAAGAAGGAGGTGCCGTTCATCTGCCGCGGCGGACGCGCCCAGTCGAGGCCGAAAGCAAGCATGGTCCAGCCGGTCTGCGGCCGAAGCTTCTCCTGCCCGACATAATGCGCCCAGCCGCCGCCGGAAACGCCGACCGTGCCGCACATCATCAGCATGTTGATGATGCTGCGATAGTTCATGTCCTGGTGATACCAGTGGTTCATACCGGCACCGATTATGACCATGGACCGCCCATTGGTCTTCTCGGCATTTGCGGCGAAGCCGCGCGCGACGGTTATGGCATGCTCCGACGGCACGCCGGTGATCATCTCCTGCCAAGCCGGCGTATAGGGCACGTTGTCGTCGTAGGATTTGGCTGCAGCGCCGCCGAGGCCGCGGTCCAGCCCGTAATGCGCACACATGAGATCGAAGACCGTGGCGACACGCGCCTCGCCCCTCGCTAGCTTGACGCGGCGTACCGGCACGTTACGCGTCAGCGTATCGCCATCCTGCGGATTGTCGGTGAAGTGCTCGTGTGCGCGTCCGCCGAAATAGGGGAAAGTCACCGCAAGCGTTTCCTCATGGCTGCCTAGAAGCGAGAGCGCCAGGCTGACATTCTCGCCCGTCTCGCCGTCCCTCGGCTCTAGATTCCACTTGCCCGCGGGTTCCTTGTCTTTCGGCCAACGGTAGCCGATCGATCCCTGCGGCACGACCAGCTCGCCGCTCTCCTCATTCAGCGCCATGGTCTTCCAGGAGGAGTTTTCGGACTTCGGCGCCCCAGGCAGATCGCTGCGGCGCAGGTAACGATCGGCCACCCAGCGGTCGTCCTGTTGCTTGAGCATGACCAGCATCGGCAAGTCGGTGTAGCGGCGGCAATAGTCTTGAAAGTAAGGAACCTGCCGGTCGAGGAAGAATTCCTTTAGGATCACATGCCCCATCGCCATGGCGAGAGCAGCATCCGTGCCCTGCTTGGGGTGCAGCCACAGATCGGCGAACTTGGCGACCTCGGCGTAGTCCGGCGTCACCGCGATGATGCGCGTGCCATTGTAGCGCGCCTCGACGAAGAAATGCGCATCAGGCGTGCGGGTCTGCGGCACGTTCGAACCCCAGGCGATGATGTAGCCGGAATTGTACCAGTCGGCGGATTCCGGCACGTCGGTCTGCTCACCCCATGTCTGCGGGCTCGACGGCGGCAGATCGCAATACCAGTCGTAGAAGGAAAGTAGGGTGCCGCCGAGCAAACTGATGTAGCGCGAACCTGAGGCATAGGAGACCATTGACATCGCCGGAATGGGCGAGAAGCCTACCACCCGATCCGGACCATAGGTCTTGATGGTGTAGACGTTGGCGGCAGCTATCATCTCGCTCACCTCCTCCCACCCAGAGCGGACGAAACCGCCCCGCCCGCGCATGGACCTGTACGACTTTGCCGTCTCGGGGTTCTCGACGATGGAGGCCCAGGCCTCCACGGGCGCGAGCGTCTTACGCGCCGCGCGCCACGCCTTGACGAGGCGGCCGCGCATCATCGGATATTTGATGCGGCTGGCGCTGTAGAGATACCAGCTATAAGAAGCGCCGCGCGAGCAGCCACGCGGCTCATGGTTAGGCATTCCGGGGCGGGTGCGCGGGTAGTCGGTCTGTTGCGTCTCCCAGGTGACGAGCCCGCTCTTGACGTAGATCTTCCACGAGCAGGAACCGGT
Organism: Pseudaminobacter sp. Soil_N_29; assembly: GCF_057656055.1. NCBI lineage: Bacteria > Pseudomonadati > Pseudomonadota > Alphaproteobacteria > Hyphomicrobiales > Phyllobacteriaceae > Pseudaminobacter > Pseudaminobacter sp. Soil_N_29. Next base: position 34,014 of record NZ_JBDGLC010000004.1, read on the forward strand.
ACAGTTCACGCCATGGGTGGAGCGCACAATCTTGTCGTGCTGCCAGCGGTCGCGATAGCCTTCTTCCCAGATGCGGTCTTCGTCGCGCAGTTCGCCAAGCCCATCGGCGAAGGTGCCACGGCGACGGGCGAGATAAGTCATCCGGTCGAGAAAATGGCTCATTGCGCGGGCTCCTTTTTCAGGCGCGGCGATACCACCATGTCGCGATCGTCATGGCCCATGACGGGCGCCTGGCGTACCTCGGTCAGGTAGCTGAGCATCAGCGACACCGAGACGACGCCGTAGAGCAGCATGAAGCAACTCGAATTGAAGCCGAGCCAGTCCAGGAGACCGCCGAACATGATCGGTAGCAGGAAGCCGCCGAGTCCCCCCACCATGCCGACGAGGCCACTGACGACGCCCAGGTTCTCCGGAAAGTCGTCGCCGATATATTTGAAGGTAGACGCCATACCGAAGGCAAAGGTGACGCCAACGACGAACAGCAGCGGCGTAAACACCCAAGGCGTCAGTGCGATCGTGAAGTGGCGATAGCCGTCGCCCGTGCGAATGGCGAATTCGGTGTGCGGATAGGACAGAAGGAAGAGGGCAACCCACGCCACCCACAGGACCCACCAGGTGACGTTATGGGCACCGAACCGATCCGCGAGCACGCCACCCACGGCGCGAAGCGCACCACCCGGCAGCGAAAAGCAAGCTGCTAGAAGTGAGGCAACCGCAATCGAGAAGCCATATTCGCGCACATAATATTGCGGCATCCAGATCGACAGCGCGGTAAAGCCGCCGAAGACGATCGAATAATACTGGCAATACTTCCACACACGACGGTCACCCATGACCGCAAGCTGTGATCGAAACGAGGTGGCTTTACGTGCCCCAGGATCGGGCGCCGCGAGAAACCAGAATACGATTGCGATCATGAGGAGCAACACCGCGTAAAAACGCGGAACCGCTTGCCAGCCGAAGTTGTTCATCAACACTGGCGCGATGAACATGTTGAGCGCGGCCCCAACCGTGCCGGCTCCAAAGAAGCCCATGGCGAAGCCGCGGCGTTCCGGAGGGAAGAAGCGGGCGACATAGGGTGTCCCGACTGAGAAGGATGCGCCAACCAAGCCTAGCGCGAGCCCGAGCAGCAGAAACTGCCAAAGTTCACTGGCATAGGAGGCGAGCCACAGCGGAACAGCGCATGTGATCAGCAACAGGAACATGACGATGTGGCCGCCGAAACGATCGGCCCAGATACCGAGTGGCAGACGAAATACCGAGCCGGTCAGAACCGGAGTCGCCGTCAGCAGACCGAACTCCGTCGAGTTGAGTTGCAACTGATCGCGCAGCGGAATGCCGATGACACCGAACATCATCCATGCGGCAAAGCACGCCATGAAGGCGGCCGTGCTTACGACCAAGACCGTCATGCGTTTAGCCTCGGACATGACTGCCCCTCGACAAATTATAGGGTAGAAATAATTGCGTAGCAGCCCGACTTGCAGAATTTTCATTATCGCAAACGGTTGCAGTGCGTCGCCGATTCTCGAAGATGCGGGCGTGGAAATCGTTGACCTCGTCCAAGGTCACCTGTCCGTCACCGTTGGCATCCATGACCGCGAAGAGGATCTTCAAACCCACGCCGCGCATCCACGGCGGGCCGTTACGGTGCTTGCGCCATCCGCCTTCTTCACGCGCCTCGGCTGCCCGCTTGCGCAACCTTTCGCACATCATTCCGCCTCTCTCGGGCCGCCTCGGCCTCTCGGGGCTTCTGGCCCTCCCTGCTCTTCCATGCGCTGCGTCATCATCTCACGGAGGGCCTGCCGGATCATCTGGCGCAACTGGTCAGGGCTGATCTGCACTTGCGGCACGCCTGTTGTTGCCGCTGGGCCGTCTGATAGGAAGTTTGTTCCTGCGCAAAGCTCGGCGACGCCGGTAGCGCCACCATTAGTCCCGCCACTGCAATGCCAGCCAGCATCTTGAGGCGTGTCACGATCTCACTCCTCCGCATTGAAATTTGGACGTTCTGCGGTCGATGGGTCGTGGAGGCGTGCTCATGCTTCAAGACAGCCAGAGTGGGACGGGTTTCCCCAGAAGGCATTGACCCGCATCAATGACAGCAGCCGGTTGTAAGCCACCCCGCCGAATTCCGCCTGGCCTCAGTGGCAACAAGACTACGAGGCAGAAAACCCGTTCCCGCCGCCTGCCGCAGGTTGCCGACGCCGTTGTTGTTTCCGTTGTTCGAACCGGAGTTATGGTTGCCATCGACGTAGACGAAATCGCGGCGCTGCCGGCAAAGTTCGCACTACTCCTCCCGGTCTGGCCAAATCCGATTGCATAAACCGGGTGGGGGGGCCTATTTGTCAGGTATTCCTGACTTGGCTGCGAACTGCGATATGCGAGCATCGATGTGCCGTCCGCCTGGCAGCGTGAGGCACCGGCGCCATCCTATGCGTCGCCGAGCCTCTATGGGCCACAATACGCTTGCGGAGGGGCTCGGAAATGGCTTTCAGATTCCGAAGGAACGTGAAATCGCGCCTGGACTTCGGGTGAACTTCACGCACAGAGGTGTGTCGGCACGGATTGGACCGAGAGGGCTCGGCTACACCGTCAATGCGAGCGGCCGTCAAAACGTCAGCGCTGGCATAGCCGGTTCTGGCATTCATATGAGCAAACAGATCAAGCCCTCGCGACGGCAGAAGCGCCGAGATGGCGAGGCTGTGCAGTCCGCAGGGGAGCTAGCCGGCACGAGCGACGACGATACGTTACCAACGATCGCTAGCCTGGTGGTCTTGTTCATAGTGGTGATCGTCATCGCTGGCGTCATCACCTAACCCCCACAGAGACGATTGACCTCTGCCTATTTTTGCGCACCCCATCGAATGATGGGCGGGAACATTCACAACGCCAGAACGCCCGCTTGGAGGGAGGGCAAGTTTTTATACCCAGTTGATGTACCGAGAGCCGCTGTGGGCGTTCGGTGCTTGTTCACTTTTCAATGGCGGTCGCTTCCCTACGCTCGACAGCAGGGGCTATCGGCGCGATCATCCTGGGGCATTGGTCAGCGTTGGAGAGGGCTTACGAGGAGAAAGCCCATGAGCCTGCACAAAGCTATCATCAGCACCTTGACGGCCTTACTCCTCACTGGAGGCGTCGCGCTCGTGCCAATGACCGCCCTCGCACAGGATGCGAAGGTGACTGCTGCGATGGAGCTCCTGAAGTCGAAGACAACTGAACTGGGGCCACCGAGATCGAGGGAACTGACGCCGTCGCCGGAAAGGAAGTGCCCACAATCTATTTTGGATCCGCAGGTACTCGAACGTCAATGCGGATGACTGCCCCACGCCTCACAAATTGAGCGATGGCGTGGCCGGGACGCCCGGCAGATCGACAGCCGAGACTTTGGGGGCGGAGGTTCGACCAGTTCCGACAAATTGCAAGAATGCCACGCCAGTTGGTCGCGTGACCAGTTTGGACAGGCAAATGGGAGGAAGGCGTGATGTCAATCTACCGATGCGAGCCCGTCCCGATTGGCCGGCGCGACTTCCTGCGCTGTGGTGGCGCTGCCCTGTTTGGCGCTGTGGTTACGGCGTTGATCGGTGGCGCCAAACCTGGAATGGCCGATCCTGTCTCAGGCGCTGTTCCCGAGATCGACCGCCTCACGGTGAGGGTGGTCGTCGACAACTATCAATTCGCGGTCGCGCCCAGCCACAATGCCGCGAATGTCGCCATTCAGCATTTCGGTTGGGGTATCGCTGATGGAAGACCGCCTGGCAAAACGCTGATGAGCGAATTTGGCCTCTCGATGCATGCCATGTCGCAACGCGGTGGCGAGACGCGAAATGTCCTAGTCGATTTTGGCTTCACGCCAGATGCCCTGCTCAACAACTCCGGCCTTGTGGGCATCGTCCCGTCGGAGCTCGATGCGCTGGTGCTGAGCCACGGGCACTACGATCATTTCGGTGGCCTCGCCGGTTTCCTGAAGCAAAACAAGGGCAGGCTGAAGGATGGGCTGCCAATTTACATCGGCGGAGAGGAGGCATTTTGCTCACGCGAATGGATCGCAGCGCCAGCACATGGCGATTTCGGCGTGTTGGACCGCAGTGCGTTGGAAGAGGCCGCCCTCACGGTAAGGTTTGCGGAAGGACCCTCACTTGTTGCCGATCATGCTTTCACGACCGGGCAAATTGGCCAAGCGAGCTTCGAGACGCTGCTGTCCCCACCTCGATGAGGATCGGCACGGAACACGGGATGGGCTGCTATGCTGAAAAGCTCCCCGAGGACGAACGGACGCAATCGGTTGTCCCCGACCAGTTTCGGCACGAGATCGCCACCGCGTTCAATCTGAAGGGGCGCGGCCTGATCATTTTGACCTCTTGCAGTCATCGTGGCGTGATCAACACGATCAAGCAGGCTCAGCTAGCGTCAGGCATCAACAAGGTTCACGCGGTCATCGGCGGGTTCCACCTTGCGCCCTACAAGGAGGACTACATTCGGGAAACGATCGACGCGCTCAAGGAGATCGATGTCGACTATGTCATTCCGCTGCATTGCTCGGGCGAGCCGTTTTACGAGATCGCCAAAGGCGAGATGCTGAACAGGCTGCTGCGCTCCTACACCGGGACACGCTTCGCGTTCGGGTAGGTCGGCTCGGCCATGCTATTTCGGGCATGTAGACTTGAGCGCCCGGCGATCGATGTCCTGCGGTGACCGCAGCTCGTGGGAAATCCAGAGGCTGATGGCCTCCGAAATCCGATCTGCACATCACAAGTAGCGACTTTCTGACGGCCGCTTTCCACTTCGAAGCAGAAATTAGCCGGAGGTCCAGACGAAACCGGTGTCCTTAACCTGTAATGCGGAGAACGTGATGTGCGTCCAGGTTCGGATCGCGGCCAGCGATGACCTAGCGGGAATTGAGGCCCTTCCGAACCGTTCATACCCGGTCCTGATGGCCCAAGCCTACTCACCGCAGGTTCTGGCGCTTGCCCTGACCTTGATTGCGCGGGAAAATCCTGCGCTCATCAGGTCTGGAACTTTCTACGTAGCCGAAGGCGCCGGAATTGTTGTCGGTTGCGGAGGCTGGACTTCGATGCGCCGGGGTCGGGCGCGGTCGTGGACGGGTTAGCCCACGCTCGCCGCTTTGCCGTCGATCCCGAACGAGCGGAGCGAGGCATTGGGCGGGCTATCTTCGAGCGATCCGCACGAGATGCTGTAGAAGCAGGCGCAACCCGAATTCAGGCGCTTTCCAGCCTCAACGCCGAACCATTCTATGAGCGCATGGGTCTGCCTCCGCGCGCGCCCGATAGATGGCCTCCTTCGCGGCCTGCCGATTGAGGACGGTGTCATCGAGACCGACCTGCGCCATGCGGTGGAGGACATCCCTGAGGAACGGGCTTCTCGTGCGGCCTTCGCGATCGGCCAGCGCCTCCCGGCGCTCGGCCTGGTAGGTGGCGGCAATGAAGGGGATCTCGTACGGCTCGGCGCCGGCCTCGATCAGCGCCTCGCGTGCTTCGCTGCCCTCGCCAAAGGAAACCTGCTCCTTCGTGCCGTAGGCGTGCAGCAGGCGGTAGGCCCAGCCCACCTGCCTGTCGGCCTCGCGATGCACGGGGTCGCGCAGGCTGCCCAAGTGCTTGGCGGCGCGGTCGAGTGCCTCGATCTCGTCGCGCATGGCTTCGATCTCGAGGGCGAAGATCCGGTTCAACTGTTCCTTCGTGGCCATTCTCGCGTCCGGCATCATCTCCATCTGGAGGAGCACGGCATTGAGCCGCCGCGCCACCAGCGACGCCTTCTTACGGTCCGAGAGCCTAAGGCTCAGTGAAAGCCGTGCATTCCTGGCGGAGGCCGCGAAGCCCACCGGAATGCGCGCCCGCCAATAGAAGACCGGTCCCCTGAGGACGAGATTCTCGACCTGGTGCCTGCGCAGTCCCATCCGCCCGTGCTCCCTTGGCCCAGGGCGGATGGACACCACCTGTGGGCATCACTGGGGCAAGGCCGATTCGGGATGCAAAGGACGCGTTCCGGGATGGCCGGAGATCCGCGGATTTCAACGATTTCTGGGAGCGAATTGGCTGGGGAACCTGGATACTCAGCCTGTCCCTCGTTAAGCTCCTGTATCCATTGACTTTCAATGGCTTACCAACGATCTAGAGGTACGCAATAGAGGTACGCATTGAGGTACGCATTGAGGTGCGCACGGCATGTCGCGGGCGGACAGACGTTTTCTTGAGAAGATGAATGGTGGCCGTTGGAGGGTGGTGGTGTCGGTACCTCGCGACCTTCAGAAGTTGGTCGGCAAGACCAAGCTGAAAGAGCCGCTAGATACGGACAGCCTCGTCGTAGCTAATCAGCTAAAGTACGCCGTAGTCGCTAGGCTTAAGGCGACCATTGATCGCCATCTGGCGGGAACAGGTTCTGATGATCTTGCCCGCGAGGCACTAGCTCTGCGCGAGGCTTTGGCACGAACGGAGCGCGCATCCGAGCCGAGCGGGTACACCGATTATGATGTCGTAGCAGACACTATCGTCATCCGGGCGGAAGAGATCGCAGGAGCACCGCAGGGGGAGGAAGCCGGTCAACCCGTCTTCGACCCCGACCGCGAGGCACGGGCTATCCAGTTTGCCGACATCGCCTTCGGCCGTGCTACTCCCCTAGACGCACCTATGGACACGTTTCTCGCGGAAACGAAAAGATGGAACGCCCGCACGAGGGCGGACTTCGAGCGTGCGTTCGGCTACCTCAAAACATGGATGCTATCGAAGTCCTATCCATGCACGGCGGAAGCAGTGACCCGGCGGGTCGCGGGCGAATTCGTCAGCAGTCGATTGGTGGAGCACGGCATGGCGGGTGCGACCATCAACAAGTATCTGTCTGGCCTCTCGGGCTATTGGAAGTGGCTCGTCAAAAAAGGGTACGTGTCTAGCAACGTGTGGGAGGGGCAGCGGGCTGAAAAGCGCCGATATGATCATGAAGAACTGGGCATGCGCGAGTTCACCTCTGACGAACTCGACAAGCTCTTCACGGGACAGCCAAGACGGTCCTTCGTCTATGACGCGATGGCGATTGCGGCCCTTACAGGTGCGCGGCTGGGTGTTGTTGTCTCGTTAAAGGTGCGCGACTGCCAGGAAGACAACTTCCACTTTTCGCGAGCCAAGCACGAGAAGCACTCGCGCCTGGTACCAATTCATCCCGATCTGAGAGGCTTGATCGCCGCACGCACGCGGGGGAAGAGGCCTGATGACGACCTATTCCCGGAGCTTCCTCCCCTTGGACCGAATGACGACCCAAGGCGCGAACGTGGCCAGCCTCTCACCAAATCGTTTGGGACCTACCGCCAGTCGCGTGGGGTCGAAGACCTCCGGCCAGACGGGCGGTCGCGGGTGAACTTTCACTCCTTCCGGCGGTGGTTCATATCGAGCGCGAGTAGGGCACTGAATGAGGGAGCCACAGGCTACTCTCCATGGACGATAGCCGAGGTGGTTGCACACTCGAAGGACGACATGCCGCTGGACATGACTATGGCCCACTACAAGGCACCGGACGACATGAAGGCGCGGCGAGCCTGCGTTATGGCGGTTCAACTTCCGCCGCAGGCGAGAAAAGCACTCCTCATGCGCTATCCCGTGGCATTGGAATCGTCGCGCGTGGCAGATGAAGAAATGCTGACGCGAGCTTAACGCAACTCCCCAGTGGGCGCACGGGGCAACCAGCCGGGTTCCGCTCGACAACCCCATGCGTCCGATCTGCTAGCTGCGAGCTAGAGAACGCGCTTGGCCAGTTTCTCGCATTCTGCGGGATGCGCCCGGCGGCAGATGAACACCCGTGACTTGAGGCCAATGCCCTCGCCGTCATCCGGTGGCGGGGGCATTTTTCACGCTGCGGTGGACGCCATAGAGGGGCATTGAGGCGCGCCGCTGTGTTCCACCACTCGGCTACTATGACAAGCGTATGCCCGACCCCGCAGCGCAAAGAAGTACAATTCTCACTGCCTGGCCGCGCGCTCCTGGTTCAACGTGAACAGGCGCGCCAAAATTTCATCATCGGACAGGTCCGCAGGCCACCCATAGGCATCCGCCACGGCCTCGTCCAGCGCCTTGTGGGCGTGCTGCAGCCATGCTGGGCGTTCGTTGTAGAGGTTCGTCAGGGTTCGCTTCTTGAGCTTTTGTGCGGCATCCGCATTGATCGGCAGGATGCGGTCGGGATAACCGGGGACCACTTCCGGTTCCCACTTCACCAGATCGGCGGGATTGAGCCAGCTCTCCCGAAGCTCGTTGAGGCGCTTGGCAGCTTCGGCGATGGCGATGGCACGAGGGTCATCGGCATAATCTTGAGCTCGGGTGTCGGGGGTCAGTCCCTCGGGGAAGGGGAACGTCTCGAAAGTGGTGCTGGGAGTGTAGCGAGGGTCGTTACCCACGCCTAACCAAGTTCCTAAGCGAAGCGACCAAAGCTCGTGGAACCGAGAGTGGAGAACACCAAAGGCCGTGTCATCATCACGCGCTATTCCAACTGTAGCACTATCCGGATTCATGATGGACGGTCGCCAGACAAACAATCGGTACTTGGCTACGCGAGGGGTAACAATGAATCGTTCGAGCTTGTCAATCAAACGGCGGAGCTTCGCTTGTGGTTCCTGATAACGCCACCAGTTTTCCCGGTAAGCCTTCCGACGAAGATTTTCCCGCATTGGCTTCACATGATGCTCGACGTGCTGAAACGGACGTTCAAACAGCGCTGCGTCCGCTAGCGGCGTGTGAGAACCGAAGTCTATGATCCATTGCTTGGATGCCCGCCCGGTAATGTCGCGACCATTTGTCCACGGGCGAAGTACGTCGCTGTTCGGCCTTCCATTTGGGTTGAGCGGAGACTTAAGCCACTCATGAGCGACCTCTTCCGGAATATTAAACAACCCGTTCTTCATCGTGCCTATAAAGGCTGTGTCCCGGTTGGCAACTAACCGCTCGGCCACCGCATAGGTGGTGCCTTCTCGCAGATCGGCTCCAATCGCCTCCACACGTTGGTCGTCAATGAACACCTCTTCGACGGCATCTGCCGAGAAACAGACCAGCGCAACACGAACAGCTGCGCCATCCACCACCCACGGCTCGTCTCGCCACGCTCGAAAGATGTTTGCGCGTTCTCGGACGAACTGCATGGTCGGCAGGTTATTTCCTCCAGAGATCGAGTTGGTTGCGACAAACCCCGTTCTCCGCGTATCTCCCGCTTCAATCGCTTCCGCAGCCTTTACGAACCAATAGCATACGAAGTCTGATCGACCGGGGATGCGTTTGCCGTACAGACTGCGCAGCGCAAAGACGTAACTCTCTCCTAGTTCGCCGATCATGCGTCGATCACCTAGGAACGGCGGGTTGCCAATGATCGCGTGTGCTTTCGGCCATTCGGCTTCGACCCAGTGACCACGTTCCTCATCTTTTCCCGGTACCAACGTCATCAACGCATCACGGCATTCGATGGTCTCCAGCGGTTTCAGGATGGGGTCCGCGCTGGCCGCAAAGCCGTTCTTCAGCATCCACTGGATTTCACCTATCCAGATAGACACGCGGGCAAGTTCGGCGGCATAGGGATTGATCTCGATGCCCTTGACCACTTCCGGGCCAATCCTTGGGAACCCCCTTGGCAGCCCCAAGGCTTCGGCCTCAACCTGCGCCTTGTGCTCCAAGTCCTTCAATGCGCGGAGCGCGAGATAAAGGAAGTTGCCCGAGCCGCAGGCAGGGTCGAGAACGCGGAAGTCGGCGAGGCGCTTCAAATGCGCGTCAAAGATAGCCTGGGCTTGGTTACGGGCTTTGGTTGCGGTGCCTCCCTTCGATGAGGTGGCCTTGTCCATAAGCGCTGCAATCTCAGCCTTGGCCTTCTCCCATTCCGCCGTCAGCGGCTCCACGATGACCGGGTTGATGATCATCATGATCTTGTCCCTGTCGGTGTAGTGCGCGCCAAGCTGGCTGCGTTTGTCGGGGTCGAGACCGCGCTCGAACAGGGTTCCGAGGATGGACGGGTCGATATCACCCCAGTACCGTTTGGCGGCGCTGTGGACGATGCCAATCTCTTCCTTGGTCAAGCCGAAGACGAGTTCGTCATCGAACAAGCCACCGTTGAACCACGCCACCTTTTCGAACCCAACACGGCCACCTGTCTTCATCGCCGCGAAAAGGTCTCGGGCAAAGCTTTCGAACTCCTGGGGGTCTTCCAAGGCGCGTTCCAGCATGCGCGTGAACATCGCATCCGGGAGTAGCTTTACGTCCTCCGCAAACATGCAAAAGACCAGCCGGTTGATGAAATGCGCAACTTGTTCGGGTTGATGACCACGAGCGCGCAGCGAACGGGCAAGCTCGGCAAACTCCCCGGCGACCTCTTCGGTAAGCTCTTGCCGGGTTTTTGTGGGCCGCAGTGCCTCCGGGTCAGACAGCGCCGCCTTGAGCCACCCTCGCTTGTCAGGGTCGGCAAGATCAATGATGGCGATCTCGTAGACCTTGGAAACCGAATTGGTCCAATTTGTATGGATGCGGATGGTCGTGCCAATGTCGGACACGATCAGCAGGGGTGGATTGTCCAGGGCGATGGCGTAGCGTTGAAGCTGCGCGAAGGCCGTATCGAGGTTCGCTTTTGTCTTCTTGTATTCCCAGCCGAAGTGTCCACGTTTGAACACGTCTGCAAAGCCATTGCCCCCCGTGGTCTTCGATGCGCCGACCTCGAAGCCATAGTCTTTGCCGGTCGGGTCAGCTTCCGCTGGGGTGGGCTCTCCCAGCATCCGGCAAAGGTCGAGGAAGTGTTCCTGCGCCGCAGCGCGCTCCTTGAGAGATGAGTTCAGCCATTTGGAAATAAATTGTTGCGGTGTCATGCGATGCGGAGCCCCCCTCAGGCATGGTTAGGGCGCGACCATAGGCAGGCAGTATGCCCGGAAGCAAGCCGCCGATATGCGAAGCGGCTACAGGTGCCGGCCCAACGCTCGCGAGCTGGGGGGTATTTCACGCTGCGGTGGAGACCGTAAAGCGCCGTTTGCTGGGTAGAGGGAGTTCTGTACCCGACTGAGGTCCGCGCGGCGCCATGGTCGCTGCGGGTGCGGCAAGAATGATGGTCAATTACCGCCCACACGAGGGATGGATTACCCCTCACAATAGGAGGGGGCCCAATCCCCGGCCCGGTTAAAGCTATATCTTATGAGGCCGCTTTAGGCTCCCCTATGCGGGCCAAGGACATGTCCTAGGACATACCCTTCTACCATCACCTTTTTTCATCCCCTTCTACATGGCTTGGTCTTCAGCCTTCTACCAAGCCTACTCAGAGGCTGTTCAGGAAGGTGATGACGATGGTCTCCCCATCAGAGATCTCCCCCTTCCTGATCTTCACCATCCATCTCCAGCCGTCTTCACCCCGGTCCATCTGGTCCGAGGCCATCGGCACGCGACAACTGCAAGGAACAATCGCCATGCTGGTCATCACCATCACGTCGAACGACAACGGCCGCAGCTTCACCGCTTGTTGCGAAGGTGTCAGCTACAGCCATTCCCGGAAAGACCCCATCGCTCCGCTCTGCCGCAGACTTATCGACCATGGCCATTCTCCGGACACGATGGTCATGGTTTGTCGGGGAGCTTTCCCGGTCTTCAAACCTCGCCCCCTCGGCGCATGGGCCGAGCATGACATCGTGGAGGATGACAGCCGTGGTCTTCTGCGCAGACGCTACCGGTCGCTCCCTGACTTCCGAGGGGATGCCGCCACGCAGATCAGTTGCGAAAGCGAAGCAGCCTGATTAACATCGGCAAGCTCCCGGCCTAAGCCGGAAGCCCCCTTGCTAGAAGGGTATCCAGAGGGTCACGGTGAGCCGCACCGTGGCCCTGTTTTTTCCCGGAAGCTCGCGAACTCTCTTCGTGGTCGGGCCTGCATTCTTTCCGCTGCCGCAGAGCTCGTGGAGCCGCGCTTGATGCAGGCCGAAGGTTTCGCTTAGGGGCGGGTATGAAACCGCTCAAGTTGCTACGGGTGCGGAAAACGGGCCTACCGGGGGCGGGATGTTTTGCCGCAAAAATTCGAGCCGGTCCCTCTCACAATGGGGCGGCTGGCTTCCCCCCTCCGCCCCCGAATGTTTGGCGTTTCTTTCGCGGCCACGTTGTCGGGAGACATGCCCACCCCTAGTTCAATCGCCCCGGAAAAATCCTGCTGGGGAAATGTCGGGTGGGCGCCTGAGAGACTCGGGGGACGTGCTGACAAGGTTTTGGGTTCGGAAGGCTCCCACGGTGACGCTCATCCCCGGACAGGCACGAAGCCCCTCCACGGCCTTCCCTGAGCCGGCATTAATGGTGTAGAGTTCACTCCTATGGACAGCATCTCCCGCTACCATATTTCCGTCTCTGAAGACGGCTTGTGGAACGTGATCGACACCTCCACTGGTGGGCCTGCCGAGGTCGATCTCAAGGGCTTCATCGTACTGCTTTACCGGCTCCCCGAATGGGAGGCTAAAGCCTTGTCCAGTTGGCTCAATGAGCGCTCGGGCTACAATTGAGCAGGAGGCAGCGCGCGACCCTCCCGCTGGCCTCTCAAAGACCCCTGACAGCTGGCCGCGAGCCGCGCGATGCCGCTGGTCCATGTGCAAGTCTCGGTTCTCCTGACCTGACAATAGAAGGCACCAGACTGCGCTTGTCCTTTCTGCACTTCTCGCCCGCTCTGGCTTGCTGGTGCGGGCCTTTTTTCGCCCCGAGACGCGCCATACCGAAAACCCCTGGCAAAACCGGCTGCCTCGCCCCAGCCCTTTCAAGGGGGTCAGAAGCGGCTTGACCACATACGGGAACCAATTGTATTCGGTATAGGGTCATTTGAACTGAGAGGGCCCCATGAGCAAGCGCGTCGCCATCTATCTCCGCGTCTCCACCACCGAGCAGACCACCGACAACCAGCGCCGAGAACTTGAGGCCGTGGCCCAGCGGGCAGGCTGGGAGGTGGTCCAGGTCTTCGAGGACAAGGGCATCTCGGGAACGAAGGGGCGCGATAAGCGACCGGCCTATGACGCGATGCTCAAGGCCGTGACGCGGCGAGAGGTGGACATGGTGGTGGCGTGGTCGGTGGACCGTCTTGGCCGCTCCATGCAGGAGCTAACCGCGTTCCTAGGCGAACTCCATGGTCGTGGTGCCGACCTCTATCTCCACCAACAAGCCCTCGACACCACCACGCCGAGCGGAAAGGCGATGTTCGGAATGATGGCCGTTTTTGCCGAGTTCGAGCGGGCCATGATCGTGGAGCGCGTCAACGCTGGACTGGCGCGGGCAAAGGCTCAGGGCAAAAAGCTGGGCAGGCCGTCGCATGGCAGCGAAGTGGAGAGCAAGGTCCGTCAGCTTCGCGCCACCGGCATGGGTGTGGTGAAGGTGGCGAAGACGCTGGGCATCGGCGTGTCGGTCGTCCAGCGTATCGAGAAGGCAGCGGCGTGAGTGGCGTGTCCCCGTAAGGCGGGGCGTCTATTGGTTTTCCACAGGCAACGGTGAGGTACGCAGAGAGGTGCGCACAGAGGTACGCAATGTGTGAGCCTGGCTCGTAAGCATTTGAAAAAGCTACGAAAATATCGGCGAAAGAAGGTTGGCTGGGGAACCTGGATTCGAACCAGGACTAACGGAGTCAGAGTCCGCTGGTCTACCGTTAACCTATTCCCCAGCATTGCGGCAAAGAACCGACCGCCGCGGCTGTGTCGAAGCAGTTGTTGCTGCCTGATGCGGGGTGGGTTTTAGCCATGGCGGGAAAATAGTCAAGTGCGCAAAGCACTTCAATTCACGTTTCATCACGCCCAAAAACCGCGATGGGCGCCGGCGCTGCGAATTTTTCGCCATGCGGCGCTCAGGTGCGGCGGGAGAATTGCGTCTTCTCGAACACCAGGACCATCACCAGCGCCAGAATCAGCGGAATGATGAGATAGAGCAGGCGAAACACCAGCAGCGCGGCAAGGACCGCCACCGGGTCCATGTCGGACAGCCCGGCCAGGAACACGACCTCCAGCACGCCAAGCCCGCCCGGAGCGTGAGACAGCAGGGCTACCGAGAACGAAATCACGAAAACGCCCAGCACGACGAAGTAGCCGGGATTCCCGGCCGCGGGCAGGGCGAAATAGATGATGGCCGCGGCGGCCATCAGCTCGATCGGCCCGATGATCAGCTGGCGCGCCACGATGGGCAGGCGCGGGTAGTGGATCTGCAGGCCGCCAAGCCGCAGCGGCTTCAGCCCGAGCCAGCTGCCGAAAACATAAAGGCCCACCAACGCCAGAATCATCGCGCCCGTCGTGCGCGAGGTCGAGATCGGCAGCACGTCGACGAAACGGTCGAGCACTTCCGGCTCGAATATCAGAAGAATAGCGCCGAGCAGCAGGGCGCCGAGCACGAAGGTAAAGGAACATAGCGCCACCAGGATGCCCACCTCCTGGCCAGTCAGGCCCTTGGTGGCGTACGCGCGGTAGCGGATCACCGCGCCCGACAACACCGAGCCGCCGATATTGTGCGACAGCGCATAGGTGGTGAAGGAGCAGGCCGTGATGAAGCCGAAGGAAATCTTCTTTCCCAGATGGCTGAGGGCGATGTGGTCGTAGCCGGCCAGCGCCGCATAGGCGACAATTGAACTTGCCATGGCCAGGATCCAGGCGCGCAGGGGAATCGCCGCCAGCCCGTCGCCCACATCCTCAAGCGAGATGCCGCGCAGTTCGTTGTAGAGCAGCCAGACCGAGAAGGCGACCGCGCAAAGCCCGATCACGGGCCAGATGTAACGCTTCCAGGTCATCTAGGTGCGGCCATGCCTGCGGGGCTCCTTTGGCGGCGTCGGTGGGCGGGAGGCCGGAAACCGAACCCCCAGCGGCGGTGTTGTTCCAGAAATGCCCGATCGAAGCCGGCTGTTCAACCTTCAAGTCGAGCGCTGTGCGGGTCTATTTTTCATCGATGCCCTTGGTGAAGCAGCCCGGCGCTGCTATCCTGCGCCCAACTGAAAAATCGAAGCGTCTGCAGCGTCCTCTCGGTTCGCGCGACGCAAGAAGGACATTGCAGGTGGAAGACCCCGAAACCGGCGCGCGGGCGTCGGAAGCGGGCGTGTCCAGCGGGAGCCGGTCGCCGCGCGGCGGACCGGGAAACCCGACGGCCAGCCCGAAAAAACGGGCGCCGGGCTCTCGATCCGCCGACAGGCAGGCGAGGGCCGAGGCACCGCAGGCCCCCAAGGGCAAGAAGCGTCGCAAACGCAAGCGCGGCCGCAAGGTTTTCGCGCGCGATGGCGCGCCTGCGCCCGCTGGCAAGGTCGCGCCTGCCGGCAAGGCTGCTGCTCCCCAGGCGCAGGCCGGCCGCCGCGGGGTTGCGGAAGCAGCTCGCAGCAACATTTCCGTCGCCATCGTCGACCGGCGCAAGGAACGACGAGTAGAGACGGGAGACCTCCCGGTCTTTGCGGCGCTGGACCTGGGCACCAACAACTGCCGCCTGCTGGTTGCGGTTCCGGGTCGGCCAGGCCAGTTCAGGGTGGTCGATGCCTTTTCGCGGATCGTGCGCCTGGGCGAGGGGCTTTCCACCACCGGGCGTCTTTCGCAGGCGGCCATGGACCGCGCCATCGAGGCGTTGAAGGTTTGCGGCGACAAGCTTGGCAGCCGCTCCATCCGGCGCGCAAGGCTGATCGCAACCGAGGCGTGCCGCTCGGCCGAGAACGGCGCCGAATTCCTTGCGCGCGTCGAAGCCGAGGCGGGACTGAAGCTGGAGATCATCGACCGCCAGACCGAGGCGCGCCTCGCCGTCTCCGGCTGCGGCTCGCTCGTGGAGCGCGGCACCGAAGGCGTCGTCCTGTTCGACATCGGCGGCGGCTCGTCCGAGATCGCTTTGATCGACATTTCCGGGCGCCGTTCGGCGCGACTCGCCAACCACATCGTGTCGTGGACCTCGCTGCCGGTGGGCGTTGTCTCGCTGGCTGAGCGATTCGGCGGTCGCCATGTCACGCCGGAAAGCTTTGCGGCCATGGTTGCCGATGTGGCCGAGCGGCTGACGGGCTTCGAAGGGCGCGACCGCATCGATCATCTGATGGACAGGTCACGCTTCCACCTGTTGGGCACTTCGGGCACTGTCACCACTCTCGCCGGCGTGCATCTGGGGCTGGAGCGCTACGACCGGCGCCGGGTCGACGGCCTGTGGATGGACAATGCCAGCGTAGACCGCATGATCGAGAAGCTGCTGGGCTGGGATTTCCAGGCGCGCGTGGCCAATGCCTGCATCGGGGCCGACCGCGCCGATCTCGTGCTGGCGGGCTGCGCCATCCTCGAGGCGATTCGGCGCGTGTGGCCTTCGGATCGGCTGCGGGTGGCCGATCGCGGCTTGCGTGAAGGTATATTGAGCGAATTGATGGCCGAAGACGGCGTTTGGCGCCGCAACTGGCGGAACGGATCACGTCCATGACCAAGAAACCGGAAAAAGCCGCCACGCGCGTGCTGAAAACGCGCATTAAGAAGAAGAGCGGGCTGAAGGAATCGTCGCGCCGTTGGCTCGAGCGCCACATGAACGACCCCTATGTGCACCGGTCCAAGGCGGACGGCTATCGCTCGCGCGCGGCATACAAGCTGATCGAGATCGACGATCGCTATCATCTGCTCAAGCCGGGCCTGCGGGTGATCGATCTTGGCGCGGCCCCCGGCGGTTGGTGCCAGGTGGCGGCGGCACGCACGAAGTCGACGCCGGAAAACCCGCATGTCATCGGCATCGATTATCTGGGCATGGATGCCGTGCCCGGCGCGCCGGTGCTTCAGATGGACTTCCTCGACGACGAGGCGCCCGCCAGGCTGATCGAGGCTCTGGGCGGCGAACCGGACCTGGTGCTGTCTGACATGGCGGCGCCCACCACGGGCCACCGCCGCACGGACCATATTCGCACCATGCATCTGTGCGAGGTGGCGGCCGATTTCGCCATTTCGGTGCTGAGGCCGGGCGGTCACTTCCTGGCCAAGACTTTTCAGGGTGGAACCGAGGCGGATCTGCTCACCCGGTTGAAGCAGAATTTCCGCAGCGTGCATCACGTCAAGCCGCCGGCCTCGCGCGAGGAATCGGCGGAGCTCTACCTGCTGGCGAAGGATTTCAAGGGCCGCGCCAGTTCGGAGACAACAGCGGACTGAGGCTGCGCGTCGGCTTCAGCCCCTCGGCGCGGCCTCGATCGCGCGGGCTTTTCGCCCGCCATGGCCCGAAACCGCGCTACCCGCGTCGGCTGCAAGCGCCATGAAGAAGAACGAAGCCGTTGCCGAGATGGCGGCGACCAGAAAGAACGCGGTGTGAAAGTCGGCGAGGGTCAGCGTGCCGCCATGCAGTTGCGTGCTGACCTCCAGCAGGCCACCGCCCACCGCCACGCCAAGCGCAATGCTGATCTGCTGGAACACGGCGGTTATCGGGGTAGCCTTGCTGGTGTCGGCGTCGGAGATTTCGGCATAGGCCAGCGCATTCACGCCGGTGAAGAACATCGAGCGGATGAAGCCGCCGACCAGCAATATCGCCAGCATCAGCGGGTAGGGCGTCTGCGGCGTGAAGAAGCCATAGACGGCTATGGTCGCGCCGGAAACGAGTGAGCCGAGGATCAGCACCCAGCGGAATCCCGCTTTCCTGAACAGCCAGGCGGTCACCAATTTCATGCCTATGGCGCCGAGGGCCGAGACGAAGGTGATCATGCCCGACTGAAACGGCGTCAGTCCGAAGCCGATCTGCAGCATGAGAGGCAGCAGGAAAGGCACGGCGCCGATGCCGATGCGGAAAAGGCTGCCGCCCAGAACGGAGGCGCGGAACACCTGGTTTCGAAAAAGGCTCAGCGCAAGAACCGGATGAGCCGCCCGGCGTGCATGAACGAGATATAGCACGCCCGAAAGCAGCCCGACGCCGAGGGTGACGACCCCCACACTGGGCGGCAGTGCCGGAAGGCTCACAACCGAAAGTCCGAAGACCACGCCGGAGGCCGCCACGCCGCTAAGCACGAAGCCGGCCACGTCCAGAGGCGGCACGCCGTTGCCCGGCGTCTTCGGCAGGAACCGTGTCGCCAGCCACATGCCCACGACCCCGATCGGCACGTTGATCAGGAAGATCCAGTGCCAGGTGAAGTAAGTGGTGATGAAACCGCCCACCGGCGGGCCGACCAAGGGCCCCACCAGCGCCGGAATGGTCAGCCAGGACATTGCGGCCACCAGCTCGCTCTTCGGCGTGGCGCGCACCAGCACCAGCCTTCCCACGGGCGTCATCATCGCCCCGCCCATGCCTTGCAGGAAGCGGGAGATCACGAATTCGGCCAGTGATCCCGAGACGGCGCAGGCCACCGAGCCGACGACGAAGACCGCGATTGCCGCCCGGAACACGTTCTTGGCGCCGAAGCGGTCCGCCATCCAGCCGCTTACCGGGATGAACACGGCCAGCGCCACCAGATATGCGGTCAGCGCCAGCTTCAGCGCGATCGGGCTGGTGCCTATGTCGGCGGCAATCGCCGGCAGCGAGGTCGAGATTACCGTCGAGTCCATGTTTTCCATGAAAAGAGCGACGGCGAGTATCAACGGAAGCGTACGATTCACGGAACTGTCCGGCATTCCGGCCCAGGCGGCCTGCTGTGGCGTTGGTGGCGCCGATTGGTCATGACACAGCAAGTATGTCGCCGGCTTGTGGCGCAGGCAATCGAGCCAGCGTTGGGCCAGTTCTTGTCGCCCTCGAGAAACCCGCGGGTCAGGCTCCCGACGGTGCTCTCGCTCAGGCGGCCAGGCTTTTATAGCGCGTTGGGCATTTTACGCGGAAACACCAGAACCTCGCCCCTGCGCGGCATGTGCTCCGCTGTCAGCGCAAGTTCCACCAGCAGTTCGATTGCTTCCTGCAGCTTTCGGCTGGCGGGGTCGCCGCCTTGAAGTTTTTGCTGCGCAATTTCCAGGTGACGCCGGGCGGCGGCGAAATCCGATCTCATTAGAGCCTCCATCCGCCCCCAGGGAAAAATAGGCTCGGCTCGCTTGAAAAAGGCTCAACACAAAGCCTCGGATTTTAGCGATCGGGCTGTTTATCGCCGTTTGCCGCCCCTCCCGCGCTGGACGATGCCGGTGCTCGATCGGGCACGGGTGATTTCAAATTCGCGTTACGCTCATTCTGAAACCGGTTGCGCGAGCTAGTTACCCTGGCAGCAGCAATGGAGAACGATCATGGGGCCTCAACCGAGTTCTCCCGACCCGGCATTGCGAAATCTTGACGCGCTGCTTCCCGACCTGACCAGCCTTTACAAGGACATCCATTCGCATCCGGAACTTTCGATGCAGGAGACGCGCACCGCCGGCCTGGCGGCCGAGCGTCTTCGAGCGGCCGGCTATGAGGTCACGACGGGCGTCGGCAACACCGGCGTGGTCGGCCTGCTTCGCAACGGCGATGGGCCGACCGTCATGCTGCGGGCCGATATGGATGCGCTGCCGATCCAGGAAGCGACCGGTCTCGACTATGCCAGCAAGGCAACGGCCACCGACCGCGAGGGCCAGACGGTCCCCGTCTCGCACATGTGCGGCCATGACATGCACGTGACCTGGCTTGCCGGGGCGACCAAGCTGCTCGCCGAGGCGCGATCATCCTGGCGCGGCACATTGATGGCAGTGTTCCAGCCGGCAGAAGAAACGGGCGAGGGTGCACGGGCCATGATCCAGGACGGCCTGTTCACCCGCTTTCCAAAGCCCGACGTGATCCTCGGCCAGCATGTCATGGTGGGGCCGGCAGGCACCGTTGCGGGTCGCGTAGGGCCCATCACCTCGGCAGCGGACAGCCTGCAGATCCGCCTGTTCGGGCGCGGCGCGCATGGCTCGATGCCGCAGGCAAGCATTGATCCCGTGGTGATGGCCGCATCCACGGTCATGCGTCTTCAGACCGTGGTGTCGCGCGAGATTGCCGCCGCTGAAGCCGCAGTTGTCACGGTCGGGGTCTTGCAGGCAGGCACCAAGGAGAACGTCATTCCCGACGAGGCCATCATCAAGCTCAATGTCCGGACGTTCGATGCAGGCGTCCGCACCCGCGTGCTGGCCGCGATCGAACGGATCGTCAACGCCGAAGCGGCCGCCTCCGGCGCGCCCCGTCCGCCCGAGATCACGCCGCTCGACAGCTATCCCCTCAACGTCAACAATGCAGAAGCCACCAAACGTGTGGGGGATGCATTCCGGGGCTATTTCGGATCGCACCACGTCCATGAAACCGGGCCCGCGCCAGCCAGCGAGGATTTCGGATCGTTCGGATCCGAATGGAAGGTTCCCTCGGTCTTCTGGTTTGTCGGCGGCACAGACCCGGAAATCTACGCGAAGGCGAAAAAGGAAAACCGGATCAACGAGCTGCCGGTGAACCACAGCCCCAAATTCGCGCCCGTTCTTGATCCCACCTTGCGAATCGGGGTCGAGACGCTGGTCGTGGCGACCCGCGCATGGCTGAAAGCGTAAGCACTGCGTTCGGCGAGGCTCGCATGCAAGGCACGTATGCTCTGTGTCCGACACCGGAAGCCATATCATCGAGACGCTCCCGTATGTGCTTGATCTGTCGGGAACCTTCGTCTTTGCGCTGAGCGGTGCCCTGGCAGGTGTCAGGCGCAAGCTGGATTTTTTCGGCGTTCTGGTGCTGTCGTTTGCGGCGGCAACCGCAGGCGGCATCGCCCGCGACCTGCTCATCGGTGCAGTCCCCCCCGCCTCGGTCAACGACTGGCGCTATCTCGGCGTGTCGCTCTTTGCCGGGGTGGTCACCTTCTACTTCTCGTCCGGGATCGAGCGATTGTCGCACTCGGTCCTTCTGTTCGATGCGGCGGGCCTGTCGCTGTTTGCCGTCACGGGGGCATCCAAGGCGCTCACCTATGGCCTCAACCCGGTCATGGCGGTGGTGCTTGGCATGGTCACCGGCATAGGCGGCGGAATGGTCCGGGACGTGCTGCTGGCCGAGATCCCGATCGTGCTGCGCGCGGAACTTTACGCAATGGCGGCGCTGGCCGCCGCTGCAGTCGTGGTCGTCGGCCACGCGCTACGCTTGCCGGAAGTTCCGGTAACGGCCGTGGCGCTCGTGCTGTGCTTTTCGCTGCGCGTGATGGCAATCAGGTATGGCTGGCGCCTTCCGACCGCGAAAACCCCGGACCAGCCCGGTTCGAAGCCCGAGGACGGAAGCGGAGAGGGGGCCGAGCGGTCCTGAGCCGCAGGATGCGCGAGGATGCATCGATGCAGCAACTGCCGAGGAGGCGGGAATGACAGAGACTGTCATCATATGTGGAAGCCTGTTCGACGGCCTGAACGACGCGGTGCTCGGCCCTTCGGAGGTTCTGATCGAAGATGACGCAATAGCCGAAGTCTCCGCCTCCGTGGGCCGGCCGGGCGGTGCGAAAGTTATCGATCTGAGCGACCGCACCGTATCTCCCGGTTTCATCGACACGCACGTCCATCTCTGCGTCGACGGGCTCAACCTGGCCCGGCAGACGCTCCAGTGTTCTCCTGCGAAGGCGCTCGCTGGACTGCACTACGCCCAGCAATATATGCGCTACGGCTTCACCACCCTCCGGGACATGGGCACGCTGGACCCGGAATGGCCGACCGTCAATTTGCGCGACGCCATCGCAGCCGGCACGGCCCGAGGCCCCCGCCTGGTCGTGGCGGCGCACATGATCAGCGCAACCGCCGGCCACGCCGACATCCAGGGCATGTTCCCGTGCCGCTGCCATATGGGTTTGTCCAGGGTCGCGGACTCCCCGGCGAAAATTCGCGAACTGGTACGAATGGAGCACGCATTTGGCGGCGATTGGATCAAGACCATGAACACCGGCGGCTACATGAGCGCCGGCGATGATCCGGCCAGAGTGACCTGGTTCGAAGACGAGATGCAGGCTGTCGGGCAGACCGCGCAACAGCTGGGCATGCCGCTCGCAGTGCACACCGGAGCCGCGGAAGGATGCAAGCAGGCCCTGCGTGCCGGTGCCCGCAGCCTGGAGCATTGCTACCTCATTGACGACGAAGGCGTTGCGATGGCGCAGAAGGCGGGAGCGTTCCTGGTGCCCACCATGCAAATGACCCGGGAGGACAAGGCGCTGCTGCTGGCGGGAAAGCTTCCCGAACATGCGGTTTGGAAGTTCCGCCGTGACGTTGCAGCCATCGAGGACGCGCAGAAGCGCATGGCACGAAACAATGCGCGAATCGCGTACGGAACAGATTGCGGCATGTTTCCCTTCAGCGAAGGAATACTCGAGTTTCAGGCGATGACGGCGGCCGGCCTCACCACTGCGCGCGCCCTGAAGGCAGCCACAAGCGTCGCGGCCGAACTGCTGCAGCGCGATGACATCGGCGTGCTCGCGCCTGGCAAACAGGCCGACATCGTCGCCATGCCGGGAAATCCGTTCAAGGATATTGCTGCAACGGCGAAAGTGGACTTCGTGATGAAGGGCGGGCGAGTCTACCGGCACGGATCCTTCGATCTCTTCCAGTGAGAACGTGTCGGCGCTCCACCGCGCCTTTGGCAGTAATCCGAAAGTATAGGCGAGCGCGATATCTGCGACGCGCCTGTGAAATTTCGGTGTTTGGAAAATGTTCTTGCGCGTCTAAAAGAAGTGGCTCCCCGGGCCGGATTCGAACCAGCGACCAACCGGTTAACAGCCGGTTGCTCTACCACTGAGCTACCGGGGAACAGCGGCTCAAGAACGAGGCTGCCTATAGCAAACCCTTTTCGACTTTGCAAAGTGCCATTCTCGTTTTTTCGTGGAATATTCAGCCGGCGCTTCAAAAAAGGCCGGAAATCCACATATGGAGGCGCTCTGCCCGGGCCGGATGGCCGCCTGGGTGGGGTTTTCGGGTCAGGAAAGGGACTACATTTCGCCTATGACGAACCAGAATACAGAGCAGGACGACTCGCCGCGTCGCGTCATTTCGGTCATGGGGCGCGATTTCGCCATGCCGCGGTCGCGAAAGAAGCGGGTGGCGATCGGATTCGGGCTGACGATTCTCGGCTGCTTCGGCTTTTTGCCGATTCTCGGCTTCTGGATGATTCCACTCGGGCTGCTTGTGCTCTCCTATGAGTTTGCGCTGGTGCGCCGCTATCGCCGGCGCGGCATTGTCCGGTGGGGACGCTGGCGCCAGCGCCGCAATGGCGGCGCGCGAAACGGCGATTCGTGAACGCTCGGCGATTCGGATTTGATTCGGACCTTGCGGGGAGGCGCGCAAGCCTCGGAATTCGTTACAGAAATGTAATGTCGCCGTTCAGTTTGCGTTCATCGGGTGCCGCCTAGGGTCCTTGTGTCGAACACGAAAGGAAGCCTCCCAATGAAGCGCATCGTTCTCGCTCTCGCCGCCGTTTCCATGCTTGCCGCGCCAGTCGCCGCGCAAGCTCACCCCAGCGGCTATGGCAGCCAGGTCGAATACCGACACGATCGCAAGCCGCCGCATTACAAGCATCATCATTACAAGCCGGCTCCGAAGCATCATCACTGGAGCAAGGGCAAGCGCGTGCCCGCCTGGCAGCGCAAGCATGTGGTGCGCGGTTATCATCGCCATGGCTTGAAGCGCCCCGGGCGTGGCCAGGAGTGGGTGCGGGTGGATAACAGCTATCTCCTCATAAACATGGCCTCTGGCATCATCGCCGGCATCATCGCCGCGCGCTGATTCTCGACCGAGTGGAGTGAGGGCGGCCGAGAGCCGCCCTTTTCCGTTGCCGGCTTTTTGCCCGAAACCCGTTTCAAGCTCGCTGGGGCGGCCTGGTTCAGTGGTGGCCACGCCAGGGTGGCGAGGAAAGTTTTGCGGGAACCGCGTCAGACCGCTTGACGCAAAAAATCTGGCAACCTATTGAACCCCCGTAGAACGCCGGCAGCGGCGAGGCCTCGTGGCGGAGTGGTTACGCAGAGGACTGCAAATCCTTGCACCCCGGTTCGATTCCGGGCGAGGCCTCCATACTGCCAGGAAAGGGCGGCAACTTGCGCCCGAATGTTCTACCCGGAATGAAATGCGCATAGCTGGCGCCGAGACGGGTTGTTTTGGGCATGGACATTGATTTTTCCGAACAGCGCGTGAAGATGGTCGACGGCCAGATCCGCACGACCGACGTTACCGATGCCGGCGTGCTGGAAGCCATGTTGACCGTGCCGCGCGAAGTGTTTGTGGGCGCCAAGTGGCGCAGCCTGGCCTATATCGACGACCATATCGAGATCGCGCCCGCCGAGGCTGGAAAGCCCGCGCGCTATCTGATGCAGCCTTCTCCCTTCGCCAAGCTGCTGCAACTTGCGGTTGTCCGGCCGACCGACTTTGTGCTCGATGTCGGGTGCGGCACGGGCTACTCCTCGGCCGTGCTGTCGCGTCTGGCCAGCTCCGTCGTGGCGCTCGAAAGCGACCCCGCACTTGCCGAAACCGCTGCTGCCACGCTCTCCAATTTCGGCTACGACAACGTCGCAGTCGTGCAGGGTCCGCTGACGGAAGGCTATAGGGCCGAAGCCCCTTATGACGTTATTTTCCTTGAGGGTTCGGTGGATGAAGTGCCCCAGGCACTGCTCGATCAGCTCAAGGAAGGCGGCCGCCTGGTGGCTGTCGAGGGGCAGGGCAATGCCGGAATTGCCCGTCTGTTTTTTAAGACTACTGGTGTTGTTAGCAGCCGCGGGGCATTTAATGCGGCAATTCGGCCACTGCCGGGATTCGAACGCGCTCGCGAATTCGAATTTTAAGCGGTAACGTCTTGCGACTGACCCGCCTTCGTGGTGGCTTTAGAATCATAGCATCGTTGCTGAGTACTCGTTCCGTTCGAGTGAGGTTTCAGCAGGGGGGCGTCAAGACGAACCGTGGGTGTGGAACGTAACGTTCCCCTCGGTGCGACACGTCTCCCGTCGAAACGAATGAGGGATTAGTCGTGTCATTTGTACGCACCGGCATTTTGGCTGCCGTATTTTTGTCTGCCAGCGCGCTTTCAACTGCGCCCAGCTTTGCCGAGACCATTATGGGGGCGATGGCAAAGGCTTACCAGAACAACGCCACGTTGAATTCCGGGCGCGCCGGGGTGCGGGTGACCGACGAGAACGTCGCAATCGCCAAGTCGGGCTATCGCCCGACCATCGCCGGCGTCGGCAACATCAATTACACGTCACAATTCGCAACGCGACTCACGACCGGCAGCTTCGGCGTGCAGATCAATCAGACTCTGTTCGATGGCTTTCAGACCAAGAACAATGTCGCCGCCGCGGAGTCACAGGTGTTCGCGGCAAACGAAAACCTGCGCAACAACGAAATGAACATCCTGTTCGAGGCCGTCAGCGCCTATGCGGACGTGATTCAAAACCGCCAGATCGCGGTGCTGCGCGAGCAGAACCTCAAGTTCCTCGACGAGCAGGTGCGTTCGTCCAAGTCGCGCCTGGAGGTCGGTGAGGGCACTCGCACCGACGTCGCGCAGTCGGAGGCCGCACGCCAGCAGGCAATCGCCACGCTGGCCGCTGCGCGGGCACAGGTGGCAACCAGCGAGGCGATCTACCAGCAGGTCATCGGCGAGAAGCCGGGCAAGCTTTCGCCTGTTGCGCCGATCGCCAAGATGCTGCCCAAGAGCTTGGCCGAGGCCTATACCATGGCCGCCGGGCAGCATCCGGCAATTCTGGCGACGCAATATCTGGTCGATGCCGCCGGCTTCTCGGTGAAGTCGGCAGAAGGCGCGCTGCTGCCGCAGGTCACCGGCTCGGCCAGCGTGTCCCGCAACCTGCGGATCAGCGACGGGATCACTGACCAGGGCACGCCGGGCACCAGCAAGGACTATTTCAATTTCGGCAGCATCGGCGCCACGATTACGGTGCCGATCTACCAGGGTGGGCGCGTCTCGGCCCAGGTGCGTCAGTCCAAGGAATCGCTCGGCCAGGCACGCATCCAGGTCGACGTCATTGGCGACCAGGTGCGTTCGCAGGTGGCTGCCGCGTGGGCGGCCTACAATTCCGCCAAGCAGGGGGTTGAGGCGAACCGTTCGGCTGTCGTGGCCGCAAAGCTGGCTCTCGAGGGCATCGTGGAGGAGCGCAATGTCGGTCAGCGCACCACGCTGGACGTCCTCATCACGCAGAGCGATCTCATCACCGCGGAAATCAACCTTGCGCAAGCCGAGGACCAGTTCGTAACGGCCAGCTATGGCATCCTGCAAGCCACGGGTCAGCTCTATGCGCGCCGGCTTGGCCTCCAGGTTGCCGAGTACCGGCCGGAAGAACATTACGAGGCCGTCAAGGACAAGTGGATCGGTCTGCGGACGCCGGACGGGCGCTGAGACCCGCGGATACAGTATTGGCCTGAATGAAACTGGGAGGCGTCGTTTGGCGCCTCCCTTTTGCTTTTCAAGCTTGATCGCGCCGGGCAGCCTTTCTGTTGAAATCGGCGGTGCCTCTACTTTGGGGATTCTCGCGGCCCCATCCGTCCGCTACGCTAACCTTTGATTCGAAGCCTGTCGGTCTAGGCGCCGAAGGAATCGTTAAATTCTGGTCACAGGGGCGGCAAACGTGACGATGGCACAAGCGAGCAACGCGCAGCGCGAACCCTCGATGGAGGAGATACTGGCCTCCATCCGCAGGATCATCGAAGACAGCGACAGCGCCCGCAAGGGCGCCGAGGACACGCTTGCACGCGACGAGGCGGGAAGCGACCGCCTCGATGGCGCCGTCATCGAGGTTGATGCCTTCCGCGCCGAATTGCGGGCTGCCCGCGCCACGCCGGAAGTTGATCGGTCGCTGTCGTTGGCCGAGGTTCAGGCACGCATCGCCAGCGAAGCGGAGTACGAGCAGGAGCTGGCCCCGAGTGATTTCGAGATCGAGGCGCAGCAGCCCGAAGCAGCCGGAACGCACACCGAAACACCGGCTCTCGCGATGCCCGAGTGGAGTGTGACGCCGCACGCAGAGCCGGAGGAAGTCTCGTCTGCGGTGGACGCTTTCGACCAACAGGCGGCGGCGCGTCATGAGCCTGTGGCTGAATATGTGGCCGAGGCCGAAGCGGCCCGCGAGGAGCCGACGGTCGAATATCCCGTGTTTTCGGAGCCTGCCAGGGTCGATGCCGTTTCGGCCCCGACGCCCAGCGAAGCCGCCAGGCCCGCCATCATCTCCGAACATGCCGGGCGCCAGGTGGCGGCGGCCTTCGGCGAGCTCTCCGAGGCATTCGCCGCGCGCAGCCGCAAGACTTTTGACGAGATGGCCGAACAGATGCTGCGGCCCATGCTGCAGGACTGGCTGGACAACAACCTGCCCACCCTGGTCGAGCGGCTGGTGCGCGAGGAAATCGAGCGGGTCGCGCGCGGCGGCTGAGCTGCCAGTCCTCCAATCGGGCAAACGCTCCCCGCCATGTGGCCGGGAGCGGGAAAAACGGCTCTTGCGTGGATAGGGCGGGCGGCGGACGCCGCCTAACCACTTGATTACTGTTCCGATGAGCGCGTCCGACGACCGCCCGTCTTCCCAAGTTCAAAGGCCAGACGGTGAAAACCGGGCGTGGCGATGATGGAACGCGCCAGCGAAGGCGCCGCGCGAACGACGAGATCGGACGCCTCTTCCCACCCTCAGGCAACCAACTCGGCCCGCCGCAGTTGACTTGCCCATAGCCTTCCGATTTACACCGGGATCGACAAATTCCGGACAATGCGGATCGAATTCCCATGCTTGAGAAGACTTACGACGCCAAGACCGTCGAACCCAAGATTGCCCGAACCTGGGAGGAAACCAACGCCTTCCAGGCCGGCGCCGGCTCGAAGCCGGGCGCGGAGGCCTTTTCGATCGTAATTCCGCCGCCAAACGTCACCGGCTCGCTGCATATGGGCCACGCCCTCAACAATACGCTGCAGGACATCCTGGTGCGGTTCGAGCGCATGCGCGGCAAGAACGTGCTGTGGCAGCCGGGCATGGACCATGCCGGCATCGCCACCCAGATGGTGGTCGAGCGTCGGCTGGCGGAGAAGAAGATCCATCGCCGCGATATCGGGCGCGAGGAATTCATCGAGAAGATCTGGGAATGGAAGGCCGAATCCGGCGGCGCCATTTTCAACCAGCTCAAGCGTCTCGGCGCCTCCTGTGACTGGTCGCGCGAGCGCTTCACCATGGATGAGGGCCTGTCGAAGGCCGTGCTCGAGGTGTTCGTCACGCTCTACAAGGAAGGGCTGATCTACAAGGACAAGCGCCTTGTGAACTGGGATCCCAAGCTGCTCACCGCCATTTCCGACCTCGAGGTCGAGCAGCTTGAGGTCAACGGCAACCTCTGGCACTTCCGCTATCCGATCGAGGGCGAGACCTTCGACCCGGAGAACCCCAAGACCTACATCACCGTTGCCACCACCCGGCCCGAAACGATGCTGGGCGACACTGGTGTTGCCGTCCATCCGGAAGACGAGCGCTACCGACACCTCATCGGCAAGAATGTCGTCCTGCCGCTGGTGGGTCGCAAGGTCCCGATCGTCGGCGACGAATATTCCGATCCCGAAAAGGGCAGCGGCGCGGTCAAGATCACGCCTGCGCACGACTTCAACGACTTCGAGGTCGGCAAGCGGCACAAGCTGCGCGCCATCAACATCATGACCACCGAGGCGACCATAAACCTCAAGGATAACGAGGACTTCCTCGAAGGCCTTGATTCTACCGCTGAACTGCAGGCGACGCTTGATGCGCTGCATGGCAAGGACCGCTTCGTCGCGCGCAAGATGGTTGTGGAGATGATGGAAGCCGGCGGCTTCCTCGAAAAGATCGAGCCGCACCGCCACACCGTGCCGCATGGCGACCGCGGCGGCGTGCCGATCGAGCCGTTCCTGACCGACCAGTGGTATGTGAACGCCGCGGAGCTCGCCAAGCCGGCCATCGCGTCGGTTCGCGAAGGGCGCACCAACTTCGTGCCCAAGAACTGGGAAAAGACCTATTTCGAGTGGATGGAAAACATCCAGCCCTGGTGCATCTCGCGCCAGCTCTGGTGGGGCCATCAGATCCCGGCCTGGTACGGCCCCGACGGCCACGTCTTCGTCGAGAAGACCGAGGAAGAGGCGCTCGATGCCGCCGTCGAATATTACCTGGCGCTGGAAGGCCCGTGGAAGGCCTGGGTCGAGGACAAGCTGGAGAACTTCAAGCCGGGCGAGATCCTGACCCGCGACGAGGACGTGCTCGACACCTGGTTCTCCTCCGCGCTGTGGCCGTTCTCCACGCTCGGCTGGCCGGATCAGACGCCGGAGCTGAAGACCTACTACCAGACCGACGTGCTGGTGACCGGCTTCGACATCATCTTCTTCTGGGTCGCCCGCATGATGATGATGGGCCTGCATTTCATGGAAGAGGAGCCGTTCCACACGGTCTACGTTCACGCGCTGGTCCGCGACAAGAACGGCGCCAAGATGTCGAAGTCCAAGGGCAACGTCATCGACCCGCTGGAACTGATCGACGAGTATGGCGCGGACGCGCTTCGCTTCACTCTGGCGATCATGGCCGCCCAGGGCCGTGACGTTAAGCTCGACCCGGCCCGCATCGCCGGTTACCGCAACTTCGGCACCAAGCTGTGGAACGCGACCCGCTTCGCCGAGATGAACGGCGTTGCGCGCAACGATGACTTCTGGCTGCAGGACGCCAAGCTCACCGTCAACCGCTGGATCCTCACCGAGCTGTCGCGCGCCACGCGCGAGATCACCGACGGCATCACCTCCTACCGCTTCAACGAGGCGGCAGGGGCGGCCTATCGCTTCGTCTGGAACCTGTTCTGCGACTGGTACCTGGAACTCTTGAAGCCAGTGTTCATGGGCGACGACGAGGCGGCCAAGGTGGAGAGCCGTGCGGTAGCCGCCTTCGTGCTCGACGAGATCTACAAGCTGCTGCACCCCTTCATGCCCTTCATGACGGAGGAGCTGTGGGCGCACACCGCTGGCGAGGGCCAGGAGCGTACGACGCTGCTGTGCCACGCCGAATGGCCGGCGCCGTCCTTCGAGGACGCCGATGCGGCTGCCGAGATCAACTGGTTGGTCGACCTCGTCTCGGGCATCCGTTCCGTGCGCTCGGAGATGAACGTGCCGCCGGCAGCTATGGCGCCGCTGGTGATGGTTGGCGCCAACGAGATGACGAAGGCGCGCCTCGAACGGCACGACTCCGCCATCAAGCGGCTGGCGCGCGTCGACGATGTGACCTTCGCGGAAGCCGCGCCGAAGGGCTCGGCCCAGATCGTCCTCGGCGAGGCCACCGCCTGCCTCCCGCTCGGCAGCCTGATCAACCTGGAGGCCGAGGCAGCCCGCTTGCAGAAGGAACTGGGCAAGGTGACCGAGGAGGTGGCCCGCATCCACAAGAAGCTCTCCAACGAGAAGTTCGTGGCCAATGCGGCGCCCGAAATTGTCGCCGGCGAGCGCGAGAAGCTGGTCGAGTTCCAGGAAGCTCAGGAGAAGCTGAACAACGCCCTGGCACGGGTTCGCGAAGCCGGCTGACTCTCGCGATTCCAGTGATTCCGGGCGCCGCCGCAGGGCGGCGCCCACCGCCGAAATGTCGGTGACGCTACGTCACTATGCTGAGCGTCATCTACTTTTTGCCACCTTGTTGCCTTAATGTAACAACATTGCGGAAGCCCGCTAAAACTCCCTGATTTCGGTGTTTTTCGCCGCAGTACGCGAAAAAACTCGGGCATTTTTGTTCAAATGTGATCGTCTTTTGCCGCTTTTCGGCGGAGCGGGCAGGCCGCTTCGGCCGCCTGGGCATCCTCCTGCTCCTCCGCCGGCCAAAACGTGGTTGCACCGCCGGCGGGAAATAGTTTTTCTAGCCGAAACCTACGTTCGGGGGAGGGACACTTCATGAATGCAGCGCTCTTTAGATCGGTCCTGGGTGCCGGCTTCGTATCGATTGCTGTCGCGGGATCGGCCAGCGCTGGCGGCTTTGCCCGTGGCACTGCCGACACTGACATCCTCTACGAGGATGGAAATTTCGCCATGCGCACGGGCATCACCTATGTGAGCCCGACGCGGAAATACAGCGAGTTCGACGCTGCACCGGGCCTCGTCGGAACAAATTACACCGACGACTATGTGATCCCGTCCGCGGCGGTCAAAATCAACGTCACGGATGATCTCCGCTGCGCGGGCACCTTGGTGGATAACAATGGCGGCACGGTGAGCTTTGCCGTGCCGAAGCCGAGCGGCAAGATCAAGGAAGATTTCACCACCAATGAAAAGGCGGTGACCTGCGGTGTACGGTTCCAGGCTGGTCCGGGCTATGCCTGGGTGCTCGGCGGCGGGTTCGTGGAAAATTTCGACTATAGTCGTTTGAACCAATATGCCATTCCTGACGGCGCGGGAGGAGACATTGTACTTCCCAATGCGACTCTCAATCTGCATGGACAGAAATACGGCTACCGTCTCGGGCTGGCGTACGAGATTCCGGAGATCGCGCTCCGCGGCCAGGTCTTGTATCGCTCCGGTACCACCTACGGTGCCGAGGGTAACCTGAACATTCCGACGGCGGCCCTACTGGGCGCCAAAGCCAAGGAATTCAAGTCACTGGCCGAGGCGGCGTTGGCGAGAGGGGATCTGCCGAACGCGGCGCTCTACGGTGGACTCGCCGCCGATACGCTGTTGATGGCGCAAGGTGCGGCTGCAGCCGGCCTCAACTCGGAATTTGCGGCGCTCGGAAAGGGCAATCTTCCGCAGAGTGTCGAAGTCAAGATGCAGAGCGGCATCGCTCCCGGCTGGTTGGCATTCGGTTCGGTCAAATGGACCGACTGGAGCGTCCAGAAGGAACTCCTTGTTTTGACGGACAATCCTGAGGTCGGCAGCGCCGACATCTACAACTGGAAGGACGGCTGGACCGTCACCGGCGGCATCGGCCACGCCTTCAATGAAACGGTTTCGGGCGCGCTCAGCCTGACCTGGGACCAGGGCGTCGGGACCGGCTGGGATCTTTCCAGCGACACCTACACACTGGCTGCCGGTGGCGTGATCAGGGACAAGTTGGGCGGCGAGCTGCGCGGCGGCCTGGGCGTCTCCTACCTGAGCTCTGCGCAGGAGACCAGGTATGGGCCGTTGAACAGCGCCGTCGACAACGGCTGGGCATTCGCCGTCAACCTCGGCTACAAGGTCAACTGGTAAGCAATTTGAAATGCTGATTTTAGAAAGCCGGGCGTTGCCCGGCTTTTTTTTGCCCGAATGGCAGCTTGTTAAGGCGCCGGGGGCAGTGTGCGCATGCGCAATGTGAACATCCGGCTTGTGGCGATTCAGCAACAGTCTTCGGTGAAGCAATGCGCTAGAACGAGCCATGACGAAATTGCCGTGTTCCCGCCATAAACCGGGAGCACTTCAAGGTGGTCTCCGGACGCATTTTAGACATTGGTTGAAGCAACCGCGCTTTGCGGAATGAAGAAGATGGGCACAAGCAAAATCTTGACAGTTAAACTGCCAAGTCGTCGTATGATGAATACGGCACTTGTGTCCGCGCATTCAGGCGCGGGATGTAGTTGTGCACGAGCAATAGTGTCGGCGGCTGCCGGCGCTTTTGCCAAGGGCCGCGCGAGAGAAGCACGCTGCTATGCGGATTGATGTCGTTAGGACAGCCTTCCTGTCGGCCATCGTAGCCGTGGCGACCTTCGGCTTCGCAGGCGGAGCCATGGCGCTCGACGACAAGGTTTTTGACGATAATGGCGAGGTGAGAGCCAAGTCCAATCCCTGGGCTGTGTTCCAGTTCGGCTTCTCGGCCTACAAGAGCGGCCACAAGCAGCAGGCGGTCGAAGCCTATCGTTATGCAGCCGAGAACGGCCAGATCGGCGCCACCTGGAAACTCGCCCGCATGTATGCCGAGGGCGACGGCGTCGACCGGAACGACTTTGAGGCGTTTAAATTCTACAGCGAGATCGTCGAGCAGGATGTGGAGCCTGGCAGCCCCGAGGAAAGCTATGTGTCCGACGCGTTGTTTGCGCTGGGCAGCTATCTGAAGAAGGGCATCCCCGACAGCCCCATAAGGCCCAACAAGATGGCCGCGCAAGAATATTTCATGCGGGCCGCCGCCAACTACCGTAATCCGGACGCCCAGTTCGAGATGGGCAAGATGTTCCTCAAGGGCGACGGTGGCGTGAAGGCCAGCATGCGCCAGGCCGGCCGCTGGTTCCAGCTCGCCGCCGAGAAGGGCCATGCCGGCGCGCAGGCTACCCTCGGCAACCTGCTGTTCCAGTCGGGCAAGGTGGTGCGCGGGTTGGCCATGATGACGGCTGCGCTTGAGCGCGCCGCCCCGGTCGACCAGCCCTGGATCCGCGGAATGCAGGAAGAGGCGTTCGCGCTGGCCGGGGAGGCAGACCGCCGCACGGCCATCGCGCTTGCAGAAGACATCCTCACCAAGGGCTCATCGCAATAATCAAGGCGCTGACGCCTCGGCGCGCGCAAGCGCAGGCTAGCGACCAGGAATTACCTTTTCGAAGCTGGATGAACGGGCAGAGGCGAATTCTGCCCGTTGCTTGATCTTGCCCTTATGCCGGCGCCAGGGCCAGTTCGGCGGCTACCGGCACGTGGTCCGAAGGCTTTTCCCAGGCACGGACATGCTTTTCGATCGACGCCGTGGAAAAACGGTTGGCGGCTTCGGGCGACATCAGCAGGAAGTCGATGCGGATGCCGTTGTTCTTCTGCCAGGCGCCGGCCTGGTAGTCCCAGAAGGTATAGGTGTCGGCCGCGTCGGTGACGGCGCGGGTCGCCTCGGTGAAGCCGAGATTGAGCAGGCGCCGGAAGGCCTGGCGGCTTTCTGGCTGGAACAGGGCATCGTTCAGCCAGGCGTCCGGGTTGCGGGCATCGACAGGCTGGGGAATGACATTGTAGTCGCCTGCGAGGATCAGCGCCTCCTCAAGCAGAAGGCGGTCCCTGGCCCAGTTTTCCAGCCGCGCCATCCAGGACAGCTTGTAGGAAAACTTGTCTGTTCCGATCGGATTGCCGTTGGGCAGGTAGAGCGAGACGACGCGCAGCACGCCATTGTCGGTCGAAAATACGCCTTCGATGAAACGCGCCTGCTCGTCGCCGTCGTCGCCGGGAAGGCCTCGGTTTACCTCGTCGAAGCGCAGCTTCGACAGGATTGCGACACCGTTGAACCCTTTCTGGCCATGCGTCTCGACATTGTAGCCCAGCGCCTCGATCTCGGCGCGAGGAAACTGGTCATCGACTGACTTGATTTCCTGCAGGCAGACGATGTCGGGGTCGCTGTCTTTCAGCCAGACCAGCAGGTTGCCGAGCCGCGCCTTGACCCCGTTGATGTTCCAGGTAACGATCTTCATGAAAACCAAACGACCATTTCTTCGAAATCCTTGGTAGTGGAATCGGGTGCAGGAGTCGATCCTGCATCGCCCTCTGAGAAGATAACGGCCGACAGAGCGAAGCAGCGATGACCGCAGAGGCCTGAAAATTTCCAACGAAAAAGGCCGCGACAGCGGCCTTTTTTCTCCCGGGAACGGCAGAGATCTAGTCTAGATCGAGAAGCTGGTGCCGCAGCCGCAGGATGCCACCGCGTTCGGGTTCCGGATCTGGAAGGACTGCCCCATGAGGTCGTCCACGAAGTCGATCACCGAGCCGCCCATGTAGATCAGCGACAGGTCGTCGATCAGAACCGTGGCGCCGTCCCGTTCAATGGCGACATCGTCGTCGTTGCGGTCGGAAACCAGGTCGAACTTGTACGAGAAGCCGGAACAGCCGCCGCCCTCCACTGAAACGCGCAGCGCGACCTTGCCCGGCTCGTTGGCAATGATTTTGGAGATCCGCTTTGCCGCGGCTTCAGAAAGTTCTACATTCGTCATGGCTGTTTTGGCGTCAGCGCCCATCGGCGTCACCTTGCTTTCGCGTTGTTACCATAGGTATGAAGCGTCACGAGGCAAGTCAACCTGCGGCGGCAACGGACAATGGCGAACGAGCTTGGCGATATCGGCTTCGGCTACCGGCCGCGCGCCTGTTATGCCTGCGACCCGGCGCGCTCGCGCGGTCGCCTGGTCCCGGAGAGCGAAAGTCCGACCCGCACGCCGTTCCAGCGCGATCGCGACCGGATCATCCATTCGACAGCGTTCCGCCGCCTCAAGCACAAGACCCAGGTCTTCATTGCGCATGAGGGGGACCACTACCGCACGCGGCTCACCCATACGATCGAGGTTGCGCAGATCGCACGGGCTTTGGCGCGCGCGCTGCGATGCGACGAGGACCTCGCGGAGGCGGTGGCGCTGGTGCACGATTTCGGCCACACGCCATTCGGCCATACCGGCGAGGATGCGCTGAACGAGAAAATGGCCCAGTGGGGCGGCTTCGATCACAACGCGCAGTCCTTGCGTGTGGTGACGCGGCTGGAGCGCCGCTACGCGGAGTTCGACGGTCTGAACCTAAGCTGGGAGACCCTGGAGGGGCTGGTCAAGCACAACGGCCCGCTGACCGATTCAAACGGCAACGGGCTGAAGGGCAGGGTGCCGCAGGCAATTCTCGACTACTCGCAGTTGCATGACCTCGAACTCGACAAGTTCGCCAGCCTCGAGGCGCAGTGTGCCGCGATTGCAGACGACATCGCCTACAACACCCATGACATCGATGATGGCCTGCGTGCAGGCCTGCTGACTTTCGAGATGCTGGACGAAGTGGCGCTGCCCGCCTCCATACTGCGGGCGGTGCGCGACTGTTACCCCGGGCTGGACTGGGCTCGCACCGGGCATGAACTGATGCGGCGCCAGATCACCATACTGGTTGAGGACGTCATCCGTACGGCAGTCGACCGCCTGGCAAGGCTGAACCCGCAGAGCACCCAGGACATCCACGACGCCGGCATGACGATCGCCACCTTCTCGGATGAAATGATCCCGGCCGAAAAGCAGCTGAAGGCGTTTCTCTACAAGAACATCTATCGCCACGAAGATGTGATGCGTGTGCGCGCCGGGGCCGACCAGATCGTTCGCGAGCTTTTCGATGCCTATTTCAACGATCCGCGCACCATGCCCGAGGGCTGGCGCGAAGGGCTCGACCGCGCGGAAGAAGGCGTCAAGGCGCGGCATGTCTCGGATTTCCTGGCCGGAATGACCGACACTTACGCGATCAAGGAACATCGACGTCTGTTTGACCGGACGCCGGATTTGGGATAGGCGGAAAAATCGTTTTTCCGGCATAGGCCGGCTTGAATACCCGATTTTCCAGAGAAAGCCTCATGAACATCTTCGCCGATTTCAACGAGCGGATCATCAAAATCGTTGAAGCGCTCGACTTGAAGGACAAGGACGGCGGCACCGTCGACGTCACGCGCATTTCCGTCGAGCCGCCGCGAGATGCGAGCCATGGCGACCTGGCAACCAATGCGGCTATGGTGCTGGCGAAGCCGACGGGGCAGAACCCGCGCGCGCTGGCTGAAAAGCTTGCCGAGGAACTGCGCAAGGACAAGGATATCGCCGCGGTCGATGTCGCTGGTCCCGGCTTCGTCAACCTCAGGCTCACCGATGGCTTCTGGCAGTCGCACCTGCAGTCGCTGCTGAAGCTCGGCACGGATTACGGCCGTTCCGCCAGCAATGGTGTCAAGGTGAACGTCGAGTATGTTTCGGCGAACCCGACGGGCCCGATGCATGTCGGGCATTGCCGCGGAGCGGTGGTGGGCGATGCTCTGGCCAACCTGCTCGCCTTCGCCGGCTACGACGTGACCAAGGAATACTACATCAACGACGCCGGCGCGCAGATCGACGTGCTGGCCCGCTCGGCCATGCTTCGCTACCGCGAGGCACTTGGCGAGGATATCGGCGAGATACCGGCGGGTCTCTACCCGGGCGACTATCTGGTGCCGGTGGGGCAGGCGCTGGTGAAGGAGTTCGGCGCAAGCCTCCTCGAGAAGCCGGAAGCCGAAGCCCTCGCCGTCGTCAAGGATCGCACCATCGATGCCATGATGGAGATGATCCGCGAGGATCTGGCACTGCTCAACGTTCATCACGAGGTGTTCTTCTCCGAGCGCACGCTGCACGCCAACGACGCTGCTGCCATTCGCTCGGCCATCACCGACCTGACGCTGAAGGGCCATGTCTACAAGGGCAAGCTGCCGCCGCCGAAGGGCCAGAAGCCCGAGGACTGGGAGGATCGCGAGCAGACGCTGTTCCGCTCCACCGAAGTCGGCGACGACATCGACCGGCCGCTGGTGAAGTCTGACGGCAGCTTCACCTATTTCGCCGCCGACGTCGCCTACCTGAAGGACAAGCTGCAGCGCGGCTTCAATGAGACGATCTTCATCCTGGGCGCCGACCATGGCGGCTATGTCAAGCGCATGGAGGCGCTGGCCAAGGCCGTCTCCGGCGGCTCGATGAAGCTGACGGTGCTGCTGTGCCAATTGGTCAAGCTCTACCGCCAGGGCGAACCGGTGCGCATGTCGAAGCGCTCGGGTGACTTCATTACGCTGCGCGATGTGGTGGAGGAGGTCGGCCGCGACCCGATCCGCTTCATGATGCTCTATCGCAAGAACGACGCGCCGCTGGACTTCGACTTCGCCAAGGTGACCGAGCAGTCCAAGGACAACCCGGTCTTCTACGTGCAGTATGCTTCGGCGCGCTGCCATTCGGTGTTCCGGCAGGCGAGGGAGCAGTTCGGCGATGAAGATTTCGGCCGGACTTCGCTGGCCGAAGCCGCAGAGCGGCTCACCGACGAAAGCGAGATCGGGCTGATCCGCAAGCTGGCAGAATATCCGCGTCTGGTGGAGTCCGCGGCCCAGGCGCAGGAGCCGCATAGACTGGCGTTTTACCTGTATGACCTCGCCTCGACTTTCCATGGACACTGGAATCGGGGCACTGATAACCCGGACTTACGTTTTGTTAAGGTTAACGACCGAGAATTGACGCATGCCAGACTTGGGCTGGTGCAGGCTGTATCCGACGTTTTGACGTCTGGCCTGGCGATTATCGGGGCCGATGCGCCTACGGAAATGCGCTAGGTTGTAGGGGAAAACCTGTCACCTTTTGCCCACATTGCGCTGGTAAGGCCCAACCTTACGTCACGTCCTAGACGTGCGAATAGTGCGAGTTTCGGGAAAGAGTATGGCAGACAGAACCCAGCTGAAAGTCGCCGAAAACGACCAGTTGTCGAGCGACGACCCGTTCGCCGAATTGACGCGGATCATGGGATTTGATCCGCGGGAGTCTGGACGGTCGCAATCCGAAGCGGAGCAGGTGTCTGCAGAGGTTCTTGGCGACGATTTCGGCATCGATCTCGAGAAGGAATTGCTTGGCGCATTCTCGCTCGACGAAGCCGAGGACCAGGCGGACGCGTCGCACCATTTCGAGGCCGTGCCGCACGTAGAGACCCAGGAGGCGGCGCACGTCGCCTATGCGCCTACGTCGCCCGTGCAGGAGCAGGACGCCTACGCCTATTCCGTCGAGGAGACCCAGTACGATTTTGCGGAGCCGGAGCCTCGCTTCGAGCCCGCCGAGGTCGCTTCGGAG
Organism: Pseudaminobacter sp. Soil_N_29; assembly: GCF_057656055.1. Classification (NCBI taxonomy): domain Bacteria; kingdom Pseudomonadati; phylum Pseudomonadota; class Alphaproteobacteria; order Hyphomicrobiales; family Phyllobacteriaceae; genus Pseudaminobacter; species Pseudaminobacter sp. Soil_N_29. Next base: position 72,322 of record NZ_JBDGLC010000004.1, read on the forward strand.
GCCTATCAGGTCGAGGTGCCCGGATACCGCGATCAGGTTTCCGGCTACGAAGCGGCAAGCTACACCGCCGCCAGCTATCAATACGAGCCGCAAGTAGCCGTTGAATATGAAGGCGGCATGGCGGATTTCGACCACCAGGTGGCTGCGGAGCTGGAAGGCAATCTCGCCACGCATGGCGAATGGTCACCGGACTTCGCCGAGGAGGATTTCTCCGCACCGAACCATGCGTCTTCTGAAGACGAGCGCTATCTTGAGGCGCCGCAGGAGCTAGTGGCCGGCTATGGCTATGCAGGCGAGGTGTCGGTCGCGGCGGAAGTTCACGCCGTATCCTACGACGCCGCTCAGCCCGTGGCGCTCGACGATGGCTTCGAGTTGAGCGAGGCTCACTGGTCGGTGGCCGAAGAGGTCGCGCCCTTCGCGGAAGAGCCGATCGAAGATCTATCCCCGGTTGAGCCGGTAGCTGCCTATCAGCCCGACTATGCCTGTCAGCCCGACTATGCCGTTCAGGCCCCTGCCGATCTGGCCACCTCGGCCAGCGTGGAGGACTTTGACGAGGATTTCGACGCCGCGCTGGCCGAAGTCGATATGGACTTCACCGCCGTTCCGTTGAAGTCGTTCCATCAGCCCGCTCCGGAGCAGCCGTCGTTCGCCGATGAGCCTCAGTTCGTGGCCGCTGCGCCGGAAGCGGCGGAGCCCAGCCTGGAAGACGAGCTGAACGCGCTTCTCGGCAACCTGTCGAGCCCGCACCAGCCAGCCATGGACGAGCCGGTGGCGGTCGAGGCTGTCGAAGAGCAGCCTGCCTATGACGCGTATGATGCCGAACCGGACTTCGATGTCGATCTGAACCTTTCCGACGAAGATTTTCTGACGGAGGCTGCTTCGCTTCAGTTCGATGAGCCTGCCGCTGCGCCGCAAGAGATGGCACCCGCTGCGGTCGCCAGGTCCGAATATGTCTATTCGCGTGGAAACTATCGCATCGAGACCAGCGAGCCCAGCTATGCTGCGCCGACGGAAGAGGCTTACACCGCCCCGGTGGCAGACGCCTATGTGCCCGAGCCGGAATCCGTCGATGCCGAGCCGGAGGTGAGCCTGGACTTCGATGACGACGCATTCAGCCAGGCGTTCGCCAACTCCTTCGAGGAACCTACTTCCGAAGATTATGGGGACGAGCAGCCGGCAGCGGAACAGTTTGAGGCCGAGGACGCCACGAGCGCGGCCAAGCCCGCCGATCCTTATGCCGAACTCGCCGCGCTGACGGCCTCGTTCTCGTCCGCCTCGGCGGCAACGCCGTCGTGGGACGAGGAGGTTTCGACCCCGGCGGAAGAGCCTGCAACGCACTATGGCGAGGCGGATGAGTTTGCGCCGGTCGAGTCCTCAGCGCCGGCATTCGAGGACGTTCCTGATATCGAGACGGTGGATGTGCCCGAACAGGCGGTCGCACTGGCCGATGACCTGGATCTTCCCGAGCTCGTATTCGAGGAAGACGTGCCTGCCGTTTCGAACTACGACGATCTGGACGCCGAGTTCGCCAACCTTCTCAATGACATGAGCTCGCCCGAACCGGCGACGAAGGCACCTGCCCAGCCGCCGGCCAAGTCGGAAGAGGAGTTCGCCGCCGACTTCGAGCGCGAGTTCCAGATCGAAAGCGAAGATTACGCTGCTGACAGCACCTATCCGGCCGCGGCTGCTGCCGCCGGTGTTGCGGCTGCGGCGGTTGCATCGGCAGCATATTCGCCGACCGCCAACAATGCCTATGCGATGGGCGACTTCTCGGATGCGGGACAAAACCGGTTCCAGTCCTCGTCCGACTATCTCAACTACGACGCCGATCTTGACGATGAAAGCGGCTCAGCTGCAGCGCAAGAGCGCAAGCAGCCTCAACGTCGTGGCGCGCTGCTGGCGGCGGTAATCGGTGGCGTCGTCGTTCTGGGCGGCGTCGGCGCCTATGCTCTTTCGGGCGGCGGTGCAGGCTCCGGAGCCCCGGCGATCATCAAGGCCGATGAAAGCCCGATCAAGATGCGTCCGGAAAATCCCGGTGGCACCTCGGTGCCGAACCAGGAGAGCAAGGTCTATGAGACCGTCGCCCGCAGCGACGCGGACTCGGAGCCGACGCAGCAGCGGCTTCTGACTACGGCAGAGCAGCCCATCGACATGGTTGCCCAGCAGGCTCCTCTGGACGAAGAGGAAACCTTCGTCGGCGAGGAACCGGCCGACCAGCCCGTCGGCAAGTCCGAGGACCGCATCACCCAGGTCATCGAGGATGCAGGCGCCGGCCAGAACATGGAAGTCGCCGCAGTGGCGCCGCGCAAGGTGCGCACCATGGTCGTCAGGCCCGACGGCACGCTGGTGCCGCGCGAGGAAGAGCCCGCTCCGGCGCCGGTGGTTGACCCGGCCCCGGCGGCTCCGGTTGGCGCGGCCGCAGAGGCCCCTGAGTCTCCTGCAGTGTCGGCTCCGGTCGCCGCCCCGGCCGTGCCCGAGCAGGAGCCGGCTGCCGCCGCGCAGGCCCCGACGGCACAGCCCTCGGCCACGCCGCAGACGGTCGCAGTCGCTCCGTCGCGCCCATCTGACCAGCCGGTGAATGTCGTCGGCGAGGTGAAGCCCGATCAGGTTGCCCTTAACGCCGCCAGCGCCGGGGAATGGGCGATGCAGATCGCCTCCCAGCCGACCGAGGCTGCCGCGCAGTCGTCCTATCAGGACCTGCTGCGCCGCTACGGCAACGTGCTGAACGGCCACCCGGCCAACATAGTCAAGGCCGAGATCGCCGGCAAGGGCACGTTCTACCGTGTCCGCGTACCGGCGGCGACCCGCAACGATGCGATCGCCCTGTGCGAAAGCTACAAGGCGGCCGGCGGCAATTGCTTCGTCTCGAAATAAGTCGATCCGCAGGTGGCGGGTCAGTGAAACAACAGACCGGCGCGAGACCTTCGCGCCGGTCTTTGCCATTCTGGAAAGGCTGGTAGCGCGTGCCCAGCCTGCGGATTTCCAGCTTCCTCGCGTTGATCTAGGCTGAAAGCCATGACCGAATCAAAATCCATGATCCTCGGCTGCGCCGGGAAAACGCTCACCCCGGATGAAATCCGCTTCTATGGCGACGAGCGCCCATGGGGCTTTATCCTGTTTGCCCGCAACATCGGCGAGCCGGAGCAGATCCGCGACCTGGTGGCCGCGATGCGCGACAGCGTCGGGCGGCCCGATGCCCCGGTCTTCATCGACCAGGAGGGCGGGCGCGTGCAGAGGTTGCGGCCGCCGATCGCGCCCAACTATCCGCCGGCTGGTGAAATCGGTGCGCTCTACAACGAGGACCGCGAGGCGGGCCTGCGGGCGGCCTGGCTGTTGTCGCGCCTGCATGCCTTCGATCTGCGCCGCTTCGGCATCGACGCCGACTGCCTGCCGGTGCTGGATGTGCCCATCGAGGGCGCGAGCGACGTCATCGGCAATCGTGCCTACGGCAAGGACCCGGAGACCGTCACCGCGCTCGGCAAGGCAGCAGCAGACGGGCTGCTGGCGGGCGGCGTGCTGCCGGTCATGAAACATATTCCCGGCCACGGAAGGGCATTTTCCGACACGCATTTCGAGCTGCCCACGGTGGATGCGCCGCTCGAGGATCTGCGTGCGCACGATTTCGCTCCATTCAAGGCGCTTGCGAACCTGCCCGCCGCCATGACCGCGCATGTCGTCTTCGCCGCGATTGACCCGGCAAATCCGGCCACGACTTCGGAGAAGGTCGTGCGCGAGATCGTTCGCGGCGAGATCGGCTTCGATGGGCTCCTGATCAGCGACGACACCTCCATGAAGGCGCTTTCTGGGGATTTCCCTTCCAAAGCCGCTTCCATCCTTGCGGCGGGGTGCGATCTCGTCCTTCACTGCAACGGCGTGATGGAGGAAATGGTGGGCATCGCATCGCGCACCACCCCGCTTCAGGGCAAGTCGCTTGAACGGGCAAAGCGTGCCCTTACATGCATCGAAAAGTGCGACACCGCCGACGAGGCGGCAATGCGTGCCGAGTTTGCAACCTATTTCGACGCCGTGGCCTGACGGTAGCGGCCGCCAGAGAAGGAGCCGGATTGGCGCAGACACAGGAGAGCAAGTCCCCCAAGGCCACGCCGATGGATCCCCTTTGGGCGGAGCAGGCGGAGGAGCGCGGCGTCAGCGAGCCTGCGCTGCAGATAGATATTGCCGGCTTCGAAGGCCCGCTCGATCTTCTCCTGCACCTTGCGCGCAACCAGAAAGTCGACCTGTCGCGCATCTCCATTCTTGCGCTCGCCGAGCAGTATCTTGCCTTCGTCGACAGCGCGCGCGCCATAAGGCTTGAGCTCGCCGCCGACTACCTCGTCATGGCCGCCTGGCTGGCATTCCTGAAGTCCAAGCTGCTCATTCCCAAGCAGGCCGGCGACGACGAGCAGAGCGGCGAGGAAATGGCCGCGGTGCTGCAATTCCGGCTCAAGCGGCTTGAGGCGATGCGCGATGCCGCCGCCAGGCTGGTCAACCGCAACAGGCTGGGGCGCGACGTCTTCGCCCGCGGCTGCCCGGAACTCGTGGTGGTGGAGAGGCGAAACGAATATTCCGCCTCCCTCTACGATCTCCTGACGGCATATGCGATCCAGCGCCAGCGGCAGGCGATCACCAATGTGCGCATCGCCAAGCGCGGCGTCTGGTCGTTGAAAGAAGCGCGCGACATCCTCACCCGCATGGTGGGCAGCTTCAAGGATTGGACCGCGCTCGACAAGTTCCTGATCGAATACATGACGACGCCGGAAGAACGCGCGACCGCGATTGCAAGCTCATTCGCCGCGACGCTGGAACTGGTGCGCGAAGGGCATCTGGAAGTCCGTCAACACGACGCCTTCGCGCCGCTCTATCTGCGCAGCCGCACGGATGCCGCAAATCCAGCTGAAGGTGCGTCATGAGCGAAAGCAGCGCCAATGCTACAGTAATTCCCTTCGTCTCCGACGAAGCGGCCGGCGAACGCAAGGCCGCCGAGCGCCGCCATCTGGCAGAGGTGGTGCGCATGGCGGAAGCGATCGTGTTCGCCAGTGCCGAGCCGGTCAGCGAAAAGGCCCTGGCTGCCCGCCTGCCGGAGGGCGTGGACATAGCGGCCACCATGATCGAACTGCAGAAGATCTACGCGCAGCGCGGCGTCAACCTCGTGCGGGTGGCGGACTCCTGGGCGTTCCGCACTGCCGGTGATCTCGCATTCCTGATGAGCCGGGACGCGGTGCAGCAGAAGAAGCTGTCGCGGGCCGCCCTCGAAGTGCTGGCCATCATAGCTTATCATCAGCCTGTAACGCGTGCCGAGATCGAGGATATTCGCGGCGTGGAGACCTCGAAGGGCACTCTGGACACGCTGCTCGAAACAGAGTGGGTGCGCATGCGCGGTCGGCGGCGCACGCCGGGACGGCCTGTGACCTACGGCACCACCGACAACTTCCTTGACCACTTCGCGCTCGAGGACATCCGCGATCTGCCCGGCATCGAGGAGTTGAAGGGGGCAGGGCTGTTGTCGGCCCGCATGCCGTCCAACTTCTCGATCCCGATTCCCCCTTCGGACCTCGACCTGCTCACTGATGACGAAGATCCGCTGACGGATATCGACTTCGAGGAACTCGGCCTGTTGACACCTCGGGCAGTAGATGATTGAGCAGGGAATGACAGTGCCAAAGGCTGTATTCACGTGAAGCTTGAGAATACGCAGACGGCGAGCCGGGTGACCGCGGGCGTCACCTTTGCTGCGCGCCTCGCGTTCGAAAACATCTGCCATTCCTTCGGCCCCGATGCCGAGACGCTGCGGGACGTGTCGTTGATCGCCGAGCCGGGCGAGGTGCTGTGCCTTCTGGGGCCCTCTGGCTCGGGCAAGACCACGCTGCTGCGCATTGCGGCCGGCATCGAGGCGCAGTCTACCGGCCGTGTGCTTCTCAACGATCGCGAAATCGCCGGTCCCAGCGTGTTCCTGCCTCCGGAGAAGCGTTCGATCGGCCTGGTATTCCAGGACTTCGCGCTGTTTCCCCATCTCACCATCCTCGACAATGTTCGCTTTGGCCTGACCGCCTTGTCGGCGGAAGAGGGGCGCCGCGAGGCGATGATCGCGCTGTCGCGGGTCGGCCTTGCGGATTATGCCGCATCCTATCCCCACGCGCTTTCGGGCGGGCAGCAGCAGCGCGTGGCGCTGGCCCGCGCGCTCGCGCCGCGTCCGGCGGTGCTGCTGATGGACGAGCCTTTTTCAGGCCTCGATTCTCGCCTCAAGGACGCTGTGCGGGCCGAGACGCTTGCAATCCTGCGCGAGAGCCGCGCCACCGCAATCGTGGTCACCCACGACGCGGAGGAAGCCATGCGCATGGCCGACCGCATTGCGCTGCTGAAGGATGGCAGGCTGGTGCAGTCGGGCCGTGCCGAGGACCTCTATCTCAAGCCGGCCAGCCTGTTCGTCGCGGGTTTCTTCTCGGAGTTGAACGTCTTTCAGGGCCGAGTGAACGGGCGCTGCGTCGACACGCCGATCGGCCGGGTACCGGCGCCGGATCTGGCGGATGGTGCCGAGGCGACCGTAGCCGTGCGGCTCACCGGCTTCGATGTAAGCGAAACGGCGGGCGAAATCGAGGCAAGGATCCTTTCCCGACGCTTCCTCGGCGTCGTGGAATTGCTTGAACTTGCCGTTTCAGGCGCAGAGGCCCCGGTGCGGGCTCGAATACGCTGTGGGGCATTGTCTGCAAAAGCGCGTGACATCTGGCTTTCGCTGCGCAAGTCTGACGTACTTCTGTTTGAAACACAGCGTGAAAGCGCATAGATCAATCTCAGGAAATCGTTCGAGAGAGAGTTACCATGGGTTCCTTTTCGATTTGGCACTGGCTCATCGTGCTGGTAGTGGTGTTGCTGCTGTTTGGCCGTGGCAAGATCCCGGAACTGATGGGCGACATGGCCAAGGGCATCAAGAGCTTCAAGAAGGGCATGTCCGACGAGGATGCTGACGACGAGAAGGCCGTCGATGCCCGCACCGTGGAGCATCGTGCCGACGAAACCGTCCAGGCGAAGGAAAAGACCAGCAAGAGCTGAAGCGCTTTCCGCTAGTCGGGTTGAGTAACCATGTTTGATATCGGCTGGAGTGAGATGCTCGTGATCGCGATCGTCATGATCGTGGTCGTGGGGCCCAAGGACTTGCCGCGCATGCTGCGCACGTTCGGCAAGACGACGGCGAAATTGCGGACGATGGCCGGCGATTTCCAAAGACAGTTCAATGAGGCGCTCAAGGAAGCGGAACTCGACGACGTCAAGAAATCCGTCGATGCGCTTCGTAGCCTTAATCCGGCGACGGAAATCAAGAAGCAGCTCAACCCGTTCGAGCAGGCGGCCGCCGACGTTCGTTCCGGGCTGGATACCGCGCTGAAGCCGTCGCCTTCGCCGGTTCCGCCTGCTTCGGATGCCGCGCAGCCGGCCGAACCGCTGAAGACCGGCGCAGAGGCTGTGCCCGCACCGCCTGCCGAAGCGGCACCCACGGTGGCGCCGGCTGCGGCTGCGCCTCAGCCAGAGCCCGGCAAGAAGGCCGCGGAGGCTGCGACCGTGAAGGCGAAGAAGCCGGCGGCAGCGAAGGCCGCGGCTTCGGCTGCACCCAAGGCTGCGGCTTCGAAGCCCGCAGCCAAGGTGGCCACCAAGGCCACCACAAAGAAACCCACCAAGACTGCGGCCCCCGCCGACAAGGCAAAGGCCGCCGCCAGGAAAACCTCATCCGGAAGCGCCAAGTGAGCGAACAGGACGACGAAATCGAAAAGTCATCGGCCCCGCTGATCGAGCATCTGATCGAGCTGCGCAAGCGCCTGATCTGGTGTCTGGGCGGCTTCTTCGTGGCCTTTCTCGTCTGCTTTTTCTTTGCCAAGCAGATGTTCAACGTCCTGGTCATTCCGTTCAGATGGGCGACCGCATGGGCGGGCCTCGACACGCATAAGGTCGAGCTGATCTATACCGCTCCGCAGGAATTCTTCTTCACCCAGGTCAAGCTCGCCATGTTCGGCGGCCTTGTCATCGCTTTCCCGCTGATCGCGGCGCAGATCTACAAGTTCGTCGCCCCCGGCCTTTACCGGAACGAGCGGCGGGCATTTCTGCCGTTCCTGATCGCGTCGCCCATACTGTTCCTGATGGGCGCGGCGCTGGTCTATTTCTTCTTCACCCCGATGGTGATGTGGTTCTTCCTTGCCATGCAGCAGGTTGGAACCGACAGCGAGGTGCAGATCTCGCTGCTGCCGAAAGTTTCGGAATATCTCAGCCTTATCATGACGCTGATCATCTCGTTCGGCCTCGTGTTCCAGCTTCCGGTGGTCACATCGCTCATGGTGCGCGTGGGGCTCCTTTCGTCGCAGGCGCTCGCCGACAAGCGCAAATGGGCCATCGTTCTGGCCTTCGTGGTGGCCGCCGTGCTGACGCCGCCCGACCCGGTAAGCCAGATCGGCCTTGCCCTTCCCACCATCCTTCTTTACGAGATTTCCATCTGGGCCGCCCGGATGATCGAACGGAATCGCGAGCAGGAACGCGTGGCGCGTGAGAATGAGGAAGCCGCCGACGCAGTGACCGACAAGGCATCACTGCAAGGTTCAGGCGACAGCCCCGCCGCAAGCTGACCTTTCGATCCGCTGTCGCGGCCATGTTAACTCATACTGCGACCGGATCGTTACATGCTTGATATCAAATGGATTCGCGAGAACCCCAAGACCCTCGTTGAAGCGTTGGTGAAGCGCGGCCAGTCGTCGGAGGCCGCGCAGGCAACCGTGGACGACCTGCTGCTGAAAGACGAGATGCGCCGGGCGCATCTCGGCGAGTTGCAGGTCAAGCAGGAGCGCCGCAATGCCGCCTCCCGCGAGATCGGCAACGCCATGCGCAATGGCGACTCCGCTCTGGCCGAGCAGCTCAAGCTCGAAGTTGCCGACATCAAGGCCTTCATCCAGAACGGTGAGGCCCGCGAACGCGAGCTCGACAAGGCGCTTGACGATGCCCTGGCGGTCATTCCGAACATGCCGCTGGACGATGTGCCGGTCGGCGCGGACGAGCGCGATAATGTCGAGCTGCGCAAGGTCGGCGAGGTGAAACCGCGCCCGAATTGGGTAAGGGAACACTTCGACATCGGCGAAGCGCTTGGCCTGATGGATTTCGAGCGCGCCGCGAAGCTCTCCGGCAGCCGCTTCACCATTCTCAAGGGCCAGCTTGCCCGGCTCGAGCGCGCGCTCGGCCAGTTCATGATCAACATGCACACCACGGAGCACGGCTACACCGAGGTCCAGCCGCCGCTTCTGGTGCGCGACGAGGTGCTGTTCGGCACCAACCAGTTGCCCAAGTTCGAGGAAGACCTGTTCTTCACGCCGCACGGCGAAGGGCGTCTGGGCCTCATCCCCACCGCAGAAGTGCCGCTGACCAACCTGGTGCGCGAAGAAATCCTCCATCAGGAGCAGCTTCCTCTGCGCATGACGGCCTTGACGCCGTGCTTCCGCTCGGAGGCCGGGTCCGCCGGGCGCGACACCCGCGGCATGCTGCGGCAGCACCAGTTCTACAAAGTCGAGCTTGTCTCCATCACCGACGCCGACAGTTCCAACGCCGAGCATGAACGCATGACGCAGTGCGCGGAAGAGGTGCTGAAGCGCCTCGAACTGCCGTTCCGCACGATCGTCCTGTGCACCGGCGACATGGGTTTCGGCGCGCGCAAGACCTATGACATCGAAGTCTGGCTGCCTGGCCAGAACGCCTATCGCGAGATTTCTTCCTGCTCGGTCTGCGGCGACTTCCAGGCCCGGCGCATGGATGCGCGCTATCGCGTCAAGGACGACAAGAACCTCCGCTTCGTGCATACGCTGAACGGTTCCGGCACCGCCGTCGGCCGTGCGCTGATTGCCGTGCTGGAGAACTACCAGAACGAGGACGGCAGCGTAACAATTCCTGACGTTCTTCGTCCTTACATGGGCGGCGCGGAGAAGATCGAGGCAATCCGGTCCTGATGCGTATCCTCCTGACCAACGACGACGGCATCCACGCCGAAGGCCTTGCCTGTCTCGAGCGCATCGCCCGCACCATGTCGGACGATGTCTGGGTCGTTGCGCCTGAGACTGACCAGTCGGGCTTTGCGCATTCCCTGTCGATCTCGGAGCCGTTGCGTCTGCGCAAGATCGACGACCGCCACTATGCCGTTCGCGGCACGCCCACCGATTGTGTCATCATGGGCGTGCGCAAGGTGCTGCCCGAGCCGCCGGACCTCATCCTGTCGGGTGTGAATTCAGGGGCGAATCTTGCCGACGACGTGACCTATTCGGGCACTGTGGCGGGCGCCATGGAAGGAACGCTTCTCGGCATCCGCTCGATCGCGCTCAGCCAGGCCTATAATGTGGTCGACCAGGCCCGCATTGTTCCGTGGGAGACCGCCGAGACGCTTGCGCCTGCGCTGTTGGACAAGCTGCTGCAGATCGATCTTCCGAGCGGCGTGTTCCTGAACGTCAACTTCCCCAATTGCCGGCCGGAAGAGGTTGAAGCGCCGGTCGTGACGAGCCAGGGCAAGCTGGTGCACAGCCTTTGGATCGATGAACGCGCCGACGGCCGTGGCTTTCCCTACTACTGGCTGCGCTTCGGTCGCGAGGCGCCCGAGGTAAGGGAAGGCTCCGACATTCACGCGGTGAGAAACAAGCGCGTGTCCGTCACGCCGCTGAAGCTCGACCTTACCGCCCACGAGATCCGTGACCAGTTGACGAAGGCTTTGGGATGACCACTGCCAGCGAGGACCGCGAAGCTTTTGCCGCTTTCCTGTTGCGATTGCGCGGCCGCGGTATCGTGGCAAAAGACCTGATTACGGCCTTCGAGGCTACTCCCCGGCGCGCCTTCATCCCCGCGCAGTGGCAGAACATCGCCTGGTCGGACCGCATGCTTCCGATCGAATGCGGGGAGACCATGGAAGGCGCCGATCTCCAGGCGACGGTGATTTCGGCATTGGGCATAGAGCCGAACAGCCGCGTGCTCGAGATCGGCACCGGCTCCGGCTATACGGCCGCCGTCATGTCGCGGCTTGCGGCGCGGGTGGTTACCGTCGACCGCTACAAGACGCTGGTCGAGCAGGCTCGCCAGCGCTTCGAGGCGCTGGGCATCGACAATGTGTTCGTGCGGCAGACGGATGGTTCCAACGGCCTGCCGGGCGAGGGGCCATTCGACCGCATCGTGGTTTGGGCGGCCTTCGAAAGCTTGCCGCGCTACTTTGCCGACCAGCTCTCCAGTGGTGGCGCCATGGCGGTGCCGCTGGGACCTCCCGAGGGCGAGCAGGTGATGATCAAGCTGGGCAAGCTTGGCAGCCGATTCGAACAGGAAGACATCGGCGTCGTCCGCCTCCAGCCGATGGCCCGAGGCGTTGCGGCGGCGATCTGATCGCAATTCACGATCTCCAAAATCGCCAACGCTTCAAACGCGCAGCAGCCCGTTTTGCGCGGGTTTCTGGCCGGTGCTATCCGCATTCCGTCGCGGCACTGTCCAGGCAATGGGGTGTCAGATTGCGATGGCTTCGGCAAGGCCGGCCAATTCTTAACCGCCCGGTAAGATTAACGCGCTTTAATCATGCCGAAGTTTGGGTCGGGTATGCGGGTTATTGCGATGCGGTTCAGTATGTTAGCCAAGAATGAACGCGTTTTGGTGCGCAGTGCAGCGGTCCTCCTCCTGGCAGGCATGGCGACCGGCTGCAGTTCGCATGTGTCGCGCTTTGCAAGCGTCGACGACATTTTCACCGCCTCGACGCCGAATCAGCGGCAGATCATGAATCAAAACCAGCCGTATCCTGGCGACATGCAGGCTGCGCCGCTGGCCAGCGCAGAAACCGCTCCGGTTACCCGCAGCACCCTGACGCCGGTTTCGTCGCAGCCGCTTCCGCCGCCGGTCACCCAGCCGGCTGCTGCCACTGCTTCGGTCGCCCCGGCGAGCCAGCCTGTCATGCCGGGACCCGCCAGGGCGGCGGCTCCTGCCCCCGCCCCGCTGGCATCCGCCGCTCCCAAGCCAGAGATGCAGCCCAGCAAGGCGCAGGTGCTTTCAACCCCCGACGGTCAGGTCGCGATGCTGCCCCAGCCCGCCAAGGTGACGGCAAACCAGGGCGCGTCGAGCGCAGCAAGCGGATCATCATCCGGCACCTATACAGTGCAGGAAGGGGATACGCTCACCAAGATTTCCAGGAAGACCGGGGTCAGCGCCGCGGCACTCCAATCGGCCAACGGCTTGAGCGACGGCGTTGTCCGCATCGGCCAGACCTTGAAGATACCGGCCGGCGGCACCTCTGCCGTTGCGGCGGCAACACCCGAGCCTGTCGCAGTCAGCGCACCGGCCCCTGCCAAGGCGGCCGCGGAAGCCCCGAAAGTGGCGACCTATACGCCGCCCAAGAGCGAGAAGACGATCGAGCAGGCCGAACAGGTCGCGGCGATCGCTCCTGATTCGACAGGCATCGGCAAGATGCGTTGGCCCGTGCGCGGTCGCGTCATTTCCGGCTATGGCAAGGGCGGCGGCAAGGCCAATGACGGCATCGACATTCAGGTGCCGCAGGGTACGCCCGTCAAGGCGGCCGAGAACGGCGTGGTCATCTATGCCGGCGACGGGCTGAAGGAGTTCGGAAACACCGTCTTGGTGCGGCACGAGAACGGGCTGGTCACTGTCTATGGCCATGCCAGCGAACTCAAGGTTTCGCGGGGCCAGACCGTCAAGCGCGGTCAGGAAATCGCGCTCTCGGGCATGAGCGGAAACACCGACTCGCCGAGACTTCACTTCGAGGTTCGCAAGAACTCTACGCCGGTCAATCCGTCGACTTATCTCGAATAGAGCAGCGACCCGGATCGGTCAAAATGACGAACCCGCCCATTTGGGGCGGGTTTCTTTCTTGCAGGAAGGTTCGTGCTTCAAACGCCGGTCAGGCGCGAGGGCTATCAATCCTTCAGCGGCTGGCCCAAACGCCCAGCCAGATCCTGGATGAACTGCCAGGCGACGCGGCCCGAGCGGCTGCCCCGCGTGGTCGCCCACTCCAGCGCCTCGGCACGCAGCGTCTCGGGATCGATGTTCAGCCCGTGGTAGCGGACATAGCCGTCGACCATGTCGAGATACTCGTCCTGCGAACATTTGTGGAAGCCGAGCCAGAGGCCGAATCGGTCGGAAAGCGAAACCTTTTCCTCGACCGCTTCGGAGGGGTTGATGGCGGTCGACCGCTCGTTGTCGATCATGTCGCGCGGCAAAAGATGCCGCCGGTTCGAAGTCGCGTAGAAGATCACGTTGGCCGGCCGGCCCTCCACGCCGCCTTCCAGCGCGGCCTTCAGCGACTTGTAGGACGTGTCGTCATGATCGAACGAAAGATCGTCGCAGAAGAGGATGAAACGATGGGACGAGGCCTTCAGCTGCGCCATCAGCCTGGGCAGCGTGTCGATATCCTCGCGGTGGATCTCGATGAGCTTGAGCGGCGCTTCGCTCTTCCCGGAGGCGTTGATTGCGGCGTGGCTTGACTTGACCAGCGAGGACTTGCCCATGCCCCGCGCGCCCCACAGCAGCACGTTGTTGGCCGGAAGGCCGGCGGCAAACCGTTCCGTATTGTCCACCAGAATGTCGCGCACGCGGTCGACGCCCCGGATGAGGCCGATGTCGACGCGGTTGACGCGCTGGACAGGCTCCAGAAACCCGCGCTCGGCGTCCCAGACAAAGCAGTCTGCCGCGTCGAGGTCGCTCTGCGGCGTTTGCGCTGGCGCCAGGCGGCTGACTGCCTCGATCAGGAGGTCGAGCTTTCGGGTCAGTGCTTCGATGGTCTTGTCGCTCATCCTGTTTTCCGTATTCGAAAGCAAACGGTTGCCCAGTGCCTCTAACACGGTCGAACAGGCCGGGAAAGCAGGGGGGCACTGTGCCAACGCAGTTGCAAAGGTCGCTCCAGCCACTATATTCCGCGCAGCTTTCACCAGGGGGCTCGTTGCGAGCTATCCGTCCATTTCCAGGAGTTTTTGATGTTCGTGACACCGGCATACGCCCAAGGCACCACTGGCGCTTCCCCCGATATGCTTATCAGCGTCCTGCCGTTCGTCCTGATTTTCGTGATCATGTACTTCCTGATCATCCGGCCGCAGCGCCAGCAGCTCAAGAAGCGCGGCGAAATGCTGACGGCCATCCGGCGCGGCGATACGGTGGTGACCGGCGGCGGTCTCGTCGGCAAGGTCACCAAGGTGGTTGACGACAACGAACTGGAAGTCGATCTCGGCAACGGCCTGAAGGTCACCGCGCTGCGCTCGACCATCGCCGACGTGCGCGTCAAGGGCGAGCCGGTCGCCAACCAGAACGCCAAGAAGTAACCGCCTTCGGGCGGGCTCTTTCAGGAGCCGTTGAAAGACAGCCATGGCAGGGATCGAGATACGAGAGGCGCATTTTCCCGGTCGCGCCCCGATCGAGGCTTATGGCAATGGCGGCTTCCGCTTTGCCGACATGTCGCATCGCGGCTCCCTTCTGTGCCTGCCCTCAGGCATCTATGGATGGGAACCAGCTGACCCGCTGGCGCTCGTGGCCGAAGATTTCGCACGGGTGCTGGCGGAAGCAGCCGAAATCCAGATCCTGCTTGTCGGAACCGGCAGCGAGCTGCGCCCGCTGCCGAAGGCCTTGAGGGCGGCACTACGAGAACAGAAGATATCGGCCGACCCGATGTCGACCGGGGCGGCGGTGCGCACCTACAACGTGCTTCTGGCCGAAGACCGCGCCGTTGCCGCCGCACTGATTGCCGTCGACTGACATGGATGATCACGCCAAGATCGTGATGGAGGCGGTGCGGGCCGCCGACCGCGACCGCTATCTCAGCGCACTCTATGCGCCGGAGGACAAGCGGCCGGCGCTGTTCGCACTCTACGCCTTCAATGCCGAGATCGCCGCGGTCCGCGATCGCATCCGCGAAGCGCTCCCCGGCGAGGTGCGGCTGCAGTGGTGGCGCGACGTGATCGCCGCCGGAACCGCGCAGGCAGCCTCCGGCCATCCGGTTGCGGAAGCACTTGTCGCCTCGATCGACACCTACCGCCTGCCGCAGGCCGCCTTCCAGAACTATCTCGATGCGCGGATCGTCGATCTCTATGACGACCCGATGCCGTCGCGGAACGATCTCGAGGGCTATTGCGGCGAGACTGCGGGGGCGATCATCCAGCTGGCCTCGCTGGTGCTCGACCCATCCGCTGCGCCGGCCTTCGGCACCCTTGCCGGACATGCCGGCTGCGCCCAGGCCATAACCGGGCTGCTGCGATTGCTGCCGCTCCACCGGGCTCGCGGCCAATGCTTCGTGCCGCGTGAGATCCTCGCCGCTGTCGGCTCCTCGCCGGAAGAATTTGTCACCGGCGATGGCGGCGCAGGGATGGCAGGTGCCCTGGCGGCCATGATCGCGCTCGCGGAGGAGCATCTTTCCGCCTTCGACCGCGGCGCAGCCGAGATCCCTGTTTCCCTGCGGCCGGCCTATCTGCCCGTGGCCTTGACCCGCGCCTATCTCAACCGTCTGCGCAGGATGGGCGCCAAGGCGCTGACCGCCCACGCGGATGTATCTGCCTGGTACCGGCATGCGATCCTGTTTCGCCACGCCGCCCGCGGCTGGAAGCCGAATCATTTGACGTAAACGTAAGGCGTGCTACTTCTTGGCCGTTGCTGCCTGCCTGGAGGAGTGCAGGCGGCGGTCGGGTGGAGAACGGCTCATGAGCCTGCCTGTCCTCGTCGCCATCGTGGTCGTCGGGATCAGCCTTTGCGTCGTCGCGGTGCATCTCACCGGCGGCAGCAGATTGGCGACGCTCGAAGACGCCGACGATGCGGCTCGCCATTTTCACCAGGATTTTCCAGACGAGGCTATACGCACGGTTCGCCTCACCGCAGACCGGCGCACAGCCTTCATGGAACTCGACGGCGGCCGCACCGGCATCGTCCAGACATTCGGCGATCGTTTCCTGACGCGCATCATCACGCCGCCCGATGTTGCCAGGGCCTTGCTCGCGGGGCCTGGCGTGGTGTCGGTCCGCTTCAGGGATTTTACCTGGAGTGGCGGGAGATTCGTATTCGCCGAAGACCATGATGCAGGCGCTGTGCTGCAGGCGCTTCAGCTTGCCCGGCGCGACCGAGTGGAGGCATGACGATGGAAAGCTACGATTTCCCGCAGGTCACGCAGCTCGCGATACCTTTCTTTGTGGCCGCGATCCTGATCGAACTCTGGCTGGTGCGCACGGGCCGGGCAAAAGGTGCGTTCGAAACGCGCGACACCCTGACCAGCCTGATGATGGGCACCGGAAACGTCGTCGCCGGCCTGCTGCTCGGCGTGGTCTCCTATACCGCGCTGATGTGGGTGTGGCAGTTCCGCTTCTTCAATCTCGGCCTGTCGGTCTGGGTGTTCGTCGCCGCCTTCCTGCTCGATGACCTGCGCTACTACTGGTATCACCGCATCGCTCACCGCGTGCGCTGGGTGTGGGCCGAGCACGTCAATCATCATTCCAGCCAGCATTACAATCTGTCCACCGCACTGCGGCAGAGCTGGACCGGCCTGTTCACCGGCATGTTCGTGCTGCAGGTGCCGCTGGTGCTGCTGGGCTTCCACCCGGCGGTGATCGCTTTCGTTTTCGGCTTCAACCTGGTCTGGCAATTCTGGATCCACACCGAAGCCATCGGCCGGATGTGGAGATGGTTCGAGTTCATCTTCAACACCCCCTCGCACCACCGCGTCCATCACGCCACCAATCCGCGCTATCTCGACGCGAACTATGCCGGCACGCTGATCATCTGGGATCGCATGTTCGGAACCTTCGTGGAGGAACTGCCGGAGGACCAGCCGCGCTATGGCATCGTCAGGAACATCGGCACGTTCAACCCGGTGAAGGTGGCGTTCCATGAGTGGATCGGCATGTTCCGCGATGCGCTGGCGCCCGGGCTGACAATGCGGCAGCGCCTCGGCTACCTGTTCCAGCCGCCCGGCTGGAGCCACGACGGATCGCGCAAGACCTCGGAACATCTGAAGGCCGACTATGTGCGCCGTCATCCGGAGGAGGCGGGCAAGCCCGGGCTGCCCGGTGGCGTCGCGCCCGCCGAATGAAAACGCCCGCCAAAGGCGGGCGCGTTTCCAATTGACCGGGATTCGGTGAGGTGGCTGCTACTCGGCAGCCTGCGCCTCAGCCGGGATGCCCAGCCATGTCCGGCAGTCGGCGAGCGCGCGCGAAGTGATCGCATGGCGCTTGGCAACGATCTTGTCCTTGCCGCGCAGCCGCTTGCCTTCCACCTTCGGTGCCTCGACCGGCGGGAACAGGCCGAAATTCACGTTCATGGGCTGGAAGGAGCGCTTGCCCGGCTCGTCATCGGACACGATGTGCCCGCCCGTGATGTGGTTGAGCAGGGCTCCGAACGCAGTGGTGGCCGGCGGCGTCGCAATCTCGCCTCCGAGAATTTCGGCGGCTGCGAAGCGTCCGGCCAGCAGGCCTACGGCGGCCGATTCGACATAACCCTCGCAACCCGTGATCTGGCCGGCAAAGCGCAGGCCGGGGCGGCCCTTGAGTTGCAGCGTCGGGTCGAGCAGCGTCGGCGAGTTGATGTAGGTGTTGCGGTGCAGTCCGCCCAGGCGCGCGAAGTCGGCGTTCTCCAGGCCGGGGATCATGCGGAAGATGCGCGTCTGCTCGGCGTATTTCAGCTTCGTCTGGAAGCCGACCATGTTGTAGAGCGTGCCCAGCGCATTGTCCTGCCGGAGCTGGACGACGGCATAGGCCTTCACCGTCGGGTTGTGCGGGTTGGTCAGGCCCATCGGCTTCATCGGGCCGTGCCGCAGCGTCTCCACGCCGCGTTCGGCCATGATCTCGATGGGCAGGCAGCCGTCGAAATAGGGCGTGCCTTCCCACTGCTTGAACTCGGTCTTGCCGCCATCGATAAGCGCCTGCACGAAGGCCTCGTACTGCGCCTTGTCCATGGGGCAATTGATGTAGTCCTTGCCGGTGCCGCCGGGGCCGACCTTGTCGTAGCGCGACTGGAACCAGCAGGTGTTCATGTCGATCGTTTCGAAATAGATGATCGGGGCGATGGCGTCGAAGAAGGCAAGAGCATCGGCGCCGGTGCGCTCGGCGATGGCCTCAGCCAGAGACGGTGCGGTCAGCGGGCCGGTGGAGATGATCGCCTGCTCCCATTCTTCGGGTGGCAGGCCGGTGACTTCCTCGCGCTGGATGGTGATCAGAGGGTGGGCCTCGAGCGTGGCAGTGACAGCTGCGGAAAACCCGTCACGATCCACCGCGAGTGCGCCGCCGGCCGGCACCTGATGGGCATCGGCCGACCGCATGATCAGGGAGTCGGCGAGGCGCATCTCGGCGTGCAGCAGCCCCACCGCATTGGCCTGCGCGTCGTCGGAACGGAATGAGTTGGAGCAGACCAGCTCGGCCAGCGACTCGGTCTTGTGCGCGTCGGTGCCGCGCACCGGACGCATCTCGTGCAGGATGACGGGAACGCCGGCCTGCGCTGCCTGCCAGGCTGCTTCAGAGCCGGCGAGGCCGCCGCCGATGATGTGCAAGGGTTTGATTGTCATGTTCGGGAAATAGGCTGCTGGGCGAAGGAAATCAATCGGAACTGCCTCGTCCGTAAACGACAACACCCGCCGGGGGAGGAGGTCCGGCGGGTGTCGGTAGAGTGGTCAGCGATCGGGAGGAGGATGAACGCTGACCTTATTCATCGGAACCCGGGAGGAGGTAGGCGCCGACGAAATTCCTTTCGCCATTTTGAAGGGTGCGAAGGCCCTGGAAAGAACAGCACCCGCCGAGGGAGGAGGTTCGGCGGGTGCCGTTAGAGGCGGTCAGC